>NZ_BTXD01000009.1:0-1247 GCF_036986835.1 Bifidobacterium apis | reverse complement strand
TTGATGGCGGTGCCGTAGTGTTCGGGCTCGTCCTGTTCCTGTCTGGTTTCCCGTTTGGGTGCTGGTTGTGGCTGCTGGTGTTCGTCCCTGTTCAGGCTGGCGGGGTCGGGGTTGTCGGTTTTCATGTAGCAGTGCCATTCGCAGGCGCGTCTCATGTGGCTCTCGGGTAGGCCGTGGTGTTGCAGGAGGGTGCGTTTGATGGGTGGGTTGACTCCTCCTTCCAGCCGGTTGGTGGTGCGTTCCACTGGCCCGCCGGCGGTGAGTTCGGGTTCCAGGAAGGCGAAGAGCTGCCTGTCTTGGAAGAGGTGTTCGAGCCTGCGGTAGCAGCGGCTGAGTTCCTGGTGGGTCCACCACCAGGATTGGTGGCTGGCTTTGGGGTTGGCTGGGTCGTCCTTGGCCATGGTGCGTTCGTCGATGAGGGTTTTCCATCTTTCGTGCCAGGCGTTCAAGGCCTCACCCCAACGCACCGCTTCCTCGATGGTATGGACCCGGGTGAGCTGGTCGGAGAGTCGCTTGAGTTCCTTGCCGGCCTGAAGTCGTGGTTTGAGTGTCGGGTCGGTTTTGGTGTTGCGTTGCACGTGCACCAGGCAGCGTTGATGCGCGTGCCCGGCCAGCAGGCATGGCAGGCTTTCTGCACGCCGCGAAGGCCGTCGGTGATGAGCACGTCGGGCCCGGGGATGCGGGAGGACAGGGCCGTGCAGGCCGCCGTGTTCTCCTGATGGCACCACTGCCGGTCGATGACCTGGCCCGTCTGCCCGTCGATCGCCATCAGGAGGCACCAGCCGTGTGCCATATACGTGCCGTCGGCCATGAGCGTGTGATGGACCACCCCGTCCGGTGTGATTGCCGGCTTGATGTTCCAGCACCAGCCGACCCGTTTACGCCAGGCCCTGGCGCCCATGGCCCCCATCTGTTCCCGGGTCCTGCCCGTCAGCGGCCGGTCCGGGAACTCCCTCAACTGCGCGGCGCGGGCCCGGTCCTGCCTGCGCGCGGTGGACGTGATCGAGCAGGACGGACACATCCGGCGCTGCGTGCCTGATCTGTTGCGCCCATGCCTGCGCATCCGCCCATGGCATATGGGGCAATGCCTGGCCCTCTTCGATCTGGTTCTCATTCCCCGATCGAACAGGAACGGGCACCCCTGCAAGACCCCTATTAACAACCCGACCTATTAACAACCACCCAACACGCTTACAGCCACAAGGCCAAACCCCCAACATAAACAACGCGTTTAGTTCCTATAGCCC
>NZ_BTXD01000008.1:0-4118 GCF_036986835.1 Bifidobacterium apis | reverse complement strand
ACATGAAAACCGACAACCCCGACCCCGCCAGCCTGAACAGGGACGAACACCAGCAGCCACAACCAGCACCCAAACGGGAAACCAGACAGGAACAGGACGAGCCCGAACACTACGGCACCGCCATCAACTGGAACGAGTTCCACACACCAGTCAGATACCCCAACACCACACTCTGACCAACACACAACCAAACCCACACACAGAACCTAAAACAACGCGTTTAGTTCCTATAGGCCGCATATATCTTGTTTTTTTCCGGGTCGATAGAGTTATAGGCTTCAAGTGTTCTCATGGAAGCGGCGGCTTCCTGCACAGTCGAGGTCATGTCCATTGTTGCATTCTGCAGATTGTTCTGCAGTTTTTTTACCGGCTTAGTTGCAATAAGCATAAGTGATATTGAAAAACCTGCAGGAATGAGAACTATCACAAAGAAAATGGGGTCAAGCCACACAAGGCACACCCCTGAACCTACAATCAGGATTATTCCTTGCACCAGTGAGAGGAATTGCGATGGAACCGACTTTATCAAAGCGGCATCATTGGAAACTCTTTGCGAATACCAGGCCGGAGGTTTCTGTTCTCTATCAAGCAAACTCATCCGGAAAAACTTGTCGACCATGCTGTTGCGAATGGAATATAATGATTTCTCCCCTATTGTGCCTAGTATGGCTTGCTGGATTGCTGTCAATACAGCGCCAAGAATGAACAGTATTCCCAATTGCACCGCGATTAATACGATTGCTTTGTGTTGTTGCACGCCGTCTATGAGGGCTCCGCTGAGCTGTGGTTGCAGCAGGACGACCGCTTGTGCGAGGATTCCCAGCAGAAGGCTTGCCGTGTATGCAAGAATGTGCCCCGGCATGTATTTCCTGACGACGTGGATAAAGTTCATGGTTGGCCTGGCCTCTAGTGTTTTGTGGGTTGGTTCTTGTGGGTGAGGCGTGTGCAGAGGATGGTGGTGGCTATGGCGACGGCCAGGAGCAGGAGGGACATGGGTAGGAAGATGTCTGCGATGATGGGTGTGTGTTGTATGCCGACCCCGTCCCGGACGAAGCTTATCGCCACGGATGCCTCGGTGATGGCCACGGCGACGAGGGAGAGGATGATGCCGGCGGTGACGTCGAGTGTGGTCTCGATGGCCGCTGACCAGGCGAGGGCGCCGCGGGTGACGCCCATCTGGTTGAGGCGCCGGTTCTGCATGCGTCGTTCGCTGATTCCTATGGCTATAGATTGGACGAGGAATATCAGGGCCAGGATGGTGCCGCCGGCTATCATGAGCGGTGTTCCCTGCTGCTCCTTGATGCTGGTCTTGATGTAGTCGTCGATGAAGTCCTGCCTGTTCAAGGCGGTGATCTTGTGGGTGGTGTCCCTTATCTGTTGGGCTATGTCGTCGGCCTGGGTGTGGTCGCGGGCGGTGATGAAGGCGTACAGTCGGCCGTTCTCGCCCTCCCTGGGCAGGCCATCCTCGGTCGTGAGCATGTCCATGTTCACGTGGGGGGTGGTCTTGGGCGGCTCGATGACGGCCACGACCTGGACCTGGTGTCTTTTGTCGTGGCGGTCGATGAGGGTGATCGTGTCGCCCGGCTTGCGCTGGTTGTCGTATGCTCTGCTTATGGCCACCTTGCCGGCGCCCAGGTCGGCCAGGCTGCCCTGGAGCACCTTGGGGGCGGTGTCCTTGTGGCTGGGGTCGGCCAGGTCACGGGCCTGGGCCCAGGTGACCTGGGGGAAGGTGTCCATCTGGATGTTTCCGTGCTTGTCGGTCAGGACCCATTGCTGGGTCTGGTAGATGTCGGCTGTGCCGACCTCCCGTCCGAGCCCCTGCAGCGTGCGCGAGATCCTGCCGGCCTGGGACAGGTCGTCCGAGGAGGCCACCACGTCGGCCTTCATGGGCTCGATGCTGAGCACCACCGAGCTCATGCGGCCCGCCTGCATGATGAGGATGAAGGAGACCAGAATGGTCAGCGCCATCATGGCCGGCAACGCTATGGCCGTGGCGCCTGCCCTGCCCCTGCGGACCCGTTGCCGGGCCAGCAGGCCCGGTCCGGCCGCGGTTTTTTCGGCCAGCAGGCCCAGCAGGGATGCTACCGGGGGGACCAGCAGGGGGGCGGCCACGTACACGGTGATTATCAGTAGGACGATCAAGCCCAGCAGCCGGTCGTAGAACTCCGAGCGGTCGACCGGCATGAAGGCGACCGTGATAGAGGCTAGGAACAGGGCCAGGGAGCATACGATCCGCAACCGGCTGGCCTTTTTGTCCTTGACGGCCGGTTGTGTCATCAGCTTCAGGGGGGTCTCGGCCCCGAACCTGCGCGTGGCCAGCCACACGCCCAGCAGGCAGACCGCCATCATCAAGGCGAAGGCCACGGCCGCCACCCACAGGCGGGCCCTGGGGTGGAAGAGCAGGTCGATGTCCGTGGTGCCCATGGCCCTTATGAAGGCCATGCCCACAGGAACGGTCAGCAGGGATCCGGCCAGGCATCCCGCGGCGTCGGCCAGGGCCAGGGGCAGGGAGAACTCTCGCAGGGCCATGGCCACGACCTGTTTGCCCGAGGCGCCGTTGAGCCGCATCAGGCCGTATTCCCGGCGCCTTTCCTGGACCAGGAAGGACACCGATGACAGGACCAGGAACACCGTCACCAGCAGGCAGAACACCAGCGCGATCAGCGACACAGTGTTCAATGCCAGGTCGTAGTAGGCCTTGGTCAGAATGCGGTGGTAGGCGTTCAGGCCCTCCAGGCCGTGCAGGCCGTCGTAGGCCAGGCCCGCCTGACGTGCCTGCAGGGTCGCGCAGGACAGGGTCGTGGTGGCGAACACGGCCAGGCACATGATCCAGTAGGAGGAGCGGTGGGCCCTGACCAGGGAGAAGGACAGGCTGGCCCTTGTTGGCCGCTTGCGCCAGGGTCGGCTCGCCTGCTGGGCCGGGGAGGCCATGCCCGCGCTCACCGGTCGGCCCCGCTCAACGTGGTCTCGGCCAGGTGCATGGCCAGCTGCTCGGCCGTGCAGCCCGACCACACCGAGTGGATGCGGCCGTCGACCAGGAACACGGTGCTGCCAGCACGGGCCGCCACATCCGGGTCGTGGGTCACCATCAGCACCGTGGACCCCCGCGCCGCCACCTGGCCGAAGGCGTCCAGCACCAGCTGGGAGCCGGCGGTGTCCAGGGCGCCCGTCGGCTCGTCGGCAAAGACGACCGAGGGCCTCGAGGCCAAAGCCCTGGCCACCGCCACACGCTGCCGCTGCCCGCCCGACATGTCCGAGGGATAGACGTCGGCGAAACCATCCAGACCCACCGCCTGCAGGGCCCGCACGGCGTCGTCGACCTCGATGCGCGGCCCGCCGAAGAGGAAGGACAGCATCACGTTCTGCAGGCATGTGAACGCTTCGACGAGGTTGTAGTCCTGAAACACGAACCCGATCAGGTCACGCCTGACACGTGTCAGGTCGGCCTCTCCCATCCGGGCCAGGTCATGCTGCCCGATGTGCACCAAGCCCTGGTCGACCGGCAGCAGGCCCGAGGCGCAATTCAGCAGGGTCGACTTGCCCGCGCCCGAGGGCCCCATGATCGCCGTCCACGACCCAGGCGGGCATTGCAGGGACACGTCGGTGATGCCGGCCCCGCCCGAACCGTAATGATAGGAGACACCCTCAAGGGACAGAAACTCACCAGCCATACCCAACCCCAATCCACAGCCCGACGAAACCCCGAGCACCATACGAATCCACAACGCGAAAAGCTACAGCGAACTTTACACTGAGACGCAATACAAGTATTGCTTGCGTGACGGTTAAAAGTCTTCCATAAATTATTGACAAAAAGATGCAATAAGTCAAAAATTATTGTAAAGTACGATTCGTATGCGCTAAGGGCATACCTAATTTAGGGGCCTATAGGAACTAAACGCGTTGTTTTAGGTTCTGTGTGTGGGTTTGGTTGTGTGTTGGTCAGAGTGTGGTGTTGGGGTATCTGACTGGTGTGTGGAACTCGTTCCAGTTGATGGCGGTGCCGTAGTGTTCGGGCTCGTCCTGTTCCTGTCTGGTTTCCCGTTTGGGTGCTGGTCGTGGCTGGTGGTGTTCGTCCCTGATCAGGCTGGCGGGGTCGGGGTTGTCGGTTTTCATGT
>NZ_BTXD01000007.1:0-4503 GCF_036986835.1 Bifidobacterium apis | reverse complement strand
CATCGGTCATACTGCCAAACTAGCAACAGAACCCTACCTGTGTAAGTTAGGACTGAACCAAGTCAGATAGTTCACCCAGCTCCGGGGTGTGTAAGTTAGGACTGAACCAAGTCAGATAGTTCACCCAGCTCCGGGGTGTGTAAGTTAGGACTGAACCAAGTCAGATAGTTCACCCAGCTCCGGGGTGTGTAAGTTAGGACTGAACCAAGTCAGATAGTTCACCCACTAAGAGCAAGCTCCATGTTTCAAGATTGAAGATCGAACGGGTGAGTTGCCGGAGCAAGCTATAGTTTTTGTGTACACAAACCCGCTTGACCCCCACCAGTCCAGTCACTGACTGGTCGCTACGCTGGATTTCCCCTGAAAAGGGGTTTGTACGGGCTTCTGTGGGATTTTTAGCTATTTCACGTATAAGCCCCCCCCCCCGCTAGCCTTATCTCTTTTTAAGGGCTCCGCGGGAAGATTTGTGATTTGCGGGTCTGTGACAGCGGGTGTGCTGATTCCTCAAATCAGCAATTAAGTTCAGTGCCAGAGTTATTAGGATGTTGAAAGCGATTTAGAGAATAACATATCGGTTCGTGTTCTGAGTGATCCATCAATTAGTAATAAACCCCACGCTTCAAAAGCGTGGGGTTTGGCGGAATCGGAGGGATTCGAACCCTCGAAGCTGGGAAAGCTTCAAGCTTGTCGAGGCTTGTGCAATAGACCGCTCTGCTCACGATTCCTGGGCCTTTTTCAAAGCCTATAAACATCTTACCATCTTTTATTATGCTTAGAGCATAATTGTCTAGCCTCTGTCTGTAGAATATTATATATAGTTAATATTCTACAGACAGAGGCTAGACAATTCAGATAGGGTGATATATGCTGAATTTAGCTGGGAAAGCTTCAAGTCTTAAAACTTGATTTAACCCGCCCCCTAAAAGGGGCGGGTTTTTTATTCCTACTGATGATTTACTGTGAGCGTCTTATCAAGCTAATGGACTTTCGACAGTTTTTTGGCAGTCGGATTCGCTCAGTTCATCAAGTCGTTCTTTTCTAGCTCGGTAAGTTCGGCGCCTTACAGTATCGATTGATAGACCGAAATGCTCGCAGGTTTCTGGCCAAGTATGGCCGTCATCATCGTGGTATCTGCGGATAGCCTCACGCTCTTCAGCCTTGTCGCGGATCCATTGAGAGCGAGGAGTCGCCACGAGGCGGCGTATCGTCCGTTCGCTGACTCCCAATCGACGGGCGGCCTCTTTCGCAGTAACCGGGCGCTTTTTGTTTGTTTCTAGGGCTGTCAAAGATTCAGTACTTCCTGTTTCATTTCGGCAAGGCTCTTTCCCCTAAGACGAGCTTGGGCGGACTTGTGGCCTCGGGCGGATTGGATAGCAATGAAGTTAGCTTCGTAGACGGCTTGTCCGTCACTCCACATGCGGCTTTTCGTAACGATCCACTTGTGAATTGACTTAGCTATCTGAGTAACCTCTGTGCGGCTTAGTGGGTCAGTGGTGAACATCTCTTGATTCATCTGTTGAGCGCACTGTTCGATTGCTTCACGCAGGCCCCCGCTATCTCCCCAATGATTACGAACTTCTCTGTAAGCCCATGTTCTAGCGGTTTCGAAGATTGAGCAGTTGCGGCCTAGCCCGATGGTGTTTCGGCGCTTGGTCCGTCTCCATGAGGCTGCCGGCATGTCCCCTGCTTCTGTGAGCCAGTGGCTGAGCTCTTCGAGATCATAGAGGTGATCAGTTACCAGCTCGGAATCCCATGCAGTGTGCAGAGGATTCTTGGTCATGAGGCCCGAATAGCCCTTGTCGCCGTCGCATGAACGGCGCAGTCCCTCGGTAACAGCGGCTGCGAACGCGAGCGGCTTTCGACGTGCGTACTCGGTTCGACTAAACGGCACAGCCAACGCCCATACGGCGTGAGCGTGGCCATTGGCTGGATTCTCTACGATGACGTTGGGCAGCATATGCTCATGCTCCCAAAGCGCTATAGCTCTTGCGTCCTCATCATCGATGTCGACCACGAGCAGATCGCTGACCGTTTTTGGATTTGTCTCGATGTATTTGAATCCAGCCAGTGCTTTCTGTCGTGACTGCCGGTAGATACCGTCGATGAAGTCATTCGTGCACAGCGGGCGTAGCGGAAGATAGAGTTGCTCCCATTCTTGCTTGAGCTGTGCATCGGTCATACTGCCAAACTAGCAACAGAACCCTACCTGTGTAAGTTAGGACTGAACCAAGTCAGATAGTTCACCCAGCTCCGGGGTGTGTAAGTTAGGACTGAACCAAGTCAGATAGTTCACCCACTAAGAGCAAGCTCCATGTTTCAAGATTGAAGATCGAACGGGTGAGTTGCCGGAGCAAGCTATAGTTTTTGTGTACACAAACCCGCTTGACCCCCACCAGTCCAGTCACTGACTGGTCGCTACGCTGGATTTCCCCTGAAAAGGGGTTTGTACGGGCTTCTGTGGGATTTTTAGCTATTTCACGTATAAGCCCCCCCCCCCGCTAGCCTTATCTCTTTTTAAGGGCTCCGCGGGAAGATTTGTGATTTGCGGGTCTGTGACAGCGGGTGTGCTGATTCCTCAAATCAGCAATTAAGTTCAGTGCCAGAGTTATTAGGATGTTGAAAGCGATTTAGAGAATAACATATCGGTTCGTGTTCTGAGTGATCCATCAATTAGTAATAAACCCCACGCTTCAAAAGCGTGGGGTTTGGCGGAATCGGAGGGATTCGAACCCTCGAAGCTGGGAAAGCTTCAAGCTTGTCGAGGCTTGTGCAATAGACCGCTCTGCTCACGATTCCTGGGCCTTTTTCAAAGCCTATAAACATCTTACCATCTTTTATTATGCTTAGAGCATAATTGTCTAGCCTCTGTCTGTAGAATATTATATATAGTTAATATTCTACAGACAGAGGCTAGACAATTCAGATAGGGTGATATATGCTGAATTTAGCTGGGAAAGCTTCAAGTCTTAAAACTTGATTTAACCCGCCCCCTAAAAGGGGCGGGTTTTTTATTCCTACTGATGATTTACTGTGAGCGTCTTATCAAGCTAATGGACTTTCGACAGTTTTTTGGCAGTCGGATTCGCTCAGTTCATCAAGTCGTTCTTTTCTAGCTCGGTAAGTTCGGCGCCTTACAGTATCGATTGATAGACCGAAATGCTCGCAGGTTTCTGGCCAAGTATGGCCGTCATCATCGTGGTATCTGCGGATAGCCTCACGCTCTTCAGCCTTGTCGCGGATCCATTGAGAGCGAGGAGTCGCCACGAGGCGGCGTATCGTCCGTTCGCTGACTCCCAATCGACGGGCGGCCTCTTTCGCAGTAACCGGGCGCTTTTTGTTTGTTTCTAGGGCTGTCAAAGATTCAGTACTTCCTGTTTCATTTCGGCAAGGCTCTTTCCCCTAAGACGAGCTTGGGCGGACTTGTGGCCTCGGGCGGATTGGATAGCAATGAAGTTAGCTTCGTAGACGGCTTGTCCGTCACTCCACATGCGGCTTTTCGTAACGATCCACTTGTGAATTGACTTAGCTATCTGAGTAACCTCTGTGCGGCTTAGTGGGTCAGTGGTGAACATCTCTTGATTCATCTGTTGAGCGCACTGTTCGATTGCTTCACGCAGGCCCCCGCTATCTCCCCAATGATTACGAACTTCTCTGTAAGCCCATGTTCTAGCGGTTTCGAAGATTGAGCAGTTGCGGCCTAGCCCGATGGTGTTTCGGCGCTTGGTCCGTCTCCATGAGGCTGCCGGCATGTCCCCTGCTTCTGTGAGCCAGTGGCTGAGCTCTTCGAGATCATAGAGGTGATCAGTTACCAGCTCGGAATCCCATGCAGTGTGCAGAGGATTCTTGGTCATGAGGCCCGAATAGCCCTTGTCGCCGTCGCATGAACGGCGCAGTCCCTCGGTAACAGCGGCTGCGAACGCGAGCGGCTTTCGACGTGCGTACTCGGTTCGACTAAACGGCACAGCCAACGCCCATACGGCGTGAGCGTGGCCATTGGCTGGATTCTCTACGATGACGTTGGGCAGCATATGCTCATGCTCCCAAAGCGCTATAGCTCTTGCGTCCTCATCATCGATGTCGACCACGAGCAGATCGCTGACCGTTTTTGGATTTGTCTCGATGTATTTGAATCCAGCCAGTGCTTTCTGTCGTGACTGCCGGTAGATACCGTCGATGAAGTCATTCGTGCACAGCGGGCGTAGCGGAAGATAGAGTTGCTCCCATTCTTGCTTGAGCTGTGCATCGGTCATACTGCCAAACTAGCAACAGAACCCTACCTGTGTAAGTTAGGACTGAACCAAGTCAGATAGTTCACCCAGCTCCGGGGTGTGTAAGTTAGGACTGAACCAAGTCAGATAGTTCACCCAGCTCCGGGGTGTGTAAGTTAGGACTGAACCAAGTCAGATAGTTCACCCAGCTCCGGGGTGTGTAAGTTAGGACTGAACCAAGTCAGATAGTTCACCCACTAAGAGCAAGCTCCATGTTTCAAGATTGAAGATCGAA
>NZ_BTXD01000006.1:0-5442 GCF_036986835.1 Bifidobacterium apis | reverse complement strand
ACATGAAAACCGACAACCCCGACCCCGCCAGCCTGAACAGGGACGAACACCAGCAGCCACAACCAGCACCCAAACGGGAAACCAGACAGGAACAGGACGAGCCCGAACACTACGGCACCGCCATCAATTGGAACGAGTTCCACACACCAGTCAGATACCCCAACACCACACTCTGACCAACACACAACCAAACCCACACACAGAACCTAAAACAACGCGTTTAGTTCCTATAGCCCCTGATGCCGGAGAGACCGTTCTGTATCAGCATAGAGGCTAGATTGGCTGAGCTCTGATAAGGATGCGAAGGGTAAGGAATACGAGCGGTGTCCATCTCAGTTACACCCCTTTAGATAAAAAAGTGCCGCCCTAGTGTGCATATCATATAAATATGATAGAGGCAGTGGCGGCTTCTAACAAGCTTTAATATACTCGGGATATCAGTTAGAAAGCTTCATCAAGATAAAGCTTCACAATATAAACACATTTCTTATCGGATGGTCTTTCTTCTATCATGAGCTACTGCAGATCACCCTTCAATCGGCAAACATAAAACTGGTCGGCTCGGCCGGGGTTGTGGTCATCGGCGGCTGCGCCTTGATGTCTGGCCGCCGCTGTCGCACGCCTGCGGCGTGCTGCTGAAGGGGTTGGGAATGTGGTGTTTGTGCCGCCCCCTTCCATTCTGGCCCGGGCCGCTGCGACTCAAGCCCCGAGCGTCTCCGCCCACACCCCGCTCCGGCCGAGGGGGCCGAACAGCATGCCCCCTCGGCCTCCGGGGGAGTGTTCGGATCCACGCGGGGGCTTGACTCTCCGCTATACCCGGGCCGCCATTCCAGGCGTCGGCACAAACAGTCCCGGCACCAAGGAAAGGAACACCCATGAACACCACAACCACAGTGACCATGCTGCCCATCGACGCCATCAGGCCCAACGACGCCAACCCCCGAAGCGAGATAGGAGACGTGTCGGAGCTGGCCATGAGCATCGCGTCCCAAGGCATACAGCAGGCCCTGGTCGTCACACCGGCGAACCAGGAGGGGCGGCACACCCTGGTCATCGGACACCGGCGGCTGGCGGCCGCCGAGCAGGCCGGCCTTGCAACCGTGCCCTGTATCATCACCGACATGGACGAGCAGACCCAGGCGGAGGTGATGCTGGTAGAGAACATACACCGTGACCAGCTCACCGCCCTGGACGAGGCACGCGGATACGCCCACCTCCTGGACCTTGGCGAAGACGTGGACCAGATGGCCAAAGCCACTGGCCGCAGCCGCAGCACCGTGCAGCGACGGCTCAAAATATCGTCCATCGACGACGAGAAAATACTCGCGCTGCCATCCCAGCTGAGCTTCGAGGAATTGGAGACGATAGCCGACTTCCGCGACGACGAAGGCCTGCAAGACCAGCTCATCAAAGCCGCAGGCACCAACAACTGGAACATGACACTGCACCAGGTCCAGGCCAAACGGTCGCTGGACAAGTGGATCGAACAGGCCCAGGAAGCCATCAAGCAGGCCGGGCTGCCCATCGTGCCGCTGACACCATCACAATCCTGGTCTGACCCGGAAGGTTGGCGCACCATCGCCCGATTCTCCCCGGATACCGACCCCGACCCCAAGCAGGCCCTCGACACATGGCTGGAGGAATGGGAAGGCGACAAACCCACGGCCGCCGGACTGCTCGACCGTGGCGGACAGTGGCGCGTCAAAATCACCCTGCTGGAGCCATACACCCAACAGGACCAGGAGGACGAACGCCGGCAAAGAGAGGATGACCTGGCCAGGTGGCAAGCCGAACAAGAAGCCGAAATCGCACCGGCCAAGCAACTGGACACGGCAAGCCACGACCTGCGGCTGGCCTACACGCAACGGCTCATGTCCCTCAAACGCCCCGCCAAAAACCAGTCCCAGGCCCTGTCCATGCTGGTCATCGCCCAAGCGAGCCAACGCACCTGGTGGGTCAGCCGGGACCAGGTGCGGGACACATGGCGCGCCATCGTCCAGGACCAGGAAGCCGAGCTGGCGCAAAAGGCCGACCTTGACGAGAGTCGCCGCACCCAGACGGCCTTCGCCCTGTGCCACGCCATCATGGAGACACAGATCAACCACGAGACCTGGCGCAGCCAAGACGACATAGACGGCCTGCTCAAACCCCTCTACCGTGCCCTCCAAACCGCAGGCTACGCCATCAGCGACGAAGAGCAATCCGGTCTCGACGGCGACCTGGTGCCCCGACCTGAAGAGGAAGACAACGAAGGGAACGAAGATGAAACAGACGACGGCGACCAGGAGGAGGACACCAAAGAGTGAATGAACCCCGCAGCGATGCCTCGCGCCACCCCACGGGGTGGAATCGGCATCGTCGAACGCCCCGCGTTCGGACAGCCAGACCGCAACGCGAGGAACGCACGACTGGTTTGTATGTGCAATTTGTACTACACTCATGGTCATGGAGATCGAGATAGAGCAATCAGCCCGCAAGCACGGCTGCGCCGACGACGAAATCAGGCACGCGGTCCTCCACTCCATAGGCCACGAACAAATCGAGGGCTACGGCGACGAGATGACGGTGGTCTTCGTCGGCCAGCCACACCCCGGGGCCCTACCCGACAACCTGCTCGAAGTCATCGTCAGCAAATGGCAGGACGGCCAGCTCCACGCCTTCCACGCCATGCCGCTGACCAGCCGGTGGCAACATCTCAGATACCAATAGACACAACCAACAAGGAGCCAGACCATGACCAACACACAGACACCCGCCGACAGGGCAGCACACGCCGAAGCACTCGACCGCATGGCCGACGCCGGCCAATTCACACCCATCGAAGGCACCCGGGTATACCGGGGCTACGACGCCGGCCCCCTGACCGACGACGACCTGCTCTCCATCTTCGCCGGCCGCCCCCGCGACGAACTCAAACAACCCACCAGCAAAACCTGGCAGGTACGCACCACCCCGGCCCTGGACCAATGGGCCGAAGCCGCCGTCAAAACAGAAGGCACCAACCTATCGGCACTGATCCGCCAAGCCACCGCCGAATACCTGGCACACCACTACCCAGGACTCCGAAGCCAGATGGCCTGACCCATCAGGGCAACATCATCAAGGGACCCCTCAACGGGGTCCCTTTTTCCATGCTCGGCTCGGCCGGGGTTGTGGTCATCGGCGGCTGCGCCTTGATGTCTGGCCGCCGCTGTCGCACGCCTGCGGCGTGCTGCTGAAGGGGTTGGGAATGTGGTGTTTGTGCCGCCCCCTTCCATTCTGGCCCGGGCCGCTGCGACTCAAGCCCCGAGCGTCTCCGCCCACACCCCGCTCCGGCCGAGGGGGCCGAACAGCATGCCCCCTCGGCCTCCGGGGGAGTGTTCGGATCCACGCGGGGGCTTGACTCTCCGCTATACCCGGGCCGCCATTCCAGGCGTCGGCACAAACAGTCCCGGCACCAAGGAAAGGAACACCCATGAACACCACAACCAGCCTCCAGGACGACGTCAAGCAACTGAGCCAGGACCCCCAACTCATGCTCACCGCAGGCCGACAGGCCCTCGACAGCATCATGCGCATACTCGACGGCACCCACCAGCCCGAAGCCATAGGACACGACCGGCTCACCCGCATGGCCGCGCTGATAGAAACCTCACTGCCGCACCGCGACGCGCTCCTGGTCGCCGCCATCAACCCCGACACCACCCGAGACGACCTGACCACCATCACCGAACAACCCCACGACCCCGCCGCCGTCAAACTCATCTTCACCAGCCTCACCACCTGCTTCGAAGGCCGGACCCCCGTCAACCAGGAACGCGCCGACAGAGCCTACAACCTCTTCGACCAGCTCACCGCCGCCGTCGGCCCCACCCCACACCTCAGCGCCTCCAGAGCCTACCTGGCCTGGGCCGCCCGCGACCCCGACCAAGCCAGCTCATACATGGTCCAAGCCCTCACCCTCGACCGAACCAACAACCTCGCAGCGCTCATCGCCCTGGCCCTCAGTAAGAACATCAACCCCACCGACGACTAACACCACACACAACCAAACCGAAGAGGTCTCCTCCCAAACCAAGGAGGAGACCTCTCCGCGTCCGATGCGTTTCTCCCGCCCCATAAAAGGGGCACTCGAATCCGCTTCATTCCCTAGGAATGATCGTTGTTTAGATTAATCATGCTTGTCTGCAGCATCAACGGCATGAATGACGAGTAGGGAGATGAGAATGGTGAGAACCTCAGTTATCAAAGATGAGAGCGCCATGGCTTCCCACCTGCTGAAGGCCAAGGCCATCAACCCCATGAGAAACACAAAACTCACAACTTCGCTAACAAGCTTCTTCAAGACCTTGTGACTGCTCATGCTAAACAACACATCCACCAACGCATCAGTTATGTAGGTACCAAAGAACCACAACAGAAAGATAACGATGGTACCCAAAACCCCACGCCACCCATGCACCCAGGAACGAACGCCACCGAAAGGGAGCAAGCGATAAGTGACACCAATGCCGACCGCAAAAGGAAAGACAAAACCCAACAACACAGTTCCGAAAAAACCAACACCGGTAATCGCATCCGAAACCGTTACATGGTCTGATCGTCCACGGTCACTCATCGCTCACCCCTCTCTCCATGAATCAGAGGAACAAATCAACCCATGTCGCCGTGTATTCAGCAATATCGTAAGGGATGCCCAGCTGCATCAAACCTGAGACGATAGCGGCATGAGTCCAGACGCCGGTGGCTTCCAGGAAGTCTGCAATCCGACCGGCCCACGGAGCAATCTTGGCAGGAAGCTTGGAACCTCCCCAGCGCAGAAGCTTAATGACAGCTTTCTTGGCGATCGTCGTAGCCCAATTCCTCGATTGGAAGCCATTACCGGCAGTGCCATCATGCATCGAGAATGCATACTCGGTCAGGATGCCAGCACCTTCATAATCACCGTTTTCCCATGCGGTATCCGCTATCTCCAGCACATCCCTCGGAGTCAGCGAATCGGTGACTTGACTCACGATAGATGTCGAAGCGGTATCCACAGGCTCTGCAGCCATCGCCTGACTGGGAACCATGGCGACTCCCATAGACAGCGCAAGTGGAACAGCAACGCTGGCGAGCAACCTACTTTTGATAGTGTTCAGAGCTTTCATCATAAGCCCCTTTCCGTTTGTTGAGTCAATTCATCCTTGATAACCAATAACGAAGTCAGCGGTGTCAGCCATGGCACCTCTGACAACCCAGCTAAAACTGGAATACTGCACTGATAGATAGGCCTAACTATCATTCTTGAGTTATTACATCAACGGTGACAGTAGCACCACCGTTACACCATCATAGGGCTATAGGAACTAAACGCGTTGTTTATGTTGGGGGTTTGGCCTTGTGGCTGTAAGCGTGTTGGGTGGTTGTTAATAGGTCGGGTTGTTAATAGGGGTCTTGCAGGGGTGCCCGTTCCTGTTCGAT
>NZ_BTXD01000005.1:0-5504 GCF_036986835.1 Bifidobacterium apis | reverse complement strand
ACGTGTTGTGGCGGCGGTGTGCTACTCTCCCACACTCTTCCGGGTGCAGTACCATTGCCGTGCTGGGTCTTAGCTTCCGGGTTCGGAATGGGACCGGGCGTCTCCCCCAGGCCATGACCGCCGCGAATCTTCAATTTCATCCATCCCCTTCAGGCGAAGGGCATGGGGTCTTCTGGTGGTTCGGGGACCGGATGGTGGACGCGTGTTCCGTGTTCGATCGCCTGTGGCCTTCCGTGCATATTGCCGCAGGTCGTATCCGCAGTAGGGGTTGATGCCGCCACCCCTCCAGGGGTGGGTGTTGTGTTGTCCTCGACCATTAGTGCCGGTCGGCTCCGCCCCTTGCGGGGTGTCCACGTCCGGTCTATCGACCATGTGTTCTGCATGGGGTCTTCAGAAGCTTTAAGGCTTCATGGAATCCTTATCTTGGAGGGGGCTTCCCGCTTAGATGCTTTCAGCGGTTATCCCATCCGAACGTAGCCAACCGGCCGTGCCGCTGGCGCGACAACCGGCATACCAGAGGTTCGTCCACCCAGGTCCTCTCGTACTATGGGCAGGGCTCCTCAAGATTCCAACGAGCGCAGAGGATAGAGACCAAACTGTCTCACGACGTTCTGAACCCAGCTCGCGTGCCGCTTTAATCGGCGAACGGCCGAACCCTTGGGACCTGCTCCAGCCCCAGGATGCGACGAGCCGACATCGAGGTGCCAAACCATCCCGTCGATATGGACTCTTGGGGATGATCAGCCTGTTATCCCCGGGGTACCTTTTATCCGTTGAGCGATGCCGCGTCCGTACGCCGGCACCGGATCACTATCTCCGACTTTCGTCCCTGCTCGACCCGTCGGTCTCGCAGTCAAGCTCCCTTGTGCGATTGCACTCAACACCCGATTGCCAACCGGGCTGAGGGAACCCTTGGGCGCCTCCGTTACTCTTTGGGAGGCAACCGCCCCAGTTAAACTACCCGCCAGGCACTGTCCCTGGCCGGGATGACCGGCCGAGGTTAGAGGCCAGATGAGGACAGAGCGGTATTTCACATTACGGCTCCACGGATGCTGGCGCACCCGCTTCGAAGCCTCCCGCCTATGCTACACAGTCCGCACCTAACGCCAATACCAAGGTATAGTAAAGGTCCCGGGGTCTTTTCGTCCTTCTGCGCTTAACGAGCATCTTTACTCGTACTGCAATTTCGCCGAGCTCCTGGTCGAGACAGTGGGGAAGTCGTTACGCCATTCGTGCAGGTCGGAACTTACCCGACAAGGAATTTCGCTACCTTAGGATGGTTATAGTTACCACCGCCGTTTACCGGGGCTTGAATTCACCGCTGCCCCCTCCGAAGAGGGATGACGGATCCTCTTAACCTTCCGGCACCGGGCAGGCGTCAGTGCATATACAGCGACTTACGTCTTCGCATGCACCTGTGTTTTTGGTAAACAGTCGCTACCCCCTGGTCTGTGCCGCCCCAGCCGGCTCCGCGCGCGAAGCGCCTCACCGGCCGGGGCCTCCCTTATACCGAAGGCACGGGAGTGATTTGCCGAGTTCCTTGACCAGGATTCGCTCGATCGCTTTGGTATACTCTACCTGACCACCAGTGTCGGTTTGGGGTACGGGCGGCGCCAATCCTCACGCCGAAGCTTTTCTCGACGGAACGGCACACCGGATTCGGGGCACAAGACCCCCCATCATCACACCTCGCGCTCATGCCGGGCGGATTTGCCTGCCCGACGCGCCGCATGCTTGACCACGGATAACCACCACCGCGGCCCGGCTCCCGTTCCGTGTCACTCCTGCGCTACCCGCCACGCATCCACACGCCGGTCCCATGCCATCGGACGGTCCGAAGACCACCACCCGACACAGGTAAGGGCATGCTTCCACGTCTTGGATTGGACGGCTCGACGCCGGTAGGAGAATATCGACTCCTTCATCCATTCGACTACGCCTGTCGGCCTCGCCTTAGGACCCGACTCACCCGGGGACGACGAACGTGGCCCCGGAACCCTTGGTCATCCAGCGGACGGGATTCTCACCCGCCTCTCGCTACTCATGTCTGCATTCTCACTTCCACGCGGTCCACGGCCGGCTCACGCCGCCGCTTCACCCCACGCGGAACGCTCTCCTACCCAGCACAGCGAACTGCGCTGCCGCGTCTTCGGTGGCGTGCTTGAGCCCCGCTACATTATCGGCGCGGAACCACTAGACCAGTGAGCTGTTACGCACTCTTTCAAGGATGGCTGCTTCTGAGCCAACCTCCTGGCTGTCTATGCGACTCCACATCCTTTCCCACTTAGCACGCGCTTGGGGACCTTAGACGACGATCTGGGCTGTCTCCCTCTCGACGACGGAGCTTATCCCCCGCCGACTCACTGCCGCGATACACCTCACACGTATTCGGAGTTTGGCTGCTGTCGGTACCCGATACGGGCCCTCAAGCATCCAGTAGCTCTACCCCATGGAGGCACTCACGCGACGCTGCACCGAAATGCATTTCGGAGAGAACCAGCTATCACGGAATTTGATTGGCCTTTCACCCCTAGCCCCAGGTCATCGGCCCGGTTTTCAACCCAGGTCCGTTCGGTCCTCCACGCGGTCTTACCCGCGCTTCAACCTGCCCAGGGCTAGATCATCCCGCTTCGGGTCCAGGACACGCGACTGGAACGCCCTTATCGGACTCGCTTTCGCTACGGCTGCCCCACACGGGTTAGCCTCGCCACGCACCACTGACTCGCAGACTCATTTTTCGATAGGCACGCCGTCACCCCGAAGGGCTCCGACGGATTGTAGGCACACGGTTTCAGAAACTCTTTCACTCCCCTCCCGGGGTGCTTTTCACCTTTCCCTCACGGTACTCGTACGCTATCGGTCAGACAGGAATATTCAGGCTTACCCCACGGTCGGGGCCGATTCACACGGGATTCCACGAGTCCCGCGCTACTTGGGAACAAGAACCGGCAGGCGGCGCGCCTTCGGCTACGGGGCCATCACCCTCTACGGCCGGGAATTCAATCCCGTTCGCCTCACACGCCGCTTTATCACTGCCGCCGGGCCCGTCGGAGCCCGGACGCCAAGTCCCACAACACCCATGCCGCAACCCCCGACGGGTCTCACACGGCACCGGTTTGGCCATCATCCGCTTTCGCTCGCCACTACTCACGGAATATCCTTTCCTGCAGGTACTGAGATGTTTCACTTCCCTGCGTACCCCCCGCACGAATGCGGTGCCGGCCCATCACGGCCGGCGGGTTACCCCATTCGGACACCCTCGGATCAAAGCCCTGTCGGCGGCTCCCCGAGGCCTATCGCGGCCCCACGCGTCCTTCATCGGTCCTGTCTGCCAAGGCATCCACCATGCGCCCTTGCCGACAACACGACCACAGGCCATGCCACGACAACAACAACTGCGAACTGCCAGACGACAAATCATCACACTAAACGATCACAAAACGATCGACCCGAACCCACTTGAAAAAATAGGCTCGGACGAAACAATACAGCAGACAGCCGGCCAACAGCCGGCCATCCGCTCGCGTCCACTATCCAGTTCTCAAACCACCAGCACACCGACGGGACCCGCCACAGGGCAACACCCCATGAGGAACCCGACGGGCGACGGGAACACCACCCACCAGGGTGGCGGTCCGGGAACCCAACAGCGCATCCATGCCACAGCCTTCCGACCGTTCCACGCCAGCACGCCCACACCATCCGGCCAACCGGCCGGACCCGCAGGCACGACCCCCACACGACACGCGCAGGGGATTTCATAATCTCCGTAGAAAGGAGGTGATCCAGCCGCACCTTCCGGTACGGCTACCTTGTTACGACTTAGTCCCAATCGCGGACCTCACCTTAGACGGCTCCCCCCCTTGCGGGTTGGGCCACCGGCTTCGGGTGCTGCCCACTTTCATGACTTGACGGGCGGTGTGTACAAGGCCCGGGAACGCATTCACCGCGGCGTTGCTGATCCGCGATTACTAGCGACTCCGCCTTCACGGAGCCGGGTTGCAGGCTCCGATCCGAACTGAGACCGGTTTTCAGGGATCCGCTCCATGTCACCATGTCGCATCCCGTTGTACCGGCCATTGTAGCATGCGTGAAGCCCTGGACGTAAGGGGCATGATGATCTGACGTCATCCCCACCTTCCTCCGGGTTAACCCCGGCGGTCCCCCGTGAGTTCCCACCATGACGTGCTGGCAACACGAGGCGAGGGTTGCGCTCGTTGCGGGACTTGACCCAACATCTCACGACACGAGCTGACGACGACCATGCACCACCTGTGAACCGGCCCCGAAGGGAAGCCGCGTCTCCGCGGCCGTCCGGCACATGTCAAGCCCAGGTAAGGTTCTTCGCGTTGCATCGAATTAATCCGCATGCTCCGCCGCTTGTGCGGGCCCCCGTCAATTTCTTTGAGTTTTAGCCTTGCGGCCGTACTCCCCAGGCGGGATGCTTAACGCGTTAGCTCCGACACGGAACCCGTGGAACGGGCCCCACATCCAGCATCCACCGTTTACGGCGTGGACTACCAGGGTATCTAATCCTGTTCGCTCCCCACGCTTTCGCTCCTCAGCGTCAGTGACGGCCCAGAGACCTGCCTTCGCCATCGGTGTTCTTCCCGATATCTACACATTCCACCGTTACACCGGGAATTCCAGTCTCCCCTACCGCACTCCAGTCCGCCCGTACCCGGCGCCGATCCACCGTTAAGCGATGGACTTTCACACCAGACGCGACGAACCGCCTACGAGCTCTTTACGCCCAATAAATCCGGATAACGCTTGCACCCTACGTATTACCGCGGCTGCTGGCACGTAGTTAGCCGGTGCTTATTCGAAAGGTACACTCACTCTCGCTTGCTCCCAATCAAAAGCGGTTTACAACCCGAAGGCCGTCATCCCGCACGCGGCGTCGCTGCATCAGGCTTTCGCCCATTGTGCAATATTCCCCACTGCTGCCTCCCGTAGGAGTCTGGGCCGTATCTCAGTCCCAATGTGGCCGGTCGCCCTCTCAGGCCGGCTACCCGTCGAAGCCTTGGCAGGCCATCACCCCGCCAACAAGCTGATAGGACGCGACCCCATCCCATGCCGGTAAACCCTTTCCCACACCATCATGCGACAGTGCGGAGCATCCGGCATTACCACCCGTTTCCAGGAGCTATTCCGAAGCATGGGGCAGGTTGGTCACGCATTACTCACCCGTTCGCCACTCTCACCAGGCAGCAAGCTGCCCGGATCCCGTTCGACTTGCATGTGTTAAGCACGCCGCCAGCGTTCATCCTGAGCCAGAATCAAACCCTCCACAAAAAACCATGAAGAAGGCCGAAACAGCCCACATCAATAATTGACGGGCCGGCTTCCATAAGGAGGAAACCAACCCACGAAAAACCCCGACACCCCTCACAACGCTCCCACGTACCCGACAACAGCCGGGCGGGCATCGGACTGGCAATCAAAAAGCTATAAGTAGCACAAACACGCTCTTGAGTTCTCAAACCACCACCACACCAACA
>NZ_BTXD01000004.1:0-128505 GCF_036986835.1 Bifidobacterium apis | reverse complement strand
AACCCCGACACCCCTCACAACGCTCCCACGTACCCGACAACAGCCGGGCGGGCATCGGACTGGCAATCAAAAAGCTATAAGTAGCACAAACACGCTCTTGAGTTCTCAAACCACCACCACACCAACAAGCCATTCAACTTCCTCCCGGAAGAAGAACCGCCGTGTTGAGCAGCAAGAGATAAACTTACCACGAGCCGGCCAAAACGCAACTCGGCCCTCCCAGAAAGACCCTCAAAACAAGCAATAACAAGCCCTCAAACGGCGTGTCGTTACATGTTCCTTTCTAACTTTGAGTCTCTCGAAGACGGGCCTTCAGCTCACGCTCCCCGCTCCATGCACACATTTTATTCACAAAGCAATGTACCCGCCACTGCTGAATCAGCGTGTCAGAATAGCCCTTTCATGGTCCTTTTGAACTTTGGTCACAGGCAGCCATACCCGTGCGGAGCTCTCTCTCGGCCTTCAATCATCAGTCATCCACAACGCAAGAATGTCAGTGTTGGTATAAATGCATATTCGCGCACCATGTCGGCCTTCGACTCATAGAGTCTATTAACGGATGGTAAGACGGGTGTATGAGCACAACAATTGCAGTACTGACCGGTGCAGGCATCTCGACTTCCGCCGGCATACCGGATTTCCGCGGGCCTGACGGGGTCTGGACCAAGCATCCTGACCAGATGAACGTTTATGACCTGGACCTATTCATGAGCGACAAGAAGCAGCGGGAGTATTCATGGCGGTGGCAGAAGGAATCACCAGTCTGGAAGGCTCAGCCCGGAGTAGCCCACAAGGCACTGGCCAGGCTTGAGCAGGCAGGCATGCTGAACCTGCTGGCTACGCAGAACTTCGATGCCCTCCACGAGAAAGCCGGTAACTCCGAGGACGTCATCGTCAACCTTCACGGGACCATCGGCAGCTCCCATTGCATGAAGTGCGGCCAGGCATATCGGACGGCCGACATCATGGCCAAGCTTGATCAAGAGCCCGATCCACACTGCCACAAGCCCATGCCCTACCAAGGCAACATGCCATGCAACGGCATCATCAAGACTGACGTGGTCTACTTCGGCCAGGCCCTGCCCGAGGGAGCCATGGAGAAGAGCATGAGACTGGCCAGCCAGGCCGATCAATTCTGGGTGATCGGCTCCACCTTGGAGGTGTATCCGGCGGCCTCGCTAGTGCCGGTGGCAGCCCAGGCAGGTGTGCCGATCACCATCATGAACATGGGTTCGACCCAGTATGATTCTCTGGCAACCCGACTCATCCACGAACCCATCGAAGAGGCACTGCCCAAACTCGTCGACAAAACCATCGCCGGACAGGAATGATTCGCTGACTGCTCCGCACAATCGCTGGAACAGATTTGCGATCTGCAGATTTCTGACGGGCCCTGCAAGAACCTGCGGGGCCCGCTATTGCAATCCTTGCGTCGTCTTCCGTCTCACTACAGACAGACTCCGCCTGTACCGGTTCCTTGTCAGCGCGTTTCGGAACCCCGGCACCCGGCTAGCTTCAAGACATACATCCCATCGGAGCCTTTTCATGCTCGATAGCATACTTTTGGTAGAGCCATAAGCCTGAAACACCTTGTCCCAACAGAGCTCCGACGCTTCCGGCGAACCCGCTGGGCCATCATGGCGCACATGGCCAGCTGGGGCTCCCCTTGGCAGCAGACGTTCAAGCGGGGGAGTGCCGAATATCCCGGAATGTCCTCATACGTGGTCGCCGCGATCTGGACGGTTCGGCTTCAGTCCCGTGTCATGCGCCGACGAGGTCGGTGTGATGGGTTTCGGCGTCCCACTGGAGGAGCATGCAGAAGTATTCGTTGCGGTTCTCCAGCCCCTCGCGCTTGATGGCGGCGGATACGTATTCGTCCATGGGTTCGCTCAAGCGCACGCTATGCTGCACGCTCGGCTTCCTGTCCTGTTCGTGCTGCTCGATCGATGGGCGCCCCATCAGGGTGGCGAACAGCTTCATGGCGTCCGTGTCGGGGTCGAGCATGGCCTGGCTGATCCTCCTGGCCGCCTCGCCGCACCATGCGCGGCGACCGGCGGCTTCGAGGCGGACTGGTCGAGCCAGTCCATGCGGTTCTCGTATTCGCTTGCTTTCACGGTCGCGCGCCGTGTGTTCTTGTCGCTCATTGCCATTCCCTTTCCGTCGTCGTCCCGTTCTGGCCGCCGGACGCGGACAATCCTGTCTAGCCGCCCGCTTTTGTGTCGTGACAGGGCAGTGTGCTTTGCCATAGTGGCCCTTGCCTAGTCGGCTGGAATGGTGCCTGTTGCCATGGCAGGCGGCGCTGGTAGAGGTGGTTTTATTTGTAATCGCTCCGGGGTTCCAGGTTGGGGGCATGTGACCTCGTCATATTGGCATCCGAACAAGAGCCATTATGCGACCGCGATGGATACTGGATAGGTCACAATTCAAGCAAATAGCAATAAATGGGTTGTCGCGCGGACTGGCCGCGTCACTTCAGACAATCAGTGCTACTGTGGTGTACATTAACTCGCTTACGAGTATCAGGTATGCAATGGCGTGATGTCTGGTATCACTGAGTGAACGAGGTGCTGACCCCTATTTGCTTTGGGTGGGTGAGGTGATTTGCGAATTCACTGGATTGAACGGTTGACGATTTGGGCTTCCTTGATTCTCACCATGGTGGTGACATTCGAGATGCTTATCACTATCGACCAGGAGCTTCCGGCAGGTACCGGTACCTCTTTCACCGTCGAGAGGGTTGATACCGCGACGAAGGCGGATGCTGTGCGTGCGATTGCCCAAGCTTCAAAAACTTTGGGGATTAATGTATTCAAGATCCAACCTTCATTTCGCGACTCAATGAATTCTCGTGTTCTCGTGGCCTTTGTGGGTGACCAGAAGTCTTTTCAACGAAATGGAGGGTACGATTATCCTTTCTTTTCAACGCGTGACCAGTCAACGAAAGTAGTTTCTTATAAAGAGATTACAACCCAGGACTTGCGCGGAAGCTATGCGACCAATGCGGATAGGTCGCATATGGAACAGCTCGCCAAGACTTTGTCACGTTCCCGGATAGTGGTTGACGAATCACAAAGCCTCTGGTCACGAGGCTTCTGGATAGCTGCGATGATAACCGCGTTAGGGAGGGGTGGCCTTTGGGCGGGAGTCGTTATCATCGCCATCACATTGGTGGTGTCCACCGCGTATTCCCTGTCCAGGAACAGGAAGATACATGCGATCAAGGCGATGCACGGTTATACCAGCGGAAGGATACTCGTCGGCGAGCTGGTATCACTGCTTGCCACACTCGCCGTGGGATTGGTGACAATTACCTTAGTGGGATTACCTCTCCTCTGGTTTATCAATAACTTCCACCAGATTTGGCGACTCCTTCGAGCGCTGTTTATCGCCGTGGCTGTATTGACAGCATATCTTGTCTTCCTGGCGTTGGTTTTAGGCGGTGCCAGTACATTCCGCAATCGAATACCCGCCGTTCTCAACGGAGAGGGTAACGAACTCCGTGATGGCATCATCGCGGGTTTTGCCCAGTTCATGGTGGTGGCTGTTCTCTTTGGCACCATCAGCGGGTCTCTGAATAGAATCAGCGCGATACAGAGCACCAGCCGGTCCTTGGCACAATGGTCTCGCATCTCGGATCAATATGTCCTCAGATTGTCAGTCAACACCAACACCCCACACGAGGATGAGCTCCGGGCAGCGCCTCCCCTGATGAAAGTGATCGAGGATCTTGACAGCAGAGGGAAGGCGATGTTGGTCGGGTATAACGGTGACTCCGTTTTTTCCACTGATGGGAACAATGATCCTTATAAACCGGACGGATCCGA
Source organism: Bifidobacterium apis (assembly GCF_036986835.1). NCBI lineage: Bacteria > Bacillati > Actinomycetota > Actinomycetes > Bifidobacteriales > Bifidobacteriaceae > Bifidobacterium > Bifidobacterium apis. The sequence goes on along the minus strand of NZ_BTXD01000004.1, from coordinate 124,681 downwards.
TTCGATGGTAGTGAGCCCGAACTATCTCGACAAGCAACCCATTGCCGGACTTGATGGGAAACCGGTTAGAGTGGTTGGAACAGATATCGGGGCTTTCACACTCCTGGTGCCTTCATCATATAAAGGGGACCCCGGAGCCTTGTTGAAGGAATACGCCGAATATTTCAAGATACAGTGCCAACTGGGTGTTACCCAGAAACAGAAACCATATTCCTGCAACCCTCACGGCGTCTTGGTCCGCACACGTTCGGACCAAGACATATCTCTCTTCTCGGGGACCCAGTTCATGCCTGCGGAAGATCAGCAGAGGCTGTCTTTGAAGGATCCGGTGGTAGCCGTCACATCCCCATCGTCAGGGTTGATCAGCCCCATGGTATACCTGTCATACACATCAAGCGATAGTGTATTGTTCTCCGATCCGGAACTCCTGCAAAGCAAGCTGGACCATTATGGAATCTCCGGATACTTCCAGGGTATTGATAACGCCAAAGACTCGGTGGCGTATACATTGTCATTATCCCGCAACGAGCAACGTGGGGACATCATAGCCATATCGTTCGGTCTGGCTGCTTTCATGATGGCCATCCTTGTGTGCTCGGCCGCGTATTGCGCAAGACGACGCAGACTCTCCTTCGTTCAATTCATCCATGGATACGGGTTTTTCAGAAGACATGGAGGCTTTCTTATCATGCAGAATATCGGGATGTTGCTGACCCTCATGGCAGTCGGCATTATCGGCTCGATGAACAAGATTACGGATCTGGTGGCTGGAACATTGCTCTTCGCTGTATCCAGCCTCATCATGGCCATTACCGTATCGGTATACGAGTCAAGGTTCCGTGCTGACGACATTAAACGCCCGTGAATCCACGGTGCGGAGGGAGATGCATATGACAGACGCAGGCAGGCAGCCGACATTGAAAGTCGAAGGACTTACCAAGAAATTTGCGGAACACACGTTATGGTCGAGACTGTCCTTCGACGCTGGTCCTGGTTCCATAATCGCAGTGAGCGGACCGTCCGGTGCAGGCAAGACGACCCTGCTCAACTGCATCGGCTTGTTGGAGGACTTCAATGAAGGATCGGTCACTTACAACGAAGGGACATTCCACTCCGGTTATTTACATAAGAGCAGGAAGGGGCAGCGGGTGTGCCTTCGCGAAAACATAGGATTTCTATTCCAGAACTATGGTCTTGTCGAACAGTGGAACGTGTCGCGTAACCTGCAGATTCCCCTCAAAATGAAGAAGCGCGAACATCGCAAGGAACGGGACGAACGAATCGGCAGAGTACTTGACATCGTCGGGATGAATGGCTCACAGAAGAAAAAGATTTACACCCTATCGGGCGGGGAGCAACAGAGAATCGCCCTCGCCAGGCTCCTGCTCAAACAGCCGAATGTCATTCTTGCAGACGAGCCGACCTCTGCGCTGGATCAGGACAACGCCAACGTCGTAATACGCATACTGTGCGAACTTGCCCAACAAGGCGCTGCCGTCATCATCTCAACACATAATGAGGAAATAAAGCAAATCTGTTCATCGATTATCGAAATAGGCTGATACACCCACGTCCTCCACCCGCAGACTGTGACGACTCCGGGGAAGGGACTCCACCTATGATAAGACGCAAGCCAGCACAAGAATCGCCATAGATTGCCCTTCAAGAACCAGCAGGACCCATCAGCCAAGCCCAGCAAAGGCGTCGACCATTGTCCATCACTATCTCCGAACATCGGATGCCAGGCACGAGCACCGGATCCAATCGGGACATAATGCTCAGTAGTTCTGATGGACCTGGAAGCCTCGACTACGCAAGGTATCCAGAATCTGGGTGATGTGGTCGGGGCCGTTGGTCTCCACAGTCACCTCCAAGAGCACGCCGTTGTCATAGTGGCCGGAGGATTTGAACTGATCGTGGTTGAGCTCGATCACATTGGCACGCAGATCGGCCAGGACCGTGGCCACTTTGACCAGCTGGCCAGGTACGTCGGGCAACTCCACGCCGAACTGCATGATGCGCCCGCGGGAGATCATCCCCCGCTGGATGACAGCACCCATGGTGACCGTATCAATGTTGCCGCCCGAGATGATGGGGACGATCACATGCGGCCCCGGGGCCGACCGGAAGACATCGGACTGCAGATCCAACTGGCCCAGGGCGGCCAGGGAGACGGCGCCAGCTGCCTCGACCACCAGTTTGTGCTTCTCCAGCATGAATAGAATCATCTCGGAGATGTCGCTTTCGGTCACCTGGACCAGATCATCCATATATCGGCTGAGTAGAGCATAGTTCAGATCGCCGGGACGTCTGACGGCAACACCCTCGGCAGCCGTACGCATCCGATCCGCTGCGACCACATGACCAGCTGTCAGAGATTCACGCCAGGCCGGAGATCCGACCGGGGTGGCTCCAATGACTCTGACCTCAGGCTTGAAGGTCTTTACGGCGAGTGCCACTCCGGCGCCCAGCCCGCCCCCACCCAGGGGAACCACAATATCGGTGACATCGGGCACGTCCTGAAGAATCTCCATGGCGATGGTCCCCTGGCCGCAGACGACCTCATAGTCGTCAAAGGGCGGGACGAAGGTCATGCCGCGATCACGTGCCAACCCCAAGGCATAATCAGAGCTTTCATCGAAGACCTCGCCCTGCAGGACAACCTCGGCACCATAGGCCCGAGTGGCATCGACCTTGAGCGGCGGCGTGATCCGAGGCATGACGATGGTGGCCTTCGCGCCCCGGCTGCGTGCGGCAAAAGCCACCCCCTGGGCGTGATTTCCAGCGGAAGCGGTGACGATGCCGCGGTCCAGCTCGTCTTGATCCAAGGAGGCCACCTTGTTGTAAGCTCCTCGAATCTTGAAGGATCCGGTCAGCTGCAGATTCTCCGGCTTGAGCAGAACGCGATGGCCTATCCGAGCACCCAGGTCATCGGATTCCTCGATAAGGGTATGGCGGGCCACACCTTCCAGACGTTGGGAGGCTTTGCGCAAATCAGCGGCATGATCGGCCTCAAGACAGGCAGTGATTGTTGAAGTATCCATGCTCCAAGTATGGTCGGCCGGGCCCGACCAATGGGGTCAGCCGTCAACATGGTGGACACCCAAACGTGCCGAAAACCAAAACATGTGGGCAATCGGACGTTTGGGCACCCGAAGACCAGACAGGTATGAGGACAGACCCGAGACAACCAGACCGATAGCCAGGCGAAGCACCAGCCACCCATGAACTTGGCGGACTTCACGAGTAGCTACCGGTAGCGGCTAGTGGCCGCCTGCCTTACTTGTCGTCAGTGAGCTGGGCATGCGCCTCATCGACCACGGTATGATCGTCGCGGAAGTCATGGGAAGCAACGGGCTCATTAGCGTCACGGGCCACACCGGCACCCAGGTCGGCCAGCAGCAAAGTGACTGCGGTCGGATCGTTGACCCGCAGCCGGGCCTTGGTCTGGCCGGGCCCAACCTTGATGGTCCAGCCCTTATCGGGCATGACGGCGAACATGGTCTCGTCCGTCTCATCGTCGCCCAGGGCCATCATGAAGTCGTAGTCGCCGCTGTTGACGAAGGGCAGGATGGCCTGGCCCTTGCTGGTGGCCACAGGGGTGACCTCGACGACCTTGGAATTCTCCATGATCATCAGCCCCAGGCCGACCACCACTGCGCGCAAACGGCGGAGCAGATCCTGACGCTCCTGGTCGGCCACCTGGGCGTCGCTCATCCGGTAGTGCCAGGCAACCGCATCCGACTTGCTCTCCACAAAGGAGTTAGGGACCTTGCTGGCCGATTCATCCATGATGGGCCGGATCACCTTCTGCCAGGTATCGGAGTCGGGCAGGCCTTTCGCCCGCTGCCACTCGTCCGAGTTGCTGCCGGGCAGATTGCGGTTCCAGGCGCCATGCTCGGCAATCAGCCCCACCGGCAGATCGCCGAACCAATCCTGCATGATCTGATGGCTCCTGCCGGAGACCAGCAGGAAGTCCACATCAGGATTGCTCCCCACCTGGGTCAGCAGACGACGGAGGGCCTGGGTGGGCTTGGCCCGCTCAGGACGGCGAACCAGTGGGGTCAGCGTCCCGTCATAGTCGCATAGGACCAGACGGCGATGGGCGCCGTCCCACTGACGAACGATGGCGTTGTGGTGATCCATACGCAGCCTCCTATCTGTCATGCCCGGAGCGGACACCTGCCGCAGGGAGTCGAGGAATGAGGTGCACCAGTTGGCTGCAGTGCGCACCTTGAGCCGGGCCTGCATGCGGATGTTGCGCCGCTTGGACTCCTCGGGGGTGATCTCCAGGGCGTTGTGCAGGGCCTCACAGACCATGTCGATGTCGTAGGGATTGACGATGAAGGCATCGGTCAGCTCGTCGGCCGCCCCGCACATATCCGACAGAACCAGGGTGCCGTCGCGGCCGTCATGGCAGGCCAGGTACTCCTTGGCCACCAGGTTCATCCCATCGCGCAGGGGGGTGACCAGAGCTACGTCTCCAGCCGTGTAGATGCCACAGACCGGCTTGATGGACAGGGAGCGGGTGATGTAGTGGATGGGGGTCCAGGCCAGCAGGGAGTAGCGGCCGTTGATCTCCCCCACCAGCTGGTCCACCTGGGCCTTGAGCCGCTGATAGGACTCGACGACCTCACGCGAGGGGGTGGCCAGCAGGTAGTAGGTGACATGACCCACCCATTCAGGGTACTTGTCCAGCATGCGGCCGAAGGCCTGAAGCCGCTCGGGCAGACCCTTGGTGTAGTCCAGGCGATCCACCGAGACGATGACCTTGTTGGACCGGCTACCCACCGAGGAAGCCGCCTGCTTGGCCAGCGTGGACTCCGGGATGTCCTCCTTCATGTAGTGGCTCCACCAGTTGGCATCCGAGGCGGCGGCTTCGTTGGCCGCGACCCCTTCAGCGGTCACCGAGGTGCGGTAGCGGTGACGGGGGGACTTGCCGCAGACCTCGTCGATCCCTCGGCGCATGGCCCGGGCCAGGCTGGAGTGGGCGGTACGACGGTAGAGGTTGTAGTCGATGCCGATGGGGAAGGCGTCGATGGCTGCGCGGTGACCGTCAGGCATCTCGACCACGCCGTCCCGGTTGACCGGCAGTTCTGGCAGCAGTCTGTGCAGCGAAGCCAGGAAGCTGGCGGAGAAGTCCACCGTATGGAAGCCGATCAGGTTGGCACCCAGGACGCCCTCCAGGATTTCGCGGCTCCAGGGCAACGAGCGGAAGATCTCGGCGCTGGGGAATGGCACGTGCAGGAACCAGCCGATGGAGGCGTCAGGGTAGCGTTCGCGCAGCATCTTGGGCAGGAGCATCAGGTGGTAATCCTGAATCCATATGGTGTCGCCCTTGCGGATGAGCGGCTCCACCACCTGTGCGAAACGCATGTTGACCTTGCGGTACATCTCCCAATCCTCCTGGCGGAAGACGGCCTCATGCGAGAAGTCATGGAAGAGCGGCCAGAGGGTGTTGTTGGAGAACCCGGCGTAGTACCCGTTCAGCTCCTCCTTGCTCAGGAAGATGGGAATGCACCGGCTCTCACGGTAGGCCTGGCGGATGCGGTCCAGCTCCTTTTCCGAATACTTCTGAGGATCGATGCCGCTCCAGCCGATCCAGAGGCTGTCCTTATGGGAACGGTGGTAGGGGCCGATGGCCGTGGCCAATCCCCCCACGTTCTGGCGCAAGGTGTAGGAGCCGTCCTCCCGTGCCTGCAATGACATGGGCAAACGGTTGGAGACGATGATCAGACGAGACATGCAACCCGCTTTCTTTTCCCGTCCGCGCCGGAATCGTCGGGATTGACCACGGCACGGACCCATCGCCCCTGGACCCGGGGACCCAACCGGTCCACACAGGCCCATCGGGGCATCGCTGACTTCCACTCTAGCCGGGAACGCGCTTCGGCGGCGGGGTTTCCCTCAGAGTCGATAGGCGAAACCCTCCCAAGGGGAGAGACGGCCAGTCAACAGGGAACTGGCGGTTTGCTCGGGCCGATAGGTAGATATGAGAATCCGATCGGGATCCACTGCCCCAAGAGCCATGGAGGTGAATCCGGTCTGGTCCAGCCCCAGAAGTGCTGCGGTCTGAGGCGGGAGTGAGGCCGGGCGGCTGCTCAGGTTGACCACAACCAGCAGGCGCTGGCAGGGCAGGGCATCCAGAACGCTGGCAGCCTCGGGTCCTGACTTGGGTTCCGGAGCCTGGTCCAGGGAACGGGTGAATGAATAAATCTGGTCCGCGTCCGGATCCAGAAGAGTGAAGTCGCCGGCTGCCACGACCGGATTGGTATGACGCAGGCGGATCAGCTCCCGATAGAATGACAGGACCGAATCCGGGTCGCGCAGCTCAGTCTTGACGTTGACCTTGTCCCGGTTAGGGTTGACTGCCAGCCAAGGCTCCTTTGGAGCGTACGAAGCGGTGAAGCCAGCGAACTTGGTGGAGTCCCACTGCATGGGGGTGCGGGCGTTGTCACGACTCATATAAGCCAGGGCGGCCATCATGGACTCCGGATCCTGCTCGTGCGCCTGATCGACCCGCTGATGATAGAGGTTGATGGACTCCAGATCCTTGTATTGGTCAAGGCTGGTGAAGCCAGCGTTGGTCATGCCCAGCTCCTCGCCCTGATAGATGTAGGGGGTCCCCCGGTGCATGTGCAGGAGGAGCCCCAGGGCCTTGGCCGAACGCGAGCGCAGTTCCTCGCTGGATGTGTCGCCCCAACGGGAGACGATCCTGGGCTGATCGTGGTTGTCGAAGTAGAGGCTGGCCCATCCGGCCCTGGCCACAGCCTGCTGCTGCTCGTCCATGGCCGCCTTGAGCCGGGAGACCCGGAAGGGGCGGATGTCCCACTTGCTGTCCCCGGTGTCAACCTCGGTCTGGGTGAAGAGGAAGAGCATATCCAGCTCATGGTTGGCCGGATCGGTGATCTGCCCGCTGCGGGCAGGCGCCAGACTGGGAGCCTCCCCCACGGTCAGGTAGCCCTGCCGGCCCTGGAAGACCTGACTGCGCATCTGCTGCAGGAACTCATCCAGCCTGGGGCCGTCCACACAGAAGGGCACCGAGGATGAATACCCCTCGGGTCCTACAGGACCGTCAGCTATGGCTGATCCGTCCTCGCCGGGCAGACGGCCCTCGGGGTCGACGGTCTTGGAGATCATGACGATCACATCCATGCGGAACCCGTCGATGCCCCGGTCCATCCACCAGTTCATCATGTCGAAGACGGCCTGCCGGACCTGGGGGTTCTCCCAGTTGAGGTCGGGCTGCTTCTTGGAGAACAGGTGCAGGTAGTATTCGCCGCGCTGCGGATCGTACTGCCAGGCGGAGCCTCCGAAGTAGGACCCCCATTGGTTGGGCTCTGCGCCAGGGGTCCCCGGTTCGTGGCCGGCCTTGGCAGGGCGCCACCAGTACCAGTCGGCGTGCGGGTCATCCCTGTTGCGGGAGGCCTGGAACCAGGCGTGCTCGTCCGAGGTGTGATTGACCACCAGGTCCATGACCACCTTGATTCCCCGCCTGTGGGCCTGGTCCAGTAGCTCGTCCATATCGTCCATGGTGCCGAAGATGGGGTCGATGTCCTGGTAATCGGCGATGTCATAGCCGTTGTCGTCCTGCGGGGACTTGTAGACCGGGCTCAGCCAGATCACGTCCACGCCCAGGTCGGCCAGGTAGTCCAGCCGTTGGGTGATGCCCGGCAGGTCGCCGTAGCCGTCGCCGTTGGTGTCCTGGAAGGACCGTGGGTAAATCTGGTAGACCACGGCATTGGCCCACCAGGGGTTGGGGGTGGCTCCGTTGGTCCGCACCCGATCGGGCAGCTGCATGCGTTCTTCCTGGGTCATGGTCCTCCTCACGAAGATTGGATTCCTGGGACTTCCTTGTTCTGTGACCTCTACTATAGGCTGCCCTAACTGCCTGTCCTTGCGGGGCTATTTGACAGCTCCCCTCATGACACCGCTGATGACCCACTTCTGTGCGAACAAGTAGACGATCAGGATGGGCGCCAAGGCCATCAGGTAGCTGGAGAAGGCCATCGGGTAGTTGGTGGCGAACTGGGAGCTGAAGACATACTGTGCCAGGGGGATGGTCTGGCTGGTCTGATCCGTCAGGACAATAAGCGGCATGAGGAAATCGTTCCAGGCCCAGAGGGCCGTGGTGATGGCGATGGTCGCATTGATCGGTCCCATCAGTGGGAAGATGATGGTCCAGAATATCCTCCAGGTGCCTGCACCATCAAGGCGGGCGGCCTCCTCAAGAGCGGTGGGAATGGATCGGATGAACCCCGTGGCGATGAAGAGGTTGGTGCCCAGGCCCAACACCACGTAGAGCAGGATCAGGCCGGGTACATTGTCCAAATGCCAGCTGCCGAACTGCTTGGCGATGGGAAGCATGACCACTGGGAAGGGGACGAACATGGCCGCAATGAAGAAGTAATAGAGGAAGCGGAAGAAGCGCTTGTCCATATTCCTGGCCACGGCATAGGCCACGAAGGTATTGGTCAGCAGGGTGAGTGCCACTGCGCAGACCGTGACGATGGCCGAATTCAGTGCGGCCTTGGGATAGTTGACCTTGTTCCAGGCATCGGCGAAATTGTGCCACTGCCAGGAAGAAGGCAGGCTGAAGGTTCCGGCCTCCGCAGGGGTCTTCAGAGCCGTGACCACGGTGAAGTAGAGCGGCACAAGAATCGTCAGGGAGAGCACAGCCACGGTGGCAGTCAGCCACCAGTTGACCCTCTTGAGGCGCGACCCCGGGAATCCCAAATGCCGCCTTCCCCCTCTTTCTGATGATTGTGCCGGTGTCTGCGGTTGCATAAGCGCTGTCTGTGCCATCTCAGATCTTCTCCCCTCTTCTGGAAATGCCCAGCTGGATGAACGCGATCACTGCCAGGACGATGAAGAACATGACCGCGTTGGCTGTCTGGTAGGCGTACTCGCCTCCGGTAAGACCGCCCTTGTAGATGAGGTAGGTGACTGTTTCGGTCTTCGAATCGGGTCCTCCTGCGGTCAGGGCCACCACCTGATCGAAGGTGTTGAAGGCATTCTTCAGAGTTAGCACCAGGTTGATGGTGAAGAATGGCCCAATCAAGGGGAAGGTGATCCTCCAGAATTTCTGCCACTCGTTGGCGCCATCGATGGATGCGGCCTCATAGACCTCTGAGTCGATGGTCTGCAGACCCGCCAGATAGATCAGGGTTGAATAGGCCACCGCCTGCCAGACCGAGAGGAAGACGATGGGGATCCATGCATAGCGCTCGCTGGTCAGCAGGGACTGGGAGAGCCAGCCGATGCCCAGGGCCTTGCCAAGAGCCGGCAGAGGCGTCATGAAGATATATTTGAAGACATAGCCGATGACCAGAACCGAGAGCGTGTAGGGGATGAAATAGATGACCCGGAACCCGTTCTTGAAGGCGATTTTCCCATTCAGCGCCACCGAGATGAACAGGGCGATGAAGTTGACCAGCAGGGTGATCAGAATGGCAATCAGCAAAGTGAACAGGTAAGCATGACCCACACGACCGTCACGGAAGAGGGCGCCGTAATTCTTGAAGCCGATCCACAAATAGCGCCCATAACCCTGGGAATTCGTAAAGGAGTAGGCCACACCCTGGAGGAAGGGCACATAGAGGAAGAGCGTGAAGATGAGTGCCGCAGGGACCGCCATCCAGTAGAAGGCGCGGTCCACCTTGCGATTGGAGAACCTTGAAGGCCGCTTTCTGGCCTTGACTGTTGCGTCAGCAGCGTGAACGCCGACGACCTTGGATTGTGCCATGACTGAGTCCTGACCTTTCATCATTGGAAGTTCCTTGCCTGGACCTTGTCCCATTCGTTCTGCATGGAACCGATGAAGCCGTCCACATCCCCCTTGGTGACCATGGTCTGCAGATAGCCGCCGATATTGATGGAAGAGGGGATGTAATGGTCGCAGAAGTCGGCCAAGCGGTTCTGTTGGAAGAAGGGAAGAACCCCGTTCAGGGCCGGATCGCCTGCCTCCACCTTTCTGGTCGGCGTGAAGGCCGTCTGGGCCTTTGCATATGTGCGCAGCTGCTGGGGCTGCATCAGATAACGGATCAGCCGCATGGCCTCCTTGGGATGCCTGGTGGTGGCACCCATGGTCAGCATGACATCGTCGCCAGCCGTCAGTATCTGCTGGGAGGGGAAATCGTTGGCCGGCATCTGGGCGAATCCGAGGTCCACATCCGGATCGATCATCCTGATTTGCGGTATGGCGTATGTTCCCAGGGGAAGGATCGCCACCTTGCCCTTGGCCATGTTTTGGGTGCCCTGCTGGTAGGTAACGCCCTTGTCGCCAGTGGAATGGCTGAAGAGCTCGACCTCTCGTCGAGCCGGCTGTGTCCACAGGGTCTTGAAATCGGTTTTCCCAGCCAGAAGATCCCGGTACCTGCTCTCAGGGACCAGAGTCCCCGCCAGTGATGCCAAAGGGGCCTGAGCGGTCCAGGAATCGGAGAGGGTGCCCTGCACAGGTTCGATGCCCTGGTCCTTGAACCTGTCCATGACTGCCGTGAACTCCGACCAGGTGCGCGGCGGATTGTCAGGATCGACCCCTGCCTTTCGCCAGAGCGTCTTGTTGTATATGTATCCGCTGGCATTGCCGGCAAAGGGCAGGCCATACAGGCGCTTGGCCGAAGGATCCTTGGTCTGGACCAGATTCCTGGCTATCGACACCATGCCCGGATTGAGCTCCTTGACCAGGGGATCGTCGGTGAAATCATGAAAGACCCCGGATGCCGCGAACATGCCGAAGCTGATATCACCGTTGAAGGTGATGACGTCGGGCACCCGGTTTTTAACCAGACGGGTGCGCAAATCCGTCTGGGCGTCGGCCGAATTGTTGATGTTCACCCTGATGTCGGGATTCTCCTTCTCGAATTGTGCCACCATGGCCTTGAACTGGTCGGCGGCCTCGAACTTGAACTGGAAGAAGTCCAGAGTGACCAGGCCTGAATCCGCGGAGCCGCAGCCCGCCATGGCCACGAGAGTCAACAGAGCCAGGAGTGAGGCGACTCCGTTGCGGACCCAGGCCGATATTCGGCCAAGCCCGGATCCTTTCCTACTGCCGATAACCTTCATATTTGGCTCCTTTACCATCTGCACGGGCAACTGTGACCTAGATGATTCTGCGGACCAGCATAGGGTACCGGGATATTTCATTCCCAGCTCTGGCGAGTTCCTTTCGTTAAGAAAGTAATTAAGATAGGCTGTTCAGTACAGGGAGGTTTGTCCGTAAGGAGGCGCCGTGGCCGACAGAGACAACCAAATATCAAACCAACACGGGGATGCTGACCGCTCAGGGGAAGCACGGCCATTCCCAGCCTGGTTCACGGCCTCCAAATACACCCACCGCATCGCCGTCGAGGTCCTCCAGCACGGTCCAATCTCCAGAGTGGCTCTGGCGCGGCGATTCAACCTGACCCAGGGCGCCGTATCGCGTATCACCAACGATCTGACCCATCTCGGGGTCATCCGGGAAGCCGGCACACTGCCGCAGGCAGACGAACCAGGAAGACAGGATGGCCACAAGCATGGTTCCAGTAGCGTAGGCAGACCGCAGCAAGCCCTGGTCATCCGCCGGGAAGCCAAGACCTTCATTGGCATCAATCTTCACGGTGGTACTGCACTGGCAACGGCGACGGACCTGGCCTGCCGACCCGTCGGCCGGTCCCACAGTCATCACATTCGACAGCGAAACCCAGGCCAGGTCGTAAGGATGCTGTCAAACCTGACCCAAGATTGCATGCGCGAGATCAGTCGGGCCGGTCTGCCCAGCCCCTCCGGCCTGGCCATCTCCCTGGGCGGTCGGGCGGAGCAAGACAGGGTAGTCACCTACGCCCCCTTCCTGCATTGGAGCGAACCCGTTGACCTTGCCACCCAGATGGAGAGCACATGTGATCTGCCTTGTCTGGTCTTCAACGATCTCGATGCCCTGGCCCTGTACGAAGGATGGTTTGGCGAGGGCATCGGGCTGGACCGGTTCGCTCTGATCACCATGGGATCCGGCATCGGCTATGCCTTAAGCGAGAGCGGCATGCCCGTCTCCTCACCGGACGAGGGTTTTGGGCTGATCGGCCATCAGCTGGTGGATCCGGATGGGCCGGTCTGCTATCTGGGCCATCGTGGCTGCGCCCAGTGCCTGACTACAGGATCCCTGGCTGAGCAATACTCGCATGCCATCGGACAGGCTGCCAGCTTTGACAGGTTGGTCAAAGACCTGGAAGAGGACATGCCGCAGGCGGAGACCCTGCTCAATCTGACCGGTTATCGGCTAGGGGTGCTGATCGCCCTGGTGGCCAACGTGGCCCTGCCCGACAAGGTCCTGGTGGGCGGGGAGACTTCCTATCTGATGAAGAGATGCATCGAGTCCGTACGCAAGGGCACAGCCTCATTCCGCCACAGCCAGATGGTCGAGGTCCCCGTGAAGATCATCGACGGCGACTGGCTCCGTTGGGCCCAAGCCCCCGCAGCCAGAGCAATCGCCCGGTATCTGCAGGGTCCCGAAGAGGCCGATAAGCCCGAATAAATCGGGAAACGGCTCGACGGATTCAGATACGGCTCGCCTCAAAGATCACCGCCTCCGCCGGGTGAATGACCGGTGGCCGGATTCCTTGAGCGCCCAAGGCCGCGCCCGGGAGGACCGCCCCTTGGGGACACCACCAGGCCAGAGGACTTTGCCCATTACCGATCCGAGCCAGGTCACGGCAGACGTCCAAGGGCCTGATCCGGTAATCAGCACTGGGATCCAGGCCGGGAAGCGCCAGAGTCTGCGGGGGGTAATTGGCCGAAGAGGTCAACTGGGTGAATCGGTAGAGCGCCTGCGAGCCGTCGGCAGAGACCACCCCGTCCAAGCGGACTGCCGGGTCGGGTGCGTCGCCATGTACTACATGACCGGTGTGCAGCATATGCCGCCACTGCTTATACAGATCGATCCAGCGCCCCAGCTCAGTCAGCTGATCCTGGGGCACGGCAAGCAGGTTCCATTCCACACCCATATGGCCGAAGAAAGCCATGGCCACACGCAGATCGAGCGAGGTGGCACGGCCGGTGGAATGGGCCGGGGAGTCGCCCACATGTTCACCCATCATCTCCGGAGGCACCAGCAGGGATGTGTACCGCTGGATGTCGGCCCGCTCGACGGGATCCACGCAGTCCGAGACCCAGACCCTATCCGCATATTCCAATACGCCCAGATCGATGCGTGCGCCCCCTGAAGCGCAGGACTCGATCTCCAAACCGGGATGCCTGGTTTTCAGGTCGCGCATGATTCCATAGACCGCCTCGGTCTGCGCATGCACGGCAGGACGTCCCGACCGGGGAGAGCAGGCCTCGGTCACATAGCGATTGTGATCCCACTTGATGTAGTCGATGCCCATAAGCGTAATGAGCGAGTCCATGGCCTCGAACACATGGGCATAGGCATCGGGGTTGGTCAGATCCATGACCTGCTGGTTGCGGCCTTCGACAGGCAACCGGGAAGGCCCGGGGGACATGACCCAGTCAGGATGATCGCGAAAGACGTTTGAGTTCGGACAGATCATTTCGGGCTCGAACCAGAGGCCGAATTCCATTCCCAGCTGATGCACCCTTGCGGCCAGGGCTTCCAGGCTCCTAGGCCCTTCAGGCCATACCTGCCGATCGATGGACCAGTCCCCCAGCCCGGACTCATCCGAACGCCTGCCCTGGAACCACCCATCATCAACGACAAAGCGCTCCACACCTATATGGGCGGCCTGGTCAGCCAGGGCAGCCAGCTTGTCATAGGACTGGTCGAAGTAGACCGCCTCCCAGGTGTTCAGCGTGACGGGCCTAGGACGTGAGGCCAAGCCAGGATGCAGGGACCGCAGGAAAGCATGATACCTGTGGGCCGCCTGGTCCAGTCCCTTGCCACGGGAACCATAGAGCCAGGGCGTGGAATATACCTGCTGGTCGGAATGACCGTCAACAGAAGGAAGCGTAATCTCCCCGGCCATCAGAATCTCGCCGCCGCCCAGCAATGCGGAAGCTGAAGGAATCCGCTCGGCGCTGAGCAGGCCATTGCCACTCCAGCCCAAGTGGACCGTGTATACCTCATCATGCTCGAATCCGAACCCGGGTCGGCCCGCACACATGACCAGTGAGGAGTCAAAATCCGGTCGGCCCACCAGGCTTGAACGCTCCAGACGGCCTACGGTCAGTGGCTGACGTTGCGGACTGCGCTCGCGCAGGTGGTGACCGGTGGTGGTCAGAATCTCGGTTGCCTCGGCCGGCAAGGGGAAAGCCAGCTCCAAGCCGTTGACATCCAGATCTCTGACCCTATCCAGGTTGAACAGGTCTGCACGCTGCCTGACAAGACCGGACGGGAGCACCTGGCAATGCCAGATCAGTCCCACGCCCTGGTCCCGGTCACAGGCCCGAACCTTCAGCGTCGGAACAGCGGAGTCGTCAGGCCGAACCGAGTCTGCACCCAGATCGACTGATTCGACTTGGAAGCAACAAAAGACCTCAACACCGCCGCGGCAGATGCGCAGTCGGAGCTGTCCGGTCCACGCCTCGGACTGGGTCGGGAGGATGCTGGGCCAGGCCGTCAGGTCCAGTCCTCCTGATACCCGCTGCGGGGCCAGAGCGTCGTAGGAACCCAGAAGGGCTTGCGGATCGGCCACTGGATCGCCCCAGTGAACTATTCGCGGCAGACCCTTCCCCGGGAAGAGGACAGCAAGGGACAGCCCGGACTGCTCCATGTAAACCAGCCTGAGGGGAACCCCCAGATTCGATTTGCTCTGATAGGACCCCATCCTTGGGCCGCCGCGATGATCCTCCATGACACCTCCGCCATAAGCCCGACGATGTCGTTTGCCGACATTGAACAATTAGGCTCCATGCTAGGGACCCGCGGCTAACTTGTCTGGAAGGGCGTGTTTTTCTTACTTGGGAAAGTAATTCATGGAAATCTGCTCAGCGACCGTTCACATCACCCCTGATCGGCCTGCTCCTCATGGTGGACGCGGAAGGCCAGCTCAGCCAGATGGACGCCATGGGTCAGGAACTCCTGGGTCCGGCAGACGTAGTCATGCTCGCGGCCCAGGCGCGCCAGGTAGCCGTTGATGTAGTCCACCTCTGTCGGACGGCCCTTGGACATGTCCTGGTACATGGAGGGGTAATGAAGCGGATTGCCTATGCGGCTGACATAGTCCACCTCGTCCAGGGTCTCCTGGCGGGTCTGGATCAGCTGCTTGCCGGCCCGCTCGCAGGCGTCATAGGCCTCGTCGATCAGCTGGCGGGACATGTCCTTGGCGCCCGGGTAGGAGACGAACTGGCCCATGGTGATCTGATACATGGTGCAGATGGTGTTGACCACTGAGTTGAAGATGATCTTGGCCAGGCAGGTGCCCTCGAAGTTCTCGGTCAGGATGGGGTTGAGATTGGCGGCCTTGAAGTCCTCGGCCATCCGGCGCTCCAGGTCGGTGGTCTGCTCGGTCATGGCACACAGATGCACGGAACCAGCCCCAGGCTTGCCGATGAAGTCCACATCGCCGGGCCCATTGAGGACTGTGCCGATCATGGCCGTGCCGCCGTAGATCCGCTCCTTGGGGAAGTACTTGAGCAGCTTGTCGAAGTGACCCCAGCCGTTCATGGCCGAGTAGACCACCTGATGGTCGCGGAAAAGCGGCGCGCAGCGCTCCAGGATCCCCTCAAGCTGCATCTGCTTGACCATAACAATCCAGACGTCGGGGTCGCCCTTGTAGTCCTCGGGGGTGTAAATGTTGACGGGCACCAAATGCCGATTCTCATGATCGCGGGAAACATAGACGCCTCCCTGGTCATGAACCTTGTCAATATTGGGCATCCAGGTATCCACGAAATCCACCTGCAGGCCGGCCTGCTCCTGCAGCAGCACGCCCAGACGATAGCCCATGGCTCCGGCACCGATGACCGTATATCGCATCGAAATACACCCTCTTAATTCTCTTGAATAGACAACGCACCTCCGGGGACCGGCCCGGGGGATACCAAGCAGTATGCCGAGACGGCAGAAGGGAACCAAGGCAACGGTCGCATGGTGGACATAAGGGCTGAAATATGCCCGGATTCCTGCACCTTGAAGGACTTGGCCACTCAGGCGGACATCCTGCCATCCCGATGAGGACGTCGACCTAGGCTGGAACCCATGCAGAAAGAGCAGAGAGGAGCCGGAAGGATGGACCGGCGGACCCTGGCCATCCTGGTCCTGGTAGGCGTAATCAGCGGATTCCTGTCGGGGATGTTCGGCATCGGCGGCGGATCGATCATTGTGCCAGCGCTGGTATGGACCGGACTGCAGCAGCGGCAGGCCTCGGCCACCTCGCTGGCCTCCATGATCCCCATGTCGCTGGCAGGGGTGGCCTCCTACGCCCTGGGCGGGCATGTGGACTGGCTGGCCGCCCTGCTGCTGGCCGTGGGTACGGTTATTGGAGCGCAAATAGGCACCTGGCTGCTGGATCGGCTTCCTGAGGTGATACTCAGGTGGCTCTACGTGGGCTTCCTGATGGCGGTCATTGCCCAGCAGCTGCTGTCCACGCCCTCCAGGGAGAGCAGCATCCAGCTGAGCCCGGCGGTGGCCTTGATCATTCTGCTGGTCGGCGTCCTGATTGGAACCCTGTCAGGGTTGCTGGGCGTAGGTGGCGGAGCCATCGCGGTGCCGGCCCTGGCCCTGCTGGGCGCCAGCGACCTGATCGCCAGGGGGACCTCCCTGCTGGCCATCCTGCCCAGTTCATTGTCGGGAACCTTCACCAACCTGCGCCACCATCTGGTCCACGCCGGTCAGGGGCTGCTTCTGGGAATCGTGGCCGCTCTGACCACGCCGGTGGGCACCTGGGCGGCCTCAGGAGTCAGCGCGCGAGTGGGCGCCAACCTGTTCGCCGCCTACCTCTGCCTGATTGTCCTGCGCTGCATCTGGGCGGCCCTCCAGGTCACCCCGGCCTTCCAGCGGTACAGGGCCAACCACAACCACCGCTGAAAACAGGACTCAGCCCTGGCGGTGACGGGCGAAGAAGTCGGCAAGAATCCCGGCGCATGCCTGTTCACACACACCGCCCAGCACCTCGACCTTCGTCCCGGTATGCGGGTCACGGGGCAGGTCCCAGACCGACCCGCAGGCTCCCATCTTGGGATCCCAGGCGCCGAAGACCAACCTGCTGAAGTGGCAGGCCATCAGGGCTCCAGCACACATAGGACAGGGCTCCAGGGTGACGACCATGGTGCATCCTGCAAGATCCCAGCCCGCATTGGATTTTCCGATGGCCTCCATTTCGGCGTGGGCCAGGGGGCGGCCCAGGGCCTGCCGCTGATTGAAGCCCCGGCCGATGACCTGGTCCGAGGCATCCAGGACCAAAGCGCCCACGGGCACGTCCCCCCGGTCTCCGGCTATGCCGGCCAACCGCAGGGCCTCCTCCATGGGCACCTTCCACCGTTCTTGCACGGGTTCAGTCTGACAGTCCAGCCCGACAGGTCAGTTCAGTTGATCATGCCTGCAATGCGGCGGCGCACATGATGCAGATGGCCCTTGGGCCGCCCGGACGTGTCGATGCCACGTTTGGCCAGGAATGCACGAACCATCTTGTCGCCCTCGCTGAAGATCAGGACCGTCAGTCCAATCCCCAGGCAGATGAGCCACTGGCTTGCGCTCAACGGGGCCATGCCCAGAACACCTGCAACCGGAGCCAGGTACATGGCCCCCGCATGGATGCCCAGGGCAACGAACGAGGCCACCAGGAGGAAGGTGTTATCCAAGGGGTTGAGCTGGACGATCAGCCTGTTCTCGGACCGGGCCGACATGGCGACGAAGAAGTTGAAGAGGACCAACAGGGTCAGGGCCATGGTCCGGGCGTGGGCCAGATCCATCCCCGCGTTGATGTTGAGGCGGAAGAGGACCAGAATGCAGGTGGCCATCCAGAGCCCACAGACGGCAAGTCGCGCCCAGAGCACCCGTGAGAGCAGACCCTCTCCAGACGAACGCGGGGGCGACTCCAGCTCATCGCCGTTGCCCGGCTCGAATCCCAGGGCAATGTCCTGGACGCCGTTGGTCACGAAGTTGATCCAGAGCATCTGCAGGGGCAGGAAGAGCAGGGGCTCCTCGGCAATCACGTTGACCCCCACGGCAATCATGGCGGCTGCAGCCGTGGACAGGAGGAAGTAGGCGGACCCGCGGATGGCCTTGAAGATGACCCTCCCCTGGCGCACGGCCTGGGTGATGGTGACGAAGTTGTCGTCGGTCAGGACCACATCGCTGGCCTCCCGGGCCACGTCAGTGCCGGAACGACCCATGGCGATGCCTACCGAGGCAGCCTTCAGTGCCGGGGCGTCATTGACGCCGTCGCCGGTCACGGCCACCACATGGCCCTCGTCCTGCAGGGCCTCCACAATACGCAGCTTGTCCTGGGGGGAGACACGGGCGGCGATGGAGGTCTCACGCAGACGGGCCCGGAGGACCTCGTCGCTCATCTCCAGCATCTCGCTGCCGGTCAACGCCTGATCGGTGTGCTCCAGACCCAGGCGGCGACCTATGGCTGCTGCGGTCACCGGGTGGTCACCGGTGATCATGACCACGCGGATGCCGGCCCTGGCGCATTCGGCGATGGCCTCGCGCACGCCAGGCCGAGGCGGGTCGAGCATGCCCTCAAGCCCCAGGAAGGTCAAGTCGTCGGGTCGACGACGAGAGGTGGGGTCCTGGTCAGAGGACAGGACCCTGCTGGCCACGCCTATGACGCGCAGCCCCTGGGAGCCCATGGCTTCGTAAGACTTGTGGACGGCCTGGGGGTCCAGGGGAACGACTTGGCCATCCGGGTCCAGCATGGTTCGGCACATGGCCATGACCGCGTCCGGAGCACCCTTGACGTATTGGGTCAGGGTGCCGTCCGGGCTGCGGCGGATGGTCATGGAGTGCAGCAGCTCCGGCTCGTAGGGGGTCTCCATGACGATAGGAGTGTCCAGGTCTTCAGTGGTCACGGCCCCGGTCTGATCAGCCAGGCGGGCCATGGCCATGTCGACCGCGTCGCCGCTGTATTCGATACCGCCCTGTTCATTCGACTGCCGGTGGGCCTCGTTGGTCAGAGCCCCGGCCCGAGCGAGGGCGGCCAGACCGCGCATACGGTCGTCGCCGGATACAGCCGCTGCACCTAGGTCCATACCCTCGACGGGGACGGGCTGGCCACCGCCCAAGGTGAACTGTTCCACGGTCATGCGGTTCTGGGTCAGCGTACCGGTCTTGTCCGAGCCGATGACGGTGATGGAACCCAGGGTTTCAACGGCCGGCAGCGAACGGACGATGGCATGGTATTCAGCCATCCTCGAGACACCCAAGGCCATGGCCACGGTCAGCACGATGGGCAGGGCCTCGGGCATGGAGGCCACCACCAGGGAGACTGCGGACAGGAAGGCCCCGGTAGCGTCACCATTGAGGATGGCTCCGCCGATGAAAACGAAGATGGCCACCAGGATGACGGCGACGGCGATGCCCACCTCGGTGCGGTGGATGATTCGCTGCAGGGGGGTGCGGCCTTTGGCCACATGGACCAGATCGTTGATTTCGCCCAGCTCGGTGTCGGAGCCGGTGGCCACCACCAGCCCGCGTCCACGGCCGCTGGTGACCATGGTGCCCGAGAAGGCCATGCAGCGCCTGTCGCCAAGGGCTGCGTCGCGGTCCACAGGGTCCGTATTCTTCTTGGCATCCTCGCTCTCGCCCGTCAGCATGGCCTCGTCGATGCGCAGGTGGAGGGCCTCGATCAGCCTCAGGTCTGCGGGGATACGGTCGCCGCTCTCCAGGAGGACCAGGTCGCCCGGAACCAGCTGGTCGGCGTCAATCTGCTCCATCCGGCCCTGGCGCACCACCCGTGTGGTGGGGGTGGACAGGGTGGTCAGGGCCTCCACGGCCTTATCTGCCTTGGACTCCTGCACATAGCCGATGATGGCATTGAGGAAAAGGACCAGGAAAATGGCCGCCGCATCCACATAATGCTGCAGAAAAATGGTGATGATGCCACAGACCATCAGGACGGCGATCAGAGGGCCGGCGAACTGCTCCAGGAAGAGCTTCCAACGGGGTTTGGCCTGGGCCTCGGCCAGGCTGTTGGGCCCGAAGATCTCCAGTCGGCGTGCGCTCTCCCGCGTGTCCAAACCCTGATCCCCGGTGTGCAGGGCGTCCAGCACAGCCGAGGTCTCCAGGCTATGCCAATCGGTGTCGTCGAAACGCATGTCAGTCCCTGCTGCCGCTGCGTTCTGATTCTTAATGTTTGTAGATGTCACGGATGATGTCATCGGTCAACCTGGCCTTTCCAAACCGGATCGGTCATTTGTCCCCGCATGCGACCCTCTGCAGTCGTTCTTGCAATCTTCCTTCTGGACCGGGGGA
Organism: Bifidobacterium apis; assembly: GCF_036986835.1. Classification (NCBI taxonomy): domain Bacteria; kingdom Bacillati; phylum Actinomycetota; class Actinomycetes; order Bifidobacteriales; family Bifidobacteriaceae; genus Bifidobacterium; species Bifidobacterium apis. Next base: position 104,331 of record NZ_BTXD01000004.1, on the reverse strand, counting down.
TGTCCAAAAGTATCGGGGAAACAATAGCGTGCGCGCAAGTCCCCGGGGTCAAGAGATGGGGCTCCATGGTCAGCCGCCACAAGCGGTGCACCTCTGGGAGGTTTGGAGCCTTCCCGGTCTTCACGAGTATACCGATTGAGCCGGCGTTTCATGCGCTGACGAGGGGTCCCCGGGCCGGATTTTCACAAATGTTCGCCTATCGCGAGCGCACTCTGTCCACCATTTTGGCTTGAGGTGTCAACTTAGCGCACATTGTCCATTAATGCTGTTCCTGGATATCACTATTCCGTATAATGGACTACGCGACGTCGATCCTCATGCGACCCTGCACTCGGAGATTCCTTCATTGGTCGAACGAACCCTGCTAGTCGGGCCTGCAGCAGCCCGCCCGGGATTGCGTGGCGGAAAGGAAGCCCGTGGAAACATTCATCCTAATCCTGTGCATACTTGCTGCCGTCCTCGTCTCTTCCTTTATTTCCAGATTCATTCCCCGAATCTCCACCCCCCTGGTCCAGATCGTCCTGGGCGCAGTCATGGCCCTGTTGCCCATTTTCCCGCGGATGCGGCTGGATCCTGAGCTGTTCATGGTCCTCTTCATCGCGCCCCTGCTCTACTACGAGGCCCACACCATCAACAAGGTGGAGTTGCTCAAGGGACTGCGATCGTCCCTTTCCCTGGCCATCGGACTGGCCGCCCTAACCATGCTTATGGTGGGCGTTATCCTGCACGCCGCTTGGCCCATGTTTCCACTGGCCGCAGCCATGGCCCTGGGCGCCGCCCTGGGACCCACCGATGCCGTGGCCGTTTCCTCCCTGGGCGAGAGCGCCGACCTCACGCCGGATGAACATTCAATCCTTGCTGGCGAATCGCTCTTCAACGACGCGACCGGCGTCATCGGCTTCCAGTTCGCCATTCTGGCCACCGTAACCGGGTCTTTCTCCCTGCCCCGGGCCCTGGGCGAGTTCTTCGTTGAGTTCGTGGGTGGCATCGGCTTCGGCCTGATCATGGGCTTCGTAGTCAACTGGCTCTTTGAGTCGGCCCGTCGCCTGGGCTGGGAAACCACCACTACCAGGATTCTGCTGGAGCTCTTCCTGCCTTTCCTGATATACATGGTCGGGCAGAACATCCTGCATGTATCCGGAGTCCTGGCCGTGGTCTCCACCGGACTGCTGATCCGTTTCGACCACACCGGAGTGGGACCCAATACCTCCAAGGCCAACATCGTCTCGTCCAGCGTCTGGAAGGTGCTCTCCTTCAGCCTCAACGGCGCGGTCTTCGTCCTTCTGGGCATGCTGCTGCCGGCGGCCATGGGCACCAGCTGGCGAGACCGGCGGGTCAGCAACTGGATGCTGGTAGCAACCATCGCCCTGGTTTGCCTGACGGTGATCGTGCTGCGCTTCCTCTGGACGGCCAGCGTCCTGATCTTCACCAAGGACCACGAAACCGGCAGCAGGCCACGAATCACATCCAAGCTCCTGAGGTCGGCTGCCGTCATGACCTTCGGCGGCCCCAAAGGGACCATCACCCTCTCCCTGGCCCTGACCATCCCCTATATGACCGATGACGGTTCTGCCTTCCCCATGCGCAGCGAGCTGATCTTCGTGGCCGCCGGGGTCATCATCGTCACCCTGGTGCTGGCCAACTTCGCCCTGCCGCTGCTGGCTCCCTCACAGAGCAGCGAGGTGCCGGCCCAACAGGTCGAAAAATCCATCAAGGTGCTCAGGGGTACGGTCCGGGAACTCTCCAGCAGGATCACTGACGAGAACCGGCTGGCCATCCAGCAGGTGATCAAGCAGTACAACCACCGCATCGCCAAGCTCAAGTCCGAGATCGGCCAGTACTCCCCCAAGGACTTCCAGGACCTGCAGGTGCAGACCATGGAGTGGGAGCAGGACTACATGGAGGAGAGACTGAGTCGAATCGAAGAGGCCCAGGATCAGCTTGAGGAGAAGCTCAAGAGCGAAGACACAGGCATAGAGCAGGCACCTGCATCGACGCAGTCTGCCACCGGGAACGAGAACGAGCCCAGCACAGAGGCCGAGACCATAGCCGACAGGGATGCCGACGCCCAGCTGATCGACCAGCGCAACAAGCGCGGAGACGACCAGGAGGAACTGCTGAATCTACGCAGCCAGGAACAGGCCGCCCGCAGGATCCTGTCCACCATATCCGGGTCCCTCTTCCACCTGGACAGGGGCGGTGAGCTCCGCTGGAGGGCCTACACGGCTCGCAGACGACTCAGGGGCCTGCTGCACAGCCAGTTCCACCGCCTGAAGCACCTGGCTCAGCCGATTGACAAGGACCAGGTCTTCGTGGCAGGACGCCACCTGCAGGCGGAGATGAACCACTTCCTGATCGAAAAGCTTTACTCCGAGCTGGGCAAGGGCCGCTTCAAGACCGAGGACCTGCTGAACACCATCATCAACCATCAGATGATTGAATCCTCGGCGGAGGGAAAGACCGAATACGCGGGCATGCCTGCCATCAGGGATCAGGTGGAGGAGGCCAAGCGCGAGGGTTATGCCATCGAGCTGAGCCAGATCCAGGATATGGTCGAATCCGGGGAAATCTCGCGCACGACAGCAAGGAAGATGCGCCGCAACGTCTACGTCATGCAGGTCGACGCCGACTCGGCTCTCTGAGCCGATCTACATAAGGCCCGAGGTCACGTCGATCTCGCCCAGCCACTGGCGAAGGTCGTTCATCTCGCGCATGTCGACGGCATGTTCCAGGTGGTCATACTCGGTGGTGTGCAGCCATACGTGCTCATCCAGCCAGGCGGCCAGGGCACGGAATTCGTACTTGGGCACCGTGGTGTCGTCCGAGCCGAACCCCAGGAAGACCGGCTTGTTCAAGCCAGCCAGGCGCCCATCGGCGGGAGCAGTGCCGGGCACCAGGCCCGGAGCCAGGAAACCGGACAGACATATGGAAGCCCGGTAACGCTCAGGGTTGACCCGAAGCAGGTGAACAGCCAGCATGGCCCCCTGGGAGAAGCCCATGGCCACTACGGGTCGGTCCTCGGGGATGTTGGCTGAAACCCAGGCATCCACAGCCCGAGCCGCTGCGTAACCATCCCGATCCAGGTCCTCCTGCTCAGGACGCATATCATGAAACCAGGTGTAGCCAGGGCCGAACATGCCGCGCTCGCTACCAGGCACCACCATGGGCGCCCGCAGGGATGCATAGTCGTTGTAAGGAGCCACGTAGCGCATCAGGTCGGCCATGTCCTCCTCATTGGAGCCCCAGCCATGCATGAGTACAAAAATGGGCCGCGAGGGGTTGCCCGTGCCCTGCTTGCGGGACCAACGGACCTTCTCGACCTTGAGCTCCTGCCCAAAACGTCCGGGCACCACCGTGGAGGGCCGACCCACCAATCCGCCGTCATCCTTTTGTGCTTGATCCATACCTGCCACGATAGTCGACCGGCTCGGTCATTCAATGCTGGCCCATGAGCGGCTCAGCCTGGCCACCCCACTGGCTCTGCAGTCCGGTCACCTGTGCCTTACTGCCCACAACCATCCAACGCTTGCCGGTCAGCAGCCATAGATCCTTGGGCTGCAACCCGCCTCCGTAGCGGGAGAGCAGGTCGGGCACGCTGGCGCGGATAGGCCCCTTGGCCAGGGATGCCGCAGAATCGTTATCGAAAACCACGTAGGCCATGGTCGTATCCCTGCAATACCGGGCTTGGGAGATGCCTACATACCCGCCCGGGCTGATGTCATGCCAACCCGAAGCGCACTGGCCAACAGCCTTGTCGATGCCGCCGGTCATGGCCTGGGGCGAGCTGATGGGCGCCTCGTCACGCGCAGGGGCCTTGATGATGCCCTTGGGGGAGGAGCCGGCAATAAGCAGGCCTGCCAAGGTCAAGAGCATTCCGCTTATTAGAAGAATAATGCCGGCCGAGCCTACCGATGGCCGGTTCGGGACTGGTCCGGAGTGACGGGCTATGATGACCAAAATTATGGTCAACAGGGCAAAGGCGACGGAGACACCCACCCAAGCCGAGATGCCCACCTGGCCTATGACCCCCAGCCTGGAGGGGGCTATGGCATGGGCCAGCAAGGCCGCGCCCGCCAGGGCCGAGACCAGCCCCGTAACCGCCGCAAACCGACTCCAGATGTTGGCATGGGCTATCTGAATGGGGCGCTCATCAATATCCGGGCGAGGAGGATAGGAGGCTGGCAGACCTTCGTCATACCCGCTGTCCGCCAGCCGCTGATCCAGCTGGTTGAATCCATCGGCCATCGACCTCGCCACCTTTCACGGTTGGTTTCAGTCTATGGGGACGGGCACATGCAGAGCAGCGACGGCGGCCAATGCTTCACCATCCCAACATCCTGTCGGGCTGATAGATGGGCGTATTAGAAGCGCCTAGTTACTTATCGCCGCGACGTTCGGCACCAGCACAGGCCCGATGACGGTGAAAGGTCCCAAATCTCAGTTGGAGCTCAGCCCTTGATGTCTCGGGGATCCTTCTTGCCTATGGTGCGCTTGTCGCGGATTTTGTTGCCGCCCTTGTTATGGATGTTGACCTCACCGCCGCCGGACCGGTCTGCAAAAACCTTGGCCTGCTTGGTGGCCTCCGCCTTGGTGGCGAAGGTGCGGGAGACGCGTGAGGCCCCGGCCCGCTTGACTGTCCAGAGATCGCGATCCTCGTCGTATTGCACGTGATAATCAGCCATGATGGCCGTCCTTTCGATACTTCCCTGTACCCCCTCATCTTCCACTGCCCGGCCTGAGGCACCGTGCTTCGACACTCCAGAACTCCCAGGAATATTGTTCATCAATGATGGTGCTAATAGAGGCTTTCCGCACTGTTGCCGGGCTTGCAACTTTTAGGTCAGGTATCGAAGATTCGATTATGGGCAAGAGAATAAAAATGACCAGAGCAAATTACTATGAGGTGATTTAAGTGGAACGAAACTACTGATGTTGAGTTACCTACTTGGATACAGGATCTGGGTTGGATGCATATTCAGGCAAGGTGGACACATCTCCATTAACCTTGAGATTCTAGAGGTTTGAGCAGAGTCCTGTTTGCAACCATGGGCGCGATTGGTTCGCCGATGCGGGAAGCAGCATGCCCAGGAGCCGCCAAGTGTTGATAATGGCTTTGAGGAAGCGCTCCATCAACTGGTCAGCAGGCGTCATGTCGGCATAGTCACGGATTAAGTTGACAGGCACCACATCCTAAATCTCATGCCAACAAGCCAAGCTGCGATATAACTTCCTCACATTGGATGTGGCGAGCAAAAGCCCACGCATACGCCTCAATCAGACGTGGAAACACAAACAAAGCCACGCCATGATTCGTACTGTCTTTTGCTATAGTCGCCCACCTTGCAGATCGCACGGTTAAACCTTTCACAGATGAGAAACTCTTCAGTGAAAACCGGTGGTCAAGCGGAACAGGATTAACGGGGAATGTGAGGAAGCGTCTGCAAGCGGCTCTTCATACCTACAGATGCTGTAGCCTTGCGGCTATGGCATGCAGGGGACGGAAATCGGATAAAACAGGCGAGGATACGGAGAAGACCGACCTTCGCCGCACGATCCACGTACCCGCTCATGCCGACCTTGTCCTATGGTTTCTAGGCCTGGTTCTGTTGCTGCCAATGAGCTGGGGCTGGTATAGCAAAATTCCTATTCAGTTCTTTATGGCATTCCCGTATGCCGTTGATTTTGCCTCGGACACTTGGGTGAACAGGATAATTGCGACCACCATTGTGGGGCTTGTCTGCTGGCTGATAAGCGGCATTGTCCATATAGTTGCCTTCTATAAAGGGAAGTCGCGCAAAGCCCGGAAATGGTGGAACGTCGTCGCAAAAATCCTGCTTGTTTTAGTGACGTTGATCGTCTTACTGCATAGTCTGGCTGGGGTACTGTTCCTCTCGATAGACGTCAGCGATATTCCCCTGTGAGTAAACGCTGATGCTGACGCTCGCTCACCGACTATAGGTCAATCAGCTTCATCAAACGTCTAACGCTCTGGATTCGCAAGGAACGCAGCATACGCTCGAGCGAGAGCCTCTGCTTCATCCCTGGCAGGAGGCCGATCAGCTCCAGATGCGCTCAAAAGCTTATCTTTGTCAAAGTTGAAAACTTCCCAAACCCACATGTCAATGCTGATGACGATTTTCCAGAAAAGAGAGCGGGCGACGGGAATCGGACCCGCCTCTGAAGCTTGGGAAGCTTCCATTCTACCAATGAACTACGCCCGCAAATCCGGCTACCGGGGTCGAACCTCGGCCAACCGCATGCGAGTCACCATGGTAGCAGGTCTCGGCGATGTGCGCGAATCACCAACTCCGGGCACGGTTGCGAGACTGCCCTTAAATCCACTTTCAGACGGTGCCGTCAGGCTCGATCAGGTCAGCCACCACCGTGGAACAGGCCCCAAGCAAGGCTGCATCCTCACCCAGGGCCGAGCGGTCGACCACTAATGGGCGCCGAAAATCAGTGGCCAGGGCATCGTTCATGGTCTTCTCCATGGCACTCAGGAAGATGCGGTTGACCACCCTGGAGTCGCCCAGGACAGCTACGCGGGGAATGTCCATAAGGCCGGCGGGCATGGTCAGAACACGACCCAGCAGTTCGCCAGCACGTCTCAGAATGCTGGCCAGATTGTCAGGATCCCGGTCCATTGCAGCAGTCAGCTTGGGAACGCTGATCAGTGATTCCAGGCAACCGCGCTTGCCACAGCGACACTGCGGACCTGTGGGGTCAACGACCACATGGCCAATCTCGCCAGCCGCGCGATTGCAGCCGGTCACCAGCTCGCCAGAGACCAGCAATCCTGCCCCAACTCCGTCGCCCAGATGGACCAGCAACAGGTCGGACTGGCCTGAGCCAAACTGCCGCTCGGCCAAAACCTCATTGTTGGCATCGTTGTTGACCGTCACCTCCAAGCCTGTCTTCTCATGCAGATAGCCTCGCAGGTCGGTCTGAACCCAGCCCAGGTTGGTGGCATCATCCACCACGCCTTCAGCACTGACGATGCCGGGACTGGATACGCCGATGCCCATGACGGGGTGGGTTGCCCGCTGCATCAATGAATCAGTCAACTCCCCCACCAAGTCCAGGGGGACCTTGCCGTCAGCAGTCAGCGGGATCTCCTCACGCGCCACCACCTGTCCGGTCAGGTTGAGCACCGCCCCCCTGAAAACGTAGGGCGTGGAAAGGTCCAGGGCCAGGATGCTGCGCCCGTCGGGATTGATGCGCAGCAGCCGTCCCCGCTTGCCAGGCCCAGTGGATTTGCTATAACCCACTTCCATGAGCAGATGCTCGCCCAGCAGCTCGGCCACGATGTCTGATATGGCGACCCTGGTCAGCCCTGAGGCGCGGGCCAGATCAGCCCTGGTCATACTGACATCGGGGTAGAGCAGTCTGAGCAGGATGGCTCGGTTGTGGTGCCGCACCGACTTGGGCAGCGCCTTGGACAGGTTGCCTGTATTGCTGGTCATGATTCGCCTGACAATAGATAATGCGGGAACGGGGACCCGCCATGGGGATTGGGCCTTGAACCCCGTGATCACGCCCATCCATGCTTGCACCTTATATTGTAAACTTCCTTGCCCGGGCAGGTCCATACCTCGCCATTGCGGCACTGAAGCTGCTGGTTTTCAGGACTGCGCACTAGCATCGTGAGCAAGACCACGGGGACAGCCAATAAAAAGTTCAGTTTCCTAACAATTAAGTGTTAGGCTGTAAACAGACATCGGAAACAGCTGCATCCCCTCGCTGAGCAAAGGAGCGATCGCCATGACCACGACACCGAACCATTCGGGAGTCTCATCGTCCGCCATAAATCCCCGATACCTGCTGGGCAACGAAGCCAACCGCATCTTCATGGCCTCGCAGACCTACGGCTTCCTGGACTTCGGGCGTGGGTTCCCCACCGAGCAAGGCGGCGCCGGCTGGCTCAATGACGACGGCAGCATCGACCCAGACCAGGGAATCCAGACCTGGATCACCTGCAGGATGACCCACGTCTACGCCATCGGCAGCCTCCTGGGCTACCCGGGAGCATCAGATCTGGTCCATCGTGGTGTTCAGGCCCTCCAGGGCAACCTGCACGACGACGAACACGGCGGCTGGTACCCCTCGGTCTCCTGGCAGGGCCAGCCCGAGAGCGGCAAGACTTGCTACACACACGCCTTCGTTGTCCTGGCTGCATCCTCAGCCATGCTGGCCGGCGACCCTGATGGGCAGGCCCTGCTGGACCAGGCGCTGGAGATCTTCAACCGCTACTTCTGGGATGACGAGAAGGGCCTGGCCGTCGACACCTGGGACAGCAGCTTCACCCGTCTTGACCCCTACCGGGGGCTCAACGCCAACATGCACAGCACCGAGGCCTTCCTGGCAGTGGCCGATGCCACCGGCAATGAGGACTACCGCGAGCGCGCCGGCCGCATCATCGACCAGGTCATCAGCTGGGCTGAGAACAACCAGTGGCGCATCCCCGAGCATTTCAATAGCGACTGGCAGGCCGACCTGGACTACAACCAGAACAACAAGGCCGACCAGTTCAAGCCTTACGGGGCAACGCCGGGCCACGGGATTGAATGGGCCAGGCTGATCACTCAGTACGCACTAAGCAGGTTCGATCAGGATGCCGACCGTCGCCACTACATCGAGGCAGCCGAGCACCTGTTCGCCAGGGCTGTGGAGGATGGCTGGGCCGCCGACGGAGCCGAGGGCCTGGTCTACACCACAGACTGGCAGGGCCGCCCGGTTGTCCACGACCGCATGCACTGGACCCTGGCCGAGGCTCTGAACACCTCGTCCACCCTCTACGCAGTCACCGGCAAGGCCACCTACGCCGACTGGTACACCACCTTCTGCAGCTATGTAGACCACTATTTGATCGACCACCAGGGCGGGTCCTGGTGGCACCAGTTGGATGCCAGCAACCATGTCATCGGCACGGTCTGGCCCGGCAAGTCCGACCTCTACCATGCCTTCCAGTCCACCCTGATTCCCTACAACGACCCGGCGGTCTCCATCGCTACGGCCATCAAGCGGGCCTGCGGACAGGGACATGCAGACCAGAATCAGGCCCGCTGAAATCCATGGCAGCATCGACCCCGCATCCCGAGGCGGATACAGATAACATCCAGGCTGGCCCGATCAGCCTGGGAATTGACATCGGCGGCACCAAGATCGAGGGCGTGGCCATAGACGGCGACAAGCGCCTGCTGGCCTGCCATCGAATCCCCACACGCGAGGGCAACCAGGCGGTTCATGACGACACGGTGACACTTATCCGCCACTTGTTGAATCAGGTGGGCCCAAATCGGGGTCCTGTCACCGTAGGCCTAGGCATCCCGGGGCGCGTGGATGCCGACCGTGGAATAGTGGATGACGCAGTCAACCTGGGCATCCGCCACATGGCTCTGGGCCCTGCCGTTGCCAAGACGACCGGCCTGCCCGTCCGTGTCGAGAACGATGTCAACATCGCTGCTCTTGGAGCCGCATCGCAGGACGGCGACACCCTGGTGGCCCCTGGAACCACACCCCACTCCGAGGCCGCCCGGAACCAGGCCCGACACCCCGCGTCAGAGCCTGGGCGCGACAGACCCAGGGCCCTGCCTGACCAGGACGACCATGTTGTGGTCTTCATCAACCTGGGTACCGGCCTGGCAGCGGGCATCATCCGCGGGGGCCGAATCGAGCACGGAGCCAGTGGAGCAATCGGCGAAATTGGACACATTCCGGTGGATGCCCACCAGTTTCCCTGCAAGTGCGGCCAGTGCGGCTGTCTGGAGACCGTGGCCTCAGGCTCCGCAGTGGAATCACTTTGGCCAGGAATCGCCCACCCTCTGCCTGACCTGATTGCCCAGGCAAGCCAGGGGAACCAGCACGCCCAGGAAGTCCAGGACATCATCGGCCATGGTATCGCCCTGGCCGTGCAGATCGTGGCCCTGACCATCGATCCCGCAGTCATCATCCTGGGCGGCGGCATGAGCAAAACCGGCCAACCCCTGCTGGATTTGGTCGCCGAGCATCTGAATAGGAGCGCGGCCTGCAGCCACTTCATCGCCTCGCTGAGTCTGCCCGACCGGTTGCGCTTGGCTCCAGCCGACCTGCCCATCGCAGCCATCGGAGCCGCCCTGGCAGGACGCATGACAGCCGACAGTCGCCCATCTGACTTTATAGGAAAGGAAATCGCATCATGACCGAAATCATCATCGTCAAGTCCCAGGAGGAAGCCGGCGAGATCTATGCCCGCTGCACGGCCGACCTGATCCGGCGCAAGCCTGACTGCGTGCTGGGTCTGGCCACGGGATCCAGCCCACTGGCGGCATACAAGGCGCTGGCCGATCTGGTCCACAAGGAGGGGATCGACGTCTCCCAGGTGCGTGGCTTCGCCCTGGACGAATACGCGGGCCTGGATCCGACCCACCCTCAGTCCTACCGTTCCACCATCGACCGGACCGTGGTCGAGCCTCTGGGCCTGGACCCCACCAAGGTGAGGGTTCCCAATGGAAACCTGGACACCATCAAGGACGCTGGCCGCGTATATGACCAGGCAATCGAGGATGCCGGCGGCGTCGACCTGCAGATCCTGGGCATCGGCACTGATGGACACATCGGCTTCAACGAGCCCGGATCCTCCCTGGCCTCGGGCACCCGCATCAAGACCCTGACCGAGCAGACCCGCATCGACAACGCCCGCTTCTTCGACAATGACATGGACCAGGTGCCCACCCATTGCATCACCCAAGGAATCGGAACCATCCTCAAGGCACGCCAGCTGGTCCTCCTGGCCTTCGGCGCTGGCAAGGCAGAAGCCGTGGCCGAGAGCGTAGAGGGCGGCATATCGTCCTTCTGCCCGGCCTCCGCCCTCCAGATGCATCCCCACGCCACCGTGATCGTGGACGAGGCGGCCGCCTCCCGCCTGCGCAACCGCGACTACTACAAGTGGGCCTATGCCAACAAGCCTGACTGGCAGTCCATCTAGAAGGCAAACCAAACATGTCCAAGGAAGCATACGAGTCGGCGGGGCTCGCGGTCGAATCATCCCTGAATGGACCGGCCCATCCCCTTGTCCTGACAGGCGCAAGGCTGATAGACGCCCGAGGAATCAGGGAAGACAGCTGGATTTTGGCCCTGGATGGCAGGATTGAGCAGGTCGGGCAAGGCAGGGAGAGCCTGGAATCCGCCCTGAGGGCCTCTGGCCTGCCCAACCTGCCGCCCTCCTTCCAGCCTGGATCAGATACCCATGACGTGAATGCGAACGGTGTGGAGTTCATCGACGCAGCCGGCTTCATCCTCACCCCCGGGTTCATCGACATCCACTCCCACGGCGGCTGGGTTCACTCCTTCGATGACGGCGACGATGCCATTCGCACAGCCAGGGCCTGTCATATGGTCCATGGAACCACCAGGCAGGTGCTCAGCCTGATCACCAACCCGGTCGACACGATGTGCGCAAATCTGCGCTCGGTCAGGCGGGTCATGGACTCCAGGCCCGATGTGCTGGGTGCCCACTTGGAGGGGCCCTTCATCGCCCTCTCCCGTAAAGGGGCGCACGATCCCAAGTGCCTGCGCGATCCTGAACCAGCGGTTCTTGACCGCTTCCTGGAAGCTGCCGACGGTTGCATACGTCAGGTGACGTTGGCCCCCGAGCGCGACCATGGCTACGAGGCCATATCCCGCTTGGCTGGGTCCGGTGTGATCCCTGCGGTCGGCCATTGCGATGCCGACTACGATCAGACCCGTCGCGCCTTCAATGCCGGCGCCCACATACTCACTCATGTTTTCAACGCCATGAACGGCATCCACCACCGTCAGCCTGGGCCCATTCCGGCCGCCGTGGAGGACCCCCGGATCACGGCCGAGCTGATCAACGACGGTTTCCATGTGCAGGACCCCTGTGTCGACCTGGCTTTCAGGCTCTTCCCCCATCGGATAGCCCTGGTCACCGATGCCATGGAGGCTACCGGCTGCGAGGACGGCGCCTACAAGCTGGGCTCCCTGGACGTAACAGTGAAGGGCGGCCACGCCCGTCTGACCTCCAACGGAGCCATCGCTGGTTCAACCCTGACCCTGGATGTGGCAGTCGGCAGAGCTGTCCAGGCCATCGGTATCCCGGCTCCCCAGGCCGTGGAAGCCGCAACGCTGACACCTGCCCGAGCCCTGGGACTGGACCGCTCCAACTCGATCACCAGTGCTCCGCTGGGTCTGCTGGCACCCGGCTACGCGGCCGACCTCCTCCTGCTGAACCCGGCCGACTGGTCCGTCAAAACCGTGGTCTGCAACGGACGCAGAATTCAACTTTGAATCGACCTCAGCGGCTCCTCCTACTCGGACCCGGATAGAAGGAGCCGCTCTATATTCTCTTGATCCATATGGGGGTAGGAACCGCAAATCCTCCCATCCCGCATATACAGGATTCTGTCGGCCCTGGAAGCCACCCGAGCATCATGGGTGACCAGAAGGCTGGCCCTGAGACCCGCACTCATGGCTGCTCGGATGGCATCAAGTGTGTCCTCACGGGCTCTGGGATCCAGATTGCCAGTGGGCTCATCCGCGAAGAGGACCTGCGCATCCATAATCATGGCCCGTGCAATGGCCACCCGCTGCTGCTGACCTCCTGACAGCTCGCTCACCTTTCGCCCCATTACACCGGTCGGCAGATCTACATAGGCCAGAGCCCGGCGTACAGCACCACCATCGGCGGCTGAACCATTCAAGGACATCGGCAGGATGATATTCTCGGCAACCGTCAGAGAATCGACCAGCATGTAATCCTGGAAGATGAAGGCGAATTCGGTCCTGCGAAGCCTTGCCCGACGAAAATCCGGCTGCCGAGCAATATCCCGATGCCCATACCAGACCTCACCTCGCGACGGGGTCAGGATACCGGCAAGCAGCTTGAGCACAGTGGACTTCCCGCATCCCGAGGGTCCAATAAGGGCCGTAATACAACCATCCTGCAACTGTACGTTTACCGGCCCGATTTGAGAGGTCAGGCCATTCCTGTCATGCGATCTTCCAAACAGATTGTGCCTGTGATAGTCGCCAACCGAATAGTCATAGCAGATGGACATGGCCCGCAAGACCGTATCGCCATCGACCGGATCCACACCCTGGGCAGTCACCTGAGATTTTCTTACATCCCGTCCATCATGTCCTGTTTCCATACATCTCTCCTTCCCGCGTCCAACCTTCTTACATGCAATTTTCGAAACGTCTTCTCACGACTGCCGACGTAAGGCTGTGCCGCATTTCGCGGTGCTCTCATTCATCTCCGACGAGCCAGACGAACATAGGAAACCATGTGGGCGACCAGGGCCAGAAGCCCCATCGACAGGACCACAGCCAGGAGCAGACCCAGCTGCCCAGCGGGACAGTAAAAGGAGATGCCTCCGTAGAGTTCGACCGACTGCGGGTGGGAGCAGAGGTTAACGACCAGGAGCGAGCCGACACAGCCTAGGAAAAAAGCCGAAATGACTTCGCCAAGATATCTGACAGCACCGCTGCAGCCGTACCGCCAAGCTCCCAGATCGAGGAGGACGGCCACGGTCCTGGTCCTGCGCCCCTTCTCAACCATGGTGAAGATTAGTGACAGGACGCCCACGCCACATATGACCAAGACCGGGTAAACGATGACAGCCATCTCCTTCATCCCCTCCCCTCCGGTCTGTGCGTAGATCTTGCCCGTAGGCAGATTCGCAACCCATGCCTTAGCCGTCTGGTCGACTACTCCTATCGGCGCCTTCCGGCCGCCTGACTGGGATGAAACCAGAGCCAGGGGCCCGCGCCCACCCCACCATTCATATCCGGTCTCCCATGCATCTCGGGAGGCAGAAGTCGACAGATGCGAAGGGATGAAGTACTGACCCATTCCTCCTGGCAGGTCGGCCACAGCCGCGATCCGACTCTGCTCTGCTGATCCGCCCCCATCGTCGATGCAGACCGGAGCGCCGAGGGACAGACCCGCACCCACCTCAGGACTGGAAGCCACCACCCCATTGAGCCCGTCCAATCCTGTACTGTCCTGCTCAAGATGCAGGGCTGCAGACGGAAAAATCCGACTCAGATCGCCATCTATCTGAAGACGGGAGGCACCACGATAGTAGGAGGCTGCTCGGTGTATCTGCAGTTCGCATCCGCCACCGCCCTTCTCCATAGGCACCACCGTGGCAGGAGCCAGAATAAGAGGATCGGTATCGCGCGACCGAACATAGGCGGCCCAACGATTCAGGGTCCCCCGGTCATTACCGACCGGGCTAATCACAGACCCTTCCGCCAGAACCCTGGTCAGAGAGGCGCGCGCATCGGCATCGCTGTATCCCAAAAAGCCGAAAAGCCCGCAACTGACCACAGTGGCGACGACCACCATCGTGAAGAGCGAGGATGCCCTGGCGGTCTCTAGGTTTCGCAGAGCCAAGGTGACCACGGGGCCTTTTGGTCGACCAGACATGATGACGCCCGCAGCTCGGTTCAATAGGGGTCTGCCCATTCGTACCAAGGCCCACACCAGGAGTGGAATCACAAAGATGCCCAGACCACCGGCAGTCACTCCAGTCCCCCTCAGGTAGATCATCACGCAGACTACAAGAACCACCAGGAGTATGACCGCAGTGGACAGAGCGCGACGCCGCCTCCCGGAAGCACGAGGCATGGACTGCAAATCAGGCCGAGCTCTGATGACCCTCACAGCAGCCAATATGGCGCCCAGGCATTGACACAAGATGGAAAACAGGACCGTCATAAGAATGGAGAAGAGGCTTGGCAGGATGCCATGCTCCGGCAAAAACATGTCCAGTCGTGCCATGGTTGGCCCTGCCAAAGGCATAACCAGCTCACCCAGAGCCACGCCGATGAGACCTGAGAAGGCAGCCATGAGACCTTGAACGGCCAGTATCGAGCCCAGGAGCCGATAAGGGGAGGCGCCTAGCAGACGGATGCGCATGATCCTGTCCCATTGAGCGGTGAAAGCGTGGTCGCTGATTGTCTTGGAAACGGAGGCCGAAGATGCCAGAAAGATGGCCACCATGGCTACCGGAGTGGTCGAATCGGCCCGCTCTCCTACCCGAACCATGGCCTCAAGGACCAGGAGAATCAAGGCCATGGGGCAGGCTCCGGCCAGAATGTTCAGGGTTTGCAGACCACGGTTTCCCCTCCACAGGGAATTCACCAGGCGGATGTAACCGATCCTGATACTCCGCCTTCCACGCCTTTCTGCTCTGAGTCCTTTCCTTTCGCCACCTATTGCTGCCCTTCGCATAGGGCCAAGCTATATCGATAGGCAGCGGAGAGGCTACCGACAGATGTCATCATCAGGAGGACAAATGTCACTACATCCGCCGCCTTGCAGAAGTTACCTGCCAGAATCCGCGGTCAGTGGGAGGAAAAGCACCACCCGGGTACCGTGGGAAGACTCCGATGTCTCCGCCGGTCCTACCTGTAAGGAGCCGCCCAAGTCCTTCACCCTCTGTTCCAGGGAGGACAGGCCAAAGCCCGGCACAAATCGTCCGGACCCGTTGCCGGGACCCACCCCATCATCCGTCACACTCAGGCGAAGGGTTCTTGGGGCCAGATCAATGACAATCGAAGCGGAAGAGGCGTGGGCATGACGGACCACATTGGTCAAAGTCTCCTGCAAAGCCCGGTAGACAAGAACCTTGTTCTGCGACGACAGGCCATCCAGGCTCCCACGCACCGTGGCAGTCACATGCAGACCCGTGGATTCAAAGGAATCTGCCAGACTCGCGATCGACTCCTTGGTCAGTTCCCCGCCAAAGGCGGCTGGGTTCAAAGCCCTGGCCTGCTGACGTACCTGAGCCAGAGCCTGCTTGTCGATGTCTTCGGCCTTAGCCACACGAGCGAGGGCTCGGTCAATTGACGAATCCTTGTGCAGGGTCCTTTGTGCTGCTTCAAGCTCCATGTGCATGGCCGACAGGTACTGACCAATCGAATCATGCATCTGCGAGGCCATCTCTGCTCGCTCTTTAGCTAATACCAGGCTCTCTATTGTCAGTGACTGCCTGGCGAGCTGCCGGTTCTTTTCAATGAGCAGACGGCTGGCCCGTGCGTAGAAAAGAAAAGCCACCGCGAAGAAGACGATAAGAGCCAGATTCAGAACCGTATCGCCCCAGGAGGCCCGTTGCCATTCGCCCTTCCATGCCGTATGCAAAATGTAAGCCGCTATTTCCCCTCCCACTGCGACCCAGGTCCAGATTTCCGGGAAAGCGAAGAGAACATCAACGGTCACGATGGTGGTGAGAAACATCTGTGGCGGATTGTCAAAGAAGGTGGCTGCCAGACAAGCCACGATGAGAAGACCCCCACAAATCAGGGCAGGAATACGCCGCCTAATCAGCCTATAACCCAGCCATGCCAGCACCATGGCTGTCTGGAAGAGGAAGAAGTTGAGAGGATCGCCGTATTTTGACCACAGGAAGGAGCAGCAGAACGAGGCGACCTCCACCAAGCCTACGTACGGGAGAGACCCTGGTTTCCGCTCCTGAGACGGCTCAGGTTCTGATGGGCTCATGGCCGTCTTAAGATCATGGCCAACTCGGTGCGGTTGCGTACGCCGGTCTTGTCGAAAATGCTGCTGACACGGTTCCTGACCGTGCCCAAAGCCAGGCAAAGACGATCGGCAATCTCCCTGTTGGTTGAGCCAGCCACAATCATGTCAATGATCTGACAGTCCGTCTGATCGAAGTCATCGGCTACGTCGACTCCTCCCGCTGTTTTGACAGGCTGCGACGGTTCGCCTTCCCTGCTGATGAGGTCCATCAGCCTACCCGACTCTGCAGTTCCGAGAACGCGTTCACCTCTATAGACCCTATGCACGGTGCCGATGATCTCCTCTGCATCGGCATCTTTGAGCAGGTGCCCATATGCTCCAGCCTTGATGCTCCCCACAAGGTTCTCATCCTCGTCGAATGCCGTCAGTGCGATGCATCGGGCTTTCAGTCCTCTACTACGCAAAATGTCAATGAGGCGAATCCCGTCAATGTCAGGCATCCGGCAGTCGACTAGGGCCACATCGACATCTCTCAGATGAGGATGCTCCAGAAGCTGCCGGGCACTGGCTGCATCCGCGACAATCTTGATATCGTCTTCATCAGCCAGTATCGAGACCAGTCCTGCTCTGACCAGTTCCTGATCGTCGACGATGGCCAGATTGATGGTCTCCGTCATCCCAGGCATCATCTCCTATCGACAGGGGGCGTAAAGCTACTCGACCTCTCAGTACCCCACCTGGGCTCCATGCCCGGAATTCACCTGGGTCTGCCCCATCTCCTGGCTCATCTGCATTAGGCGGGCTATGCGCTCATCGGTGGGCGGATGGGTGGAGAAGAGTCTGCTGAACCCTTTGACTGAGAAGGGATTCTCGATCATCATGGCAGCGGCGCTCTGGGTGCCGGCAGTCTGCGGCATGGGCGCGGCCTGAGACCCGTAGGATATTTTGTTCAGCGCCGATGCCAGAGCCGCCGGGTCTCCAGTCAGCCGGCTGCCATCCTCGTCGGCGTCATACTCTCGGGTGCGGGAAATGGCCATCTGAATCAGGGAGGCGCCCAGGGGGGCCAGAATCGAGCTGATCAGCACGCCCAGAAGGCCAAAGACGCCGGAATCGTTATCCCTGTCCCGGCTGTCGCCGCCGAAATACATGAGGGAGTATCCCAGATAGGTGATGACCGTGGCCATGGCCGAAGCTACAGCAGAGGTCAGGATGTCATGGTTATAGACGTGCATGAGCTCGTGGCCGAGCACCCCGCGAATTTCCCGCTCGTTGAGGATGCGCAGGATCCCCTGGGTGCAGCAGACGGCGGCATGGCGCTCGTTACGACCTGTGGCAAAGGCATTGGGCGATTCGGTGGGGGCAATGTAGATGCGGGGCATGGGCTTGCCTGCCCTCCCCGACAGCTCTCGGACGATCCGGTAGAGGTCGGGAGCCTCCTGCTCGCTGACCGGCCGGGCGTGCATGGAGGCAATCGCCACCTTGTCGGAGAACCAGTAGGATCCGAAAGTGGTGGCCAGGCCTATGAGGATATAGATGCCCAGTGTCCCCTGGCGACCGCCAGTCAACCACCAGATGAGCATAATAACGGCCCACATGAGGGCGAACAAAAGCGTCGTTTTCAGGCCGTTGAAATGTCCGTGAACCTTCAGCTTGCCATTCATGGGTTCCATGGTAGACAATGCCGCTGAATTTTTGCTGAACGAAGTCTGTAAGTCCAACTGGCTTTGTGCCTATCGGACCTGAATCATATACCCCAGGAAAATCTTGACAGAACCGTTTCGCGATACCAAGGATGATTCATTCCATAGCCAGAGCCAGCTGACAAATCCGCTCGCACAGGTCGTCGAAGCTCATCCCGGCTGCAGCTGCCGCCTTGGGCAGGAGGCTGGATCTCGTCAGGCCGGGCAAAGTGTTGGCCTCCATAAACCAGATGCGTTCCCCTTCATCCACGATGAAGTCACTGCGGCTGTAACCACGCAGTTTGAAAACCCGGTGAATAGACTCGGCTGCCTCCTGGAGCCGTTCAGCCAAACCTGCAGGTATTCGGGCTGGAAAGACCTCATCCACTCCGTCTTTTTGATATTTTGAGGCATAGTCAAAAACTTGCCCGTCTGGTTTGACGATTTCACCAACTGGAAGCGCATCGTCGCCCAGGACACTGACTGTGAACTCCCTGCCAGTGATGAAACGCTCTATAATCACTTGGCCATAGGCAGCCGCCTCCTGAATGGCAGCAGGCAGACCGCCAGGATTGTCCACAATACTCAGGCCGACACTGGAACCCTCAGCATCCGGCTTGACTACTACTGGCCAGCCCAGACGATTCTCAACCTCAATCGCGTCGACGGAACCCGTCAACCAGTCAGGGGTGAGGATGCCTGCACTCCTAGCCACCCTCTTCGAGAGCTCCTTATCCATGGCCAGACCACTCGGCGTGCTCCCCGACCCTGTGAACGGAATCTGTGCCAATTCTAAGAGTGCTTGAATCTGACCGTTCTCACCAGAGCCCCCGTGTAAGGCCAGGAAGACCAAATCGCAATCCAAGACTGCCGACGAAAGATTCACCTCAGAATGTGTACGTTTCAATGTTTCAAGCTGTTTAGCACCCGGCTGATTCTGGATAGGAGTCGAAGCCGATGAAGGAAGGGTCAGACTGCCTTCCTCCTCCAAGCTCAACCTGCCGCGGGCACTGTCAACGGCGATGACCTCATGGCCTCGTTCACGGAGCGCACGGATAACTTCGACAGCGGATGCTACTGATACCTCGCGCTCAGAACTGGTTCCACCAAAGACGACAGCTATCCTCATTGTTCAGCCCTCCTGGCTGTTCCCTCATCCATATGGTTCCGCTTCCCGTGGACCAGAAAATCTCGAGTGTGTTCGTCAGCTTTTGACGGGCATATGCCCCTTAAAAACAATAAAGTTCAAAGAACTATTCAACTATATACGCAATTGAATTACTTCAATAGATACCCATACTGGCTGCAGACCAAGAAAACAGGACCTGGATGAGGATTCATGAACCTCATCCAGGTCCTGCCACTGCTAACACAGGCCCAGGAGCGATCGCCTACTCGCCGTGGGCGAGCTGGCGGAGCTGGTCGGGATCGATGACCTTGATGTGCTCGCGGCCGACCTTGGCTCCCTCGGCACGCTCGTAGGCATCCACCCGCTTCCAGCCGGCGAAGTCGATGGGCTGGATGCCCTTCTCCGCCAGGAAACGATCGATCGAATCGTCGTCGCGGTCTTTGGCGAAGCGGCCATGGTCCGGGCTGGAGGCCAGGTCATCCAGCATGTTGCCGATGGTCTCCAGTGCATCAGACTTGGTGGACCCGATCAGGCCCACAGGCCCTCGCTTAGCCCAGCCCGTTGCGTAAAGTCGGTCGATGGGTCGGCCGTCCTGCCCTTCGGGAGCAGTGGTCACGCGACCGTGGACGTTGGAGAGGGTGTAGCCGGAGAAGTCGTAGGGAATGCCGGGAACCTCGGCCGGTTTGTAGCCGATGGCGTGGTAGACGGCCTGAACCGGGTACTCCTCATACTGGCTGGTCTCCTCCATGGAGCCCTCGGGTGTGACCTTGGTCTTTTCCACACGAATGCCGGTCACCTTACCGTCCTGGCCGATGATTGCCGCAGGCATCCGGTAGAAGTGCATATAGAAACGGCGGTAGGCAGGGTTGCCCTCGAAGTCGACGCCGCCGTCTTCAGCCATGTCCTCGGCCATCTCCCTGATGGTGAAGAGCTCCTCCAGCATCTGCCGGGTCAGCTTGTCGGCACCGGCCCGGTCGATGGTCTCCTGGTCCAGGTCGAAGTCGTCCTCGTCGATGACGATTTGCACCCCGGGCAGCTTTTCCAGCTCGCGCAACTCCTGGACCGAGAACTTGGCCTGGGCTGGGCCGCGACGGATGAACATGTGCAGCTCGCGGGCCTGGTTACCCTGGATCCCCCGGTAAACATTGTCGGGGATGTCGGTACCCAGCAGGTCGTCGGCCCGCCGCATCAGTATTCGGGAGACATCCATGGCCACGTTCCCGCCTCCGATGACGGCAACCTGTTTGGCATCCAGGGGCCAATTCTGGTCAGCATCGGGATAGCCGTCATACCACTCGACGAAGTGGGCGGCCCCGTGGACGCCATCAAGCTCATGGCCGGCAATCTCCAGGGGGCGGTCATCCACGGCGCCGGTGGCGAAGAGCACCACATCGTAACGCTGAAGCAGATCATCCAGGTTCACGTCCTTGCCGAACTCCACATCCGCATAGAGGTGAATCTCCGGGTTGTCCAGGGTCTTCTCCAAGGCGCCGGCGATGTACTTGATGCTGGGGTGGTCCGGGGCCACGCCGTAACGGACCAGGCCGAAGGGAACGGGCAGCTTCTCGAACAAATCAATCCTGGCCCGGTCCCCCAGACCAAGGTCGACACCTTTCTCCCGAAGCTGCCGCAGCAGGATGTCAGAGGCGTAGACCCCTGCAGGCCCCGCGCCTATGACGGCCACGCGCAGGGGAGAGCCGGCTTCCTCGCCGCGGGCCGGTGCGGGCATGGTGGAATCGTTGACATTATTATCGCTCATGCTTGTCAGCCTAACGCAAAGCGACGGTCGGGAACAGAGCTAGTCGGGCTCCATCCCCGGGACTTTCACCAAGCGTCGCAAAAGGGCCTCAGTCCCGGTCTATCAGCGCGGTCAGGGCCCAGAGGATGGAAACCACATCGATGGCCTCCTGCGTAAAGGCGCCGACAACCACCGGAATCAGGTCGAAGGCGGCGCAGAGCATGCCCACCGTGGCCAGGGTCAGCCCCAGCATGACCGCCTGGAGCATGACCCGCTTGGTCCTGCGGGCGATGGTGATCGACCTTGGCAGGCAGGCGATGTCGTCATTCATAATCACCGCCTGGGCGGACTCGGAGGCGGCCGTGGTGGTTCCGTCGGTGATGGCCATGCCCACGTCGGCAGCGGCCAGGACCGGAGCATCGTTGACCCCGTCTCCCACCATCATGGTGATGGATTTGGTCACTGACTCCCCTAGGAATTTAGACAGCCAGATGTCCCAGAATGGCTGCCTGTTGGGCTCCTCCTTGGAGGCCTTGGCGATCAGATTGGCCTTGTCCTCGGGGAAGAGGCCGGCATGCACGTCGGTGATGCCCACCTGGTCGGCGATGATCCGGGCCGAGGCCTCCTTGTCACCGGTGACCATGGATAGACGAGTGATGCCCAACTCCCGCAGCTGGGCGATGGTCTGGGCGGCATCCGACCTGGGCACGTCCTTCATGACGACCCTGGCGGCCAAGACCCCATCAATAGAGACGTAGGAAGCCATCTCGTCAGGCGCCAGGGGGCCGAATAAATCGCTTGAATGCCCATCAGCCACGAACTGAGACCTGCCCACCTTGACCTGGTGACCATCGACCTGGCCCTGTACCCCGTTGCCGGAATCCTCCCGAACCTCCCGCGCATGCAGATGGGTCTCACCCTTGTTCTGTGCCCGCAGTCGCTCCTGGGCGGCGGCCCCGGCCTCAGCGATTCCGTTGGCTAGGATGTGGACCGAGTAGGACTCCACAGCGCCCGCCATGGCCAGAATCCGGTCTGTATCGACCTTCTGCTCCCTACCGTCAGGCAGGTCGATCTTGGCCACTTGGGGACGTTTGACGGTCAGCGTGCCGGTTTTATCGAAGAAGATGTGCGAGACCCGGCCCAGATTCTCAATCACGTCCTGGGTCTTGATCAGCAGACCTGCCTTGGCCAGCCTCCCGGTTCCAGCCATGTAGGCCACAGGGGCGGCAATCAGCAGAGGGCAGGGGGTAGCCAGGACCAGAACCTGGGCGAACCGGGTCGGCACGCCGGAGATGATCCAGGCTACGCAGGCGATGATGAAGGCCACCACGGTGAAGGGGACCGCCATCAGATCGGCTGTTCTGACAACTGCTGCCCGCGAATTCTGTGCGGAACGTACCAGGTTGAGGATTCGCTGGTATTGGGAATCCCGCGCCAGCTGCCGGGCCCGCATCAGGAAGGTGCCCGAGCCGTTGACCGCTCCGGACATGACCTGGGCGTCCTGGTAGAGCCTGCGGGGCATGGGCTCGCCATTGATGGTAGACATATCCAAGGTGGCGGTTGGGCTAATCAGCTCGCCATCAACGGGCACGGTCTCGCCGGGCTTGACCACCAGGAGGTCGTTCAGACGGACCTTATCGACAGCCACCGTGTTCCAGTCGCTCTCCTTGGGAAGGGTATGCTCCCCCTCCGGCAGCTCCGCCTGAACCACATGGGCCACCTGGGGGGCAGCCTGGACCAATACGGTCAGATTGTTCTGCGCCTTGTTCCCTGCGTACTGCTCGATGGCATCGCCCGAGTAGAGCATGAGGACCACGGCCCAACTGGCCCAGTACTGCCGGACGGCGAGCGTGGAGAGGATGGCGACCACGGCCAGGATGTCCACGCCCACGTGGCCCTGGCGGACGTCTTCGATCATCCCCTTGAGGGTGTCCACCAGCGAGACGGCCACCAGGACGGCGACCAGCCATTGGGCAGCCTGGCGATAGGGGTGCCAGAGCAGGCCCATGACCAGCCCGCAAATCAGAACCACCCAAAGCATGGGGACCTTCTTGGCGAAACCCAGGATTTTTGACATGCCACTTCCCGACTCCGGACTTGTCTACCTGACAGCCGTAGCCGGATCACGGCTCTCTTCTGCTCTTGACATTCCAAGCCTATACCGCGCGGGAGTCAGCGATGGACGGCGAGTATGACAAGGGGCCGCACCCGCCAAAGTGACGGATGCGGCCCCTGGGTTCAGTCCTGGATCACTGCCCGAAGAAGAAACGGAAGGGATCCATGGAGTCATCGTCGTC
Source organism: Bifidobacterium apis (assembly GCF_036986835.1). Classification (NCBI taxonomy): domain Bacteria; kingdom Bacillati; phylum Actinomycetota; class Actinomycetes; order Bifidobacteriales; family Bifidobacteriaceae; genus Bifidobacterium; species Bifidobacterium apis. The sequence goes on along the minus strand of NZ_BTXD01000004.1, from coordinate 81,002 downwards.
GCCCGAACCACCCTGATCGGAGTCGCCGTCCTGGCCACTGCCGTCCGAGTTCTTCCTGTTGGTCCTGGGCTTGCCCTGAACGGTCTGCTCCTCGCTGTCCAGGGTGGCGTTCACCTCGGCGGTCTTGCCGTCGCGTACCACGGTAATCTTGACTGAGTCGCCGAAGGCGGCAGCCCGGACGAAGCCCAGCAGGGAGTAGTTGTTGTTGACCGCATGGCCATTGAAGGCCACAATGGTGTCTCCGACCTTGATGCCGGCCTTGTCAGCCGGAGAGCCCGAAACCACATTGGTGACCTTGGCGCCGCCACGGGTAACTCCGTCTGCCTGGGCCGTGCTGCTCTGAATGGTGACACCCAGGGAGACGTGCTTGGCCTTGCCGTCCTTGATGATCTCATCGGCGATCCGCTTGACCAGGTTGGATGGGATGGCGAATCCGATGCCGATGGACCCTGCTTCAGACTTGGAAGAAGCCATGGATGCGATGGAGGAGTTGATCCCGATGACCTCGCCAGCCGCGTTAAAGGTGGGGCCGCCCGAGTTGCCGGGGTTGATGGCCGCATCCAGTTGGACCGCGTTGGTCACTATGGGGTTGTTGTTGCTCTCGTCCATGACCGAGACCGGGCGGTTCAGAGCCGAGACGATGCCGGTGGTGGCCGTGTTCTCGTAGCCCAGGGGGTTGCCGATGGCCATGACGTTCTCGCCCACAGCCAGCTTCTCGGAGTCAGCGAACTTCACAGGCTTCAGGTCGGAGGGCGCCTGGTCCAGGCTGAGAATGGCCAGATCGGCTGTGGTGTCAGTGCCGACCACCTTGGCCGTGTACATCTGCCCATTGGAGAGGGTGACGTGAATCTCCTGGGCGCCATCGACCACGTGGTTGTTGGTGACCACATGGCCCTGGGTGTCGAAGACCGCACCCGATCCGGCTCCCACACCGCTCTTGGTCTGCACCTGGATGGAGACCACGGACTCGGAGACCTGCTTGCTGATGCCCTGCCAGTCAGGAGCCTGCCCGCCCTCGACCTTGGCCGTACCCTGGCCAGAGGAGTTGGAGGAGACCCCACTGAGTGAGGAGGACGAGGGCAGGGTGATCCATCCGTTGGACAGAGCCGCCCAGCCCAGGCCCAGCATGAGGGCTGCGGCCACCAGGGCGGCCACCACGGCGGTGAAGACGTACTTGCCCGTGCCGCTCAAGTTGCTGCTGACGTTGTTGGCAGGACCGGGCCTGCCGTTGGGACCGCCGGATCCGAAGGGCGGATAGGGACCCTGGCCGGAGGGTCGGCCACCCTGGGGGTTCTGGCCGGCATTCTGACGGGGCTGGCCATTCTGGCCATTCTGACCGAACTGGCCTGGCTGTCCATACTGTCCGAAGAAGCCCTGCTGAGGACCGGAGCCATATCCCTGGTTGGGCTGCTGATTGGGCTGCTGCTGACCCTGATTGTTGGCAGGCGGACGTGATCCTGCGGGAGCATAGGCGCCATACTCGGGCGCAGGCCGATAGTAAGGCTGCTGCTGCGTCTGCGCATCCTGCCCCGTGGCCGAGCCACTGGAAGAGGAGGATGAAGTCCCGGTGCCGCTACCGTCATTCGACCCGTTTTCCGTGGTCGTGGACTGTGCATCGCCACCAGGCATGGCAATGGGGGTCGTGGGCCTCTGGTCCCAGGCCCGGGTCTGCTGGTCCCCTTCTTCTGTCGCAGGGACTTGAGCAGAGTCGGTCTGGTTTGCGGAAGCTCCCGTCTCCTGCTCTTGATCGGCGGCCCCGCGCTCGATGTGGCTTGGCTGCCAGGACTGACCGTCATCGCCGCCCCTCCAGGGGTCGGCCTTGTGCTCTTCAGCCATTTCTGCTCCTTCGGATCGATGCCGCTGCCTGCTATTCGGTCACGCTTGTCAATCTACCCCGTCGCCCGCGCTTTTTGCTGTTTCCGGCTGACAGGCGAAGCGGGTCCTCGCATGCATTGCTTCCAAGTCTAGAGCCGAAACACTGAATGTTGTCTGGACATTGCATGAAAGTCACATCGACTGTACACAGGGCGGCAGATGGGCGGTTGGATGTCTTGGATACAGTGGAGCCATGAGCCTGATCACCAACCCGCTGGGAGCCACGCCGGGGCGACCCGGCGACCGCGCCGAATTCTCATTCGAAACCCTGAACCGCCTGCCTGACAGCCCGGAAGGCCTGGGACGCAATGGCCGCCGCTACGGCCGCACCGGCATCATCCACACTCCTCACGGAGACATCCACACCCCCGCATTCATTCCCGTAGCCACCCAGGCGGCCATGAAGGCCGTCCTGCCCGAGCAGATGCGGCAGCTGGGCGCCCAGGTCCTTCTGGCCAACGCCTTCCACCTGTTCGAACGCCCCGGCCCCGACATCCTGGACCAAGCCGGAGGCCTGGCCCGGTTCATGAACTGGGACGGCCCCACCTACACCGACTCGGGCGGTTTTCAGGTGCTCTCGCTGGGGGCTGGCTTCAAGAAGACCCTGGCCATGGACGTGACCGGCATGAAGTCGGACCAGGTGATCGCCGAAGGCAAGGAGCGCCTGGCCTTCGTGGACGAGGACGGGGTCACCTTCAAGTCCCCGCTCAACGGCGACCGGCACCGCTTTTCGGCCGAGATCTCCATGGGCATCCAGCACCGCATCGGCGCCGACATCATGTTCTCCTTCGACGAGCTGACCACCCTGATGAACACCCGCACCTACCAGGAGCAGTCAGTGGAGCGCACCTTCCGTTGGGCCAAACGCTGCGTGGAGGAGCACCACAGGCTGACCCAGGCGCGGACCGGCAAGCCCTACCAGGCCCTGTTCGGCGTGGTGCAGGGGGCCAACTATGAGGACCTCCGAAGACGCGCCGCCCGCCAGATCGCCTCCCTGGACTTCGACGGTGTGGGCATCGGGGGCGCCATAGAGAAACGGCTGCTGGGGCAGACCTGCGCCTGGATCTGCGACGAAATGCCCGAATCCCGACCCAGGCATGTGCTGGGCATCGCCGCTGTGGACGACATCTTTGCAGGCGTGGAGAACGGCGGAGACACCTTCGACTGCGTATCCCCGGCGCGCTGCGGCCGCAACGGAGCCGTCTTCACCCGCGACGGCCGTTGGAACATCAAGCGCGCCCAGTTCAAGACCGATTTCAGACCCATCGAAGAGGACTGCGACTGCTACACCTGCACCCACTATTCCCGGGCCTACATCGACCATCTGCTTCGCGCCCATGAGCTCAACGGCTACACCCTGGCCACCATCCACAACGAACGCTTCTTTGTCAGGCTACTGGACGAAATCCGCCAATCCATCGACGGCGGCTACTTCGACGAGTACAAGAAGGAGACCCTGGCCCGGTTCTACGCCCACGGATCCAAGGGCTGAACCAAAACACGCCATTATTGCGCCGCGCAGACAACCGTGCTAACCTTTCCAGTTGTCTGCGAACGTGGCGGAATGGTAGACGCGCTGTCTTCAGGTGGCAGTGAGCTGATGCTCGTGAGGGTTCAACTCCCTCCGTTCGCACGAAGAAATGAATATGTCTTCGGCTGACTGATGTCGGTCGAAGACATTTTTTATTGGTCCGATGGCAACCGTGGCTGTTCGGACTACTCGATATCCCAACAGCTACAGGTCCGGACAGGCTGGTTCATCCTCTTGCCGCCTGCTGTCTGACCATACGGCTTGCAATGTTATAGAGACCAGTCATTCGATGTCATTCAATATCCTGGTCGTCGAAGACCTTGCGACCCTTGTAGAGGTCAAGGTCCAGTTCATTCTCGGTCCTGGCCACAATGACAGCCGTATTAGCTGCACCAGCCACGTTCACCAGTGTGCGGCCCATATCCACAATCTGGGAAATAGGTTGCATGATAGCGATGAAGGGTACGGGCAGTCCAGCCGCCGTGAAGAGGGAGGTGGCGGTGATTGTAGCTGTGCCGGGCACGCCCACCGTCCCCACGGAAACCACCAGAGCAAAGACGATCAGGAGGGCGAAGCGCAGGGGAGAGTAAGGAATCCCCTGAGCATTGATGGCGAAGACCGCCAGCAGAACGGGCCAGAGTCCGGCGCATCCGGGCATGCCCAGATTGGCTCCCAGACTGGCCACGAAGGAGGCCGTCTCCTCGGGAACGCCGGCGGAGCGCAGCTGACGGACCGTGACAGGAATGGTGCCGATGCTGCTCTCGGAGGTGAAGGCCACCACGCCCGCCGGCCAAAGTGAGCGGAAGAAGGGCAGAGGATTGACCCGGCCGACCAGAGCCAGAATCAGGGGTTGGACCAGGAAGAGCTGAATGGCCAGGCCCAGGTAGGCCACCAAGAGAACTGCCAGTAGGGGCAGAAGGCTTTTCAGGTTGCTGCGACCGATGGCGGCTGCAATCAAGGACAGGACCGCATAGGGGGTGAAACCAACCACGATTTGAGTGGCCTTGGACAGGACCACATTGCCGGCTTCAACGAAAGCCTTGAAGGGGGCCACACTCTGCTCGCCGCGCGGGGTGGAGGCGGCCTTGTTCAGAGAGACCGCCAGAAGGATGGCGAAGATCACGACAGGAATGACCTGGTTCTGGGCCCAGTTTTCCGCCAGGTTCGATGGGAAGAGACCGACCAGGGTATCGAGCACTCCCGGCACCTCGTGAGGCTTGGCCCCCTTGGGCAAGGCCTGGTTGAACCCCTTGCCGACCTGGAAGATCAGCCCCAGAACCAGGGCGATCACGGCGGCTGTGAAGGTGTTGACCAGGAGCAGAACGATGGTCTTCACACTGATGTTCTTCAGCCGACCTGACCCGCCGATGCGGCTGATGCTGGCGATGATGCTGAAAAGCAGGAGGGGTACCACCAGGGCCGAAATGACCTCGGACCAGACGTTGCCGAATGCCCCCACATAGGTCGTGTGACCGGAGAAGCCCACACCCACCAGGATTCCCAGCACCGTCGCTATGATGACCCGCCAACTGAAGTTGACCTTGGTCTTCCTGCTCAGCAGGGCCAGCCCTGCAAAGAGAATGACGACCACTATCAGGGCCGCCCAATCCCAACCTGTTTCCGACATTGCCTCTCCCTCATTGAGCTCTCCTCCCCAGGACCGAACGGCCCGGGGTTGGGTTCAATCTAACAGGAAAGAGACGGAAGTCCAGCGATTCCCGGAAGAATGCCTATACCCGTTGCTTATGGACTGCTATTCCGGGGTGGCTTAGGCCTGCCTGACGAGGGTTGCTAGGAGCGGACCAGGCGGGCAATGGCATCGGAAGCCTCCTGCATCTTCTCGTCGGCCTCCTCGCCTCCCTTTTCGGCAGCCTCACGGACGCAGTGGTTCATGTGGTCGTCCAACAGGGTCAGAGCCACCGACTTCAGGGCGCTGGTCGAGGCGGCGATCTGGGTGAGGATGTCGATGCAGTAGATGTCCGACTCGACCATCTGCTCAATGGCCCTGACCTGGCCCTCGACACGCCGGAGTCTGGTGATGGTCCGCTTTTTGTCGTTGGCATATCCGGGCAAGGTTTACTCCATTCCTGTTAATTCCATGGCCTTCATGGCGGAACCGGGACCGACCCGTTCCCATGAAACCCATCTCGAAATTCACTATCAGTATACCCCTGGGGGGTATAGTGAGCCACATGAGCAGCATCCTGGTCCTCATCGCAGCCCTGGCCATCACGGCGGGCATCATCTGGTACTTCTTCGCGCCCAGAAAGGCCACCCAGGCCAAGGACGAGGGCGGCGTCCAGACCGTCCACATCACAGTCAAGGGCGGATACAGCCCTCAGCTGATCCAGGTCCAGGCCGGACGACCGGTCAAACTGATCTTCGACCGCCAGGAGAGCGGGGAATGCTCCTCGCACGTGGTCTTCAACGACTTCAACATTGACAAGACCCTGCCCGCCTTCCAGACCTCGACCGTCCAGCTGACCCCGCCCAAGGCCGGCGACTACCCCTTCGCCTGCGGGATGAACATGCTCCACGGAATGCTCCGGGCCACCGACGGACCTACCACCGGCAGCGCTGAGACGCAGCCCGAACAAGAACAAGGTAGCCAGCCACAAAGCGAGCGTCCACAAGCCGAATCCGCCAAACCCACTCAGACCACTGGCGGCAGCGACCAGGACGAGGCGGATCAGGAGCGCACGGCAGAAATCCGTGACCTGACCAGGCGATTCATCGTGGCCTTGGTCTTCACGCTCCCGGTCTTCATCCCGGCCATGTTCGGCATGTTCCTACCCATGCCCCACATTCTGATGAACCCCTGGGTCCAGCTGGTCCTGATATTGCCGGTGATGTTCTACTCGGGCTGGCCCATCCACCGCACCGGATGGCTGGCCCTGGCACACCGGGCTCCGGAGATGAACTCCTTGGTCGCCCTGGGCACTGCCACGGCCTTCCTCTATTCACTGGTGGTCACCGTGGCCCCGCAACTCCTGCCTGAGGGAAGCCGCGAACCCTACTACGAGGCCGTAGGCACCATCATCACCCTGATGATTCTCGGCCAGATCCTGGAGGCACGGGCCCGGCGCGGCACCGGCGATGCCATCCGCGCCCTTGTCGGACTGAGGCCCAAGACCGCCACCGTGGTGAGGACCGACCAGGACGGCAGGGAGACCACCCAGGAGATCGCTGTCGACGATGTGGCCGTCGGAGACGTGATTCAGGTCCATCCAGGCGAGAAGTTGCCGGTGGACGGCCAGGTCATCTCCGGTTCATCCTCAGTGGACGAATCCATGGTGACCGGTGAGCCTATACCCGTCCTCAAGCAGGAGGGTGATTCCCTTGTCGGAGCCACCGTCAATGGCACAGGCTCCCTGCGCTACAGGGCCACCCAAGTAGGACAGGACACGGTTCTGGCCCAGATCATCCGCCTGGTCAAGACGGCCCAGACATCCAAAGCACCCATCCAGAAGCTGGCCGACCGGATATCGTCAATCTTCATCCCCGGAGTCATCCTGGTAGCGCTTTGGACCTTCGTAGCCTGGTGGGTGTTCGGCCCCATGCCCCGTGGCGTATATGGAATCGTGGCGGCGGTCTCCGTCCTGGTCATCGCCTGCCCCTGCGCTTTGGGCCTGGCCACCCCCCTGTCCGTGACGATCGGCACCGGACGCGGCGCCCGTGCCGGCGTGCTCTACCGGTCGGCGGAGGCCCTGCAGGGGGCGCATGACGTCGACACCATCGTCCTTGACAAGACCGGCACCATCACTCAGGGCCGGCCTGAACTGGCCGATGCCCTGAGCGTGCAGGGAATGGATGAGGACCTGCTGATAAGAGCGGCCGCGAGCGCCGAGAACAATTCCGAACACCCTCTGGCCCAGGCCATCGTCCAGGCCGCCAAAGACCGCAACCTGGAGCTGGTCCCGGCCAAAGACTTCGACTCGGTCACCGGCGCCGGCATCGATGCGACCTTCCCCTCCGGATCTTTCGAAGGAAGCAAGGGCACTTCGCATGTCCTTGTCGGCAACCGCAGACTACTCGAGGGCAAGGGAATCGAACTGGAGAACGAAACAGCGAACCAGGCAGGTGCGCAATCCCTCTTCGACACTGTCCGCAGCTGGGAAGATCAGGGCCGCACGACCATCTTCGTAGCCATCGACGGCAGGCTTGCCGGGGTCCTGGCCGTGACCGACCAGGTCAAGTCCGGGTCCAAGCAGGCCATCCACGACATGAACGAACGCGGCATCCAGACCATCATGCTGACCGGTGACAACCAAGGCACCGCCGAGCAGGTCGGCAGCCAGGTGGGTGTCACCCGGGTGGTGGCACAGATCCATCCCGAGGACAAGGCGAGCATCGTCAGGGCCCTTCAGACCCAGGGGCACAAGGTGGCCATGATCGGCGACGGCATCAACGACGCCCCAGCCCTGGCCCAGGCCGACCTGGGCATGGCCATCGGCACCGGAACGGACGTGGCCATCGAGTCCGCCGACGTGACCCTGGTCTCGGGTGATCTGAACGCGGCCGTCAAGGCCATTGACCTCTCAGCAGCGACCATGCGCAACATTCACCAGAACCTCTGGTTCGCCTTCGGATACAACGGCCTGGGCATCCCCATCGCCGCCGGCGTGCTCTACCCCTTCATCGGCCTCCTGCTCAACCCCATGATCGCCGGCGCAGCCATGGCCTTCTCCTCCCTGTCTGTGGTGCTCAATGCCAACCGGCTGCGGCACACGCCCCTGAAGGCCAGGCCAATCAAGGAGGCCAGGCCAATCGACATGGATGCCCTGACCAGGGACCTCAGTATTTCCACCCACCAAGAACACAACCAAGAGAAAGGAAACGAGATGGGACTCTTCCATCATCATGACGACATGCAGCAGGATCAGGCAACAACGGGCAAGGTCACCGACCCGGTCTGCGGCATGACCATCGACCCCAACACTGCCGCCGCCAAGCGCGACTACCAGGGCAAGACCTACTACTTCTGCTCGCAGAACTGCGTCAATACCTTCGACGCCGACCCGGAGAAGGTGCTCAACAAGTAAAATTGTACGTTCTTCGTCTGATCAGCGGTCGTCAGCGAGCCGCCAGGGCTGGTCGAAAAAGTCGAAGATGCGCTCCAAGTAAGGCCTCAGAACCTTGTCGGGCATCTGGTAGAGCTCGTGCATACTGCCCGGGATGCGTACCAGCGTGGCTTGGCAGCCGCCCTGCTGGACCTGGTCGACAAAACGGTTCTGGGGCATCGGCAGCACAAACCGGTCGGGCTGAGCCTGGAAAAGCAGTATGGGCGTCTCCACTCGACTGCACCGGTCGGGACGCAGTATGGCCCGGCTCATCTCCAGGCTCTCCCTTACCCAGCCGAAGGTGGCGGCGCTGGTCTGGTAATGCAGCTCCTTGGCCCGCAACTTATGGGTCCAGGCCACCCGAGTCTGACTGCCATTGGGGTACTTGCCCATGTCCAGCTCGGGGCGGAATGGGCCGAACCCCGGAGCCATGCTGCGCGAACGGCCCATCATGCAGGCGGCGTTTGTCGCCGTCCAGGCCACCGAGGGCATGAACCCGGTCCGCGGCGCAATCATGGGCGATGACAGGACCGCCTTATCGATAAGCGAGGGGAAGGTTTCCAGCATCCGCGCAGCCACGCCGCCGCCCATGGAGTGGGCATAGAGCATCATGGGATTGTCCTGGGCATACTGCTGGCCCACCTGTGAGCAGAAGGCGGCCAGATCCGCCACATACCGCTGCCAATGATCCACCCAGATCAGGCTGGGATCGTTCACACCACGGCCGGAGAAACCGTGCCCCCAATGCTCGGGAATACAGACGGAATACCCCTGCATCAGGAAGTACCAGGCCATTTCCTGATACTTGTCGGCGAATTCCGAAAAACCGAAGGAGATGATTACGGCCCCGCGCACACGAGCCGAGCCGGACTCCACCGCACCTTGGCGAAACAGCGTCCTGTCATAACAGACGTAATGCAGGAGCCGGGAGGGGTCCACGCCGCCGAGATGGGCCTTGTCCAACAAGGTTCCCCCGTCCTCGCCGCCGTCATGGGAGATCATCCATCCATCACTGCGACAGGAGGCCAGGTCAGGAAGGACGCGATCCTTCATGATTTGGTCGTAGCGGCGCTCCTCAACCAGTTGGACGCTCATGCTCTCACCCTATACCACCTTCTGTTGGACTCGGCCCTACATGAGCCGGGTGCTCTCGAGGTTTCTGACGATCCAGTCATTGAAGCGGATGACGGGCTTGCGCAGGACCAGCCCCAGCAGCAGAGAAGGCACCAGGAAGAGAGCCAGCGTGGCCATCTCCCGCCAGAACTCCATGCCATAGGCTCCGGCAACGGCCGACTGCATGGCTCCGATGGCGTGAACGAAGGGCAGGAAGGGATAGACCCCCTGGAAGAAGCCGGGCAGGGTCTCCATGGGGAAGGTGCCGCCCGAGCCAGCCACCTGCATGACCAGGAGGATGACGGCGATGGCCTTGCCGATGTCCCCGAAAGAGACGACCAGGGTGTAGATCAGGTTCATGAAGACGAAGGAGGCGAAGACCGCCACCAGCACGAACATCAGCGGATGGACGCACTGGACCTTCAGGTAGAAGAGGTCTCCCAGGGCGATCAGGCAGCCCTGGAGGATGGCCAGCAGGGCGAAGACCGCGAACCTGCCGAAATACTCCTGATAGAGCTGAAGGCCGAAGCGGCGGGCGTTGCCTGGCGACTCGGGGCGGAAGGCTCCCCAGGAGCGGCGGCCCTCGGAGTCCTCATCCAGGTCGTCGGCCCTCTTCCAGGCATCCTGCAGGGAGTCCAGGTGCAGGACGAAGGCCTTCTTCTTGTCGGACAGGGCCACCTTCATCATGGCAGCCAGAATGGTGGCACCCACCCAGATGGAGAGAATGGTGTAGAAGGGGGTCATGGCCGACCCGTAATTCATGACAGGGAAGACCGCATGCCGATGGATGCCGACCGGCGAGGACAGAAGTGCGGCCAGGGTTTCGGAATCCCCGCTCAGCAGGGATTTGACCTCCTGCGTATCCTTGCCCTGAGAAGCCTGGGTCAGGTGTCCCCCCAGGTCGGTCAGCCGCTTGGAGGCCTGGTCCAGACGCTGGGAGATCTCCCCTAGTTGGTCCTTGGCCTGGCTGATGTCATTGGTCATAGGGCCCGTCAGCCCGGAGACGCCCTTGACGGTTCCATCCAGACCCGTCAGCAGCCGGTCGGTCGAGGTGACCACGGTGTCCATGGAGGAGGCCAGGTCGTCCAGGCGGGGCTTCAGATCCTTGCGGTACTGGGTGCGGACCTGGTCCACCGAGGCGCGGGCCTGGGCGATCCTGTTCTTCAGATCCTGTCGCTGACCGCCCAGCTTGTCCTTGCCCTCCTTGGCCGTCCGGGAGGCCTGGCTGATCCGGTCGGCCAGGTCGCGCTGGGCCGCTTGGGCTGTGCGCATTCCGGCCTGGGCCTGATCGATGGCGGTCAGAAGAGCCTGGCGTTGGTCCGCTGTCAGATTGGCATCGGATTCCACAGTGCTGCGCAGATTCTCCAGGCTGGCGATCATCCCGTCATAGTCGGCCGCCGAGTCTCTGATCCGTTGGCTCAGATCGTTCAGCTGGCTACTGACTGCATCGCTCTGCTGGCCCACCTTGTCGAAGGCGTCGTCGATCTTGGAGCCGATGGTGTCATAGGCGCCCGAGGCCTGGTCAAGGGCGGCGTCGACCGCCTGGGCCGATCCGGAGAGGGACTTGCCCAGATCCTTGGACCCCTTGGTTCCCTGGTTCAGGGCCTTCCTGGCATCGGCCATGGCGGAGTCGGACCGGCCCAGAATCCGGCCAGTGGAGTCGATCATCTTTCCGGAGGATTCCAGAAGGCCCGCATAGGCATTCACCTGGCTGGAAGCAGTGGTCAGCCGCTGCGACATCTGGTCGATGTGGCCGGTCGTCCTGGTCAGATAATCCTGCACCTGGGGGCTCTGCGAGTATGTGAAAACCTGGCTGGCCAGGTCGATCCCCACCTGCCCCACGGTCTTGACGAAGGTCTTGTCGATGGTCGTGGCCACGGTGTCGGCCCCCTGCTCGGTGACATGGGGGGCGATGGCGTTCTTCTTCTCGTTTAGGTAGTACTCAAGGTTGGCGTGCTTCACATCCTGCGAGAAGAGGGTCATCATGTCCGCGCTGAAATTCTTGGGGATGACGATGGCGGCGTAGTACTCGCCTGAGCGCACCCCATCCAGGGCCTGGTCGCGGTTGACGAACCTCCAGTCCAGCTGGTCGTTGGCCCGCAGGGTGCTGGTGACCGTCTCCCCCACGTTGATCCTGACCGGAATCAGGTCGGACTTGTACCCCTTATCGGTATTGGCCACGGCCACCTTGATGGCCTTGGTGTTCTTGTAGGGGTCCCAGCTGGCGGCGATGTTGAACCAGGCATAGAGGGCCGGGACGATGATCAGGCCCATCAGGACGATGATGGCGATGACGTTGCTGGTGGCATCGGCCAGGTCCTTGCGCAGGATCCTCCATATGTTCCTCATCGGCGATCACCATCCTCGGGAGCGCCCTCCTCATCGTGGTTCATGACTGATTCGCGCACAGCCGTGGTCAGCCTGGTCACGGCCGAGGGACCCTGCCTGCGCGGGCGGATCAGGGTGTGGAAGTCCAAGCCGGGACGCTCGGTCAGACCCAGCTGCTGCACATAGCCGTCGCAAATGTACTCGACGATGATCAGGTAGGCGTCGATCAGGACGATGGAGGCGATGCAGGCGATCAGCATGATGATCTTGGCCTCGGTGCTGAACAGCAGGATAAGGAAGAGCACCGGCAGCAGGACCAGGACCAGACCAGCCCGGATCAGCGTTGGATAGAGGGCCAGGAAGCGATGCGCCCGCCGCCTTATGACGGCACGGTAGTCGCCCTCGCCCAGGATGGAGCGGGCCAGGCTGCCCAGGCTCAGACGACGGTCGGCAGAATGGTTCTGCTCGGTCAGCATCAGGTCGGTGGCGCCCAGCCGCCGGTCGAAGAGGGCATTCAGGTTGAGCAGGTACCGCCGCACCACCAGTCCGATCAGCAGGGCCACCGGAAGGTACCAGAAGACGTGGAGCATATCCTGCCAGTAGTGGTTGCCGTACATGCCGCCGATGGTCTCGCGCATGGCATTGATCCCGTAGGTGAAGGGCAGCCAGGGATTCAGATTGCGGAAGAAGTCAGGCATCATCTCGATGGGATACATGCCCGATGAGCCAGGTATCTGCAGGATGACCAGAACCACGGCCAGGGCCTTGCCGATATGCCTGAAGGAGGCGGCCAGGGCATAGATGATGTTGATGTAGACGAAGGAGGCGAAGACCCCGGCCAGGACGAACAGGGCCGGCTGTTGGCATTGGATGCCCAGCATCAGGTCGCCCACTGTAGCGATCAGCGCCTGGAAGAAGCCGACGAAGACCAGCAGAAGCCAGCGGCCCAGGTAGGCCTGGGTGGCGGTGCACTTGCGGATGCCCTCCTTGTCGACCTCCAGCTTATAGATGGCTATCAGGATGAACCCGCCCACCCAGAGGGCCAGATTGGTATAGAAGGGCGCCACGGATGATCCGTAGTTGCTTACCGGGTAGACCGTGTGCGAGGCCAGCTCAACCGGCGAGGCCATGGCCTTCCCGAAGGATTCCGGGCTCAACCCCAGGGTCTGGGACATCCGGTTCCAGGCGGCCGAGGACCCCAGCGCCGCCACATCGGTGCGAACCCCCTCCAAGTCGGACCTGACCGAAGCCAGGGAGGTCCTGGTGGTGGACAGGGTCGACTGGGCCTGACCGATGGTGGAGTCCAGCTGGTCCAGCAGGGCGTCGGTCTGGGCGGCCGTAGTGGACAGGCTGCTCAGGGCGCCCTGAAGCGAGCCGTTGGAGGCATTGAGGTTGTCCAGGCCGGTAAGGAGGTTGGGCATGGTGGTCCCCGTCAGGCTCTGGCTGGCCGCAGTCAGGGCCTTGATGCCGGAGTCGCCGGTGTCGGTCATGGCCGAGCTCAGGTCTGATGCGGCCTGCTTGCCCGAATTCAGGGCCGTCGAGGAGTTCTTCTTGAAGGCATCCAGGGATGCCTTCTGCTGCTGGTTGGTCTTTTTCAGATCGTCGATCTGCCGCTGGATGCTCTCATAGGCCGGATCCCCGGGATGCAGCCCGGACTGATCCAGACCAGACTGGAGCCGGTCCACGGCCTTCCCGTTGGCATCGACCAGCTGGCTCAGGCCGGAATTGACCCGGTCCACCTTGTCCTGGGTGGCGTTCAGATCGGCGGTGATTCCGCCTGCCACCGTATTCACATCAGTGACCGCGCTGGACAGCCGTACCGACCCGTCCGCCAGGGCCTGGTTCAGGGCAGAGGAGAAGCGAAGACTGTCATCGCGGGTCCTGGTCATGTGGTCCTGGGCCTTGCTCAGGGTGGCCTGGGTGGCCGATATCTGACTCTGCAGGTTCTTGATGTCGTTTCTGGAGCCGGCCACGGTCTGCCGGGCCTGGCCCATGGTGGAACCAATCCGGTCAAGCTGGCCGTCCATCCGGTCAAGCTGGCCGATGATGTCCCCCAGATCACCCACCACCTGGCTGCGGCTCTGCTCGGCCGCACCCTGGGCATCGCCGGCGGTCTGCAGAACCTTCCCGGCCAGCGCATCGCTGACGGCCGAGACGAAGACCGTGTTGATCTCCTGATCGATGGTGGAGGCGCCGGTGTCGGTCACCTTGGGGGCGATGGCGTTCTTCTTCTCATTGACGTAATAGTTCAGGGCAGGTCTGTTTCCGGTCCCCTCGACGATGCCGACCAGGTCGGCGCTGAACCGTTCAGGGATGATGATGGCCGCGTAGCACTGGCCCGAGTGGACCTCGTCGATGGCTCTCTGGTCATCATCCATGAACTTCCAGCCCAGGCTTTTGTTGGCGCGCAGCTCCTGGATGACCGATCTGCCGGCGTTGATCCTGCCGGTTTCCGCCGATTGCGCCCCTCGGTCCATGCTGACGACGGCTACGGGCAGGTTCTTGGCGTTGCTATAGGGGTCCCAGAGGGCCATGATGTTGAACCAGGCATAGAGGGAGGGCAGCACGGCCACGCCGATGGTCACGACCAGGGCCACGGGGTTGCGCAGTATCCGCCAGAGATCTCGCCTGAAGATGGCCAACACGGTCTTCACCGCCAGGCACCTCCTTCTTGTCTGTCCGGGGGATCACGGCACTGGCCTGTTCCACGCGGATTGGCTGCATCCTCCCCGGACTTACGTCCGGCCTGAGTATAGCCACCCTTCCTTACTGGCCCAGACCGGTCAGCTGATTGTGAATGCTCATGCAAGGCCGGAGGCGGCAGGGCAGACACGCGACCAGTCTTGGTTTCATCGTATATGAGTAAGGACGGAATCTTTCGGCATCACGCAAGGCCGGAGCATCAGGGCGACAAGGGCTCCCGACAACGGTTTATACCTTGGCCACGAACAGACGTGAGACCGCCATCGACAGGGCCACAGCCAGGCCCATGGGCATGAAGGCCATGACCGGCAGATGGCAGACCTCCATCAACATGGCCATGGCCATGAGCGGAGCCTGTTGGGAGGCGGCCAGCAGGGAGGCGGCGCCGATCACGGCACACTGCCAGACCGGCAGTCCGGGCACAAGACAAGCCAACAACAGGCCCAGAACAGCGCCCATGGCGGATCCCAGGGCTATGGAAGGCGTCAGGGTGCCGCCGAAAGCCCCGGCACGGATGGTGGCTGTGGTCAGCAGGGCCTTGGCCAGCGCAAAGAGGGCCAGGAGGGCAAGCGACTGCGCCAACTGGAGCCCGGAGAACCCGGCAGACAGCCGCTGATCCATGCCCATCTGTGCCAGAGCCCGGCCGTTGCCCATGACCTGGGGGACGGCCAGGGCCACCAGACCGGTCAACAGAGCAACCCCTGTCAGCTGCCAGATAGCCGCGGGACCATTGGTCCTATGGACCTCTGCCCAGGAGGTCATCCGCCGGAATCCAGCCCCCAACAGTCCCATGACCGGTCCGATCAGGAGGACCACTGCCATGAGCCAGGGATGGAAGGGCTCGGAGCCGACCTTGTAGTAAGGGGCGAACCCCTTGATGGATCCGCCGACCAGGGTGGCCAGGGCCGACATGGCCAGATTGACCGTCACCACTTCGGCATCCACCCGCCGCAGCAGCACCTCGATGCCGAAGAAAGCGCCGGTCAGAGGCGCAATGTAAATACCGGCGAATCCCGCACCCGCAGCCGAGGCAACCAGCAGCGGGCCGTCCTGATCACGCAGCCCCAGCCGTCGGCCCATCCTGGTCCAGAGACCGCCCAGAAGGGCCCCGGCCTCGCGAGGGGCCACCTCCCTGCCTATGGAGCCACCAGCAGCCACAAAAAAGATCTGGGTAAGCACATGAACCACAGTCCGTCCCGGGGGCATAGGCGCACCTTTGACAGCCTGGCCTACCGAGGGAACCAGCCTGTTCCTCGTCCGCAGCCAGGCCCAGACCAGTCCGGCCACCAGTCCGGCAATGGTCACTGAGACCAGCCTTCTGATAGGCGGCACCACCTCAGCCGTGGGAGCCTCCGGAGTCTCGGTGAAACCCAGTAGACCGGCCTGAGTCAGCTCGAAGAACCTTGCCAGCAGGCCCGAAGAAAGTCCGACCAACAGACCCAGGCAGAGCACCGAGACCGCCAGGCCCCAGCTGCGGGGAAGCCGGAATCCGCGATTGGGTCCTGGAGTCTGGTCAGGCTTTCGTTGGGTATGCACAACCCCAATCTAGCGGAAGCAACCGCCAGCAGAGCGTCAGCCCAAGCAGCCTTTCTGTCAGTCCGTCTTGTTCTTGAGGGCCTCCCGCAGGAAGTCCCGCTGCAGAATAAGCAGGTTCTCGGCCACAGTCTCGTCATTGGTCATGTGGGTGATGCCAGTCAGCGGCAGGACCGTATGGGGACGGCCGGCCGCCATCAGAGCGCCGGAGAGCCTCAGGGTGTTGGCCACCGAAACGTTATCGTCCGCAAACCCATGGATCAGCATCAGCGGGCGACGCAGCGAGGGGGCGTCATCAATGATCCCGTTGCGGCGGTAAACGGCCGGGTCCAGACCCAGATAGCGCTCGGTGTAGTGAGTGTCGTAAAGAGTCCAGTCCGTGGGCGGGGCACCCGCGCAGGCCGCATGAATCCGGTCGGGAGCCCGCAGAACCGATAGGGCCGACAGGAAGCCGCCATAGGACCAGCCGATCATGGCCACATGCCCCAGGTCGGCCTCGGGAGCGAAGTCCGGCAGGGCCTCCAGAGCCTCAAGCTGGTCATCCAGAGTCACCTGGGCCATGTCCTCGAAGATGGCTCGATCCCAGGCAGGACCACGACCAGGCGTGCCCCGGCCGTCGGCGGTCAGGACCAGGAAGCCCTGATCAGCCCACCACTGGGACTCCCAGTAGTAGGACTGGTTGAAGACCACCTGCTGGGCACCTGGCCCGCCATAGGGTTTGAGCAGGACGGGCAGGTTGTCGGCGCTGGCGTAGGGGCTGGATTCGGACGGCCTGACAATGGCTGCGAACAGCTCGTGCTGGCCCATGCGCACGAAGTCCACGTTGGGGGTGAACCCGGGATCGCTGCTGGTGTCGGCCAGGACGGCGCTCATGGCTCCCTGGCTATTGATATGACCGGCGTCCACGGCCCGGCGATCAGGGCGATCCTGATGCTCCGGCCGCACAGGTTCACCTGTCTGCCTAGCGCTGCTGTCGGGGCAGGCTTCGCCAACCAACCCCAGCCCTTCGGCACCCAAGCGGTCCAGATCTCCATCAGCCCCCAAGTAGCAATGGCGCACTTGTCCCTGCGCCGAAGCCATGGTCCGGCCGCTGACCACGATGCCATGGCCGGCTCGCGAGGCGGACCACACTCCGGGCAGACGGTTGAGCACATGGATGGAGCCGTCATAGCCCAGGCGCATCAGGTCGAAGCTGCGGGGGTCAGTGGAGACCACCGCCAGCACATCGCGGTCCTCCACGGACAGCACCTGTCGAATCTGGCAGCCAGCAGGAGAGAATACCTTTCCGTCCAGGCGCAGCCGCGTGGTATCGGCTTCTGTATCGATGAAGGCATCCACCAGCCCGCCCTGGGGCTGGTAGGCCGGCAGCCCCGGCACCAGGTCGATCCACTGGTCGTTGCCATGCTCCTGCAGCACCCTGGTGGCCACCTTGGGCGCCGCCTCGGGATCAAGCAGGGTCATATTCTGCCCCGGCTCCAAGCCCTGACGGGCATCCGGCACCTGCACATCCAGGATCCTGTCCTCGGTCTGCCGACGGTTCTGAACCAGCAGCAGGGGCCGATGCCCGTCCTGCCAACGGACCACAGCCAGGTACTCGAAGGCCTGATGGTCCCAGTCCACCTCGCCCACCCAGGGGTCGGCGTCATCCTGGCCCAGGAGGACCAGGCTCAGTCCGACGCGGGCGTTGGCGGTCAGAGCCTGGGGATACCGCCGGGCGCGCGGCCCGACCTGGGGATTGGCCGGATCGCTGATGTACCAGATCGGCTCATCAGAGGAATCAGTGTGCTCGACCAGCAGCGCCTTGGAATCCGGCGACCACCAGAACCCCTGGTAGCGGTCCATCTCCTCGCCGGCCACGAACTCGGCCAGCCCCAGCCGCATCCGATCATCGGTGCCTGGGCGCAGGGCCAGGACAGCCCTTTCTCGATCCTGCCCGGCATCCTGCCCAATGGTGACCACCATCAACCGGTCGCCAGTGGTATAGGCCACCATAGTGCCGTCCGGGCTGATGGCGGGATTGAGCACAGCAGAATCGCTATCTTCCAAGCTCAGAGCCCGCGTGGAGGCGGTGAGACCATCGGGGGCTATCAGCGAGAGCCAGAGCCGACCGCCCAAGGCAAAGACCACCCGATCCCCGGCAGCATCCACGCTGTAATCGACAATGCCCTCGCCGCCCTCTCGCGAGCGCTCCCTGCGGGCCAGCTCGGCGGCCGGCACCTGTTCCTGGTCCGCATCCTCCAGCAGGGCCCTTGGGTCAGCCAGGAGCACCTCATGGTGGCGGCCTTCCTGGTCAAAGACGGACAGCCAGAGCCCGGTCACCAGGTCTTCAGGTCCGTCGGAGCGCAGGAATACGGCCCGCGAACCGTCCCCCACCGCCAGGGCCGACCGTGGCGCACCCAACGTAAACCGCAGGGTCCGGGCCTTGGCCCGCGGATATGCCTCCATCGCCCGATCCACCTCTTCGGCCATGCTCGCTCCTCGAATATCTCTGACATGATCCCTATGACCATGCGTCTGCCACGATGATAAGCGCCCAGATGCCAAAGGGGAATTCCAATAGCTCAACTGCGAGGCGCCACCCTGCCTTCAGCAGACGTTAATCGTTCTACATGAGAAACTTTTATCGTCAGATAAGACATATTTTCGAACTACGACCGGCCGATGACCATTCCCTGCGCTAGAATTGTAGCGTGTTATCGCCAAAGACTGGTCGATGATGCCTGTTTCCCAGGGGTAGGGGTGTCAAGGCAGGACACCCCATGAACGTATCTGGGGAGCAACCGACAATAGAGAAAATAGAGGTAACCAATGAATATCATGGTTCGTTTCAAACGCGCATGCGCAGTACTCGCTGCCGGCGCCACCCTGGCTGGCGGCTTAGCACTGCTGCCCACCGTGGCCCAGGCTGTGGAAAGCAAGAATGTCCAGACCAAGGCCGCTCCTTACACAATCACATTCCACGACCCCTATGGTCCTCGGGGGGATAAGGGGCAGGAGAAGACAACCACTCTGAACACCGACGCCAGCGGCAAGCTGGATCCCAGCAAGATTCCAGAGCCTATAGTGCCCGATCAGAATACGAAAGCTGATGGCTGGTCTATCAATGGATCTGGTGGCCCAGCTGATGACCCAAATTCACAAAAAATCGACTTCAACACCCATGTTTTCACCCAAGACGAGGATCTCTATCCTAACTTCGCCCAGATAAACCCCATCACTTACAACATCACTTTCGTCACTATGAATCCGGAAGATATCGAAAAATCCACCGCGGACGTGATGCAAACCAATAGTGAGGGAAAGCTATCTGAGGAACCCACGGTTCACAACTTCGATGGTTACACCTTCGACGGTTGGTTTAACGAAAATGGCGGGTCCCGTTACGTCCCCGGTGGCACCTACAACGCAGACACTGTTTTCAGGGCCAGGTACACCAAGGTGACCACTCCCAACGAGCCTAACAAGCCTGGTCAGACCGCTCCGGTTGACAACAACACCAAGCAGCCTGCCAAGGACAACAACAAGGCTCCAGCCAAGGATCCAGCCAAGGATCCGGCTAAGAAGGACGCCAAGAACAACAACAATCTGGCCAAGACCGGCGCCGACGCCACGGCTCCTCTGGCCATCGCCGCTGGCCTCTGCCTGGCTGCCGGCATCACCCTGGGTCTGCGTCGCAAGCTGGCTCTGTGAGTCCGCAGGCTTCGGCCTGACCTATGATGATTGAAGTTCAAAGGCCCCTG
Organism: Bifidobacterium apis; assembly: GCF_036986835.1. Taxonomy (NCBI): domain Bacteria; kingdom Bacillati; phylum Actinomycetota; class Actinomycetes; order Bifidobacteriales; family Bifidobacteriaceae; genus Bifidobacterium; species Bifidobacterium apis. The sequence goes on along the minus strand of NZ_BTXD01000004.1, from coordinate 61,119 downwards.
GTCCATTGTGGCCATGGGGCCTTATCCATACCCGGCAGTCGCGGTCGTTCGAACCTGTTCATTGAAGAAATTGCAAGCATCCGACCGCCCATTACCCCCTTCCGGCAGGGTCACGTACTATGAAAGGGTTATATGGAAAGGGATGACTATGAGCGTTCTCGATCGTTTCGAGAAGAGCGTGGAAGGCGCCGTTAACGGTGTCTTCTCGAAGTTCGGCTCCAAGGACCTACAGCCCGTCGACCTGTCGAGCGCCCTCGAGCGTGAGATAGACTCACAGGCCATGCCCGTCGGTCGCGACCGTACCGTGGCGCCCAACGAGTATCGATTCAGACTATCCACCCCAGACTTCGACCGCATCGAGCAGTGGGGCTCGGAGGCTCTGGCCAACGAGCTGGCAGACAACCTGACCAAGTACGCCGAGAGCCAGCACTATGCCTTCGTCGGCCCGGTCGTGGTCATCTTCGAGGAGGACCTCAACCTGAACAAGGGCGACTTCCACCTGTCTGCCGAGTCGGTCCAGGGCAACGCGGCACCCGTGACCACACCCGAAGAGTCCAAGGACTGCCCGGTGTTGGAAATCAACGGCCGCCAGTACCTGCTGACCGCCCCCATCACCACCATCGGCCGTGGATCCTCCTGCGACATCGTCATCGACGACGCAGGCATCTCCCGCCGACACCTGCAGATCGAGATCACCGACAAGGGCGTGGTAGCCCGCGATCTGGGGTCCACCAACGGCACCTATGTAGAGGGGCATCAGGTACCCGCAGCCACCCTGCTGGACGGCAATACCATCACCATCGGCCGTACCCGCATCCTTTACTGGGCATCGTCGCAGGAACAGGATTCGTAAGTCGCCCAGACCTTGAAGTAAGGTCGAATCATTATGCTGACTGAACTGACATTCGCCATCCTCAAATACGGATTCCTGGCTCTGTTATGGGTATTCGTATGGCTGGCCATCCGTTCACTCCGCAAAGACATCGAAACCTTCAGCCCCAAGACCTCTCATACCCGCCGACGCAGCGAACGCGCAGCCCAGCGCAAGCTGCCGGCGGCCGCCAGATCCGTGCCTATCGCCCCGGTCAGCAAGACAGAGCCTGCAAGCGATGAACCCTCCCTGCTGGTGGTTATCGACGGACCTCTGGCCGGCTCCTCCACGCCGCTGTCCGGACGACCCATCACCCTGGGCCGCTCCTCCTCGAACACCCTGGTGCTGGACGACGAGTTCGTCTCCGGCCATCATGCGCGGGTCTACCAGGATCCCGCATCGGGCCGATGGGCCATCGAGGATCTGGGGTCCACCAACGGCACCGTCGTCTCGGGACAGAAAATCACGGCGCCGACAATCCTACCGGCGGAGGTTCCCGTGCGCATCGGAGCCACCACCTTCGAGTTGAGGTAGCCGCCCATGACCAGGAACGATGCGAGCCAAAAGCTGTTCCTCTATTCCACGGCGGTTTCAGACGTGGGGTACGTGCGCAGCAACAACCAGGATTCCGCCTTCGCCGGTGAGCGCCTTGTGGCCATGTGCGACGGCATGGGCGGCCACGCAGGCGGGGATACAGCCTCAACCATAGCCATCCGATCCCTGGCCCACATCGAACGCGACGACCGGGAGCAGGACGTGCAGTCCCTGGCCCGGATGATGGAGACCTCGGTCATCGCCGCCCATGACGCCATCGTGGGCAAAGCCAAGCGAGAACACCGCCTGTCGGGCATGGGCACCACGGTCACGGCCCTGGCTCTGGCCGACGACTCCTGGGTGCTGGCCCATATCGGCGACTCCCGAGGCTACCTCCTTCGGGAGGGCAAGCTGATTCGGATGACCCAGGACCACTCCTACGTGCAACATCTGATCGACACCGGCCGCATCTCCCCGGCCGAAGCCCGCAACCACCCTCAGCGCAACGTGGTCATGCGGGTACTGGGGGACTTCGACATCGACCCCCGCCCGGACATCTCCATATCCAAGGCCCTGCCCGCGGACCGCTGGATGATCTGCTCGGACGGCCTCTGCGGCGTTCTGGAGGACTCGACCATCGCCGAAGTGCTGTCCTCGGTCTCGGACCAGGCGGAGTGCGCTCAGCAGCTGGTCACCTTCGCCCTGAAGGCCGGCAGCACCGACAACGTGACCGTGGTCATCGCCGATGCCACGCTGGCTCTGGATGCCGATGCCTTCGATCTGCCCCATCAGACTCCTCTGGTCGGTGGCGCAGCCAGCTCCAACCTGGAGGCCCTGGCCGACATCCTGGATGAGCCCGTAGCGGCCGCACCGCGTCTGCGCGACGAGTCCCGGGAGTCCCCCGCCAAGCGGGCCGCCGACCTGGCCCAGGACCGGGATGTCGACAAGCAGGAGGACGAGGATGACGAAGGCCGCACCGCCCAGCCCTCGGCTGCCCGCGAGGAGAGCGGCGAACGGCATGTGCCCGACACCAGCGAGATCCCCATCGTCCACAAGAAGGACGGTTCGGACTCAGCCGATCCCTACGACCCGGACGTGGCCGACGCCATCCACAAGGAACACCTGGAGCAGCGCAAGCGCCAGCGCTCACGGCACCGGCGGATTCGGCTGATCCTGGCCGGCATCATCACCCTGGTGATCCTCGCCCTGGCCGGAGGCACGGCGGCTGCCTACCGCTGGAGCCAGGAACAGTACTACCTGGGCACTGACCAGGGCCGAGTGGCCATCTACCAGGGCGTGCCCACCAAGGCCTTTGCCCTCTCGCTGTCCCACCCGGTGCAGACCACGGACATCGCCGTCAAGGGACTGCCTCAGTCCTGGCGTGACCAGCTGGAAGAGGGCATCACCGTCTCCAGCATGGACGATGCCAAGGAGCACGCCAGATTGATCCGTAAGGAGGCCGGCGACCTCAAACGCGAGCAAGCCAAGGAGGCCAAGGACGAGTCCGACCAGGCATCGACTTCTCCTTCAGCCTCGCCCTCACCGTCGGAAACCGACCAGAGCGAGCGGCAATAGTCATGATTATCACCCGTCTGCGCCGCATAGGCCTTCTGCTCTTCTCCCTGCTGGTGGGGTTCATCGGCTTCTTCCAGATGTTCGCCCGTGCGGCGGGCCGCTTCCCCGGTGATTACGCTGCCCTGCTGGCAGTCACCGCTGCTCTCTTCATCGCCCTCTGGGTCCTGCTGGAGATTTTCCAGCCCTATGGCAGCCAGGCCATCCTGCCCAGCATCGTCATCCTGAGCTCTCTGGGCATAACCCTGATCACCCGCATAGATCTGCGCAACGCCCGGATCGGCCAGCCCACACGGGTGGGCTTCACCCAGCTGATCTGGCTGTGCCTGGCCCTGGTTCTGTGCGGACTGCTGGTGGTACTGCTCCGGGACTACAGGCTGCTGCGCCGCTTCTCCTATGTGAGCATGGTGGTGGGCCTGGTTCTGCTCCTGTCGCCCATGCTGCCCGGCATCGGACGTGAGATCGGCGGCGCCCGCATCTGGATAGGCGTAGGGTCGCACACCCTGCAGCCCGGCGAATTCGCCAAGCTCTTCCTGGCCTTCTTCTTCGCCGCCTACCTGTTCGACCACCGGGACCAGCTGGCCGTGGGCGGCAAGAAGTTCCTGGGCATGCGGATGCCCCGAATCAAGGACTTTGGACCCATCATCATCGTCTGGCTTATTTCGCTGGCCGTCCTGGTCATCCAGCATGATCTGGGTACCTCGCTGATGTACTTCGCCATGTTCGTCTCCATGCTCTATGTGGCCACCGGCCGCACCAGCTGGATCGCCATAGGCTCGGTCTTCTTCGTCATCGGAGCTGTGGCGGCGTCCATGATCTTCGCCCATGTGGGTGCCCGTGTGGACGCCTGGCTGCACCCCTTCAGCGACGCTGAGTTCGGCAAGGCCTTCGGCGGGTCCGGCCAGCTGGTGCGCGGCATCTTCGGCCTGGCTGCCGGCGGGCTGACAGGCACCGGCCTGGGCCAGGGACGCCCCTGGATCACCCCCCTGGCCAACTCCGACTTCATCTACACCTCGGTGGGCGAGGAGCTGGGGCTGAGCGGCCTGCTGGTGGTCCTGGCCCTCTACCTGGTCATCGTGGCCTCGGGCATGATCACGGCCATGAAGATCAAGGACGGCTTCGGCAAGCTCCTGGCCTCCGGCCTGGTCTTCACCATGGCCTTCCAGGTCTTCACCGTGGTGGGTGGCATCACCCTGGTCATCCCCCTGACCGGCCTGACCATGCCATACATGGCGGCGGGTGGCTCCAGCCTGGTGGCCAACTGCATCCTGGCCGTCCTGCTGATCATCATCTCCAACGCGGCCAACAAGCCTGCGCCGGAGGTCAGCTCGGACACCTTCAAGTACGAAGCCCTGGCCGTGCTGCGTCAGCAGGAGACCAGCAAGCGTAGCGGACAGGGCGACTCGGACTCCGATTCGGACTTCGACGACCAAGAGTCCCACGGTCGTCATGCAGGGCAAGAAGAGCAGGCCAATCAGGATGAGGAGACCGACCTGCCAGCCACCGGCCGTATCCCCGTCCGCCAGGTGCGAGGAGGTGGGCAGTGAACAAGGCCCTGCGTCAACTCTTCAACGCCGTCATCGTCCTCTTCGTCATCCTGGGGCTTTCCAGCTCCATCATCATGGTGATCCGGGCGGGCAACCTTAACTCGGACCCCCGCAATCTGCGCGCCCTCTATCACGAGTATGCGGCGCCCAGGGGGGCCATCCTGACATCGGATGGAGCCGTCATGGCCCAGTCCGACCCCATCAACGACTCCTTCCAGTACCAGCGGCACTACCACAAGGGAGCCGTCTACTCGCCCATCACCGGTTACTACTCCATCACCAGCCCGGCAGACCGGGGAATCGAGGCCTCGCGCGACCGCCTGCTGAGTGGCCAGTCCGACAGCCTGTGGATGGACCGGCTCAAGTCCCTCTTCACCGGCACCCAGAACAAGGGCGCCTCCATCGAGACCTCCATCAATCCCAAGATGCAGGAGGCCGCCTACGCCATGTTGGGCAACTTGTCCGGTTCGGTGGTGGCCATCGAGCCCTCCACAGGCCGCATCCTGACCATGGTCAGCACGCCGAGCTACAACCCCGAAGACCTGACCGCCCACGACAGCGGCGATGCCTCCCAGGCCTACCAGAAGCTGGCCTCCCGTTCCGACAACCCCATGCTCAACCGCGCCACCTCGCAGCTGTATCCGCCCGGGTCCACCTTCAAGGTGGTTGTTGCCGCCGCCGCACTGGAGTCCGGCCAGTATCACCCTGACAGCCAACTGCCGGCCGGAGCCTCATACACCCTGCCTGGCACCAATTACAAACTGACAAACTCCACTTCTGCGGGCAACGGGTCCAACGGCAAGATCAGCCTGGAGAACGCCCTGGCCTACTCGTCCAACACGGCCTTCTCCCAGCTGGGGGTCGCCCTGGGCGACAAGACGCTGGCCGAGCAGGCCCGCAAGTTCGGCTACGGCTCCACCATCACCCTGGACGGGACCAACTCCACAGGACGGCCCATGAAGGCCGTGGCCTCCAAATTCCCCGAGGATCAGTCCCAGGACCGGCTGGCCCTGGCCTCCATTGGCCAGGGGGACACCCTTTCCACACCTCTGCAGGCTGCCATGACGGCCGCTGCCGTGGCCAACGGCGGCAAGCTCATGCAGCCGACCCTGGTGGACCGGGTGCGCTCCAGCGACCTGAGCGTCATCAGCGAGACAACGCCCTCGGTCTACTCACAGGCCTTCTCATCAGACACCGCCAAGGCCTTGACCACCATGATGGAGGCAGTGACCACCAAGAGTTACCCGAATCTGGCCATCCCCGGCATGCAGGTGGCGGCCAAGTCCGGCACGGCTCAAATCGGTGCGGGCAATACGGCAAATGACGGGTGGATGATAGGATTCGCTCCGGCCGACAAGCCCAAGGTAGCCGTAGCCGTTGTAGTGCATGGAATCTCCTCCTACGGCATAGATGCCGCCGGGCCGATCATGAAACGCGTCATGCAGGAGGCTGCCAAGTGAAATTAGTACAGGGACAGCTCATCCATCGAAGGTACCGTCTGGACCGCCGCCTGGCCCAAGGGGGCATGGGCGAAGTCTGGAAGGGCTACGACATAGAACTGGGCCGCGTGGTGGCCATCAAGGCCCTGCGCGAGGACCTGACCAACGAGGAGTCCAAGCTGCTGCGGCTAAGGGCCGAAGCGCACAATTCCGCCAACCTGGCCCACCCCAATATCGCCGCCCTCTTCGAGTACTACGAGCACGATGGCATCGGATTCCTGATCATGGAGTACGTGCCCAGCCAATCCCTGGCGGACATCTACCGGGAACGGGGCGCCCTGGACCCCATCGAGCTGCTGCCCATCCTGATACAGACGGCCCGGGGGCTCTACGTGGCCCACTCGCACGGGGTCATCCATCGGGACGTCAAGCCGGCCAACATCATGGTTTCCGACACCGGCGAGGTCAAGATCACCGACTTCGGGGTCTCCTACTCCACCAACCAGGGGCAGATCACCCAGGACGGCATGGTGGTGGGCACGGCCCAGTACATCTCTCCCGAGCAGGCCCAGGGCCTCCAGGCCACGCCCCAGTCCGACATCTACTCCCTGGGTGTGGTGGCCTATGAGGGACTCTGCGGGCACCGACCTTTCACTGGCGCCACCCCGGTGGACATCGCCGCAGCACACGTCAACGACCCTGTGCCACCGCTGCCTAACTCGGTGGACAACCAACTCATGAACTTCGTCATGTCCATGCTGGCCAAGGACCCGCGAGACCGCCCGGCGAATGCCTTGGTGGTCTCGCACACACTGGCCAGGATCGAGCAACGGCTGCTGGACCAGCAGCTGGGCGAGACGGAGGTCATCGACCCGCGCGCACCCATGCCTAGACGCATTATGAGCAGGCCACACGCGGCAAAAGACATCTTCAGGCCCTTCTGGGGGCACTATGGAGAAGGAAGCGCACAGCGCGGCCTTGAAGCGACGAACGGAGGGGATACCCTATGAGCATCACACTGCCGCCGTCCCTAGCGGACGGACGCTACCGTCTGGGACAGCTGATCGGACGCGGTGGCATGGCCGAGGTCCACAAGGCTGTGGACACGCGTCTGGGAAGGACGGTCGCGGTCAAGATCATGCGGTCCGATCTGGCCAACGACGAGGTCTTCCTATCGCGGTTCCGGCGGGAGGCCCACTCGGTCGCGCTGCTCAACAACCCCAACATCGTCTCCATCTACGACTCGGGCGAGGAGATACTGACCGACGACCAGGGCAACCATGAGCGGGTGCCCTACCTGGTCATGGAGTACGTCAAGGGCCAGACCCTGCGCTCCATCCTCAAGGAGAACGGGGCCCTGAGCCAGCGCGACAGCGAGCAGGTCATGCTGGGCATGCTCAGCGCCCTGGACTACTCCCACCACATGGGCGTCATCCACCGGGACATCAAGCCCGGCAACATCATGATCTCGGAACAGGGCATCGTCAAGGTCATGGACTTCGGCATCGCCCGGGCCATGGACGATTCGGCCGCCACGATGACCCAGTCCCAGGGTGTGGTGGGCACGGCCCAGTACCTGAGCCCTGAGCAGGCCCGTGGCGAGAGCGTGGACATGCGCTCCGACCTCTACTCGGCCGGCTGCGTCCTCTACGAGATGCTGACCGGACGGCCGCCCTTCAACGGGGATTCGGCCGTGGCCATCGCCTACCAGCACGTCACCGAGGTGGCCACCCCGCCCAGCACCATCGTGCCCGGCCTGCCGAAGATGTGGGATTCCATCTGCGCCAAGGCCATGGCCAAGGACCGCCAGAACCGTTACGCCACGGCCGCCGCCTTCAAGAGCGACATCCTGGCCTTCATGAACGGCGGGACCCCGGTGGCTGCCGCCTTCAACCCGCTGACCGACCTGGCCAATGTCAAGGCCCGCAAGGACGCCGAGCAGGGCACCGAAACGGCCACCATGCCACTGACCGAAGAGGAGACGGCCGCCACCCAGGCCTTCAACCCTGTTCAGGACCCGCTCAACCCGGCCGCTGCCACCGATGTTGCCACAGCGGAGCGCACGGCCACCAAGGCGGCCCAGAAGAAGTCCAAACGGCGCAAGAAGATCATCATCGGCGCCATCGTGGCGGCTTTGGTCCTGGTGCTCGTCGGACTGGGCACGTGGAACGTCCTGGGCCGAAACCGCCATCCGATGGCCGAGGTGCCTACCATCAACGCGCAGATGTCGCGAATCCTCGCCCGTGAGAAGGTCACTGCCGCAGGCTTCCACTACCAGGAGAAGGAAGACAACGACTCGGCCGAGCCCAAGGGAACCTTCACCAAGCAGAGCCCCAAGGGCGGGAGCATGGCTCCCAAGGGCTCCACAGTGACCGTCTGGTTCTCCTCCGGGCCCAAGGACACGGCCATCCCCGACGTCAAGGGCATGACCCAGCAGGAGGCCCGCAGCGCCCTGGAGAAGGCCGGATTCAAGGTCTCCCCCGCCGCCTCCGTGGAAGACAGCCAGGACGTTCCCAAGGACCATGTGACCCGCACGGACCCCGCTGCAGGCCAGAGCGTGGCCAAGGGAACCAGCATCCTGATCTACATCTCCTCGGGCATGACCAAGGTGCCCGATCTGTCTGGCAAGACCAAGGACGACGCGACCAATATCCTGCAGAGTCTGCACTTCAACATCACCATCCGCGAGCAAGCCTCCAACACCGTGGCCAAGGACATGGTGATCAGCACCGATCCGGCCGCCGGGTCCTCCATCCAGCAGGGAGCCATGATCACGGTCACCGTCAGCAACGGCATGCAGCTGGGCAATTATGTCGGCATGACCCTGGGCGAGGCTAAACGCAACCTGGGCCAGGGTGTCAACATAACAGTCAATGGTCCCAACAATGACAACGCCGTGGTCACCGGCCAGGATCCCGCATCAGGTTCCTCCTTCGACAAGTCCAAGGACACCATCACCCTGACCACGGCCATTAGCGTCCCGCCCTTCTCCCAGGGCGAGACCTTGGGCAGCTATCGGCAGAAGCTGACCAACAGCGGCGTCAGCGCCGACAGGATCACTTCCGTCGGCAAGGACACGGACAAGGTGACCGCTGTAAGTCCCGGAGCCGGCAGCAAGGTGGACGACAACACCCCCATCACGGTGACCACCGTCAGCTCCACCAACTGACTCCTATGGCCCGGCGACCACAGTCTTGCCGCCGGGCCATATCGTTCTAGGCAGAGCGAATGCGGTCTGGGACGGAGTAATGGCTATCAGGCCACGCCATTAGGCTGCGAATCGCGACTTCGCGTCCACAAATCCCGGTCATGACTTCGGCCAAGCTAAACGTCAGGGTCCAGCGACCGGTTCATAACGACCAATGCACAACTTCCGGACTGGGCCTTGCCAAGTCGCATCGCCACATCGCGACGAATCCGCCTCGGCCGCCAGACTGGCGTCATCTGGACTGCGACCAAAAATTCATGGCTATCAAACCATGGCCACAGAAGTGTCTTAGATAGACCTTGGACAGTCACTGCTAGCAGTCGGCGAAGTTGTGGCAACAATGAGCGGCGGGGCCACGGATCACATTGAATCCTGCGGCCCCGCCGCTCTTGCATGCCGCCTAGGTCAGAAGGTGGAGTAGTTGGACATCTGTCTGAGCATGGGCACGTTGCTGGCCAGCCATGGGAAGCCCCACTCCATCAGGGCACAGGCCAGAGCCAGCAGGAGCAGAATCAGCAGAAGCCACCGAATCGGAGCTATGCCGGACTGGTGCCGCAGCAGCCAGCCGTAGAGGCTGATCATGGGCTGAGGCTTCTCGCCCTTGCGAATCTGCCGCAGCAGGGGGTAACGCCAGGCAGCCAGGGCCGCCAGGTAGATGATCAGATAGGCTGCTGCCAAAACCAGGAAGACCGGCTGCAGAGAACCCAGCCTGGCCATGACCGAGCCCTTGTCGTCAGCAAAGGCCACATCGCTGCCGCGGTCGCCCAGCAGTTCCTTGGGCACTCCGTCGGACACTTTGGCCCAGTAGTCGAATTCGCCCCAGCTGATCCAGCGGTGGGTGGCCGTGGTGTACTTGGGCTCACAGGTGGTCAGCGTGATCATGCGCCGATCAGGAGCCTCTTTGGGCGAATAAGGGTTGGGAGCGATAACACTGACCTCGTTGGCAGCGACGATCTTATAGCGGGTGTAGTGGTAGACGTACCAGTAATCCTTGGTGCGCAGGACGATGGCATCGCCCACTCGCAGCTCGTCCACATGGCCCAGCGGCTCACCATAGCCTGCGCGGTGTCCTGCAATGGCCACGTTGCCCATCTCGCCCGGCATCTGCGTATTGGGGTAATGGCCCAATCCCGCGTAGGCCAGCTCTCGGGGCGACGTGCCCTGAACCACGTTGCGCTCCCAATGCTGTCCGAAACGAGGAATGTAGGCCTGGGCTATCAGTTCACCCTCGGAGGCCTGCTTGGGCTGCACCGGGGGCGCCCCTTTCTGAGGCTTGGCCACCTTGCGGGTGTCGCCCGACCCCGGGTTGCTCCAGGAGGTCGAAGCCCGGGCCTCCAACTGCTGATGCTCGGACTGCACACCGGTCCACCAGAGCTGCCAGACCACGTAGAGTGCGCAGACGACGGCCAGCGTGATCAGCAGCTCCCCCACGATTTCTGCAATGCCCACCAGCCAGGTTCGCCGCTTATCCGCCGGTTTATCGACCGGCGTTGTGTCGTTCTCCGAGTCCTCTGTCGTCATTTACCGTGCCTTCTCATCTAGCGATGCGTACTGGAGTGGCTGCAGGACAGCCGTCGTCTCAGGGAATCTCAGATTATCCGAAGATTCGACATTCCAACCCAGACCTACCGTATTCACATACTCCTTGTAAATCCGGATGGATGGCGAAGCATTTAGGGACTTGGTCATCCTGTCGACTGGTCCTATGGCTGAAATCTTATATGGCGGCGAGTACTTTCGGCCATGCAGCAGCAACACATTGCCCACGCATCGCACAGCTGTAGTGGGCAGAACCCGCTGATCCTGGATCCGCATGGACTCGGCTCCCCCGGCCCAGAGCGCATTGACCACACTCTCCACATCCTGCTGATGGATGACGTAATCGTTGATGTTGGCCGTCGACCCGTCGGAGCCCACCTTCTGCTGCCAGAGCGGGGAATCGTTGAGCGTCACCGTCAGTCCAGGCCCCTGGACGGCCTTGAGCACCGTGCCCGAGCCGGGGTCCTCGCGGGCCTGGTCCGAGCTGCCCTTGTCATCGGTCAGGGTCTTCAGCGCGTTGATCTGCGAGCTCATGTCATTGATGTCCTTGCGCAACTCACCAGCCTTGTTCTCGCGCTCCTCCACCAATCCGGCCGTGTCCGAGGTGACCGTGACCGTCCTGTTGACGCGGATGTTGGTGGTCAGCATGTACCCGACCAAGGCCAGCACCACAGCCACAGACACTGTGCCGACCAGGGACCTGTGCGTACCGTGCCGTCCCGTCCGTCTGGTCATAGGCATACCCTCATCCTCGTCTGCGATAGTATTACGTTCGAGTCTAACCGCTACTATGGCTTAGTAGATCTACTGAAGGAGAATAACCTCATGGCAGAGCATCAACTCCATGATGACGAGGACCAGGCGGTGGACAGGAGCAAGACCGCCGACACTGGCGAGGATGCCGAGGACGAGGAGTACGGCCTGTCCATGGACAAGGTGGAGGCCGTGCTCAACCAGAGCGTTGACAAAAAGCACATGACACCGCAGATGCGCCGCATCGTGCAGCGTCAGGAAGAGAACACCCGCCGCGTGGAGGACACCATCAAGAACACCAAGGCTAATCCGCGCTGGTTTGTGCCCCTCTTCGTCACGCTGATGCTGGTGGGCCTGATCTGGATCGTGGTTTACTACATCTCCTCCACCATGGGCAAAGTCTTCCCCATCCCTGGCATCGGCAACTGGAACTTGGCAGTGGGCTTTGGCATTCTGTTGGTCGGCTTCCTCATGACCATGTGGTGGCACTGATCCAGCCGCATCACTCTTTCAGAACCCCGCAACCGCGCAGGCACGGCTGCGGGGTTCTTTGTATATCCGTCCACACCCTTACGTCAGGCATGTGCGGATTCATCCACCATTTCGAGACTCGAGCCAAAGTTATCCACAATCGCCCGGATTCCACGTGGATGACCTAAGGCACGCGTCCACAACCCTACTGCTGATTGGGTTCTTCCTTCACTTATTCACTTTTTACAGGTATATATGCACCAGTTCTGACTACTTATTCCCAGGTTATCCACACGATTGTCAACAAATGTGGATAGATGACATCCATGTCATTTATCAATTACCAGACCCGAACAGGGGACGAAATAGTTGGCAGTCGACAACAGGCGGTCAGCAACAGATAGATACTGATTTCAGCGCATGGGGTTGAACATGTTGCAGCCCAGAGCCAGCAGGACCAGGGCCGCCAGGAAGATCAACGTGGGTAGCAGCCAGGAGAGCAGACTATGCACCCGCGAGCCGGGCCGGCCCATGTGCAACAGGGCCAGCATGAAGAGGCCGCCGACTATGAACCCACCAACGTGGTCCTGCCAGGCAATGCCGGGCACGAACAGGGGCATACAGAAGTTGATGCCCATCCAGACCACCAAGGAAAGGATGTCAATCCCCAGACGGCGGTAGACCACCAGAGTGGCGGCGAAGAGCCCGAAGAGCGCGCCCGAGGCCCCTATGGCCGACGTGCCCCAGCCGTTGGGCGCCAGGACCGCATAGACCATCAGTCCCAGGTCTCCGCCCAGCCCGCTGATCATGTAGAGGACCAGGAAACGCCCATGCCCTATCAGATTTTCCAGGACCGGCCCCACAACCCAGAGGGTGATCATGTTGAAGAGGATGTGCGAGACATTGGTGGCGTGCAGAAATATGTTGGTCACAAACATCCAGGGCTCATGAATGGCCGTAATCGGCACGAAGGCCCAGTAGCCCAGCAAAAGCCGTTGATAACGAAGTGGGGCCAGCAGGTACAGGGCCATCTGGATGACCCAGGCCACTATGCAGATCAGAGTGATGGCTATGGTCACCACCGGAGCATGGTCACCCCAGTACCGCCGGATCCATCCCAGCGGCCCCCGACCATTTCCTCCGCCTGTGAAACTGGTGCCCGTGCCATTGACCATGAACCTTACCTTACCTGACCGTCCGGCCGGGGTGTGCGGTTTCCGTGCCGCAATGGCACCGATGCGCCCCACAGTTCGCCGCTTTCTACTAGGATGATGACTAGGTCGGTCGAAGTGGGCAGGACCGACGAAAGTCGTCGAAAGGAGCCAAACATGGAGAATTCATCTTCAAACGGCTGGAAGTTCTTTGCACTGCTCTTCGGCACGCTGCTGGCCGGCGTTGTCGCTCTGTTCGTATACAAGCAGCAGAACCCGGATTATGATCCCTGGGAGGAGCCCTGGGAGAACAGCTCATCGCCAGTCGACCTGGGCCTGGCCAAGGACGAGGAGGACAAGGGGTCTGAGGATCCCGAAACCCCTCTGCAAGCGGGCGCACAGGCCTGACCGTTCCGGTCGGGAAGGAATCCGACCCAGCGTCAAGGACGTGAGGGCAACGGATTCCTTTTTTCATGCCTGAATTTGGCTTGACCGCAACCTGCTGGACACGCCTGTTGGGGCGGCGCGTCACAATGGAGCCATGAGTGCCATACGGGAAGCAGACATGGAAGAAGGCCGCCGGGATTTCCTGGCCTGGCGGGATGCGGCCAAGGAGGCTGCAAATAATCTGGGCCCGGAGGGTGACCGCCTGTCAGTGGCCCCACAAACAGCTAGGCGCAGCAAAGCCATGGCTGTCCGCTATTCCCTGCACATGCTGGAAATCAAGGCCCCCGGCCCCGGCGTAGAGGTCAGGGTGGCCCCTTGGGGAGCCGTCAAGATTCTGGATGGGCCGGCATCCGACCCGCATAACCTGACCCCGCCCGACGTAATTGAACTGGACCCGGATGTCTGGCTACGATTGGCCGCCGGCATCACCAGCTGGAGCGAAGAAACCGCCGCCGGGCATATCAGCGCTGTGGGCGAGCGCGACGATCTGCACGAGCTGCTACCACTGGTATGAGGCCGGCTGCCTCTGCGGCCGGCTACTTGCTCGCGGACCCCTTGGATGCGCTCTTCTGATCCTTGTGATGTTTGAGCGCGCTGGGCACGGGAATGGGTATGCGCTTGTGCGGCTTGGGCGTGGCCGGCATCTCCCCAGAGGTGGCCTTGGCAGCAGCCTCGGCGGCCCACCGGGCGTAATCGTCCAGATCATCGTCCGTGGAGTCCTCGGGGTCCTGGCCCCCCGATTTGCGAGAATCCGGCTTGGAGTATTCCTCTTCAACCATTTTGAAGGGATCTTTGCCCCTGGTTCCGGGTTCCTTGCTGCTGAGCTCTTTGGCCAGCTCGTCGTAATCCGTGTCCGTTGTCAGATATTTGAGCTTCCGGGCTATTTTCGTCTGCTTAGCCTTCTGACGTCCGCGGCCCATCCGACCCCCTTCGCCAGGTAACGTGCACTTAGGCAACTTGAATGTGAATTTGCATCATTTATGAGAGTACCACCTACGCATCTTGTCGGCTCGGACTTTTACCATAAAAGCAATTCCCAGAAGGACATTCGGCACGACGACGAGGGTGGGACCATGCAGGAAGAAGTCACAGCGGCAGGCAACGAGATCAGCGATAGCTTCAGAGCCGCCAAGCATCGGTCCGACCAGGTGCTGGCCGAGCTGGACAAGAATCCCAGCGGCTACACCATGCTGACCGGCGACCGCCCGACCGGCAGGCTCCACCTGGGTCATTACTTCGGCTCCATCCGCGAGCGCGTCCAGATGCAGAATCGCGGCGTGCACACCAACATCGTCATCGCCGACTACCAGGTCATCACCGACCGGGACACCACCGAGCACATCCGCGACAACGTGCTCAACCTGGTGCTGGACTATCTGGCTGCGGGCATCGACCCCAAGAAGACCATGATCTTCACCCATTCGTCCACCCCCGCAGAGAATCAGCTGCTGCTGCCCTTCCTCTCCCTGGTGACCGAGGCCGAGCTTCACCGCAACCCCACCGTCAAGTCCGAGATGGAGGCCAGCGGCCACGCCCTGACCGGCCTGCTGCTGACCTACCCGGTCCACCAAGCCTGCGACATACTCTTCTGCAAGGCCAACGTGGTTCCCATCGGCAAGGACAACCTGCCGCATGTGGAGCTGACCCGGACCATCGCCCGCCGCTTCGACGAGCGCTACCCCGGCCAGGCCCCGGTCTTCCCCGAACCTGATGCCATCCTGTCTGACACCCCTGAGATTCCGGGTCTGGACGGACGCAAGATGAGCAAGTCCTACGGCAACTCCATCATGCTGGGCGCCACCCCCGAGGAGACAGCCAAGCTGATTCGCAAGTCGCCCACCGACTCCGAACGCAGGATCACCTTCGATCCTGTGAACCGCCCCCAGGTCTCGGCCCTGCTGACCACAGCCGGCCTGGTGACCGACCGAAGGCCCGAGGACATCGCTGAGGAGATCGGCGATGCCGGCTCGGGCGCCCTCAAGGCCTATGTGACCAAGTCGGTCAACGAATTCCTGGCACCCCACCGCGAGCGCCGGGCCGAGCTGGCCAAGGACATGGACACCGTGCGCGACATCCTGGTCGATGGCAACAAGCGCGCCAACCAGATAGCCGAGGAGACCCTTGATCAGGTCCGTTCGGCCATGGGCATGCGCTACTAGACGTCGTACCGCCAGGAGCGGTCGGTCAGCACCCGGGCCGTGACCAGGCCGATGGGCAGGCAGATGATGACCATGAAGGCCCGGAAGGCCCAGTCCAGGGCGTTGAGCGTATTGAACTGCCCCAGGTAGAACATGGCCCGGTACATATACAGGCCAGGCACCATGATGACGATGGAGGGCACGGTCAGGCTGATTCGTGGGTAGCCCAGGTGGGGCGGCAGCAGGCCGTGACGGACTGAGGAGCGCCAGACCGTGGCCAGCATGCCGGCCAGGAAGGCACCCAGGAAGGCGGCCATCTCCGGAGGGACATGGAGCAGGTCCTGCATCTCCAGGCGCATGGTGTCGGTCAGAGCACCGATGACGGCGGCCACCAGGGCCATGCGCTGGGGTGAGTTGAAGAGGACCGAGAAGCCCCAGACCCCGCAGAAGGCCGCAATCATGCGCAGGCCGGCCATCAGCCAGGGGCTCAGGTTCATGGGTTCAAAGCCCTGGGGGTTGAGCATGACCATCCGAGCCACGGCCCAGCCACCCAGCGTGGCCACCAGGATGATCGAGAAGGCGTAGGTGATGCGCTGCACCCCGGATGGGAAGTCCAGCTTGGCGATGTCCAGGCCGCCGGTGACCAGGGGGAAGCCGGGAATGACGAAGAGGATGGCCCCGATGTAAGCCGTGTCGTGCCTGAGGGCCACCGGGTCGAAGATGCCCACCAGCCTCAACGTGCCGACACAGGCCAGGGCGGCGATGATGACCGCCACCCCGGTGGCGAAGAACTGGTTGATCCGCCTGCCCAGCATCTGACGGCGCACCCACTGGCCTATGCCAGCGCCGACGAAGGCTCCGGCCATGTCATAGGGGCCGCCGCCCAGCAGGAAGACGAAGGCTGCGCAGGCCACGGCCGAGGCGAAGCCCGAGAAGAGGGGCGAATAGAGGGGTCTACGCCGCTCGATCAGGTCCAGGCGTTCGTGCGCCTGCCGGACTGTGATGCCGCCCGTTGCCTGCGGCTCCGGGGACGAGGACTTGTCAGAGGAGGCAGGCCGCCCAGACGCAGAGTCGCGCCCTTGGCTGGTTGCAGACGGTCCAGCGGCGGCAGAACCGGCGGCGCTCGAATCCGAATCCTTGGCCACGGCGTCGGCAGACGCGGAAGCAGAGACAGAAGCAGCCTTGGAATCCTTGGAGCCTTTGGAATCCTCCGGCCGAGGCGTGGAGCCTACGGTGCCCAGACCGGCGGCCGTTCTGGTGTCTATGGCCGCCGCATCGATCCGGTTCTGGCTGATCTCGTCCTCGTTGTGTACGGCGGTGGCCACCGCATCCTTGAGCGCCTCGGCAGCATCCTGGTCCTGGGCCAGCACCTCCTTGACCGCCTTGCGGGCCGCCGCGTAGACATTCGGCTCGTCCAGGTTGTCCACCAGCTCCCGGGAGACCACCGTCACGGCGTGGTAGGTCCCCGCCTGCCCGCACTTGACGCTGAGCCAGTCCGCGAAGTGCTCCAGCAGCCAGATCCGCTCGGTGTTGACCCCGGTGGTGGGCAGGTCCACCACCTCGGTGATGCGGGACACGCCATCAGTGCAGGTGGCTTCGATGTCCGTCAGGTTCACATCTGCCCGCACATGCACGCCCATGGGGTAGGCAATCCTGTGCATCATCTCGCGCACACGGAAGCTTCCCGTGCCGGCCCCCAGCTCCAGCATGCCCACCCGCACAATCAGGCTGGTCTTGGCCGCTATGCAGGCCTCGACGATGGGCTTGTCGTAATCGCGTTCGATATCCTCCATATCCAGCGGAATGGAGTGGGTGTGGTACTTGCTGACCCGTCTTACCTCGGCTGCGGTCCTGCCGCGATAGCCGTCCTTGGAACTCCTGCTCTTGAATTTCACACCCACATTCATACTCCACCCGGGTCACGTGCCCTTGCACCGCCGCACGGGACCATGAAACGTATTCGACCCGAAAGCGTCCTAGAATGGGCCGCGAGCCATCGAACCGAAGGCTGTGGGCCTGCAACGCCGACCACCAATAACCGCGGAGGAGCCGTGGAATGGTCGAAGACCGGGCAACCTGCGATTCGACAAGGAGGACTGATGACAGATAGTAATCAGCAAATCACGGCTGCCGATGCGACCCTGGTCACATCCGGCACCGGAACCAAGGGCCCGGAGGAACGCAAGCTGCCTCAATCGTTGGATGAGGACATGGCCTTGTGCCTGCGGCTGCTCAGGGATGTGTTGGGGGAATTCGATCAACAGCTGCTCAAGCGCTTCGACTCCCTGCGCGAGGACGTGATGACGGCCAGCGCCGAGCACTTCAACCGCCACCCCTCGGACCCCGTGCCCGACGAGGACGGCCTGTCCAAGGCTGTGGCCCTGATCGACGACACCTCAGTCAAGGATTCCCAGCTGCTGGCCCGCGCCCTGACCACCTACTTCCACCTGGCCAACCTCTGCGAGGAGAACTACCGGGTGAAGGTCCTGCATGAGCGCGAGGGCAAGGTGGACCTCAAAGTCAAGGGCACCGACCCCATCAACGAGATGACCAGCGCCTACAGCCAGCTCCTTCAGGAGATGGGCCCGGCCAAGGCCTCGGAGCTGCTGGAGAAGCTGGAGTTCCACCCCGTCTTCACCGCCCACCCCACCGAGGCGAGGCGCAAGGCCGTGGAGGGCAAGATCCGGCGCATCGCCAACCTGCTGGCCGTTCGCCGCGGTCTGGGCGGTTCCGAGCTGGAGGAGAACGAGCGTCTGCTGCACAACGAGATCGACGCCCTCTTCCGCACCTCGCCCATCGCAGCCAAGAAGCCGACGCCCGTCGAGGAAGCCAACACCATCCTGGACATCTTCGACGCCACGCTCTTCGAGACCATTCCCAAGGTCTACCGCCGCTTCGACGACTGGATGCTGGGCAAGAAGGCCGGCATGGTCAAGCCCGTCTGCCCCGCCTTCTTCCACCCGGGCAGCTGGATCGGTTCCGACCGCGACGGCAACCCCAATGTGACCGCCAAGGTCTCGCGCAAGGTGGCCCGCAAGTTCTCCGACCACATGCTTGAGGCCCTGGTCAAGGCCACCACCACCGTGGGCCGCAACATGACCATGGAGGTGACCACCACGCCGCCCAGCCCCGAGCTGAGGAGCCTGTGGAGCCACCAGAAGGAGATGAGCGAGCGCCTGACCGATAGGGCCGCCACCATCTCGCACAACGAACTGCACCGGGCCGTGGTCCTGGTCATCGCTGACCGTCTGCAGGCCACCATCCAGCGTGATGCCGACCTCATGTATGCCGACTGCGACGACTTCATCGCCGACCTGCGAGTGGTCCAGGACTCCCTGGCCAAGGCGGGCGCGGTCCGTCAGGCCTACGGCCCCCTGCAGGATCTGATCTGGCAGGCCCAGACCTTCGGCTTCCACATGGTTGAGATGGAGTTCCGCCAGCACTCCCTGGTCCACGCCCGCGCCCTGGAGGACATCCGCGAGCACGGCCTGCATGGCGAGCGTGGCGAGCTGCAGCCCATGACCCACGAGGTGCTCGACACCTTCCGGGCCCTGGGAGCCATCCAGAAGCGCAACGGCCAGAAGGCCGCCCGCCGCTACATCATCTCCTTCACCAAGTCGGCGCAGAACGTCAAGGACGTCTACGAGCTCAACCGGCTGGCCTTCGAGCATGCCGAGGACGTGCCCGTCATCGACGTGATCCCCCTGTTCGAACAGCTGGAGGATCTGCAGAACTCAGTGGACGTGCTGGAGGAGATCATCAAGATCCCCGAGGTCCAGGCCCGGCTCAAGGAGACCGGCAACAAGATGGAAGTCATGCTGGGCTACTCCGACTCCTCCAAGGATGCCGGCCCCGTCTCGGCGACCCTGGCACTGCACTCCGCCCAGGAGCGCATCGCCAAGTGGGCCGAGAGCCATGGCATCGACCTGACCCTCTTCCACGGACGCGGCGGCGCCGTAGGCCGTGGCGGCGGCCCCGCCAACCGTGCTGTGCTGGCCCAGCCTGTGGGCTCGGTCAACTGCCGGTTCAAGCTGACCGAACAGGGCGAGGTCATCTTCGCCCGCTACGGCAACCCGGTCCTGGCCATCCGCCACATCGAGTCCGTGGCCGCGGCCACCCTGCTCCAGTCCGCGCCCAGCGTGGAGGAGCGCAACACCACCATGACCGAGAAGTACGCGGACATGGCCGACAAGCTGGACCAGGCCGCCCACGAGCGCTTCCTGGACCTGCTGCACACGCCGGACTTCGCCCCCTGGTTCTCCATCGTGACGCCCCTGAACGAGATCGGCCTGCTGCCCATCGGCTCCCGGCCGGCCAAGCGCGGTCTGGGCGCCAAGTCCTTGGACGATCTGCGGACCATACCCTGGGTCTTCTCCTGGGCGCAGGCCCGAATCAACCTGGCCGCCTGGTACGGCCTGGGCACCGCCTGCGAGAAGTTCGGCGACCTGGAGACCATGCGTCAGGCCTACGAGGAGTGGCCGCTCTTCAGCACCTTCATCGACAACATCGAGATGAGCCTGGCCAAGACCGACGAGCGCATCGCCAAGATGTACCTCTCCCTGGGCGACCGGGACGACCTGAGCCAGAAGGTCCTCTCGGAGATGGAGCTGACCCGCAAGTGGGTTCTGCAGATCGTGGGCGACGAGTGGCCCCTGCAGCACCGCCACGTGCTGGGCCAGGCCATCCGGATCCGCTCTCCCTATGTGGACGCCCTGTCGGTGACTCAGGTGCGCGCCCTGCGGGCCCTGCGTCGTCGCAACGACAAGGAGGAGCTCAGCAAGAGCCAGCAGGCCGACTTCATCTACCTGATCCTCTGCACCGTTTCGGGAGTCGCCGCCGGCCTGCAGAACACCGGCTGATCCCCACTTGACAGTTTAAGGATGAGGCCCCGTTCTCTTGCAGATAGCAGGAGGCGGGGCCTCGCCGTATTCAAGTGCCTTTGATGTGGTCGTGTGTTGTCTTCGGACTGGGTGGTAGGGTGAAAAGCGGGGGATGTCAAGAGACAGCTGGCTTACGCCATTAGCTCTTGCAATTTGATGCAGGGTTGGCGTTGACAGGTAGAACTTTGATAGGCAGGCGGTTTTGATACCGCTTGGTGTTTGGTGAAGGGGTTTTGGTTTCATGCATCTGGTTTGCCGTCTGCGTCGCATCATGGCGATGATGATCGTCCTGCTAAGCCTGCTGGCAGGCCTGGGCGTCGCATCTGCCCAAGCGGACGCTCCCATACTCACCGGGGGGGGGGGGTCGTCAGACCCCTCGCGTAGCTAAGCAAACCCCCGACACTCTCCCCAGCAACGCAACCAGCACCCAGCTGTCATCACCCTCACCGATACAAACATCTACTCCATTAAGCTGCGCAACACCGAGCCCGAGCACCCCGTCATCGCCGACGGATGCTACCGGCAGTGCAGAACCCGCTTCAACCAAACCATCCGATAAGACGGACGATCAAGCCGCGCATACAGTGCGCTTCAACCCTGCCGACGGGAGCAAACCCACACAGTCAACCGTGAAAACCGGTACCCTCGCCACTCCCCCGCAACAGAACCCGCAACGTCAAGGCTTCCGGTTCGACGGATGGACACTCGACAGCCAGCCTTTCGACTTCCAGACCCCCATCCTCCAGGACATGACCCTGAAAGCCAGGTGGTCGAAGGTCACGGACTGGACGCTGAGCCCGGACCACGGGCCCGCCACCGGGGCGCGGCTAACCATCAGCCCGCCCAACAGACAGGAACCTCAATTCGCCAGCATCCAAACCGCAGGGGACCGGTTTATCGGTCTGACCGGCGACGGCCGCATCTACACCTGGACCCAAGACAGCACACCCGCGCAGGTTCCTTTCCCCGCCCATGCTCCCGACGGGTTCCACTACCAGCAGGTTGCAGCCGGCAGCCGCTGGCACGCAGCTTTGGGATCCGACCAGCACATCTACACCTGGGCCAGCAGACAGCACGAACCCGCGACTCTCGACACCAACCAGAATACTGGGTTCACCAGCATCAGCCTGAACGATTACCTTCTGCTGGCAGTGGACCGACAAGGACAGGTCCACACCTTCCAGGCCAGCGATGCCGACAGCCAGAATCAGAATCCGAAACTCATGCAGCAGGCCGCAACCAGCCTGCCCGGGCAGATGGCCGTCATGGCCGTCGCCTCCACCAGCCGGATCATCATCGTGGACTCTGACGGGCAGGCCTGGACCCGGGAAACGAGCAGTACCAAGAAAGCCGAACCCGAACGTATCAAGCAGAAACCAGGCATGCGCATCGTCCAAGCCCAAGCCCTCAACCAAGGGTTGCTCCTCCTTGACTCGGACGGACAAACCTATTATCTCGCCGATGGCAAGAACGGCCCCACAGCCGCCAGCCTGCCCGGCGGCACGCAGATCGGCAAAATAAACAACGGCGACGATCAGTCCGTGATCGTTGACAAAGACGGCCACCTACGGGCCTGGAAGCCGGGCAGCAAGACCACCCGGGCGGACAACGGGAGCCAGCAGTACATCCAGGCCACCAGTAACAACAGCAGGATCACCGCCATCGACCGGCAAGGCGACATGTTCACGTGGAGCCTGGACAAGCAGGGCCAACCCGGCAAGCCAGCCAGACTCGACACCACCACAGCGCCCACCCTGGAATCAGCCAGCATGGACGGCCTGCCGCTCAAACTCCACAAGACCGACGGCGCTTGGCGAGCGGACATACTCGCCCGCCAGCCCGGACAAGCAACCATTCTCATCGCCGGTAGTCAGGATGGCCAACCTTTCACCAGAAGCCTCAACTATACGGTCGACCAGCCGCTGACCAGAGACGCCCAACAAGGACCCACCTATGAAGTCGACTTCGACATAGACGGAGGAAGCTCGAAACCCGACCCGCAGTCAGTGACCTACCCGTTGGGAAGGGTGCAGCGGCCCTCACCTAACCCTACGCGTGAAGGCTACCAGTTCGACGGATGGTTCATCGGAGAAGTCGCCTACGACTTCAGCAGGCCCGTGACAGACAACCTCACCCTCACCGCCAAATGGACGCCCAAAGACCCGAACGACACGTGGAGGATCAACCCTGACAAGGGCAGCCAGCTGGGCAACGAGGCCACCGCCAT
Organism: Bifidobacterium apis; assembly: GCF_036986835.1. Lineage (NCBI taxonomy): Bacteria > Bacillati > Actinomycetota > Actinomycetes > Bifidobacteriales > Bifidobacteriaceae > Bifidobacterium > Bifidobacterium apis. The sequence goes on along the minus strand of NZ_BTXD01000004.1, from coordinate 38,342 downwards.
CACCCCGCCTGACGGTGCCAGCCGAGGCATCAGGTTCAGCCAGGTCAGCGACGGAATTGATTATTCGCTGGCCGTGGGCAGCGACGGGAACGCCTACGCCTGGGGAAGCAACGGCTATGGCCAGCTCGGCGACGGGACGACCACTAGCCGGACTACGCCGGTCATGGTGAAGACGCCTGACCGCAAGACGTATCCGGACCTGCCAGAAGATTTCACCTACGTGCAGGTCAGCGCCGGATACGAGCATTCGCTAGCCGTGGGCAGCGACGGATACGCCTACGCGTGGGGGGGCAACTATTGGGGTGCACTCGGCAATAACACCCGCGGCGACTATGCGGCGAATTCGTCTGTTCCTGTGCGCGTGCGCGACCCCACCAGCCCCAACAATGCAAGCAAAGGCCTGCAGGCCATACAGGTCAGCGCCGGAGCCGAGAATTCGCTGGCCGTGGGCCGGGACGGATACGCGTACTCCTGGGGAGACAACGGCAATAGCCAGCTCGGCCGCAACGGCGGCTCTTCCCTTGTACCTGGGCGCGTGCGCGACCCCACCAGCCCCAACAATGCAAGCAAAGGCCTGCAGGCCATACAGGTCAGCGCCGGAAAGGGGCATTCCCTAGCCGTGGGCCGGGACGGATACGTGTACTCCTGGGGATGGAGCGGCAGGGGGGAGCTCGGCAACAACACCAGCGGCCCCCGTAGTCCCCATACGCAATCGTCTGTCCCTGGGCGCGTGCGCGACCCCACCAGCCCCAACGATGCGAGCAAAGGTCTGAAAGCCGTGCAGGTCAGCGCCGGAGGGCAGCTATCACTGGCCGTGGGCAGCGACGGATACGCCTACGCCTGGGGACAGGGCGGCCAAGGCCAGCTCGGCAACAACAGGTACGGTGATTCGTCTGTTCCTGTGCTCGTGCGCGACCCCACCAGCCCCAACGATGCGAGCAAAGGTCTGAAAGCCGTACAGGTCAGCGCCGGCGAATATCATTCGCTGGCCGTGGGCAGCGACGGATACGCCTACGCCTGGGGAGGTAACGCCTACGACACTAGCCTGCTCGGCAACAACACCACCAGTGGTCAGTTTGCTACCCCTATAAAGGTGTTTGCCGGCGCACAATCCACAAGCACGGCTGGACCCTGGCTGAACGCAGCACAAATAAGCGCCAGCGAATGGCATTCGCTGGCGATTGGCGCGGACGGTTACACAAAAGCATGGGGGAACGGTGCACTCGGCAATTCCGATGCCGGAAACCAAAGTCCGACCCCTGTGCCGGTGGAGTCGAATCTGACGCCGGTGATCACCGGCGTCAGATTCGACCAGACCCCCGTATCAGGATTGACGCGCGGCGACGGCAGCAGCGTGACCGTGCTCACGCCCGCACACCAGCCGGGCACGGTCACGGTCAGCGTCGACTACACGCTGGGCGGCGCACCCCAACAGCCCGACACCTCCCTCAAATACACGTACCTGCCCGCAGGCGTGCTCCCCAAGGCCGGAGGAGAAGGCATCCTGCTCGCCCTCGCCACCGGCATGACCGGCATGGGCGGGGTCCTCGCCTCACGCCGCCACCGGAGGGAACAACACCGACTATTGCATGCTTCGCTCGAGTAAGACGGGCCGGGCGGCGTATCAATCCCCCCGCCCCCGGCCCACATAGGGGGAGCAGGGAGGAAAAGTGCCAATCAAGGCTCAAACCCCAAGAGAGCCGACACATCCTCCCGCGCCCCCACCACACTTCTGCAGGCGGAAGCCGAGGGCAGGCATGCACGCCCCCGCCCCGCCTGGGAGAGAGGGAAACACGGCCAAGCTGGCCACGGGCATACAACCCCAGTCAGCCTGGCCGCTGTTTACTCATTCCGCCAGCTTTGAGTTCCGCCGACATTGGATCAGGCTGTCATAGTCATTGCGCGATGATAGGGTTGTATCACTGTACAAAGACGCAGAAACGGATGACATGTACCGTCTGTTGGGGAGACAGTCGGCAGAGTTCTTGGGAGGCTCTGTAAATGGCATTATCGAATATTCCCCACTGTACTTCGCACGAGTAAGGCCGGGTTCCCATCACTGCAATCCGGCGAACTGGCGGCTGTGCCCATCCCAACCGAGCACGGCCGTCATCTACTTCTAAACGGCGGAAAGGTACCCGTCGTAGCGCTCGGGCTTGTCGGCGAACTCCAGGCCAGGCGGCTGATACCAGGAGTATCGGTGGGTGCCGCCGTCGTCAGCCCAGATCTCAGGGCAGGCATTGACCAGCCAGTCCGACGGAGTAGCATGGGTGCCCCCCGGTTGAGGCCAGGGCCTGCCTGAACTGGTTTTTCTAGTCGGCGGTCAGGCTCCGGTTGTAGAAGTGCCAGCCGTCCGGGCTGGGCGATGTCCTGGCGGATGTAGTCCAGGGCCTGCGAGCGCCGTCTCCCTGTCGGTATCAATGGTCAGCGTAATCCAGTCCGGCTCTCCCAGGCTAAGGCTGGTTGGGTTCATGATTCAGTGCTCCTTCATCCCTGCGGTATGACTGATGGCGGCGGGTCAGACCCGGACCAGGTCAATCAGGCAGACGGTATCGGGCTGGCAGCGAGGTATGCGGATGCCCACGCGCTCCAAATAGGTGCCGGTGATCTCGGCGGTGCCCAGCGGATCCGTCGGATCCAAGTGCTCCAGGGATGCCCTGGGCTTGGCTGGGTCGATCCAGGCCGGGAATACGTAGATAAACACCACGATTATGCAGGGATTCGTCCAACTGGACGTGGACCAGGATGGCACGGCTGCTGCCGGGGGCCATTACGCCATGAGCCAGGACCGAAAGGAGTGGTCTGGGTCGGAGGATTGGTCAGGATGTAGCAGGATAAAGCGTAATCATCCCATAATGTCGAGCCGATCATGATGACAACGGTCACCGCTTGCGCTATGAAGGCGGCGGACCGTGTAGACCGTGGATAGCATCAGCAATTTTCCATCAACGTAATTCAGAGGCTTACACCAAAAAAGGCGCTGGCATCATCGCCACAAAGGCATTGATACCAGCGCCCTCTCAGGCTCTGTTCAGGCTCAGACCCAGGGTCAGGCCCCGATCAGATCCAGCATTTCAGGGACGGACTTCTTGCCGAACTCCACGGTCTCCTGGCCATCCTTACGAATCACGATGCAGGGGACGCTCATGACCTGGTACTGGTCCTTGAGCTCCGGGAAGTGGGCCAGGTCGTAGGCCTCGGCCCGCACCTTGCCGTTCTGGGCCGCCACCCGCTGGGCGGACAGGACCGTGGTCGGGCACATGGTGCAGGTCAGGGAGACCAGCATCATCACGTCCACCTGGTCCTTGATGGCATCGATACGGTCCGAGGTGGGCTGATCCACCTGCTGGCCGGGGCCCGCCGCATTGTAGAGGGCCAGGACGAAGGAGTTGAACTCGTGGCCGCTGGGCACGCCATGGAAGGCCAACCCGGTCGGCTGGGAGACGCCCTGGTCGTCCACGCGGCAGATGCGCACGCTGGGGCGGGCATCGGGCAGGTCGCCGGCGGGATCGTAATCCTTACCATCTTCGTCCGTGCGGGAGTCCACCCTGGAGGTCAGCTTGCCGTCGGAGAGTCCGACCAGCTCGCCCACGAAGGCCTCCAACTCCTTGGAGACCTGGCTGCCGTCCAGATCCAGGGCCAGCTCCAGCTTTCCGGTCATCTTGCCGAAGACCATGTCCAGCTGCTTGCGGATGTCGGGCCCGAAGAAGCCGGAGGTCTTGGCCGGAGCCTGGTCGTGCTCCTGGGCCACAGGCGCGGGCGAGGTGCCCGAGGCCAGTGCGGAGTTCTCGGCCTGCCGCTCGGAGCGGGCATAGGGGGAATCATCGGGCCGCGGCGGCACCAGGCCGGTCTTGTCCGACATATTGGAGGCGTAGCGCTCCAGCTCCACGGCGGCCACAGCACCATCGGAGGTGGCGGTGATGACCTGGCGCAGGTTCTTGACCCGCAGATCCCCGGCGGCGTAGATGCCGGGCACCGAGGTCTCCAGGTAGCCGTGGGTCAGCACATAGCCGTGGTCGTCCAGATCCACCACGCCCTTGAGCATGCCGGTCTGGGGCACATAGCCGGCGAAGACGAAGACGCCGAAGGTGCCGCCGTCCTGGGGCTTCCAGGTGGTGGTCTGTCCGCTCTTGCGGTCCAGGATGGAGGCCTCGACCAGCCCGCCGGGGCCTGCAGAGACTCCCTTGAGCTCGGTGGAGTAGTGGATTTCGATCTTGTCGTTGTTCCGGGCCTCGTCAGCCACGGCGGCGTCGCAGGTGAAGTCCTCCTCGCGCACCAGCAGGGTCACCTTGGTGGCGTACTTGGTCAGGAAGACCGACTCCTCGGCTGCTGCGAACCCGCCGCCGACCACCAGGACCTCGCGCCCGGTGAAGAACTCGCCGTCACAGGTGGCGCAGTAGGCCACACCGCGGCCCGCGTACTCCTGCTCCCCCTGGAAGCCAATCTTGCGGGGGCTGGCGCCGGTGGCGATCAGGATGCCGAAGGTGCGCAGGTCGCCCCGGGAGGTGTGGACCACCTTGATGTCGCCCTGGGCCTCGATGCCAGTGGCCTCGGCGCTCATGAACTCGGCTCCGAAGTTCTGGGCCTGCTGGCGCATGGTCTCGGTCAGCTTGCGGCCATCGGTGCTGGCTACGCCCGGGTAGTTGACCACGTCGGCCGTGATGGTGATCTGGCCGCCGAAGTCGTCCTTCTCCAGGATCAGGGTGCGATACCGCGCCCGGGCCAGGTAGAGCCCTGCGCTCAGGCCTGCAGGGCCGCCGCCGATGACGACCACGTCATAAAGATTCTTGTCTTCCGTCATGAATGCCTCTTCCGAAGGAATGCACAGATGTGCTGGTGTTGGATGCTGGTCGTGAATACAGAAAAGGGAACCCGCCCTGGTCGCTTCCGATCGGCGAGTTCCCGATGTTGGCAGCTGCGGATCAGAGCTGGCCGACCAGATCCAGGCTGGGCTCGATGGTGTCCTCGCCGGGCTCCCACTTGGCAGGGCAGACCTGATCGCCGTGCTCGTAGACGAACTGGGAGGCCTGGACGCGGCGCAGCAGCTCGTCGGCGTTGCGGCCCACGTTGGAGGAGATGACCTCGTAGGCCACGACCTTGCCCTCAGGAGTCAAAATGAAGTCGCCGCGCTCGGCCTTGCCCTCGGCCTCGTTGTAGGTCTGCAGGTCCTTGGCCAGGGTTGCGGTCGGATCGGCCAGCATGGGGTACTGGACCTTGGCGATCTTCTCGTTGGCCTCGTGCCAGGCCTTGTGGACGAACTCGGTGTCGCAGGAGACGGAGTAGATCTCGCAGCCGATCTTCTTGAAGTCCTCGTACTTGCTGGCCAGATCCTCCAGCTCGGTGGGGCAGACGAAGCTGAAGTCCGCAGGGTAGAAGAAGAGCAGGGACCAGTGGCCCAGCAGATCCTTCTTGGAGACCGAGAAGGTCTTGTTGTCCTGGTAGGCCTGCGTGGTGAACTCAGTCAATTCGTGCTGAAGCTGTGACATGAAAAATCCTTTCGGGAGCGTTGGGAATGCCGGCTTGAAGCCGAACCTGCTTCCGTGTTTCATGCTAGTCAGGAAGCGCTGCATGGGGAAGACGGAGGTTCACCGCTGGGGTGTGACATAGGGCACATGGGGCGTCCATACCCTAGCATTGAAGGCATGGCATTATGGCTGAACATCCTGCTCATTCTCTTCTTCCTCCTGCTCGGTTCCGTCTTCTCGGGGACTGAGCTGGCGCTGGTCTCCCTGCGAGACTCGCAGCTGGAGCAGATGGAGCAGCAGGACGCGCGCGGCGCCCGGGTGGCCCGCATCGCCCGCGACCCCAACACCTTTCTTTCCGCCGTACAGATCGGCGTGACGCTGACGGGCTTCCTCTCAGCCTCCTTCGGCGCATCATCCATCGCCCCCTACGTGGTGCCCGTCCTGACCGGGTGGGGCGTGCACGAGGGTCTGGCCGGCACCCTGACCACGGTGATTCTGACTCTGATCATCTCCTACTGCTCCATCGTCATCTCCGAGCTGGTGCCCAAGCGGATCGCCATGCAGCGCACCGAGGCCATCGCCCGGGCCGTCGTTCCGGCCATCGACGTCTTCACCACCCTGTGCAGGCCGCTGATCTGGCTGATCGGCAAGAACACCAACCTCATCGTGCGCATCCTGGGCTTCGACCCCCAGCAGACCGACACCGAGGTCAGCGACGACGAGCTGCGGATGCTGGTATCCTCCAACACCAACCTGAGCAAGGACGAGCGGATGATCCTGGGCGACGTCTTCGATGCCTCCGAGACCAGCGTGGCCGAGGTCATGCGCCCCCGGGCCGACGTGGTCTTCATCGCCGGGGACATGCCCCTGCAGGAGGCGGTCGAATTCGTGCACGACGAGCCCTACTCGCGCTACCCGGTGACCGGCCGCGACTTCGACGACGTGCTGGGCTTCGTCCACGTGCGCGACCTGATGGACGTGCGCAACCCCCATGCCAAGACCGTGGCCGACGTGACCAGGCCCGGCATCGCCCTGCCAGGCACCTCCAAGCTCCTGCCCAGCCTGGAGAAGCTGCGCAAGAAGGGCATCCACCTGGCCGTGGTCATCGACGAGTACGGGGGCACCGACGGCATCGTCACCCTAGAGGACATGACCGAGGAGCTGGTGGGCGACATCCGCGACGAGTACGACCTGCCCGAGGAGCAGAATCCGGCCCATCCCCAGGCGACCGCCTTCGTCAACGGGGTGGCCACGGTCGACGGCGGCATGACCATCGAGGACTTCGCCGACCTGACCGGGATTGAGCTGGAGGATGGCCCCTACGAGACCCTGGCCGGTTACTTCCTGGCCCAGACCGGGCGGATGGGGCAGGTGGGCGACGTGATCCACTCCGACGACGGGTATGACATGGTGGTGACCAAGGTGGACGGGCGCCGCATTGAGACCATCGAAGTCAGGCGCCGGCAGGAGGCCGAGGACCAGGCTGGCGATGATGACGATAGGAAAGATGAAGACAGGTCGAATTCCGAAGCAGGAGCGGACCGAGGATAACCGAACCGGATCTAATCTGAGCGAGACTGACTTGACCGAGGATAGCTTTGCCGGCTCTAACCCGACCGAGGTTGGTCGAAGCCAGGAAGGAAGACGACAATCCAAGGCGGGCCGAGACGATACTGCGACCAGAGCCTAGCTATCGTCTAACCGAATCCCTACTATCATCCAGCCAGTGCTCGGCTGGCAGTCAGCCGGCGACCGCCCTCACGCCAGTCAAGGAAAAATGACTGTCAGCGTAGCCGATGGTCAGTGAACGATATCACTGGTTGATTCCCGCAAAATCCAAGCGTTTCCTTGCTTTTTCCTCTAGTCTGGAGATACAAGGTCGGGCTGACCCGACCGCAGGCATAATTTCATATTTAAGGAGCGATTATGGCATTGAACTTTACCGTACCGGGACTCGACGAAGCGACCAGCGAGAAGGTCATCGCCATCCTGCAGAGCCGTCTGAGCCAGGAACAGGAGACTGCCCTGATCCTCAAGCACGCCCATTGGAACATGAAGGGCAAGGAATTCATCGGCATTCATGAGATGATGGACCCCGAGGTTGATTCGGTGCTGAACATGGCCGACGAGACCGCCGAGCGCATCGCCACCCTGGGCGGCTCCCCCGCCGGGCGCCCTGACGACATCATGAAGAACCGCGACTGGGATGGCATCACCATGACCGGCCGCCAGGATGCCCTGGATTACCTGAAGGCCCTGGACACCTACTACACCACCTTCATCAAGCGCGACCGTGAGGCCATCAAGGAGCTGGACGACCTGGACATCGTCAGCTCCAACATTCTGCAGGACCACGTGCAGGAGCTGGAGCACTTCCAGTGGTTCATGCGCAGCCACCTGTTCTGAGTTGCTGAGTTGCTGAGTTCTGAGAGCTCGTCACAGCTCCGATAAGCGGTAAGCCAGCGGCCCTGCATCGTGAAAGGTGCGGGGCCGCTGGCATTTTCTCTGACCGAGATAGACTGCTGGGCTTCAGGATAGAATTGACACTTGGGAGTCGGCCGGGCGCTGCCTCACGCCGGGAAGACTGGTCGGCCATGGAAGACCGAACCCTATCCGCCCGACCAGGAGCATCATGCCGCCCACGCCTACATTCCCAGCATTCTCTGTCAATCCACGTCGTCAGGATTGCGACGATTCGAATTCGCAACAGAATCTCAAACCTTTCAATCCCAGGCAGTCGGATTCCCGGTCATCAGGCCCCCAACCGAATTCCGGACCGTCGGATTCCAAGCCATCGAATGCCCAGCCATCAAATCCGCAGCGTGGGCGGGGCGGATCTGACAGGGACCAGCACAACCGACTCCACCCTTCAAACTTCTTCGCCGCCCTGTCATCCTTGGCTGAAAATGATCGGATCACCGGGCTATTCATGATGGCCTGCGCCCTAGCCGGGCTGATCCTGGCCAATCTGCCAGAGACCGGGCCGGGGCTGAACGCTCTTGCCGCTTGGATTCCTCTGGACCTGCCCGGTGGACTGAGCCTGTCCCTGAAGGATTGGATACAGGACGGGCTGTTGACCATATTCTTCCTGACCATGGGCCTTGACCTGCGCCAGGAGGCTGCCACGGGCACTCTGCGCGACCACAGGCAGGTCCTGCTGCCCATGCTGGCCGCTCTGGGCGGTGTGGCCGTTCCGATCCTGATCTACTGCCTGTTCAACCTGGGCTCCCCTGCCGGGTTGCGCGGCTGGGCTGTCCCAACGGCCACCGATGTAGCCTTCTCCCTGGCGGCTCTGCAACTGCTCCTGCCCAAGGCCGGGCCCGCCCTGCAGGCGTTTTTGATGACCCTGGCCATCTTCGACGACCTGATCGGCGTCCTGCTGATCGCCCTGGGCTACTCCAGCTTGGGACAACCGAGCTGGCTGCTTGTCTGCCTGGTCGGCCTAGTGGTCTGGGCCTTGCTGATCCGAGCGGCGAGCCGTTCCGCCCGGCTCTGGCGACCCTTGGTATTTCTCTGCTTGTTGGGCGCTCTCGCAGGCGGTCTGCTGGCCTGGTACAGCCTCTTCAAGGCTGGAATCCACCCGGTGCTAGCGGGAGTGGCGATGGGCCTATTGACCCCTGTTGCCAGGTCGAAGGCGTCTGAAGCGGAAGCAACAGAAGCGGAAGAGCCTTCGGCCAGTACCGCGCCGAATTTAACTGAGCCAACCGAGCATAGGCCAACCGATACAAAACCATCCGGTACCGAGCCGACCGAGACCCATCCACCAGTGACCAGTCAAGCCAATACCAAACCAGTTGGGTTTGGACCAACTGAGATTGAGCCAAACCGCAACCCGACGCTATCACCGGCTGAACGGCTGGACCACTTCCTGACCCCTTTGAGCGCCCTGGTGGTCCTGCCCCTTTTCGCCTTCTTTTCGCTGTCCATCTCCCTGGATCAGCTGGGACCCGGACTGCTGACGGACCGGGTCTTTTGGGGCGCCACTCTGGGACTGGCTTTGGGCAAGCCCCTGGGGATCATGACCATGCTGATCCTGGCAGGTCGTCTGGGACTGCGGCGACCTGCCGGCTCCACGACCGGGAACTTGATCGGCCTCTGCCAGCTCTGCGGAATCGGCTTCACCATGTCCTTCCTGATCGCCAACCTGGCCTTCGCCGGATCCCCGCACCTGGAATCATCCCTGCTGGGCGTGCTGGCAGGGTCGGTCCTGTCCGTACTCATCGTGGCCGTCGGCACCATTCCCGGTCGACTGCGGTCCGCCAGGCACGTCTCATCCTGACTGCATGACTCAGCCCCAGCCAGGCTCTTCCCCTGCCGGAATCATCCCATGCCAGTCTCGGTTTCCTACAGAATCGGCCCCCAACCAGACTCAACTACGACGGTAGAGCTTGGTGTAGGAGCCCTCGGCCCGGGGACGGACCACGATTTGGTCGATGTCCACAGTGTCGGGCTGCTCCAGGGCCCAAGTGACGCATCCGGCGATGTCGTCGGCGGTCAGCGGATCAGGCACTCCGGCATAGACCGCATCAGCCCGGTCACTATCGCCGCCAAACCGCTTCAGGGAGAATTCGTCGGTGTGGACCAGGCCCGGGGCGATGTCGACCACGCGCACCGGCTGACCGATCAGCTCCAGCCGCAGAATGCGTGCCATGACCCGTTCCGCCGCCTTGGAAGCGCAGTATCCGCCGCCGCCCTCGTAGGGTTCGATGCCCGCCGTGGAGGAGATGACCAGGACCGTGCCCTCCGACTCTTTCAGAGCCGGGAGCAGCTTCTGGATGACCCGCAGGGTGCCGATGACGTTCAGCTCGTACATGCCGCGCCAATCGTCCAGGCTGGAGGTAGCCACCGGGTCCTTGCCGAAGGCCGCGCCAGCACAGTTGACCAGAGCTTTGACCGGACCGCCATTGAGCACAGCATCGACGGCCGCCTGGGTGGAGTCCTCGTCGGTCACATCACAGACCTCATAGGTGAAGTTCTCACTCAGCTGGTCAGCCAGAGCCTTGAGCTTGTCCTCGCGCCGGGCCAGGCCGACCACCTTCCAGCCCTTGTCCACCAAGGCCCGCACACTGGCCTGGCCGATGCCGCTGGAGGCACCGGTCACCACGGCACGCTTGATCGTCTTCTTGGATTCCGTCATCTCATCTGCTCCTTCATGATCAATTGCCCCGGATCGACTCCACACGCGTCTCCGGGTCACAGGGAGCCTGCCTAACTGCTGCAGTGCCATCCCTCTTCCTCAACGCTAGCGCACCAACATGGGCTGCGGCAGTCTCCTGTCAGTCTTCGATGACCAATGTGGCACATCAAACCAGGCTTGAGTAGAGCCAGAACGAATCAAAGGCAGATTAGTTGAGTCAGAACAGAGCAAAGTCAGATCGGGCTGAATCAGACCGTATAGTCGGTTCAGGATAGATAGGACGTATCAAAAACCGATTCAACTTCGCACCAGATGGCCTAGCGAGGGTTTGGTCACGAAATCTTCAGCACGGATGATGCCGCAGGTTCGTAATTTACAAGCTCCCCGTCCACAAGTTCAGGACTCATGAGGATTTTACGGCTCCGGAAGTCACGGATTTAGAACTCATAACTTCAGACGTCTAAGCTTTGCGGGTCACAAAGCCAGATAGCGGTTGAGTCGACGACGGCGCTCGGTCCAGTCGGGCATATAGCGATCCATTCGCGCGCGGAAGCCGGGGCCGTGGCCATGCTCGTAGAGGTGGGTCAGCTCGTGAACCAGCACATACTCCAGCAGGTCAGGATCCAGCCAGGCCAGGTCGGTGTTGAGCCGGATGCTGGCAGTGGCGGGGGTGCAGGAACCCCAGCGGGTTTCCATCTTTCGCAGACTGATGCGCTCAGGCCGGCGACCTACCACAGGGACCCACCGATCCAGCAGAGTCGGCAGCCTCTCCTGGAGAATTCTCTTGGCTTCGGCCTCGGACCGGTCCGGCGACAGCTGACCATCGGCTCCGGGCTGGGCGTAGACATCGCGCGAGCGGGCCAGACGTTCTCTAGTGGTTGCGATCCAGCGGCGCTTGCCGTCGATAAAGGCACGAATCTGGTCATCGCTCAAGTTTAGAGGCGTCGTCACTTCCAGATGGCCGTCAGGCGGCTTGACCCGCAGATAGACGTTAGCGATCCGCTTCCTGATGACCAGAACAGTCTCACCACCGACCTCCAGCTGCTCTGACCGAACTGGTTCCGCACGCCGTTTCCGCCTCATGACCCCCATTCTTCCGCCAAGACGCGACGCGACGCCGCCGAGATTGACTTGAGGGGACACTATGGTAAGCTATCCATTTGTGTGATTCTTCGGTCACACGGCATGGGCCTGTAGCTCAGCTGGTTAGAGCGCATCCCTGATAAGGATGAGGTCGGAGGTTCAAGTCCTCCCAGGCCCACGCATTTCTTGCGCAGTTGAAGTTCTTTTCACATTTACGGGGCTATGGCGCAGCTGGTAGCGCATCTGCTTTGCAAGCAGAGGGTCGCCGGTTCGAATCCGGCTAGCTCCACAGGTAGGGTTTCCAGGTTTCCACTAGGAGACCTTTTCATAAGTTCTCCAATCCAGTACAGACTCCAGGCCTCTATCCTGTTCATTTTTAATCTAGAAGAATTAGGGCAATCGCACTGAATCATACGTTGCTTTTAATCGATGAATTCAACTGGCTCGGATTCTTTGTAAAAATCCCGCATCTGACTTACAGTAATTTTCATTAAACAAGTAGCGCAACAGGACACCCTTATTACTCTGGTCATGTTGATTTCCTACATCACAAAGTCTGCTTATGAGTTAATCATAATCACTTCTAGAATGACATTGAAGCCGACAGTCGGAGGATAAGGTAACTGATGATGGAATATACGGATGACACAATTGCCCAAAGCAAGCCAACAGACTCTTTGGGGGAAATATTCACCAGCATCCTTGCGGATTCAGTTGACAAACGGGAACAGGGAACCCGATTTGAGCGCGCCGTCGAATGGTTCCTGAAAAATGACCCTGCTTGGGTTGAACGGCTGACCGGCGTATGGCTTTGGGATGAGGCTCCTACCAATCCTGGTAAACAGGATACAGGTATTGACCTGGTTGCGAAAGATGTTGATGGCACGTATTGGGCAATACAAGCGAAATGTTACTCAAAGGCGAGGCTGGCAAACGGAGATGTCGCCACTTTCTTTATGAACGCTCTCGCAGATGATCAGTACCAGCACTATATGATTGCCGATACTGCACCTGGCTATACTTCAAATTTGGAAACGTACTTCAACACACACCCCGATCTGGATTTGGTTCGCATGGACTTGGAAACCATGCGCGACGCAAATCTTGATTGGAGTGCGTTTGTGCACGGCACAAAGTTCAAGCAGCGTGCCACCTATGATCCTCGCCCACACCAACGGGAAGCCATTGATGCAGTCAAACAAGAGCTTTCCAAGGCTGACCGTTGCTCAATGGTTATGGCTTGCGGTACCGGCAAGACGCTGACATCACTGAGGCTTACGGAAGAAATGCTGGGCGAGGGCGGCACGGTCCTATTCCTTGCCCCGTCAATATCATTGGTCTCTCAGACCATGCGTGACTGGGTAAACCAGGTTCGTGTACCCATCAACGTATATGTGGTATGCTCCGATGGAAAAGCCAGCAAGCTATCTGAAGAATCTTATGGCCAGCTATCAGATGTACCATTCCCTGCGACCACAAATCCGGTAACCGTCTCTCAGCGGTTCCATGTGAACGAGAAAGCACTGAACGTAGTATTCTCTACTTACCAGTCAATTCAGGTCATTCACGATGCACAGGAAAAGGGACTACCGGATTTTGACTTAACAATCTGCGACGAAGCTCACCGCACTACCGGAGTTATCGATGGCGAAGCCGCATTCCGAAAAATTCACGACCCCCATTTCATACGTTCAAACAAACGCCTATACATGACTGCCACACCTCGCATCTTTTCAGAAGGTGCACGGAACAAAGCTGATGCTGGTGCAATACAGATAGCCAGCATGGATGATACGCACATTTTTGGGAAGATTGCATATCGTTTAAGCTTTGGCAAAGCAGTAGATCAACATCTATTAACTGACTACAAAATCGTAGTCATGCAAGTTGCCGAATCCATGATGGGCAAGCGCATGCAGGAAATGTATGGCGCCAAGGATTCCGAAATTCCGCTGGATGACGCCGCCAAGTTCGTTGGTTGCTGGAAGGCACTTTTTGACCGGAAGCGCTCACACAGTATCAGCGATATCGACATTGCAGACAGCTCTCCTACAGCGATAGAAGACGACAGTAGTCAGACAATACTGCACCATGCCATTGCCTTTGCCCCTTCAATCAAAGCATCCAAAGCACTGACAGAACGGTTCCGGGCCGTTATCGACGATTATACGTCAAATCTCGAAGACAGCAGCGAAAACAAAGCCCTTATCGATGCAAATAAAGAAGTTCTCGTAGACATTCAGCATGTAGATGGTGGCATGGATTCACAGACCCGCAAAACGCGACTGGACTGGCTGGCAGCTTCGACGGCCGACAATGAATGCCACATTCTATCCAATGCCAGATGCCTGGCCGAAGGCATTGATGTGCCTGATCTGGATGCAGTGATGTATCTAAGCAGTCGGAAAAGCAAGATAGATATCATCCAATCCGTCGGCCGCGTAATGCGGCGTTCTCCTGGCAAGAAGTACGGCTATATCATAATTCCGGTGGTGATACCACTGGGCGCAGATGCTGATTCCGTGCTCTCCTCTGGAGCTTATAAACCCGTTTGGGATGTTGTCACTGCACTACGTAGTCATGATGAACGTTTGGATGCCGTTATCAACTCGGCCAGTCTTGGTGACACTGATGCCCTGAGCCGTATTATCGAGGTCGATGTACTCGATGAGTCGAAGTTGCGCAAGAACAAGCGCAGAAATGGTCAGCCAGCGAATAGGACGAACCAAGTCGGCTCTCAAGAATCAGATGACCGAGAAATTACGGATGAGAATATTCAAGAGGAAAATAGCTCACAGCCTGAACTCGACTTCGACTTAAGTGAGATGGCTCGAGGAATAAATGCACAGATAGTGCGTAAGTGCGGCACAAAAATCTACTGGGGTGAGTGGACGGATGAAATTACATCCATCACCCGAAGCAGGATCGATAAAATCACTGAACTAGTTTCAAAGGAAGGACCTGCTCGCAGCGCTTTCCTTACTTTTCTTCAGGGATTACAGGACAGCCTTAATCCCGGGTATTCTGAAGCTGACGCGATTGCCGTACTAGCCCAGCACGAAATCACCAAACCAATTTTTGAAACCCTATTTACTAATAAAGAAGTACTCGCCAATAATCCGATCATAAAGGGCTTGGACCGGGCATTAAACGCCTTGTACGCAGCAGGATTACCAGACAGCATTGATAGTGTCTCCTTGCGTGATTTGTATGCAAGCGTGCGGCTATCAGCTGCTCAATTGCAATCAGATTTGGCAAAGCAGAATCTGATTAAGGAGATTTACAATGACTTCTTCACCAAAGCCTTCAAAGACACAGCTGACTCACTGGGAATCGTTTACACGCCTGTAGAAGTCGTAGATGCACAACTGCACATGGTTGAGCGTGCACTGCAACGAGAATTCAACCAATCTCTGAGCGACAAAGGTGTACACATTTTGGACGGCTTCGCGGGTACTGGCACCTATATCTGCCGCCTTATCGAAGACAGAAGTCTCATCAGTGATGAAGACCTACCTTACAAATACACTCACGATCTGCACTCGAATGAAATCGTTCCGCTCGCCGAGACGATTATGGATATCAATATTGAGCAGTCTTACCACAAACGTGTCGGTGGCGATTACCAACCCTTCCCCGGCGCCCTGCTAACAGACACATTCCAGATGTATGAACAGGACGATCCACTCGATTTAGGCGTATTCGTCGAAAACACAACTAGGGTGAAGGAACAAAAAGACCTACCCATCAAAATCATTATCGGTAATCCTCCATACCGTGCAGGAGATAGCCAAAATACGGGAAATCAAAATACCAGATATCCTAAACTTGATAAACGTGTCGAAGAGACTTATGTCGCCAATTCGGATGCGACAAACAACAACTCTTTGTACGACCACTACATCAAAGCTTTTCGTTGGGCATCTGACAGGATCGGCAGCTCTGGCATAGTTTGCTTCGTCTCCAACGGTGGGTGGCTAACCAGCGCAGCAGGTGCAGGCGTACGGCGATGCTTCACCAGAGAATTTAACGATATCTATGTTTATAACCTGCGCGGCAATCAGCGTACTTTAGGTGAAGAGTCTCGACGCGAAGGCGGCAAGATATTTGACTCTGGCTCACGGGCCACCATTGCCATCACTCTTCTAGTAAAGAACCCCAATTCAAATCGTCATGGAATAATCCACTATTGTGACATTGGCGATTATCTATCTCGCGAAGATAAGCTTGGGATTCTCACCCAAGCGGTCACCAAAGATCCGGAATGGACCAGCCTGGAACAAGATATGCATGGCGATTGGCTTAATCACCGTGACGATAGCTATAAGTCCTTTATACCGGCCGGTATTCAGGTTGGAACCAGAAAACTGAAGACAGGCCTCTTCTCTATTTGGTCAGCAGGGGTAAAGACCAATCGTGATTCGTGGTGCTATAACTCCGAACGTGACATCGTTATCGAAAATATGAAAAGGACAGTCGACACTTATAACTCTGAACTACTACGCTGGCAGCAAGCAGGTAAACCAGCTAATGCTCAGTCATTTCTCACAAGGGATCAAACCCGAATCAAATGGACACGCGAAGTGTACAACGATATTATCCAGAATCGTAAAGCTGAGTTCAACATTGAACATGTGCGTCTCGCTCTGTACCGTCCATTCTTTAAACAGTGGCAATACATGGATTCACAATTCAACAGCTGTGTATATCTCCAGCCACAAATTTTTCCCGCTTCTGATATGGAAAATCTTGCTATTATCACAGGAGAACGCGGCCCGTTTATTACGAATCTTGTTCCAGATCTCGAGCTTAACCACCATGGACAGTGCTTCCCACTCTACTGGTACGAGCAAATTAGTGGAGCACAACAGGGCCAACTGGCAATTAATCGAGATCCTATTAGCGGGGAGACTCCACGTTGGGTCCAACATAGTGCAATAACAGATACCACACTTCGCGTATTCCGCGAAGCCTACCAAAGCATCCACTTAAGTCACCATGTACATGAGAAGAATACAGCGCTTAAAGCTAGCAGAGACCCCCGCATAAGCAAGGAAGATATATTCTTCTATGTTTACGGTATCCTGCACTCTCCAGAGTATCGTCAGCGCTTTGGCAATAATCTCAAGAAGGAAATGCCCCGAATTCCCCTTGCGAATGACTTTGTGGCTTTCATGAATGCTGGGCGCGCATTGGCTGACCTGCATCTTAATTATGAAACTGTAGAGAACTGGCCACTCATGGAAGTAGGGAATTCCAAGGAACCCGGAAGAACCGAGAAAATGAAGTACCCTCAAAGGATCAAGGATCCAGAGACCGGTAAGAGGGTGCCTGACCGCACAGTGCTCCAAGTAGCAGAACACCTCACACTTCATGGCATACCATTGCGAGCCTATGAATATGTAGTAAACGGCAAATCTGCCATTGGCTGGCTTATTGATCGATACAAGGTAACCACTGACAACAAATCAGGAATTACCAACGATCCCAACAACTACAGCGATAATCCACGGTATATCGTGGAACTCGTTGAAAAAGTCGTGACTGTCAGCATGAAGACACTTGATATAGTTGAATCGCTACCGCCATTGGAAGAGCTGCCACAACCGACAGATTGGCCGGCTGATTGGCGCATATAGAGACGTCCATATCAATTGATTGTCTCTCCTCAACCAACCGATATTGCAGAAGGAGAGACAATCAATTCCGGAATGGAACGTTTTATTTTGGTGCATACCCCGCTTCCCTGACCTCTTTCCTAGACTTTTAATTGTCTTCCTAGTCGCAGGGAAGATGCTTGATTTTGTAAGGTAAAACATATGGTAGTTGCTCGTAACCGATTAGCGTCAACAGGCCATGAGAAGCCTGGCAATACCATTAACGAACAACTGCACAAAACCGAACATGGGGCGTGAAGATAGATACCGAGCTGCCGACAAGATGGTCAGGGCCATGGAGACCTAAGGAATTGACAACGTTTATGGACTGGCTGGGGATTCGGTAAATACGATGGTCTGTGCGCTCTACCGACAGAGCAACAAAGTCAAGTTTCACCCAAGCCAAGCATGAAGCGGTAGCGGCTCCGGCCGCTGCGCCCCACGCCAAGCTGAACCTGGAAAGCGGTCAGCTGGCTGTCGACTGGTGGTTCCAGGGCCATCATCCATATGCCCGACGGACTCTCCGATACAAAATGGATCATAGTGCCCGTGATAGCCGTCTTGGGTCAAATACAGTTGCACCTGCGCAACACCGTGGTACTTTCAAAAGATCAATACTCCCCAGCTCTTCGATGACGTAGCAGTATACAACAAGCTGACCTGGTCCATAACAACCTAGCACTAAGGCTGCCGTGAAATCTAGTCGATGCCAAGGCTCACTTGGCTGGGAATATCGCTCACTGCTATGCCATGAACGTGACCACCACGCTAAAACGACTGGGAAGCCAAGTGGAGACCATTCCACAGAGTTTGTGGCAGAAGATGACGACCCTTATGGCGGCTGACCTTGGGTATTTGCGACCAGAATTTTGAACATCTGCTTTGTCTGAAGGAAAAGAGTGGCGTCAGAAAGATCACTAACTGCCTCAACAGCCCCATAAGACCATATCATTGAATCTGATCCGCGACGGACACTCTCGATGATCTAGTGCCCACTACGCCACCTTGTCCGCCAGCTGCATTCTCTGCATTCCTTCATATACTTGGAGACTGATACGACCGGCCGAAGCATGGCGTTAGACTGCCATAATAAAGGAGTGACTAGCAAGGTAAAGTTGGACATTCTTGATTCGTACCATCTGTTCCAGCAGAGAAAACGATCGCCTCGACCAAGACCCTGATAATCGTGGATGTCCAGCCAGCCTTTTGCGAAGGAAAAGAACTGGCGATTGAGGTAAGCAACGAGGTCGCCGGCAGGATTGCCGACTACATCCACAAGCATGCCGGGTATTAAGCCTATATGGCCACCATCCAGGACTGGTACATCGAACCCGAAACTTTCGTCCCACCACCCAAATTTCGTAGACAACTAGCCCAAAAACATGGTATAGTCGGCTCACCCGAGGCTGAATTGCATGCCAAAATTCGGGAACTGGGAATCTCCCATCATTTCAAAAAAGACAGTACTCAGCCACATGCTCCGGATTCAAAGATATCGAGGACAACACTGATCGAGTCCAGAGCAGGCAGGAGTTCTCTAAAGCCAAATCGTCCGGTTCCACCCCAGCGGAAGCTCTGGCGCTGGCCAAGGTCGACCAAGCGGACGTAGTAGGTATCGCTGAATCACATTGCGCTTCAAAGAAACCAACCTTGACGCTGTGAAACAGGGCTACAAGGTCACGATCTTCAAGAATCTGCCGTCCCGGTCAGTGAGGACCAAGGTATAGAAGCGTGTGAGGCTATGACCCGGGCCGGTATCCGGTTGTCCACCTCCAGCAAGGAGCGAAAGAGATCGATCAGGAATTCACCATGGATGAAAAGTAGGTCTGTGGCGAATTCTCCAATAAGTATCTTCAGGCTGGGTGATGGCGAAAGATACCACTCTGGCCGTTCTTTCAGGGGTTATCTGATACTGACTTGCATATCTCATTAGCGTCTGTTTATCTGTGATGGTGTTCAACAGGTCGGCCTGATAGCCTCGGGGTAGATGGTAGCAGTACGGATACGCATCCCCTCCAGGGCTGTTTCCTTACGAAGTACCCTCTAGACCCCTGCCATTCAGATAGGCCTGGAGGCCACCAGGATCAATCATTACCGCAACATCAATCTGGACACCATGAGTTGTGTACCACCCGGAGCGACCGCCTCCACAAGACAGACATATTCGACCGGTCGGTCCTGAGCCACGTGACCGTCTACGACGAGGCCCAGGGCTACATGCGGTTCGGAGTCGGCTACTACAAAGAGAAGTTCCAGATTCCCAAGATGCCACCGCTGCGGGAGATCATGCGCCAGTTCCTATGACTGGCAGCCGTCTTCCGTCTGCCAGCGATTAGGAGGGGATAAGTCTGCCGTCCTGCAGCGTCAGCAACCGGTCAACCCGGGCAAGAACTGAAGGACGGTGGGAGACGATCAGGCAGGTACGGTCACCCTTCCGCTCGATCAGTCTGGTCAGAACCCGACCCTCCAAGAGGGCATCCATATTGCTAGTGGGTTCGTCCAGGAGCATGAGAGGCGCTGGACTCAAAAAGGCTCGAGCCAAGGCCACTCGTTGCCGCTGCCCCTCGGACAGGTCCGAGCCATTGTCAGCAAGCAAATGATCCAAGCCGTCGGGTAGCTGGTCGATCAGATCATCCAGGCAGGCATCATGAGCCGCCTGCTCAATATCCTCTCTGCTGGCATCGGGCCGAGCCAGAGCGATGTTATCCGCCAATGTGAGACTGAATATATAAGTGTCCTGGCTCACCAGAGTCTGCTGGGCACGCAGATCAGCGGTGCAGATGGTCTCGATCGGCAGGTCGGAAACGGTCAGATCCCCGCCGCTGCGCTCCTGGAACCGCATCAGCAGATCGATCAAGGTGGACTTGCCGACTCCGTTGGCACCCTGAATCCCGATCAGCTCGCCAGGCTTGATGGAAAGGTCCAGACCCTCCAAAACCGAAGTCCGGCCGCCATGTTCACCCAGGTCGTCCTTATCCGGGTCAGTCTTGCCAGCGTAGGAGAAGGAAACCGCCTTGGCCTCTTCTACAGTGAACTCCGTCAGGGGGTTTCCATGATCGGGTTTCACCTCGCGCACAGGCGGCTCCTTGTCCAAAAGCGAGAAAACACGTCGGGCCGCGGCCAAGGTGGGCTGTAGGCCAGCGCCTAGCCGGGCCACAGGTATCAAGGGAGCAAAGGAAGAGAGAAAGCCGGCCAGTCCGATCATGCCCCGGGCAGGATCCACCAAGCCCGCCGAACCTAGGTAGCAGGCCATCAACGTGAAGGCTCCAGCACAGATCAGAGTAACCACGTTGGTGACCATATCGTTGGCGATGGTCCGCCCAGAGGTGCGCCCCCTGGCATCCAGCATCCGGTCCGTGGCGGCTCCCACCCGGCGACGGGTATTCCCCAGAGCCCCAAGCCCCGCCAGTTCGGTGCGGCCCTGAAGGGTCTCCAGAAGCAGAGAGTGCAAATTGGCTTGGGCCGTCCGCTCCTTCATGGCTACCTTGAAGGTAGGCCTTGCGCTCAGGATGGGTATGAGCAGACCGACGATCAGGTAGGAGACCAGGGCGGCCAAACCCATCCATGGCGAGAGCCAGGTGAGCAGGGCCAAATTGGCCAGAGAGGTCACCAGGGCGATGGCGATAGGCGAAAGCGTATGGGCGTAGAAGATCTCGAGCAGCTCGATGTCGTTGGTGATCACTGTCACCATGTCTCCGCGCGCTTGGTCTCGCAAACCGGCCGGGGCCAGGGACCGCATCTTGTCGAAGACCGTCGTGCGGATGTCCCGGAGCATGCTGAAGGCCATCTCGTGGTTGTAGTACTGCTCCCCATAAGCCATGACCCCACGGCTGAGAGCAGTCAGAACCGCCACTAGGGCCCAGACGACCCACTGGCCATTCAGCGGCGGCCAGTCCGTGACCAGGCCAATCAGGGCCGCTGCGGCTGCCATCATGCTCCAGACTGCGAAGAGATGGCCCAGACTGCCGCAGAGGATGGCCTTGCCCTCCGTGCCGGTCAGAGGCTTCATCAGCCGGGCCATGCGGCGCATCATCGTCAGATTGCCGGTCGTCTGCTGCATGTCTTCACTCCCCGTCCTCATACTGAGCCTGCTCCTTCCACTGGGCCGCAAATCCGCCCCCGGCATCCAACAGCTCACGGAAGCCGCCGCTCTCCGCCAGACGGCCTTCCTGCAGGAAGAGGATGGAATCGGCATTGCGGACCCCGGCCAAGCGGTGGGTGATGGTCAGGACCAGGGACTCCTTGCCCAGCGCGTCCATCAGGGCTGCCAGTGTAGCGTCATGCTCGCGGTCCACGGCGCTGGTGGCCTCGTCGAAGATATAGACGGGAGAACGCCGCAGGAGCCCGCGGGCAATGGATAGGCGCTGGCGCTGCCCACCGGAGAGGTTGCCTCCTTCAGGATCGATGTGAGCGTCCAGCCCGCCCTTGCTTTGGACAAGACCAGTCAGACCGACCTGGTCCAGTGCATCCAGCAGCTCCCAATCCGAGTAGCCCAGTCCGGCCGGATCGAGATTCGATCTGATGGTCCCGGTAAAGATGTGATCGGTCCCTCGGACTACGGTCTGTAGACCGACCAGTTCCTCGCGTGACAGGTCGCAGATCTGGCACCCGCCAATGGACAGTTCGCCGACATACCCCTGAAGACGCCCGGACAGCAGACCCGCCAAGGTGCTCTTGCCAGAGCCCGAAGCGCCGACTAGGCCCACATGTCCCTTGGCAGGCAGGACGAAGTTCAGATTGGTCAGGGCTTGGAATCCATCAGGATAGGTATAGGTCAGATTGCGAGCGCTGATGCCCGGCAAATCGTCGCCAGACATATCCGTCTGATCTGCCTGCTGCGAGCTCGATCGCGCCGAACCAGTATTCTGCCTCATCGCATTGGCAGAACCCGGTGCAAGGATTTGAACAGCACCCAAAACAGGTTTCGACGCAGATGTCCGTGCAGGCATTTGGACAGCATCCGAAACAGGTTCCAAAGCAGATTCCGACGCAGGCTGCAAAGCAGGCTTCGAGGCGGATTCCGATTCAGACTCCTGAATTGCTTCCTCAGATGCTTCAAGACTCGCTTCTGGAGCCGCTTCCTCGGATGCTTCCTGAATCGTTGCCGGAGCCACATCCGAAGGCGCTTTCCCGCGTGACTCAGGAGTCGTCCCCGGAGCCGCCGACTTCCCGTCACTCTCCTGCCGCGCCTGGAGAATATCGTCGATGGCCTTGCCCTGCTTGATGGCGACCATGCCGGAATGCATCATGTAGACCAGCTGCCGCTCAGGGGCGAAGAGCCGGACCCCAGCCAGGGCAACAACCAGGCAGGACAGCACTCGAGCGGGCCCGCCCTGCCCGATCAGGACCGTCGCTGCAACCGCCAAAATAAGACTGGTGTAGATGACCACGTCGGCCTTGATCAGCGAGCGCAGCTGCCCGCCTAGGACCCCCATGGTTATCCTGCGGAATCCCTCGGACTCCTTGGCCAGGTCATCAGCCTGCCGCTGGTCTGCCCCGAAGATCTTCAAGGTGTTGAGCCCCCTCAGGGCATGCTCGAAGTGGACGCCGACCTTGTCATACTTGCGCAACTGGCCCAGCTGCACCTTGATGTTCTCGCCCATGGTGGGCTTGGATGCCAGGGGCAGAGACACCATGCCGATCACGACGATTGCCGCAGCCAGCGGGCTGACAGGCAGGAGGACGGCCAGGGTCACGACCAGCATCAGGGCGGTCTGGACCAGCGCCGGAATATAAGCCGTGAAGTAGGAGACGACCGACTTGACCCCTTCGGTCGAAAGCCTGGCCAGGGTCTGCGCCGGAACGCCCAGGTCGTCCTCTTGCCTGTTGGGGTCGAACACGGATAGATACAGGGCCTGGGAGAGCGCCTTGCCCATCCCATCGGCCAGCCGGGCACTGACGGACTTGGTGACCGCCTGGGTCAGGAGCCGAACCAGGATCAGCCCACCTATCAAGGCCGCCAGAGGTCCGGGCCGACCGGGCACCCAGGCAAGGGCATGGGGAACAGGCAGGCCAAGGGAACGGCCCACGGCCGCGATGGCTACCGGCAGGAGGAGCACCTCCGCCAACGCACCGATCGTCTGCAGGAGGGCCAGCAGGAGGCTGGCGCCCATCCTGGCTCCCGGTAGATGAAGTAGTCGCTTGCTGATCATGCCTGTCCTCTGTGCCGCCTTTCTGATACGCCCCTCTCAGTGGACACTAACAAAATCCTCGCGCGCCAGGCAATACCCCGATTGTGAAGCACTGGCAAGAGACATAAAAAAATATCATTTACTTTCCCTCCCGGCCCTCCTAAACTTGACGGCACAACCTGAAATCGGCGGATATGGCCTAGGGCCGAGCGACCGCCACCCAGATGGGAGCGATCCTTTATGAAAGCACTGAAGACAAAAGACCTGGTCAACGTCGGCATTTTCACGGCCCTCTACTTCGTCAGCATGGCGGTGGGCAACTTCATCACCGTCTTCCTGGCTGGCCTGGTCATGCCCGGTCTGTCCTCCCTCTTTATCCCCGCTGTGGTGGGGCTGGTCTCCGGCCCGGTCTACATGCTGATGATCCGCCGGGTGCCCAGGTTCGGGGCCATCACCATCGTCGGCGTCATCATGGGCCTCTTCCTGCTGGTTTTCGGCCACTTCGCCCTCTCCTTCATCCCCTATGCTTTCTGCGGCCTGCTGGCTGATCTGGTTCAGTCCTCGCTCAGGGAGAGCCGTCCCAACCTGGCCCGCTACCTGAGCTACGTCATCCTCACCTTCGGCTGCACCGGCCCCGTCCTGCCTCTTTGGTTCATGAAGGACGCCTATGTGGCCAGCCTGGTCCGCCGCGGCAAGAGCCAGGAGTACATCGACGGGGTCTTCGCGCCCATCACCGGAGCCACCTTCCTGGTCTGCATTCTGGCCACCTTGGTCGGCGCCCTGCTCGGGGCATGGATAGGCGCCAAGATCGTCGACAGGCATTTCAACCGGATACCCGCCAAGCAATGAGGCCCATCTCCATCTACACCAGATTCCTGCTGGTCATCTTCGCCAACGCCCTGATCTTCGTTACCCTCCCCACCCCACTGGTCCTGGCCATCAACATCTACTTCTGCAGCTTCCAGGTCATCGTGGGCAGGGTCAGGAAGGGCCAGGCCTGGCTTCTGGTCTGTCTGGTCTTCGCCCTGGGCGCCTCCCTGGCCATGGTCTTTCCCGAGAACCTGCCGGGGCATTACCTGCTCTTCCTCTTCGTCGGCGTGGGCAGGATCCTCCCCCTGGTGCTGGTGGCGGCCTTTATGATGGGCACCACCAAGGTCTCGGAGCTGGTCTACCTGCTGCGCAAGATCCACGCCCCCCAGTGGCTGGTCATCCCCGTCAGCGTCCTCTTCCGCTTCTTCCCGACCGTCAGGCACGACTACGCCCAGATCAGACGAGCCATGAAGTTCAGGGGGATCGCGGTCACCACCGGCGACATGGTCCGGCATCCGATGCGGACCATGGAGTACATCTACGTTCCCCTGCTCAACAACGCCACCAATGTGGCCTCCGACCTGACCTCGGCCGCCCTGACCAGGGGGATCGGCGACCCCGGGCCCAAGACCTCCATCCAACAGATCGCCTTCACCGGACTGGATGCGCTCATGTGCGCCCTGGGTCTGGTTCTTATGGGATGTGGAGCCTATGTTGCAATGTTCCAGGCTTAGCTTCACCTACGAAGGCGCCAGCCAGCCATCCCTCAAGCAAGTCTCCTGCCGAATGGGCCAGGGACGGCTGACCGTGGTCACCGGGCCGAGCGGCTGTGGCAAGACCACCCTGTCCAGGGTCATCAACGGCCTGATTCCCGAACTCTACGAGGGCAAGCTGGAGGGAGAGTGCCTGATCGGGGGCGAACCCACCACGGCCCGGCCCATCTACCGGCTTTCGGAGCAGGTGGGATCGGTCTTCCAGAACCCCAAGACCCAGTTCTTCACCACCGACGTCCGCAGCGAGCTGGCCTTCCCCCTGGAGAACACCGGGGTCCAGCCGGAGGCCATCCGGGAGCGTATAGACCAGGTGGCCGACCTCTTCGGCATCACCCGGCTCTTGGATCGGGACATCTTCTCCCTGTCCGGGGGCGAGAAGCAGATGATCGCCATCGCCTCCTCCTGCATGATGGACCCGCAGATCCTGGTCCTGGACGAGCCTTCAGGCAATCTGGACGTCGAAGCGGTGGCCAGCCTGGCGCAGATCCTGGGCCGCTTGAAGGACCGGGGCCTGACCATGGTCCTGATCGAGCACCGCCTCTACTACCTGGACGGCCTGGCCGACGACTTCCTGGTCATGAAGGACGGCAGGCTGGCAGAGCACCTGACCCCGGCCGCCATGAGGGGACTGGATGGTCCGAGTCGCCAGGCTATGGGGCTGCGGGCCCTGGACCTGGACGCGACCGAGAATGCGAGCACACCTGCCAGGGTCATCGATGACAGGACCCCCGACCTGCTCCGGGTCCGGAACCTGACCTATGCCTACCATCACGACCAGCCTCCTGCCTTGGATGTGGACGACCTGACCCTGTCCAGCGATGACATCACCGGCATCATCGGTCGCAACGGCGCCGGCAAGAGCACCTTCGCCTCGGTCCTGACCGGACTGCTCAAGCCTGGCGACAGGTCGGCAATCAGCCTGAATGGGACGAAACAGACCGCCAGGGAGCGCGTCGAGGACTCCTACATGGTCTTTCAGGATGTCAACTACCAGCTCTTCAGCGAGACCGTGGAGGGCGAGATGCTCCTTGGAGCCAAACGGACCGACCTCTTCGAGGAGGTGGCACGAAAGCTGGACCTGGAGCGGCTCCTGGGCCGACACCCCAACACCCTCTCCGGCGGGGAAAAGCAGCGGGTGGCCATCGCGGCCGCCATACTGTCGGGCAAGCGCCTGGTGGTTCTGGACGAGCCCACCAGCGGCCTGGACCTGCTCCATATGAATCAGGTGACCGGGATGATCCGCTACATGCGCTCCCTGGGGGTCATGGTGGTCGTCATCTCGCACGACCAGGAGTTCCTGGCCCAGACCTGCCAGCGGTTCATCACCTTCCGCCAGGGCAGACCGGTCAGGGACAGCCGGAAACTGGGCAATCTCCTGCAAGCCCTCTGAGCCCTTGCAGGGTCGGTGAACATGACGCCTCCCGGCAGGCGGTTCTCCTGTGCTCCGGACCCCGCGAACGTATACAGTAGTGGGGAAAAGAGCATCAGGGGGGCGTCCCTCGCGCCGGACGGCCCCGCCGCACAGCCAGGGTTACGAGAGGGCATGATGGGCTATATCGACGTCATCGGAGAGACGAAGCGGTACGTGACCGGCGAAACGACCATCGTGGCCAACAATGAGGTCACCTTCTCCATCGAAAAGGGCGAACTCGTGGTCATCTTGGGCGCCTCGGGAGCCGGCAAGTCGACCGTGCTGAACATCCTGGGCGGCATGGACACCTGCAACGAGGGCCAGGTGATCGTGGACGGGAAGGACATCGCCGGCTACGACGCCCGGCAGCTGACCACCTACCGCCGCTACGACGTGGGCTTCGTTTTCCAGTTCTACAATCTGGTGGCCAACCTGACCGCCAGGGAGAACGTGGAACTGGCCTCGGAGATCGTGGACGATGCCGCCGACCCGGTCCAGACCCTGGTCGACGTAGGCCTGGGAGACCGGATCGACAACTTCCCCGCCCAGCTTTCCGGCGGCGAGCAGCAGCGGGTGGCCATCGCCCGGGCCGTGGCCAAGAACCCCAAGATCCTGCTCTGTGACGAACCCACTGGAGCCCTTGACTACCGGACCGGCAAGCAGGTGCTGCGCATCCTCCAGGACCAGTGCCGCAAGAAGGGCGCCACCGTGGTCATCGTCACCCATAACGCGGCCATCGCCCCCATCGCCGACAGGGTCATCCGCATGCACGACGCCCGGGTCCAGGCCGTGCAGACCAATGACAGCCCCGAAGACATCGAAAACGTGGAGTGGTAAAGATGCAGCCCGTCAGGAAGGTGCTCTGGCACGACATCCGGGTCTCCCTGCGCAAGTCCCTGGGACGGTTCATCTCCATCGTCTGCCTGGTGGCGCTGGGTTCCTTCGCCCTGGTAGGGCTGAGCGTGACCGGGCCGGACATGCGGCAGGCCGGCAACGCCTACCTGTCCAACCACCATCTGGCCGACCTGATGGTCATCAGCAGCTATGGGCTGGACCAGGAGGACCAGGATGCCATCGACACCGCCCCCGGCAACTCGGGAATCGAATACGGGTATCTGAAGGATGTGGTGCTCAAGGGCACCGACAAGAGCCTTCGCATCTACTCCGCCCCCGACCGGATCTCCACCTATGAGCTGGTTGACGGATCAATGCCGACCAGACCGGACCAGGTGGCGGTCGATACGGCCCTGGCAGAGAGCCACCCCATCGGCAGCAGCATTCAGGTGGACGAAAAGGCCGACCAGCTGGGTAGGAAGGTTCTGAGGCACCACAAGCTCCGCGTGGTGGGTACGGTCAAGTCGACCGAGATCCTGAGCAAGGTCAACATGGGCCCTTCCACAGCCGGATCCGGTTCCCTGGACTCCTACGCTGTGACCACACCCAAGGCCTTCGACTCGGACGAGTACATGATCGCCCGACTGACCTTCAAGGACCTGGATCGAATCAAGGACCACTATTCCGACCAGTACATCCAGGCCCTGCAGACCCACAAGGACGATCTGAACAGGATTCTGTCAGGCCGCCCCACCGCCAGACTGAACGCCATTAAGGCTCCTCTGCAGAAGCAGCTGAACCAGGGGCAGGACCAGGTGGATCAGTCCAGAGCGGAACTCGAGGGGAACCGGCAGCAGCTGGACCAGGCCAAGAAGAATCTGGACCAGGGTGCCCAGAGCATCCAGTCCGCCAAGAACCAACTGGCAACCAAGACGGTACAGGCCCAGGCAGCCATCGACCAAGGACAACAGGAGGTGGACCTGAGCTCGGCTGAACTGGCTCGAAAACAGAAGCAGTATCAGTCCTCCGCCAGCCAGGTGGCCCAGGGCAGGCAACAGGCCGAGCAGGGGCAGCAGGCCATCGACCAGGGACAGGCCAAGCTTGATGGTTCCCGCCAGCAGCTGGAGGGCGGCAAGACCCAGGCCGACCAGGCTGTATCCCAGGCTCAGGAAGCGCAGCAGCAATGCAGACAAGGCGTTGCACAGGTCACCGGCCTCATTCAGGCCATCGGCGCCCAGCTGGCCACCCCCGGGCTGACCCCCCAGCAGCAGGACGAGCTCAACGGCAAAAAGGCCGGACTCCAAGCCCAGCTGGCCGAGCTCAACCGGCAGTCACCGCAGATCGACGCCCTGGTAGTCAAGGCCAAGGCGGGCCGCGATGCCTTCATGACCAACCAGTACACCCCCGGCATGGCCCAGGTTGCGGCCAACCAGCAGACCCTGGACGCAAAGCGTCGGGAACTGACCCAGGCAAGAGACAAGGTGAATGAAAGCGAGCGCCAACTGGCCCAAGGCAAGGCCCAACTTGACCAGGCCTCCGCACAGCTGGCCAAGGGCAAGGCCAAGCTAGTCCAGGCCCGGCAGCAGCTGGCCAACAGCCGTGCCTCAGCCCAGGGGCAGATCGACCAGGCCCAGGCCACCCTGGATCAGAAAACCGCGGAATACCAGACCAAACTGGACAAGTTCAAGAGGGAGAGCCCAGACGCCCAGAAGAAGATAGACGACTCCCAGGAAAAGCTGAACAAGGCAGCCGACCAGCTGAGCCGACTGGAAAAGCCGGTCTACGCCCTGGACTCTCGTCGTGAGGCGCCCGGCTCAGAGGGCTACAAGGTCTACGCCTCCGTCTCCTTCATCGTGGACTCGCTGGCCAAGGTCTTCCCCTACTTCATGTATTTGGTCGCCGCCCTGGTCACCTTCACCACCATGACGCGCTTTGTGGACGAGGAGCGAATCAACGCCGGGACGCTCAAGGCCCTGGGCTATAGGGACCAGGATGTCATGGCCAAGTTCCTGGTCTATGGCGGAGCGGCCTCGGCCCTGGGCGCTCTTCTGGGCATCATCGCCGGCCACACTCTCCTGCCCTGGATCGTCTACCGGGCCTATGCCCACGCCTTCGACATGCCGCCCATCCACTACGGCTTCCACCTGCCCATCACCCTCCTGGC
This sequence comes from Bifidobacterium apis, assembly GCF_036986835.1. Taxonomy (NCBI): domain Bacteria; kingdom Bacillati; phylum Actinomycetota; class Actinomycetes; order Bifidobacteriales; family Bifidobacteriaceae; genus Bifidobacterium; species Bifidobacterium apis. The sequence continues at coordinate 8,877 of NZ_BTXD01000004.1, read as the reverse complement.
CTGCCTGCTGGCCTTCCTGAGCGCCGTGGTCCCGGCCTTCCTGAGCGCCTGGCGGGAGCTGCGCGAGAAACCGTCGGCCCTCCTCCTGCCCAAGCCGCCCAGCGCCGGTTCGAAGATTTTCCTGGAGCGCATCCCCCTGATCTGGAACCGGCTCAACTTCACCCACAAGGTCACCGCCCGGAACATTTTCCGCTACAAGCAGCGAATGCTGATGACCATCTTCGGAGTCTGCGGATCGGTGGCCCTCCTGATGGCGGGATTCGGCGTGCAGGGGTCCATCTCGGCCATCAACGAGCACCAGTTCGGCCAAGTCATTCGCTACGACCTGATCGCCGCCGAGAACAGCCAGGCCACATCCGACCAGCGCCAATCCATCAAAAAGCGGCTGGAAAAGCCCGATGTGAGCCGTTCCCTGAACGTGCGCTACGAGGAGATGAGCAAGACAGCCGGACACAACGCCGACAAGCAGTCCATCACCATGATCGCGCCGGCCAGCGCCGAACACCTGGACGACTTCATCCGCATGGACACCCGGTCGGGGCACAAGCCCCTGCGCCTCAAGGGCGACGGCGTGATCCTCTCCGAACGCATAGCCCAGCTGACAGGGACCAAGGTTGGCGACAGGATCACCCTGCAGGATTCAGGCGGCAGGGACAGGACCATGCGGGTGGACGGCATCTGCGAGATGTACCTGGGACACTTCGTCTTCATGAGCCCATCGGCCTACAGGACCGTCTTTCACCAGGACTTCTCGCCCAACGCCCACCTGGTCACCTTCAAGGACTCCAGCGCGGAGAACACCAGAAGGCAGGCCGCCTCCTTCATGCGGATTGACGGAATCCAGGGTGTGGTGCAGAACACGACCCTGATGAGCCAAATCGACACCGTGGTCAGGTCCCTGAACATGATCATGCAGGTGCTGATCATCGTGGCCACCCTGCTGGCCCTGGTCATCCTTTACAACCTGACCAACCTGAACGTGGAGGAGCGGATCCGCGAGTTGAGCACCATCAAGGTGCTGGGCTTCTACGACCGCGAGGTGACCATGTACATCTACCGGGAGACCATCCTCCTTTCGGCTATCGGCGTCCTGGCCGGGTACGGGTTCGGGGCCTGGCTGCACCACTACATCATCACCACCGTCCCGCCGGACAACGTTCTCTTTGACCCCTCCATCAGCTGGGTGGCCTTCGTCGTGCCCCTGGTCATGATCACGGTCATCACGGCAGGACTGGGCTGGATGGTCAACAACAAGCTCAAGCATGTGGACATGCTGGAGGCCCTCAAGTCGGTGGACTAGGCCATATCGGCATTTACCCATGCTAATGGCGTAAGCTGGCACTCCAAGAGTCCATAAGTCCATGCCATTAAAGCCATTGAGAACCCAGAAAGCGGAGGACGACGGTGCTGCAGATCGAACACATCTCCAAGCAATACAAAACGGGGGACTTCGTCCAGCAGGCCTTGAATGATGTCAGCGTCAACCTGCGCGACAACGAGTTCGTGGCCATCCTGGGCCCCTCCGGCTCCGGCAAGACCACCCTGCTCAACATCATCGGCGGGCTGGACCGCTATGACCAGGGCGACCTGATCATCAATGGCACCTCCACCAAAAAGTACAAGGACCGCGACTGGGACTCCTACCGCAACCACACCGTGGGCTTCGTCTTCCAGAGCTATAACCTGATCCCCCACCAGAGCATCCTGTCCAACGTGGAGCTGGCCCTGACCATCTCGGGCGTGCACCGGCAGGAGCGGCGGGAGCGGGCCAGGAAGGCCCTGGAGCAGGTGGGGCTTGGCCAGCATGTGAACAAACGGCCCAACCAGCTCTCGGGCGGTCAGATGCAGCGGGTGGCCATTGCCAGGGCCCTGGTCAACAACCCCCGCATCCTCCTGGCTGACGAGCCCACCGGAGCCTTGGACTCGGAGACCTCCATCCAGATCATGGACCTGCTCAAGGAGGTGGCCCAGGACCGGCTGGTGGTCATGGTCACCCACAACCCCGAACTGGCACACCAGTACGCCACCAGGATTGTGGAGCTGCACGACGGATCGGTCATCAGCGACTCCGACCCCCTGCCCGACGACCAGGTGCCCATCCGCCGGGCACGCCACCGCACCTTCGGCAAGGCTTCCATGGGTCTGCTGACTTCCCTGTCCCTGAGCTTCAACAATCTTCGGACCAAGAAGGCCCGGACTGCCCTGACAGCATTCGCAGGATCCATCGGTATCATCGGCATCGCCCTGATCCTGTCGGTGTCCACCGGAGTCAACCGCTACATCGACAGGGTGCAGCGGGAGACCATGACCTCCTACCCCATCACCATTCAGGAGCAGTCCTTCGACCTGAACAAGATAGTGGACTCCGCCCAGGAATCCCAGAAGGAGGCCAAGGCCCACAAGGATCTCAAGGCCATTCAGCCAGACGACTCCAGCATCAAGGGGGCCTCCAGCCTGACCAGCAGCATCACCCAGAACAATCTGACGGACTTCAAAAAATACTTGGATAATCCAAAGAGCGAAATTCATCAATACGTGGGGTCCGTCGGCATCCAGTACTCCTACGCCACCAAGTTCGCGGTCTTCGGGCACGACCCGGACGGCAAGCTGGTCTCTGCGGACAAGGTGACCATGAGCGGGCAGGACGACGCCAGCTCCACCGCCAGCCAGATGGCCACGGCCAACACCGACAGCGACATGGGCGACATCCAGTCCATGCAGATGTCCTACCTGACCGGCAAGACCGAGAAGAACAAGGCTCCGGAGATCTTCGGCGAGATCATGCCGGGGGCCGATGCCAAGACCACCATCAGCAAGGTGGTGACCGACAACTACCAGGTGGTGAACGGCACCTGGCCCAAGGCCAAGGATCAGGTGGTCCTGGTGCTGGACAAGAACAACCAGATGCCCGTCACCAGCCTCTACAAGCTGGGTATCCTCCCCTCCAGCCAGTACACCGACATGATGAACAAGCTCAACAGCGGCCAGGAGGTCAAGGCCGACACCAAGCCCATCGAGTATGCCAAGGCCATGGACCAGAAGCTCTCCCTGGTGCCCGCTGCTGACCAGTACGCCAAGGGGACCGACGGCCACTACCACTACATCGGCGACAGCACCGACCAGATGACCAAGGCCGCCGACCAAGGCCTGCAGCTGCACATCGTCGGCATCGTCCGTCCCAACCAAGGAGCCAAGGCAACACCACTCAAGGTGGGCGTTGGATATACCCGCCAGCTGACCGATTATCTGATTGACCAGGCCAAGACCAGCCCTATCGTCACCGACCAGGAGGCCGACCAAGGCCACAGCGTCCTCAACGGGATGGCCTTCGCCCCTGCCGACGATGCCGCCAAGGCCAACGACGCCAAGGCCTACATCGCATCCCTGGGTGTCAGCCAGAAGGCCAGCATGGCCCAGGAGATCATGAAGGGCTCGGCAGCCATGGCCGGCCAGGAGACCCAGGGCCGGGCCGGGGCCGCTGCAAGAGCCCAAGGTTCTGCGGGCATCCCCACGGGGGCCTCAGCCGAACAGCAGACGGCCCAGGCCTTCGACCAGTACATCGCCACCGCCCCACAGGACGCCCTGGTCGCCATCTACAACCAGTACGTCTCCACCGGCACCTACGCCGACAACCTGAGCGACTTCGGCCTGATCTCCCGGGATGCCCCCTCCCGCATCAGCATCTACACGGACAGCTTCGAGAACAAGAATTCCGTGGGCGATGCCATCAAGCACTACAACGACAAGGCCGCAGAGAAGAACAGGATCGTCTATACCGACTATGTCGGCCTGATGATGAATTCGGTCACCACCATCATCAACGTCATCACCTATGTGCTGATAGCCTTCGTCGGGGTCTCGCTGGTGGTTTCCTCCATCATGATCGGCATCATTACCTATATCTCGGTGCTGGAGCGGACCAAGGAGATCGGCATCCTGCGTGCCATGGGCGCTTCCAAGCGGAACGTCTCCAACGTCTTCAACGCCGAGACCGGCCTCATCGGACTTCTGGCGGGCCTGCTGGGGGTGGGCATCACCCTGCTGCTGATCATTCCGGCCAACAGCATCATGCACCACTTCATGGGCACCACGGAGGTGAATGCAGCTCTGCCTGCCTCAGGTGGCGTGGCTCTGGTCATTCTGAGCGTGATCCTGACCCTGATCGGCGGCCTGATCCCCTCACGGAAGGCAGCCAAGCAGGATCCTGCCACTGCCTTGCGCACCGAGTGACACTGGCAAAGAAGTGAATTCCCGCACAGTCGGGCCCTAAGAGCGGTCTCTCTTTACTCGGGAATGCCATAATGAACCCCGTGAATGAGCAATCCAATCAGATGACAGATCCACAGAACAGACAGCCCCTCTTCCCCGGACGGGCCTTCATCAGCACCGTCCTGGATGTGGTCGAGAGCAAGAAGACCATGAGCGGCGCCCTGACCGGCAAGTACATGCAGCGAGCCACCATGGCCGGCCTCTTTGTGGGTATCTTCTTCACGGCCTTCTTCGTCATCATGGGCCAGGCCGGCCAGAACCCCGCCGACCACGGCCTGATCCTGGCAGGCCGGGTCCTGGCGGCGACCACCTTCGGCTGGGCCCTGGTCCTGATCTACTACACCAACTCAGAACTGCTGACCTCCAACATGATGGTGGTCACCATAGGCGCCTATCACAAGCGCCTGGGCTGGCTGGCCTCCCTGCGGATCCTGGTCCTCTGCCTTCTGGGCAACCTGGCCGGGGCCCTGATCGTGGCCGTCATCCTGCGCTTTTCTTCCATCGTCAGCGGTCCCACCCTGGACCAGATGCTGGCGGCCGCAGCGACCAAAACCGGCTACGTCTCCGGCGGCCCCATGGGCTTCGCCGACCTGTTCGTGCGCGGCATCCTGTGTAACTTCTGCATCAACATCGCCATGCTCATGGTCTACAACGGCAAACTTTCCAACGACTTCACCAAGTGCATCATCATGGTCGTGGCCGTCTTCGTCTTCGCCTTCTGCGGGTTCGAGCACTCGATAGCGGATTCGGCCCTCTTCCTCATTCTGGGCGTCTTCGGGCGGGTCAACGCCTGGAAGGCAATCCTGGTGGTCCTGGTGGCCATGCTGGGCAATTACATAGGCGGCGGCATCCTGATCGGCCTGAATTTCGCCACCATGAACGACGAGCGCCACTTCAAGGCCTGAGAGCCTTCCCGCCTGCTACCGTCCCCGTTCACCGAGATCTCAGACATACTTACGAGCCTGAGCGAAGACACCTATCATGAAGAAACTCAAAGGCCTATGTACAGGCAGAAAGCGAAGGTTCATGATGAGCGAGACTGAAACGGCAGCCAATAAGTCCCTGGTGCAGGAATTCTACGACCAGGTCTTCAGCCGGGGAGATACCAGCAACCTCGATAGGTTCATGCGGGACGACTACATCCAGCACAACCCCACCTGCGCCGACGGGAAGGCGGGCTTCCTGGAGTTCATCAAGGGCTTCCTGTCCCTGGGCCCGCAAATTGAGATCATCAGGCTGAACGGCGAGGGCGACATGGTCTACGTCTTCTTCAAGTGCACACTGAAGAACGGCCATGTCAACAAGGTTTGCGACATCTACCGGCTGCAGGACGGCCAGCTGGCTGAGCACTGGGACATCATCGAGCACAACGTGGAAGACGTTCAGTCCCGCAACGGCAACGGCCTCTTCTGACATCCAGCGAGATAAGAAAGAGTGAAAGCATGCTGGGCCTGGAGAAGACCGTGGTGCTCCAGGGCATGGAAGCTTTTCAAACTGAGTCCAAAATTCTCCTTGACCATCCAGACGCCTGCAACGTTGATATGGTCAGTTAAGACGGATCCAGTTGTTTCCATGCCGTTTTGCTGACCATATAATCGCGGTCTGCCCGGCAATATGTTTGTGCGTAAGGAAACGCACACCTGCATCCATGGCCGTCTCCACAGTGGCCCGGGCCTCGCGGTCCCCTGGTGATCAACATTGACCGGCCAGGGTCACTCGGGAGGCCCGGAATCCTGTCCGTCCCAGATTTATGTATGCACGATGTCCTCCTTACCATTGGCAGTCAAGCCCGATCATCTGTCCCTGACTATTCAGCTTGTCTGATTACTCCAGCAGGTTGCGGCGCAGGGCCTCCACCTGGTCGGGGCCGAACCCTAGAGCCTGCTGGGCGTAGGCGAAGACATCGCCATAGGCGTCGATCATGAGTTGGCGGGCGTAAATCAGATATTCCTTCTTGACATAAAGTGCAACCGCCAGTGCATCCAGTGAATCCTGGTCGAAGCCTTTTGCCCGGAACTGGTCCAGCAGCTGGTTGTTGGCCGCGACCCTCTCCTGGTTGGTCTTCAGATAGTCAGCGAATATCTGGTCGTCGTCCACCTCCAGCAGCCAGAGCACCAGGGCCGCGGCGAACCCGGTCCGGTCCTTGCCGGCGAAACAGTGGAAGAGGGTGGCACCCTGGGCGTTGTCCACGACGATGCGCAGGAAGCGCCCAAAACCTTTCTGAGCGCCTGGATTCAAGACCATGTCGTGGTAGGTACCCAGCATATGGTCATTGACCCGATCGACCGAACCTATGGAGGCGAAGTCGTCCAAGCTGGTATTGCGGGCACCAATCATGCCCAGCAGATCGATGTTGGTGAAGGTGATGCCTTCAATTGGATCATCAGGGCTCTCCTGTATCTCGAAAGGCCGGCGGAAGTCCACGACCTGCGTCACATGGTAGCGGTCGACCAAATCCCTCCTGGTCTCCTCGTCCAGGCCGACCAGCTGCCCTGACCGGATGAACCTGTGGGGGCGTACCCTGCGGCCATGGATGGTCCGAATGCCTCCCAGATCCCGGAAATTGGTGATGTTCATCGACGACCTCCTCTAATGCGTTTCTCTTCCATCAGGGCCACTAGGCCCAGAAGCACGACTGCGCAGACAATGGCGATATACAGCACGATAAAAGTGTCATTCCAACCATGCAGCACATGCCCCAACACGGTCAGTCCATCGGACGAGGAGTCTGCGATTTTGGCCAGCAGGACCTTGGCGGTGGAATCACCGAACAGGTAGGCGAATGCACCGACCATGCCGCCGGACAGCACATTGGCCCGCTTGGGAATCTGATTGAGCATGGAAATGTTTATCAACATCTGGGGTCCGAAGATGAACATGCCCAGGAAGAAGAGCGAGATGTAAATGACCACAGGGGTGCGGCCCAGCTGGTAGCCTGCCATTCCGAGTGGCAGGCAGATGGCGCAAAGCGTGGATACCAAGGCAGGCCTGCCGCCCAGGAAGTCAGACACCACTCCCCAGAGAAGGCATCCGATCAGAGCACCCATCTCGAAATAGAAGATGGTCCGCGCCCCCACTTGATTGCTGAAATGCAACTGCTCAGTCACACGCAGAGGCGCCCAGTTGTCGATGCCGATACGGATCAGATAGACGAAAACGTTGCTGACGCAAAGCACCCAAACCCAAGGGTTGGAGAGCAGGTACCGGCGGAAAATCTGCCAAGTGGTATCATCATGCGACTCTTTGTCTTCCTGCTTGACAGGCTCATCGAAGATCTTCTCTGAGGGTTCCCACCCGAGATCCTCAGGCCGGTTCTTGCCGACCAGGAAGCACATAATAGCCACAAGAAGCGCCACTACACCCGGGACGATAAACATACCGGCCACCTTGCCTCCGAAGAAGGTTTGGGCACACCAGATGGCGAATACCCCAGCCAAGCCACCGCCTATATTGTGGGAAGCGTTCCAAACACCCAAATATCGGCCGTAGGTCGTCTTCGTCGTCCAGTTGGAGATCACCGTCGCGCAGCTTGGGCCGCCGGCGCACTGAAAGACCCCGTTCAAGGCCCATAGAACGATCAACCAACCAATAGGCACATGACTTAAGGTGAAGAGGAAGCCGATGCAAATGACCACGATAGACGAGCAGAAAAGCATGATTGATGCAATCTTCTTGTTGTCTTTGCCTGTGACCAGATATCCCACAACGATTTTTCCGATTCCATAGACAACGGAGAAAACAAAACCAATTACGCCCAACTGCTGGGTTGTAATGCCCAACTGCTGCTTCATCAAAGGCTGTGCCGCTTTAAAATTATTCCGAACAAGGTACATGGTAATGTACAGAATGATGACCATCAGATATGGTTTCATGAACTCACGGAACCAGAGATGTCGTTGTTCGGTTACCGGTATGGTCGCCTTCGGCACATGTTTGTCCAAATGGATATCGAATATCCTGCCAGCCATCTAATACCTCCCTGTATATGGTGGGCAACAGCTGACATTTTACTTATTTGCTTTAACGTTTTATGTATTGACACACAAGGGTTTTGAGACACTGCCAAATTCATGTGAAAACCACAGTTCCCGGAGAGGTTTCATTGACTGCACCGGGCGCCTCACCGATAAGACACGACCTGAAGATTATTGGACAGTCTATTGGCTACTGTGTTGATCCCGATCAGCGGTGTAAGCGGCTATTGATGGCTCTTTAAAGTATCGTATGAGCTGGAATATCATAAGTTGCTCGACGTTAGTTTCACTTTTCTTATCTATTGCATCGCAGGAACACTGGCTGAGATCTGATAAGGCGGGCCAGTATCCGCCTCTTGGCTGTACCGCAGCATAAAGCGCCTCGATAAAGCTGAAATGCTCCAAGGGCTAGAGGTCCGGCTTGCAGACAGCATGTGTTTTGTAGGGGTGTACGCCCGTATATACAAGTAAAGGCCTCTGGTGACTTATGTCATCAGAGGCCTTTCAACGTGTTGTGGCGGCGGTGTGCTACTCTCCCACACTCTTCCGGGTGCAGTACCATTGCCGTGCTGGGTCTTAGCTTCCGGGTTCGGAATGGGACCGGGCGTCTCCCCCAGGCCATGACCGCCGCGAA
>NZ_BTXD01000003.1:0-184291 GCF_036986835.1 Bifidobacterium apis | reverse complement strand
ATCGAACAGGAACGGGCACCCCTGCAAGACCCCTATTAACAACCCGACCTATTAACAACCACCCAACACGCTTACAGCCACAAGGCCAAACCCCCAACATAAACAACGCGTTTAGTTCCTATAGCCCACCGATCAGCTGTATTAATCAAAACAACGATTCAAGCCACGCACGGATTTGCAAATCTTCTATGCAATAGCACATTTCAATAAATGTAGAAAGCAGGGAAGATACGAATCACAATAGCCCCAACGACGTGGAATCGAGTGTCCGGAACGGGAGTTGAACCCGTACGCCTGTATATATATAGGCACTAGCACCTCAAGCTAGCGCGTCTACCATTCCGCCACCCGGACAGGTGCGTAATCGCAACGGAGATAATCATAGCATCTCAGGCGGCATCGTGCACTGGGCGATTGGGGGAGCGTGTCGTCGCGGAGAGTGCTTTTCGGCGGCGGGCTGTAGCCTAACACCATGACTGCACCCCTCTTCCTGCTGGATCCCGACCACGATGATTCCCCACTGGCCAGCGATGAGCTCCATACCGGCTGGCGCCTGACCCTGCCCGAGCACATTCGTCGCCATGCCCTGGGCTCCATGAGGCTGAAGAATGGGGACCAGCTGGATCTTTCTGACGGGGGCGGACTGCGCATCAGAGCCCTGGTAAGGGATGCCTCGACCGGCCTGGTGGAGGTCACCGCTGTGGGGCGGCAGGCGCCTCCCAAGAAGGAACTGATTCTTGTTCAGGCCCTGGCCAAGGGCGGCAGCGACGAGCAGGCCATCGATATGGCCACCCAGATTGGAGTGGATCAGGTCATGCCTTGGCAGGCTGATCGGTCCATAGCCAAATGGAGGCCGGGCCGCAACGACCGGCACTGGCAGGCCACATTGGATGCAGCCACTGAGCAGAGCCGGAGGGCCTACCGTCCTCGACTGCTGGACAAGGTGGACAGCCGTGGTCTTGCCTCCTGGTGCCGGAAGGCGACTGATCAGGGATGCCTGGTCCTGGTCCTGCACCAGGATGCCGACCTTGGGTGGGATGCGGTCCGCAAGCGCGTAGACGAGCTTCCAGCGAGCTCGCCTGTTGCCGTGGTTGTGGGCCCGGAAGGCGGGATTGCCGACCAGGAGGTTCAGACCATGATGAGGGAGGGAGCCCTGGCAGTTCGGCTGGGCGGCAATATTCTCCGGGCCGCTCTTGCCGGACCTGTGGCCATGACCCTGCTGGCGGACATGCTGGGTCGTTGGTAGTCGGAAGCCCCTGAGCCCAGCGCATGAAGTCGCGCGCAATATACAACCTCGACAATAAGATGGAAAACAGCGAAAACGCCAAAAACAGCAATGCCGGCAAAGAATTAAGGAGTGGTCATGAGCGATGACGATCGACAGGAGGACTGCATTTTCTGCAGAATCGTGGCAGGGAAGGTCCCCAGCGAGAAGGTCTATGAGGATGAGACCGTCTACGCTTTCAAGGATGCCAACCCCAAGGCCGCCGTCCATGTCCTGATCGTCCCGCGTCACCACTACGCGTCGGTGGCTGAATTGGCCAAGGCTGATCCTGACACCCTGGCCCACATCGTCCAGGTGGCACAACAGATTGCCGACCAGGACTTCCATGGAGCCTACCGACTGATCTTCAACACAGGGGAGGATGCCGGACAATCGGTCTTCCACGTCCACGCCCACGTCCTGACCGGACAGGTGCTGCCCGAGTGAGGCCCATGTTCACCATCGTCGTCGTGCAGGAAGGGAATCCGTGGCGGTAACTACGCGAACCCTGGAGATTCCTGAGGGGATCGACCCGGTTCAGGTGTTGGGGCCGGAGGATGCAGTCATCGACAGGATCGGGCGCGCCTTCCCGGCAGTGTCCATCCTGGTTCGGGGCAACCGGATCGTGCTGCGGGCCCAGGACCGGCAGGGCGACGTTCAGGCGGCCCAGATCCGGGACCTGCTGTCTGAACTCATGCAGACTGCCGATCAGGTTCCCCTGGATGCCGATCAGGTGGGGCGAATACTGGATCACCGTCGCTTGGGGACTGCCCCCGCAACTGCGGCTGACTACTCCCGTCCAGAAGGGCAGAAAATTACAGACCGCAAAATGCAAGACCGCGATACTCAGGACCGCAATACGACAGACCATACTTCTGTAGACCGTAATTATCATGAGACAGCCATTGCCGAGTCGGAGGCGAGCAACACGCTGGAAGGCGGCGACCAACCCCGCCAGGCAGCTCCTGCTGCTCTTCGTCGCCGCCCCCTGACCCAGGCCTCCAAGGGTCCGATCAGGCCCAAGACCGCTGGCCAGTCCGCCTATGTGGCCGCCATTGAAACGCATACCATTACCTTTGGCGTCGGACCGGCCGGCACCGGCAAGACCTATCTGGCGGTGGCCAAGGCCGTTCAGGAATTCCGGGCCGGGCGTATCGGGCGAATCATTCTGACCAGGCCTGCCGTGGAGGCGGGGGAGAGTCTGGGCTTCCTGCCCGGCACCCTCAATGAAAAGGTCGACCCCTATCTGCGGCCCCTCTACGATGCCCTGGCCGACATGCTGGGCACCTCAAGGCTCCACCGGCTTCTGGCCGACGAGACCATTGAGGTGGCTCCGCTGGCCTACATGCGAGGGCGGACACTGAACGATGCCTTTGTCATTCTGGATGAGGCGCAGAACACCACCCGCAGGCAGATGAAGATGTTTCTGACCCGTCTGGGCTTCAACACCAAGATGGTCATCACCGGCGACGTCACCCAGGTCGATCTGGGCGGGCCAGCATCTGGTCTGGCAACCATTGAAGGGGTGTTGCACGGCATCGACGACATTGCCTTCGTACACCTGCAGGCGGCCGACGTAGTGCGCAATCGGCTGGTCGGGCAGATTGTCCGGGCCTATGACCGCGCAGATCAAGCCCGCAGCCGTGGACGGGAGCAGGCATGAGCGTAGAGGTGACCAACGAGACCCAGTGGCTGATCGACGCCAAGACCTTCTCCGATCTGGGGGTTTGGGTGCTGGACCAGATGCGGGTGAGCACCCAGTCCGACATGACCATCATCTTCAACGATCCCGAGCCCATGGCGGTGCTGCACGAGCGTTGGATGAACCTGGCCGGGCCAACCGATGTCATGAGCTTCCCTATGGACGAGCTGCGCCCCGGAGACGAGAACCATCGGCAGGAGGGCATCCTGGGCGACATTGTCATCTGCCCCTGGGTGGCGGCCCAGCAGGCTCTGGCAGCAGGTCATTCCACAATGGAGGAGATGCTGCTGCTGGCCATCCACGGCACCCTGCATCTGCTGGGATACGACCACGCCAGCAGGGAACAGGAGGCGCAGATGTTCGGTCTGCAACGCCAACTCTTGCTGACCTTCCTGGCCCTTCGCCAGGGGCCCATTGCGGATGCCGCACTGCCGGCCGGGGCCACCAATGCCATGGAAATCTACGAGCGGTACGGCCGTGATGCCCACCGGAGAGGCAAATCCCATGAGTGAGCAGACCATCGCTGCCCTGGTGGTCATGGTTCTGGCCGTCATCGCCCTGGTCGTGCTCTCCCTGGCGTTGGCAGAGGCCCAGGGGGCGCTCAATCGGGTGACCAGGTCCAGCCTCAACAATTTGATTTTGGGCCTGCAGACCGACCAGGAGCTCAGCCAGTTCTCCAGAATGAAGCGGATTGACCGCATTCATCGGGCACAGAGTCTGATTTCCCAACGGCAGGTGACAGGCAGCGCCTGTGCCTTTTTCCGCATCATCTGCGACATCATGGTCGGCGTCCTGGTGGCTTGTATGGCTGCTCTTGGCGGCCTGCCCTTCTGGGAGCAACTGCTGTGCGGAGTGGTCATGGCCATCCTGGTGGCTGCCATCTCCGTCACCCTGGGTCCGCATGGCCGCTCCCGCCAGCCCATGGAAGCATTGCTTAAGCACGTCCGGCTGGTCGGGCTGGCTGTTCTCCTGACGCCTTTCAAGCGTCGGCGGCAGGCTGAAGCCAGTGCCCGCATAAACCATCGCGGCGACCTTTCCGACGATGAGGAACTGGAGAAGATCCAGATCGAGCAGGGCCGTGCCATGGTCGACCAGTTGGTGGAGGCCGGCGCCTTCGATCCTGAAATCTCCGAGATGCTGAAGAACGTGCTGACCCTGTCGACCACGCTGACCCGCGAGATCATGGTCCCTCGTACAGACATGATCTGCATTTCCAAGGACGCAAGTCTGGATTCGGCCCTGAAGCTCTTCTCCCGGTCGGGGTTCTCCCGCATACCTGCCATTGGTGATGACGTGGATGACCTGGTCGGCATCGTCTACTTGAAGGATGTGGTCCGGGCCCTGGCCTTCAGCCACAAGGGCGACAGATCGGTCGCCTCCATCATTCGTCGGCCTGTTCTGGTGCCTGAATCAAAGCCGGTGGACGATCTCTTCCACTACATGCAGCGCTCCCGCCACCACCTGGCCGTGGTTGTGGACGAGTACGGGGGCATCGCCGGTCTGGTCACCATTGAGGACGCCATCGAGCAGATCGTGGGCGAGCTGGAGGACGAGCACGACCGGGTCCAGCATGACGAGCCCAAGCAGATCGGCCTGCACACCTGGCAGCTGCCGGTCCGCACGCCCATCGCCGACCTGGAGGAACTCTACGAGATCACCATCGACGAGGACGATGTGGATACGGTGTATGGACTGCTGACCAAGCTGCTGGGTTCCGTACCCGTCTCAGGCTCATCGGCAGTGACCCGGGGAATCAGGTTGACTGCGGGCGAAGCCGTGGGTCGCCGCAAGAAGATCGCCACCATCGTGGTCGAGCCAGCCAACGGATCCAGCATCGCCCTTGAGGACGGCGCGGAGCAAGAAGACCAACAGACCAACGGGGATCAACCCGAGCAGGACAGTCAGGAGAATTCATGACCAAGGAAGAACACAGCGATGCCAAGGCGCCGGTCCACCGATCGGGCTTCGTGGCGGTAGTGGGCCGACCCAATGTGGGCAAGTCCACGCTCATGAACGCCCTGGTGGGCAGACCCATCGCCATAGCTTCCTCAAGGCCGGAGACCACCCGCAAGGCCATCCGGGGTATCATGACCCGTCCCGAGGCCCAGGTGGTCCTGGTCGACACCCCAGGCATCCACCGTCCGCGCACCCTGTTGGGCCAGCGGCTCAACGACGTGGTGGAGGCCTCCCTGTCGGATGTGGATGCCATTGCCTTTTTGTTGCCGGCCGACCAGGCCATAGGCCCTGGCGACCGTCGCATTTTGAGTCGGCTGCGGTCCGACTTCGCCCGCAAGGATAAGGACGGCAAGTGGATCTGGCGAAAGCCGCTGATCGCCGTAGTGACCAAGATTGACCAGCTGAGCAAGGGTCAGCTGGTGGACAAGCTGCTGGAGATCGGCGCCTTTGCCGACTTCTCCCAGATTGTTCCGGTCAGCGCCCTGGAGGCTGACAACGTGGACGAAGTGGCACAGGTTTTGATTGATGCCATGCCCGAGGGCCCTCAGCTCTATCCCGACGATCAGCTGACCGAGGAACGTCCCGAGGACATGATCGCCGAGCTGGTACGCGGAGCCTACCTGGAGGAGCTCGACGACGAGCTACCGCACTCCCTGGCCGTCCGTGTGGAGTCCATCGAGCCGGATCCAGAGGGCGGGCGCGACACTGTCCATATAGGTATTTACGTAGAGCGCGACTCCCAGAAGCCCATTGTCATAGGGCGGGGAGCCGAGCACCTGGTGCGGGTGAAGAAGAAGCTGCGTACCGCCGTCAACCGGACCATGGGCCGTAAGGTCCGGTTGGACCTGCACGTCAAGGTGGCCCGCAACTGGCAGACCGATCCCAAGCAGCTGGAGCGCCTGGGGTTCTGATCGTGCTCAGCGGCGGGGTGCCGGGGTGCGCTTGGCCGTGTACATCCGGGTGTTCAGCAGGTCGGCGTAGCGCTCGATGACCTTGGGCCGGATCACCTTCATGGATGGTGTCATCAGTCCGTTGTCCTGGGTGAACTCCTCGGGCAGGATGATGAACTTGCGCACTGATTCGGCTCGTGAGACGCCCTCGTTGGCCCGGTCCACATATTCCTGGACCTCGGCCCGGACCACGGCGTTCTGAGCCGCCTCCTGCAGGGACATGTTGCGGTCCAGTCCCTTGGAGGCCAACCAGGGCCGCAAGGCGGACTCGTTCAGGGTGACCAGGGCGGAAATGAAGGGACGTTTGTCACCCAGCACCAGGGCCTGGGAGACGATCTCGGAGCGTTCGATGACTTCCTCGATGGGCCTGGGGGAGACGTTCTTGCCGCCGGCTGTGATGATCAGGTCCTTCTTGCGCCCGGTCAGGAAGAGGAACCCGTCACGGGAGAGCCGTCCCAGGTCGCCGGTGGCGTACCAGCCGTCCTCGGTGAAGGAATCGCGGGTGGCCTCCTCATTCTTGTGGTAGCGGTGGAATACGCAGACGCCCTTGATCTGTACTTCGCCGTCCGAGGCGATGCGGATGGTGAATCCCGGGAAGGGGATGCCCACCGAGCCCCTGTGGTAAGGGGTGCCCAGGGGGTTGAAGGCGCAGGGTGCTGTGGTCTCGGTCAGACCGTAGCCCTCATAGACCGGAACATTGGACCCGCGGAAGAATCCAAGCAGCTCCGGGTCCAGGGGTGCGCCCCCTGAGACGATCCACTTGGCCCGTCCGCCCAGGACCTGGCGCAAAGAAGAGTAGACCAGCGGGTCGTAGAAGGCTCGCCGCAGGGCGCTGCGCTTGGTCGGCCAGCCCTGGCGGGAGATGTCCTCCATGTAGGTGCGTGCCGCCCGTGCCGCTCCGTTGAAGATTCTGCCCTTGATGCCGTGCCCGGCCTTCTGGGAGGCGGCGTTGTAGACCTTCTCAAAGACCCTGGGCACGCCGATGATGACCGTGGGCTTGGACTCCTGCAGGTCGGACAGCAGGGTGGCCAGCCCGGAGGAGATGTATACGTGCATGGTCCCGTAGACGACCCCGTAGCTGATGGCCCGGGCGAAGGTATGGGCCTGGGGCAGGAAGAGCAGGATGGATCCATCCGGGTCGTGGGTCAGATTGGGGATGAAGGCGTTCAGGTTCCTGGCCAGCTGGCAATAGTGCTCATGGGTCATCTCCACACCCTTGGGCGCCGCTGTGGAACCGGAGGTGTAGACGATGGAGCAGAGGTCGGTCTTGCGGATGGAGTTGATCCGCTCGTCAAGTTCGGCGTCGCTGACCGACTCCCCATAGGCCTGCAACTCCTGCAGGGCACCGGACTCCAGGCAGGCGATCCGCTCCAGGGTGGGGCACTCCTTGTCGGCCCCCTCGGCCTTGGCCCGCATCTCGGCTGTCTGCACAACCAGCAGCCTGGCATCGGAGTTGTTGACGATGAATCGGATCTGTTCGGCCGAATCGGTGTCGTAGATGGTCGCGATGACCCCGCCGATGGACAGGACCGCGGCATCAACGATGTCCCACTCGTAGCTGGTCCTGCACATGAAGGCCACGGCATCGCCCTTCTTCAGCCCGTAGTGCAAAAAGCCCTTGGCGGTGGTTCTGATGTCGTGCAGGATCTCCCGGCCGGTCCGGTAGGTCCAGCTGCCGTTCTCCACAAAGTGCAGCACCGGCTGGTCGGGGGTGCGGCGGGCCCGGTCGGCGTAGATGTCATAGACGGTCATGTCGTCAGGCACCGGACCCATGCCGGCGGTGGTGGCCGAAAGCAGTCCCGAGGCCGGATCCATGCGCGTGGTGGTGGCGTAGTCAGCCGACCAGAAATGCGTATTTGGCAGAGCCAGCGAATCCTCGGCGGCCCGGGGGGCAGCCTGCGACAAATCCGCATTCTCCTCGCCAGTCGGTCCCTCCCCATGACCCACCTGGTGTGCCACAAAAGATTTGACCGATGCTAGTAACGACACGTTGTCTCCTTCAATAATCGCGGGATATGTCCAGAATACCCGCCTACTTGGAGAAGAGCGGGCCCGGTGCTAAAGTAGGTACGTTGCTTTGGCGAGGGAGGCTTTTCGGCCTCCGTTATCGACTCGGCTGGATCATCGGCGGCCTTTCCTTATGGGCGGTCCGGAATCCGACGCGGCGATGCGCCAGGACCGGCCCAGGTCGGTCTTGAGGAACCACTCAAGGAAGGAAGCCAACATGGCTAACACAATTAAGCTCGAGGGCGAAGTCCGCGATCAATTCGGCAAGGGGGCGGCACGCCGTATGCGCGTGGCCCAGCAGATTCCAGCCACCATCTACGCCGGCGGCGCCCAGCCCGACTACATCAAGCTGCCCATGCGCGAGACCACTCTGGCCCTGCGCCGCGCCAACGCCCTCTTCTCCATCAGCTTCGGTGGACAGACCAAGACGGCCGTGGTCAAGGACGTGCAGCGCAACCCGGTCAAGCGCCAGGTGGAGCACATCGACTTCTATGAGGTCCGCGCCGGCGAGAAGGTCACCGTTGAGGTACCTGTCTTCGTCAGCGGCGAGACCAAGGGCGCTGCCGTGGCCCTGATCGACACCCAGAACCTGCAGGTCCGGGCTGACGTGTCCAACCTGCCCGAGCGCATTGACATCAGCGTTGAGGGGCTGGCCGAAGGCGACAAGATCCTGGCCAAGGACATCAAGCTGCCCGAGGGCTCCGAGCTGGTCATCGACGATATGGAGGAATCCATCGTCTCCGTTGAGATCCCCAAGGAGGAGAGCCTGGAGACCCCCACCGAGGAGACCGAACAGGCCGATACGGAAGCTGCTCCGGAGGCCGACGCCCAGAGCGAGTGAGCCCGAAGTTTCGATTTGCAAGGCCGTGGGATCATCACGATCCCACGGCCTTTTTGTCTAAGACGGTCACAATGCGAAATGCGCCGGACAGGTCAAGGCCTGCCTATGCGATAGTTCGGGTACCGGGCATCGCCATAAGCATCGCACCCGAGCATCCAAATACAGTAGCAAGAAGAAGTGGTAGATAATGGCAGAGCAATCACATCACGACCCGAAGGCACTCAATGAGTTGGCGGACGCTTTCAAGGTCATTCCCAACGATCATCCCGCCTCTGACGAGGAGCGTGCCCGGCTGATTGACAAGCCCGCCTTCGGCCAGCTCTTCTCAGACAACATGACCCATATGGGATGGACTTCGGAAGGCGGCTGGGCGGACCGCAGGGTTGAGCCCTACGGACCGATCAACCTGGATCCAGGGGCTTCGGTGCTTCACTACGCCCAGGAGGCCTTCGAGGGACTCAAGGCCTACTACCACGACGACGGCTCCATCTGGCTCTTCCGGCCCGATGCCAATGCCCAGCGCTTCTACAACTCAGCCAAGCGTCTGGCCCTGCCCCCGCTTGAGCCCAATGATTTCCTGGGCTCGGTCGCGGCCCTGGTCCGCCGTGACGCGGCCTGGGTGCCCAAGCGGCGTGAGTACACGCTCTATATGCGCCCCTATATGTTCGCCTCCGAGCCCTTCCTGGGCGTGCGCGCCCCGCATGCGGTGGACTATTGCGTCATCGCCTCGCCCTCGGGGCCCTACTTTGCCGGCGGCGTCAAGCCGGTCAGCATCTGGGTGGAGGACAAGTGGTTCCGCACCGGCCCCGGCGGCACCGGCTTCGCCAAGTGCGGCGGCAACTATGCGGCCTCCCTGCTGGGCGAGAACCGCGGCGCAGAGCACGGCTGCCAGCAGGTCTGCTTCGTTGATGCTGCCACCAAGACCTACCTGGAGGAGCTGGGCGGCATGAACATGTTCACCGTCCACAAGGACGGACACCTGGAGACCCCCAGCCTGACCGGAACCATTCTGCCCGGCGTCACCCGCAACTCCTTGATTGCTCTGGCCCAGGATCACGGTCGTGACGTGGTGGAGACCATGATCCGTCTGGACACCCTGCTGGACGATATCCGCTCCGGCGAGGTCACCGAGGTCTTCGCCTGCGGGACCGCCGCCATCATCACCCCGATCGGGCGTTTCAAGTCCGAGAACTTCGACGTTCAGGTGGCCGACGGCGGCTCGGGCAAGGTCACCATGGACTTCCGCAACGAGCTCCTGGGCATCCAGCTGGGCGAGATCGAGGATCCGCACGACTGGATGTGGAAGGTCTGCTGAGCGCTGACCTCATTCCTGCCTGACAGGTTTTGAGATAAGGCGGCTTCAGGGCAGCACTTAGCCCTGAAGCCGCCTTTTGTCATCTTTGTGGCCTTGCGCACATCACCGGCCTGTTCCGCTGTGTGCTTGGCTAATCTATAGACAGACTTGAGTGAGAACCTGTTCCGGAAGGAGAAGCGCGGGATGAAGACGGCCTTGGAGGGGAACCTGATCTTCATGGTCATCGAGTACCTGGGCATCTTGAGCTGTGGGCTTTCGGGCGGTCTGGCTGCCGTGCGCAAGGGCTACGACATCATCGCTATTCTGCTGGTCTCCTGGATCAGTGCCCTGGGCGGCGGGGTGGTCCGTGACGTTCTTCTGGGTCAGGTGCCGCCCAGTGGCATCACCGACAAGGGCTCGGTCATCGTCACCCTGGCTTCCGGCCTGGTAGTGGCTGTCGCCCATCCCGAAATCAGCCGTATGACCTGGTCCATGCTGGTCACCGATGCCATGGCCCTGGGATCCTTCGCCGTCAACGGGACAGCCAAGGCCCTGATGTGTGGAACCGGCGGCATGACGGCCATCTTCATGGGCATGGCAACGGCCCTGGTCGGCGGTCTGCTGCGAGACATCCTGCTCAACCAGGTGCCTGCGGTCATCCAGGACCAGCACTGGTACGCGCTGCCTTCCCTGATCGGTTGCCTGCTGACCCTGGCTTCCACGCGCGCTCAGCAGCATGGGCTCTATCCGGTCCGGGTCGACATGATCCTGGACCTAGCCATTGTGGCCCTGGTGGTCGTCCTGCGCATCATCTCGGTAAAATTCGATATCCTGGTGCCTGGGGCAGTGGACCGGCACTCGGCCCGACTCCCACTCAGTGACGCCCAGCTGGCCAGGGCCATCCGTCACCTGATGCATGGCCGGTCGAACATCAGCGTCACCATCAAGCACACCGACGAGGACCCGGATACCAAAAAGGGCCGGTGATCCAAGCGCTTGGATCACCGGCCCCCATAGGGCACCCGGTTCAGAGGGCGTTGACGGCGTTGGCCAGACCGGACTTGCGGTTGGCGGCCTGGTTGCGGTGAATCACACCCTTGCCGGCAGCCTTGTCCAGACGGCGGGCGGCCACCTGGTAGGCAGCCTGAGCGGCCTCCTTGTCACCGGCATCCACGGCCTTGCGCACGGAACGCACGGAGGTCTTGATTGCGCTCTTGACCTCCTTGTTGCGCAGGTGCGCCTTTTCGTTGGTGATGACCCGCTTCTTCTGCGACTTGATGTTTGCCAATGTTGCTCCAAACGATGAATGTATCTGTACAGACAACCCACCATAGTAGCACCCGACCGGGAGAAGAATCCGCCAGAGGCGGGCGCTTCGGCCCAGGGCATCGTCTAGAATCGTTAGACCAGACGTACGTGAGGAGAGCAGACCGGTGCAGGAAGCCAAGAACCAACCAGGATTCACCGACCAATCGCTAATCCGTAATTTCTGCATCATCGCCCACATCGATCACGGCAAATCCACGGTGGCCGACCGGATTCTGCAACTGAGCGGGATCGTGCCCAAGCGCGAGATGCACGACCGGTTCCTGGACAGGATGGACATCGAGCAGGAGCGCGGCATCACCATCAAGTCCCAGGCCGTTCGCCTGCCCTGGGTCAAGGACGGCATTGAATACACCCTGGGCATGATCGACACCCCAGGCCACGTGGACTTCACCTATGAGGTCTCCCGGGCCCTGGAGGCCTGCGAGGGGGCGGTCCTGCTTGTGGACGCCACCCAGGGCATCGAGGCGCAGACCCTCTCAAACTTATACATGGCCCTGGAGGACGACCTGACCATCATCCCCGTGCTCAACAAGATCGACCTGCCCTCGGCCGAGCCGGACAAGCACGCTGAGGAGATCGCCAACCTGATCGGCTGCTCCACGGACGAGGTGCTGCGGGTATCGGGCAAGACCGGCGAAGGTGTCCGCGAACTGGTGGACCGTATCGTGGACCAGATACCTGCCCCCAAGGGGGATCCCAAGGCCCCGGCACGAGCACTGATCTTCGACTCGGTCTACGACTCCTACCGGGGAATAGTCACCTACATCAGGATGGTGGACGGCGAGCTCAAGGAACGTCAGAAGATCCGCATGATGGGCCGGGGGACCGTGCATGACCCCATCGAGCTGGGCGTGATCAGCCCGGACATGACACCCACCAAGGCCCTGGGTGCCGGCGAGGTCGGCTACGTGATCACCGGCGTCAAGGACGTCAGCCAGTCCAAGGTGGGCGACACGGTCACCACCGAGGCCAATCCCGCCAAGGAGCCCCTGCCCGGCTACCAGGATCCCCAGCCCATGGTCTATTCCGGGCTCTTCCCCATCGACAACGCCCAGTTCCCCGAGCTGCGCGACGCCCTGGACAAGCTCAAGCTCAACGATGCCGCCCTGGTTTACGAGCCGGAGACCTCCGTGGCCCTGGGCTTCGGCTTCCGCTGCGGCTTCCTGGGGCTGCTGCACATGGAGATCGTCACCGAGCGCCTGAGCAGGGAGTTCGGCATGGACCTGATCGCCACGGCCCCCAACGTCACCTACCAGGTGACCATGGAGGACGGCAGCGAGCACACGGTGACCAACCCCAGCGAGTTCCCCGACGGCAAGGTCCGTCAGATTCTGGAGCCTGTGGTCAGCGCCGACATCATCACCCCCAAGGAGTTCATCGGACCGGTCATGGAGTTATGCCAGGACCATCGCGGGCAGATGGGGACCATGGAGTATCTGAGTCCCGAGCGCGTCGAGATGCACTACAGGATGCCCCTGGCCGAGATCGTCTTCGACTTCTTCGACCAGCTGAAGAGCCGGACCAAGGGATACGCCAGCCTGGACTACCAGCCCGACGGCACCCAGTCCGCTGACCTGGTCAAGGTGGACATCCTCATCCAGGGGGAGAAAATCGACGCCTTCTCGGCCATCGTCCATAAGGACAAGGCCTACGCCTACGGGGTGATGATGACCAAGAAGCTGCGCAAGCTGATTCCGCGCCAGCAGTTCGAGATCCCTATCCAGGCGGCCATAGGGTCGCGAATCATCGCCCGGGAGACCATCAGCGCCCTGCGCAAGGATGTGCTGGCCAAGTGCTACGGGGGCGACATCACCCGCAAGCGCAAGCTGCTGGAGAAGCAGAAGGCCGGCAAGAAGCGCATGAAGATGCTGGGCCATGTCGAGGTGCCCCAGGAGGCCTTCATTGCCGCCCTGAGCACGGGCCAGGCCCAGGATCGGGACACCAAGGACAAGATCCGGGCCGCCGCCAAGAAGGAGGGCTGAACGGGTGGGGTCCTACCAGGTCTACATCCACGTACCCTTCTGCATGCGCCGCTGTGGTTACTGCGATTTCAACACCTACACGGCCCGGGACCTGGGCGGAGGCGCCAGCCGGGAGCACTACGCCGACCTGGCCATCCAGGAAATGCGCCTGGTCCGGGACTGGCAGACCTCCCGAGGGCTGATTGAGCCGCCCGTGTCCACCATCTTCTTCGGCGGAGGTACGCCGACCATTCTGCCCGCCCAGGATCTGGTGCGCATGGTCGAGGCCGTGGCTGACCTCTGGGGTCTGTCCCCAGGGGCCGAGATCACCACCGAGGCCAATCCTGACACCGTGGATCGGGCCTACCTGGAGCAGCTGCTCCGGGGCGGCATCAACCGGGTCTCCTTCGGCATGCAGTCAGCGGTGCCCAGCGTCCTGGCCACCCTGGACCGCACCCATACGCCGGCCAATGTGACCATTGATGTGGCAGCCGCTAAAGATTTGGGGCTCAGGGCCAGCGTGGATCTGATCTACGGGACGCCGGGGGAGCGGCTTGAGGATTGGCGGACCAGCCTGCAGGCGGCCTTGGACCTGGGTGTGGACCATGTCTCCGCCTACGCCCTGACCCTGGAACCCACCACCAAGATGGGCCGTGCCGTGCGCCGGGGTCAACTGCCCGCTCCCGATGACGATGACGAAGCCACCAAGTACGAGATGGCCGACGACATGCTATCCCAGGCAGGCCTTAACTGGTACGAGATCTCCAACTGGGCCCGTCCCGGCCAGGAGAGCCGCCATAACCTGGGCTACTGGCACAACGTGGACTGGGCCGGCATCGGGCCAGGCGCCCACTCCCACTATCGTGCTCTGGAAGACCAGGACACAGGCATGGCACTGGTGGAAGAGGCCCAGAAGTCGGAGCCCATACCTTCCGTCTCGCCCGGGTTCAGGGCCACCGGAAAAGCAGCAGCACAAGAGGCCGATCCTGGGGCACGTTGGTGGCTTTCGCCGGAGCCCGGCCTGGGGGAGCGGCGTGCCCGGGCCATTCGCTCTTGGGACATCGCCCACCCCAGGGACTGGGCAGCCGCCATGGATGACGGACGTGTGCCCTGGCAGGATGCCGAGCTGCTGGGTTGGAGGCAGGACCTGGAGGAGACGGTCATGCTGGCCCTGCGCCTGCCAGAAGGCCTGGGACTGGATCGGCTGACCAGGCAGGCTGGTCGTCCGGCAGACCCGAAAATCCTCAAGGATCTGGTCGACCAGGGCCTCCTGCTGCCCGTGGGCGACAGAATCCAGGTGACCCGCCGGGGTCGCCTGCTCAACGATCTGGTCATCGATCAGGTCCTGGAGGCGGTGGGCATTCGTTAGACACTGCGGAACGTTACATGGATGTCACCTGTGGATGCATTATTCTGTTGATTCACCAATGACCAGGCTCTTCAAGGGCGGAGCATGCCGGCCCCGCCCCCGTCCACGAATGAGGTGATTGCAGTGTCATTCACGGCCCCTCTCGATCTGCACGTCCACGGCCCGCAAGGGCTCTATGACCCTGATACGGAACACGATGCCTGCGGTTTCGGCATGGTGGCCACCCTCAACCGACGGGATGAAAGGCTGATCGTCGAGCAGGGCATCCGTGTCCTGGTCAACCTGGACCACCGAGGAGCCGTGGGAGCCGAGCCCAACACCGGCGATGGGGCCGGCATCATGCTTTCCATGCCCGACGAGTTCATGCGCACCCGCGTCTACCGGGATCTGCCTGAAGCCGGCCATTATCTGGCGGGAATGGTCTTCCTGGACAGGGACCCGGCTCAGGCTGCCAGCCAGGAGGAGGCCATAGCATCGATCGCAGGCCAAGAGGGGCTGCGCGTCCTGGCCTGGCGGTCAGTGCCCACCAATCCTGACGGACTGGGCCTGCAGGCTCTGGCCTCCATGCCCCGCTTCCTCATGCCCATTATGTGTGACGCCGGTCATCAAGGTCGCGGAGGCCTGGATCTGGAGCGGCTGGGCTACCGGGTCCGCAAGCGGGCCGAGCACGAGCTGGGCGTCTATTTCGCCTCCCTGTCCTGCAGGACCATCACCTACAAGGGCATGCTGACCACCAAGCAGCTGCAGGGCTTCTTCCCCGACCTGAGTGATCCGGCCATGAAGGCCCGCCTTGCCATCGTCCACTCCCGTTTCTCCACCAACACTTTCCCCTCCTGGCCTCTGGCCCAGCCTTTCAGGATGATCGCCCACAACGGGGAGATCAACACCATCCAGGGCAACCGCAACTGGATGTCGGCCCGCGAAGGAAAGCTCAGCTCGGAGCTGCTGGGCGACATGGCCCCCCTGCTGCCGGTCAACACCCCTGGAGCCTCAGATTCGGGCACCTTCGACGAGACTCTGGAGTTGCTTCACCTGGCAGGACGGTCCCTGCCCCATGCCGTCTCCATGATGATGCCTCCAGCCTGGCAGCAGGACCCGGACATGGACCCGGACCTGAAGGCCTTCTACGAGTACAACGACACCCTGATCGAGCCCTGGGACGGGCCGGCTGCCATAGTCTTTACCGACGGAACCCTGGTGGGTGCCCAGCTGGACCGCAATGGCCTGCGTCCCGGCCGCTGGCAGCTGACCGATGACGGCCACCTGGTCCTGGCTTCGGAGGCCGGCGTCCTGGAGGACACGCCTCAGGAGTCCATCGTCGCCAAGGGCAGGCTGGAGCCGGGACGCATGTTCCTGGCCGATACCAAAGAGGGCCGGATAGTGCCCGACAGCGAGATCAAGCACCAGCTGGCCGGTCTGCACCCCTACAGGAAGTGGATTGCCGAACGCACCGTCCGCCTGGACGACCTGCCCGAGCGCGAACACGTCAATTACTCGCGAATCTCGGTCCACCGCAGACAGCAGGCCTTCGGCTACACCCGGGAGGATCTGACCATGCTGCTGGGGCCCATGGCCGAAACCGGCAAGGAGCCCATCGGATCCATGGGCAATGACGCACCCATCGCCGTACTCTCACGCCGGTCCCACATGCTCTTCGACTACTTCACACAGAAATTCGCCCAGGTCACCAACCCGCCCCTGGACTGGGAGCGCGAGGAACTGGTGACCAGCATCGCTTCGGCCATCGGCCCCGAGCCCAACCTTTTGGAGGACACCCCCGAGCACGCCTGGAAGATTCACATCGACCTGCCTGTGGTGGACTCCGTCCAGATGGCCCAGATCAAGCGCCTGGATCGGGCGCCGGTCCTGGAAGGCCGCTTCCGCCCCCGTCTGATCCGGGGCCTTTACCAGGTGGCCGGTGGTGGCAAAGCCCTTGAGGAGCGTCTGGAGGCCATCGAGAGGGAGGTGGATCAGGCCATCGAGGAGGGCTGCAATGTCCTTGTCCTCTCCGACCGGGATTCCAACCACATCTGGGGACCCATACCCTCCCTGTTGCTGACCGGGGCCGTCCAGCACCACCTGCTCCGTCAGCACACCCGCACCCAGGTCTCCCTGGCGGTGGAGGCCGGAGATGTGCGCGAGGTCCACCATGTGGCATTGCTGATCGCATACGGCGCCGCCTGCGTCAACCCCTATCTGGCCCTGGAGTCAGTGGAGAACCTGGCCAACAGCGGGGACCTGCACGTGGATGCCAAAAAGGCCTCAAACAACCTTGTCCGGGCCCTGAGCACCGGGGTCCTGAAAATCATGAGCAAGATGGGCGTAAGTACCATCATGTCCTACCGTGGCTCCCAGCTCTTCGAGGCCGTCGGACTGAGCCGTGAGGTCATCGACCGCTGGTTCACCGGCACCACCTCCCTGGTGGGCGGCATAGGCCTGGATGAGATCGCCGCCGAGGTGGCCCAGCGCCATCGGGTGGCCTATCCCATTGAGTGGACCGCAGGCTCCGGGCATGATCTGGAGACAGGCGGCAACTACCACTGGCGCCGCACCGGCGAGGATCACCTGAACGACCCTGAGTCCATCTTCCTGCTCCAGCAGTCCACCAAGCGCGGGGACTACGGACTCTTCAGGGCCTATACCGACCATGTGAACGCGGCGGCCAAGCAGGGCATGACCCTGCGCGGTCTCATGGAGCTGCACTCCGACAGGGCGCCCATACCGCTGAACCAGGTGGAGCCCGCCGAGTCCATCGTCACCCGCTTCTCCACCGGCGCCATGAGCTACGGGTCCATCTCCCAGGAGGCCCATGAGACCATGGCCCTGGCCATGAATCGGCTGGGAGCCCGGTCCAACTCCGGCGAGGGCGGCGAGTCCCCGGACCGAATCGCAGACCCTGCCAGGACCAGCCGCATCAAGCAGGTGGCCTCGGCACGGTTCGGGGTGACCAGCGATTACCTGGTCTCGGCCACGGACCTGCAGATCAAGCTGGCCCAGGGAGCCAAGCCGGGGGAGGGCGGCCACCTTCCCGGAGCCAAGGTTCCACCCTGGATCGCCCAGGTCAGACGCTCCACACCCGGGGTCGAGCTCATCTCGCCCCCGCCCCACCACGACATCTACTCCATCGAGGACCTTAAACAGCTGATCCATGACCTGAAGATGGCCAACCCCCGGGCCCGCATCCACGTCAAGCTGGTTTCCGAGCACGGGGTGGGAACCGTGGCCGCAGGCGTGGCCAAGTGTCATGCCGACGTGGTCCTCATCTCCGGCCAGGACGGCGGCACGGGAGCAGCGCCGCTCAACGCCATCAAGCACGCGGGCACCCCCTGGGAGCTGGGCCTGGCCGAGACCCAGCAGACCCTGGTCATGAACGACCTGCGCTCGCGGATTGTGGTCCAGTGCGACGGAGAGCTCAAGACCGGCCGCGACGTGGTCATAGCCGCCTTGCTGGGGGCCGAGGAGTTCGGTTTCGCCACCACAGCCCTGCAGGTGGAGGGCTGCGTCATGATGCGGGCCTGCCACAAGAACACCTGTCCCCAGGGCATAGCCACCCAGGATCCGGAGCTGCGCTCGCGCTTCACCGGTCGGCCCGAGGATCTGATCAACTTCTTCATGTTCATGGCCCGCCAGGTGCGCGAGATCCTGGCCTCCCTGGGCTTCGCCAGCTTGGAGGAGGCGGTCGGCCACGTGGAGTGCCTGCGCCGGGACCCCTCTGTGCAGACCTGGAAGAGCCAGGGTATCGATCTGGATGCCATCCTGCGCAAGCCGGGCCCCACCCCTGGCACTGTGCTCCACCACACCCAGGCCCAGGACCACGAACTGGACAAGTCCCTGGATATGGACCTGATCAATCGGGCCGTTGATGCCCTGGATGAGGGCCGTCCGGTGGCCATCAAGACAACCGTGCGCAACGTCAACCGCAGCGTGGGCACCATGCTGGGCTACAGAATCACCCGCAAATACGGAGCCGCCGGCCTGCCACAGAACACCGTGGACATCACGCTGACAGGTTCTGCCGGACAGTCCTTGGGCGCCTTCATCCCCAGGGGTGAGACCATCCGGGTGATCGGCGAGGCCAACGACTATGCAGGCAAGGGCCTGTCCGGTGGCCGTCTGATCCTCCACGCTGCCCCGGGCGTTCGCTTCGATCCGCACCAGACCGTCATCTGCGGCAATGTGGCTGGATTTGGTGCCACTTCGGGCGACATGTTCGTGGCTGGACGGGCCGGGGAGCGTTTTGCCGTGCGCAATGGCGGCGGCCGATTCGTGGTCGAGGGCCTGGGCGACCACGGCTGTGAGTACATGACCGGCGGCCTGGTGGTGGTTCTGGGTTCCACTGGTCGCAACTTCGGCGCCGGCTTCTCGGGAGGGGATGTCTACCTGCTGGACATGGATGCCTCCCGGCTCAATCCTGAAGCCTGGAATGACGGCTCCCTGCTGGCCCTGGAGCCAGACCAGGACCAGGCGGCCATGCTCAAGGAACTGATAGCGGAGCATGTCCGGCTGACCGGTTCAAAGGCTGCGGCCTCCCTGTTGGAGGACTGGCCAAGCGCGCTGGCCCGGTTCACCCATCTGGTTCCCCGTCGTTATCTGGCCATGAAGCAGGCCATGGAAGAGGCCGAGCGCGAGCAGGTGGACTTCAACGCGCCCGGCGTCTGGGACGCCACCTACGCCCAGGTCATGGAAGGAGCGCACTGATATGGTCGATTCCAAGGGATTCCTCAAGGTACGCACCCGGCACGAGCTGGCCGAGCGCCCGGTCGCTGAACGCCTGAAGGACTGGCGCGACGTGCACCAGACCACCGGCCCCGGGCCCTGGACCGCCGAGCAGGCCGCCCGCTGCATGGACTGCGGCACCCCCTTCTGCATGACCGGCTGCCCCCTAGGCAACCTGATCCCCGAGTTCAACGACCTGCTGTCCCGGGGCCGCTGGGAGGAGGCCTACGAACGGCTGAGCCTGACCAACAACTTCCCGGAGTTCACCGGACGGATCTGCCCGGCTCCCTGTGAGTCCTCCTGCGTGCTCTCCATCCACCAGCCGGCCACCACCATCAAGCTGGACGAGCAGACCATCATCGACCAGGCCTGGTCCCTGGGTCTGGTCAAGCCCCGGCCTCCGCAGCGGCTGACCGACATGACCGTGGCCGTGGTCGGGTCCGGTCCCGCCGGGCTGGCATGCGCCCAGCAACTGACCCGGGCAGGGCACACGGTGGTGGTCTACGAGCGCGCCGACGCCATAGGCGGCCTCCTTCGTTACGGCATTCCCGCCTTCAAGCTGGAGAAGTCCTTGTTGGACCGTCGGCTGGAGCAGATGGAGGCCGAAGGGACCCGATTCCGCACCGGTATTGAGGTGGGCCGAGACCTGACCTGGGACCAATTGCGGGCCCGTTATGACGCCCTGGTGGTGGCCATCGGTTCCACCGAGCCCCGCCGGGTGGACCTGCCCGGGCGGGATTTGCAGGGCATCCACTACGCCATGGACTTTCTGCCCGATCCCACACGTAAACTCATGGGCCGCGAGCCCATCAACAACATCGACGCGGCCGGCAAGGACGTCATCATCATCGGCGGCGGCGACACCGGGTCGGACTGCCTGGGCACGGCCCTGCGAGAGGGTGCCAAGTCGGTTACCGTCCTGCAGATCCGTCCCAAGGAGCCCTCTTCCAGGCCCGATAACCGGCCCTGGCCGACCTACGCCCGGCTCTACAATCCCACCTCCTCCATGGAGGAGGGTGGACACTACGAGTACGCTGTGGACAGTCTTGAGTACCTGGGCGACAGTTCCGATGACCGGATCAACCTGGACCAGAGCAGTGCCCCTACCGGCTTCGACCGGGACCATGAGGGACGGGTGCGCGGCGTTCGGGTGGTGGACGTCAGCCGGGACGACCAGGACCGAATCGTTCCCCATCCCGATACCGAGCGGGTCCTGTCCGCCGACCTGGTGCTGATCAGCATTGGCTTCGCCCATCCGGAGACGGCCACCCTGACCGGACAGACCGGCATAGGCCTGGACCCTCGCGGCAACGTGGCCCGGGATGCCGACTACGCCACCGACCGCGACGGTATCTTCGTCTGCGGTGATGCCGGACGCGGCCAATCCCTGGTGGTCTGGGCCCTGGCCGAGGGTCGTTCCTGCGCTGCGGCCGTGGATCGGTATCTGACAGGCTCCACCGAGTTGCCCGCCCCCATCCGAGCCGATGAGCGCGCCATGACCCTGCCCGCGGCCGACCGGCGCCCACGCTAATATGAAAAGGAATGGTGCCGATCGAAGGGATGGAGGCAGTGGGATATGACCAACCGCGCTGAACGTAGGGCGCAGGCCAAGCGGAGCCGCCGTGGCGGCAATGATGACCGGAGGATGACGGCCAAGGGCAGGGCCGGAGTGATGGACGAACGGGCCTTGCAGGAGCGCTCCCGTCGGCTGGAGGCTGGCCAGGGAGCCGAGTGGAAGCCCACCGGGCACACCGATGACCTGGTGCAGAAGGATTCCGTGGACCCCAATGACCGCAACCCCCGTCTGCTGAGGGCTCCCAGCGGCGTGCGCCAGTGGCTGCGAATCCTGGTCTGGGCCCTGATCATCTGCTCCGGCCTGGCCTTCCTGGTCTGCATGTGGCTGCCACACGTTCCCATCTGGGCCACCATCGCCATCGCGGCGGTCTTCTGCCTGGGTGTACTGGGGCTCTTCCTGGTCGGCGGCAACCGGGACAACCCCCATCTGGACTCTTATGGAACGGCCCTGTGACCATGAGCGAAAGCGTGGCAGAAAAGCAGGCCGTGCTTATGCAGCACGTGGGATTCCGCCGTCAGGGCCGGGTCATTCTGGACGACGTCAACCTTGAGGTGGGCCGCGGGCAGAAGTGGGTGCTCTTCGGGCCTAACGGCGTGGGCAAATCCACCTTGGTGGCCATGATGAGCACACGAGGCTTTCCCAGCACCGGCAGCGTAGAGATCCTGGGCAACCGGCTGGGCAAGGTGAACGTTTTCTCCTACCGGCATCGGATTGGTCTGGCCTCGGCCGGCCTGGCCAAGACCATCAGCCCTCAGGAGGATCCCTACGACGTGGTGCTGACCGCCTTCAGCGACACCACAGGCCGCTGGAGGGAGACCTTCACGCCCGAGCAGGAGGAGGCCACCCTGGCCCTGATGGACCGGTTCGGCATCGCCTACCTCAAGGGCAAGCGCATGTACCGGCTCTCTGAAGGGGAGCGCGGCCGGGTGCTGATATGCCGGGCGTTGATGGCCAATCCCGATCTGCTCATCCTGGATGAGCCGACCACCGGGCTGGACCTGGGCGGCCGGGAGCTGGTGCTCAGGGCCTTGAGTGACATCGGTCGTGAAGACAAGGACCGCACGGTCATCCTGGTCACCCACCGGCTTGAGGAGATCCCCCTTGGCTTCAATCGGATAGCCATGATGGGTCGGCGTCCTGCCGACACTGCAGACACTGGCGACCCGGATCCGGGCACCATCGTCTACAAGGGCCCCTTGGAGGGCGGGCTGACTGGTCCGCGTCTGAGCGAGCTCTTCGATCTGGACCTGACAGTTGTCCACCGCGACGGACGCTGGGGTGCATTCGCCGTCTGAACGCCACTGCCCGCGGACCCGTTCTGACACGCCCGTATCAGCTCAAGGAATAGCAAATTCGTTCGCCAAGGCACGGGTATAGACTGTGGTGGTTTGTCTGCCCGGGGACCGCGGCAGACCTATATGCGTGAAGGATGTTGACGTGATCAAGATATGGACCCGCTACCTGCGGCCTTACTGGCTCCAGGTGGCCGTTCTGGTGCTCTTTCAGGTGGCGCAGACGGCCTTGAATCTCTACCTGCCCAACCTGCAGGCGGACATCATCGACAAGGGCGTGGCCGTAGGCGACCAGGATGCCATCTACAGGATCGGCTGGGAGATGATGGGCATCACCGCCATCCAAATCGTGGCCAACGTGGTAGCCGTCTACTGCGCCACCCGGCTGGCCATGAGGATGGGCTACGAGCTGCGCAGGGATCTGTTCGCCTCGGTTGAGGGCTTCAGCCTCAACGAGATCGAGCGCTTCTCGGCCGGTTCCCTGATCACACGCACCACCAACGACGTTCAGCAGATGCAGATGACCACCATGCAGACCCTGATGATCATCCTGCAGGCCCCGGTCATGCTGATCGGCGGGCTGGTTTTGGCCCTGCGCCAGGACGGCCCCCTGACCTGGTCCCTTGCGGTCATCGTGCCCCTGATTCTCCTGGTGGCACTGGTGCTCATGGGCAAAATGGGACCCCTGTTCACCCGTCTGCAGAACATGCTGGACTCGGTCAACCGCCTGGTCCGCGAGCAGATCTCCGGGGTGCGGGTCATCCGAGCCTTCGTCCGCGAGAAGACCGAGGCCGCCCGCTTCGACAAGGCCAACCGCGACGTCTACGGTGTCCTGATCTCCACCGGCCGGCTGATGAGCATGATGGTGCCGCTCATGTGGTTCCTGCTGAACATGTCCAATGTGGCCATCATGTGGTTCGGCGGCCGACGCATCGACTCCGGCGCCATGCAGATCGGTGCCCTGCAGGCCTTCATCCAGTACCTGATGATCATCCTGTCAGGCCTGATGATGGCTGCCATGATGTCGGTCATGCTGCCCAGGGCGGCTGTAGCCGCCCGAAGGATCAACGAGGTCCTGGAGGCCACCAGCGAGATTGCCGCTCCCGAGCATCCCTACCGCAACGAGCATCCCCAGGGACTACTGGAGTTCAAGCACGTGGACTTCAGCTACCCGGGCGCCCAGGACCCGGTCCTTTCTGACATCTCCTTCACCGCCCGGCCGGGCACGACCACGGCCATCATCGGGGCCACGGGATCCGGCAAGTCCACCATCATCCGGCTGGCCAACCGTATGTTTGACGTCACCGACGGCCAGGTCCTGGTGGACGGCCACGACGTGCGCGAGTACGACCCCGACCAGCTGGCCCTGATCTTCGGGCCGGTCCCGCAGAAGGCCACCCTCTTCACCGGCACCATCCGTGACAACATGCACTACGGCGATCCCGAGGCCGACGACGACCGCATCTGGGAAGCCCTGCGCATCGCCCAGGCCGAGGACTTCGTGCGGGAGATCCCCGAGGGGCTGGACGCCCGCGTGGCCGAGGGCGGCACCAACTTCTCAGGCGGGCAGAAGCAGCGGCTCTGCATGGCCAGGGCCATCCTGCGCAATCCCCGCATCTACACCTTCGACGACTCCTTCTCTGCACTGGACATGACCACTGACCGTGCCCTGCACGAGGCCCTGGTGCCGGTCACCCGCGAAGCCACCCAGATCGTGGTGGCCCAGAGGGCGGCATCCATCCGCCAGGCCGACCAGATTCTGGTTCTGGACCGAGGCCGCATCGTCGGCCGGGGTACCCACGACCAGCTCATGGAGGACTGCCCAACCTATCAGGAAATCGTCCAATCCCAGGGCGGGCAGGGTCCCGACGTGGAAGAGCTCAGCATTGACGAGGGGAGGGCCGAGTAGATGGCTAAGAACTTGAGCGTAAATACAGGCTCGCAGGCCGTGGGCGGCCGCCGTCACACCGTGGGCCGGCTGGTCCACTATCTGCTGGCCAGCCCCTGGAGGGTCATCGTCATGGTCCTCGCCGGCATGATCGCCGTGGCCATGATCGTCATCGGCCCCAAGGTCATGGGCGAGGCCACCAACGTCCTCTTCGAGGGGCTGCTGGGGTCCATGCTGGTCAAGATGGGCGCCAAGCCCGGCACCCCCAAGCAGGCTGTGGTCACCTACCTGCAGTCCCGCGGCCAGGACAAGTTCGCCCGGATGATCGACTCCATGAACGTCCAGGTGGGCGTGGGCATCGACTGGGGGCGCTTCGGCACCATCCTCATGTTCGTCATCGGCATCTACCTGGTCTCCATCCTGGTCAGGCTGGTGCAGAACTTCCTGATGACACGGCTGGTCTCCGACGCGGTCTATACCATGCGCAGGCAGATCGAGGACAAGCTGGACCGGTTGCCCCTGCAGTACTTCGACCGGACCCCGCGCGGCGAGGTCATGAGCCGGACCACCAATGACATCGACAACATCTCGGGCACCCTGCAGCAGATTTTGGGAGAACTGCTCTTCTCGGTCTTCTCCATCATCGGCGCCTTCATCATGATGCTGACCATCTCGCCCCTGCTGACCCTGATCGCCTTCATCATCATCCCGGTCATGGCCCTGTGCGCGGGCATCATCCTCAAGAAGACCCAGCCCCAGTTCACCAGACAGTGGATTCGCACCGGTCAGGTCAACAGCCACGTGGAGGAGATGTTCTCCGGCCACATGGTGGTTCGGGCCTTCGGCCACCAGCGCAAGGCCGAGGAAGAGTTCGAGGAGCGCAACCAGGAGCTCTACCAGGCCAGCTTCAAGGCCTCCTTCTTCTCTGCCCTGGTCACGCCTATGTCAACCTTCTTCGGCAACCTGAGCTTCGTGATCGTGGTCATCATCGGCGGCGTGCACGTGCTCAACGGCAGCATGAGCCTGGGTGGCCTGCAGGCCTTCACCCAGTACACCCGTCAGGCCTCCCAGCCCATCGGCCAGCTGGCCTCCATGGGCACCATGCTCCAGTCCTCCCTGGCCTCCTGTCGCAGGGTCTTCGACTTCCTGGACGAGGCCGAGGAGGTGCCGGACATCGAGCATCCCGACCATCTGGGACAGGAGACCGGAGGCAAGGTCGAGGGCCATGTCCGTTTCGACCACGTCCGCTT
This sequence comes from Bifidobacterium apis, assembly GCF_036986835.1. Lineage (NCBI taxonomy): Bacteria > Bacillati > Actinomycetota > Actinomycetes > Bifidobacteriales > Bifidobacteriaceae > Bifidobacterium > Bifidobacterium apis. The sequence goes on along the minus strand of NZ_BTXD01000003.1, from coordinate 158,896 downwards.
CTCCTACGATCCGGCCGAGCCGCTGATCAAGGACCTGTCCATCGAAGCCAAGCCCGGGCAGACCATAGCCATCGTCGGGCCCACCGGCGCGGGCAAGACCACCCTGGTCAACCTGCTCATGCGCTTCTACGAGATCCAAGGCGGGCGCATCACCATCGACGGTGTGGACACCTCCAGGGTGACCCGTCACGACCTGCGCAGCCACTTCGGCATGGTCCTGCAGGACACCTGGCTATTCGACGGCACTGTTCGCGACAACCTGCTCTACGGGCTGGACGAGGGGCAGACCATCCCAGAGCAGACCATGATCGATGGCGCCAAGGCAACGCACGTGGACGAGTTCATCCGCAAGCTGCCTCAAGGCTACGACACCGTTTTGAATGAGGACAGCAGCGAGCTCAGCCAGGGCGAACGCCAGCTGATGACCATCTGCCGGGCCTTCCTGTCCGACCCGGACATCCTGATTCTGGACGAGGCCACATCCTCGGTGGATACCAGGACCGAGCTACTGGTCCAGCAGGCCATGAACACCCTGCGCAAGGGCAGAACCTCCTTCGTCATCGCCCACCGGCTGTCCACCATCCGCGACGCCGACCTGATCCTGGTGGTCAACCACGGCTCGGTGGTCGAGCAGGGCACCCACGACCAGCTGTTGGAGCGCGGAGGCGCCTATGCCTCCCTCTACAACTCCCAGTTCACCAAGGGCGAGGAGGACTGAGGAGGCATGAGCCTGAGACGCGGTCCGCTGAGCGTAGGGGAGCGGGTCCAGCTGACCGACCGGCGCGGCCGCAAGCTGACGGTCATGCTGGAACCAGGCGGCCTCACCCAGACCGACCACGGTCTCTTGCCGCACGAGGCCATGATCGGTCTGCCCGAGGGGTCCGTGGTGGTGACCATCTCGGCCGACAAGTGGCGCCGGATGCGTCACAAGCAGGATGATGCCGACACCGACACAGGGGAGCATGACAGGGCCAAGCCCTGGAAGTCTTCGCGAGGCATCGGAGGATGGGCTTTCACGGTCATGCGTCCTCGGCTGGAGGACTACATTCTCTCCATGCCTCGCGGCGCCCAGATCATGTACCCCAAGGATGCGGCCAGGGTCATTCTCCTTGGCGACATCCGTCCCGGCATGAGGGTCTTGGAGTCGGGAGCCGGTTCAGGGGCGATGAGCTTGGGTCTTCTGGATGCCATCGGCGCGGAGGGGAAGCTGACCAGCATTGAGCGGCGGGAGGAGTTCGCCCGGGTGGCCATGGGTAATGCCACTGTATTCTTTGGGCAGCGCCCTGTACAGTGGGACCTGCGTACCGGCGACTTCGACACCGTTGCTGCCGACCTGCCCGAGGACGGATTCGACCGTATTGTTCTGGACATGCTGGATCCCTGGAACCGCCTGGAGCAGGCATATCGGGTCATGGCCCCGGGCGGCGTGCTGACCGCCTACGTGACCACCACCACCCAGCTCAGCAGACTTGCCGAGGCCCTGCGCGCAGACGGGCGATGGACCGAGCCAGAAATCATGGAGAGTCTGGAGCGTTCCTGGAAGGCCGACGGTCTAGCGGTCCGACCCGAGCATGAGATGATCGGGCACACCGGCTTCCTCTTGACCAGCAGGGCCATGGCTCCCGGCCAGCAGGCACTACGCAAACATATCCGGGCCACCAAGGACTACCGGACTGACGTGGATCAGGGCCGGCGGCCTGCCAGGATCAGTGGATCCAATCACGAGCATGAGATGCAGGATCTGGAGGATCTCGAGGATCTGGAGCTGCGCCGGGTCTCCGATCGTAAGCTGCGCAAGGTGTTGCGCGACCTGGACCATCAGGTGCGCACCCTGGAAGGCGGCAAGGAGCAGGAAAGCTGATCGCCCATGACCCGCACCTTCAGCCAGCTCTGTCATAATGGAGAAGACGCCTGATAGGAACTCCGGGAAAGGAAGTATGCATGGGTTTGCGAAAAGGTCTGAAGGCCGAGGATCTGCGCAGGTGCAGCCGGACACTCATGCTCATGCGTCATGCCAAGACCGAACGCCAAGGTGCGCAGGGTGATCGCAGTCGTCAGCTGACCGACCGAGGCCAGAAACAGGCCCGAATCATGGGCCGTGGATTGACCGCTTTGGGCCTGGTGCCCGACCGCATCATCTGTTCGGGTGCGCCCCGGGCACGTCAGACCCTGGATGGCATGCTCAAGCCCCTGGGTGACGGGCCGCGGGTCGATTACCGGGAATCCCTCTATGAATCCGGCATGCAGGCGGTCTTCGACGAGCTGGCGCAGTCCGAGGATCGTGACCGCCGGGTCCTCATCCTAGGGCATGAACCCACCATGTCTATCTGCTCACAGTGGCTGGCCGAGGACAACTCCGACCCCGACCTATTGGACCTGCTCAATCTTGGACTGCCGCCGGCCACCATGGTCGTGCTGGGGTCTGAGCGACCATTGACCGACTGGGGAACCCACCAGGCCCGTTTGCTTGGCATTCTGGGCCTCCAGGACCTTGAAGACTGACCGGCATAAGAAGCCGTAGACGATCTTCTATAGGCAGTCTTGGCGACCAATAATGCCCTGGCTGCTGTCATGTCGTTATCGATTCAATTTATGGCGACACCTTATTTGCACCAATTACCCGCCTCCCCCCCGCCGCTGATAGGCTGACCGGAGACATCAGGACGAAACTGGGAGGTTTCATGGCAGCGATTACATCCGTGTCCGGGTTCCCGCGCATCGGTGCGCACCGCGAACTCAAGAGGGCCATCGAGGGCTATTGGAAGGGCGAACGGAATCTGGACGAGGTTCGGCGCACGGCCGCCGACCTGCGGGCCAGGCACTGGCAGCTTCAGCAGGAGGCCGGCGTCGACCTGATTCCCGTCAATGATTTCAGCTACTACGACCAGATCTTGGATACGTCCATCCTTCTGGGCGTCGTGCCCGAGCGCTATCGGAAGTTGGGCCTGGGCCCCGAGGACACCCTCTTCGCCATGGGCCGTGGTTACCAGGGGGAGCAGGGTGACGTGACCGCCCTGCCCATGAAGAAGTGGTTCACCACGAATTACCACTATCTGGTTCCCGAGATCGATCAGGACACCAAAATCGCCCTGGAAGGCGACAAACCATTCAAGGAGTACCAGGAGGCGCGCGAGCAGGGCATCGCCGCCAAGCCGGTGCTGATCGGCCCCTACACCTTCCTCAAGCTGGCGCGCGGTCCCCAGGGTGAGCTGCTGGATCCTGACCCGGCGCTGGTCCAGGACCTGGCCAAGGCCTATGCGACCATACTGGAGCGGTTCATCGGCCTGGGCGCCGACTGGGTACAGCTGGACGAGCCTTATCTGGTCCTGGACAAGGAGCCTGGCGACCAGGACCTCTTCGATACCCTCTACCAGCCCATTCTCAAGGCCCGCCAAAGTGACCAGGGTAAGGTCCGTATTCTGCTCAACACCTACTTCGGCCATGTGGGCGACTGCTATGACCAACTGACTGACCTGGGCTTCGACGGGATCGGCTTGGATCTGGTCGAGGGCCGGGATGAGAATCTGGCGGCCCTCAAGGAGCACGGCGTGCCCGAGGGAACCACCATCTTCGCCGGCCTGGTCAACGGCCGCAACATCTGGCGCAACGACTATGCAGTCAGCCTGGGACTCCTGGATGCCCTGCACCAGGTGACCCCGAATGTGGTGGTGTCCACCGCATGTTCCCTCCTGCACGTGCCCTACACGGTGGCCGACGAGGATGGGCTGGATGCCAACACCGTGCGGCCCCACTTCGCCTTCGCCCTGGAGAAGCTGGGCGAGCTGCACGACCTGGCCCGGCTGGCCGATGCCGACGAGGACCAGCGCCGCTCCAGCAAGGCCCTTGCCGACAACCAGAAGCTCTTCGACGGCAGCCGCGTTCAGCCCGACTCCCAGGTGCAGCAGCGCCTGGCCGGCCTTAAGGACGAGGACTTTGTGCGTACCCCGGCCCGGCCCGAACGCCAGAAAGTCCAGGCCCAGGAGCTGGGTCTGCCCCTGCTGCCGACCACCACCATCGGCTCCTTCCCCCAGACCGCCGAAGTCCGCGCCGAGCGTGCCCGCCTGCGCAAGAAGGAGATCAGCCAGGAGGACTACGACGACTTCATCGCCCGCAAGATCGACCAGGTCATCGACCACCAGGAGCAGATCGGCCTGGATGTGCTGGTCCACGGCGAGTTCGAGCGCAACGACATGGTCGAGTACTTCGGTCAGAACCTCAAGGGCTACCTCTTTACCCGGAATGCCTGGGTCCAGTCCTATGGCACCCGCTGCGTCAAGCCTCCCATCGTCTGGGGGGATATCTCCCGCGCCCGGCCCATCACCGTCCGCTGGTCCTCATATGCCCAGTCCCGCACCAAGCATGTGGTCAAGGGGATGCTGACCGGTCCGGTGACCATTCTCAACTGGTCCTGGCCCCGCGAGGACATCGATCACAAGCAGCAGACCCGCCAGCTGGCCTTGGCCATCCGTGACGAGGTCCTGGACCTGGAGGCCGCGGGCATCCGGATCATCCAGATTGACGAGGCCGCCCTGCGCGAGAAGCTGCCGCTGCGGCGCTCCGACTGGCACAGCCGATACCTGGACTGGGCCATCCCCGCCTTCCGGCTGGTGCATTCCGGGGTCAAACCCACTACCCAAATTCACACCCACATGTGCTACTCGGAGTTCAACGACATCATCAAGGACATTGATGCCATGGACGCCGATGTAATCTCCTTCGAAGCCTCCCGCTCCGACCTGACCGTTCTGGATGCCATCCAGGAGGCCAGGTTCGAGACCGAGGCAGGCCCCGGAGTCTACGACATCCACTCGCCGCGCATCCCCTCCACCGAGGAGATCGTGGACCGGATCCATGCCATCCTGAAGAAGCTGGACGCGGCCAAGGTCTGGATCAATCCCGACTGCGGGTTGAAGACCCGAGGCGACAAGGAGACCTGGCCCAGCCTGGAGCACATGGTGGCCGCCGCCCATCAGGTGCGTGCGAAACTATCGTCCAGTCAGGAGTCGGATCATGCATGAGCCTATCTTTTCCCTGGAGGTCTTTCCCCCTAAGCGTGATGCCCCGGTGGGCACCATCTACGACACTCTGGATGGGCTTGAAGGGTTGATGCCCGACTTCATCTCGGTGACCTACGGAACCGGACGACGCTCAGACCGCACGGCCACGGCCCGCATAGCCAAGACCATCCATACCGAGTACGGCATCCCTGCCGTGGCGCACTTGACGGCCCAGTATGCGGACCGCGAGGTGATCGACCAGGCCCTGGACATGTTCGACGACGCCGGGGTGGCAGCGGTGCTGGCCCTGCGCGGCGACAGCGTGGAGGGCCGTGAGCCCGCCGGAGTCTTCGACCATGCCAGCGACCTTGCCGCCTACATCCGGGCGCGTCGGCCCAACCTGTCGATATACGGAGCCTGTTATCCGGAGACCCATCCGGAGGCCGCCTCGCCCGAGGAGGACATTGAGAATCTGAAAATCAAGGTGGATTCCGGTGTGGACCACCTGGTTTCTCAGCTCTTCTACGACAACGCCGATTTTCTGGACTTTCTGGACCGGGCCCGGGCAGCCGGCATCCAGGTGCCCATCGAGGCCGGCATCATGCCCATCACCAACGAGGGCCAGGTCCGGCACATGAGCGAGGTCTGCAAGGCGCGGATCCCGGCGGCTGTCGAGTCCATCCTGGAGCGCTGGGGCGACGACCGGGCCAGCCTGCGCGAGGCGGGCATCATCTACGCCTCTCAACAGATTGCCGACCTGGTGGCTCATGGGGTGGACGGCATCCATCTCTATTCCATGAACCACTCAGGGGTCACCAGGCGCATCTGGCACAACGTCCGTCACCTCTTCCATCAGGTGGGTGCCAAGGAGGAGGCGGTCAGCAGCCAAAAATAATTGCATAGGAGCGGGGGAGGCCCCGCATCGATGACGGCAAAAGCGTGATCGCCAGCCTTCAGCGACGCTTTTGGCCCTGATTGTCGGTGCGGGGCCTCAGCCATGGCCAGACCTTGAGTGCAGCCCTGTTCAGCGTCGGTATCATGCCAATCAACAGACCGAGGATCATCCCTCCTATGGTCAACCAGGAGGCCAGGTCATGTCCAAGCAGAATCATGACTACCACAAGGCCGGGGCCGATCAAGGATAGGACCGGTATCCAGCGTTGCTGAGAATCGGTCATTCTGTCGTTTCTCTTCGGCAGAAGTCCATAGATCAGTCCTATCGCCAGCCCTATCAGGGCGCACACGATTGTCAGGAGGGTATCGGTCAAGTGCATTCTAGGGTTCCTTCTTTCATGATTGCTCGGGCGAGGCCTTTCTGGTGCCGCGCAGGGCGTGGACGCGGGCGTTGGCTCTGGCCATGGCATCCAGCTGCTCCTGGTCCTGTATGACATCCTCGGGATCAATGCCTGAAATCAACGCTATTACAGTTTCATAAGATGTCTTGGCCGTAGGAAGGACTCCTACCAGACGTCCCTGGCGCATGACTGCTATGCGGTCAGAAACCGCGAAAACGTCCGGCAGATCGTGACAGACCATCAGGATGCTGCGGCCCTCGGAACGCATGCGCTTGATGTAGTTGAGCACCTCGGCGGACTGCATGACGGATAAGGAGGCCGTCGGTTCGTCCAGCAGGATCAGCTCGGGATCGTCCAGCAGAGTCCTTGCGATTGATACGGTCTGTTTTTGTCCCAAAGACAAGGTAGCCATGGGTTGTCCCACGCGGATGGGGGAGGACAGCGACTGGAGGACCTGACGGGTGCGCCGACGCATGGCTTCGTCATCACGGCGATGGTGACGATCGCGCAGCTCCTTGCCCAGGAAGAGGTTGGAGGAGACATCCAGGTTGTCGCAGAAGTCCTGCCCTTGGAAGACGGCTGCAATGCCCAACTGGTTGGCGACTCTGATCGAGGGAATGCTGGTCCGTCGGCCCTTCCAGAGCAGCGTACCCTGATCGGGTCGGATCAAGCCGGATAAAATCCTGACCAGTGTGGACTTGCCCGCTCCATTGTCGCCCACAACGGCGAGCACTTCGTGCTGACGAATATCCAGGTTTATATGTTTGAGGGCCTCAACGAACCCGAACCTGATGCAGAGGTCTTCCATCTGCATCAAGACAGAGGTTTCATGCAATCCAGGTCACCTCCTCTACGATGATCGACCTGCGGATTTGGTGGACACATCAATGTGTTCGTTGACGCTATCGACAGCCATCATAGCCGCCCCCAGAGCGGAACCGGTAATCGGATAGCGGGCAGGGAGAACCTCCATGGGAACCATGGCATCAGGGAAAAGCATGCGCTGGAGAGTCTCCTGGAGGGGTTCCAGAAAGACCTCTTCGGTTGTACTCAGGATGCCTCCCAGGACCACCACTTCGGGATCCACGGCGTTGCAAAGATCGGCTACTACATTGCCGATGCGGATGGCCGCATCTCCTACAATCCGTCTGCAGCCCGGGTCCCCCTTGCCGGCATTGGCCACCAGATCCTCCAGGGTCATGTTCCCGTGGGTCACGCTGAGCAAGGAGACCAGGCGGCTCTCATCGACCACCGTATTCAGGCACCCGCGGTTGCCGCAGATGCAGATATCGCCTAGGGGATCAACCTGAACATGGCCTATCTCGCCGGCAAGCCCGGTGGTGCCCCGCCATACCTCGCCGTTGATGACGATTCCCGCGCCCACACCGTCGTTGGCGTGGATGTAAACGAAGTTTCGTCTGCCGACTGCTGCTCCCATTCTCAGCTCGGCCATAGCCGAGAAGTTGGCATCGTTGTCCACTTGGACCGGCACCTGGAAAGCCTCGTGGAAGGTGCCTATCAAATCCTCCTTGTCCCAGCCTCGCAGGATGCCGGGAATGGCCAGCCGGTGAGTTCTGCAGTCCACTGGGGCCCCCATGGCCAAGCCCAGACCGACAAGCTCGTCCGATTGGGCACCGATGGAGGTCAACGTTTCCTTGATCAGGATCATGGCCCGTTCCAGGGTGGTGTCCGGTTTGTGCTGGCGTGGCAGAGCCATATCATGCTCTGCCAGGATGGCATGGCTGGCGTCGACCACTTCTAGCCGCATCTCGTGACGGCCGATGTAGAGCCCGACTCCAAGGCCCTTGCGGCGGGCCAGCATGACCAGGGTGGCGCGACGGCCGTTTCTGGTGGTTGAGGATGTCTCCAGAAGTCCCTGATCGCCCATCAGACGTACCAGGTTGGATACAGTTGCTGTTGAAAGCCCGGTATTTTCAGCCAATTCGATCTGGGTCATGGCGCCGAATCTTCGGATCGTATCCAGCAGTAGTGCACGGTTGGCCTCACGCAATGAGGACTGTGAACCGAACAATCGATGTGCCATAGGTTCCAGTGTAGCCAAGATCGTGGCTTGCCCCCGCCAATAGCTGCCCTTTCGCCGATGGCAGTGAACGATTCGAGTGAATTATTAAATTCATATACAAAACAGACAATCGGAAAATGTGCTTTATTGAGTTGATAAAGTTAACACAATTGGGTATGCTGACCACTGGGCCTGCAATGAAGGGGCCCAGGCAGACGGAGATGCCTGCCAGAGAATTCAAGGATGAAGGAGTCTTCATGAAGATGATGCAACGTGCCATGGCGGCGGCCATTGGCGTCGCCATGCTGACCGGACTGGGCGCCTGTGGAGGATCACGTGCCTCCAGTTCCTCCCAGGAGGGAGGGGCGATCAGCAAAGGCGCCACCATCGGTGTGTCCATGCCGACCAAGTCCGAGGAGCGTTGGAACAAGGACGGCAACAACCTCAAGAGCAAACTGGAGAAGGCAGGCTACAAGGTAGTGCTCTCCTTTGCGGACGACAAGCCCGCCCAGCAAAACGCCGACATCGAGAACATGGTCAACAAGGGCGCCAAGATCGTGGTGGTGGCCTCCAAGGACGGCACCGCCGTAGGACCGGCTGTCGAGAAGGCCAAGGATGCCGGGGCCAAGGTCATCGCCTATGACCGGCTGATCATGAACACCAAGGCCGTTGATTACTATGCGACTTTCCAGCTTGAGCGCACCGGCGTGCTGGAGGCCAACTGGCTGATTGACCAGCTGGGGCTCAAAAACGGAGCCAAGGGTCCATTCAACATTGAGCTCTTTACCGGTTCTCCCGACGACAACAACGCCAAGTACTTCTTCAAGGGGGCCTGGGAGCTGCTGCAGCCTTACTTCCAGTCAGGCGTTCTGGTCAGCCCCTCCCAGCATGGCGGCGGTGTGACCAAGGACTTCAAGCTCTCCGACTGGCAGAAGATCTCGGTGCAGTCCTGGAAGACCGAACAGGCCCAGAAGGACATGGAGTCCATCCTCGATTCCACCTACTCCCACGGCGAGCGGCTGGATGCGGTGCTGAGCCCCTATGACGGCATCAGCCAGGGAGTCATCAACGCCATCCAGTCCAAGAGGCCCGACATCCAGCCCAATACCGACAGCTGGCCCAAGATCACCGGGCAGGACGCCATGGAGATCTCCGTGGCCAACATCTCCAAGGGACTGCAGGGCCAGACCGTCTTCAAGGACGTCAACAAGCTGGCCCAGGCCGTCTACGACATGATTATTGAAATCGCCCAAGGCAAGAAGGTCACCGGTATCAACGGCACCTTTGACAACAACAGCATCAAGGTGCCTTCGAAGCTGCTGGACCCCAAGGCCATCACCAAGGACAATTTGACCGATCTGGTCAAGGCGAAATACCTGACCCAGGACCGATTCGATCAGCTGACCAAGTGAGGTTGGCATCACAGTCGCGCCCGACCGTCCCCCTTCCGGTCAAGGGGAGGGACGGTCGGCGCACAGGAGGTGAAAGTATGTCCGACGAGGACATCTTGTTGCGAATGCAGGGAATCACCAAGACCTTCGGTCCGGTAAAGGCCCTGTCCAATGTCGACATGGACGTACGCAAGGGCGAAATCCATGCCATCTGTGGGGAAAACGGGGCCGGTAAGTCCACCCTGATGAATGTGCTGTCCGGGGTCTATCCACACGGCAGCTATACCGGCGAAATCCTGTTCGATGGCAAGCCCTGTCGCTACCGGACCATCAATGATTCGGAGGACGACGGCATCGTCATCATCCATCAGGAGCTGGCGCTGAGCCCTTTCCTGTCCATTGCGGAGAACATCTTCCTAGGCAATGAGCAGGCCCACAATGGCGTAATGGACTGGGACACCACCAGGGCCAAGGCTTCGCGTCTGTTGGAGCGTGTAGGGCTGAACGAGAATCCCGACACCAGGGTCATGGATCTTGGAGTGGGCAAGCAGCAGCTGGTGGAGATCGCCAAGGCGCTGTCCAAGCATGTCAGGCTACTTATTCTGGATGAGCCCACAGCCGCCTTGAACGACGATGATTCCGATCATCTGCTGGACCTGGTCAGGCAGCTGCGTGACGAGCAGGGAGTGACCAGCATCCTCATCACCCACAAGCTGGGTGAGGTGGGGCAGATTGCGGATGGGGTGACCATTCTACGGGATGGCTCCACGGTGGGTGGTATGCGAATCGACGCGGACCACCCTCTGGATCAGGATCTGCTCATCCAGAAGATGGTCGGCCGCGAGCTGACCAACCTTTATCCAGAGCACGTGCCACACATCGGCAAGGAGGTGCTCAAGGTAAGCGACTGGACTGTCCATCACCCGCAGGATCCCTCCCGCACCGTGGTCGATCATGCCAATCTGGTGGTTCACCAGGGTGAGATCGTCGGACTGGCGGGACTCATGGGTGCGGGCCGCACCGAGATGGCCATGAGCATCTTCGGGCGGTCCTACGGCAGCCACATCAGCGGCAGGATCGAGATACATGGCCGTCAGGTCGAGCTGCCGAACGTCCAGTCGGCCATCGATTCGGGCTTGGCCTACGCCACTGAGGACCGCAAGGTCTTCGGACTCAACCTGCTTCAGAACATCAGGGAAAACGCCTCCATGGCCTCGCTCAAGAAAATGAGCAGTCATGGAGTCATGAACGAGAACCTTGAGAGGGCACGGGTGGAGGAGTACCGCAAGGACTTCAACATCAAGTGCAGCAACATCGATGTACCCGTCTCCACCCTTTCCGGCGGCAACCAGCAAAAGGTCGTGCTGGCCAAGTGGGTGATTTCGGATCCTGATGTGCTCATCCTGGACGAGCCCACCCGAGGCATTGATGTGGGAGCCAAGTACGAGATCTACGAGATCATCGACCGGCTGGTCGACCAGGGCAAGGCTGTGGTGGTCATCTCCTCGGAATTGCCAGAGCTGATCGGCATCTGTGACCGTATTTATACGGTCAGCCAGGGGGTCATCACCAACGACGTGGAGCGCCGGGACTTCTCACAGGAATATCTGATGAAGGGCATGACCCAGGAAAAGAAGGGAGTGGCAGCCAGATGAGCTCGCCCAACAGCAACAAGAGCACCGCCCAGGCGGTGGAACAAGAACAGGCAGGACCTGGCATTCTGGCCTCCCTGGCCAGCAACGCCCGGCAGTATGGCATCGTCGGCGCCCTGGTGGTCATCGTGGTCGTCTTCGAAATACTGACCAAGGGGGTGCTGCTCAAGCCCAACAGCTTCGTCTCGCTGATCCAGCAGAACGCCTACGTGATCATCCTGGCCATCGGCATGGTCATGGTCATCATCGCCACCCACATTGATCTGTCGGTGGGCTCTCTGGTGGCCTTCATCGGAGGCGTGTGCGCCATCCTTATGGAGCATATGGGGGTCAACTGGATCGTGGCCATCGGCCTGTCCCTGATAGTGGGTCTGCTGATCGGCATCTGGCAGGGATTCTGGGTCGCCGTCATCGGCATTCCAGGATTCATCACCACCCTGGCCGGCATGCTGATCTTCCGTGGTCTGGCCACAGTCATCGTCGGTGAGTCCGTGCCCATTACCTCCGCGCAGTTCAGAGGGATCGCCCGCGACTACCTGCCCAACATCCTGGGATGGTGGGGGCCCTTCGACGGCCTGACCGTGGTGCTGGGCCTGATCTGCATCCTGGCATACGCCTGGTCGCAGATTGCCCGTCGTCGTAAGACCCTGGCTGTAGGTCTGGTTCCCGAGCCCAAGGCCTTGATGACCGGCAAGATCATCGTGGCCGCAGTCGTCATCCTCTTCGTGACCTACCTGCTGGCCTCCTCCGGTAATGAGAACCAGGGCGGAACGCCCATAATGCTGGTCATCGTGGCCGTATTGGTCCTGATCTACAACTTCATCCTCACCAGGACCGTCTTCGGCCGGCATGTCTACGCAGTGGGCGGCAACCGCAAGGCTGCCGTGCTCTCGGGCATCAACGCCAAACGGGTGGACTTCACGCTATTCGTCCACATGGGCTTCCTGTCCGCTGTGGCGGCCATCTGCATGCTTTCACGACTGGCCTCGGCCACTGCCCAGGCTGGCATGGAGTTTGAAATGGACGCCATCGCATCCTGCTTCATCGGTGGCACGGCTGTCACCGGCGGCATCGGGACCATTCCCGGGGCTGTCGTCGGAGCCTTCGTCATGGGCGTGATCAACCAGGGGCTGTCCATCATGGGCGTGGACACGGCCATCGTCAAGACCATCAAGGGGCTGGTGCTCCTCCTGGCCGTGGCCATTGACGTCATGTCCAAGCGCCGCAAGAGCTAACCAATTATTGGCATGAGGGACGGGCGCTTTCCGTCGCCCCTCATGCCAATCAACTATCTTCGGAACATAGATAAAAAGGAGCACAACCGTGCGTATCACCGGCAAGGCTCGTTCTCGGATGTATGGTCTGACTGCTGCGGCCTGCGCCATCTGGCTGGTCCAATCTCTGGCTGAGGCTGTGCGGGACGGCAGCCTGCTGACATGGCCTACACTGATTTTCTCCGTCTGCTTAGCTGTGGTCACCGTATACTGTGCCGTCTGCGCCTTCCGGGAGGGCCGCAAGGGCTGACGACCCGTCACCCCTATAATGCCTGTACCGGTTCCGCAGACATCAGAGCCGTTGCGGGCCTGAGGAAAGGCAGGGGATAATTCATGGAAGATCCGGTGCGACCGACCACTTCGACCCTGATCCACCTTGGGCTACACGACCTGGACAAGGCCCGGGTTCGGCTGGATCGGCTTGCCCGTCTGGTGGACGACCAGACTCTGGCGCAAACCCTGGTCCAAGCCCTGGGACAGCCCTGCGATCCGGACGAAGCCCTTGCGGGGCTGACACGAATTCTCGAACAGTATCCGCAGGGAGTCAGGCCGGACTTTCTTTCCGGTTCCCCACGGGAAAACCAAGAGGCCGCCCAGTCGCTGATCAGAGTGCTGGGGGCCTCGGAGGCCATGGGCCGACTGATGCGCTCGCGGCCGGAGTTGGTAGAGGCGGCTGCCCTGGATCCGGATCACTTGGCTGACTGTCCGGCGGAAACCAGACAGAAGCGGGTCCTTGACGCCTTGGATAAGGTGGAAGCAAAATCGGACTCCGTGCCCTCGCTGGCGGCCTACGCCGATGCGCTGCGGTTCGAATACCGGCTGCAGCTGGCTGCAGTCATGGCCCGGGACCTGGCAGCCAAGAATCCTCTGGAGCTGGAGCCAGCAATCAGCCGGGCCCTGTCCGACATGGCCGATGCTGCGCTTCAAGGGGCTCTGAGCATCGCCCGCCGTCAGGTTTCCGATGCGGATTCATGTCGTCTGGCGGTCATCGGCATGGGCAAGCTGGGCGCCCAGGAACTCAACTACGTGTCCGATGTGGATCTCATGTACGTGGTGGAGCCGGCCTCGGGGACGGACACCAGTCAGTCCGATCTCATCGCCGTGGGCACTGCCATGGCCGTCCTCCTGCAGCGGGTCTGCCAGTCGGTCATCCCCGGTTCGACCGAGCCGCCGCTCTGGAAGGTTGATACCGCCCTTAGGCCCGAGGGACGTGACGGCCCGCTGGTCCGTCGCCTGGCCTCCTATGCTGACTACTATGCCCAATGGGCCGAGAATTGGGAGTTCCAGGCCCTGCTCAAGGCCCGTCCGGTTGCGGGCGACAAGGCCCTGGGACAGGACTACTCTGCCATGATCGAGCCCCTGGTCTGGGGTGCCTGCCAGCGACCCAACTTCGTCTACGACTGCCAGCGGATGCGCCAGCGGGTGGAGAGGTTGATACCTGAGAACCGCAAGGAGCGGGAGATCAAGCTTGGCCAGGGCGGACTGCGGGATGTTGAATTCACCGTCCAGATGCTCCAGCTGGTCCACGGCTCCAGCGACGACGATCTGCGTTGTCCGGCCACCCTGGATGCCCTGCAGGCCCTGTCCCGTGGCGGCTACATTTCGCGCAAGCACGGCGACCAGCTGGACCATGACTATCGGTTCGAACGGGTCATGGAACATCGTCTGCAGATGTGGCAGCTGCGCCGCACCCACCTCTTCCCGAAAATCAACCGTTCAGGCACCCCCGGCAAACGGCCGCCCAGTCTGGAGGAGCTGGAGAACAACCGCGATCTGCGGCGGCTGGCCCGTGCCTTCGGACTGCATGCCGACCAGATGCTGGCCCGATACCAGGCCACCAGAATCGAGGTTCGCAACCTTCACCAGGCCATCTACTTCCGTCCCATGCTGCCCATCAACGCCCAGGTGGACGAGGACGAGGTCAGCCTGCGCCCCCAGGCGGCCCGCGCCAGGTTCGCCTCCATCGGCTTTGCCGACCCCGATGCAGCCATCCGCCACGTCACGGCACTGACCACAGGGGTCACTCGGTCGGCGAGGATCAACCGTATTCTCATGCCCGCCGTCCTCCAATGGCTGGGGGAGGGGCAGGATCCGGACATGGGTCTTCTGGGCTGGCGAACCCTTGAGGAGCACTTCGGCGGCAAGAGCACCTACCTGGGCTTCCTGCGGGACTCCACCTCGGCCGCCCGCCGCCTCTGCCACGTCCTGTCCAACTCCCGCTATCTGTCCGGCGCCCTGGCCAGGTCCGTTCAGTCGGTGACCTGGCTGGGCCATGACCGGGACATGATCCCCCGCGAACGGGCCACCCTGGACAAGCGCGCTGCTGCCTATCGAACCCGGCACGCGGACTCACTGGAGGAGTTCGCCACCGCTGTGCGGGCCATGCGCCGACAGGAGATAGAGAGGATCGGGCTGGGCTGGATGAGCGGGGTGGACGATCAGCAGGCCTGCCTGGCCGGGATGTCGGATGTCTACGATGCCGCCATCGATGCCGCCCTGGACTGGGCCGTGGATCACCGTCTGGAACAGACTAGTGCGCCGGCAGAAATGGCCCTCATCGCCATGGGGCGCTACGGTGGCAGGGAGGTCAACTTCAACTCGGATGCCGACATCATGCTGGTCTACCGTCCCGCATCGGGCGCCGATCAGGACCAGGCGGCCGAATTCGCACGTGGAGTGACCGCCGACCTGCGGGCCGTCCTGACTGGACGGGCCAGTCTGGAGCCCGGCATCGATCTGGACTTCGACCTGCGCCCCGAAGGACGCCAGGGGCCTTTGGTGCGTTCCTTGGACTCCTACCAGCGCTACTACCGCGACTGGTCAGATACCTGGGAACATCAGGCACTGATCCGGGCCAGATTTGCGGCCGGGAATGCCGGCTTGGCCGAGGACTTCCTGGAGGGCATAGCCAATCCGCTTCGCTACCCCGAGCAGCAGCCCAATGAGGAGGAGCTGGGGCAGATCCGCCGTCTCAAGGCCAGGATGGAGGCGGAGCGGCTGCCGCGCGGGGTGCGTCGGGACCGGCATCTGAAGCTGGGCAGGGGAGGGCTGTCTGACGTGGAGTGGACGGTTCAGCTCCTCCAGCTGCGCTACGCCCACAATCTGCCTGATCTGCAGGTCACCGGCACGCTGACTGCCCTGGACGCCCTGGAGGCTGCGGGACTCATAGAGACCAAGGATGCCGAGGCCCTGCGCCGCAGCTGGGTGCTCTGCACCGCAGCCCGCAACGCCAACTTCCTCTGGTCCGGACGCGTCTCCCAGGCGGACATCCTGCCGGACGACGGTCAGGTTCTGGGAGGCATCGCGGTCTGTCTGGGCTACCCGGCCCACCGGGGCCAGCACTTCGTCAACGAGCTGCTGGCGGCCATGCGCCGCTGCAGGCAGGTCATGGAACGGCTCTTCTACGGAGGCTGACCCCGGGTCCATCCGGCGTCGTATGCTTGTTCAGGTCACATAAGGTGGCCACCTTGAGGAAGGTGAGCCGTTGTCCCAACAAGTTGATCACGCATCCAAAACCTCTTCCGACGTCGTTCCTCTTCGTGGGCGAAGTGTGGTAACCCTCGACGACATTCCCATGACCCAGATCCTGGACCTTCTGGATCGGGCGGCCTACATCGACACCCATCGCCGTCAGGTGGCCCACACCTGCGACGGCCGGGTCCTGGCCACGCTCTTCTATGAACCCAGCACCCGCACCCGGCTCAGCTTCGAGACCGCCATGCTCCGTCTGGGCGGCCAGGTCATCGGATTCGCCGGCGCACAGCTGGCCAGCGTCTCCAAGGGGGAGTCCATCAGCGACACCCTGAAGACCGTCTCCAACTATGCCGACATCGTGGCCATCCGCCACCCCAAGGAGGGTGCCGCCCTGGTGGCCTCCCAGGCAGCCACGGTCCCGGTCATCAACGCCGGCGACGGCGGACACATGCACCCGACCCAGACCCTCACCGACCTGGCCACCATCCGCGCCCGCAAGGGTCGGCTGAACCACCTGATCATCGGCCTGTGCGGGGATCTGACCTTCGGTCGCACCGTCCACTCCCTGATCGCCACCCTCTGCCGCCTGGGCCACGTGGATTTCGTCCTGATCAGCCCCGACGAGCTGCGCACCCCCGAATACGTCCTGGAGAGGATCCGCTCCTCGGCCGACTGCACCTACCGGGAGACCGGGGACCTGAACGGGGTTATCGGCGACTTGGACGTGCTTTACATGACCCGTGTCCAGCAGGAGCGCTTCTTCAACGAGGACGACTACCTGCGCCTGCGCGACACCTACATTCTGAATGCCGACAAGCTTCGGGCTGCGCGATCCGACATGGCCATCCTCCACCCCCTGCCCAGGGTCAACGAAATCGCCGTGGAGGTGGACGATGATCCGCGTGCGGCATACTTCCAGCAGGTCCGCAACGGCATGCTGGTCAGAATGGCCCTGGAAAGCGCCCTGCTGGGTGACGAGCTGCCTGGTTACCGCGAGCAGAAGGAGGTGGCGGCATGAAGGTCACCAGCATCGTTGACGGCATCATCATCGACCACGTTCGTGCAGGCACAGCCCTGAAGGTGCTGCACTACCTGCGCGTGGATCCGGCGAAGACCCGGCTGGCCCTCATCATGAATACGGACAGCCGCAAGTACGGGTCCAAGGACATCATCAAGATCGAGCAGACCGGGGATCTGGACCTGACCGCCCTGGGGTTCATCGCCCCCGAGGCTACGGTGGACGTGGTTCGGGATGGCAGGATCGTCAGCAAGCATCAGCCGGACCGCCCCAGTCATCTGGTGAACGTCATCACCTGCGTCAACCCCCGGTGCGTGACCACTGTGGAGACCGGCGTTGACCAACGCTTCCACTTGGACGCTGCCGGGGTTTACCGCTGCGACTACTGCGACGAGAAGGCTGAAGACTGACATGCGGCTGCTGGGGTTGACTGATTGGCGTAGCGGCAGGGCGGTCGATCTGGTACTTCCCCAGGCCGCCAATGGTGCGCTGATTGACGAGACCGGTGCCATGTCGGCAGAGGTGGATCAGATAGACGCCTCGGGGCTGGTGCTGGCTCCCGCCCTGATCGACCCCCACGTCCATCTGCGGGACCCTGGCCAGACCGACAAGGAGGACATGGTCACCGGCACAGCTGCCGCAGCCGCCGGAGGCTACGGGCTGATACTGCTCATGCCCAACACCCAGCCAGCCATGGACGGACGCGCCAGGATGGCCGACGGGCGCACGGTCATTGACTACCTGGAATCCTACGAGCAGGACCACGGGCTGAGACTGCCGGTGGGCTATGCCCTCTGCGTGGCGGCCACCCTGGATCGGGCTGGCCGTCAGGCCTCGAACCCTGACGACTGGTCGGGCCACCTGCCTGGCCACGGATGGGCACACCCCGTAGTGGCCATCAGCGACGACGGCTCGGCCGTCACCGATCAGACACTGGAGGCCGTGGCCGCCAACGCAAGGGCTTTCGACGTGCCCATCCTGGATCACTGCGAACACCACGAGCACGGTCAGGTCAACCTTGGAGCCGTCAGCCGCCGACTGGGGTTGGAGGGGATTCCAGCCTCGACCGAGACCGCCATCATCAATCGGGACATCGTCTTGGCGGAACGTACCGGCATCCGGGTGCACCTGCAGCATGTCAGCACCGCCGGGGGATTCGAGGCCGTCCGCCGGGCCAAGGGCCGTGGA
The DNA here is from genome assembly GCF_036986835.1 of Bifidobacterium apis. NCBI lineage: Bacteria > Bacillati > Actinomycetota > Actinomycetes > Bifidobacteriales > Bifidobacteriaceae > Bifidobacterium > Bifidobacterium apis. The sequence continues at coordinate 140,584 of NZ_BTXD01000003.1, read as the reverse complement.
TTACCGGTCACCTGCGAGACCGCGCCCCACTATCTGGCCCTCTGCGACGAGGACCTGCTGCGCTGCGGCAGCATGGCCAAGATGAACCCTCCGCTGCGCTCCCGCGCCGACCAGCAGGCAGCCCTTGAGGCCGTGGCCGACGGCACTGTGGACATGATTGCCACCGACCACGCCCCACATACTGCTGCTGAAAAGGCGCTGGGGCTCAAGGATGCCCCCAACGGCATCATCGGCCTGGAGACTGCATATGCGGTCTGCAACCAGGTTCTGGTCAAAAGCGGGCTCATCAGCCATGACCGCTTGATCGAGCTCATGTCCCTGGCTCCGGCCGGGCTCATGGGCGTGCATCGGCTCCTGCCTGAAGACCTGCCTTCGAACACTGCCAACAAGGTCAATAAGGCCGACACCGGTCCCCTTCAACTGGAGGCCGACAAGCCCAGCGAGACCGGCCAGCCGCCCGTTGACTTGGTCATCCTGGACCCTGAGGCCAAGTGGAAGGTTGATCCCAGCCGTTTCCACTCCAAGGCGAGGAACACCCCCTTCGCAGGGGCGGAACTGGCCGGACGGGTCATGGCCACCATCAAGGATGGGCGTCTGGTCTTCTCCCGCCTGCCCGCAAGCCGCCTCATCCCCAGGGAAAGGATCTGAGCATGGACCGACTGACCGCGCTCATTCAGGACAAGCAAAATCCGACTGTGGTCGGCCTGGATCCACGACCGGAACTGCTGCCCGGCCAGCTGATCGAACAGGCCAGACAACGTGCCGCTGGGAGCATGGCCCAGATGGGTCTGGACCCCAAGGATCCGCAACAGACCCAGGGTGAGCAGGCCCAGGCTGTCTGGGCGGACCACCTGGCCCGGGCCTATCTGCGCTTCAACCTGGCCATCCTGGAGGGCGTGGCCGACCTGGTGCCTGCAGTCAAGCCTCAGATCGCCATGTACGAGGCCCTGGGAGCCTGGGGCATCAGGGCCTACACCGGCACCTGCCGGGCCGCAGCCGACCGCGGCCTCTACGTCATCGGGGATGTCAAGCGCGGGGACATCGGCTCAACAGCCGAGGCCTATGCCGCCCATCTGGACGGGCTTCCCCTGCCCTTCAATCCAGGACAGACAGTGGATGGGCCGACCCGGGCAGGGGGAAGGTTCCCCTGGTATGAGGATGCCCTGACCATCAATATCTACCTGGGCTCCGACGGGGTGGAGCCCCTCCTGCAGGCGGCCGAGCACATCCAGGGTGACCTCTTCGCCCTGGTGCGCACCTCCAACCCTTCGGGCAGTCAGATCCAGGAGCTGGGTCTGGACACTCACTCGGGCGGTGGCACCATCTATCAACGCCTGGGCGACCTGGTCGAATCCTGGGGGCAGCCCTCCATCGGCGAATCGGGCTACTCCAGGCTTGGGGCTGTGGTCGGCGCCACCCACCCTGAGGACGGCGCACTGCTGCGCCGGGCCATGCCCCACACCTTCTTCCTGGTCCCCGGCTACGGAGCCCAGGGTGGTTCGGCGGCCGACGTGGCGCCCATGTTCGACCGGTCCGGCGGCGGCGCTGTGGTCAACTCCTCACGGGGGATCATCGCAGCCTGGCGGAAGGATCCGGACTACAGCCCGCAGCTGAGCGTCCAGGCGGCCCTGGGTATGGTCACCCGCGATGCCCGCCGGGCCGCAGAGGCCATGAAGGACGATCTCAATCAGGCGATCAAGGAGGCCCGATGAAACCCAACCTCTTCATATCCACCAGCCGGGTGGAGGAGCAGGCCCGACAGGCGGGTCGGATGCCCGGACGCCGCACGGCCCAGGTCACTGGTATGGAGCCCCTGGACCGGCAGGTCTGGCGGATGACCATCTGCGACCCCTACCTGGCGGCCCACGCTCCGGCAGGAACCTTCATCAACCTCTACTCGTCTGACCGCATGACCATGATGCCCAGACCCTTCGGCATCAGCCGGGTTCTGGAGGGCGAGCAGATTGAGATCATCTTCGCCGTGGTGGGCCAAGGGACCTACGAATTCTCCCGACTGCAGCCAGGCATGGCTGTGGACCTGTTGGGGCCCCTTGGTCATGGCTTCGACCTGGAGAAGCCGGCCCACTATCTGCTGGTGGGTGGTGGTCTGGGCGTCCCCCCGCTGATCCGCGCAGCCCAGTGCCTGCAAGGCCGGTCCGATGTGCACACCACCGCCCTGCTGGGCTACCGTGACCACCGGTTTGCCGATGCCATCATGGGTTCGCTGACCGACCGGCTGGAGTCCATCGACAATGCCTCCGGGGATGTCATAACCCTCTTGGACCGTGTTCGCGGCGACATCGATCCCGAGCGGACCATCATCCTGACCTGCGGACCTCTGCCCATGATGCGGGCCGTGGCCGCCTGGGCCCGCAAGACAGGTCTGCCGGCCCAGTGTTGCATGGAGTCCCGGATGGGTTGTGGCTACGGCACCTGCGTGGCCTGTGTGGTCGACACCGTGGACGGCAGGCTCAAGGTCTGCAAGGACGGCCCGGTCTTCGCCGCCGACCGTCTGATCTGGGATGCAGACGAGGACAAGAAGGAGACACGATGAGCGGGCTGACAATCATGGATCCTCTGGAGCCACACGTCTGGCGGCATGGCACTATTGTGGCCGGCACGCCCTGGAAGAACCCGGTGGGCACGGCCTCGGGCACCTTCAACCTGGATGCCTGCGGGGATTATTATGATGTCTCCCAGATGGGCGCCATCTCCACCAAGGGGGTTTCACCGGTTCCCTGGGAAGGCAACCCCACGCCCAGGACCGCCGAGAGCCCAGCCGGCATGGTCAATTCCGTGGGCCTGCAGAACCCGGGCGTAGACCATTACCTGGTGGACGAGCTGCCCAGACTCAAGGCCCTTGGAGCCAACGTGGTCACCAATGTGGCCGGTCACAGCGACGAGGACTATGCCACCGTCGTGGAACGCTTGGCCGACTCCCCGGCGGACATGTTGGAGATCAACGTCTCCTGCCCAAACGTCTCACATGGGGGGATGTCCGTGGGCACTGACGCCAAGGCCCTCAACCGGCTGATTACCCGCCTTCGGGCTCTGACCGACAAGCCCATGGTGGTCAAGCTGACCCCCAACGTCACCGACATCGTAGAGGTGGCCCGAGCGGCCGTCGATGGGGGAGCGGATGCCCTCAGCCTGATTAACACCCTGGTAGGCATGCGCATCGACATTACTACAGGCAAACCCATCCTGGCCCAAGGCACCGGCGGTGTCTCAGGCCCCTGCATCCTGCCCATTGCCTTGTCCTTCGTCTGGCGGGTGCGCCAGGCACTGCCCGACATTCCCATCATCGGCATCGGGGGCATCGACTCGGGACGCACGGCCTTGGAATTCCTTTATGCGGGGGCCAATGCCGTGGAGGTGGGGGCTGCGGCCCTGGTGGATCCTGTGGCTCCCATGCGGGTGGCTCGGGAACTGGACGATCTGTTGGACGAGCGGCCCGATCTGGCCGATTTGCTCAAGAAAGGGGAATGCTGGCGATGAGTGCATCCGCAGCAGAAGACAAGGCCAACCATGACGGGGATGCCCAGGAGCAGACCCTCCGCATCCAGGAGGGCTTCACCAGCTTCCTGCTCCAGAGCGGAGCGCTCAAGTTCGGTGACTTCACCCTGAAGTCGGGGCGGCGCTCGCCTTACTTCATCAATGCCGGGGCTTTCAACGACGGACGGCTGATTGCCTTGCTGGGGGAGTTCTACGCCCGGACCATTGTTCAGGCCGTGAAGCAGGGGACCCTTCCCGCCGACATCGACACGGTTTTCGGCCCAGCCTACAAGGGGATTCCCCTGGCCGTCTCCACAGCCATAGCACTGAGCGGGGCACACGGAATGCCGGTCGGCTATACCTTTGACCGCAAGGAGGTCAAGGACCATGGCGACGGAGGCCTTATGGTCGGCACGCAGCTCAAGGACGGCATGAGGGTGCTGCTGGTGGATGACGTCATGACCGCCGGAACCGCGGTTCGCCAGGTGGTGCCCAAGATCATGTCCCAGGCCAAGGTCACCATCGTCGGCCTGGTGCTCTCTGTAGACCGGATGGAGCGCACCGGTCAAGGCCAGGGCTCGGCTGTGGAGTCAATCATGGACGAGTTCCATTTCCCGGTCATCAGCATCGTCAACGTCCGCCAGATCTTCGATGCTGCTGCCTCCATGAAGGGCCCGGACGGGTCACCCATTCTGGACCAGCGCACGGCAGATGCCGCCAGGGACTATCTGGAGCGCTACGGGGCCTGAGCAAAGGACCGTCTTATATCAACATGCGAATTGTGCATTCGTACCACATTGACGCACCTTCTTCGGATGGTCATTCTGCCGGATGACCCTCGTGTAGATTAATAAAGGTCCGACGGGCAGGCCGGCGGATCATCATCGCAAGGAAGGCCATGGATCATGACGAAACCGCAGGAGCAGAACGGTCATGAGGAACCGGACCAGACTAGGGACGATGCAGTGGATTCGGTGAAGCCTACCGCTTCGGCCACAGCAGCTGACGCAGTGAACCCTTCAGCTGTGGCTGAATCTGCTGATAGTCATATTGCGACTGAGGATGAACCGGCAGAGGCAGGCCAGCCCCAGGAGAGCGAGTCTGAAGAAAGTGCGTCTGCACAGCGCTTGCGGAGGTTTCCGCTGATACTGGTGGCGGTGGCTCTTGTGCTGGTGCTTGCGGCAGGCATATACATGCTATGGGCAGAACATTCTGGAGTCGGCCAGTCTGCCCAAAAGCCCTCCTCAGGAGCATCGACCGCGCAAGTCGGTCAGGCTCCCAGCGGAGACGCCACGGCCTATAAGGATCTGCAAGAGGTCGCCGTCAAGCCTTCGGTGGCCGACGACCAAGGAGGGCTGACCGTTTCAGCCAAAGGGGTCGGCAGCAAGAAGAAGGTTGCCGATGCGCCCACCCTTGAGATCTTCATGGACCCCATGTGCCCCTGGTGTGGCAAGGTGGGCCGGGTCATCGATCCGCAGCTGCAGCGCATGATCAGCGCCGGCCAGATCAACGTCACCTACAACTTTTTGAACTTCCTGGATTCAGCCTCAAGCGACGAGTACTCCAGTCGCGTGGACAACGCCCTGGCTATGGTGGCCCAGGAGGACCCGGATCATCTGCCGGCCTTCGCCGCTGCCATTTTTGCCACCGACTTCCAGCCTGATGAAAGCTCCTATCAGGCCGTCTCCGACGCGCGCCTGGCCGACCAGGCCGTGGGAGCTGGAGTGCCCAGGTCCTTGGCAGACCGTTTCGCCCAGGGCACCTACAGGCCATGGGTGGACAAGGTCAACGACTACGCCATCACCCGGAAGGATGCCAAGGACGCCAAGGGCGAGTTCTCAACACCCACCATCATGATCAACGGCAAGGTCTGGGATTTGACCGCAGCGGCAAAGAGCCAGGGAGGGCTGGAACATCTGGACCAAGCCCTGCTCAAGGCCCTGGGGCTCAAATCGCAGGATGTGGGTCATCAAGGAAAGATGCCATCCATCGGAGCCCAAGGAAAAGCGCTGAAAGTACAGTGACCGGTTGCTTGTTTTGCTGCTACTCGCCTGACTCCTGTTCAATCAGCGAGTATCCGTGGTTGGACACCACCTGGCGCAGCTTGTCCAAGTAGAGTTCGGCAGCGTGGGACAGTTTGGTCCGGCTGTTGACGATCCAACCCACCAGCATGGATTCATCTGATTCCAAGGGGACGCTGACGATCTTCTCGTTGTTCAGATCCTCGTTGTCGATGCCTGTGCAGACCGTGTAGGCGTTCAGCCCCACGATGAAGTTGAGCATGGTGGCCCGGTCGCTCACAGTGATCTGCTTGGGGGAGTAGTCGGGCCAGACCGCCTCCTCGGCAAAGTAGAAGGAGCCTTCTTCGCCCTGCTCATATTGCAGGAAGGGATAGGGTTCCAGGTCTTTCATGGTCACCATGGCCCGATCTGCCAGGGGGTTGGTCCGGGCGATGAAGACATGCAGGTCCGCGCGGAAAAGAGGGTGGAAGTCCAGGTGCTTCTCGCGGAGCATCTTGGAAAGGACCCGTTTGTTGAAGTCGGACTCGTAGATGATGCCAATCTCCGACTGGAGGGTGGCCACCTGGTCGATGATGTCCCTGGTGCGCGTCTCCCGTATGGTGAATTCGTACTCGTCCGAATCGATGGAGTTGATCATCTCCACGAACGCTTCGACTGCGAACATGTAGTGCTGGGTGGAGACCCGGCAGAGCTGCTTGCGGGGCCTGACCTGCCGGTAGCGGGCCTCCAGCAGGTCGGTCTGGTCCAGAATCTGCCGGGCGTAGGTCAGGAATTCCGCCCCGTCCACGGTCAGAGCAATCCCCTGCGAATGGCGGGTGAAGATCTCGATGCCCAGCTCGTTCTCCAGCTCCTTGACCGATGAACTCAGGGCCGGCTGGGAGATGTAGAGCTCATGCGAGGCCTCGTTCATGGAGCCGCATTCGACAATTTTGACGATGTAGCGCAGTTGGAGCAGTGTCATATAAGCCAATCTATACCCAAGGCCCTATCGGCCCAGGGCCACGGTTTCCGCCATGCCCTGGTTTGCGGCCTCCTGATCCAGATAGCGACCCGGTCCCTGGACCTGGGGGTTGCCGTCTCCATCGGTCTCGAAGCTGTAGACCATGGGCACGCCGGTGGGTACATTGATGGATCGGATGTCCTTGTCGTCTACGCCCTCAAGGACCTTGATCAGGCTGCGGACCACGGAACCGTGGGTGACGATGAGCACAGTCCGACCCTGGGCCAGGTTGGGGGCTATCCGGCTGCGCCAGTAGGGATGCAGGCGAATCAGCAGGTCCTTGAGGCACTCGGCACGGATCTCGGCCGGATTCTGGCTGTCCAACTCGTCGCCCATGGCCGGGGCATAGCGCGGATCCCGTCCCTGAAAGTAGGGTGAATCGGTTGCGATGGCAGGCGGCCGAACATCGTAGGAACGCCGGTAGATATTGAATTGCTGCTGGCCGTATCGTTCCAGCATGGCCGGTCGCGTCTGTCCCTGGAAGGCGCCATAGTGGCGTTCGTTCAACCTCCATGTGCGCTCCACCGGAATCCAGGCCCGATCGACAAGGTCCAGGACAGTGTTGGCGGTGATGATGCTCCGCGTCAGCAGGGAGGTGAAGACCAGTTCAGGCAGCAAGCCTGATTTCTTGAGCAGCTGTCCGGCATGGCGGGCCTGTTGCAGTCCGCGTTCCGTCAGGGGTACGTCCACCCAACCGGCGAAACGGTTGACCGACTTCTGAGTCCAGACGCTCTCTCCGTGACGCATGACGATGAGCTGCGCGGTCATCGAATCAACTCCTTTTCCAACCACATGCTTAGAACCAAAGTGAGCTGTTTTCGAAGAATTGAGAGGCATCGTCTCCGTCTTGGATGGATTGGTCGATCTGTTCAGCAGCCCCTTCGGCTCTGGACATGACCAGTCCTATGGCCCTGGGTAGGGCATCGGCCACCTGCCCGGCGCGGATTGGCTGTCCCATGTGCCCAGCAACGACCCCCTGACCCTCTGGCTGGTTGTCCTCGGCAACCAGATCCGCAAAGTCCTGAGGCTTGCGGGGGTCGAAGATCAGCGGTTGCTCCCAGCCGGTCTGCCTGCCGCCGCTGGCCAGAGAACCTGCCAGTCCGTGCAGGAAGGCCGCGGCAGCCGTTAGATCCACCATCAGTGTGGCATCATCCTGGATCGGTCCGGCGTTCTGGGCCAGCATGGCCCCGATGGTTCCGGAGAGCACGTCCCCTGATCCGGCTGTGGACAGCCAGGCTGGGCCGAAACCGGTGGTCATGACTCGAGGGCGGTCGGTGCCGTCCTCGCCGACGACCAGCGTGATGGCCCCCTTGAGCAGAATGGTGGCCCCGGTCAGTTGGCAGGCGCGGACAGCCCAGCGCAAGGGTTCGGCCATGACCTGGTCGCCGTCCACGTTCTCGCCATGCGAGTTGAGCAGGGCGGCCATCTCGCCGGCATGCGGGGTCAGCACGGTACGCGGGCCCAGTCGGTCCGGCAGCAGATCCAGGGCTCCTGCATCGGCCACCACCGGCGGGTCGGCCGCTGCATCGTCCTCGTCCAGGTCCGCGGCCTGACGATTGAGTATGTCGGCAATCAGGTCCCGCTGGCCGTCCTGGCCTTCAGGTCCGGCGGCCTCCTGGGCCTGCCGGGTGGGCACGCCCGAGCCCAGCACCCAGGACTCGACCCGCCCACGGCCCAGGACCGTTTCGGGCAGCTCCTGCAGGATCAGGTTGCCCACCTGTTCGGGGCCACAGTAACGGATCATGCCCACATTGCCGCTGGCCGCAGCCCTGCTGGAGAGCAGCCCGGCTCCATGGTAGAGGGCGGATCCGGTGACCAGGCCGACCACGCCCCGGCTGTACTTGGTGTCATCGACCCGGGGCGCCCGCAGGAGACCGGCGCAGTCCTCGGCGTTCATGCAGGAGACGCTGGGGACCAGGGCCGAGGTATCGAAGCCGAAGTCCACCAGGACGATTCTGCCGCAGACGTAGGCGGACGGGGGCAGCATCAGGCAGGGCTTCATGGCCCCCATGGTCACGGTCACATCAGCCGGGATGTAGGCCCCGGGCAGGGTGCCTTCATCAATGTCCACGCCGGAGGGGGTATCTACAGCCAACACCAGGGGGCCATCCTGTCCGGCGGGGTCGTGCCAGGCTGGTCTGTCGGGCAGACCGCTCTCCATGCCCAGTTCTGCGGCCAGAGCTGCGGGAATGCCGCGCAATGCACCCTTGAGACCGATACCCGTCATGGCGTCGATGATCAAATCCGCCTGTCGGCACAGCTCCAGGGCCTGGTCCAGCTCCTCGGAAGCCTGGTCCGGTCCTACTGGTGCCTCGCAGCCCTGGATGGCTGCCTGGGGATCCAGGGCAGTGACCACTCCGCCGGCGCGCAGGAGGGCATCCAACCCGCCCTGGTGCAGGCTGCGCCCGGTCGCCACCACAGTCACATCGGCTCCATGCCCGGCCAGATCAGCCGAGGCATAGAGCCCATCGCCGCCATTGTTGCCGGCCCCTGCCAGCAGGACGATCCTGGCTCCTGCCGGCTCCAGCCCGGCCTGGGTCAGCATGACGTCGGCCACGGAGGCCAGGGATCCGGCGGCAATGCGCATCAGGGGCACCCCGTCATCCAAAAACGGCTGCTCCAGGGATCGGATCATGTCGGCGGTATAGGCGCTGGTGGCCAGGGTCCGCCGGGCTTCGCGGCGTTCATCTGATGACGGCTTCATGGCATCACACCCCTCATTCAAAAGGTCCACGTGCGGCGGCGGCAGGGCCGGCCACGTGCTGGCTCCACTCTATCCGATGGCCTTGTCCTGCAAGCGTTATAAGGTCTGCCTATTTACGAGGGCAGGAAAGGAAATCATGCAGGGATTCGCGATGCCGAATCAAGGCCAGATTATGGCAGTGGTCCTGACGGTGGTGCTCTGTGGCCTGATCGGCTTCGAGCGCGAGTTCCTCAAACACGACGCTGGCATCCGCACCCACATTCTGGTGGGCCTGGGCAGCTGCCTGTTCACCATGGTCTCCCTCTACGGCATCCAGGCCGCTGTAGGAAACTATTCCTGGGATGCCTCGCGAATCGCGGCCGGGGTGGCCTCGGGCATCGGCTTCATCGGTGCCGGAGTCATCTTCTTCAACCATGATTCGGTCAAGGGTCTGACCACGGCCAGCGCCATCTGGGTGGCCGCCGCCGTGGGCATGGCCTGCGGGGTTCAGCTCTTCGCCATCGCCATCCTGGCCGTCGTCTTCTACTTTCTAGCTGTCCTGGTCATCGCGCCCATCCTCAAGTGGTTCCTGCGCAATCGTCAGAACACGGTCCTGCGCATCGTATATCAGGACGGACACGGCTGTCTGCGCGAATCCCTGCTGCTGGCCACCCGCATGGGCTTCGAATCCCGGGTGCTGACCATCCATGAGCTGCACCGGGATGCCTGGAAGGGCGCCGATGTCACCGTCAACCTGCTGGGCAAGGGGGACGTGACCGAGCTGGTCGAATCCATTGGGCAGACTCCAGGGGTCAAAGGGGTGGAGGTCCTGGGGGAGGACGACTGACCCGCTTTTCGCCATTGTGGCTACCTACTCTTCGGCAACCAGATCCAGGTAGTCGTCGCTCCAGAGGTCCTCATCACCGTCGGGCATGAGCAGCACCCGCTCGGGGTTGAGCGCCTTGACGGCCCCCTCGTCGTGGGTGACCAGCACGATGGCCCCCTCGTACTTGGCGATGGCCTTGAGTATCTCGTCGCGGGAAGCGGGGTCCAGGTTGTTGGTGGGCTCGTCCAGCAGCAGGACGTTGGCCCGGCTGGTCACCAGGGTGGCCAGGGCCAGTCGGGTCTTCTCGCCGCCCGAAAGCACCTTGGTGGGCTTCATGGCGTCGTCCCCCGAGAAGAGGAAGGAGCCCAGGATGGTCCGCGCCTGGGTGTTGTCCAGGTCAGGGGCCACATGCTGCAGGTTCTCCAGAACGGTGACGTCGTTATCCAGTGTGTCATGTTCCTGGGCGAAGTAGCCGATCTTGGCCCCGTGCCCCAGGGTCACCTTGCCCGTGTCGGGCTGCTCGATGCCGGCCAGCAGGCGCAGGGTGGTGGTCTTGCCAGCGCCGTTGTATCCCAGGATGACCACCCGGGAGCCCTTGTCGATGGCCAGATTGATTCCGGCGAAGACGATGTTGGATCCGTAGGCCTTGGAAAGGTCCTCGGCCATGATGGGCGTGCGGCCGCAGGGGGCAGGATCCGGGAAGCGCAGGTCGGCCACCTTTTCGGCCTTTTCCGCCTCCTGGGTGTCGGCCAGCAGGCGCTGGGCGCGGCGCATCATGTTCTGGGCGGCCACGGCCTTGGTGGCCTTGGCGTGCAGTCGGATGCCCTGACGCATCAGACGGTCGGCCTTCTTCTCGGCCACCTCCCGTTCGCGGCGACGGCGCTCCTCGTCCACCACCCTCTGGCGCAGGTAGGCCTTCCATCCCATGGTGTACATGTCGATGCAGGAGCGCTGGGCATCCAGGTGCCAGATGCGATTGACGGTCTCGTCAAGCAGCTCGGTGGAGTGGGAGATGATCAGGAAGCCGCCCTCGAACCGGCGTAGGTAGCCCTTGAGCCACTCGATGGAGTCGGCATCCAAATGGTTGGTGGGCTCGTCCAGAATCAGGGTGTCGGCATCGGAGAAGAGGATTCTGGCCAGCTCGACCCGTCGGCGCTGACCGCCGGAGAGGGTGCCCAGTGCCTGCTGCAGGGTCTCCTGGCTCAGCCCCAGGCTCTCGCCCATGACGATGGCCTGTGATTGTGCCGCATAGCCCCCGGCGTTCTCGAAGTCCTGCTGGGCCTTGTCGTAGCGCTTCATGGCCTTTTCCATGACCTTGGGATCAGGACTGGTCATCTCGGTCTCGGCCTTGCGCATCCGCTGGATGATGGAAGCGATGTCCCTGGCGCTCATGACCCGGTCCAGGGCGCTCTGCTCGGAGTTGCCCGCATGGGTGGACTGGGGTAGGTATCCCAGCTGTCCGGTCACACGCACCTTGCCGGCCGAGGGGAGCATATCGCCGGTGATGACCCGGGTCAGTGTGGTCTTGCCTGCGCCGTTGCGGCCCACCAGGCCGATCCGGTCGCCCTTGGTCACGTGGAAGTCGGTGGCTTGCAGCAGTAGCCGGGCACCTATTCGGATCTCAAGTCCCTGCGCCTCAATAGCCATGCCGCCTCCGACCCCGCTTTCCTTATGGATTCAAAACTTGCAAGGAATCATGGTAGCAAGAAGCAAGCCCCGCCAGTGCGTCTCGGCTGACGGGGCAATGGATCAGTCATGGATGGGTCAGCGACGGACCACCCTGAACTTGCTCCAGGGGAAGTAGACCAGGAAGGCACCCACTGCGGTCAAAGCAATGACGAGCACACCCATGACTGCCGCGAAGGAGAAGATCCTGATGCCGATGCCCAGGCAGGCCCAGATGACCACCAGGCCGAAGACCCAGTCCTTGCCATGCCTGTTCATCAGATAAGCGACGGCCAGTAGGGCGCCGACCACGATGATGGTGGCGAATCCCTGTACTGCATTGCCGACCTTGTGCCCGGCCACCACCATGTATCCGGCGTTGACCAGGGTGGCGACACTCAGCCAGCTGGCGTAGATGGACAGGGGGATCCAATCCAGGGCCTTGGCTGCGGTGGGGGTTCCGGCCTTGGTGGCATCCCTGCGCACCAGGGCGTAGAGCATCCAGGCCAGCACGGTCAGAATGAGGATGATGACCAGGGCCCAGAAGTTTCGCTCCATATGCCACAGTGCCAGCCAGGCGATGTTCAGGCAGCAGGTGGCCACGAAGAGCAGCCCGCTCAGCGTGAAGGGCAGGAAGCCAAGACGTTTGCGGCTGGGGCCGGCCAGGCAGAAGCGGAAGAGCCAGATGGCCAGGGCGATGTAGATGACCCCCCAGATGGCGAAGACGTAGCCGGCGGGCATGATCCACAGGTCGACCTTGCGTGCCAGGCCGCCCACGGTCGTGCCATTGAAGTGGTAGACCTCCGCATAGCCGTTGAAGCCCACCATGGCCACCCAGGCCACCCAGAGCACGATATCCTCGAAGAGCTTCCAGCCGCGACCCTTTGAGGATTCCTGCTCCTTTTCAGGCTGACTCTGCTTTGTTTGATTTGATTCCTGCGCTGCCTCATTGCTGCTGCGATTAGAGCGACTCTTGACTCCATTGGCAGTCTCATCTGCACTGGTTTTGTCAATTGGCGCCTTCTTCGACGAATCACCAGACTGGTGGTCTGCGGCACCTGAAGGCGATGAACCTGAGCCAGATGAATTTGAAGTGGGCGACTTTGGTGTCGATGAATTCGAAGACGCCGAACCTGTACTCGTCGAACTCCGAGATGCCGATGCCGAATTTGCGCTCGATTGGCTGCCCTGCATGGCAGGGGAGGTGCGCTTGGCCCTCTCGACCGGGTCCTCATCGTCGGTCCAGAGTCTGCGCGGATTGTCCTTGTCAGTCATGGCACATGCTTCCTCTCCTTGCCGGCCGCAACCGTACTGCCGCCGTGGGGATTGCCCCGGGCATGGGCCGACCGGCCTCTGCTCCAACTCTAAATCAGCCCGCCTGGCTCAGTGGTATTGACCACCCGTTCCGGGCGGCCTCCGGTGCTAGCCTGAAGCCGAATACTGGAGAGGGGGAGTGCGAGATGGTTGAACCTTTACATCGGTGCGACTGGGCACAGGTGGACGACCCGCTCATGCGCAGCTACCACGACCATGAGTGGGGCCGCCCCCTGCACGGCTCCCAGAGGCTCTTCGGCATGCTCTCCCTGGAGATATTCCAGTGTGGGCTCAGCTGGCAGCTGGTCCTGCATCGCCGCCAGGCCCTCTTCAAGGATTTCGACAACTTCGATATTCAGGCCGTCGCCGCCTTCGATGCCGACCGCATCGACCGTCTCATGGCCGACCCGGCCATCATCCGCAATCGTCGAAAGATCGAAGCCACGGTGGCCAATGCCGCCCTGATCGCCCGCCGATTTCCCGGGGAGGGATTCGACCGCTACTGCTGGTCCTTCACCGGCGGCCGGACCATTAACCACGACTACACGGACGATCCTTCAATACCGCGCTACGACCACCTGTCGGCCATCGTCTGCAAGGACATGCGCGACCTGGGCCTGCGCTTCCTGGGACCGGTGACGGTCCACTCCTTCCTCCAGGCGGCCGGCATGATCAACGACCACCAGCACGACTGCTTCCTCAACGGCTGCGGCCATCCGCCCCTGAATCCGCCGGACCAGGCCATCTAAGCCGTCGTCGAACACCTGTTCGAATTATTCGGCCCCGGCGATATTATGGTCAGGCTTTGGCCTCAGCCTTGGCCATGGGTCTTCAGGGAAGCGGATGGGAAGCACGTGAAGCAGCAGAACAAGCCTAAGTCGACAGTGGACGCGGCCATCGAGAACCCGCGCATGATCGAATCCAAGGGGTCCCTGGTGGCGGACCTGTCCATGGTGCCCAACGACCGCAAAATCGTCATCCAAGGGGCCCGGGCCCACAACCTCAAGAACGTCAACCTGTCCATACCCCGCAACCGGATGGTGGTCTTCACCGGCCTGTCGGGCTCCGGCAAGTCCTCCCTGGCCTTCGACACCCTCTTCGCCGAGGGACAGCGCCGCTACGTGGAGTCCCTTTCCGCCTATGCCCGCCAGTTCCTGGGGCAGATGGACAAGCCCGATGTGGACTTCATCGAGGGTCTGAGCCCGGCCGTCTCCATCGACCAGAAGACCACCAACCGCAACCCCCGGTCCACGGTGGGCACCATCACCGAGGTCTACGACTACCTGCGCCTGCTCTTCGCCAGGACCGGCATTCCCCACTGCCCGGTCTGCGGGGCCGAGGTGCGGGCCCAGTCGCCGCAGCAGATCGTCGACACCCTCATGTCCAGGCCGGAGGGGACCCGTTTCCAGCTCCTGGCCCCCATCGTCAAGGGCCGCAAGGGCGAGTTCGTTGAAACCCTGGAGCTCCTGCGCTCCGACGGCTACTCCCGGGCCATCATCGACGGGGACATGCACCAGCTGTCCGAGTCCATCAAGCTGACCAAGCAGAAGAAGCACACCATCGAGGTGGTGGTGGACCGGCTGGTCATCCGCGAGGGCATGCGCCAGCGGCTGACCGACTCCGTGGAGACCGCCCTACGCCTGGCCAAGGGCACGGTGGTGGCCGACTTCGTGGATCTGGATGCCAAGGACCCCGAGCGCCGCCAGCCCTTCTCCGAAAAGCGTTCCTGCCCCAACGGCCACGAGCTGGAGCTGGACGAGATCGAGCCCCGGACCTTCTCCTTCAACGCCCCCTATGGAGCCTGCCCGGCCTGCACCGGCCTGGGATTCAACCTGGAGATCGACCCCGAGCTGGTGGTGCCCGACCCGGAGAAGAGCCTCAAGGACGGGGCTGTGGAGCCCTGGAGCGGCACCAAGAGCCAGCAGCGCTTCTACGGCCATCTGCTGGACGGCCTGGCCAAGGAGATGGGCTTCTCCACCTCGACCCCCTGGAAGGACCTGCCCGAGGAGGTCCGTCATGCCGTCATGTACGGGCACGACTTCAAGGTGGACGTCTCCTACCGGAACCGCTGGGGCCGCCTGCGCGAGTACACCACCGGGTTCGAGGGCGTGGTCCGCACCCTGATGCGCCGCCACGACGAGACCGACTCGCAGCCCATGAAGCAGTATTACGAGTCCTATATGCGCGAGGTGCCCTGCCAGGTCTGCCAGGGCAAGCGTCTGAAGCCCGAGGTCCTGGCCGTGACCGTGGACGGCCTGTCCATCGCCCAGGTCTGCGACATGGCCGTGTCCGCCAGCCTGAAATGGGTGGAGGGCCTGCACATGGAGGGCGCCCTGGCCAAGATCGCCGGCGAGGTCCTCAAGGAGATCCGCGCCCGCCTGCGCTTCCTCAACGACGTGGGTCTGAACTATCTGACCCTGTCCCGGGCGGCGGCCACCCTCTCCGGCGGCGAGGCCCAGCGCATCCGCCTGGCCACCCAGATCGGCTCGGGCCTGGTGGGCGTCATGTACGTGCTGGACGAGCCCTCCATCGGCCTGCACCAGCGGGACAACGACCGGCTGATCAAGACCCTGCAGCGGCTGCGCGACCTGGGCAACACCCTGATTGTGGTCGAGCACGACGAGGACACCATCCGCCAGGCCGACTGGCTGGTCGACATCGGTCCGGGGGCCGGCGAGCATGGCGGGGAGGTCATCTTCTCCGGGCGCTCGCAGGACCTGGTCAAGGCCTCCCGCTCAATCACCGCCGACTACATCGCCGGTCGCCGTTCCATCGAGGTGCCCAAGCGCCGCCGCAAGACCAGCAAGACCCGGCAGCTGACCGTGGTGGGGGCTCGCGAGAACAACCTGAAGAATCTCAAGGTCTCCTTCCCGCTGGGGGTCATGACCCTGGTCACCGGCGTCTCCGGCTCCGGCAAGTCCACCCTGGTCAACTCCATCCTCTATCCGGTCCTGGCCGACCAGCTCAACAACGCCCGCATCGTGCCCGGCAAGCACACCCGGGTGGAGGGCGTGGACCAGGTGCGCAAGGTCATCCATGTGGACCAGAACCCCATCGGCCGCACTCCGCGCTCCAACCCGGCCACCTACACCGGCGTCTGGGACAAGATCCGCCAGCTCTTCGCCAAGACCCCCGAGGCCCAGGTGCGCGGCTATGGTCCGGGCCGCTTCTCCTTCAACGTCAAGGGCGGCCGCTGCGAGACCTGCCACGGTGACGGAACCATCAAGATCGAGATGAACTTCCTGCCCGACGTCTACGTGCAGTGCGAGACCTGCCACGGCAAGCGCTACAACAGGGAGACCCTGGAGGTCACCTACAACGGCAAGACCGTCTCGGACGTGCTGGATATGCCCATCGAGGAGGCCGCCCACTTCTTCAAGGCCTATCCCTCCATCGCCCGCTATCTGGACACCCTGGTGGACGTGGGCCTGGGCTACATCCGTCTGGGCCAGCCGGCACCCACCCTGTCCGGAGGCGAGTCACAGCGGGTCAAGCTGGCCACCGAACTACAGCGGCGCTCCGACGGCAAGACCGTCTACATCCTGGACGAGCCCACCACGGGCCTACACTTCGAGGATGTCCGCAAGCTGCTCAAGGTCCTGCACGGCCTGGTCGACAAGGGCAACACGGTCATCGTCATCGAGCACAACCTGGATGTGATCAAGACCGCCGACTGGATCATCGACCTGGGACCGGAGGGCGGCGACGGCGGCGGCACCGTGGTGGCCCAGGGCACCCCCGAGCAGGTGGCCGCCAATCCGGACAGCTGGACCGGCAAGTACCTCAAGCCCATGCTTGATCCCGCCAAGGTCGCCAAGGCTGCACGATCATGACCCGCAGCTGTTTCGAGCGGCACACGCCGCAGGTATGGCGACGCACCGCCCAAGCCCTGGAGGAGGAGTCCGCCACCGGCAACACGACCGGCGTCAACAAGAACGGCGCGCCCCTGCTGGGAGACAGCCGGGACCTCTTCCGCCCCAAGACCTCCGACATCCCCACCCAACCGGGCGTCTACAAGTGGCGGGACGGCGACGGCCGGGTCATCTACGTGGGCAAGGCCAAGAACCTGCGCAACCGTCTGACCAACTACTTCCAGCCCTTGGAAAACCTGCACCCGCGCACCCAGACCATGGTGCTGACGGCCCGGAGCCTGGAGTGGACCGTGGTGGGCACCGACCTGGAGTCCCTGACCCTTGAATACACCTGGATCAAGGAGTTCGATCCGCACTTCAACGTCAAGCTGCGCGACGACAAGACCTACCCCTACCTGGCCGTCTCCGTGGGCGAGGAGTTCCCCCGGGTGTGGATGACCCGCGTGCGCAAGCGGCACGACACCCGCTACTTCGGCCCCTACGCCAAGGTCTGGGACATGAAGCACACCCTGGATGCCCTGCTCAAGACCTATCCGGTGCGCACCTGCACCCCCGGCGTCTTCCGCAAGGCCAAGCTCAGCGGCCGCCCCTGCCTGCTGGCCTCCATCGGCAAGTGTTCGGCACCCTGTGTGGGCCGGATCAGCGCCAGCGACCACCGGCGTCTTTGCACGGAGCTGACCGGGGTCATCACCGGAAGGCTGGGCAAGAGCTACCGGGCCGGGCTGACCAGAAGCATGCAGAAGGCCAGCAAGGAGCTGGACTTCGAGAAGGCCGCCCGTCTGCGCGACCAGATCGCCATGCTGGACACGGTCATCGAGCAGAATGCCGTCGCCTTCGCCTCCAACGTGGATGTGGACGTCTTCGGCGTGGCCTCTGACGAACTGGAGGCCTCGGTCCACGCCTTCTTCGTGCGCTCGGGAGCCATCCGGGGCGAACGCAACTGGAGCGTGGAGCGGGTGGAGGACGTCTCCGACAGCGAGCTGATCAGCGACCTCCTGGTGCAGGTCTATTCGGATCTGATGAATGAGAACGACAACGAGTTGCACAAGCTGCCCGGAGATTCCGATACCCAGGTCTCCATCAGCCAGGACAGGGATGCCATGGGCTCCACCCAGAAGGTCACGGCCCTGGACGCCGAAGCCCGGGCCAAGGCCACCAGGAGCCGACACCAGCATCAGGATCAGACCGGACGCGCCGACCTGCTGGCCCCCATCTCCCCGGTGCCTCCCGAGGTCATCGTCCCCATCCAGCCCGACCGGACCGGCGACCTGCAGGAGTGGCTGCGGGGGCTGCGCGGGTCCTCAGTGACCATCCGGGTGGCCAGCCGGGGTGAGAAGAAGTCCCTGATGGACCGGGCCAACGCCAACGCCCGACAGGCTCTGCAGCGCAGCAAGCTCAGCCGCATGAGCGACATGGGCACCCGCACCCAGGCCATGAACGACGTGGCCAAGGCTTTGGGTCTTGACCGCGCTCCGCTGCGCATCGAGTGCTACGACATCTCCAACACCGTGGGCGGCCAGTTCCAGGTGGCCTCCATGGTGGTCTTCGAGGACGCGGTCCCCAAGAAGTCCGAGTACCGCCGATTCGCCATCCGCGGCGAGGACGGCAAGGGCGCTGTGGACGACATGAGCGCCATCTACGAGACCCTGACCCGACGCTTCCGCCACGGCAACATTGCGGGCGACAGCGGTGACAGCATGGAGGCTGAGCGAAAGGCCAGCGACAAGGCACCCGAGTTGGTGGAGCAGGAGGAGGGCGCCATCGTCCAGCAGAACACCACCGCCCGTCACTTCGCCTACAAACCCAACCTGGTCGTGGTCGACGGCGGCAAGCCCCAGGTGACCGCCGCAGCCCGGGCCCTGCACGACTGCGGGGTGGACGATGTGGCCCTGTGCGGCCTGGCCAAGCGCCTGGAGGAGGTCTGGGTGCCTGACGACGACTATCCCATCATCCTCAAGCGCCAGTCCGAGGGCATGTACCTGCTGCAACGGGTGCGCGACGAATCCCACCGGTTCGCCATCACCTATCACCGGCAGACCCGGCGCAAGGGTGCCCTGCGATCGGCCCTGGATGAGATTCCGGGCATTGGTCCCGCCTATCAGAAGAAGCTGCTCAATCACTTCGGTTCGGTCAAGCGCATGCGTCAGGCCTCCCAGGAGGAGCTTGAGGCCGTCAAGGGCATCGGCTCCGCCAAGGCCGAGGCCATCTACCGGGCCCTGCACAGCGACCAGGACCAGGCCGGGGATAGCCAGCGATAAAATGGCCCAGAAGGCTGGCATAAGGCCATGCCCTGATCTTGATTGGTGCGTGATTGCAGACATGAATGGACCTGATTGTCGTTGTGCCGTTCTGGGCGACCCCATCAGCCATTCCCTTTCGCCCCTCCTGCATCGCTCGGCCTACGCCGCACTGGGCCTTGACGGTTGGCGCTACGACCGTGTGCGCATGGACGCTGACGGCCTGGCGGACTTTATCCACGGCCTCGACCCGACCTGGGCCGGTCTCAGCCTGACCATGCCCCTGAAGAGTGCAGTTGGCCCCATGGGCGATTTTCGTGACTGCTGGTCCAGCACCATGGGCGTGGCCAACACAGCAGTCTTTGCACAGGGTGGCCCAGCCAATGGGCTGTCTCTGTATAACACCGACGTGGAGGGAATTGTGGCCGCCCTGCTGGAGGCTGCCGACCGCTGCCGGGCCGACGAGGACCCTGACGAGTTGGCCGCCCTGCTTGAGGCAGCCGGTCAGGGTCGGCAGGACCGGCTTCCCGACCAGCCATACGGGGGAGCGCGGGCCCTGGTCATCGGCAACGGCAACACCGCCGAGTCCGCCTTCTGCGCCTTGAAGGTGCTGGGGGTCGAGCATGTGGACCTGCTGGCCCGCAACCCAAAGCACTGCGACCACATGTTGGACCTTGCCTCCCGATTGGGTCTGCCTGAGCCAACCGTCACCGCCATGGACCAGGCTGAGGCAGCCGAAAGGGCCCTGACCAAGGGCGATATCGTCGTCTCCACCCTGCCTTCGGGTGCAGCCGATCCCCTGGCCGATTTGTTCAATACGGCTGATGGCGGCAGTCGCATGGGCCCGGTCCTTCTGGATGTGGTCTATGACCCACGGCCCACCCCGCTCATGAGAGCCTTCTGCCGTCGGCCGGGCGCCCGGGCCATCAGCGGTGAACGCATGCTGCTCTATCAAGCCGTGCGTCAGGTGGCGCTGATGACCGAGCGACCCCTGGCCGCTGTACCGGTGGCCGCCATGGACCAAGCCTTGAGGGAGGCATGACGATGACGACGGAAAAACCGCCCTTCGCAGGCTTCGAGGTACTGCTGATCACGGGCATGTCCGGCGCAGGCCGCTCCCGCGCCGCCGACTCCATGGAGGACATGGGCTGGTATGTGGTCGACAACATGCCACCGCGCCTGCTGGTGCCCCTGGTCGACATGATGACCTCGGCCGGAAGCTCCCTGCACCGCCTGGCCGCCGTCATCGACGTCCGGTCCCGCTCCTACTTCGACGACCTGTCGGCCGTGCTCAGCCACCTGGACGACCTGGGCGTGCGTTGCCGCATCCTCTTTCTGGACGCCTCCGACCAGGTGCTGGTCAAACGCTATGAGTCCGTCCGCCGTCCCCACCCCCTGCAGGGCTCGGGCCGCCTGATCGACGGCATCCGCGAGGAGCGCCGCCTGCTGGGCGGTCTCAAGGAGCGTGCGGACATGGTCATCGACACCTCCAACCTGAGCATCCATCAGCTCTCCACCCGCCTGTACGAAATGGTCCTGGGCTCCGGCCCGACCACCGTGGGCGTGCACATCATGAGCTTCGGGTTCAAGTACGGGCTGCCCATCGATGCCGACTTCGTCGCCGACGTCCGCTTCCTGCCCAACCCCTACTGGGTCCCCGAGCTGCGGGACCTGAACGGCCATGACGGCCCGGTCCGCGACTATGTGATGGCCAGCAAGGGCGCCAAGGAGTTTTTGGATGCCTACACCACCGCCATTCTGACCGCGCTCAGCGGCTATGCACGCGAGGACAAGCACTATGTGACCATCGCCTTTGGCTGCACTGGCGGACAGCACCGCTCAGTGGCCATGGCCGACGCTTTGGCCGCCCGCCTGCGGTCCCGGGGAATGGAGGTGACCGTCTCGGCCCGCGAGCTGCCGCACCGTTCCCGCGGATAGCCAAAGGCGCAATTTGTCCAAGATATTCGGTATCACAGTAATCCGGTGGTTTGCACGGCAGGTGTGTCGCGCGGCCAGGAAGTATTCATTTTTCAGTATTTTTTCGTAGGAGGACGGCTCTTGGCCCTACTTGATGATGTCAAAAGCGAGCTGGCCGCGATTGACAACGAACCCCCCTCTGCCAAGAAAGCGCAATCGGCGGCAATGATCCGCTTCGGCGGCGGTCTGCACATCATTCAGCGTCACATTGTGGTGGAAGCGCAATTCGATTCCCTGCCGGCAGCGCAGTGGTTGCAGAACACCATCAGGGACGTCTACGGCCATGATTCCGATCTGATCCAGGTCAAGCGTCAGGCCCCCACCGGCAACCTGACCCGCTACTCGGTTCGAGTGCTGCGGGCTGGCGGTGCCCTGGCCCTGCAGACCGGTCTGCTGGACCGCCGCAAGCACCCGGTTCGCGGTCTTCCCGCCGATATCGTTTCCGGCAACATCGCCCAGGTCAAGGCCGCCTGGCGAGGGGCCTTCCTGGCTCATGGCGAGCTGTCCGACCCGGGCAAGGCCTCCTACCTGGAGATCGTCTGCCCCGGATCCGAGGCCGCCCTGGCCCTGGTGGGCGCCGCCCGCCGTCTGGGCATCAACGCCAAGGCCCGCCAGGTGCGCAGCTCCGAGCGCGTCACCCTGCGCGATCCGGACGTCATCGAACGCATGCTCAACCTCATGGGCGCCCCCAAGTCCTCCAGGGAGTGGACCGGCAAGCGCAGCGACGGTGAGTCCCGCGGCAAGGCCAACCGCCTGGCCAACTTCGACGATGCCAACATGCGCCGGTCGGCCAAGGCAGCCGTCGAGGCCAGCGCCAAGGTCACCAAGGCCTTTGAGATTCTGGGCGACGACATCCCCGAGAACCTGCGTGCGGCCGGCCAGCTTCGTCTGGACCACCGCGAGGCCTCCCTCGAAGAGCTGGGCCGCCTGGCCGATCCGCCGGTCACCAAGGATGCCATCGCCGGACGCATCCGCCGCCTGCTGCAGCTGGCCACCAAGGTCGAAAAAAAGAGGGCCGAGGAACAGGCCAAACAAGAGTGAGATAGCTCACACAGGTCGGTCTGCCTGAGTACCATGGCAGGGGAGCGGGCGCATGGACCCGCAGTCAGAAAGGATACGCATGAAAACACTGAAGAGCCTCGGTGACCTCAAGGGCAAGCGCGTGCTCGTCCGCGCGGACTTCAATGTGCCGCTGGACGGCACCACCATTACGGATGACGGTCGCATCCGCGCCGCCTTGCCAACCATCGAGCAGCTTCGTGGCCAGGGCGCCAAGGTCATCCTCATGGCCCACCTGGGTCGCCCCAAGGGCAAGGTCGTCCCCGAGCTGAGCCTGGCCCCCGTGGCCACCCGCCTGGGCGAGCTGCTGGGCGTGCAGGTCCCTCTGGCCGAGGACACCTACGGTCCCGATGCCCATGCCAAGGTGGCCGCCATGAACGACGGCGACGTGGTCCTGCTGCAGAACGTGCGCTACAACCCCGAGGAGACCAGCAAGGACGAGGCCGAGCGCGATGCCTACGCCCGCAAGATCGCCGACCTGGGTGATGTCTTCGTCTCCGACGGCTTCGGTGTGGTCCACCGTGCCCAGGGCTCCAACTACTCCGTGGCCAAGTTCCTGCCCTCTGCGGCAGGCCTGCTGGTCGAGAAGGAGGTCAAGGCCCTGTCCAAGGCGACCGAGAACCCCGAGCGGCCCTTCACTGTGGTCCTGGGCGGCTCCAAGGTCTCCGACAAGCTGGGCGTCATCGAGAACCTGCTCAGCAAGGCCGACCGTCTGGTCATCGGCGGCGGCATGGTCTTCACCTTCCTCAAGGCCGAGGGTTATGAGGTCGGTTCCTCCCTGCTGGAGGAGGATCAGGTCGACACCGTCAAGGGCTACATGGCCACCGCCCGCGAGAAGGGCGTGGAGCTGGTCCTGCCCACCGACATCGTGGTGGCTGACGAGTTCAAGGCGGATTCGCCCCACCAGGTGGTTCCTGCCGACGGCATCCCCGCGGACAAGATGGGTCTGGACATCGGCCCCGACTCCCAGAAGCTCTTCCACGACAAGATCGTGGACTCCAAGACCGTGGTCTGGAACGGCCCCATGGGCGTCTTCGAGTTCCCGGCATTCGCCGATGGCACCCGGGCTGTGGCCCAGGGTCTGGTCGATGCGACCAAGGCCGGAGCCTTCACCATCGTCGGCGGCGGCGACTCCGCTTCTGCCGTGCGCAACCTGGGCTTCCCCGAGGATGGCTTCTCGCACATCTCCACCGGCGGCGGCGCCTCCCTGGAGTTCCTTGAGGGCAAGGAGCTTCCGGGTCTGAAGGTGCTGGAGTAGAATCGGCAGACAGACGGGCAATGCCGGGTCACCGGGTTTCGCATCCGGCGGCCCGGCATTGCTGTTGTTGCGCGGATGGAAAGGTCTGGTATGGCACGCATTCCCCTGGTGGCCGGCAATTGGAAGATGAACTTCGACCACCTGGAAGCCACCTATTTCGTGCAGAAGCTGGCCTGGCTCCTGCGCGATGCCCATTTCGACCGCAGGCGCTGCCAGGTGGCTCTCATGCCCGCCTTCACCGCCCTGCGTTCCGTCCAGGTGCTGGTGGAGGCCGACAACCTGCCCATCGAATACGGGGCGCAGGCCGTCTCCGTCACCGCACAGGGGGCCTTTACCGGGGATGTGTCCGCCGACATGCTGGCCCAACTGGGCTGCAGTTACGTCATAGTGGGCCATTCCGAGCGGCGCAAGTACCATCCCGAGGACGATGCCAACATCGTCGACCAGGTCCGGGCCGTCCTGGCTGCGGACATGAAGCCCATCCTCTGCGTGGGGGAGAGCTACGAGGAGCGTCGCCAGGGCATCCAGCTTGACTTCGCCGTTGGTCAGGTCAACGACGTCACCCGAGACCTGGCCAAGGAGGACATGGACAACCTGATCGTGGCCTACGAGCCGGTCTGGGCCATCGGCACCGGTATGGTGGCCACCCCGGACACCGCCCAGCAGGCCGCCAGGGCCATCCGCGATCACATTTCAGGCAAGTTCGGAGATTCTGCCGGCCAGGCCGTACGCATCCTTTACGGCGGCTCGGTCACCTCCAAGAACGCCTCCCAGATGATCACCCAGCCGGACGTGGACGGCTTTCTGGTGGGCGGCGCCTCCCTGGATGTGGAGGAGTTCGCGCGGATTGTGCGACTGGCCGCCAAGGGCTGATGCGTTTTTCGACGGGTGTATGTATACTTGTTTCCAGTTCCTTACGTGGAGGTATGTGCCGTGGCCATTGTCAAGATTGTGCTTCAAATCGTCGTCATCCTCGCCAGCATATTGCTGACCATGCTGATTCTGTTGCACAAGGGCAAGGGCGGCGGCCTGTCCGATATGTTCGGCGGTGGAATCGGCTCCAACGCCGGCACCTCGGGCGCAGCCGAGAAGAACCTGAATCGTCTGACCATTATCGTGGCCCTGATCTGGGTGGCCATCATCATCGCCTTGGATCTCATTTCCAAGTACAAGCTGGCCTGATTCCGACAGACAATACCTGAAATACCCGACCCCGGCATCGACCGGGGTTTTTCCATATCCGGACGACTTTGGTTCAAGACCTATAGTCCTTGACTATTACCACAATATGTCATTCACTATGCACCGATAATCCAACGATTCAGTCGCTCAACGGATAAGGTGGAAACGGTGTGCCGGATGAGCGGCGCATCACACAACGCCGTGCAAGCTAAGCGAGCGAAAGGAAGTGCTCATGGCTGAGCAAGCTGCACCGAGTCTGGAGGGCTGGTTTTGCCTTCACCTCTTCTGGAAAATCGATTGGGCCAAGTGGCGCCGAGTGCCCCAGGACGAACGCCGGGAATGCCTGGATGAGTTCAAGGCCCTGGCCGCACAGCTGGACGAGGTCCAGTCCCAGGGCGAGGGAAGCCACTACTGGTGCCAGGTCAATGGGCAAAAGGCCGACCTGGGCCTGATGGTCCTCAGGGAGACCCTGGACCAGCTGCAGGAGGTAGAGACCTCCTTGGAGAAGCTGCCTCTCTCCGATTATCTGAAGCCGACCATCTCCTATGTGTCAGTCACCGAGGTGGGCCTCTACTCGGGCGAGCCGACCACGGACCGTGGCTGGTCCTACGTCAATGCCAGCCTGCATCCCAAGACGCCCGACAAGCCCTACATCTGCTTCTACCCCATGTCCAAGACCCGCGTGCCCGGAGCCAACTGGTACACGCTGCCCTACGACCAGCGCAAGGCCTACATGCACGACCATGGCAAGATCGGCCGTTCCTACGCCGGCAAGGTCTCCATCATCCTGACGGGTTCCATCGGCCTGGACGACTACGAGTGGGGCGTCACCCTGTTCGCCGACGACCCTGTCCAATTCAAGAAGATCGTCACCGAGATGCGCTACATCGAAGCCAGCTCCATCTACGGCGAATTCCCCTACTTCCTGGTAGGCACCCATACCGATCCCGAGCGCATCGACAGGCTGCTCACGGACCAGTTGGGACAGTAACACATGTCGACAAGAGAGAGAAGATCGATCCTTTCCACGCCCATATGGTTCTTCATGGTCATCGTCTTCATCACCCAGCTGGATGGGGGAGCGGTGCCGACCATGCTGCCGTCCATCACACGGACCTTCGGCCTGACCACCATGGGCTCCTCCTGGGTGGTCGGACTCTACACCCTGGGCCTGGTGGTGGGCACCCCCATCACCTCCAACCTCTCCGACGCCCACGGGACCAGGAAGGTCTTCCTCTGGGAGCTGGCCTTCTGGTTCCTTGGATGTCTGATGACGGCGGTCTCGCCCAACTATGCGGTCATGCTGCTGGGCCGGTTCATCCAGTCCCTGGGAGACAGCGGCATCATGGTCCTGTCCATGAACGTCCTGCTGCAGCGAGCCCGCAGGAACAACCAGGGCAGGAAGGTCTCCACGGTGGGCATCATCGCCGGCCTTTCCGCCATGGTCAGCCCGGTCCTTTCGGGCATGCTCCTGGGCATCACCCACGGATGGCGGGCCTATTACTTCATGATGCTGCCTTTCCTGGCCATCCTGTTTGTTCTGGCCTGGTTCATGATGGGCGACTCGAAGACCGACCGCGCCTGGAAGACCGACTACCTGGGCCTGGGCTCCTTCAGTATCGCTCTGGCCCTGCTGATGGTGGCGATCACCTTCCTCCAGTACGGCACGACCTATCTGGCCCTGATCATTGGATGCCTCCTGGTCACCGTGGTTGCCGGTGCAATCTTCCTGGTGCATGAGCGCAATCTTGGCGGTTCAAGCGAGACCATGCCTTTCCTGCCCATCCGCCTGCTCAAGCTGCCCTCCTATGGGCTCACACTGCTGCTGGGAACGCTGGGAGGCATGTTCTTCTCCCTCTTCGTCTACATTCCGACCTATGTCCACTCCGTCTTCGGACTCCCGGTCCGCTCGGCCGGCATGGTCATGGTCGGCGTCGGGCTCGGCTCCGTGGTCGGGTCCTGGCTGGGCGGGCTCCTGGTCGACAAGTTCGGCTACCGGACCACGCTCGTCTTTTCGTCGTCGCTGATAGGCCTGATGGCCCTGGTGATCACCCTGACCCTGCACAACCTGCAGCTCTTCATGGTCCTGTCCTTCCTGATGGGGGTCGGCATGGGCTCCATGATGTCCTCGCCGCTCCAGGTCATCGCCGGAAGGCTGGCCGGGCCCGAGAACCGCATGCAGGCCATCGGCGGGCTGTCGGCCTGCAAGAAGATCGGCACCACCATCGCCCCCCTGCTCTTCGCCTCGGCCATTGAGCTGGGCAAGGTGGGCGGACAGGCCGGTCTGGCCTCCTACAGGAACATGTTCCTGGTGGTCATCGTCATAGCCCTGGTCAATATCGGCCTGACATACTGCATTCCATTTTCACAGAAAGAAGTTGCTGATGACTGAACCTACAGCAGTCCTCCTCATGGCTTACGGCACTCCCTACCAGGAGTCCGACATCAGGGGGTACTACACCAACATCCGCCATGGGCAGGAGCCCCCCAAGCCGCTCATGGACCAGCTGGTCGGCCGCTACAAGGCCATCGGTCTGCCCTCGCCCCTGGCCAGGATCACCACGGCCCAGCGCGACGGCCTCCAGGCTGCGCTGGACAAGGCCCATCCCGGCGCCTACAAGGTCTACGAGGGGCTGAAGTACATCACCCCCTTCATCAAGGAGGCGGTCGACCAGATTGCCGCCGATGGCATCACCAGGGTGATCGGCCTGCCGCTGGCCCCGCAGTACTCCTCCTATTCGAGCGAGGACTACCACAACCGCGCCCGCAAGGCCATCGAGGCCCATCCGGGCATGGAATACCTGCCGGTGCGGTCCTGGTGGAACCACCAGGAACTGATCCACTTCTGGAGCGACCAGCTGGTGGCCAAGAAGGATCTGACCGACCGGCCGGACACCAAGGTGATCTTCAGCGCCCACTCCCTGCCCCTGCGCATCATCCAGGGAGGGGACCCCTACAAGGATGAGGTCATTGGTCTGTCCAATGCCGTGGCCCGGGCAGCCGGTCTCAATGAGGACCAGTACGTGCTGGCCTGGCAGTCGGCAGGCCGCACCGAGGAGCCCTGGATCGGGCCTGATTTCGTCAAGGTGGCCAAGGATCTGATCACCAAGAGCGGCATGAAGACCATTGTCTCCGCCTCCATCGGATTCATCGCCGACAACCTGGAGATATGCTACGACGTGGACATGGAGCTGGCCAAGGCCATCGAGTCCGCCGGCGGCACCCTGACCAGGCTGAACATGCCCAACGACAGCCCAGCCCTGATCGCCACCCTGCAGCAGGTGGTCGAGGAGGCCAAGGCAGAGTAGTCACACCTCTGCTTGAAATATAGTTGAGATAATAATTGTGCCCCCGTCCGGTTTGAGCCGGACGGGGGCACAATTATTACTGGCAGCGACTGTCAGTCAGGCGCTCAGCCGTTGACGCGGTCGATGCCCTTCTGCACGTCGGAGAGGACTGAATCCCAGGAGTCGATGAAGGCGGCGACGCCATCGGCCTCCAGCTTGTCGGTCACATCCTTGATGCTGATGCCCAGGTCTGCCAGCTTCTGCATCACCTGGTGGCTCTCCTCGTAGGTGCCCTTGACCGAGGGAGCGCCGTTGCCGTGATCGGCCAGAGCGTTCAGGGTCTTCTCAGGCATGGTGTTGACCACGTCAGGGGCCACCAGCTCGTCCACGTACTTGCAATCGGAATAGGCGGCGTTCTTGGTGCCGGTGGAGGCCCAGAGCGGACGCTGACGCTTGGCGCCCTTGGCTTCCAGGTCGGCCCAGCGGGGATCGCTGTCGAAGGCCTTCTCGAAGAGCTCGTAGGCCAGGCGGGCGTTGGCCACAGCGGCCTTGCCCTCCAGGGACTTGGCCTCGTCAGAGCCGTTGGCCTCCAGCAGCTTGTCAACCGCAGTGTCCACGCGGGAGACGAAGAAGGAGGCGACCGAGCCCATGTGCTTCAGGTCATGGCCGTTCTTGTCGGCCTGGACCATGCCCTCGATGAAGGCGTCGATGACCTGTTTGTAGCGCTCCAGGGAGAAGATCAGGGTCACGTTGACCGAGATGCCCTTGGCCAGGGTTGCGGTGATGGCAGGCAGGCCCTCCAGGGTGGCGGGGATCTTGATCATGGCGTTGGGACGATCGACCTTGTTCCAAAGCTCTTCGGCCTGCTTCTCGGTCTCTTCGGTGTTGTGGGCCAGACGAGGATCGACCTCGATGGAGACGCGTCCATCCACGTAGTCGGTCTTCTCGGCAACCTCGCGGAAGATGTCGGTGGCGTTGCGTACATCGGTGGTGGTCAGCTCGCGGACGGCCTGCTCAACGGGGATGCGGCCCAGCTGCTTGAGCTGTTCGTCATAGGGACCCACCTGGCTCAGGGCCTTCTGGAAAATCGAGGGGTTGGTGGTCACGCCCACCACATTGCGCTCGGCGATCAGTTGCTGCAGATTGCCCGATTCGATGCGGGTGCGGCTCAGATCGTCCAACCAGATCGAGACACCTGAATCGCTGGTGCGCTGGGTGTTTGCATTTTCTGCCATCTTGTCACTCCTTATTTGGGTTCCCGATGGAATCACATTCACTATGCACTACCGGGAAGTCTGTTGCTGTATTCCCGCAGGCCCGCGTTTCGGGCGTGCCTGCAGGGGAGGGGGCCGGCGTCGCGGACGGCCCCCGATTGATCACGATGCCGGGTTCAGCGGGCCCGACGGACTTCCTCCAGGGAGGCCTGTGCTGCTTCGACCACATGATCGGCGGTGATGCCCAGGTCGCGCATGTTCTCGTCGCCGCTGCCCTGCAGGCCGAACTGCTCGATGGAGACGGGCTTGCCATAGCTGCCCAGGTACTTGTACCAGGGCGTGGCCAGTCCGGCCTCAACGGAGACGCGGGCCTTGACGGAGGCGGGCAGAACGGCTTCCTTGTACTCGTCGTCCTGCTCCTCGAACCACTCCAGCGAGGGCACGGAGATGACGCGGGCCTTGACTCCCTGCTCGGCCAGGGTCTTGGAGGCGGCCACAGCGTGCTGCACCTCGGAGCCGGAGGCCATGATCAGCACGTCGGGCTGGCCCTCGGTGTCGACCAGCACATAGGCGCCCTTGCGAACGCCTTCGCGGGCCTTGGCCTTGGTCTCCTCCAGGGTGGGCACGCCCTGCCTGGTCAGGATCATGGCCGTGGGGTGGGTGTTGTCCTTCTCGAAGAAGGCGCGGTAGGCTTCAGCGGTCTCGTACTGGTCGGCGGGGCGCACAACCTCCATCCGGGGGATGGCGCGCACGGCGGTCAGGTGCTCGATGGGCTGGTGGGTGGGGCCATCCTCGCCCAGGGCCACGGAATCGTGGGTCCACA
Source organism: Bifidobacterium apis (assembly GCF_036986835.1). NCBI lineage: Bacteria > Bacillati > Actinomycetota > Actinomycetes > Bifidobacteriales > Bifidobacteriaceae > Bifidobacterium > Bifidobacterium apis. The sequence continues at coordinate 110,671 of NZ_BTXD01000003.1, read as the reverse complement.
CATACAGGTTGGGGATGTCCATCAGGGCGGCCAGGCGCACCGAGGGGCGCTCATAGTCGCTGAACTGGAAGAAGGTCCCGTTGTAGGGCCTGGTGTCCGAACCCAGCAGGATGCCGTTGGTGATGGCGCCCATGCCGAACTCGCGCACGCCGAAGTGCAGCTGGCGGCCGTACTTGCTGGCCTTGGGCCACTGGACGGTCTTGTCGGCCTCCGGGGCGAAGGAGACGGCACCGTTGATGTTGGTGTTGTTGGAGCCGCCCAGATCGGCGGATCCTCCCCAGAGCTCGGGCATGATGGGGGCCAGGGCGTTGATGACTGCGCCGGAGGCCTTGCGGGTGGCCACCTTGGAGCCGGGCTCGAAGCCAGCCTCCAGATCGTCCAGGGCCTTGTCGAAGCCCTCGGGCAGCTTGCCGGCATGGATGCGGTCGTAGAGGGCAGCCTTGTCGGGGTTGGCCTTGCGCCAGGCCTGGTACTTCTCGTCCCAGTCCTTGTGGGCGGCCAGACCGCGCTGGGCGACCTCGCGGGCGTGGGCCAGGGCCTCCTCGTCAATCTGGAAGTTCTGCTCAGGGTCGTAGCCCAGGGTCTTCTTCAGGCCGGCGACGGCCTCGGCGCCCAGGGCTGAGCCGTGGGCTGAAGGATCGTTGGTCTTGCCGGGGGTGGGCCAGGCCATCAGGGTGTCCACCTTGATGAACTTGGGCCGGTCGGTGACCTGCTCGGCCTTCTCCAGGACGGCAGCCAGGCCCTCGACGTCCTCCTTGTAGGAGCCGTCGGGCTGGATGAAGCTGAACTCGTCGGTGTACCAGCCATAGGCCTGGTAGCGCTTGAGGATGTCCTCACCCAGGGCGATGCGGGTGTCGCCCTCGATCTGGATGTGGTTGGCATCGAAGATGACGGTCAGGTTGCCCAGGCGCTGGTCGCCGGCCAGGGAGCTGGCCTCGGAGGAGACGCCCTCCTCGACGTCGCCCTCGCCGCAGATGACCCAGACCTTATGGTCGAAGGGGGACTGCCCCTCGGGTGCATCCGGATCCAGCAGACCGCGCTCGTAGCGCTGACCATAGGCGAAGCCCACGGCCGAGGCCAGACCCTGGCCCAGCGGGCCGGTGGTCATCTCGATGCCGGGGGTCAGGCCGTACTCGGGGTGGCCGGGGGTCCTGGTGCCGGCGGTGCGGAAGCGCTTCAGATCGTCCAGGGTCAGTCCGTACCCGGAGAAGTAAAGCTGCACGTACTGGGTCAGCGAGGCGTGGCCGCCGGAAAGAATGAACCGATCACGCCCGACCCAGTCGGGGTCGTTGGGGTCGTGCCGGATGAAGTGCTGGTAGAGCGCGTAGGCGATGGGCGCCAGCGAAATAGGGGAGCCGGGGTGGCCGCTTCCGGCCTTCTCGACCGCGTCGGCCGAGAGGACCTTGGCCATCTTGACAGCCCGCTCATCGAGTTCGGACCATGTGAAATCTGCCATATGGTGCTGCTTTCCTTCCAATGTAGAGGTCTCCATGTTCGACTTGTGTCGAAAATGTTCGATTACCTTCACTATGCGTTTCCATCGTATCGGTTTGAGACGACACAATTCGGCTCTTCGCACGACGTTTTGGCACTCTCATGGCCCGAGTGCTAATAATGAAACCATGACGGAAGGAGCGACATTGCCTAATACCAGACGCATGCTGGTGCTGCGCGCGGTCGTCGAGGACTATATTCGTTCTCGCGAGCCGGTAGGGTCGGGTTCGCTCACCAGAAATCATCAGCTTGGAGTCAGCTCCGCCACCGTGCGCAACGACATGGCGGCCCTGGAGAGCGAGGGCTACCTGGTCCAGCCCCACACCTCGGCCGGCCGCATCCCCACCCAGAAGGGCTACCGTTACTTCGTCGACAGGCTGGCCACCATCGTGCCCCTGTCCGCCGCCCAGCGCCGGGGGATTAACGCCTTCCTGTCCGGGTCGGTCAACCTGGAGGACACCCTCCAGCATGCCGCCCAGCTTCTGGCGCAGATCACCGGGCAGATCGCCGTGGTGGCCTCACCCTCCCTGGCCAGTTCCAACCTGCGCCGGGCCGAGCTTATAGGACTGAGCCGGGGGACCATACTTATGGTGGTCATCACCGACACCGGCCGGGTGGTCCAGCGCACCCTGCACGGGCCCCTGCAGGAGGACCCGAACGCCCTGGCGGACCTGTCCGACCAGATCAACAGACAGTGCCAGGACCTGCCCCTGGACCGCGCCGCCGACCGCTGCCGCATGCTGGCCGACTCCCTGACCGAAGGCCGTGACAAATCCATGCTGCGCCTGGTGGCCACGATCTTCGACGAGATGGCCACCCGGGAGCAGACCAGCGGCCTCTACATGGCCGGCACCTCCCAGCTGACCCACAGCCAGGCCGTCTCCCTGGGGGACCTGGGCTCGCTGCTGGACGCCCTGGAGGAGCAGGTGGTGCTCATGCGGCTCATGCGGGCCCAGAGCGAGCTCTCGCGCGAGAGCAATGGGGTCAGCGTGGCCATCGGCACCGAGACCCGGACCCCTGAACTGGCCCACGCCTCAGTGGTCACCAGCGGATACGGGCATGCCCGGTCCAGGCAGACCGACGGCTCCGAAGCCGACGAGCCCGTGGCCTTCGTAGGCTCCATCGGCCCGACCCACATGGACTATCCGGCGACCATGAGCGCGGTTCGTGCCGTGGCCTCGTATTTGACCGGTTTCCTGGCCGGCGGCGGGGAGCCGTGAGCGTGAAGGCGGCGACATAAGTCATAGGTATCGTGGGCCCATGCAACCATGGGTCGAGAGGGCATCAAACGAAAAGGATGATCGGTGGCAGATTACTACGAGGTTTTGGGAGTCGAGCGCGGCGCGAGCGATCAGGACATCAAGCGTGCCTATCGCAAGATGAGCCGCAAGTACCACCCGGACATCGCCGGGCCTGAATACGAGGACAAGTTCAAGGAGGTCAACAGCGCCTACGAGGTGCTCTCCGACCCCGAGAAGCGGCGCATGTACGACGCGGGCGTGGACCCCAACGACCCGCAGGCCTCCCAGGGAGGCAGCCCCTTCGACATGGGCGACGTCTTCAACCAGTTCTTCGGCGGCGGCTTCGGGGGCGCCACCCAGGGGCCCATTCCGCGCACCCAGCCCGGCCGGGACGCCCTGGCCCAGGTCTCCGTGGACATGAAGACCGCCATCTTCGGCGGTGTGGTACGCACCCCCATCAGCACCTACGGCCTCTGCCAGGAGTGCGGCGGCTCGGGGGCCCAGAAGGGGACCTCACCGGTGACCTGCCCGGTCTGCAACGGCAGGGGCTATGCCCAGAAGGTGGTGCGGACCCTGCTGGGGCAGATGATGAGCCAGGCACCCTGCGAGCGGTGCGAGGGCCACGGCACCATCATCGAGCACCCCTGCCCGGTCTGCAACGGCCATGGCCGTGTGCGCACCCGGCGCGAGGTGGGCGTCAACGTGCCCGCTGGCGTGGCTGACGGCTCCCGGCTGCGGCTGGCCTCCCAGGGCGAGGTGGGCGAGGGCGGCGGTGCCGCCGGCGACCTGTATGTGGACATCACCATCAAGCCCGACAAGCACTACACCCGCAGCGGCCAGGACCTGCACTGCTGGATCGCCGTGCCCATGACTTGGGCCGTGCTGGGCCACCAGGTTGACCTGGAGACTTTCGACGGCCAGCGTCAGGTGGACATCCCCGCCGGCTGCCAGCCCGACCAGGAGATCACCATCAAGGGCCTGGGAGTAACCAGGCTGGGCAACCGGGAGGAGCGCGGCGACATCATCGTCCACGTGCTGGTCCAGATCCCCACCAAGCTGGACGACGATCAGCGCCGCCTTATTGAGGACTTCGCTAACAGCCACGACTCCGAAGCCAAGCAGGTCCCGCAGAGTGCCAAGCCTGCCGGAGTCGGGGGCCGCAAGGGGATCTTCGGCAAGCTCAAAGACATCTTCAGCTGAGTCGGCTGAGTCAGCCCAGCAGCGACCGGCACATGGACCGGTACTCGCTCACATAGCCGCCTCCGAAGAAGGCGCAGTGCCCGGCGATGGCGTAGAGCTGCCAGAGCGTTGTCCGGTTCTGGTAGCCGGCCGCCAGCGGGTGCACGCTCTGGTAGCCGTCCAGAATCTGCTCCAGGTAGGGGATGCCGAACAGCTGCAGCATGGCCAGGTCCTCCTCGCGGTGGCCGCCATGGGCTGCGGGGTCGATCAGGACGGCCTGGGTGTTCCCGTCGTTCCTGGTCCACATGACGTTCCCGCTCCACAGGTCCCCGTGGACCCGGGCGGGCTTGTCATTGGCGGCCGCGCCCAGCAGCTCCGGCAGGGCCTGGATCACCTCTTCGGTCATCTTCATGTCCTCGCGGTTCAGGGCCCGCCGATCCATGGCCATGCCCACCATGGGCTCCAGTCGTCCCTTGGCCCAGTAGGTGGCCGGGTCGTCCCAGGCGCCCACGTCCATGGGCAGCGGATCCTGCAGGGGTCCGAAGTAGCAGGTGCCCGTGTAGCCCTCGGGCGCGGAGCCGAAGTGGTCGGCCCCGGCATCATGCATGTGGGCCAGCTGGGCGCCGAAGCGGTAGGCCGCGCCGGGCGTGGGGGAGGCGGAGGCCACCTCCTCGATGTCCAGGTAGTCCGGGCCCCAGTCGTAGACGTCCACCACCCGGGGACCGCCCTGCGCCTGGGCCTGGCCCAGCCATTGAAGCCCGCGCCCCTCGCACTCGAAGAATCCCGCCGGGGCCCCGCCCCTGGATTTTCTGTAGGTCTTGGCCATGATGATCCACACCCCTATTCGTCGAGTCGTCGATTCCGACAAGACCCATTGTGGGCATTCTGCGAGACATGCCCGTCCCTTGGCTCTGCCTGCCCTGCGCGGTGGCTATGCTTGCCATTGTTGTCCGACATAGCAAGAGGGGTCCATGAATTTCTTCGAAGCCATTCTGTTCGGCCTGGTGCAGGCCCTGACGGAGTATTTCCCCGTCTCATCCAGCGCCCATATCCGCATCGTGGGCGGCCTGCTGGGCCAGGACCCGGGCGCGGCCTTCACAGCCATCATCCAATTTGGCACCGAGCTGGCGGTCCTGCTCTACTTCCGGCATGACATTGCCCGCATACTGACCCACTGGTTCCGCTGCCTGGCCGGCAAGGACGGCTCCTCATGGCGTGAGCGGATGGGCTCCAAGGACCATGACGCGGCCCTGGGCTGGTACATCATTCTGGGAACACTGCCCATCTTGGTGGCGGGCCTGCTCTTCCAGAAGATCATCGAGACCAAGCTGCGCAACCTCTGGATCACCGTGGTCGTGCTGATCGTCTTCGGCCTGCTGCTGGACTACTTCGACCGCCACGGCCGCCAGAACAAGGAGATCCGACAGATGAGCGCCCGCGACGCCCTGCTCTTCGGCATCGGGCAGATGCTGGCCCTGATCCCCGGGGTCTCCCGCTCGGGCGGCACCATGACCTTCGGCCGCGCCCTGGGCTACACCCGCGAGTCCGCCACCCGGGTCAGCTTCCTCATGGCCATCCCCGCCGTCTTCGGCGCCGGCATTCTCGAGACGGTAAAATCCTTGAAGAACATCAACGCGGACGCCGCCTTCCCTGGCTGGGGGGCCACCATCTGCGCCACCGTGGTCAGCTTCCTGCTGGGATACATCGTCATCATCGCCTTTTTGAAGATCGTCTCACGCTTCTCCTACCGGGGATTCGTCATCTACCGGATTGGCCTGGCCATCTTCGTGGCCATCATGCTCATGGTCGGCGCCCTGCCCGCAGTAGGCGGCGTGGCGGCCAGCTGAGCCTGGGTGAATTGCCGGGGGATTCGACGCTCACATGGCTGCGTGATACGATTTGCTCATGCGCTGCCCATGGTTGCGGGGGACTGGGTCAGCCAAGCGTTTGAATCCTTTGGGGAGGTTTGTTGTGGTTTCGTCGTCGATGTCTGCCGGTTCTCGTAAGCATAGGTTTGGCCTGCGGTCGCTCATGTCAGCATTGGTGCTGATACCCCTGCTGCTGACCGGCATGGCCACCGGCACCGTCTTCGCCTCCGGCTCAGATGTCAACGGGGGGGGGGGGGTCGTTATACCGCTCAGGTAGATAACGGTTCCCTGAGCGATCTACAACCCTCTAGCCTGCCTTCCCCTTCGCCGCTGACCACTGCATCTGTTTCCTCCTCGCCTGTTCAAACCCCGACAGGCCTTTCCACTTTTCATGCGGATACCGAAGCCCAGTCTTCTACCGCAGGTTCACATACTGTAGTGTTCGATCCTGCCAATGGGGTCAAGGCTGAACGCTTAACTATAGCTGATGGATCCCTGGTGTCGCCGCCTGCCGATAATCCGAAGCGTGACGGCTACCGTTTCGACGGCTGGTTCGAGCATGACAGGATCATGGACTTCCGTACCCCGATCACCAGGGACACCGCCTTGAAGGCCAAGTGGACACCGGTGAATGATTGGACGCTCAGCCCCGACCATGGTCCGGCTTCCGGCGGCACCAGCATCACCATCACCCCCCCGAACGCGGATTCCCCATCGTTCAGTACGCTGGAGGCCCAAGACGGTAAGCTGATCGGCGTGACCGGCGATGGCCACCTTTTCACGTGGACAACGAACGATAAGATGCCTGTTCAGGTGCCATCACCGCAGGGCGAGTCCGGCGAGGTGCGATTCACAAGCGGGGTTGTTGGCGATGGCAGCTACGCGGCCTTGAGCCGAGATCACCGCATCTACACCTGGAATGGTAGCGGAGAGACGCCAGCCCTGCTCAACATAGACTCCACTACATACACCAGCATCGCCATGGCTGCCGACCGCCTTATAGCAGTGAACCAGGAAGGCCGTATCCGCACATGGACCAGTAAGGAGAAGCCAACAGGAAAAGCCATAAGCCTGCCCACGCAGGCCTTGGCAGTCAAGGCTGCTGGCAATGCTGACCGTCTGCTCGCCCTTGACCGCAAGGGCCAAATCTGGACTTGGAGGCCGGATGCCATTGATACCAATCAGATCCAACACGTCAAGCTTGTAAACCGAATTGTTCAGATATCAGCTATGGATCACGGCTTTATACTTCTGGACTCAACAGGTCAGATCAGCTATCTGGAAAACGAACAAAACCAGACAGAGTCGCTGGTCCTGCCCAACCATTCTGCTGTGACAGCAATAAGCATTGATACAACACAACCAGCTTTGGTTGATTCCAATGGCCACATCTGGGCTTGGAAGCCCGGCGAAGCACCCACCCGGGCAGATGACGGGAGCCAGCAGTACGTGCGGGCCGCCGCTGCCGGCGGCAGGATCGCCGCCATCAGCAGGCAGGGCGGCATGCTCGCGTGGAGCCTGGACGGGCAGGGCCAGCCCGGCAAACCCGTCAGGCTCGACACCACTGCTGCGCCCATCCTGGAATCAGCCAGCCTGGACGGCCAGCCGATCAACCTCACTGCGGAGAACAATGCCTGGCGGGCGGACATGCCCGACCATAAGCCGGGGCCGGCCGCCATCCTCATCACGGGCAGGCAGGACGGGCAGCCTTTCGCCAGGAGCCTTGCGTACACGGTCGACCAGCCGCCGGCACGGGCTGCTGAGCCAGGATCCGCGTTCACGGTCCGCTTTGACACGGGCGGAGGAAGCCCCATACCAGCGGACCAGACTGTCCCCGCCCCGTACGGGAGGGTGAAGCGCCCCTCCCCCGACCCTGTGCGTGAGGGCTTCCTGTTCGACGGCTGGTTCACCGGCGAGGTCGCCTACGATTTCAGCAGGCCCGTCGGCAAGGACCTGACCCTGGCCGCCCACTGGACGCCGGCAGGCCGGAACAGCGGGTGGAGCATCAGCCCTGATAAGGGCAGCCAGCTGGGCAGGGAACCCGCCACCATCACCCCGCCCGACAACGCCAGCCGGGGCATCAGATTCAACCAAGTCAGCGGATCAACATTCGCCGATGGTTTTTCCTTGGCGGTGGGCAGCGACGGGAACGCCTACGCCTGGGGATCCAACGACTATGGCCAGCTCGGCAACGGGACGAGAGACGACAAGCATGCGCCGGTCATGGTGAAGACGCCCGACCGGAAGACCTACCCGGACCTGCCGGAGGATTTCACCTACGTGCAGGTCAGCGCCGGATACGCTCATTCCCTGGCCCTGGGCAGCGACGGCAACGTTTACGCCTGGGGATACAACTACTATGGCCAGCTCGGCGACGGGACAACCACCGAGCGGCATGCGCCGGTCAGGGTGAAGACGCCCGACCGCAAGGCGTACCCGGACCTGCCAGCGGACTTCACCTACCTGCAGGTCAGCGCCGGAGGCGATCATTCCCTGGCCCTGGGCAGCGACGGCAACGCCTACGCCTGGGGACACAACACCTATGGCCAGCTCGGCAACGGGACGAGAGACGACAAGCATGCGCCGGTCAGGGTGAAGACGCCCGACCGCAACACGTATCCGGACCTGCCAGCGGACTTCACCTACCTGCAGGTCAGCGCCGGAACCTCTTATTCCCTGGCCCTGGGCAGCGACGGCAACGCCTACGCCTGGGGATACAACGGCGATGGCCGGCTCGGCGACGGGACAGGCAGCAGCCGGCATGCGCCGGTCAGGGTGAAGACGCCCGACCGGAAGACCTACCCGGACCTGCCAGCGGACTTCACCTACGTGCAGGTCAGCGCCGGATTCTCTCATTCCCTGGCCGTGGGCAGCGACGGCAACGTTTACGCCTGGGGATACAACGGCTTTGGCCAGCTCGGCAACAACAGCAGCGGCGGCTATTCGTTTGTTCCTGTGCGCGTGCGCGACCCCGCCAACCCCACAGACAAAAACAAGGGATTGAAAGCCGCACAGGTCAGCGCCAGATACTCTCATTCGCTAGCCATAGGCAGTGATGGATACGCCTATGCCTGGGGAGCCGGCGCCACTGGCCGACTCGGCAACGGTACCACCAGTACTTCGTATGTTCCTGTGCGCGTGCGCGACCCCGCCAACCCCGGGAACGCGAGCAAAGGACTGCAAGCCACCCAGGTCAGCGGTGGAGGCGATCATTCGCTGGCCGTGGGCAGCGACGGGAACGCCTACGCCTGGGGGAGCAACAGATATGGCCAGCTCGGCAATGACAGCATCCCCACAGGATCCTCCTATCAAGCTCAGAGTCCTGTCCCTGTGCCGGTGTCGTTCAACCTGCAGCTGGTGGTCACCGGCGTCAGATTCGACCAGACCTCCGTATCAGGCCTGACGCGCGGCGACGGCAGCAGCGTGAGCGTGCTCACGCCCGCACACCAGCCGGGCACGGTCACGGTCAGCGTGGACTACACGCTGGGAGGCACAGCCCAAACGCCCGACACTTCTCTCCGATACACGTACCTGCCTGCAGGCGTGCTCCCCAAGGCCGGCGGGGAAGGCATCCTGCTCGCCCTGGCCGCGGGCATGACCGGCATGGGCGGGGTGCTGGCATCCCGCCGCCACCGGCGAGAACAACACCAACTGGTTCGCGCTTCGCACGAGTAAGAGCGGCCGGGCGGCGTATCAATCCCCCCGCCCCCGGCCCATCAAGGGGGAGCAGGAAGGACAAGTGCCACACAAGGCTCAACCCCAAGAGAGCCCGACACTTCCCTCCCGCGCCCCCACCACACTTCTGCAGGCAGAAGCCGAGGGCAGGCATGCACGCCCGCGCCACGCCTGGGAGAGGAGGAAACACGGCCGGGCTGGCTGGAGGCTCAACAGCCCCCAGCCCGCCCGGCCGCTGTTTACTCATTTCATTATGTGCCCCACATAAGCCAGTTCAATATCTTTGGCAAAGTCGCTTTCAGATCCACCCGACAACAAAACACGTGACCAGACTCACATTGTTCTTGCGTCTTGTCCTAGGAACCATACAGGTACTGATGCCCCGCTTCTGAATTACTTAGTTTCCAATGATGACCGATCATCTTGTCTCTTTCTGTCCTGCAGGATTGGAAAAAAGCAGCTTCGCCACGACACCGCGTCCGTTACGACTGGCCGGGTTTGCGAAAAACAAGATTCAGCCCCCTTCTTGCGCTACCATGAAAACTCCTTCGGCACTTCGGCTCTCCTGCGGCCTCGATAGGCCGTATGCAACGGACTGAAGTGCGCAAAAGAAGGTCTAATATACGGGAGTAGAGGAGGCCGATTGGCTGGTATGGAGGTGATGGACCATATCACGCCATCCAATGCCTTTCGCTTCCCGCAGCACCAACCGGTGGCTACAAGCCGCCCTGTTAGGATGTTGAGGATCAGCCATGCATTTCACAGTAGACAACCTTGAAGAGGTATTTCCCCTGGCAGAATTCATAGCCGATTCCTTCGGTCCCATGGCCGAGATTGTGGTGCATGACATCACCCGCCCGGAGAATTCCATCGTCTTCATCCGCAACGGGCAGCTCTCCGGACGCTCCCTGGGCGACGGGGTTACGGACCAGACGCTCCAACTGGCCATACGGGCCGACCAGGACGGGGCCGACTTCGTCTCCGACTACCGGGGGCGCCGCCTGAACAAGCATGAGTTCCGCGTCTCCTCCTACCTGATCCGCAACCAGGAGCAGACCGTCATTGGCCTGCTCTGCATCAGTATCAACATCACCGAGCTGCAGCAGGCCGCCCATGTGCTGCAGACCCTGTCCTCGATTGACTCCGACGATGTGCAGATCTCCACGGAGACCTCGCGCAGCCACGTGAGCGAGGAGCCTGCCGAGAACATCCGCAGGATCACCAGGGACGAGGTCCGCCAGTTCAACATCCCAATGGACAAGCTGACCAAGCAGGACAGGCTGGAGATCATCCGCAACATCAAGGACCAGGGCATCTTCCTCATCAAGGGCGCGGTGGGCATCGTCGCTCCCGAGCTCAAGATTTCGATTCCCACCCTTTACCGGTACCTGCAGGCCCTCAAATAGGGCCTGAAAAGTAAAACCTCCGGCGGCAGGAGAGGGGGGTATATTTCTGTGCCGCCGGAGGAGCTTTACAGCGCGGCCGCCGCCATTGGCGACAACCGGAACGTGGTCACACATACAGACCACGCAAGTATTTCATAGGTAAAACAGGGAGACCACAGTTTCCTCAAGCTGCGGTGCATTGCAGATTCAGCCAGGCTAGTTACGTGCCCTCATTGGCCTAGGCCTTTCTTCATGCTATCACCTCTTCAAGGATGCATCAGGTACTCCCGTTTCTGGCAGGTCCCCCGACCTGTTGCTAAGAGCAAATTATCACAAGGTCCCGGACATACTCAACACTCCGTTCGCCATCCGCCATGACAACCGGCATTACAGGGGCGGTTTGTGCATAATTCAGCGGAGTCGGCTGCCTAAAGCGAGCCCGAAAAGTAAATCTCAGCTGGTCTGCTAACAATAATTTATTACCTGAATTTCTGCTGGAGGAATCATTAGCTATGCATCGTCAGGGATTCGATCACTGAAAATTGAGAAGATTTGTAGGCATCAATTACTGACTGAAAACTGTCTCTAGATGGAAGGTAGGGGAGAGGTAGAAGATCCAGGTGGGCGATGCAGGAATCGAACCTGCGACCCCTTCGGTGTGAACGAAGTGCGCTAGCCGCTGCGCCAATCGCCCGGATTGGGAAAGACCACCGAAGTGATCCTCGTGGGCGATACTGGATTCGAACCAGTGACCCCTTCCGTGTCAGGGAAGTGCGCTACCTCTGCGCCAACCGCCCGGGTCATTCTCGTTTCGAGAGAGAGGTGGGTACGAGAGTCGAACTCGTCTATACGGCTTTGCAGGCCGCTGCCTAACCGCTTGGCTAACCCACCGTATTGGTTAAACTGCTCGAAACCTCGAGCGGGCAACGGGACTCGGACCCGCGGTCTCGACCTTGGCAAGGTCGCGCTTTACCAACTAAGCTATGCCCGCACATTCAACCTTCACCGTGGTGGTGACTGCCGAAGCACGTTGCACTACTGTAGCGTAGACCTCCGCACTTGGCAAAAAGCGCGTGTCGCCGCGTCATAGAGCCACCCTCCGCTGATGGCAAAGCCGCGCAATACAAGGCTTCCTACCGGTAGGGTGAGAGGTATGAGTGAAGAAGCCAGGCAGCACTGCACCATGGTGGCCGCCTTCGATGGCTGGAACGATGCGTGCTCAGCCTCGACCAACGTCATCCGCCACCTGTTGAACGTCTACGAGTCCCACGAGATCGGCAGCATTCCGGGCGACGGGTTCTATGACTACCAGATGTCACGGCCCATGCTCTGCCATGTGCAGGGTAGGCGGCGGATCATCTGGCCCTCCACCAAGATCTACCGGGTGCAGATTGATGACACCCACACCCTCCTGCTGGAGATGGGCCCGGAGCCCAACTACCACTGGAGTGACTTCTGCCGGCGCAGCATCCACTGGGCCGAAGACGATGAGGCCGAGGCCGTCATCACCCTGGGCGCCATGTTTGCCGACTGCCCCCACACCAGGCCCCTGCCCATCGATGACCTGGCCGGCGACCAGCCCAAGACCGACACCGACGGCCACTCCGGCCCCATAGGCATCCCCACCGTCCTGGATGCCCTGGCCACACAGGACGGCTACAGCACCGAGTCCATCTGGGTCTCCGTGCCCCAGTACCTGGGTAGCGACGAGTGCGCCCAGGGCACCCTGCAGCTGCTGCAAAGGCTCTCGGCCATGCTTGGCGTTCACCTTGACGAGGGGGAGCTGCCTCGCAAGGCTGCCGAGTGGAAGGCCCAGGCCGGAATGCTGCTGCGCTGCAACGACGACCTGGCCAACTACGTCCACCGTCTGGAGATGGATGTCGACCAGGCCCAGGTGGACGAGCCGGCCGCCGAAGAGCTGGTCCGTGAGGCCGAGGATTATCTGCGCTCCATGGGCAACAAAGGCCCCTCCTTGTCTGAGTGACGACCTAGGCTGTGGCACGATAACCATGTCCAGCCTGCACCCTGTAACGCGGGCTCCGATAGCAAGGACGGCATTCATGACACAGTCGAGCATCTCCATCATCGTCAAGGGCGAACGGAAGGAGGTGGCGGCGGATCAGACTGGCGTCCAGCTTTTTGCTGACGACAAGGACATCATCGCCGTCGACCTCAACGGGCAGCCCCGCGACCTCTATACACCCCTGCACGAAGGCGACAAGGTCGAGCCCATCACGCTGGAGAGCGACCAGGGACTGGCCATCATGCGGCACTCGGCCACCCACGTCATGGCCCAGGCCGTCCAGGAGATCCGTCCGGACGCCAAGCTGGGCATCGGTCCGGTCATCAAGGACGGCTTCTACTACGACTTCGACGTGGACAAGCCCTTCACCCCCGACGACCTTAAGCAGATCGAGCAGCGGATGAAGCGGATCATCAAGTCCTCCCAGAGCTTCCGCCGGCGCGTGGTCACCGAGGAGGAGGCCCGCAAGGAGGAGGCCGACCAGCCCTACAAGCTGGAGTTGATCGGGGCCAAGGAAGCCGAGATCAACAGCGAGGAGGCCACCGAGGTGGCCACCGGCGGCGAGCTGACCATGTATGACAACCTGGACCGCGAGGGCAACACGGTCTGGAAGGATCTCTGCCGGGGCCCGCACCTGCCCAACACCCGCTACATTCGCTGCTTCAAGCTCATGCGCACGGCCGCCGCCTACTGGCGCGGGGATGAGAAGAACCCCATGCTCCAGCGCATCTACGGCACCGCCTGGGCCAACAAGGACGACATGAAGGCCTACACCGCCCGTCTTGAGGAGGCCGCCCGACGCGACCACCGCAAGCTGGGCGCCGAGATGGATCTCTTCTCCTTCCCGGACGAGATCGGGCCCGGCCTGCCCGTCTTCCACCCCAAGGGCGCGGCCGTCATCAACGCCATGGAGGACTACTCCCGGCAGATGCACCGGCGCAACGGCTACTCCTTCGTGCAGACCCCGCACATCACCAAGGGCCACCTCTACGAGATCTCGGGCCACCTGCAGTGGTACAAGGACGGCATGTACCCGCCCATGCACCTGGACGAGGAGAAGGACGCCAACGGCAAGGTGACCCGCCAGGGCTTCGACTACTACCTGAAGCCCATGAACTGCCCCATGCACAACCTGATCTTCAAGTCCCGGCAGCGCTCCTACAAGGAACTGCCCCTGAGGCTGTTCGAGTTCGGCACCGTCTACCGCTACGAGAAGTCCGGCGAGGTCCACGGCCTGACCCGTGTGCGCGGCCTGACCCAGGACGACTCCCACATCTACTGCACCCGGGACCAGATGAAGGGTGAGCTGACCAACCTGCTCCAGTTCGTGCTCAAGGTGCTCAAGGACTTCGGCCTCAACGACTTCTACCTGGAGCTGTCCACCAAGGATCCCAACAAGTTCGTCGGCTCCGACGAGGTCTGGGAGGAGGCCACCAACACCCTGGCCGAGGTGGCCAAGGACTCCGGGCTGGAGCTGGTTGACGACCCCGAGGGCGCCGCCTTCTACGGGCCCAAGATCTCCGTGCAGGCACGGGATGCCATCGGGCGCACCTGGCAGGTCTCCACCATTCAGCTGGACTTCAATCTGCCAGAGCGCTTCCAGCTGGAGTACATCGCCGCCGACGGCTCCCACCAGCGGCCGGTCATGATCCACCGGGCCCTCTTCGGCTCCATCGAGCGCTTCTTCGCCATCCTGCTGGAGCATTACGCCGGCGCCTTCCCGGCCTGGCTGGCCCCGGTCCAGGTGCAGGCCGTGCCCGTGGCCGACGAGTTCGCCCCCCATCTGGAGCACCTGCTGGACCAGCTGCGCGACGACATGGTTCGTTGCGAGATCGACCGCTCCGACGATCGATTCGGCAAGAAGATCCGCAACGCGGCCAAGTCCAAGGCCCCCTTCATCCTGATCGCCGGCGAGGAGGACGTCTCCAAGAACGCGGTCTCCTTCCGCTTCCGCGATGGCAGCCAGCTCAATGGTGTGCCCGTGGAGCAGGCCCGCGCCTGGATCAATGAGGCCATCAAGGTCCGCGCCCAGATCAACTCGGCAGACGACTTCCGAGCGAACACCTCCTGCAGTCAGGACTGACCAATGTTCGAGCATCTACGGCGCCCCTGGAAGCGCATCATCGCCCCCATCGCCCGCGGCCTGGTTCGTCTGGGCGTGAGCGCCAACGGTGTCACCATCAGCGGAGCCGTAGGCACCACACTGGTAGCCATCCTGACCGGGTTCACCGGCTGGCTTCTGCCTGGGGCCATCGTCCTGGCCATCCTGGTGGCCTTCGACTCCCTGGATGGTTCCGTGGCCGCGCTGACCGGCGGTGGCACGCAGTTCGGGGGCTTCCTGGACTCCACCCTTGACCGGATTGCGGACTGGGCCGTCCTGACCGGGGTCATAATCTACCTGCGCCGTCACGAGCTGGCCTGGGTGGCTGATGGCAGCCACCAGGGTCCCGACATCTGGGCCCAGGTGGGCATGGCTGCAGCACTCTTCGCCATCATGACCTCCTTCGTCACCTCCTACGCCCGGGCCCGGGCCGAAGCGGAGGGCTTCGAGGCCAAGAACGGCATCGCCACCAGGTCCGACCGGCTGGTCATCATTCTGGTGGGCATGGCCCTGACCGGGGCCGGGCTGCCCCTGGCCGTGCTCAGCTGCTTCCTGGTACTGCTGGCCCTGCTGGGCGTCGTCACTGTCTGGCAGCGGATCAGCCACGTGGCCAAGGACATGAGCCGTAACCCGCAGCCTGCCAACCCCAACCACGAGTGAGCCTATGCCGGATCGACTGCTCATCTTTCTGGCGCAGCACGCGCGTCTGGTGCCCGAGAGGCTGTTGCGCGGCCTCTTCCTGGTGGCAGCCGACCTCTGCTGGCTCTTCCGGATAGGCGGCGTCAGACAGCTGGAGCGCAACCTGGCCCATGTCATGCCAGAGGCCGACCGTCGTAGTCTGAGGTGCACCTCGCGCCAGGGTATGCGCTCCTACTTCGTCTACTTCGTCGAGGCCTTGACTGTGGGAGCCCGCACGAAGGAGCAGCTGCTGGCGCGCATACACGGTGGCGGCAACGCCTACCCGGCTCCGGCCAAGACCGACATCAGCCTACGCTCCCTGCCCATAGGCATGGGCCACCAGGGCAACTGGGACTATGCAGGCTTCTGGGCCTGCTCCACGGTCGGTCAGGTCACCACGGTGGCCGAGCGGCTAAGAGACCAGGGGATGCTCAACACCTTTGCGGACATCCGTCGCCGCCTGGGTATGAACATCCTGCTGACCGGCGAGCCGGACATCACCGGCCGTCTGACAACCCTGCTGCGGGAGCCTGACCAGGTGGTGCCCCTGCTGGCCGACCGCGACCTGAGTCGCCGAGGCGTTTTCGTCCAAGCCTTCGACTCCTGGATTCGCGTGGCCGCCGGACCTGCCGTCATCGCCTTGGATGCCCGTCTGCCCCTATATACCGTGAACATGCACAGGGAAAGGCTGACGGGGGAGCGCCGGCGGCAGGCCAAGACCCCCTACGGCTATGTCTGCCAGGTGGACGGGCCCATCGCCATCGAGCCCTACCTGGACATGCCCCGGGAGCAGGCCATCAAGGACCTGACCCAGGCCTGGGTGGACCAGTGGGCCCAGGGCATTCGTGAGCATCCCGAGGACTGGCACATGCTCCAGCCGATTTTCCTTGAGGATCTGGATCTATCCCGGATGCACGACCTGCCGGACTTCATCCTGGCCCAGGCATCCAAGAACAAGGGAGGTGACGGGCATGAAGGCACCCGAGCAAAGGCCTGAGCGGGAGCCGGAGCGGGCCGCCATCAAGGCGCCTCTGCGGGTGGGGATCATTTCGCCCTACTCCTTCGAGACCCCGGGCGGCGTCCAACTGCACATCCGCGACTTCGCCAGGCATCTTATGGAGCGCGGCCACCAAGTGCAGGTTCTGGCCCCGGGCCGACGCACCCAGGACATGCCCCTCTGGGTGCAGACCACCGGCTCCTCCTTCTCCATTCCCTACAACGGATCCGTGGCCAACCTGAGCTACTTCGGCGTGGCCGGCCACAAGACCCGGCAGTGGGTCAGGCAGGGCCACTTCGACATCCTGCACCTGCACGAGCCCGAGGTGCCCTCCCTGAGCCACAAGCCCCTGAGGCCCGGATTCATTCCCTGCCCCTATGTGGCCACCTTTCATGCGGCCTTCGATACGACCCCGCTGGCCCTGAGGCTGACCAGGCGCTACCTGCGCCGATACCTGGCCAACATCAGCCAGGCCATCTTCGTCAGCCCCTCGGCCATGCGGAACGCCCGGAATCTGCTGGAGCCGGGAATACCCAGCCAGATCATCCCCAACGGCATCGAGACCAGAGCCCTGCGCAATGCCCGGCCGCGCCCGGAATGGCAGGGGAGCGAGCGGGAACCCACCATCGGATTCCTGGGAAGGATGAAGGAGGAGCGCAAGGGGTTCAAGATTCTGGCCCAGGCCGCACCTGCCATCCTGCAGCGCGTACCCGGAGCCCGCTTCCTGTGTGCAGGTGACGGCCAGGGGGAGGCCCGGGAAATACTCGAAGCCGTCGATCCCGGACTGGCCCGGCACTTCACCTTCCTGGGACGGATCAGCGACGAGGACAAGGCCTCCTTCTACCACAGCCTTGGCCTGTATGTGGCACCGCAGACCGGGGGAGAGAGCTTTGGCATCGTGCTGGTCGAGGCCATGGCGGCGGGCTGCCCGGTGGTGGCCTCGGACCTGCCCGCCTTCGAGGATGTCTCCCAGAACGGGCGCAGCGCACGCCTGTTCGCCAACGCAGACCCCGAGGACTGCGCCCGGGTGGTCCTGGGCCTGCTGGACGACCGACCTGCCCGCCTGGACCTGGCCTCGTGCGGAATGCGGCGGGCCAGCGACTACGACTGGGAGCGGGTCACCGACCAGGTTCTGGATGTCTACGCCCGGGCCCTGGTAGCCCGGCCCGATCATCGCCGTGGCCTGCTGGGCAGGCTGGTGGGCCGGAAGACTGGTTCTCTTTACGATGAAGCCCCCACGAAAGGGCCTGAAAACCCGTAAAATTGTCAAAGAGCGGAACTAGAATTCCATTCGTTTACGCATTCGTACCGTCAGGAGACATATGTCAGGGCATTCGAAGTGGGCGACCACCAAGCACAAGAAAGCAGCCATCGACGCCAAGCGTGGCAAGCTCTTCGCCAAGCTGATCAAGAACATCGAGATCGCTGCCCGCACCGGCGGCGGTGACCCCGACGGCAACCCCACCCTCTACGACGCCATCGTCAAGGCCAAGAAGTCCTCCGTGCCCGCAGACAACATCACCAGGGCCGTCAAGCGCGGCTCGGGCGAAGAGGCCGGAGCGGCCAACTACGAGAGCATCGTCTACGAGGGCTACGCTCCCGCAGGCGTGGGCATCATCATCGAATGCCTGACCGACAACCGCAACCGCGCGGCCGCCGAGGTCCGTTCCACCCTGACCAAGGGCGGCGGCTCCCTGGCCCAGAACGGCTCGGTCAGCTTCAACTTCGAGCGCAAGGGCCAGATCATCGTCCCCTCGGAGGGCCTGGACTACGATACGGTCTTCGAGAAGGCCGCCGAGGCCGGTGCCGAGGACGTGCAGGACAACGGCGAGAGCTACACCGTGCTGACTGCCCCCGGCGACATGGTCAACGTCCGCAAGGCCCTGCAGGACGCGGGCATGGACTACGACTCCGCCGATCTGGTCCTCAATCCCAAGAGCGAGGTTACCCTGGACCTGGACTCCGCCCGCAAGGTCTCCAAGCTGATCGACAACCTGGACGACCTGGACGACGTGCAGGAGATCTACAGCAATTGGACCGCCCCCGACGAGGTCATGGCCCAGTTGGACGACGAGTGACCCCATGATCGTTCTCGGCGTCGACCCGGGGCTCACTCGATGCGGCGTCGGCGTCATTGAAGCCGGTGCATCGCGCCGGCTTTCCTTTGTTCATGTGGACGTCGTGCGCTCAGACCCCGAACAGAGCCAGGACCTGCGGCTGCTGACCATCTACCAGGGGCTGACGGCCGCCCTGGACCGTTTCAGCCCCGACGTGGTGTCCATCGAGCGGGTCTTTGCCCAGTCCAACCACAACACCGTGCTGGGAACCGCCCAGGCGGCAGGGCTGGCCATGCTGGGGGCGGCGCAGCGTGGGATTCCCGTGGCCCTGCATACCCCTACCGAGGCCAAGATGGCTGTGACCGGCAATGGCCAGGCCGACAAGATCCAGGTGCAGCGGATGGTGGCCCGCATTCTTGGGCTCAATCAGCTGCCCAAGCCCGCCGATGCAGCCGACGCTCTTGCCCAGGCCATCTGCCATGCTCTGCGGCCTGCCGGGGCTATCCAGGGCGGGGAACGCGAGGAGCATCTGACCCAGGCCCAACGCCAGTGGGCACAGGCCTCCGCCAAGTACGGCAAGCATCGGGGAGTCCAGCGAGACATGTAAGCTGATTCGAACAGACGTTCGATTCCATCGAGGGGTGATCAAGTGCTGGCAATGCTGACCGGGCGGGTGGCCGCCATCGAAACGGGCTCCGCCGTCATCGATGTTTCGGGGGTGGGTTTCGAGGTGCGCATGCCCCAGTCGGACCTGGCCTCCATGCGGGCCGAATCCACGGTCACTGTCTACACGGCCCTGTCCCTGACCCAGGATGCACTGACCCTCTACGGATTCCTCAGCCGCACGTCGAAATCCCTCTTCGCCCAGCTGCAGAAGGTCAGCGGCATCGGACCGCGCGTGGCCCTGTCCATACTCGCCACCCTGAACTCGGACCAGCTGGCCCAGGCCGTGGCCGACGGCGACGCTGCGGCCCTGTCCCGGGCGCCCGGCCTGGGCAAGAAGGGCGCTCAGAAGATCATCCTCGAGCTCTCCGGCAAGCTGGATCTGGATGCCGGCACGGGCAGACAGGGACCCGCCCAGACCGACGACGGCGCCCACCAGGTGGTCGAGGGACTGATCTCCCTGGGCTGGCTACAGCGTGATGCCGAGCAGGCCGTGGAGCAGACCTGCAGCGAGGGCGGCTACACCCTGCCTTTGCAGCCGGCCGACATTCCCAAGGTGCTCAAGCAGGCCCTGACCCGGCTGGACAGGGGGCGCTGACCCATGGCTGACAAGCAGATGACCACCGGGTACATCGATACGCAGAACGGCGACGCCCAGGAGGAATCCCTGCGGATGGTCTCGGCCCGGCCCATCGAAGGCGAGCCGGTAAGCGACGAGGAGCTGCGGCCGGAAACCCTGGACGGATTCATCGGACAGCCCCGGCTCAAGGCCCAGCTGGGGCTCTTCCTGAAGGCCGCCAAGAAGCGGGATGTGGCCCCGGATCACATCCTTCTGGCAGGCCCTCCAGGACTGGGCAAGACCACCCTGGCCATGATCGTCGCCCACGAGTTGGAGGTGCCCATCCGTGTCACCTCGGGGCCGGCTGTTCAGCATGCCGGCGACCTGGCCTCCATCCTGAGCTCCCTGGAGGCCGGCGAGGTGCTCTTCATCGACGAGATCCACCGCCTGCCCAGGGCCGCCGAAGAGCTGCTTTACATCGCCATGGAGGACTTCCGCGTGGATGTCATGGTGGGCAAGGGTCCCGGAGCATCCTCCATTCCGCTGACCCTGCCCAGGTTCACGGTCATCGGCGCCACCACCCGTGAGGGCATGCTGCCCTCGCCCCTTCGGGCCCGCTTCGGCTTCACCGCCCACCTGGACTTCTACCCGGAGGATGAGCTGGAGAAGCTGGTCGAGCGGTCGGCCAAGGTCCTGGGCATCGTCCTGCAGGATGACGCAGCTCACCAGCTGGCCCTGCGCTCCCGTGGCACGCCCAGGATCGCCAACCGCCTGTTGCGTCGTGTGCGCGACTGGGCCATAGTCCACGATCTTGACCAGGTCGGCCCTGATGACGTCAAGCAGGCCCTGTCCCTCTACCAGATCGACTCCGAGGGGCTGGACCGTCTGGATCTGGCCGTCCTCAAGGCCATCGTCAACAGTTTCGACGGCGGACCCGTGGGCCTGAACAACCTGGCCGCCATGGTGGGCGAGGAGGCTGAGACGGTCGAGACGGTCTGTGAGCCCTACCTGGTGCGTGAGGGCTTCCTGGTACGCACCCCAAAGGGGCGTGTGGCCACCTCCAAGGCCTGGGAGCACCTGGGCCGCAAACCGCCCGAGGATGTCATGAAGCTGTTCTAGACTGGGGTCTTCGCAGCAATGCATATCGCCGTTTGATACCCGCCGAAACAAGGAGTGGAAACAGCCATGGGATCCATGATTTTCATGATCGTCATCATCGCCCTGATGATCGCCATGATGTGGGGAAGCTCCCGCAAGAGCAAGCAGCAGCAGGCCGCCGTCCAGGACTTCCGCCAGTCCCTGCAGCCCGGTGACGAGGTCGCCACCACCACTGGTCTTCTAGGCAAGGTGGTCTCCGTGGACCTGGAGAAGGAGCAGGTGGTCATCGACTCCGAGGGTTCGCAGTCCCGCTGGCGCATCCAGGCCATCACCAAGCCTCCCATCGTCCCGGCCTACGTCCACGACGACGAGGTTGACGAAAACGGCAACCCCCTGCCCGAGCAGGTCGAGGGCCAGTCCGAGGATGCGGACGCCCCCGCCGAGGTCACCGCCGCCGACGATACCGCCACACAGAACTTTGCCGCCTCCGAAGGCAAGGATGATGCACAATCCAAGTCGTCGGATTCCGAACCGGAGCAGGAAGACGAATCAGACAAGGCCAGGACTGCTGAGAAGTCCGATGACGCTGCCGACTCGGAGGCATCCAAGGATTCCGACGCCTCTGAAGAGTCCGACACCTCCGAGGCTCCGGATTCGACTTCCACCAAGTCCTGAACCTCATACGCGCGCCACACCTTCCGTCAGGCCGACTCCGAACGGAAACGCGGCGCGCGTATGATGGCCCCGGCAACCACTTCCAAGGAGCAAAACAGAAAGAAGATCATGGCTCAATCGGACGATATCAAGGTTGGAGAACTTAAGCAGGTGGGCGATGATGACGCCGCTTATCTGATCTCATTGATCCGTACCATTCCGGACTTTCCCAAGAAGGGGATCCTTTTCAGGGACTTCATCCCGGCCATGTCGGATCCCAGGGGATTGGCCATCATCCTCGACGCCATGAAGCGCACCCTGCCCGTCAAGCCGGAGGACTTCGACCTGGTAGCCGGGCTTGAGGCACGCGGCTTTCTGATCGGTCCCCAGCTGGCGACCGATCTGGGCAAGGGCTTCCTGCCCATGCGCAAGGCCGGCAAGCTCCCCGAGCCCACCTACAGCCAGGAATACGCCCTTGAATACGGCAACGCCCGTATCGAAATCGAGCGGGGCTCCCTGCGCCCTGGTCAGCGGGTCCTGATTGTCGACGACCTGATCGCCACCGGCGGTTCCGCCCAGGCAGCGGCACGTCTGGTGGAACAGGCCGGGGGCCAGGTGGCTGGTTTCAGCTTCGTCATGGAACTCAACGGTCTGGACGGCCGCAAGGCCCTGGGCGCCTACCCGGTCACCTGCCTGATGAACATGCCCGCCTGAGCACGATTGGGGGACCTTCACCATGGATTTGTACGAATACCAGGCCAGGCAGCTGCTCGCTGAACATGGCATCTCCCAACCCAGGGCCGTCTATGCCTCAACCGCAGAAGAGGCCGGCCAGGCAGCCGACGTCATCGGCTACCCCTGCATGATCAAGGGCCAGGCCACCATTGGCCATAGGGGACAGGCCGGAGCAGTCAAGCGAGCCGAGGATCACGATCAGGCCGTAGCCCTGGCCGAGGCCATCCTGCCCATGAACATCGACGGCCATCCGGTCAGCGGGATCCTGGTCACCGAGGCACGCAACATCCTGCACGAGTACTACCTGTCCATTTCAGTGGACCGCACCTCCCGGGACTATGATGTCCTGGCCACGGCCAGCGGGGGCACCGAGGTGGAGACCATCGCCCGCGAACATCCCGAATCGGTCCGGCGCCTGCACATCGGCCCCTTGGAGGATTTCGACAGGCAGGCCGCCCGCACCATGGCCGAGCGCATCGGCTTCTACCATGCGGATCTGGAGCAGGCCGCACAGATTCTTCTGGGCATGTGGCACACCTTCCAGGACAGCGATGCAACCCTGGTCGAGATCAACCCCCTGGCCAAGGTGGGCGACCCGGACGACGAGGCCACCAAGCACCTGGACGCCCTCGATGCCAAGATCTCCCTGGACGGGAACGCGGCCTTCCGGCACGACGGCTGGAAGCGCTTCACGGACCCGGCCCAGCTGGACCCGCTGGAAGCCAAGGCTAAGGCCGCAGGCCTGCACTACGTCCATCTGGACGGCCAGGTGGGCGTCATCGGCAACGGTGCAGGACTGGTCATGAGCTCCCTGGATGCCGTGGCTGGGTCAGGACGCCGCCGGGGCGTTCCTGTTGGACCCGCGAACTTCCTTGACATCGGAGGCGGCGCCTCGCCCGAGGTCATGCGCACCAGCCTGGACGTGGTCCTCTCCGACCCCAAGGTCCGTTCGGTCATGGTCAATGTCTATGGAGGCATCACCTCCTGCCAGCAGGTGGCCCAGGGCATCCTGGCCGCCGTGGACGCTGCGGGCGGGCAAGACCATAACGACGACCGGCCCATCGTGGTCCGCTTCGACGGCAATGAGGCTGCCGAGGGACTGGACCTGCTGGCCAAGGCCCAAGAGCCACGGCTCAAGGTGGCCCGCACCATGGAGGAGGCGGCGGACCAGGCCGTGGCCCTGGCCGCTCAGGCAGGAAAGGAGACGGGACGATGACCCTCTTCGTTGAAGACGGCGCCC
The DNA here is from genome assembly GCF_036986835.1 of Bifidobacterium apis. Classification (NCBI taxonomy): domain Bacteria; kingdom Bacillati; phylum Actinomycetota; class Actinomycetes; order Bifidobacteriales; family Bifidobacteriaceae; genus Bifidobacterium; species Bifidobacterium apis. The sequence continues at coordinate 87,024 of NZ_BTXD01000003.1, read as the reverse complement.
CCGTCATGGTTCAGGGCATGACCGGTCACCAGGGCATGGTCCATACGGCCCGCATGATGGCGGCAGGCACCAACATCCAGGCTGGGGTCAACGCCCGCAAGGCCGGAATGACGGTGGACTTCGACGGTCCTGACGGCCAGACCCGTCATGTGCCCGTATACGCCGATTGCTCAGCAGCGCGCCAGGCGACCGGAGCCCGCACCTCCGTGGTCTTCGTCCCGCCCAGATTCGCCAAGGACGCCATGGTCGAGGCCATCGAGGCCGGCATCACGCTGATCGTGGTCATCACCGAGGGCATTCCCGTTGCCGATACCGCCTACTGCGTGGCCCTGGCCAGGGAACGCGGCTGCCGCATCGTCGGTCCCAACTGCCCGGGACTGATGACCATGTCCGACCGGCCCAACGGCGTCGGCGTGGACCTGGGCATCATCCCGCAGGGCATCGCCGGTCGCGGCCCTCTAGGACTGGTGTCCAAGTCGGGCACCCTGACCTATCAGCTCATGGGGGAGTTGTCCTCCATCGGCTTCACCGCCTGCCTAGGCATCGGCGGCGACCCCATAGTGGGCACCACCATGCTGGAGGCCCTGCAGGCCTTCAACCGCGATCCCGAAACCAAGGCCTGCGTCATGATCGGCGAGATCGGCGGCTCGGCCGAACAGGAGGCCGCCCGCTGGGCCTCCACCCACATGACCAAGCCCATCGTGGCCTATATCGCCGGCTTCACCGCTCCGGAGGGCAAGCAGATGGGCCACGCTGGGGCCATCATCTCGGGCGGCAAGGGCACGGCTGCAGACAAGAAGGAAGTGCTTGAGTCCGTCGGCATCCAGGTGGGTACTACACCCGGCGAGACCGCCCGGCTGACCCGCGACCTGCTGCGGGAGCATGCCATCATATGACCGGCAGGGTGAAAGTATGGCTCCGAGGGGCCCTAGAGGCCTTCCTGGCCATGCTTATCTACACTGTCGCCCTAGGCGCCTGCATGGCCCTGCTCCTGCTCATCATCTCCATCGAGGAGGGCGGGCCATCACTGTCCATGGCCACTGTGGCTTTGACGGAAACCATCACCCTGCTCACCCAAGGCTGCGGGTTTACAGCCGGGGCCCTGACCCTGACCATCATCCCCTTACTGCTGACCGGCCTGCTGATTTGGGTGATCCGCACCCTGGTCGGCCGCATGGGTGTGTCCGTCGGCGGCTGCATTGCCGGCCTGGTCGTCTGGGTGCTGTGCAACCTGATTCTCATGCAGGGCAGCCAGACCATGCAGGTCGACACCACCCCGGTCATTCTTCTGCGGACCAGCCTGGTCTTCCTATTGGGTTACGGCTGGGCCTGTGTCCGCTCCGAACCTTTCCGCCAGGCTTTCGCCAAGCGGATCAAAGAAGCCCTGCCGGTCCAGGTCCGCAGGACCATCCGGCTCGGGCTCATGGCCGGCTTGATCCTCCTGGCTGCCATGCTGGCCGCCGGCCTGATCGCCCTGATCGTCTGGATCGCCATCTATCACGGAGACGTGGGCCGCCTGTTCAAACTGACACGTATGGGCACCGCCTCGGCTGTGACGACCAGCCTGGCGTCCCTGGCCTGGCTGCCCAATCTGATTATCTGGGCTGCCTCCTGGATCTTCGGAAACGGCTTCAACATCGGCAGTCTGGCCACCTTCACCCTCTGGTCCGGACACGCCTCAAGTCTGCCCTCGCTGCCCCTCTTTGGACTTTTCCCGGAGCCTGTCTCCCGGCAGGAGGTTCGTCTGCTCCTGCTCAACCTGCCTTTGTTGGCCGGAGTGGTCGCCGGCATTCTGTTGCTGACCGGGCCATGGGGGGTCAGGATTCACGCTGCCGTGCGCCAAGCAGGGCTGAAATCCCGAGACACCGCAGTCTGCTTCCTTATGGCAACCCTGGCCATGGTCCTGGCCTGGCTGGTAACCCTGCTCGGTCTTGCCCTGCTTTTCCAGCTCTCCAACGGTGCCCTGGGCCGCCAGCGACTGGCCGGAGTGGGCGTGCCCATAGCCTCCTCCCTGCGCATGATCGGAACCTCCCTGGGGGTCGGCCTGTTGGGAGTATGGCTGCTGGCTCTCATCACCGCCGCCCTGATTATCATCAAGGACGTCCTGATTGACTATCTGCGCCAGGCAGGCGACAAAAAGACTTCCGCCAAGGCGGAAAACAAGGAAAAACACAATCAATCACGCGGTCAGGAGGGAAAGGAGCCCAAGGCAACCGACCGAGCAGACACACCACGACAGGTCTCGTCCACCCGTAGACCAGGCAAGTAGGTCCGAAGGTGGCGGGGCGCCTCGGCATTCAAGCATAGGAGTAGGAGTTTCCATGGTCACCACGAATCGAACCATCAACCGAGCACTGGTCTCGGTCTACCACAAGCAGGGTCTTGAGGCCCTGGCATCGGCCTTCCGCCAGGCAGGCACCGAGGTCGTCTCCACCGGCAGCACCGCAAAGAAGCTGCAGGATCTGGGCGTTAAGGTCACTCCGGTGGAAAAGGTCACCGGCTTTCCCGAAAGCCTGGATGGCCGGGTCAAAACCCTGGATCCGCACATCCACGCCGGGCTGCTGGCCGACATGACCAACCCCGACCATGTCCGGCAACTCAAAGACCTGGGCATAACCCCCTTCGACCTGGTGGTGGTCAACCTCTACCCCTTCGAGCAGACCGTCCTCGAGGGCGCCGACGCGGACCAGTGCCTGGAGCGCATCGACATCGGCGGACCCGCCATGATCCGGGCCGCCGCCAAGAACCATGCCAGCGTGGCTGTGATCACCGACCCGGACGACTATGCCCTGGCCGCCGAGCGCATCGCCTCCGGCACCGGTTTCAGCCTGGCCGAGCGCGGACGTCTGGCTGCTAAAGCCTTCGCCCTGACCGCCTCCTATGACGCGGCCATCGCCGAATGGACCGCACGCACATGGGTCGACGACAAGCAGGACAAGGCAGAGGATCAGAAACCAGCACAGGCGCTGACCCGCACCTGGCGTCTGGCCAGCCAGCTGCGCTACGGGGAGAACCCCCACCAGAAAGCCGCCCTCTACCTGGACCCGCTGGACCGGGACGGCTTCGCTGCGGCAGAGCACCTGGGCGGGGCCAAGGAGATGAGCTACAACAATTATGTGGATGCGGATGCCGCCTGGCGCTCGGTCTGGGACTTCCCCGACCTGCCCGCAGTGGCCGTGGTCAAGCACTCCAACCCCTGCGGTCTGGCCGTGGGGGAGGACATCGCCCAGGCCCATCGCCGCGCCCACGCCTGCGACCCCATGAGCGCCTATGGCGGGGTCATCGCCGCCAACCGCACGGTCACCCTGACCATGGCCCAACAGATCAAGCCGGTCTTCACCGAGGTGATCGTGGCGCCGGGCTATGAGCCCGAGGCCCTGGATCTGCTGCGGACCAAGAAGAACCTGCGCATCCTGTCTGTGCAACGCCGCCCGCGTCAGCGTCCGGTCATTCGTCAAATCGACGGGGGAGCCCTGGTGCAGACGCCCGACCTGATCGACGCCCCGGGAGACAATCCCTCCACCTGGCGTCTGGTCTCCGGCAACCCTGCCGACCAGGCGACCATGGATGATCTGACCTTCGCCTGGCGGGCCATCCGCTCGGTCAAGTCCAACGCGGTGCTCCTGGCCAACCAGGGAGCCACTGTGGGCATCGGCATGGGCCAGGTCAACAGGGTGGACTCCAGCCATTTGGCCGTGGAGCGGGCCAACACCCTGGACGAGGGCCGCAACCGCGCCAAGGGCTCGGTGGCCGCATCCGACGCCTTCTTCCCCTTCGCAGACGGTCTGGAGTATCTGATCCAGGCCGGCATCAGGGCCGTGGTGCAGCCGGGAGGATCCATCCGTGATCCCGAGGTGATCAAGGCCGCCCAGGACGCCGATCTGACCATGTATCTGACCGGAACCCGCCACTTCTTCCACTGATGAAACCGGACCCCGCGGTCGGATGTCGCCTTGCGACAAATTCCTTGACCGTGGGGCCCAATGCGGTGATATGCTGAATTAACTGACCAGCGATGATGCTGACTGGGAACCATAATTCGAAGGAGATATTGTGACCTATCAGACAGTCAATCCCTTTAACAACCAATTGATCAAGACCTATCCGGATGCCACCGACGAAGACCTGGAGAATGCCCTGGCCCGCGGTCATGACCTCTACAAGACCTGGCGCAAGCAGGAGGGCCCCGGAGACCGTCCCGCACAACTGCGCCAGGTTGCCAAGCTCTTCCGCCAGAACGAGGATGCCCTGGCTGCCAACCTGACCCTGGACATGGGCAAGCTGGTGGGTGAGGCCCGCGCCGAGGTGGAGCTGTGCGCAGACATCGCCGACTACTTCGCCGACCACGCCGAAGAGCTGCTGGCTCCCGTCCCCCTGGACAACCCCGCCGGCAAGGCCTACTACGTCAAGCAGGCCACCGGTATCGTGTTCATGGTTGAGCCCTGGAACTTCCCCTACTACCAGATCATGCGCGTGTTCGCCCCCAACTTCATTCTGGGCAACCCCATGATCCTCAAGCACGCCTCCAACGTGCCGGGTTCGGCTGTGGCCTTCGAACAGACCGTGAAGGAAGCAGGAGCCCCCGAGGGCAGCCTGACCAACCTCTTCGTCAACTATGACCAGGTGGACCGTGCCATCGCCGATCCCCGCGTCTCTGGCGTGGCCCTGACCGGGTCGGAGCGCGGCGGCGCCTCGGTGGCCAAGTCGGCCGGAGCCAACCTGAAGAAGTCCTCCATGGAACTGGGCGGCAACGATGTCTTCATCGTCCTGGATGACGCTGACTGGGATCTGCTCAAGAAGGTGGCCCCAAGTGCCAGGCTGATGAACGCCGGTCAGGTCTGCACCTCCTCCAAGCGCTTCATCGTCACGGAGAAGCACTACGACGACTTCGTCTCACTCATCGTCGATGCCTTCTCACACGCGGTTCTGGGCGATCCCAGCAACCCCGAAACCACGCTGGCCCCCATGTGTATGGTCTCCGCCCGCGACAACCTGGCCAAGCAGGTCGAAAAGGCCGTGGCCGGTGGAGCCAAAGTCGCCTACGGCAACAAGCCCTATGATTCGCCGGGGGCCTTCTTCACCCCGACGGTTCTGACGGACATCGACCGTAACAACCCCGTCTACAACCAGGAGATGTTCGGCCCTGTGGCCTCCATCTACAGGGTGGCCAACGAGGATGAGGCCATCGAGCTGGCCAACGACTCCAGCTATGGCCTGGGCGGTGTGGTCTTCTCCTCGGATACCGAGCATGCGGATGCCCTGGCCCGTCGCATCGAGACCGGCATGACCTTCATCAACGGCGGTTGGGTGACCATGCCAGAGCTGCCTTTCGGAGGCATCAAGAACTCCGGCTATGGCCGCGAGCTCTACAGCCTGGGCTTTGACACCTTCGCCAACGAGCATCTGATCTTCCAGCACAAGAACTGATCGGACAGCTCTGGCTCCTTGTTGGAACAGTGACCGTGCCATCATCGTCCAAGGGCGATGGCGGCACGGTCGCTTTGCGTCTGCAGCGCTGGTAGGCTCGAACCTGCAGAGCAAGTGCAGAGGCAGGTGAGCATGACAGACGCAGATAAGGCCGAGAACCCGGACCTCAAGCCCCCGCAGCCGCCCAAGACATCAGGCCGGGGTCATCCCTTCGTCTCTGAGGCCCAGGAAGGCCGTCCTGTATGCGAGGGGATCATTTTTACGGTGGTGCTGGTCGCCGCGCTCGTGGCCTTCTGTGGATACACATGGGCCGCGACTGGACTGGTGTCCATCGCGGCCCTGGTTTGCGGCGCCCTGCGGCTGATTCTCAAGGATCGCAGCCCCTGGAAGGTGCGGTCGGTGCCCTTCGACGCCTTCATCAGCATCGCCCTGGGCATCGGCCTCCTGGTCACCTACTTCAGCATTCAGCTGCTGCTGTGACCCCTCTCAGGCTTTTCAGTCCTCGCTAAGTTCAGCCTTCGGTAGGCTTGTCTTTGGGTTCCTCGTCACCTTCTTCGTTTTCGGAAGCGGTGTGAAGGGGCTCGACCTGCAGATCGGGAATGGTCCCTGCATCGACTGGGGCAACCTCATCCTGGCCACCATCAGCCTGCTTACCGGCATCGGCATCCTGCCCTGCATCAGTATCTGATAGAGCCGATAAATCGACAGCCTGAGCCGTGGTGTCTGCGGGGGCGACCGTGTCTGCAGCATCTGCTGCATCAGCGGCAGTGTTTTGAACCGGAGCAGGATTGGCCTGGGCGGATTGATCCTGGGTCTGCGCACCCGCAGCAGCAAATGCGTCAGCCTGTGCTTCGGCGCCCGTCTGAGCCTGGACACCTGTAGCAGCGAAGGCGTCAGTGTGTGTTTGTGCCTGTGCAACCGGCTGGGCGTCAGTGGCGATACCCATGGCATGCATGGCCATGTTGTCGGTGATGATGCTGGTCACGATGATGACCAGGGCCACCAGGGATGCAGCCAACAGGGGGCAGATCCAGAAGAGCCAGAGCTGTGAGATCGGGCTGACGGCCATGTGCTTGGACTGGGCGAAGATGGCGATGCCGGTGGAGCGAGCAGGATTCAGTCCCGAGCAGGTGATGGGATAAGTGACCAGCACGCCGACGCCGTAGGCCAGCCCGGTATAGAGAGCATGGTTGCGACGGGCGCGGCCGTCGGAGCGCAGGGTGGTGATGGCCGCAGCCACCACGATCATGCAGCCGATCAGCTCAACCACGATGGCCATGGGCGCCCCGAAGGCGATGTGCTGCTGGCCCAGGGTGGCTGCAGCGGGTGATCCGCCTGAAAAACCGTTGACCGAGAACATGAGCCAGGTCCTGTCCGGCACAGATTTGCTGACCGGGATAAGGGCGACTGCGAGTGCACCGGCGCCAATAGCGCCGATCACCTGGGCGACGATGTAGATCAATCCGTCCACCATGCTGATCTGCGAGGTGAACATGGCAGCCACGGTCACGGCGGGGTTGAAGTGTCCGCCGGAGACACCTCCCAGCATGGCCGTCACGACCAGGTAGGTCAGAGCGGTACCCAAGACCGGCAGCATCACGGTGGGCTGGCCCATGACCAGCTGGCCGAAGCTGTAGGACAGGTAGATGACCGCGCAGATCAGGAAGGTTCCCGCCAACTCTGCGGCCGCACGAATCCAACGAACATCACGAGGTCTGATCCGCCTGCGGACGGGCTTTGCGGCAACCTGCCCGTCGGCCTGTTCGAGGACCGGCTCAGCACTTGCTTCCATAGTCATGTTCCCCACCTTGCAATCCCTTCGACGACAATGAGCAATAACAGTTTCAAGCTTAGGGCAAGCCAACAACACTTCCCTAGGCTCCGATATAGTATGATATGACCTTTCGGCGGCTGCGGTCGTCCGGAACGGTATCCGTTACATATCTATCAGGCCACGTTGGGAGAACGATGCCACATCCATACACACAGGCGATAAGAGCGCGCGAACAGGGGGAGGAAGGCATCCGCCTCCAGAAGGTGCTGGCCCAGGCCGGATTCGGCTCTCGTCGCAAATGTGAACAAATCATCACCCAGGGCAGGGTCGAGGTCGACGGCAAGCTGGTTACCACCCTGGGCAGCCGGGTGGACCCCTCCCATCAGCAGATCCGCGTGGATGGATCCCGCATCCATCTGAACGACAAGCACGTCACCCTGGCCCTGAACAAGCCCCGCAAGGTCCTCTCGACCATGGACGACCCCAAAGGCCGGTTCACCCTGCGCGACATCATCGGGGACCGCTACGAGCGCGTCTTCCACATGGGCAGGCTGGACTATGACTCCGAGGGCCTCATCCTCATGACCGACGACGGGGAGCTGGCCCAGCACGTCATGCACCCGCGTTACGAGGTGGAGAAGACCTACATCGCCACGCTCAGCGGCCACATTGGCGGCAACGTCTGCCGACGGCTGGTCACCCAGGGTGTGGAGCTGGACGACGGCCTCATCCGGCTGGACCATTGCGCCATCATCGACCACAATCGCGAGCACACCATCGTCAAGGTGGTCCTGCATTCGGGCAAGAACCGGATAGTCCGGCGCATTTTCGGCGCCATCGGCTACCCGGTGACCAGGCTGGTGCGCACCCAGATCGGCCCCATCCGGCTGGGCGAGATCCGTCCGGGCTCCTACCGGGTGCTCTCCGCCACCGAGATCAAGGCCCTGGATAAGGAGGTCGGACTGTGATCACCGTCGCCATCGATGGCCCTGCGGGAGTGGGCAAGTCCTCCACCTCGCGGGCCCTGGCCAAGCATTTCGGACTGGCCTACCTGGACACAGGCGCCATGTACCGGGCGGTCACCCTCTGGTGCATGGACCGCGGGCTGGACCTGGACGCGGACCAGCCCGACCAGGGGGCCATCACCGAAGCCGTGGCCGATTCCATCACCGGCGGCCACCTGGTCATGGGACTGGACCCCGAGCATCCTACTGTCAGCCTTGACGACCGTGACGTGGATGAAGAGATACGTTCCACCAAGGTCTCCGAGCATGTTTCCGTGGTCTCTTCGATTCCGGCCGTGCGCCATGTCCTCATCGCCGCCCAGCGGGCCATCATGGCTGACCAGGAGCGGGGCGTTGTGGCCGAAGGACGTGACATCACCACAGTGGTGGCCCCGGATGCCCAGGTCCGTGTGCTGCTGACAGCCCGTGAGGAGGTCCGTCAGGCCCGTCGCAGCGGCCAGGCCCAGTCCGGGTCGGCCGGCGCCGAGGATCTGGCCGCCCGGGATGCCCGGGATTCCAAGGTCACCTCCTTCATGAGCGCCGCCGACGGGGTGACCACCGTGGACAACTCCGATCTGACCTTCGAGCAGACCCTGAAGGTCCTGATCGATCTGGTCTCCTCGGCCATGGAGGAGGAATCCTACGACGAGTACGCCCGGAACCTGGACGACTATGAGCTGGACGAGGAGGACCGTGCCCTGCTGGAGGGCGGCTCCGAGAACCAGGATGACCAGGACCAGGGCCCCAAGGCTGTAGGCGTGCTGGCCGTGGTGGGAAGGCCCAACGTGGGCAAGTCCACCCTGGTCAACAGGATTCTCGGCCGCCGTGCCGCCGTGGTCGAGGACACCCCTGGCGTGACCCGCGACCGGGTCAGCTACGAGGCCGAGTGGGCCGGCACCCAGTTCAAGCTGGTGGACACCGGCGGCTGGGAGAGCGACGTGGAGGGCATCGAATCCGCCATCGCTTCCCAGGCGCAGGTCGCCGTATCACTGGCGGATGCCGTCATTCTGGTCGTGGATGGCCAGGTGGGGCTGACCGCCAGCGACGAGCGGATCGTCACCATGCTGCGGGCCGCCGGCAAGCCGGTCGTCCTGGCTGTCAACAAGCTGGACGACCGGATGGCCGACTACACCGCCTCCGAATTCTGGAAGCTGGGACTGGGCGAACCCTATGCCATCTCCGCCATGCACGGCCGGGGGATAGGTGACCTGCTGGACGCCGCGCTGGAAGAGCTCGGCAAGGCCGAGAAGACCTCGGGATTCCTCACCCCGGAGGGGCTGCGCCGGGTGGCCCTGGTCGGCCGGCCCAACGTAGGCAAGTCCTCCCTGCTCAACCAGCTGGCCCACGAGGAGCGGGCCGTGGTCCACGATGTGGCCGGCACCACCAGAGACCCGGTCGACGAGGTGGTCCAGGTGGACGGCGAGGACTGGCTCTTCATCGACACCGCCGGCATCAAGCGCCGCCTGCACAAGATCTCGGGTGCCGAATACTACTCCAGCCTGCGCACCCAGGCGGCCATCGAACGCTCGGAACTGGCGTTGATCCTCTTCGATGCCTCCCAGCCCATCGCCGACCAGGACTTGAAGGTCATGAGCCAGGCTGTGGATGCGGGCCGGGCCATCGTCCTGGTCTTCAACAAGTGGGATCTGTTGGACGACTTCGGCCGTCAGCGTCTTGAGCGGCTCTGGCAGACCGAGTTCGACCGGGTCACCTGGGCCGAGCGGGTCAACCTTTCCGCCAAGACCGGCTGGCACACCAACCGGCTGGCCAGGGCCATGCGCACCGCTCTGGAATCATGGGACAAGCGCATACCGACCGGCAAGCTCAACTCCTTCCTGGGCAAGGTTCAGGCTGCGCACCCGCATCCGCTGCGGGGCGGCAAGCAACCAAGAATTCTCTTCGCTACCCAAGCCTCCACCAGACCGCCGCGTTTCGTGATCTTCGCCACCGGCTTCCTGGAGCATGGCTACCGCCGCTATCTGGAACGCTGTCTGCGCGAAGAGTTCGGCTTCGAGGGCACCCCCATCCAGATCTCCGTGCATATCCGCGAGAAGAAGAAGCGCAAATAAGGATGGAGAAGGTCCCTAGCCCGGCTCTTAAGTCAGCCTAGGGACCTTTACATACCCCTGCAGATTGGGCGCAGCACCTCGACCATCTCACTCCAGTAGCCTCGCAATGCAAACTTGTCTGACAGTATCCGTGTCTTTCCCAAAGTTCGGGTTTTATTGATTGACTGTGGGGTCACTTAAACGAGGTCTTTGTACCATTATTACCAATATAAATTCCGAGTCTGTATATCGAGTCTGTATATTGAGTAAGGAAAAAATATGGAGTTTGAAAAAATAGCGTTATTAACTCAGGCAAATGCAGACCAGATAGCCAGAGAATGGCATTACAACGATATGTATAGTTTTTATAATATGGAGAATGATCCAGAGGATCTTGAAGAGATAATTACTCCGAAGTTGCGTGGAGATAAGTATTACCAAGTTGTGGATGATCAAGATGAACTGGTTGGTTATTTTTGCTTGGAAAGGCTATCAGAGGAAAAAGTAGAAGTTGGTTTAGGATTGAGACCGGACTTGACTGGACGAGGGCTGGGATTAAATTTCATTACAGAGATTGAAGCATTTATACAGAATAATTTCAATTACAGAATAGTAGTTCTATCTGTAGCTAGCTTCAATAAACGTGCAATTAAAGTTTACCAGAGAGCAGGATTTAAAACAGATGGTTCTAAACTGCAGAAATCAAACGATGGCGTATATGAATTCATTAATCTAAGCAAAACCGTGAATCGTTGATGAGAAAGCAAGAACTTCCCTGGGATCTAAACTGACTGGACAGCTATGCAAGTTCAAGCGGGTGACTATGCGGGTGATTGTAGGGCGTGTAGCTAGTCATTATTCGCTTTAAATAGATGAGAAGGATATCGGTGATGTTCTTACATCCCAAAAAATTCCCCAAAGAAGTGCACTAGCTTTCATCCTTGTTTCCATGGAAAACATGGTTTGTGCGTTGTCTGTTATTACAGTTTCTAGGGTGAGAGCAGATGCCCGTCCAGACTGTTGCAGCTTGACTCGGGAATGATGCTGCTGAAGGACCGTGTTGCCGGGTACTTGATTTGTTCTAAGTCCGCTTCAAATTCCTCCAACGAATTCAGGAAGTTCTTACTTGTACTCTGATCTCTCCTTACAGTCTCTTTTAGCTCACGTATTATATACAAGAACTAGCGGGCGTAGACGGAACCTCCCTGATCGGTATACTTTCTGCCTGCATACGAACCGTAGGCAAAAAGAAATCCAATCTTTACGCACAACGTTTGGAACTTTACGAAAGCACTAGTTCCTTTTCTGCTTCACTTTGCCACGTACCACTATAAGCAAGGGATTAAAACTGTATCCTTCCGGCAAATTATTTATAGTATGGATAATATCCATTACTGATTATCAACTATTGAGATTGTGAGCAATGAAGAATGGCACATGATGACAATGTTCTTCTACCTGGGGTAATTAGAACGGGAACTCTCGTCAGCGACAACCGCCTATTCCCCACAATGCAAGTGCCAATACGCGTCACCGAAGCTGGCATAGAGATCACCATATCGTGGCCAGGAGAGGATGCTATTTCTCGTCTATGGTCTGGAAGTGAGCAGTATTCGGACGACCCAGATAGGAGTCAATACCTCTATGAAGTGCCTCGGAATCTGTGGTTTTACGATGTTAACGGCAGTATTGCTTTGTTGGATTGCCGTAAAGCAGATATGTCTCAGAGAATAGGACTATACAGCGCAGGTAGGGGCACGATAATAGCAAATCGTGCTGTTATGGGAGCGAAGCTGCATACCAAATATCAACAAATATATGGATTGCGAACCTCGATTGAAGGTTTGCGGCGATGGATTAGTAAAAGCAGTATTGAAAGAACAAGTACACACGACAAAGATTTTCGATACGTATCTGAAACGCTTAACATTGAAAGTCCTGATGATGTACGACTTGAAGATGATCCTCTCGTTTACATTCACTTTGATTGGACAGTCTCGTCTAAAGACGGCACCTATACCGTAAACGACAAGGTGTATGTAGAAACCAGATCATCCAAACCTCTCACTTGGCAGAGTGCAGAACATTTGCACAAAGCAATCCAGGATTTGCTTAGTATTTCATATGGTGAAAATCGAGATATAACTGAATCCTTAATTCTTCGCTCGCCCAAACCTGTAATTACCGCAAACAACAGAATCGCTAATGAAGAGTGGTTGCCAATCACTAGGAGGATTCAGGAACACCATAGACCAAAGTACCATCGAGGCTTGATTCCTTATGAAAGTTTGAAAAAGGATAGCATACAAAAATGGCTTTCATTATACGATCAAATACCGCGAGCAATTGATCCAATCGTAGCTTCATTTACAATAGACAAAGCCACACCTGAAGTTAAGTTACTAGAAGCAGGTTCTGGTCTAGAGGCCTTAGGTTATTATCTGCTAAAAGCCGGTGGCAAGAACAAAAAAGAAGCCAATAAATGTAGTTTTAAAGACAGATTAAAGCTAATAACTGAAAATCTAGAAGATATCCTTCCTTTTGATGTTAACGACTGGATACAGCAAACTACCTCGGCCTACAACGGGATAAAACACGCAAACAGGAAGAGACCTGACATAATAGTGTGTCTTAATTCCTGGCAAAGAGCAGTTCTCACATTTAGATGTTGGATAGCACTCAACCTTGGTATTGATAAAGATTTTTTAAAGAGTCGCGCGGAACTGGATCACATGCGAGGTGGATATAAATTACTTTGGGATGAGAACGAAGAGCAGGAATGAGCATCAAACGAATCTATATCTAACTCTGCCTTCTTGACCATACGGTCTTGTCCACAAATCCTTGTGGTGAGAACTGTGTTTCTGGACATTTATTGTATTTAGGGGACCTCCAAATCCTTCCAAAAGATTCAGATAGTCCCCATTACGTATATGCAGATCTGTTATTTGCAGTCTCCTTCAAACCACTCATTGCATATAAGCACTAGCGGTGGTACACGGGTCCGCCCTGCCCGGCATACTTTCTGCCAGCGTATGAACCATAGGCACATATGAGTACAAGGACGATTGCCAGAGCGGTTCCACAGATCCAGTAGAGCCTGACTCCGCTATAAGCCAGGGCAGCCAGAATCATGACCACGCCCAGAATCATGAAGAGCACCCCGCCGAACTGCTGACAACGGCGCCAAGCCTCGCGGCTGGAGTAGGCACCTGGCACCCGAAAACCGCTGATGCCATTGGGTCTGGTTTTAGGAGCAAGATTGCCGATGACTATGAGAGTCAGACCAGTCAATAGCATAGCGACCTTATCAATGCCGAAATCCGTCGGCCACCATCCCCAATGAGGATCAGCAACAGCTAATTCGAACAGATCTAAAACCGCGAAAATAATCTGCATGCATAGACCACCAAGCAGAAAAACGGTCAAGGTATGCCCCGCTTCATCACCACGTTTAATCAAATATGCGCGCAGGACGAGCATGAGGATGGTCCAAATCAACGCAATGACAAGACAGAGACAGGGCATCCAAATCAGCTCCTGGGGAGAGCCCCAGCGGTCCAACTGGTTCTGTGCATTCCAATGAAGCGGGACGTTTTCATTCGGCAGACGATTGACCACTATGCGGCTTACGCCCAGCATGATCATCCCCGGCAACCACTGAGCCGCGACAAGGGTCGGGACGAACCGACCCGCTTTGCCGCCATCCGCCATGAGAGTCTCCTTAGGACTCGGAAACTGACGTCGAACCAGTTTCCTTGCTCACAGTCCGCGGCTCAGATACACTTCTCTTGTCACTGGTGCTGGTCCGCAGGCGGTAGAGCCACTGAATAGTGCTGTCCAGCACACTCAGATTGAGTTCGTAGATGACCCTGGTGCCCTGCTTGTGGCCGACAATCAGGTCTGCTTCTTTCAATTTCCGCAGATGATAGGACAGCTTGGATGGCGTCATTCCCAGCTTTTCGGCCAGGCGTCCAGCCTCCATGCCGCCCTGCTCCAAAAGATCCATCACACGACGACGCAGGGGATCAGCCAGAGCCGCTGTTGTTTCTTGAATAGCCATAAGACTCCTTTTTCGATGATTTTCTCTAGTATTTGCATGCTAACATTGTTTCAATCAATATTGTATATTTTCTTCAACTTTTATGCGCTTTTCACTCACTGAGCGCAAAATATTTGACAAGCGCCGGGATTGATGCATTGTGCAGCAACATTAAACTGTTGAACATACCTACTTTTTTGAAGCCAAGGCCGATTGGACAGTGCTTTGGCTCCAGGCCGCCGGTCCGGACGTGAACTGAGGTCATGCTACTATGAATAACTTCGACGAATAGGAGAACTTGCGGCGTGAGCGAAAATGGAACAAAAGTCAATATTGGCAAGGCCGCCATCTTCGATCTCGACGGCACACTTCTGGATTCCATGGGAGTCTGGAAGCAAATCGACCAACGTTTCTTCGCTCGCCGCAACATCCCCATGCCAGACGATTACGCCTCTGCAGTGGCCTCCATGCAGACCGGTGCTATCGCCAGATACACCATTGACCGCTTCCACCTTGACGAGCGCCCAGAGGACTTGGTGGAGGAGTGGAACCAGGACGCGCTCCTGCTCTACGCCACGGCCGTGCAGCCCAAGCCGCATGCACTCGATTACCTGCGAGCTCTGAGGGCCAGCGGCGCCGCTCTGGCTGTGGCGACCAGCCTCCCTCCGCGCCTGCGACAGGCTGCTCTGAAACACGCAGGCATGACCGAGAGTTTCGACCAGGTCTGCAGCGTGGATGACGCCAAAAGCATCGGTAAGGAGGAGCCGGAAATCTACCTGCTGGCTTCACGGATGCTGGGCGTTGCGCCTGACCACTGCACAGTGTTCGAGGATCTTCTGGTCGCCGTCGATTCGGCCAAGCGCGCTGGAATGAAGGTCTGGGCCATGTACGACAAGTCCTCGGCCAAGGATTGGGATTCCATTCGCTCCGAGGCCGATGGCGCTATCACTGACTTCGCCCAGGCGCCTGCCATTCTCTGACTCGCTCCGCACCTACAGGAGCCAGCTGTTACCATGAAAACGGCAGGAACTTTATGGAGGCGTTATGGGCAATTCAGGCAGGATAAATGCCGGTTGCTCAAAGTGGCTGTATTCACGTTTGCTCGCTCGCCTGGGATTGCAGAATTGGTGGCCGGCAGAGACCGACTTCGAGATGATGATCGGAGCGGTGCTGGTCCAGCATACAGCCTGGGGGAACGCGGCCATGTCCATCGAGCAGCTGCGCAAGGCCGATTTGCTCAACCCCTGCAATATGGCCGAGGTCGACCTGACGACTTTGACGGCATTGATCAGGTCCAGCGGCTTCATGAAGGCCAAGGCGCGCACCTGCAAGGCCCTTGCTCAGTGGCTGCTGGCCCATGGCATTCGCACGGCCGATGTGGAGGACTGCGCGGATAAAGGCCTGCGTGACGACCTGCTCACCATTGCCGGGGTCGGGCGCGAGACTGCGGATGTCATACGACTCTATGCCTTCGGCCAGCCTTGTTTCGTCTGGGATGCCTATGCACGCCGTTTGCTGGACGGTCTGGGGTGGGCCTCCTTGCGGTCATACCAGGAGGGCGAAGAGTACGAGGCGGATTTTATCAAGGTCGATCAATGGGCGCTCAACGATCTACGCGAATACCATGGGTTGATCGTCCAAGCGGGTAAAAACCATCGCAATCCACAGGCCTATGCCGCCTTTCTTAAGGAACTTGGCGGCCCTGAAAGCGCTTCCCAGTGAGTCGAATCGATGCGGCTTGAACTATGAGGTGCATGCAGGGTTGCAAACAATCCGTCACCAGGCATTTGACGAGACAATACCTCAAGACGCCTCCTCTACCCTTCACCCCTACCCGTCACAACTCCTATATGGCACCCCTATAAAGCACCGATATATGTCTGAATCTTATGACCGTATTCCCGTGTAACAATCTTGTCCGCACCTCTGTGAATCGCGCACAAGGAAGCTTTGACTTGACTTCAAGCGGATTGAACTCCGTAGACTATGTTTCATCCGCGTACTTGGCAGGCGAATACGCCAGGTGGTGAAGAATGGGGAGCAGAAGCATGAAAGCAGCAAAGTTTGTAAAGCCGGGCCGCATCGAGCTGGAGGAAGCGCCGATGCCGACCATCGAAAAGCCCAAAGATGCCGTGATTCGGGTCGTCCGGGCCTGCGTGTGCGGATCCGACCTGTGGTGGTACCGGGGAATTTCCTCAATGCCCTCAGGCAGTTATGTAGGGCACGAAGCCATCGGAGTGGTCGAGAAGGTGGGCTCCAAAGTCACCCACGTCAAGCCAGGCGACTTCGTCATCGCGCCCTTCACCCATGGCTGCGGGCACTGCGCGGCCTGCAGGGCCGGCTTCGACGGTGACTGCCTTGATCCGGACAGGCGGGGGAGCGGCGGCTACCAGAGTGAGTATCTGCGATTCACCAACGCGGACTGGGCCTTGGTGCGGATTCCAGGCCAGCCCGAGGACTACGACAACGACATGCTCGACTCTCTGCTGACCCTCTCCGACGTGATGGCCACCGGTTATCATGCAGCCGCCACCGCCCAGGCCAAGGCGGGCGACACGGTCGTGGTCATGGGCGATGGGGCGGTGGGTCTGTGCGGAGTCATAGCAGCCAAGCTGCGTGGGGCCGAACGCATCATCGCCATGAGCCGGCATGAGGACCGCCAGAAGCTGGCGCGTGAATTCGGGGCCACTGACATTGTGGCTGAACGCGGAGACGCTGCTGTGGAGCAGGTCATGGCCCTCACCGACGGAGCCGGAGCCGATGCCGTCCTGGAATGCGTGGGCACCGAACTGTCCACCGACACCTCGATCAGGGTGGCCCGGCCCGGCGCAGTAGTCGGCAGGGTGGGTGTGCCACAGCAGGCCACCATGGACACCTCTAAGCTGTTCTGGAGCAATGTTGGGCTGCGAGGAGGCACGGCCGCGGTCACCACATATGACAGGCATCTGCTGCTTGACCAGGTGCTCAAGGGCAGCATCCAGCCAGGCAAGGTCTTCACCCAGCGCTTTGCCTTGGATCACATCCAGGAAGCCTATGAGGCCATGGACCAGCGCACCGCCATCAAATCCCTAGTGCTTATTAGCGAATGAGGCTGCGATAATAATCAGCTGATCCCCACCGCTACTGACTTTGCCAGTGGCGGCGCGTAAGCATAGCTGCTCGAACATGTCCGTTATTTCGAAAAAATCAGGGCCCAGTCAGGGATAATTCAGGGTAAATCAGGGTATTTCATCCCTTCTTTCGCTGATATTAATGGAAGTGACTGATGACGACAAGGATGACCGTCATACAGGGTCAAGCGACGAACGAGGGCACATGACATCTGCGAGGCGAATCAGCATTACTGAGCGTAGATACTTTGGTCTGGAAGGTCGTCGATGATCATCCAAGGGAAAGATGCAACTATGAATAACCCCAACGTAAGCGAAAGCAGAGGCCCGACACCAACGATTGAAGCTACGGGGCTGTCCATGGTGGTCTCCCCGCGCCGCGGCGATTCACTGACCATTCTCAATGACATAGCATTCACTGCGTATCCGGGGGAGATGACCGGCATCATAGGGCCGTCAGGCAGCGGCAAATCGACGCTGCTGTACTGCCTGGCTGGGCTGGAGAAGGCCACTAGCGGCACTGTGCTTCTGCTGGGCAAGGACATAACCCGTCTGGGGATATCGGCCATGACCAAGTTCAGACGCCAGCATCTAGGCTTCGTATTCCAGTCCTACAACCTGATCACCAGCATGACAGTCGAACAGAATCTGGCTCTGCCATTCACCCTTCGCGGATCCCGCTTTCCCAGAAAGACGGCGGATTCCCTCTTGAAGTACTTTGGTTTGATCGATCAGAAAAAGAAAAGCGTCACCCTACTGTCAGGCGGCGAGCAGCAACGTGTTGCCCTGGCCCGCGTCCTGTTATCCGACGCAGACGTGGTATTCGCGGACGAGCCAACTGGCGCCCTGGATCAGGAATCCGGAGAAAAGGTCATATCGGTGCTTAAGGAACTTGCCAACCACGAAAAGAAAACCATCGTACTGGTGACGCATAACAATGAGGTGGCAGGCCAGTGCGATCGGCTTTTTGCCGTGCGCGATGGCCGTATCAGCCAGTCATTCTCTGCGAAAGCGCCCATGGCATGAGAGGCGCTCTGTCCGAACTCAAAGCAGCGCCCATGGTCTGGAGCGCCGTCTTGCTGGCCATGGTCGTATCCCAGACTGTCATCTGCTCCCTCATCGCGATCGCCACGATCATTGATCAGGACTATCAGGGCCCGGAGCAGGTACTTGGATCCACATACACTGGTCCCGCCTTGGCATTCAGCGTGATCATCACCATAGCTGTGCTGCTATGGGTCATGAATTCAGCACTGAATCAACGCCGGCATCAACTGGCGCTCATGGTTTTGCAAGGCGCTCTGCCTTGGCAACTGCTGGCCTGGAATCTGCTGATAGTCATGGGATTATTCATCCTGTCCATTGCAGCCACCTGCCTTTTGCTGCCGGTGATTACGCCCTTGACCTTCGCCATGGTGACAAATCCATTTGATTTGCATTTGACCTATGCCGGCAGCCACCTGTTCGATTCGCTAGGCAAAGGCCTCGCTTTCAGCGCTGCGCCCATCTTCATAAGCACCTTGTTGACTATCCGTTCGCTCTCGAAAATACGACCAATGGAAGCCCTCAGGCAATCCCAGGACCCTCCAAAGCGGATAGGCGTCTTCCGCTTCCTCCTGGGAATCGTATGCTTGATTGGTGCTGGCTGCATGTTGCTGATTCCAGCTTTTGCACTTGCAACTAACCCTCGTGCCAGTCAGATGAGCAGCGCTGCCGCTCCAGATCGGATGACGGTATTTCTCGCCTTCGCCATGGGCGGCATGTTCCTCCTGATATTTTCGCTGGCAGCTTTCGCGCCATATCTCCTGCCCGGCTTCACGGCGATATGGACGCGTATTGTAGCGTTGCCATCCAGAACCTGGAGGCTGGCAGGCCAACAGGCTGTCGGCAGCATACAGCGCCAGGGAGCGACGATAATCCCGATGACTGCGGGTCTATCATTGCTGATGACCGTCAGCGGAGGGTTGAGCACAATGATCACCACCTTGCTAGTCGCTTTTCCCCACACACCAGGCAGCGTTCCGGCGACCACAGACATGTTTGCGAGTCTCTTGGCGCTCACTGGACCGCCAATAATCATCGCGATAACAGGTGCAATTGCAGGCACCTTGATCACTTCCAAAGGCAGAGGACTTGATCTGGCGCTGACCTACGTATCAGGTGCTGGAATCGGCCAGCTCAGAGTATTGGGCGCGCTTGACGGCATCATCACTATGATTACCAGCACACTGTTCTCCCTGGTCATCACATTGCTCTGCACCTCATCCCTGACTTTCATGCTCTCACGCTTCATGGGCAAAGCACAGATGAGCGTGCAATGGGGCGCATGGATCGTAGTGGTGCTCATCGTATCCCTGCTTGGTGCCGCAGCCACAGGAATCCAAGCTCTGACCACCAGATTCGAGAACTCTGTCAGCGTCATATCGCATGCCATCGGCGAGTAATAAAGCCTCGCTGCATACAGCCGGGCACATATTTGAGCCACAGCAAGCCTGCCGACCTCTGTCATTCCTTCAGGTCTCTTGTTAAATAAATTAAGTCGGTATATGCAGCGCTCGGCTTAATGAATTTAATTGGTGGGTAGATGCGACTGTGGGCACTTGATGGCTTTCCACCAATACAGGTAAACACAGGAGTATGCGACGATTTCCTACTCGCGAGCATTTGTAAGGCTCATATAGGGTACAGTCGATGACAAACCGAGACAGGTGACGATGGACCAGTCAAATCTTGTCAACAACAGACAAATGGAGGACCGTCATGGCGCGACCGACCACCAAGGAAGAATTCATCAAGGCGGCTGATGATGGCTTCGACAAAATCATGGCGCTGCTTGAGCCGCTGACACCTGAAGAACGCAATGGCCGCTTTTCCTTCGACCTGAGCAAGGAGAAGGGGGCCCATTGGGCACGCGACAGGAACATCAAGGACGTGCTCGTCCATCTCTACGAGTGGCATCAGCTGCTGTTGAACTGGGTGGAGGACAACCAGGAGGGCAGGACCCACGACTTTCTTCCCGAGGGCTACAACTGGCGCAATTACGGCGAGATGAATGTGAAGCTGCGAGACAAGCATGATGACACCACCTACGATCAGGCCTTGAACCTGTTCATTGAATCCCATAAGAAGGTCATGGCCCTGGCACAATCCTTCACCGACGAGCAGCTGTTCACCAAGGGCGCCCTCCCATGGACCGGAAACTCTACCTTGGGCTCTGCCTTCATCTCTTCGACCTCCAGCCACTACGACTGGGCCCTAAAGAAGATAGGGAAGTACTTGAAAGGGCGTAAATAAGGGTCAAAAAGTAATGTTGTCATTCACAGCAAGCATTAAAAAAAAAAGAATTAACTACAGTATGGTTCAAATCACTTATCAATCAGAATTATTACAACAAGATGTTGAATTAAGATATTTTTCCTACCTCCCCTTTTACGATGTAGTCATATATCTGAAAGACAGTTTTTTAATCACCATTCTCTATAAAAGAGATAATCAAGGACTTACTTTAGGTTAGATAAACTTGATATAAATTGAGTTTAAATGGCTCACAAGTATCAGATTAAACAATGTTTAGTCGAATCGCTTTATAACAGTTGACTACAACAAGAAGCTCGAAGGATAAGTGATAAGATACCGCCTCGGATACATCACAGATACTGCTCCAAAATAATACTCGCTGATTGAAAAGTCGGAAAAGCGTGCGCTTATTCTTAGAAGTTGAAGCATCTGTTGATTGATCGCCATGACGTTTCATCAATAGACCGGCATTTTATTTATAGAGCATAGTAATGAATTGAAAGGCGAATAGAAAACAAAAATATATGCACCTCACATAGACTGTATTTACGTTTGTTAAACCTTGGCAACCACATGAAGAGCAATTATTTTCCATTATTTAAGTATGCATAAAGTTCATATCATCTCATATCTGAATTTATGCATACGAAAGTTATAGATAGGTGCTATTATAAAATGTATGGTCTGTAATATTACTAGCACGGACTATAAACAGCTGAGGGAGGAAGGACAAACGACTAGAAATTAAGATAATGAAACGAATGCACCTTCATAAGATAAATGTCTTCATGAGAAAAACTGATAGTGACTTGTCCATAAGGGGTTTAAATTTTCAGTTTCTTGATTTTTCTTTTTTATCCTGATCTGCTTTTAATTTATCAAGGAATGACGAAGTCCGTTTTGCTGATCAAGTATTAGACAAAAACTATGTGTTAGCGCGCTTTCGCTATAGCATATTAGCAACACCAGGATTGGAAGATAGAATGCAGTTTACAGTAGACCACATCGGAAGAATTCGTCATGCAAGCATTAAGCTTGATGGCCTTACCGTAATTGCTGGGCGAAACAACAAAGGAAAGAGTACAATTGGCGAATCACTATTCGCATTGGTGAATTCCCAACATAATTTTCATTCCAAAGTAATGTCAAGGAACCGACAAGGTATCATGCAGGCCGCAGAGGAATGTATGTTTACAAGTGGTTCATCTGTAAACGGGGCAAGAACTCGAGTCCGCATGAATTATGAAGATTTAGACATTATCGCCAAGAAATTGAGTGAGCATTTTTTTTCTGTAGAAGAAGAGGACAAGGTCCAATCAAGCGACATAAAGGAATGGCTTCAATCAGAAGTCATGACTGACCACTCACCTCAACCATCTCAGGCAGAAGAGGACATGGATCCTGACAGGGAAGTATATACATCATCAAGTTTTCGTCGGGCTCTCAGTATTCTAGCGAGTGATATAGAACCAGCTATAGAGTTCCGCGAAACAAGTGCAGACTTGTTGAATGATAGCGAAGAATCACTACGCGCAACTTTTACCTTGCGAAGTTTTAATCAGCTTTTTGGAAATCAATACATCTCTTACTTAGATAACAAGAACAATTCAGCATCTGTATCTTTAATCGATACTGATAGTAGCGAGCAAAAAAAACCTCTAATTGCTGCAAACTTTAAGAAAAACGAATGCTCTACCGAGGTAGGCTCTTCTGTACAACCAGTCGTATTATTTATTGATGATCCGGATTTACTCCATATGATTTCAATGAGTCCACGTCGTTTGCCTCCGCGTTTTTTCAATAGCAGAAACAAAGCAACAAATTTTGCAGCTGCTTTACATGAACAAATGAACGCCAAACCGAAAGTGCGCTCAGCTGCACAAGAGAAAGAATATAACAAAAAATGTCAGATAATAATAGATAGCCTCGAAAAAGCGCATGGCAGCGAGATAAAAACAGATAGGTTCGGGCGCCAGACACTACAAGAAGCTTGGATGCCTCAAAAAATTAGTTTATCAAACGTATCTGTGGGTGTTCAAGCAATTGAATTACTAAAGGAAATCGTGCGTTCAGGATCTTTGGATGACAACACTTTTTTGGTTCTTGACGAGCCAGAAATTCACTTACACCCTGAATGGCAGCTAATATATGCGTGGGCTCTGTCCGAAATTGCACATTCGCTCCATACCAAAGTCCTCGTAACAACGCATAGTCCATATTTTATTCAGGCACTTCAAGTTTATTCAAGACAAGCACAAATTCAAGAACAATTCCACACATATATGCCTCTTGAAGTTGAAGGGCATGCTGTGGACTTTATTGAGGCAGACGACGAAATAATGGACACACTACTAGATGATATGGCAAAGCCATTTGACGAACTTGAAATACTTGACGCTAAAATGAACGAAGCGAAATAGATGAGTGGTCAAAATCTGTGTGCTCGGATGTCTGGACATCTTAGTCAATATCAAAAGAGCTGTAAAGATATTAGTAGGATACAAGGTATTAACGGTGGGCAAGGCCAACCACTAGTTAATAGCCCAAAGCTGGCTTGTGATTTTGATAATTTTGCATCTAATTTCGCTCAGAAACATCAACTAACGTATGTTAATTCTTCGAATAAGAAGATATCAAAATGTCTGTGCAGTGTAGACGCTATAATATTGGACAATTTCAATGACAATATTATTCTCGTAGAGTTTAAATATGATAAGGTCGGCCATCCTGAGAAGAATAAAAACAGTGAAGAATGTCATTTTGTTTATGAAATGCAAGAGAGCGAATCAGACAGAAATTACGAACTTTGGATATATCGCAAATTTACAGAGTCTCTAATTATGTTGATCACTGATTGTGGACTAGAGTTTAAAGAGTGTGCAGCTAAAGTACAAGGCTTGCTTGTTCTTAATGCTAGAGACAATCAATTATGCTATAACACAAAAAATACCAATATTGGGCATAGCAAGCACAACCATTTTAAGCAGATGAGCAATGCGGTAAGAGGTTCTAATCGACGCGAATTACATACACTCAAGGAATTAGAAGGTGTGTTGTTCAGTTCGGTAAAAGTACTTTCTGAAACAGCATTTGATAAACTCTTCCCCAATCCTTAGATTTTGCTAGTCTTTTAGACTAGCAAAATTATTCAGAATTTTAAACATGCAATATTAGTTAGCGCGTGTCGTTAATTAGATTAACTTATCTAATTATAATGGCAATTAAGGATGTCGTTCATTTGCAAATCGAAATTTGGATTTATGCCATTCCAACTTTCCAGCGTATAGCTGACTTACCCTAACCTCAGAATGTACATTTCGACATGTAAAACTAGGTTGTTCAATAGTAATGATGCATTGTGAAAGCCAACAATTAGTCAGTTACATAAGCACGATTGTCCCAATTGACATAAATACAATCGATAGTGCCTATTTATAACTGGACTTTTGGAAAGTCAGCTCTTCGCACTAGGTCGTGTAATTGTACTCTGTTAGTTGTTGACATGTGAAATAGATAGCTTTACAGCAATCAGACATAAATATGTAGACACATAATGTGCATATGTTCTAAATAATATAAAGTCAGCAGTTAAGGGATTATAGGCCCACTCATTGCTTTGCACTTTTTCGCCACACAATAGAGGCTACTACTCGCGAACTATAGCTTAGAAATTATTGGCTCGCCTCGCCTTTCTCTGGTTACGCAAACCGGGAAGTAACTCGAAGACAAGATCTTCTCCCCCCCCCCCGCTCAGCTGGCCTTCTGCTGGGGCAGATCATACACAGTGACGCCATCAACCGTGGTTGCGGTGTAATGCTTGGCCACCCACTGTGAGATTTGCGTGGCAGTGTCTGAACCCCCCATCTGATGGCCGCCCATCTCACCAGCTATGTAGTAATGAATCTGCCCATCCTTCACGTACTGCTTGAACTGTTCCAAGCTGGGGTAGGGGTCGGAACCATTGAACCCGCCAATGGCCATGACCGGCTTTTGAGAAGCCAGCTGATAGCCCGCCGCCTGCTGGGATCCTGTCGTGGCAGCGGCCCAGCGATAGGAGTCGGATGACTTTTCCAGTTTGGCGACGATCTTGGAACTGGACCGGCTTCCACCATGCAGACTTCCTCCTTTCATCCTTCTTCCTTCTGGTCCACCCTGGAATCCAGATTGGCTTCTGCGCTGTGAACGCATGGAGGGCGCATCCGAAGGGCTGGATTCCCCTTGTGACCCCGAGGAATCCTGGACCATTGGACCTGGTCCTTGAGAACCCATGCTAGGAGCCTGCTGACTATTCGAACTGCCGCCAGGCATCTGGCCCTGCTGGCGTGACTGACCCTGCTGATTCATCGGGTCTTGGCTCATTAAATATGAACCCGTGAGACCGCCGTCACCACCAGGCATACCTTGCTGTTGCATATTGCCGGGTGCCATGCCGCCTGCCTGGCCACCGCCAGGCTGACCATTACCGGGCTGACCGCCATCAGAAGCACCTCCGGGCATACCACCGGGGCCGCCACCCATATTCCCTGAAGTCAGGCCGGGTCCGGCCAGGACGATTGATCCCATGTGTCCTTGGGATACGGTGTACAGCGTCCATGCAGCAGGGCCAGCCATAAGCCCTATGACTGAGACAATGAGGGCTACAAGAGCGAGTTGTCGTATTTGCAAGAGTCCAGCCAGGGCAAAACCGAGGGCGCCCATGAGACCAATTATGAGAATGGCCCACTTGAGCCAGGGAAGCCACTGGGAGCGACCAGCCAGGCTGAAATCCCAGAAGGCCGTGAAAACGATAAGAATCGGCGTGACGATCCTGGCCCAGAGCTTGTCCCGGGCGATCCACAGACTGAATGCGCCCATTGCCACCATCGCAGCCAGGGCAGGAGCCAGAGCCACGGTGTAATACTGGTGGAAAATGCCGGCCATGAAGCTGAAAACGAGCCAGGTGACGGTCAGCCAACCTCCGAACGCAATGACACTGGCCCTGCGCACGTCAGTGCGAACGGCCCTGCCGATAACCAGCAAGCTGATGACAATGCCTGCGAAAGCCAAAGGAGCCAACCAGGAAATCTGCGTACCGAACTCGCCGCTGAACAGGCGATTGAGGCCAGTCTGGCCCCACTTGCCGCCGCCACCTTCACGGCCGTGGCCGGGTATGACGGATCCTTCTTAGCTGCCGGTCAAGCGTCCAAAACCGTTGTAGCCAAAGGTGAGCTCAAGGAAGGAGTTGCGCTGGGAGCCGCCTATATAAGGTCTGTCGCTGGCTGGCACGATGACCGTCAGCAGTACCCACCAGCCAGCGGCGACGATCATGGAACTAATGGCGGCCAGTGAATCCAGGATGCGACGAACCATGCCTGTTGTCGATGCCAGAAGAAAAGCCAGGGCAAAGCCAGGCAGTACAAGCAGCGCCTGCAGTTGCTTGGTAAGGAAGCCGAATCCAATCAGAGCACCGGCCAGGACCATCCACCATGTGCGCTTTCGATTGCCAGAAGGATGGTTGGCATACTCCAGGGATCTGAGGAGCACGTTAGCAGCACCGGTCATCAATAACACCAGCAAGGCATCGGGGTTGTTGAAGCGGAACATGAGCGCGGCTACCGGAGTGAGCATGAAGATGAAACCGGTGACGATGCCCGCCCAGTTTCCCCAGTACCTACGCACGGTGGCATAGAGCAGGTAGGTGGTCGCAACCCCCATCAGCGCTTCCGGCAGGAGGATGGCAAAGGAATTCAGACCAAGGATGCGCACGGAAAGCGCCATCAGCCAAAGGGCTGCCGGCGACTTGTCCACGGTGATGGCGTTCCCCGAGTCCAGGGACCCCCAGAGAAAGGCCTTCCAGCTGACCGAGCCTGCCTGGGCCGCAGCCGAATAAAACTCGTTGGCATATCCGGAGGCCGTAAGGTTGATGAAGAATATTGCACAGGCCGCAAGCAGCATGGCTCCCAGTGCCACCCAGTCTCCACAAGTCCGTCGGGGCAGAATACACGCGCGGGAGGTGTGCTCCTCAGCGACTGTGTCTACGCTTGTTGATCGTGGCGGATTGAAAGTCTGTGAATGCGGGGAGAAGCCATAGCTGCTGTTAGAAGCCAATGAAGCGTTCATGATAGGTGAAGTTTGCTCTTTATGTATGAGGTTTCGTTTGCTGCCAGCCGCTCAACAAGCGGCAGTCTCTTCGCCTGGATTCCGTATAGGTGAATGCGAATCCTCCTCTTTTGCAGGCAAGAGGGATCCGCGCAGCTCATGCTGACGTATCTGATCCCAGATGGCAGGGGAGTCCAGGTCGACGCGAAGCCCCTCGACCGCTCGGGCATCCATACCCTCCCTGACCCGGTGCATGCCCTCCAGATCCTTCTTTACCGTGTCTGGAATGTCGACCGTCGATCCGGCATCCTCCACCCAATGAACAGGAAGCTCCAACATGGTCATCCCGGCCTGCTGGGCTCGTCAAGCAGCTCCGTATCGAAGAACCACTCGTCATCCTTCACCTGCGGCAGCAGGACATGTGCAGCCTGAGCAGTAATGGCCTTGAAACCGCATTGGGCATCATGAAAGGAGACCGCCAGATATGAGCGGAGCATGAGGTTGTAGGTGCGCGAAATGAATTCACGTTTGGGGGAGCGGGTGACCTGAGATTGCGGCATAAGACGTGAGCCAAAGGCGATGTCAGCCCCGCCTTGGAGTAGGGGGAGAATAAGGCTGCCCGTAGAACCGATGTCGGTAGATAGATCCACATCCATATATGCGACGACTGCTGCCCTGGAGCTGAGCCAGGCCTGTTTCAGGGCGTACCCTCGGCCCTTTCTCACGAGGTGCAAGGCACGAACCTGGTTGGGGCACCAGTCGCACAAAGACATGGCGATCTGCCAACTGGCGTGTGTGCTGGCGTTGTCTGCAATCACGATATTCCAGCTGAAGGGTGCCAGATCTCTGGAGTGACGATCCAGAAAACTGCATAAGGTGGATACGGAGTCAGCCAGCTGAACCTCCTCGTTGTATATGGGAATGACAATATCGGCGTCGACCGATTTTGGACTGCCGTAAAAGACAGGCGAATCAACCTCACCTTGTGGGATTTGTCTGTTGCCAAAGGAGTACCTGTCAGGCACATAGGGCTGCCCAGCAATGTTTCTTTCGAGAATATCCGTTGCGTTCATGCCTCATAGTAAACAGCGGCTTCTTGGGATATTCCTCGAACTTGTCTTTATAAACTGATTGGACTCCTTAAAAAGAATCATGAGGATTTCTCAATGTTTGCTGACATGGCTGCACCAAATAGCAGCAGTCAATATCGTTTATTTAGAACGATTAGCATAGTTCTGCTTGGCTTGCTACAGGGATTAAACCGAAACCAACTTATGTATTGCGTTTAGGAAGAGGCCACGGTCATGCACATTTAAGCTGTATCTATAACATAAAGAATAATGAAGCAATAATTATATGAACAATGCATAGCATAGTTAAGCATCCTTGGGTTTACCTACTTCGTAGGCCTAAATCAAGTCCTGCTGAAACCGTAAAACAACACTATAGATTGGCGATTGTCGCAAGCGCGCTTAATGACAACTAGAGTCAAATGCGATCAGACTTTCCTCTGCTGATACAAAAGACGACAGGTGTCTTCAACGGACACTCAAGTTCAGAGTAAACAAAAAGGCAAGCTACAAGCAACAAAGGTATCTCGGGCAACACGACGAGCAGGCTTACATCTTAATAGTCACCTGTGTCATTAACATGACAAAATCTTAAGGGCGGCAATACTTGCGCCATCAATTACCGTCAAGCTTTCTGCGCAGCCAGGGTACACCAAACACAATGGCACAATATGTTATCGTTCCGCAGGTTAAACCAATTATCGTGTAAGGACTTGTTACAACGTCCTTCCAAGGTCTTCCTATCGCCCAGGAAATAGCCACTATCAGTAGTAGACAAAATCCTATATATAACGGTATAGACAGCACTTTTCTCATCATTATGAAGTCACGAGACCTTCCATGCATCGAGTCTTGGTTAAAGCGAACACATCCATCTTCTTTGGTTGACGCGTGAATCTATGAATATTTCTACAATAACAGGGAGCAAAGGTGTTCCCAAATTCGTTTTGAACGATAGATCTTTTGCTTATAGCTGTGAATGGCTTTCCGCCAACAGCCTGGTTTCGCAACGACCGTAAGACCGAAAACAGTCTCGAGATCCACTGTCAATGTGGCGACAAAAGACGCTTGGTAAACAAGACCAAGATAATGGGTGTCAAATTGACTTGACGTAAAGCTTGCTTTACATTATTCTGATGCTCATTCAGGTCGACCGGTCCTGATTTGAGCTTATCAAAGAAGAAACCCATGAAGGACGAAAAGAGCGGTAAAGCAACTGTCAATGTGCGACCCAGATCGTTTGGCACTGTTCGTTTCGGTTCCCGCTCGATGCCAGCGCTCACAACCGCTTTGATTCCAGGCCTGGCGAGCAGCATAGTTCTGGGAATCCTTCTGGCTGGCTTCATGCCACAGTCCGTACCGAGGATGGTCAAAGCTCTAATAGTGGCTATAATACTTTGTCCTATAGCTGTGAGCCTTTGGTGGGTAATTTTGATGGATCCCAATACCTTGCCTGGAGCCAATCCGCATGCAGAAGAGAACATAGAGAGCCACTGGTACGGAAGGGCCGAGCAACTTTCATACCGTATTGTCATCGTGTTGGTGTCGGCCGGTTGCCTGCTGGCCAATTTGATGGGAGCCGATCAATGGGCCCTCATGCTGGTGTGCGTTCTAATAGCGATGCTCTTGATCCTTGCACTGTCGTATGCATTTGTGAGGTTCGCCCATCATGAATAACCGCCTGGCAAAAATGCGAAAGGAGCGTGGCTGGTCTCAGGAGCAGCTATCAAAAAAGCTGGGAGTGAGTCGCCAAACGGTAATTTCGATCGAAAAAGGCCATTTCGATCCTTCACTTCCACTAGCATTCCGTATGGCCGAAGTATTCGATTCAACCATAGAGAACATATTTCAACCCTGAACCCGCTCCATTTCTTAAGCTGTGGCAGTGAAGCATCACCAAATAAAGCAAACCGAACTGTTTTTGCATAATACTTATAAAAGTGCCATCACGAACGATAGACAATCACAACTTTTCATTTGTCACTAACGTTCCAGTGCCATTCGAACATGCCTATAACCAGAATCCAAGCATCCTAACTAAACACTGCTTTTGCTATTTCACCGGTTCAGTTAGAGCATAATTCCGAATATGCCCCCTTGCGTCTTTAGCGGCGAAGCTTGAATCACATCATTCGCGTTCTCTAAAATACCGGCGACTCCCAAAAGAAAGCAGATCTGCGTCAGACATGTGTATCGCTTCCACACAGATAATTGCCGGCAATTCCACTCGTTTGTAGGGGAAAGGGTCAGAGAAAGAAATGCCCTGAGCTATGGCTTGTCGCCTAATATTGTCATAGAATTATATATTCTATCATACGAGGGAGTGTCGCTTGTGAACATTGAACCGAATCGAGTTGTGCACCCTTCGAATTGTTGAAAAATATCAAGAGCTTGATTCTGCCGATCTGATTCATGCATAGAAATCAGCCATTGTCTTAGCACCAAGACTGGATGGGTCTGGCTCATGGATAGCCATTGGCCTTGACTTCACGGGCAGGCCCTTAGAAATGGTGGCCGTTTAAGAACTGATAGGAGATGATCATGGACCGAAAAGAGGTCAATAATTATTTCAATGTAAACGACCAGATGCTCGACTGCATGGCGGCCGAATACGAGAAGGGGAGCTGGCATGGTGGGGTAGGGCCGATTAAGGCCGGACGTCCTCACATATCAGATGAAGGTCTGACAACGATCTCGGTGAGGCTTCCGCAATCGCTTCTCCGGACCATAGATCTCAAGGCTAAGTCGAAGAAGGAAAATCGTTCCCAGTTCCTTCGGGACACCTTAAGCCGCGCTCTCCAGGACTAAAACTCAACAGCATACCAAGACTGGTCGTCTGCAAGAATCTGACGCAAGCATTCAAATCTTGAATCAGCAAAGCCCTCTGCACACAGTATTTGAGCATGGGAGCCATTGCTTTAACAATGTCTAAATGTATGTCTTCCAACGTGTAACCGCATAAATTCTAATGGTTCTCCCTGCCAGTCTGTGCCTGCGGCAAGTTTGAAATGATAACGAAAGAGAGTGATTGATCCTACCTATAGAAGCGAACTGCCGGTGCCGGTGGTTTGAGAGAACGTTGTAGCCACCATATCAGCGAGCGCTTCATCACTGGAGAATGAAACACGGTTGCGGCCACAACAGCTCAGTTATATGAAACCGCACGGTTTACGTGCTTGTCCGATACCTGCTATGCATGGCGAGAGAGCTTTTCTGCATCCAAGCGTTTCTGGCTTGGAAAGCGAGATATCAGAAGGAGATACCGTGTTCAAGCTATAGAAAGTTAAAGATAAAGCAATGCTTGTAATCACGCGGTAAATCCCCACTATGCCGTTTTATCAACGTTACCACTTAATGAAATAGCGTGCGTTGCTGAAATAGACAATGCTTCAGATTCACCCGTAACGCGTACTCACCCTGTGCCGGTCAGGGTAGTGTACAGACTACATTCGCTAACCAGCGAAACACCCTAAAATTTAATCAGCATTAGCGGATGTAGGGGAATACTGGTGAAAAAGGGTAATTATGAAAGTGGTTGCAATAATAATAAATGTAGTGAACATATTAGGCTTGATTGTCATAGCTGCCATACAAATTCGGGCTGGCTATTACAGCGACGAACTCCCTAGCCTTTTCACTCAATTTGATTCGACGCAATCAGATCTTGCGCGAATTTGTGCCTTGCTATTTTTAGTTCTTTTCGAATTATTGCTTTTAATGCTGATTTACTTTGGAGAACAAGCAAAACAAAAGTCGCCCAATCAATAAGTGAATTTTCGCTATATCTTTCTTTAATCCAAATATCAATATCAGGCAAGTCATGTTATCGATCATTAAAAACAGAAGCTTTACTTTTCCATAGACCTATCTCTATTAGAGCCCCTCATCATGGTACAAGGTAAAAGTCAATATGGAGGTACTAGAGTTTTCTGTACACGCATTTGTTAGTTATCTGTTTATCAAGTGTGTATAGATTCCCACTTACAATTATCTGCCAACTTGCTCAGAATTAATTCGGTTTACCTACTAAAGGTTATGCAATTGTTGACGATTTCCAGATCATAAAATCATATTGTGATTAAACAATAAACGAATTGGTACAACTTCAAGTGCACTAATACTTAACTAACCGTTTACCATTACAATAAATTAGTATATTTTTATTCAGTTCGCTCATAACCATTACGTATCTGTTTCGTTTTAGTACTCGTTATCTTGTGCAGCTGTGAGAACCCGCAGATTAAACTTCTTAACAATTCTGATTTCAAAGTCTTCTATACCGAATTACGTTTCTTGTTGGTAAGATGTAATCGTGTCTATTTGGACAAGTCTGGCATTTTAGTATTATAGAACTTAAAAAATAAAGAAATTAGGCAAGGTAAGATGAGACAACAAATAATAAGAGAGAAGTATGTAGAACAGCAACGGTGGACATTTGCAGTTGGGCAAGGTCTATTACATTATGAAGAGATACGAGTAATACCTTATGGATGTCGTCCAATAACGATTGTGTACGATGCGGGATCTTTTAGTAAACGTAAAAACAAAAATGACACAGCTTATCAAAGTATTGAAGAAGTTAATAGTAGACTTGCACGTTGTAACAGAACAATAGATTATCTTGTCTTATCTCACTTTCATGCCGACCACTACAATCTTATGGGTAGACTACTCAAAAATAATAAAGTTCGACACTTTGTCGCACCACTGTTAACCCCTAAGGACAATTCTGTAGAGATTGCAGCTTTAGCTTATAAATGGTTTTCAGACAAACGCTACTCAAACGGAAATGAAGATGGGATAAGGCTAATTGCAGCACTTGCTGAGAGAGGGACAGGCGGATTTTGCGATGAATTATTTAGAGAATATGAAAAACCTGATCAGTTTATTTATATTACAAATGAATCTGGAAGAAATGATAACGATGAACCAATCATTGACGTTATTCCCGGCGAATCAGATGGCAATGACAGGTCTCAGAATGAGGACAGTACGAAAAATGGCAACGGTAATAGTAACACCAGAATAATTAGTCATAGTCGACCAATACTGATTGCAGACAAAAATAGATATTATCCGTTTTGGAAAATGGCATTTTACTGTAACACTCCAGGTATTAACCCACCTAAATATTGGGATGCAGCCAAAAAAGAGCTAAATAATCAACTTAAAGTTGTTCTTAACAAATGTTCAGGCAATTCAGATGAAATTGAAAAACAATTTAAGGAAATATTTTCAAAAAAAACTTATCTACCCTATAAGGATGAAGATAGTAGCGATACAGAAAAAAAGAGAGTCAAATTTAAAGACGTTTTCGGCTATGCTAACGTTAATATGACCAGCCTAACGATGTACTCTGGTTATGATTTACAGGATACTAATCTAGAAATTAGAACTTTTTTGTATCCACATCCATACAGGTACTGGTCAATCCCTAGATTCGAATTAGAGCATGAAGTAGCAAATTTATTAGTTCACACAGCGAGAGAGACCTCTAACAAGAAAAGGCAATCACTTACTGAGTCTTTTACAAGTGAGTCTATCAGAGAAGATATATTAGCACATCTTTATCCTGTCTCTAATCTGTCCTATAAACCACTGCACTCTGAACGACATAAGGGTAATTTGTACTGGGATTATGTATATCGCAGATCAAATACGATATCGCAGTCATATAAACAACCGTTCCTTGAACGAAATTTCTTCTGGTCTTGGATAGGCTTTGGCGATATGAACTTCGAAGATGCTGCAATAGCAGACAATTTGATTAAACATTTCGAAAAACAAGGCAGTCTACTGGGAAAAGTTGGATGTTGTTTAGCACCTCATCATGGATCACACAATGGCTTTGCTACTGCCAAAATACCCTCTCGATTGGAGGGAGCCGTTTGCTTAATTTCTTGTGATCCAAACAGGGTAGATTTTGGTCATCCGCGTATTGAGGCAGTCTCATCTATCCTCAAAGGAGGAATGCTCCCTATCTTAGTATCCAATCAAAAACAAACGACTTTCCATGAAGTCCTTCGTTGGCCTTTCACGACCTCTCGTAACCAGGCTAAACTAACTCGATGACTATTATGGCGAGCTTGGCAGAAACTGAAGGCTAGTATGCATAATACTGATCTCCTATGACCGGGCCCTGATTGACGCCAGCTGCCCTAGGTCGTTGGTCTTCCGCACACGGCACACGCAGGCCGGCAATATGCTGACGCTGACTCAGTTCAAAGGCAGTCTGGCGCAGATCGGGGAGCAGGAGAAGACCGAGGGCCGTCATGCCCGGGAGGAATTGAATGGCAACCGCCGGGAATTGGACAGGCTCAATCGGTTCAAGGCTGCCCGTTTCCAGAAATTTCAGCATGCAGATGCTCTGAGACAGCAGGGAGGACAGTCGACCCACACGACCATGATGCCCGGAATACTCAGAAATTAGCAAGGTCCGGGGCCTCGGGAACAGCAGCAGCCCACAGCTATCATCAGGCTGACGCGAGCATCGCCGCGACCAGCGGATGGAACGCCGACCTACAGACCGCCGCAAAACGCTATGACGGAAGCATGAGCCTGCAGGTTGAAGCCGGCCACAAACGTGAACTAGTCCGGGTTGATGGCAGTGACCTACGTAACTGAATGGGAAGGCATGGCATCGAGGGCTTCCGTCTGTATCTGCGCCAGAATGCAGCCGCAGAAAACCAGCATGGACCAGTCATAGAAACCATCAGCATCGGGCCGAAAGACCACATCGGCATCGGTGATCCGAATGGACGGGGCAAATCCACCTTGCTCAAGCTGCTGGCCGCCGGTCTGCCCACGGATCTACCCCGCCTGATCCTGCTTCAAATCATTGGCCCGACACGCATACACAAAGCCCTGGAGGACGCAACCGCGCTGCCGGGGATTCAGCGAAAGAAATTGATGACTGTTTATGCCCAGCTCAACTCCGACCCAGAAGATCTTCTGGCCTGTCACAAACTCTCTGCGGGCGAGGCTCGCAAACTATTGCTGTGCCTGGGATTCTTGAAGCATCCCCTGATGCTGATCCTGGATGAACCGACCAATCATCTAGACCTTCACTCTCAAGCTGCTCTGGCCAATGTGCTGGCATCCTACCAAGGAGCTCTAGTAATCGTCTCCCATGATGAAGACCTCTTGGACACTGTAAGTTCAATCCGCTCGGAGGCCGAATGATTCCAGGACATCTGGTTGCCCGATATTGGTGTGCTGGGCAGGGGACGCGAGTTAGTGAAATACCGGTTGCCATGTATCTTTCAGATAAAATGCCTCCCTAATCCGCCACAACACAGTACAACTAAAAGAGCAAAGAAATGAGAAGTATCAGTGATAAGTCAAATATGTGCCCGATGCGGAGAATACAGATAATAAATAATTCCAAGGCCTAAGACCTTGGAATCATTGCTATATGGTCGGGCCGGCGGGATTTGAACCCGCGACCCCTTGACCCCCAGTCAAGTGCGCTACCAAACTGCGCTACGGCCCGACGGTGCATCAGCACCGAGTAGAGATAGTAGCACAGCGTCACCGGGCCGACAACGGTCCGGCGAGTCCCGGCAGACCAGTCCGGACAGACCGGGCACATGATCGACTTGCTATCATTATTCTGAACGGTCGGCGCAACCCGCGTCGGCCGCAAGTCGTCCCAGCCCGGAAGGGGTTCCATGAGCACAGACGTTTTCGACCTTTCGGCCGCGAAGATGCGCGACAAGGGCATGAGCGAAGTCTCCATCAACCAGTTCAAGCACCTTTACGAAACCTGGGAACGGGGAGATGCCAAGGCCTGCGTGCGTGAGAAGGACGTCACCCCGCTCAAGGACGTGCCCCGCACCAAGGACATCCACGACACCATGGACATGGACATGGCCCTGGACGCATTCTCCCGCACCGCCTTCATCAAACTCAACGGAGGGCTGGGCACCTCCATGGGCCTGGAAAAGGCCAAGTCCCTGCTGCCCATCCGTCGCCACAAGGCCCGTCGGATGCGCTTTCTGGACATCATCATGGGCCAGGTACTGACTGCCCGCAAGCGCCTGGGGGTGCCGCTGCCGCTTATCTTCATGAACTCCTTCCGAACCTCGCGTGACACCATGCGCGTAGTCAAGCAGGATCGCCGTTTCGTCCAGAACGATGTGCCCATGGAGATCATTCAGCATATCGAGCCCAAAATCGACTCCGACACCGGCCGTCCGGTCGACTTCCCAGCCAAGCCCGATTTGGAATGGTGCCCTCCCGGCCACGGCGACATCTTCTCGACCATCTGGGAGACCGGTCTGCTGGACACGCTCAAGAAACAGGGAATCGACTACCTGTTCATCTCCAACTCCGACAATCTGGGCGCCCGGCCTTCAAGGACCCTGGCCGGCTATTTCGCCCAATCCGGAGCGCCCTTCATGATCGAGGTGGCCAAGCGGACCGAGGCTGATCGCAAGGGCGGCCACATCGTCATCGACAAGGCCAGCGGACGCCTCATCCTGCGGGAGATGTCCCAGGTGGACCCGCATGACCGCAGCTCGGCCATGTCCATCCGCAAGCACCCCTACTTCAACACCAACAGCATCTGGGTCAGGGTCGATGCCCTGCGCGACAAGCTGACTGAATACGACGGCGTGCTGCCTCTGCCCATCATCGAGAACCGGAAGACCGTCGACCCCACCGATCCTTCCACCCGCCCCGTGGTGCAGCTGGAGACCGCCATGGGCTCTGCCGCCACGCTCTTCGAGGGGGCCATCTGCGTGCAGGTGGACCGTATGCGCTTCCTGCCGGTCAAGACCACCGACGACCTGTTCATCATGCGCTCCGACCGCTTCCACCTGACCGACTCCTATGAAATGGAGGACGGCAACTACGATTTCCCCAACGTCCAGCTGGATGAACGCTACTACAAGTACATCGCCGACTTCGACGAGCGCTTCCCCTACGGGGTTCCCAGCCTGGCGGCTGCCAACTCGGTCACCATCGAGGGGGACTGGACCTTCGGCAGGGATGTGACCCTGTATGCGGATGCCCACCTGAGCGACCAGGGACGCTCCTCATACGTGCCCAATGGTCAGTATGTGGGACCTCAGGGCATCGAACCGGACGAGTGGGTCTAAGGCCAGGCGCAACAGGGTTCAGCCTGTCAAGAAAAGGGACCGTATTTGGGTGTTTGGTTCCCACGGTCCTGAAAATCAATCTATGATAGGTAGACGTGCGTTAGGCGCACTGATACATAAATTTTAACGATACGCGAGGACTGATGGCAGAAGGCACGAACGGAAGACGGCGTTTCTCGGATAAGTGGGGCAAGCACGAACTTGATGTCCTAGCCGTCTTATCGTCCGCTTTCCCGCAATGGCTTACATCACGGCAAATAGCGCAGCGAGTCAAGGCCTATGCCGACTCCTACGGCGAGCTGGCCGACCAGGCCGCCAAGGCAGCCTTCGCCAAGCAGTTCCAACGTGACCGGGCCAAGCTGGCGGCCATGGGCATAGCCATTGAAT
Organism: Bifidobacterium apis; assembly: GCF_036986835.1. Classification (NCBI taxonomy): domain Bacteria; kingdom Bacillati; phylum Actinomycetota; class Actinomycetes; order Bifidobacteriales; family Bifidobacteriaceae; genus Bifidobacterium; species Bifidobacterium apis. Next base: position 49,686 of record NZ_BTXD01000003.1, on the reverse strand, counting down.
CCCGTCAGCCCGAGTATTCCTCCAAGTCCGAGGGGCAGGATTTCGCCTCCTACCGTCTGCAGCTGGGGGACGAGCCACGCATCCGCATGCACTTCAATCAGGAGGACATGCCGGTACTGGCTGCGGCCAACTACCTTGCGCGATCCATTGCCATGTCCCAGGAGGCCTGCGAGGAGCCGACCCGACCGGTCTCGCGCACCACGCCCCGCGTGCCGCAGGTGCCCATCCCCGGACTGGGTCTGGACTCCATAGCCCCTGGGCTGGGTACTCAGCGCATTCCCGACAACTTGGTCAAGGTCATCGATTCCCGCCGCTTCGCCGCCACAGTGGACGTGGACGGGGAGAACCTGAACGTGGCCTATGCCGACTCGGACGATCTGGCCATGTTCGTCCTGGAACACCCCGATGCCTCCATCGTCAGCCCGCAGGAGGCCGCAGACGCCTTCCGTAGGCGCTTGGATGCAGCCACCCGCTTCAAGCTGGCCGACGAGTCGCAGAGCCCCGGCGCGGCAACGGTCATCTCCCCGGAGATCGCCCGGACCAGCGTCGAGCATTTCGCCAGCGACCTGAGCGACGACGACACGGACCTTCGGCACGCCCGCCGGGCCAGCGCATCCTCCTTCCAGACCGGATCCGAGGTGGACCGCCGCCTGCGGCTCATGCTCTTCCTGTCCGCACATCTGGGCGAGGAGTTCTCCCTGGCCGAGCTGGCCGATCGCTTCATCGGCCACCCGAACAGCAAGGAAGAGCTGCGCAAATACGTCAATACCATCCACAAGGACATCAACACCCTGACCACGGTTTCGGATGACGGGGAGATGGCCGGCAGCCAGTTCTTCGACATCGACTGGTCCCTGCTGGATGACAGCGGCATCGTCTCGGCCACCAACTCGCTGGGCTTGGAGCGACTGGCAGGCATTTCACCCCAGTACCTGAGCATGCTGACCGCCTCGCTCAACTACCTGGCCCATTCGCCCCTGCTGCCCGAGCAGTCCCGGACCCAGGCCGAGTCGCTCTACCAGCGCCTGCGCAAGCATGTCGGGCCGGGCGAGACACCCTGGCTCTCCCTTACCGGGTACGAGACCGAGCCCAAGAGTTTCTCGGTGGTACGCCGGGCCATCAAGACCGAGTCCCTGCTGGACATGGAGTACACGGACGCCGCCGGCCGGACCCGCCGCAAGGTGGTGGCCCCCGCCAAGATCTTCGTGGATGAGGGTGTCTACTATGTCGCCGCCTGGACCGATATCGGCGATGCAGCGGAGGGCACCGAGGCCGCGGATGCTCCCTCGGATTCCAGCCGCCACCTCAAGCAGGGCACCGGACGCAACCGGCAGTGGCAGGTTCTGCGAATCGCCAGAATCGAACATGCAACCATCGTCAAGCCCAGCCACAAGGTGGAGTTCCCGGATGTGCCTGTCAGTGAGCTGCGCAAGTGGTCCTTCGACAACGGCACGGCTGCGGTCTTCATCACCGACCGGCCGGACCTGCCCTACATCAAGTCCCTGCCGGGTGCCTCTGTGGAGCCCTGCGGGTCCGGGCAGAAGGTTCACCTGACCGTTTCCTCGGACTCCTGGTTCGTGGCCTTCTGCATCGCCCACGCCAAGCACATCACCGCAGTGGCGCCCAAGACCCTGCGCACCATGATCCTGGCCCGTGCCCAGCGCGAGATCACCATCAGCGACGCTCACGACAAGGAGCAGGACCGGCACTAGTCCCGGTCGGAGAGGAGTGCCATGCCTGGATGGATCTGGATCCTTCTGGTGATCTTCATGCTGGCCATGCTGATCGGCGGAGCCGTCTACGCCATCCGCCACGCCATGGCAGCCAGCCGCTCCATAGGGCGGGTCTCGGACGATCTGAACCGTCACATGCCGCAGCCCCCGGCAGCAGGGCAGTCCCAGGCAACGGATAGGACCAAAGGTCCGGCCTTCGCCCTGCCCCTGTCGCAGTCAACCGAGCGATACAGCCAGGCCCATGCCCTGGTGCTGGAGCGCAAGGAGCAGCGCAGGAGGAACCACGGCCGCATCTGGCGGCGGTGGAAGTAGTTCAATAGGTAGTTCTTGGAGGAACATGTCAGGTCATCGTCACCACGGACAGGATTCATCAGCATCCGAACCGGGGCCGGCGGAACGCTACGCCCGCTTCAGTCGTCACCGCAAACGCATGACCGGAGCGCCAGCACGCTTTCAGTCCAAGCTGCCCTTCCCCCTGGATGACTTCCAGCTGGAGGCCATCACCGCCCTGGAGGATGGCGACAATGTCCTGGTGGCCGCTCCGACCGGCGCCGGCAAGACCATCGTGGCCGATTTCGCCGTATTCCTGGCCCAGGAGCAGAACGTCAAGACCTTCTACACCACCCCCATCAAGGCGCTGAGCAACCAGAAATACCATGACCTGGTCGACCGCTACGGTGAGGACCGGGTGGGGCTGCTGACCGGTGACACCTCCATCAACTCCGAGGCGGACATCGTGGTCATGACCACCGAGGTCCTGCGCAACATGCTCTATGAACGGTCCTCCACCCTGACGGCCCTGAAGTACGTGATCCTGGACGAGGTCCACTATCTGGCCGACCGCTTCCGGGGGCCGGTCTGGGAGGAGGTCATCATTCATCTTCCGGCCTCCACCCGCATTGTGGGGTTGTCTGCCACCGTGTCCAACGTGGAGGAATTCTCCGACTGGATATCCTCGGTGCGTGGACGCACCCATCTGGTGGTCTCCGAGCGCAGGCCGGTGCCGCTGGAGCAGCATGTCCTGGTCCAGGCCGACAGACACACCGAGCCCGAGATCCTGGACCTGTATCGGCATGATGGATCTGGAAAGCAGACACCAAAAATCAACCCGCGTCTGGTCTCCCGGCTGGCCCAGTTGGACAAGGCCGGACAGGAGCGCATCCAGGCCCGCGACAAGGGGCATCATCATCGCCATGGCCGAGGCGGCAGACCGGAGCGGCGGATGGGGGAGCGGTACCGTCCAAGCCGGGCCGACGTGGTCGATGAGCTGGACTTCATGGACATGCTGCCCGGCATCTACTTCATCTTCTCCCGCACCGGCTGCGACCAGGCCGTCCAGCAGTGCATTCGGGCGGGGTTGCAGCTGACCACCGACGAGGAAGCCCGCCGCATACGACACATCGTGGACTCCATGGCAGCAGGACAGCTCAGCAAGGAGGATCTCAAAGCGTTGGGATTCTCCCAGTTCCGCTTCGCTCTGGAGCAGGGCTTCGCCGCCCATCACGCCGGCGTAGTCACCCTCTTCCGTCAGATAGTCGAACATTTGTTCGAGTTAGGGCTGCTCAAGGTGGTCTTCGCCACCGAAACCCTGGCCCTGGGCATCAACATGCCCGCCCGCTGCGTCGTGGTCGAGAAGCTGGAGAAGTTCGACGGCACCGGGCATGTGACCCTGACGCCCGGCGAGTTCACCCAGCTGACCGGTCGGGCCGGCCGGCGCGGCATCGACGACATCGGCCATGTGGTGGTGGTCGACCACCGGGATTTCAGCCCCAGGACCATGGCGGCCCTGTCCAGCAGGAGGGTCTACCCGCTGCACTCCAGCTTCCGGCCTACCTTCAACATGGCCGTCAACCTGCTCAATTCCTCCAGCTACACGCGTGCCCGGGACACCCTGGACCATTCCTTTGCCCAGTGGGAGGCCAATCGATCGGCCTCGGAGCTGGAGGAACGCATCGAAACCCTGACCAGCGGCCTGGAGGACTACCGGAAGGCCGCCCAGTGCAGCCGTGGCGATCTGATCGAGTTCATGCGCATCCGTTCAGCCCTCTCCTCGGCCCAGAAGAATGATCGCCGCCGCCTGAAGCGGCAACGATTCACCAGCGAGAAGGCCCGCGACCGGTCATTCCGTGACCTTGACCGGCACATCGACCAGCTGCGCGAGCAGGAGCGCAACCATCCCTGCCGCCAGTGCCCGGACCTGCCCAAGCACCTGCGCTGGGGGAACCGATGGATTCGCATGGACAAGGAGCTGCAGCGCACCCGGGAGCAGTACGAATCCAAAACAGGGTCGGTCTCACGCCAGTTCGACAGGATCTGCCAGATTCTGGCCGACCTGCGCTACACCCGCCCCGTGGATCCTGACGACTGCCGACTGACCCGGAAGGGCCAACTGCTCAGGCGCATTTACAGCGAGCAGGATCTGAGCCTTGCCGAGATTCTGGATCGGGGCATCCTCAATGATCTGGAACCCCCCGAGCTGGCGGCCGCAGTCTCCGGACTGGTCTATGAATCCCGCCGTGGGGTAGGGGAGCAGCCGGGGGAGAGGGCCGGATATCGGGCTTCCGGGCTGGTTGAGGCCATGGAGGATATGAAGCGTCAGTGGTCCCAGGTGCAGGAACGCTGCGATCAGGCCGGATTGGAACTGCCCCCGGAACTTGACTTTGGCCTGGGGCCGACCATCTACGACTGGGCCTGTGGCGACTCGCTGACCACCATCCTGCGCGACAGCGACCTGACGGCGGGGGACTTCGTGCGCAACGCCAAACGCCTGTCCGATGTGCTCACCCAGATCGTCCAGGTGGAACCCTACCTGGGCAGGGGAGGGCATCACCTGGCCAGGACTGCCAGCATCGCCGCCGACCAGGTCAATCGCGGCATTGTGGCTTACACCGGCGTGGAGTGAACACGGGCCCAATCAGGGAATAAGTTCCAGGTCAACACTGTTCTGTAGCTTGGAGGCAGTGACGGACACGAGTATGGAGGAATCATGGCAGAGCGCAGTCTTCGCGGCATGAGCATTGGGGCGAAGTCCCTGGAATCCGATCAGAATGTGGACTTCGCGGCACGCAGCGAGGTCGCCTACATCTGCCCCAAGGGCCATCGGACCATTCTGCCGCTGGCTGAGGGTGCAGAAGTGCCGCAGGAGTGGGAGTGCCGCTGCGGGCAGATCGCTCACCTTGAGGGACACGACGAGCAGGAGTCCGGCAAGACCGGCAAGCCGACCAGGACCCACTGGGACATGCTGCTGGAGCGTCGGTCCGAGGACGAGCTCAAGGCCGTTTTGGACAAGCGCCTGAAAATGCATCGCGAAGGATGGTTCCCTGACTATGAGTAAATCACCGCGCCGTCTGGTTCTCTTGGATCTGGACGGCACCCTGACCGCCTCGCATCCGGGCATTATCGCTTCCGTGGTACAAACCTTTAAAGATCTCGGTTATACCGTGCCCGATGAAAGCGAGCTTCGCAGATTCATCGGACCGGCCGTGAAAGTATCGTTGCGCCGCAACGGCGTCAGGGAGGAAGACCTCGACAGGGGCGTACAGATATACCGGCGCTATTACAGCGAGATAGCAACATTCGAGGATCCGGAACATCCAGGACAACACATCCCTGGACGCCTGCTCGCCACAGTCTTCGACGGCATCCCCGAACAGCTGAATCGTATGCGCGAGCATGGTCTGACATTGGCTGTGGCCACCTGCAAGCCTGAGTATCAGGCCCTACCGGTCTGTGACCACTTCGGACTGACGCCACTGGTAGATGGCGTCTTTGGCGCCAGCAAGGATTCCACGCGGATTACCAAAGCCCAGGTCATCACCTACGCACTAGAGCAGATTGGCTTCAATGTAAAGCTCGGCGACCGAGCCCTTATGGTCGGCGATCGCTGGACTGATGCTGATGGTGCGCAGGAAACCGGTCTGGACTGCCTGGGATGCGGCTGGGGTTATGCCGAGCCCGGAGAACTTGAGTCTCACGGCTGCTATCGAGTCATCAACCAAGTCAACCAATTGTGCCAGGCTGCCGAGGAATACTTCGGCAAAGACCAGACTCAGCACTGAGTCGACCAGAACTGTATCCTGCCTTTTAGGACCACCTAGGGCCACCCGAGATTACCTGGGTGGCCCTTTGCCATCTGTGAGTGAAGCTAGTGAAACGTCACCAAGTCTGACCACAAGAAATCGACCATGAATCACTGAAAAATGAGAAAATCGTAATCTTGACCTAATAAGCCGATAATGTACGTTATGTCAAATTACTTATCGTTTTTCTCCCCCATTTACGCCGCCACATGCCGTTCGCTCAATGCTGTCCTCGTCGATTCATGCAGCCCGCTGACGCTGCTCATGCTGGTGCTCCAGACGCTGGCGCAGGCGCATGGCCGTCAGCTCGTCAATGGGCCGCTCGGGCAGTCCTGGGGTCAGCTGTCCGGTAGTCAAATCCACGTGATCGCAGGTCTGCAATTCCAGATCCATCCGATGCCAGATAGCGCCCACAGAGACAGCAAAAACGGCGCGCCCGGACTGCATCAACGCGAAGACCTGATCCGGGCCTGAGCATTCGGTGACCTGATCACCGTCGCAAACCACGGTCACATGCTCAAGCTGACCCACAGTTCGACGCTCAAGGTAAGCCACAGTGCTCGTAGCGTTGACCAGGTTGACACCGGCATCCAGAAGGCGCTTGAGAACAGCCAGAATAACCACATCTTTGAAGGAATAAAGTCTACGGGAGCCTGAGCCATGCGAGGCCTTGATCGAGGGCTCTACAATCCGCTTCCGAGCCCAATAATCCAGCTGTCGATAGGTGATGCCTGCCACCTTGGCCGCGACCGTGCCCCGGTAGCCTCGAGTTGTGCCCTCGGCCTGCTCAGCCGAAAAGAGTTCACCTTGGACCAGCGCCGGCATCTCATCGGCCATGTCATTGCCCCCTGTCAGCTCTTGGCGATGACTGCCCGGTTATCGAAGTAAACCAGCCTGAACTTGCCGATCATGATCTCATCTCCGTTGTGCAGGTCGGCCTGATCCACGCGTTCGCGATTGACGTAGGTGCCGTTGAGGCTGCCCGTGTCCTCGACACGGAAGCCATGATCGGTCCGTACGAATATGGCGTGCGCCCGGGAGACCGTCGAGTCGTCCAACAGAATGTCCGCCTTCGGATCGCGGCCCACACTGACCTGGTCTTCGTCCAGCAGATAGCGCGATCCCGACACCGCTCCCCTGGTGGAGATCAGCAGGGCTGTACCCTCAGGCAATCGGGCCATGGTCTCCAGATCGTCCTTGGTAAGTGGACGGTCACCGTTGGAGGTGACTGGAATGTTCAGGGCCGGCATGCCGATGATGGTCGTCTCGCCCGCAGTGGGAATAGGATCTGTCATAATTGCCTATTCTACAGGCTTTGCATACTGATAGTCCTGCACGCGTCGAACCTGGTCGATTCTGACACTATCGGACTGGTCCACCGATACGGATGCATGGAATTGCACCTTGATCCGCGAGCCCACTCCCCCGGCGATCTGAATGGCGTTCTGTAGGCTGTCCGGGTCCCCGATGGCCTTGACGACATAGGGGCTGTGCAACTTGGCGTGGTCGCACTGCAGGCCGGTGCGGGTATCCAGCAGATAGGTGTTGGTGACCACCCGGACATCATTGAAGGATATGACCTCGGCCCCGGCGTTGCGCAGCTCCTCAATCAGGTTGAACATGGTGGAGGCATCCACACGATCACTGTCCTCGGTGACCCTCACCACCACTCCCCTGCCCTGTGCAGGCAGCCGTCCGGACAGAATGCCACTGCTCTGTTCGTTCTGCTGGGCGATGCGGGCGGCCTCCTTTTGCTTGTCGGCGGCAGATTTAATCGAGGTAAGCTGCTGGTTGAGCTGGCTCTTGCGCTCCTCCAGCTTGTCGACCTGATTGCTGGTCTCGTCCAGCACCCGCACCAGCTCTTCCTCGGACAGGCTCTGGTAGGAGGACTGGTTATTGCGCACCTGGACGGCGTACCCGAAGCCCAGCAGCGCACACATAAGGGCAACCAGGACGCTGGTGACCAGCCTGACCCTGGTGGCGTTGGAGTTGAGTGTGCGCAGAGGCCTCCGGCGAACCACAGGGAAAGCGCCGGTCTGCGTATCGTCGGATGGGGCCCTGACCCGCCCAGGCCGCCTGGGTGGGATACTCTTGGGCATCTGTTCATCGCGTTTCTTCCTGAGGGTGTGTCTCATATGATCACCCCTTGAAAATGAACCGCCGAATAGCGGAGACGTTGGAGAAGATGCGGATGCCCAGAACCACTATGACGGCCGTGGACAGCTGGGAGCCCACGCCAAGCTGGTTGCCCAGGAAGACCAGCAGAGTGGCGGTGATCACGTTGGAGATGAAGGAGACCACGAAGACCCGGTCCGAGAAGCTGCGCTCGAAGTAGGAACGGACCGCGCCCATCAATGCATCCAGGGCCGCCACCACCATAATGGGCAGGTAGGGCTGCAGGACGATGGGAATGTCGGGCTTGAGGAAGATGCCCGCCACCACGCCTAGGATCAGGCCGAGAATTGCCGACATGTCAATGACTCCTTCCGGCATAGGACAGATTGGGCAGACCGACAGCATTCAGGTTCAGGCGCCGCTGCTTGTTCACATTGACGGTGATGTTCGCATTCTTCAGGTCACGCAGACGATTCTGCAGATCGCTGCGAGCCATCAGATCAGACAGGGCGCCCTGGTCGCCTATGGCCTCGATCTTATAGGGCGCCTCGATGGAGGCGGTCCCCACCAGGATGGTCTGACCGGCCGTGCGCACTGAAGTCTGCGTTCCTATTCTATTTCCGTTGATGGCGATGGCCTCGGCTCCCGCAGACCAAAGCTTGGTCAGAAACCACTGCAGGTCCTGGTCCGTGACCAGTTTGATCTGATCAGCATTGTCCCGGGCATCCTTGGAGGCTATAGGGTTGGCCAGGGTGATGACGATGCCCTGGCCCTGCACCTTGCTGGTACCGTTGGTCAGATCGTCGGCGGTCTGCATGTCGTTCCGGCCCTGGCCACCCACTTGACCCGAAAGCGTGTCGATATTGCCGTTGAGGTCAGAAATCTGCCCGTTGAGGTCGTTGGCACGCTTGCTGACCGCCTCTACCTGGGTAATCAGCTTTTCGCGCACCTTCTGACGCGGGTCCCTATGCAGCACCTGCACTATGCCCGTCCCCGCCAAGCCGACCAGCATGCAGATGACGAAGACCAGGATCCTGTTCACCCAGACACTCACCGGTGATCTGCGCTCAGCGGGCAGCAGGCGGGCATCCTCGAACATGGGATCCATGGGACGGTTGGTCAGGTCATCGATCAGCCTCAGGGACTCATCGGCCATGCGCCGACGATTGGACTCCTGGGAGGGCTCGGAGCTCTCCTCATCCACATAGTGGCGCTCCAGGCCGGCAGTGGAATGCGAAAAAGCCGCCCGGCGGTGAATCAGGGCACGGTCGGGCGGCACGGGGAAGGATTCAGGCGTCATCTGTGGCTCAGTCATGATGGCCGTCCTGATGGTCCTGATGGTCCTGACGAAGCAGTCCAATGCCTTGACGTGCGTAGATCAGCCCTGCCAGCCAGTAGAGCGCCACACCCCAGATGACGGCGGCAAGAGCCACCAGATGGAAGAAGCGGAAGAAGGCGGAAGTGCCCACATCCGCAAAGATCAGGGCAGGTATGGCAAGCATGAGCACGGCCGTTCCGGTCTTGCCCGCGAAGTGCACCGGCAGAGGGCCGTAGTTGTGTTGGGCCAGAGCCAGAACCAGCAGGCCCATGAGCACGTCCCTGGCACCGACCAGGGCCAGAAGCCACCAGGGCAGTATTGAGGCGATGCTCAGGGCAAGGACGGAGCAGAGAATGAGCAGACGATCGGCCACCGGGTCCAGAATCTGCCCCAGCTTGCTGACCTGGTTGAACCTGCGGGCAATGATCCCATCCACACCGTCCGACAGGGCCGAAATCAGCATGACCACCAGGGAGATGATCAGATGCCGGTTGGCCACCAGGTAGGCAATAAGGGGTATGGACAGGATACGAAGCAGGCTGATGACATTGGGTACGGTGAGAATTACCGACCGCGGCTCAGGGCTGTACCTGCTGCGTGAAATTCGATCGATCAGTGCCATCCGACTACATTCTAGAGGCTTGAAGGGCTGTTACAAGGATGGCGCGCGCGCCAATCTCATAAAGCCGGTCCATGAGGTTGTTCACCTGGTCCCTGGGTACCATGGCCCTGACCGCCGCCCACTGCTTGTCGTGCAGGGAGGAGACTGTCGGCGACTCGTACCCGGGCGTGATGCCCACAGCCATGGCTACACGCTCAACCGGGATGTCGTAATCCATCAGCACATAGCGGCGGGCTGTCAGCACACCTTCCAGCCTACGGGACATGACCGCCAGGCGCTCATCATCCGGATCCAGGCGGGGCGATCTGATGAGAATACCCTCCGACTTCAGAATGGGATCGCCGAAGACCCGAAGCCCGGCGTTGCGCAGGGTGGTGCCGGTGGAGACCACATCGGCTATGAGGTCAGCCACCCCAAGCTGAACCGACGACTCCACTGCCCCGTCCAAGTGGATCAGTTCGGCCTTGAGCCCCTTACTGGTCAGGTAGTCTTCAAGAAGCCGGTCGAAGGTGGTGCCGATCCGCTTGCCGTCCACGTCCTGCAGGGTGTTGATGGAGCTGGCCTCCGGAGCGGCGAACCTGAAGGTGGAAGCGCCGAATCCCAGCTGGGCGACCTCGACGGCCCCGGTACCCGAATTCAACAGAAGATCACGCCCGGTGATGCCCAGATCGATGGTTCCCAGGCCGACATAGACCGCTATATCGTTGGGTCTCAGGTAAAAGAGCTGGATGTCGTTGTCGACGTCGTCGACCACCAGCTGCCGATCGTTGGAACGCAGACGATAGCCGGACTCTGACAGCAGTCTCCATGCGGGCTGGGACAACATGCCTTTATTGGGCACCGCGACCTTCAACACGGCAACCTCCTAATTGCGGAAGCGAATCTACAGCGGAATGGGATTGGGGGGTCACAGGTACCTGTAGACATCCTCCAAGGTAATGCCCCGATCGATCATCATGACCTGGATGTGATACAGCAGCTGGCTCATCTCCTCGGCGGTCCGCTCCTTGCCCTCATACTCAGCGGCGATCCAGGTTTCTCCGGCCTCTTCATTGATTTTCTTGCCGATGAAATGCGTGCCCTTGTCCAGCTCGTCAACAGTCAAGGATCCTTCTGGGCGCTCCTTGGCCTTGGTCGTGAGCTCCTCAAACAACCCATCGAAGGTCTTCATCTGGCTATCTCCGTTCTTCCTGCAAAACCTGTCAGTCCTTGTAGCTTACCTGCGCGGCCTGCCTGATCTGGTCAATGGCCTTGGCCGGGTCGTCGGCACCGTAGACCGCAGAGCCTGCCACCAGGACATCGGCTCCAGCCTCTGCGACGATGGGGGCCGTGGTGGGGCTTACCCCGCCATCCACCTGGATGTGGGTCTTGAGTCCGCGGGCGGTGATCTGGTCACGCAGGCGGCGGGTCTTGGGCATCTGATTGTCCAGGAACTTCTGGCCGCCGAAGCCTGGTTCCACGGTCATGACCAGAATCATGTCAAATTCATCGAGAATATCGAAAATGGGCTCCACGGGTTCGGCAGGGCGCACGGCCAGACAGGCCTTGACCCCCATGTCGTGCAGCTGGCGGGCCAGACGGACCGGGGCATGGACGGCTCCGGTGTGGAAGGTGACGGAGGCGACACCCAGCTTGGCGAATTCAGGGGCCCAGCGGTCGGGGTCCTCGATCATCAGATGCACGTCAACCGGCAGGTCGGTCACCTGGCAGATGCGCTCCACCACAGGCTCGCCAAGCGTCAGGTTGGGAACGAAATGGTGGTCCATCACATCCACGTGGACCATATCGGCATTGGCAATAGCCTTGAGATCCCGCTCCAGGTTGGCGAAATCGGCGGAAAGAATGCTTGGTGCTATCTGAATGCTCATGGAGATTATTCTATGTTGTGCGGAAGACTGGCGGCACGGGTTTGTAGCTCAATTACACAGGTCCCGACCCTTGGGTGGCCGACCCCCGCCCTACTTGCTCCGGGCCTCGGATTCCTGACGGACCTCAAGCTCGGTGATGGTCCTCAGCTTTTCGGACAGCAGGGAGGTCGGCTTGCCCTTGCGCCCGATGAGGACGAAGGCTGCAGCCGCCAGGAAGAAGACCGTCATGGAAACCCAGACGTTGATCCTGACCCCGAGGAATTCGTGGGCGAAGTCGATGCGAAGGGCCTCGATCCAGGTGCGCCCCAGGGTGTACCACATGACATAGAGGGCGAAGAGGGATCCGGCCTTGAGCACATTCACCGCCTTGTGGCCGATCCAGACCAGGAGGGCCGCGCCGATCAGGTTCCAGATCATCTCGTATAGGAATGTGGGCTGAAAGAGGGTGCCGGTCGGGCAGGTGGACCCGTCGTAGCACTGTTCGCTGCTGCCGATGGCGGAACCTGCCGCATCGATCTTCAGACCCCAGGGCAGCGTGGTGGGAGCCCCGTAGAGCTCCTGATTGAACCAGTTGCCCAGTCGCCCGATGGCCTGGGCAACCAGAAGGGCCGGAGCCACGCTGTCGGCCAGCAGGGCCGTCGGATAATTCTTGTGACGGCACCAGGCCCAGGCCGCCAGGGCTCCCAGGAGGACGGCACCCCAGATGCCCAGACCCCCACGCCAGATGCGCAGGATGTCCGCTGGGTTGCCATCAGCTCCGAAGTAGCGTTCCGGAGTGGTGATGACGTGGTAGAGCCTTGCGCCGACTATGCCGGCCGGTACCGCACAGATGGCGATGTCCAGAATCTGGTCGGTTCGGCCACCCTCCTTCTTCCAGCGCCTGGCCGTGATCCAGGCAGCCACGATGATGGCCAGGAGCATGGTCAGCGCATAGAACCTGATGGTGACCGGCCCCAGTTGAAAGCTGGATATTCCCGGCGATGGAATGTAGGCAAGCGTCATAAAGCTCCAATCTAGCCCCTGGACCTTACAGCCCCATTCACTTCCTGGCCTGGGATATGCCCCAGCGCAGGTCGGAGCAGATCTCGGCCAGGGCCTCCAGAGCCTTTCTGCGGTCCTTCCGCGGCCTGCCCTCGTCATCCAGAAGACAGTGCACCAGGGCCGAGCCGACGATGACCCCATCCGCGTAGGCGCCGACCTGGGAGGCCTGCTGGGCGGTCGAAACCCCGATGCCCACGCACACATACGGAGCTCCCGCATGCCTGACTCTCGCCACCAGGTTCTGAGCCGAGTTGGACATACTGGTTCGCTCGCCGGTCACGCCCATCCGGGAGGTCGCATAGACGAAGCCCCTGGCGGCTCGGGAGGTGAGCTGCAGACGTGCATCGGTGGAGTCGGGCGAGACCAGATAGACCCGGTCGAGGCCATAGCGGTCCGACTGCTCTATCCATTCCCCGGATTCGTCGACGATCAGATCCGGGGTGACCAGCCCGGACCCTCCGGCCTCGGCCATGCGCCGCGCAAAATCAGCTACCCCATGATGCAGAATCAGATTCCAGTAGCTCATGACCAGAGCCCTTGCACCGTCCGCCTGGACCTGGCGGACAGCATCGAAGACACCCTCGACCTTGACACCATTGTCGATGGCGCACTTGCTGGCCGCCTGGATGACCGGACCATCCATGACCGGGTCGCTGTAGGGCAGTCCGATCTCAACGATGTCGACCCCGCTTTTCACCATGACCCGCATGGCCTCCAGGGATGTGGACACGTCGGGGAATCCGTAGGGGAAGTAGCCGATGAAGGCCGGCCTGCCCTGCTGGCGAAGGGCCTGCAGCGTAGATGCCACCGGACTGGCCGTGCGACTGAACCCCATGGGCTGTGCGGGCTGGACCGGCTGGACGGGGGCTTTCTGCCATTGCCATTGCTGGTTGACCATCAACGGGCCTCCTCTTCTGCTTGATCGCTCTTGCTGTGCCCTGCCTGGGCTTCCAGATCGTTGGCCTCCTGCTCGGACAGGTAGCCGAACCATCTGCCCGCCGTGGCCACATCCTTGTCGCCCCTGCCCGAGATGTTGATCAGAATGACAGGATTACTGATTCCCTTGCGCAGAAGGTCCGTGGCCGCCTTGCTAGCTCCTGCCAAGGCGTGCGAGGACTCCAGGGCAGGGATGATGCCCTCGGTCCGGCAGAGGTCGCTGAAAGCCTGCATGGCCTCCTTGTCGGTCGCATAGTCGTACTTGACCCGGCCCATGTCGTGCAACCAGGCGTGCTCGGGCCCCACCGAGGCGTAATCCAGGCCGGCGGAGATGGAGTAGGTATCCATGGTCTGGCCCTGGTCGTCCTCCAGCAGATAGGACTTGGTCCCCTGGAAGACGCCGACCTGTCCTGTGTCTGGCGACAAGCGGATGGCGTGCTTGCCCGAGCTGGGCCCGTCTCCACCGGCCTCGTATGCGTAGAGGCAGACCCGGGGATCGTCCAGGAAGGTGTTCATGATGCCTATGGCGTTGGAGCCGCCGCCCACGCAGGCCACAACCCCGTCAGGATGGTCGATGCCATATGCGGAAAGCTGTGCGGAGGCCTCTTCGCCGATGATCTTCTGAAAGTCCCTGACTATGGTCGGGAAGGGATGGGGGCCGGCCACCGTGCCCAGCAGGTAGTGGGTGGACTCCACGTTGGTCACCCAGTCGCGCAGGGCCTCGTTGATGGCGTCCTTGAGAATTCTGGTCCCGGTGGTCACCTCCACTACTTCGGCTCCCAGCATCCGCATCCTGGCCACGTTCAGGGCCTGCCTGCGGGCGTCGATCTGGCCCATGTAGATCCGGCACTTGAAGCCCAGGAGGGCGCAGACCGTAGCCGTGGCCACGCCGTGCTGACCGGCTCCGGTCTCCGCGATGACGCGTGTCTTGCCCATACGCTTGACCAGGAGCCCTTGACCCAGGGCGTTGTTGATCTTGTGGGCGCCCGTGTGGTTCAGATCCTCCCTCTTCAGGAATACCCTGACCTGGCCGCCGACCCGATCGCTGATCAGCTTGGCGAACCTGGGAGCCGGCGTCAGAGCCGAGGGACGCCCCACATAGACCCGGTTGAGCCTGTTCAACTCCTCGCGGAAGGCCGGATCGGCCTTGGCCTCCTTGTAGACGCGCTCCAGCTCGTCCAGGGCACCAACCAGGGCCTCGGGTACGAAACGTCCGCCATATGGGCCGAAATAGGGACCGTCATGGGTCGACAGGGGCCTGGCCTCGGCGGCCTTGAAGCGGTGACCGGCCTGAACCAGCAAGCGGACGGTGCCCTCCCGGTCCTGGGAGGTGACCAGTCCTTCTCCTATCAGGACCGCATCGGCCCCGGCCCGGGCGTACCGCTCAAGCTCGACTGTGCCGAACACTCCGGACTCGGCCACCTTCACCACGTCCTTGGGCAGGTTGGAGGCCAGCCGGGCATACTGGTCGACGTCGACGCTCAGGTCCTTCAGATTCCGAGCGTTGATGCCGATCACCCTGGCACCGGCCGCAATGGCCCGCTCGATCTCCTGTCGATCATGCGTCTCGACCAGAGCGGTCATGCCCAGGCTCCCGGACAGGTCGAGCAGGTGCTTGAGGCGGGTGTCATCCAAGGCCGCCACAATCAACAGGATCATATCGGCCCCATTGGCCCTGGACTCCCAGACCTGGTAGTCGGAGACAATGAAATTCTTGTTGAGCACGGGAATGCCCACGGCCTGCCTGACCTGCTGCAGATCCTCCAAGGACCCCAGGAAGCGCCTGCCCTCGGTCAGGACCGATATGGCCGAGGCGCCCCCATTGGCATACTGCCGGGCCAGGGCGGCAGGATTCTTGATGTCGGCAAGATACCCCTTGGAGGGCGAGGCGCGCTTGATTTCCGCGATGATCGGAATGCCGACGCTCTCCCGGAGCAGTCGGCCGGCGTCCAGAGGTTTGCGCTTCATGCTCCTGACCTGTTGCTTGAGGCTTTCCAAGGGAATCTTCTGTACCCGGCCCCTGGCATCCTCCACGGCGCCGGCCACCAGTTCATCCAAGACGGTCATAGAGCCCTTCCCTCCAGTTTTTTGTGTGCTCCCTGCCACAACCTTAGCGTCTTTCTGCACTGGATTACCCTTCCTCGCTCTGCATTTGTGCCTGCGTACGGTTGCCCTGCACCGCCGGCAAGGGTCCTCCGGCCTCGAAACACGACCTGTGTCCGGTGTGGCAGGCCGCCCCCACCTGGTCTACTTCGATAAGCAGCGCGTCCCCGTCGCAGTCGATGCTGACTCCCTTGACGTATTGGACGTGCCCGGAGGTGTCTCCCTTGCGCCAGTATTCCTGCCTGGAGCGGGACCAGAAGGTGACCCTACCCGTGGTCAGGGTCCGTCTCAAGGCCTCCTCATCCATGTACCCGACCATGAGCACCTGACGGCTGTCATACTGCTGGACCACAGCGGCCACAAGTCCCTTGGCATCCTTCTTGAGCCTGGTCGCTATGCTCGGATCCAAACGTGCTTCCCGGTCCTTCGAAGACTGTGACATTGATCCTCGTTCTCCTGATTTGTTCGACATGACCTTATCGGTTGATTGTCTATGGTATGGGTATGGTTCCCCGATGGCTGCCGACAGGGCTTACAAATGCCAAGCACCGTGCGGTGCCGAAATTATCTGCGGGATTGGTTCAGGCCTGCCATCGAACCGGATACCCGGCCGTATGAAGCGCCTGCTTGACGTCCTTGATGGAAACCTGGCCAAAATGGAAGACGGAAGCCGCCAGAACCGCGTCGGCCCCGGCCTTGACAGCAGGAGGAAAATCGGCGGCCTTGCCTGCCCCTCCACTGGCGATGAGCGGAAGTGATACGACCTTGCGCACGTCGGCGATCATCTCCAGATCGAAGCCCTGACGGGTGCCGTCCGCATCCATGGAATTGAGGAGTATCTCACCGGCCCCGAGCTCCTGGGCCTGCTTGACCCAATCGATGGCATCGATGCCGGTGGACTGGTGGCCCCCCATGGCGGTCACCTCGTATCCTGAGGTAATGCCCTGCGCATCAGATCGGCGGGCATCGACCGAAAGGACTAGAACCTGGCGGCCGAACCGCTGGGCGATGTCGCCGATGACCTGCGGATTGGCGATGGCTGCCGTGTTGATGCCGACCTTATCGGCGCCTGACCGCAGGAGGGTATCGACATCCTGCGGGTTGCGCACGCCTCCGCCGACGGTCAGCGGAATGAAGATCTGGTCGGCGGTGCTCTTGACCAGGTCCACCATGGTGGCCCGTCCGCTGCCTGAAGCGGTCACATCCAGGAAGGTCAGTTCGTCAGCTCCCTGGCGGTAGTAGGCCGAAGCCAGTTCGACCGGATCACCCGCATCGCGCAGATTCTTGAAGTGGACGCCTTTGACCACACGGCCCTGGTCGACATCAAGGCAGGGAATGACACGAACCGCTACCGTCATGCGACCTGCCTTCCTGCCTGAACCGAATTGTTTGAGTCACGACCTTAGCTTCTGCGGTGTCTGAAGACCATGGCATGTCCACACTATGGCATGACCTCATTGCATAACGCTGAATCAGGCCTGAAGCTTGACGGCCTTGGCTGCCAGCTGCCCGCAGGCACCGTCGATGTCAGATCCGCGGGTGTCCCTCATGGTTGCAGTGATGCCGGCCTTGTGGAGGATGTCCAGGAAGCGCTGCTCGTCCTCGGGCTTGGATGCAGTCCAGCGAGACCCCTCAATCGGATTCAGGGGTATGGGGTTGACGTGCGCCCAGTCGTCCCCGTAGTGGTTGAGGCGCTTGGCCAGGAGGCGGGCATGCTCGGCCTGGTCGTTGATGCCGCGCATCAGGGCGTACTCGATGCTGACCCGCCTGCCGCTGGCCAGATAGTAGTCGTGGGCCGCGTCCAGGACCTGGGTGGTGTTGAAGCGGCGGTTCATGGGAACCAGCTCGTCGCGCAGCTTGTCGCTGGGGGCATGGAGGGAGACGGCCAGACGGACCGGTATTCCCTCTCGGGTCAGCTTGCGAATGCCGGGGACCACGCCGACCGTGGAGACGGTGATGTTCCTGGCTGAGATGCCGAATCCCTTGGGCGGCAGGGCGCTGATCTGCCTGACTGCGGACAGGACAGCCCGGTAGTTGCCCATGGGCTCGCCCATCCCCATGAAGACGATGTTGCTCAGGCGCCCCGGACCTCCGGCAACCTGTCCGGACCGCATCATCCGGGAGGCGGCCCTGACCTGTTCCAGAATCTCGCCGGTCGACATGTTCCTGGTCAACCCAAGCTGACCTGTAGCGCAGAAGGGGCAACCCATGCCGCAGCCGACCTGGCTGGAGATGCAGAGTGTGGCCCTGGAAGGGTAGCGCATGAGCACGGACTCGATCCTGGACCCGTCGAAGAGCTCCCAGAGGGTCTTGATGGTCGTCCCCTGATCCGCCTTCTGAACGGTGACCGGGGTGATCAGCTCAGGAAAGAAGTGGCGTGCGGCCTCTTGGCGGCTGGCCGAGGGAAAGTCCGTGAAGTCGTCCGGGTTGGTGGACAGATGGTTGAAGTAATGGTTGGCCAGCTGCGAGACCCGGAATTTAGGCAGGCCCATTTGAGCGCAGACCTCCTGGCGCTCCTTCTGGTCCATGTCGGTAAAGTGACGAGGCGGCTTGCCTCGACGCGCATGGTCGGCCGCCAGCACGTCCCTGAAGGCGCCATCCTTGCCTCCCGGGGTGATGCCGGTCTCAGGCTCGACACCGGTCAAATCGACATCTGTCATACCTCTACCTCATCCTGTATCAGTCATCCGACCATCAATTCCGGTCACAGGCCGGTGATCAAAAGCACCAGTGTGATGAATGGTGCGGACATGAGGATGGAATCCACCCTGTCCAGCACCCCGCCGTGACCCTTGAGCAGGTGGCCCATGTCCTTGATCCCCAGATCGCGTTTGATCAAGGATGCGCTCAGGTCCCCGAGGGTGCCTGTGGCTCCGACCATGATGCCCATGAGCAGGGCGACCCACCAAATCCGTCCCCAATACGCTATGGGATAGGTGGCTGCGAAGATAACCAGGGCGCCGATCAGGCAGCAGAGCATGGAGCCTGCCAACCCCTCCAGCGACTTGCCGGGAGAGATGCGGGGCGCGATCTTGTGCTTGCCGAAGAGCGAGCCGAAGAGCAGTCCGCCGATGTCGCTTAAGGCGGGCAGGAAAATCACCATGAAGGCATGTGCTGCAGGATGCCCGCCGAAGGTGGTGGGGAGGGTTATCAGACAGGCCAGGAGGGTGATGTAGACAACAGTCAGGAGGGTGACGCCCACATTGGCCAGGCTGCTTGACCGGGGCTCCCCCTCTGCGGTCCCGTAGGATGCATCGGCCATGGTCTGCGCGTCCTTGCCCGACAGCTTGGCGTTCACCGCCTTGACCAGCCGACCGCCCAGGCGATGGTTGCGCGTGGCCGCAAGAGCCCCGACCAGGGCGGTGACCAGAACTCCAGCGGTCATGACCGCCACATGGTCAGGCGCGTAGAAGGAGGCCAGCATGGTGACCGCCGAACAGACCCAGAGCTCGACCACCGGTATATGCAGGCCCGCCGTGGCAAAATCCACCCTGAGCTCCCAGAGCCCCAGGGTCATGAAGATCACGATCAGGTAGATGAATGCGTCGATGCGCACCAGGATGCAGGCCAGGATGATGACCACCAGAAGCGCGCCGGTGGCCACCGCCTGCGGCATGTTGCGCCCGGTCCGCTTGTTCAGGGTTGCGACGGCATCCTGACCGGCCTTCTCGGCAGAGCTTTCCTTGGTACTCATGAAGTGTTAATCCTCCCCAGGCGGGATCAGACCTCGAGGATCTCCTTCTCCTTGGCATCCAGGAGCTGGTCGATCGTGTCGTTCTTCTGCTTGGTGACAGTCTCCAGCTCCTTCTGCAGCCGGTTGCCCTCGTCCTCGCCCAGGTCGCCATCCTTGACCTTGGCCTCCAGCTCCTCCTTGACCTTGCGCCGGATGTTGCGGACGGCCACCTTGCCCTCCTCGGCCTTGTTCTTGGCCAGCTTGACGTAGTCCCGGCGGCGCTCCTCGGTCAGCTCGGGCATGGTGACCCTGATGACGTTGCCGTCACGGCTGGGGTTGACGCCCAGGTCCGAATCGCGGATGGCCTTCTCGACTGCGCCTGCCTGTGAGGGATCGAAGGGGGTGACAGCCAGGGTGCGAGGCTCCGGGACGCCGATGGACGCCAGCGACTTGATGGGCGTGGGAGTGCCGTAGTACTCAACCATGATGTCGTTGAGGAAGGAGGGGTTGGCTCGCCCGGTCCTGATCCCCGAGAAGTTCTCCTTGGTTGCCTCGATGCTCTTGTCCA
The DNA here is from genome assembly GCF_036986835.1 of Bifidobacterium apis. Taxonomy (NCBI): domain Bacteria; kingdom Bacillati; phylum Actinomycetota; class Actinomycetes; order Bifidobacteriales; family Bifidobacteriaceae; genus Bifidobacterium; species Bifidobacterium apis. The sequence goes on along the minus strand of NZ_BTXD01000003.1, from coordinate 29,630 downwards.
TCTGCCTTCCGGCCTGGTCCACCACTGTGGTCATCATCTGCTCCTTGCTGTATGGACCATCCGCCTGTGCGCGCGAGGTCCGTCATTCTTATACTCTACGGCCATGGGGCCACAGGGGCCAAGCGGCGCGGGGTGTGCCCTCAACCGGTCACAGGGTACGATCAGGACCGCCATGGACCAGGGTGCCCAGACGCTGGCCCTTGAGCGCTCCGGTCACGTTGCCTTCACCTTCCAGTCCGAAGACTCGGATGGGCATGTCGTTGTCACGGGCCATGGACAGGGCTGCCGCGTCCATAACGGCCAGATTGTCCACCAGGGCCCGCTGGTAGCTCAGATTGGTGAACATGCGCGCAGAAGCCTGCTTGTGCGGATCAGCCGTATACACGCCGTCCACACCGTTCTTGCCCATCAGAACCTCGACGCAATGAATCTCCAAGGCCCGTTGGATGGAGACGGTATCAGTTGAGAAATAAGGCATACCGGATCCGGCGCCGAAGATGACCACGCGCCCCTTCTCCAGGTGACGTATGGCCTTGAGCGGGATGTAGGGCTCGGCCACCTGGCCCATGGTGATGGCTGTCTGCACCCTGGTGGCCTGACCATCCTGCTCCAGGAAGTCCTGCAGGGCCAGGCAGTTCATGACCGTGCCCAGCATACCCATGTAATCGCCGCGCGAGCGTTCGATTCCGGCCTGGCTGAGCTCCGCACCGCGGAAGAAGTTGCCGCCACCCACCACGATGGCCACCTGAACGCCGCTCTGCACCGCCTGGACGATCTCCTTGGCCACCCGCTTGACCACCTGCACGTCGATACCGACTTCGCCTCCCCCGAAGGCCTCTCCGGAGAGCTTGAGCAGCACACGACGAGGCGATGCTGGGGTTTGCGCTGAATCGGATCCGGTCATAAAAGCCCTTTCTCCAAACATGATGACAGGCGGAATACGCCGCTAACCAGGGTATCGAGGCTGGACGACAACCCCCCCACCCGAGAGGCCCAGGACAAAAGTAGGGGAGCGACCACGAAAGCCACTCCCCTACCATCAATGCCGGTCGCCTGCCCATCCTTTAGACAGGATCAGGCGAGATGACCCAAGACATTTCCGTGCTGCTTACTACTCCTCGTCGCCCTTGCCGACCTCGAGCCGGGCGAAGGCCAGGGCCTTGCCGCCAGCCTGCTTGAAGAGGTCGCCAATGGTCTTGGAGGTGTCCTTGACGTACTGCTGCTCCAGCAGGACGGTCTCCTTGAAGAAGGCGTTCAGACGCCCCTCGACGATCTTGGGAATGATCTTCTCGGGCTTGCCTTCGGCCTGGGACTTCTCGGTGGCCACGCGACGCTCGGACTCCACCACGTCGGCCGGCACATCCTCCCGGCTGAGCCACTTGGGGCTCATGGCGGAGATCTGCAGGGCCACCTCATGGGCGACCTGGGCACCGGCCTCATCAGTGGCGATCATGGCCACGATGGAGGGGGGCATCTCCACGGACTTGCGGTGGGCGTAAATCTCCACACGGGGACCTTCGACCCGGGCCACCTGGCCGACCTTGACGTGCTCGTGGAAGAGCGCGCCGGCCTCCTCAACGGTCTCCTTGACGGTGCCGGACTTGGATGGAGCGGCATCGACCTGCTCGGCGTTGGAGGCATCAGCCTTGGCCACGTCGTCGATGACCTCCTGGCCGAACTCGATGAACTGAGGGGTCTTGGCCACGAAGTCGGTCTCGGAGTTGAGCTCGACGGCGTAGCCGATCTGGCCCTGTCCACCCTCGACGACGGTGGAGGCGATCAGGCCCTCCTGAGCCTTGCGGCCCTCACGGGCGCCTGCGGCCTGGATGCCGGTGGCGCGGATGATCTCCTTGGCGCGAGCCATGTCGCCCTCGGCCTCGGTCAGGGCCTTCTTGACGTCCATCATGCCGGCGCCGGTCTGATCACGTAGCTCCTTGATCAGTGCAGCGGTGATTTTTGCCATGAAACTCTCCTATCTAGACGTCAGATTTCAGGCGGCCTGATCGGCAGCGGGGGTCTCCTGCTGCTGCTCTTGCGCAGGCTGCTCGGCCTGGGCAGTCTCCTGCGCCTGCTCCTGCGGCTGTCCGTCCTTGTTCTCCAGCAGGTTCTTCTCCCACTCGGCCATGGGCTGGTCGGAGGCCTCCTCGGTCTTGGCGGCCTTGCCGGAGCGCTCCAGCAGACCGTCGGCCACGGCATCGGCCATGAGCCGGGTCAGCAGCTCGACGCCGCGAATGGCATCGTCGTTGGCGGGAATGGGGTAGGTGACGAGCTCAGGATCCGTGTTGGTGTCCACCAGGGCCACGACCGGGATGCCCAGCTTGTTGGCCTCGGAGACCGCCAGGGCCTCCTTGTTGATGTCGACCACGAACAGGGCCGAAGGGGTACGGCTCATGTTGCGGATGCCGCCCAGCTGACGCTCCAGCTTGTCCTTCTCGCGCCGCAGGAGCAGCAGCTCCTTCTTGGTCAGCCCCGAGCCATGCACGTCGTCGAAGTCCATCTCCTCCAGCTCCTTCAAGCGGCCGACCCGCTTGGTCACAGTCTGGAAGTTGGTCAGCATGCCGCCCAGCCAGCGCTCGGAGACGTAGGGCATGTTCACCCGGGTGGCCTGTGCCTTGATGGCCTCCTGGGCCTGCTTCTTGGTCCCCACGAAGAGCACGGTGCCGTTGTGGGCCACGGTCTGCTTGATGAAGTCATAGGCCTGGTCGATCAGACCGAGCGACTTGAAGAGGTTGATGATGTGGATGCCGTTGCGCTCCATCAGGATGTACTGCTTCACCTTGGGGTTCCAACGACGGGTCTGATGTCCGAAGTGGACGCCGGCCTTCAGCATTTCGCTCATGGTGATCTGTGCCATGTCCGTACCTTTCATTGTCGGTTATTGCCTGGCCATGTGCACCTGCGTGCAACTCCGAGGAGCCGACCGACACAGGACGTCGCGGACATGGCGCGAATTTGCGGCGTGTGTTCGGGAATACTCTTGGTGCGCCTGCCCACCCGTGACAGCGGACCTACGCAATGACACGCCGAAGTACAATAATACCCGAGGCCAATGACCTCGGGTATCGTGTTCGCCCTCTGCCTACCTGGCTGATCTCAACTGCTGCATGGCCTTGCGGCGGACGTCGCTCTCCAGCCGATCCACGTAGACATGGCCGTCCAGATGATCGCACTCGTGCTGGATCATCCGCCCCATGATGCCATGGCCTTCGAGGGTCACCGTCTTGCCGTCCAAATCGATGCCGTGGGCCCGAGCGTAGTCGGCCCGCCTGGTCGGATACCAGAGGTTGGGCAGGGACAGGCATCCCTCTTCGCCATACTGCTCGCCGGAGGTCTTGTCGATGACCGGATTGATGATGTAGCCTACCTTGCCGCCGATGTTATACGAGAAGACGCGCAGGCCCACGCCGATCTGGTTGGCCGACAGGCCTGCCCTGCCCGGGTCGTCGACAGTGTCCACCAGGTCACGCACCAGACTGCGCACAGCCGGGGTGATGCTGGTCACAGGATCGCAAGGTGTGCGCAAAACCGGATCGGGAACCACTCTGATTGTACGAATCGCCACTGCCTACTCCTCGTCGTTCCGACCGTCGCTGCCGTCGCGGCCGTCCTTCTCGTCCTCTGGGGCTGCTTCCCCCTCCGGACGGCCATCACGCTTGCGTCCGGTCATGCTGGCCAGGGAATCGCTCATGGTGGTCCGTGCCCTGCTGACGATGTCGTTCTCCTTGGCGGCGGGCTTGGCCGGCGTCCTGGGCGCGTAGAGGACCTTGTCCACAAGTTCGGCGTACTGGCGGAGCACCTCGGGGCGCACCACCTTCAGGCTGGGGGTCAGGGTGCCGTCCTCCTGGCTGAAGTCCTTGTCCAGCACCAGGAACTTGCGCACCGACTCGGCCCGCGAGACGTTGCAGTTGGCCTTGTCCACATACTGCTGGATGAAGGCATGGATGGCATCGTTGTGGCTGGCCTGTTCCATGCTCATGTCAGCGTCCAGGCCCTGGGATGTCAGCCAGGACTTCAGCATGCCGGCATCCAAGGTGACCAGGGCACCCACGAAGGGCCTGCCGTCGCCCACGACCACGGCCTGGGAGACAATCGGGCAGGTGCTGATGACATCCTCCAAAGGCGCCGGGCTGACGTTCTTACCGCCGGCGGTGATGATGACATCCTTCTTACGGCCCGTGATGAAGACGAAGCCCTGGTCGTCGATCTGGGCCAGATCGCCGGTGTGCAGCCAGCCGTCCTTGTCGAGCACAGTGGAATCCAGCTCGGGCTGGTGGTAGTAGCCCATGAAGACGCTGGGGCCCTTGACCAGAAGCTCGTCGTCGTCGCTCAGCCTGACCGTGATGCCCGAGCCTGGACGGCCGACCGACCCCACCTCATTGGCATCCTCGAAGTTGACGATACAGGGGGCCGCCGTCTCGGTCATCCCGTAGCCCTGGATGAAGGTGATTCCGTCGATTCCGTTGAAGAAGTGGGCCAGGTCGGCGTTCATGGGCGCCCCGCCGCAGGCCAGGTAGCTCAGGTTGGAGCCCAGGGCGGACTCGATCGTGTTGCCGACGGTCTTGGTATAGAAGGCGTGGGCCAGGCGGGTCAGCGGCGAGTGGCCGCGCCCTTCCTGCTCGTCCTTGGACCACTTGATGAAGTGCCTGGTGGCCTTGGCGAAGACCTTGCCGGCCAGACCTGTGCCGGCCTTCTGCGAGGCGGCGTTGTAGACCTTCTCGAAGACACGCGGCACACCCAACAGATAGGTGGGCCGGAAGGTGCGCAGGTCGGTCAGCAGGTGCTTGGCGTTGGAGACGTATCCGACCACGCCCTGGGCGCCGATGGCCACGTACTGGATGTAACGGGCGAAGCAGTGTGCCAGGGGCAGGAAAAGCATCAGACGGGAGGGGGCTGCCAGCATGTGGTAGAGCACGTCCCAGCCCACGAAGACGATGTGGACGAAGTTCCGGTTGGAGAGCATGGCGCCCTTGGGCTCACCGGTTGAGCCCGAGGTGTAGACGATGGTGGCCAGATCGTCGGCCTTGACCTGGGCGATGGCCTGGTCCAGGCGCTCGTCGTCGATCCCTTGGCCGAATTCACTGACTGCATTCAGGCCACCGGCTTCGAAGTTGAAGACATACTTGAGTTTTGGCGAGGACCCACGAACCTGCTCCAGAATCTGCGCATGCTCCGAGTCGCCGGCAAAGGCCAGAACGCAGTCCACGTCCTGAACGATCTTATGGGCCTGGCTGGGCGAGTCGGTCTCGTAGATGGGCACCGAAACCGCTCCGATGGCGGCGCAGGCGAAGTCCGTAACCCCCCAGTCATAACTGGTGGAGGCGTAGATGACCACGGTACTGCCCTTTTCCACGCCCAGGGCCATCATGCCCTTGGCCACGGCGCGAACCCGTGCAGACATCTGCCCGGCTTTGACATCGTGCCAGTTTCTGGTCATGGGATCCTGCCACTGGGCAACCAGCTCCTCAGGGTCGCGGGCGGTGCGTTTTGCCAGGAGTGAATAGATGGTGTCCTTGTCCGTCGTCGGGTGTTGAAGCTCGACCGTATATTCACGCAACATACCCACCATCATATGGGTCAACCCGCCAAAGCCGCCGCCTAGCCCATGTCGAAGCGCACACATAGCCAGCGCGAGCCGCTTCTGGCGACTATCAGGTTGGTCAGCACCGTGCGCTCGCCGACCAGGAATCCGATGGTGGTTTCGTACCGGTCGCGGTCAACGCGGTAGAGCTCGACCAGTTTAGGAATGAGTGGCAGGTAGGCCAGGCCGACATGATCCGACGTGGGGACCATGCCCAAATGCCGATCACGCATCAGCTGGGCCAGCATAGCCAGCCGTTCCATGCAGACGTGGTTGAGCACACGATCCAGGCTCTTCATCGGCAGACGGCCCCGCAACACATCGAAGACCTTGGATGCCAGTGCACACAGGTTGACGAGAATGCGCTTCAGATCCGCCGTAAGACCCTCATGCCCGGCAGCATCTGTCGGCCGCACGAAGTTGACGGTTCGCACTGTCAGATTGATGTCACCAAGTCCCAGCGGCACCTGAGCACAGGTAGACGGCCACCAGCAGCCAAACTCCTGTCCCAGCGAATCCTCAATTGCCTGATCCCCATCCCAGGTCGGCGCCAGATCCATATACTCCGTCATACTTTTCTCCTCGCACTTCTATGTGCTTGTTCCCCCTCTCATGCCGGCGGGGTGCACTGGGCGACCGACGCAACGACAGCGATTACGTCCAGAGTATGAATGCGCTCAGGCATTGTAAAGGCCGGTTCAGGAATGTGGTCAACCTGAACCGGCCTTGATACGGATTGTGGATAAATAGGCTTTGAATGCCCTGTCCTGCTTAGCAGCGGGAAGCCGGAGTCACTGCTACACGGCACTTCTGGAAGTTCTTGACATCCACGTAACCGGTGGAGGCCATGGCCCGGCGCAGTGCTCCGATCAGGTTCAGGCTGCCATCGGTACGATCGCTGGGTCCGAAGAGTATGCGCTCCAGGCTCCCCACCTGGCCGACCTGGACCCTGCGACCCCTAGGCAGATCAGGATGATGGGCCTCGGCCCCCCAGTGCATGCCCTGGCCGGGAGCCTCCGTAGCCTTGGCCAGTGGCGTGCCCAGCATGACCGCGTCGGCCCCCATGGCCAAGGCCTTGACGAAGGACCCCGAGGTGCCGGTCTCCCCGTCGGCTATGACCTGAACATAGCGGCCACCGGACTCGTCCAGGTAGTCGCGACGCGCTTCGGCCACATCCGAGATGGCCGTGGCCATAGGTGCCTGAATTCCAATGGTGGCAGAGTCAGTTGAGGAGGCTCCCCCGCCGAACCCGACCAGCACCCCGGCGGCACCCGTGCGCATCAAATGCAGGGCGGCCTGGTAGGTGGCGGCCCCGCCGACGATGACCGGAACATCCAGGTCGTAGATGAACTTCTTCAAATCCAAGGGCTCATGGCTGGTGGAGACATGCTCGGCCGAGACCGCCGTGCCGCGGATCACGAAGAGATCCACGCCTGCGTCGACCACTGTGGTGTAGAACTCCTGGGTGCGCTGGGGCGACAGGGCACCGGCCACCGTGACCCCGGCCTTGCGAATCTCCTGCAGACGGCGGGTGATCAGCTCCGCCTTGACCGGCTCCCGGTAGGCTTCCTGAATGACCCCGGTCGCCTGCTCCGGCGAAGCATGGGCTATACGGTCCAGCTGTGGACGCGGATCCTCGTATCGGGTCCACAGTCCCTCCAGGTCCAGCACACCCAGTCCGCCCATCCGTCCCAGGGCTATGGCCGTCTCCGGGCTGGTGACCGAATCCATGGGCGCTGCCAGCAGGGGCAGGTCGAACTCGTAGGCATCCACCTGCCAGGCCGTGGAAACATCCTGGGGATCCCTGGTCCTTCGTGATGGGAGTATGGAGACATCATCGAGCGTGTAGGCCATCGTGGCCTTCTTGCCGAGACCGATTTCGATTTCCTGTGTCATGTCTGCCAGCCTAGCGCCTCATGATGACGCTCCAGCGTGCTACGAACGGGTTACGAGCAGGGGAACAGAGAGTAACAAACTTGGGATAGAACTGTTCGCGAGCGCAACTGCGGCACCGGGAGCAGGATACGGCCCCCGACCCGCCCACTGTTAGGAGGCCGCCATGGAGAAGATCGCCGTGAAGGGACGCATCGTCGAGCTCGACGGTGACGAGATGACCCGGGTCATCTGGAAAATGATCAAGGAGCGGCTGATTCTGCCCTATCTGGATGTGGACCTGGACTATTACGACCTGGGCATCCGCAACAGGGACGCCACCGACGACAAGGTCACTGTGCAGGCGGCCCAGGCCATCCAGCGCGAGCATGTGGGCGTCAAGTGCGCCACTATTACCCCTGACGAGGCCCGGGTGAAGGAATTCGGACTCAAGCGCATGTGGAAGTCGCCCAACGGCACCATCCGCAATATTCTTGGCGGAACCATCTTCCGCGAGCCCATCGTCATCGACAACATCCCCAGGCTGGTCCCCGGATGGTCCAAGCCCATCGTGGTGGCCCGCCATGCCTTTGGCGACCAATACCAGGCCACTGATTTCACCGTGCCTGGGCCAGGGAAGCTGAGCGTCACTTTCACACCCGAGGACGGGAGCGCCCCGGTGACCCGGGAAGTGACCGTCTACCCGGGTCCGGGCGTGGCCCAGGTGCAGTTCAACCTTGACGACTCCATCCGCGACTTCGCGCGCTCCTGCTTCAACTATGCCCTGCAGAGGCACTATCCGGTCTACCTGAGTACCAAGAACACCATCCTCAAGGCCTACGACGGCCGTTTCAAGGACATTTTCGCCCAGGTCTACGAGCAGGAGTACCGGAATCGGTTCGAACAAGAGGGGCTGACCTACCAGCATCGGCTGATCGACGACATGGTGGCCTCCTCGCTCAAGTGGCAGGGCGGCTATGTATGGGCCTGCAAGAACTACGACGGCGATGTCCAGTCCGATGCAATAGCTCAAGGGTTCGGGTCCCTTGGCCTCATGACCTCCATGCTGATGACGGCCGACGGGCAGACGGTAGAGGCCGAGGCCGCCCATGGAACCGTGACCAGGCATTACCGGCGCTGGCTCAAGGGTGAGACCACTTCCACCAACCCGATAGCCTCCATTTTCGCCTGGACGGGCGGACTCAAGCAGCGGGCACGGCTGGATGACACACCCAGGGTGGCCCAGTTTGCGCAGACCCTGGAATCTGTGGTTATCGAGACCGTGCGCTCCGGCCGTATGACCAAGGATCTGGCCAGCCTGGTCGGCCCTGATCAGCCCTGGCTGGACACCGAGGGATTCATGGATGCCCTGGACCAGGCCCTTGCCGAGCGTATGGCTTCAACTGCGACAGAGGCCATAGAACACAAGGCGGACTGACAGATCGGACATAGCATCATCTCCCATCCATTGCATGCGGTTGAAACAGGCGGATAATCCGCTGAGTCCAGCCTTGACCGTCTGCTCCCTGGCGAGAAGCTTGTGCGCAAAAGCAAGGATGCTCCATACGCTCCTACCCGTGAGCCCATACAATGGTTGCTCGGGACCCGGCCAGAGTCGGGCCCTTTCGGAACGAAGGAGCGAATGTGAAGAAGACCGGCTTTGCACGGCATTTGTCCGGCTTGCTGGCCCTGCTGGCATGCCTGGCCATGGCGGCATCGACTGGTGCTTGCGGTCCGGCCATGGGCGGAGGCAAACAATCCCCGAGCACCCCGCAGAGCCCGGCGAGCTCGACGGCAGCTGCGGAAGTGCCAGGTCGGGTGGCCATTTTCACTCCCTCCGACGGCATCACCCTCTCCCAGCACACGCCCATCAACAAGTGGGCCGCCCTGGTCCCAGATCTGAAGGCGGGACTGACCAAGGAGCATCTTTCCGGCAAGCGCATCGATGCCTACACCAGCGGGAATCTGGAAGACCAAAGCAAGGAAGTGCAGGATTACGTGGTCAACCGACTTTCGGAGCGCAAGACCGGGAAGACCTCAGAGCCCACCACGCTGGTGGTGGCACCCATGACCTCGCCGGATTCCATTACCCGCCAGTATGGCGACTACATCAGCAAGTCACTGGAGGCCGATGCCAAAGACAAGGCGAGCGCACGCCTGGTCTCGTCTCTGCGCCTTGCCATGGGCGCGGGCATGCACCTGGTGCTGCTGGCCAATCAGGTGCCGGGCATTGAGCCGGATTTGTTCGTGCAGTTGTCTGATGCGCGGGCCATCGGTCAGATGCAGGCGGAGAAGCTGGCCAGCAAGCTGGAGCTGGACAAGGCCAACAAAAACAACCCCTGCCGCATTGAGATTCTGCTGCCGAACCGGACAGCCGAGACATCTTCCTCTGCTGACAAGGATGCTGAAGCCGACCAGGCTGATCAGGACCAGCAAGAGGAGCAGGATGCGCAAAGTTCTTTCCCTGCGCAGGCCTTCGCCGGAATCTGGCAGGTGCTGGGTCCTTACTTCAAGGATGGGCGGGCTGTCAGCCCATCGGGGCGCCTGAAGGCAGACAGCACTGATAAAGACTGGCAGACGGTCGCTTTTGACCCAGGCAAGGATGCCTCGGCTACAGGCAAGGAGCTGGCGACCCGGCTGTCCATGAACGATGACACCAAGACCCATACCGAGGTGGACGGCATTCTGGCCATGAACGACTTCATTGTTTCCGGGGTGGTCTCTGAACTCGGGGATCTGGGGTATCGGGGTACGTCAGCGGATGTCAACCCGGAGATCTCCGTATCAGGCATTGTCGGATCCATGACCGGCCGACAGGATCTGCATCGGCAGCGCGTGCCCAAACCCGCCCAGAGCCCCACAACCCAGAATCAGACAGGGTCGGAGGCGGATTCTTCACAGCAGACCACGGGTAAGACTGAAGGATCCACACCCTCGGACGACCACGCCGCCTGGCCCATCATCAGCGGATACGGCGCTTACGTTGACAACCTCCCTCAAATCGTTGATGGACGTCAGTGGATGACCGGGCTGGAGGACAGGCTGGGACTCGCGGCTGATATTGCCAAGGTCTGCGTCGGCCTCAACAGCCAAGGCAAGGTACCAGCCATGGACACGATCCAGACCGTCAACCAGGACGGCAAACAGGTGCGTCGCCTGTCAAGACCCTTGGTCGCGGTTTCAGCCACCAACCTCAAGGCGGCGCTGATCGATACAGGCTACATCAAGCCAGCCGACGCGGGTCTTTGAGCATAGATCTCCTGCTCGATCCGGTCCTCATACCGCTTGAGAACCTCCTGACGGCGGGGCTTGTACGAGGCGGTGAGAAGACCGTTTTCACGCGTGAAGTCCTGGTCGAGAATCAGATAGCGGCGGATGCCCTCGGCCCGGGAAACCTGTGCGTTGGCCGCGTCCACGGCACGGTCGACCTCCGTGCGGATGATGGGGTTCTCTCCAGCCGCCGCAGCATCTTTCAGGGGCTCGGCGCCCTGGTCCCGCATCCAGCGATCGACCTCCTCGGCATTGAGGGTGATCAGGGCCGAGATGAATGGTCTGCGGTCCCCGATAACCATGCAGTGGCTGATGATGGGCGAACGTTCAACAGCCGTCTCCAGCAACGCCGGTGAGATGTTCTTGCCACCGGCAGTAATGATGATTTCCTTGCGCCGACCGGTCAGCCGAACGAATCCGTCCTCGTCCAGACTGCCCAGATCGCCTGTCAGCAGCCAGCCGTCGCGAATCTGCCTGGTGGTGATTTCGGGATGGTTGTGGTAGCCGATGCAGACGTCGGGACCCTTGACGCATAGCTGGCCCTCCTGGTCGATGCCCACAGTGATGCCAGGCATGGGCAGACCAATGGTGCCCAGCCGATAGCCTTCGGTTGGGTTGACCGTGACCGGACCCATGGTCTCGGTCATGCCATAGCCCTCCAGCAGGGGTAGGCCTATGCCGTTGAAGAAGTCCGCAATGTCCCTGTCCAGGGGGGCGCCGCCCGAAATGGCATACTTGACCCGGCCGCCCAGGGCCTCCAGGATGGGATCGTAGACGGTTCCCGTGTACATAAGGTGCTTGGTCTTCAGCGACATGGGGACGCGGGTGCCGTTCTGTTGATGACGGGACCACTGCCTGGCCACTCCCGCGGCATCCAGGAAAATTCTGCCCCTGGCACCGGTGCCTGCTCGCTGGGAGGCGGCGTTGTAGATCTTCTCGAAGATTCGGGGCACAGCCAGGATGAATGTGGGTTTGAAGGTCTGCATGTCCTGCAGCAGATTGCGGATAGATCCGGTAAGCCCCAAGGTGAGGTCCGTAGCGATGGCGAAGAACTGCAGACAGCGGGCGAAAGCGTGGGCCAGGGGCAGGCAGAGCAGAAGCCGCCTGCCCTCACCCAGGCAGATGTCGGGGACTGCCTGAGCTCCCGAACGCACGGTGAAGACGATGTTGCTGTGGCTGAGTTCAATGCCCTTGGGCTTGCCCGTGGAGCCTGAAGTGTAGACGATGGTAGCCAGGTCGGAGCCTTGCACCGAGTCGGCCCGGGCTTGGAAGTCTGCCTGGTCCACCGCCCGTCCGTAGGCGGTCATAGTGGTCAGCGCCCCCCTGTTGATTACATACAGGTCGTTCAGATAGGCGCATTGGGAACGAACCGCGTCCACCCGGGCCCTCATGTCGTCATCCTCCAGAAAGGCCATGCCGACATGGGAGTCGTTGAAGATACGCCGGATCTGATCGGGCGAGTCCGTCTCGTAGACCGGCACCGTCACTGCTCCAATGGACAGGATGGCCATGTCCAGGGCAGTCCACTCCCATCGGGTGTGCGAGACGATGGCCACCGAATCCCCACGACCTATACCCCTGGCCATAAGCCCCTTGGCCAGCGCGACAACGCGATCCCGGAACTCACGGGCTGTGAGGGTGCTCCACTCACGTCCACTCCGGTATTCGATCAAAGGATCGTCCCCCAGGCGTTCAACCCTGTCCTCAAGCAGGGAGAAGACGCTGGCATCAGGATCTATGGGCTCCTCAAGCGGACGCGTGAATTCTTGCTGCATGTTCTGCATGACCACTCCCTGCTGAAACGGCGTTATGCTTAACGATTCTAACCGCTCCCCCGGGCTGGCGATATACCCGGTCTGCAAACGCGCGAGTCCTGCAAGCAAACCCCACATTCCTACAGGGGCTTGAGACGGATGCGATGCCACCCGATCCTGGCACCAGGATCCAGATAATTGCCTTGATCGTCTTTAAGGCCCCAGTGCAGACACTCCTGGGCACAGTGGTCTGAGTCTCCCCGCACCCTTCCCCATACCGTGCCGGTCTGCAGCCGGGTCCCTGTCGGCAGAGAGCTCTGTGCAGGCTCATAGGTGGAGACCAGGTTGCCGTGACGTATGGAGACCACGTCCTTGCCTGCTACGGAACCTGCAAAGGCGATGACGCCGTCTGCCGGGGCACGGATATCGCTGCCTTGCTCCGTCTCCAAATCTATCCCGCGATGACCTCTCAGCCACGGACGACCCGGAGGATCAAAGGGACGCATAACCAGCGGGGCGGCCTTACCGCCAGGCAGAGGTTCAAGGGGCCACAGCCAGCCCCGGCGGCAGGCTGCGGTCGACGAGCCAACTCGACCCTTCTGCGCCGGAGCTGCAGCCGAAGGCAGGGTCGGCGCAGGCTGAGCCGTGACGGTTGCCGTCGGCCCCGCAGCCGACAGGACCAGCGCCAGCATCAACACCAGCAGGGTCCTGGGAAACCAAGGGGGCCGACAGCCGGAGGGTATGGTGGGCATCCGACCGGTAACTCGCCTGAGGCCCTTGTTCTTATGGTCACGCGCACAGGCCATAGTCGCACCTTCATTCCGTCATCGTGGATGCCCGATCGGGCATCCACCATCATGATGGATTGGATGCCGCAGCCGTGTGAGCCGGAAGGAGGCATGTGGTCGAATATATACTCGTCCACATCCAGATGGACCGTAAAGGCACCATAATCAAGAGTCCGTGAAAGGGTTCCCGGTCTAGATGCCATTGGCGGCCTTTCAAGCCAGATGAATGACCGTCCATGAGATGGGAGGCAGCTGAAGGTTCAAGGTGTCCTCATCCATCCTGAAGTCCTTCCTGGCATGCATGACGACTCGCTCCTGGTCCTCAAGCGTGTTGCGTGCCGAGGGGTCCTCCTCGTGCAGTGTGCTGATCTTGGCCTGCCGATGTCGGTCCTGTTCAGGCAGGGCGATGCTGAAATCAACGGAACGGTCAAGGCTGCGGTTGACCGCGAAAACACTCAGGGAGCCATCGGCACCTCTGACGGCCACTGAATCGGTCATGGGCACCTGACCGTAGCGGGAAGTCTCAAAGGTGTCGCCGCTCTGCAGGCTCTTGAGCACGCTGGCGCCTCGTGCATAACGGGCGGTCAGGGCGAAGGGGTAGAAAATTGTCTGCCTCCAGGCCGGGCCGCCGGGCTCGGTCATGATGGGGGCAATGACGTTGACCAGCTGGGCCAGGCTGGCCGCATGAACGACGTCGGCATGCCTGAGCAGGGTGATCAGCAGGTCGCCTACCACCACGGCATCTGCCGCCGTATAAACATCCTCCAAGAGCGGCGCGCCTATAGGCCAATTGCCGATGCCTTCGGGCGATCTGCTGGCCTCGGCATCCTGGTACCAGACATTCCACTCGTCGAAGGAGATGAAAACCTGATGATCACTGCCCAGCCGGGCACGCGAGGCGGCGATGATGGCCGCAACATCGGTGATGAAACTGTCCATGTCCACGCCGGAAGCCAAAAAGCTGGCCATGTCCCCATCCTTGGGCGCGTAATAGGCATGGCATGAGAGGAAGTTCACATTTTCGAAGCAGCGCTCCAGGACGGTACGCTCCCAGAGGCCGAAGGTGGGCATGGTGTGCGACGAAGATCCGCATACGACCAGATCCAAGTCCGGGTCGATCATCCGCATGGCCACAGCCGTCCGGTTGGCCAGATCGGCATATTCCTCTGCACTCTTGTGGCCGATCTGCCAGTCGCCGTCCATCTCGTTGCCCAGGCACCACATCCTGATGTTGAGGGGGCGATCATGGCCGTTGGCACGACGCCGTTCCGACAGCTCGGTGCCCGACGGCACATTGCAGTATTCGAGCAGATCCAGGGCCTCCTGCATGCCCCTGGTGCCCAGGTTAACGGCCTCCATGAGCTCGTTGCCGCCCAGCTTGTCCAGCCAGTCGCGCATCTCATGCAGGCCGAACTCGTTGCTTTCACCGGAGTGCCAGGCCAGGTCGAGACGGCGAGGACGGTTTTCACGCGGTCCCACGCCATCCTCCCAGCGATAGCCCGAGACGAAGTTACCGCCCGGGTATCGGATGGTGGTCACGCCCAGCTCCTTGACCAGATCCATGACGTCCCGGCGAAAACCCTGTTCGTCTGCTGTCGGATGGCCCGGCTCATAGATGCCCGAGTAGATGCCCCTGCCCAGGTGCTCTACGAAGGAGCCGAAAAGGCGATCGTCAATTGGCGTGGACTTTTGCTCCTCATCCACCTTGAACTGTGCCCTGCCGCTGTGAGTTTGTTGCCCCTGCGTCACTGTCTGACTCCTTCGTTCTGACTTTATCGACCATGATTCTCGTCCATATTGAAACTATGGAACATCTGAATAGTACAACGTTGTGAATTCGACAAACCACCGGTCTATCGCCCCACGCAGTCACCCCCCCCCTAGTGCCGAGCGACAGGCTACGTGGTTATTCCATATCACACTAGGAATGAGAATATTGAGAACAGGCCGACAGCATCAGTCCTTGTGTCAGGAGACTTCTCATCAATTCAGTCGGTTGTGCATCCCGATACTCATATTTACAACGGCCAGGAGCATTTGAGACAGGGGGGGGGGGGGGTCATTTACTTGACAGATTGCACATCATAAAGAGAGCTTGCAGATAAAGAAAACCGCCGGAGAACCGGCGGTTGAGAGCTCCCGCAGCTGGGCTTGAACCAGCGACATTTCGATTAACAGTCGAACGCTCTGCCAACTGAGCTATGCGGGAATGTCCCGTTCAACTCTCGCTGAACACAATTACCATACTGTAGTCCAGACTTTCGTATCCGACAACTTGGCGTGTCGATTACATGAGGATCCTGTCCATGGGCATGGCCGAATCGATGGAAAAGTCAGGAGCGGAGGGTGCCAGACCGGCCTGGACCAGATTGACGCCCAGCATGGCCACCATGGCGCCGTTGTCCGTGCACAGGTTGATCTTCGGAATGCGGACCTTGATGCCCTCCTGGTCACCGAATTCCTGAAGCTTGCCGCGCAGCTGTGAGTTGGCTGAAAACCCACCGCCGACAATCAGGGTATCCGTGTCGAACATGTGGCAGGCAGCCATGGCCTTGCGGGATAGGACGGTGGCCACGGAATCCGCCAGGGAGGCGCAGACATCATCCACGGGAATGTCGAGCCCGGCCTGCTGTCTGCGTTCGACCCATCGAGCCACTGCGGTCTTGACCCCGGAGAAGCTGAAGTCATAGGGATGCTCGGCTCCGGCCCGACCCTTGGTCAGCCCCTGGGGCACAGCGATGGCGTGAGAGTCGCCCAGGCGGGCATGACGGTCGATGTGGGGGCCGCCGGGATAGGGGAAACCGAGCAGACGCGCAATTTTGTCGAAGCACTCCCCCGCCGCGTCATCCAGGGTAGTGCCCACCACCTGGACCGATCGAGCCAGGTCATCCACATGCAGCAGCGAGGTGTGGCCGCCGGAGACGATCAAGGCCAGCGCGTTCTTCGGAAAGGGGCCGAATTGGAGCTGGGTGACCGCTATGTGGCCGATGACATGGTTGATGCCATATAGAGGCTTTTTCGCCGCCCAGGCCAGCGCCTTGGCGCCGGAGACGCCTACGGCCAGGCATCCAGCAAGTCCAGGACCAGCCGAGACCGCTATGGCATCCACTTGGGACAGGTCCATGTCCGCATCCTTCAAGGCCTTGGAGACAACCGGCACAAAGGACTCAGCGTGTGCCCGCGAGGCGATCTCAGGGATGACGCCCCCATAACGGGCGTGCTCGTTCATGGAGGATGCCACCACGTTGGACAGCAGCCGGTTACCCTGAACCAGGGCGGCTGCAGTCTCGTCGCAGGTGGATTCGATGCCAAGCACCAGAGGCTCACTCATGGTCAATGATCCTTTCCTGTCCTTCCGAAAGCCTGCTGCTGACAGATCCCACCGGACCCGGCCCGACCGAGCTTAAAGGTCTGGTCATAGCCCAGGCATCCACGCCTTCAGGCTGATAGTAGCCCTTGGATAGACCCGTCTTTGAGAAGCCAAAGTCCTTGTAGAGATTGATGGCCACGGGATTGTCTACACGCACCTTCAGATTCATTCGCTGCAACCCCATACAATCGGCCGAAGCAATCAGCTTGGCCAGCAGGGATCCTGCAATACCGCGATGTCGTGCTTCCGGTAGCACCCCAATGGTCATCAGCTCGGCCTCCCTTTCGCCCGACCAATAACCTCCGTAGCCCAGGATGGCACCCTGGTCCTCCCATACCAGGTAGGTGCGCGAGGGCGCAGACAACTCAAACCGCATCTCCTGCCTCTTCCAGGCCTGGTCGCCGAAGACGCGCTTCTCCAGATTGACAAGCTGGTTCAGGTCCCCCAAGGCCGCCCTGCGAATCATGACTGGACAGCCACGTGTTTGAGCGGGTTGGGCACCGAGACGTCCGGCCGACGAAGGTAAAGCGGCTCCACCGGGTCGATCAGCCCCTGCTGGGCACGTCTGCATGCACAAGCCGCCATCAGAGCTGTCCCCTGGGTCCGATCCTCCAGGAAGGATCCTTCGTCCAGTATCACCCGTATATCCGGATGCTTATCCAGACGCTCCCACTGGTCAGCGTAGCGACCGGCTCCATGGCCACTAATGACCAGAGTGACAGGGCCCTGATCCACAGACCCACCCTCCTCTGCAACGGCCGTGATTCTCTCACAGATAGCAGCTGGATAGTCGATGCTCATTTCGGTCAGCGGCCGGGCCGGGGCTTCCACGTCTCCAAAGTCATCAAAGAGACGGTAATAGAGCTGCCGACGTCGAGCATCATTGACAGCCAGAACCAGCAACCGGGTATGGTCTTGTTCCTGCTGACTGAACCGGCTGTAGGCATAGCGGGCCTGTGGTTCCAGGATGTCCTGCCCCAGCAGACGGGCACCGGTGGCAAAGGCCAGGGCTTTGGCGGTTACGATGCCTGCCCGTAGACCGGTGAAGGGCGCAGGGCCCAGTCCCACCACGATGGTTCTCAGGTTGTCTGCAGACAGCCCGGCCTGGTCCATGACCTTGGCGATATTGACCTGGAGGCGTTCCACATGCGAGCGCGATTCGGTCTCGATGCAAGGCTCCCGCCCGGGCAGCCCCACAGTCGAGCCATATGAGGTGTCGATCACCAAAAGGGGCGTATCGCTCCCGCTCATGTCGTCATCGCCTTTCTCAGCTGCTCCAGTCTGGTGGCCCATGAAGGACCCACTCCACGCAGACGTACCATACGCTGACCCTGGGAGCTGGGTGGCGCGTCAGGATCTTCCCGAGGATCCACGGGTCGGGCGATGCTCACTTCCAGTCGTTGATCGGCCAGCGCCGAAGCCATCTGCTCCCCCCATTCCATCAGGATGATGGTGCTTTGGCCCGGATCTTCCAACTCCTCGTCCAGACCAAGGGACTCCAGCTCGTCCAGGAGCCGATCCACTGCATCCTCGCCAGGCAGATAGTCCTGTCCACCCAGCCGATAGGCATCCACGTGGATCAGGGTGACCGGCGAGCCGTCGGACAGATGGCCATGCAGCTCTCTTGCGATGGTGAACGTGGGCGAGACCACAGGACCGTCCACTCCAAGTCCGCTGCCCAGCCCCTGGGCCAGCGTGGTTTTGCCCGCCCCCAGAGGTCCGGACAGGAGGATCACATCCCCGCCTTGCAAACATGAAGCCAGGTTTCTGCCCAGACGCTGCATGTCCTCGCCCGTTGGCACAGCCAGCTCGAATCCATCCTGTTGCTCGGCACTGTACTGCAGGCTCATGCCAATGTCCTTCCCTTGGCGGCAATCAGCTCCACTGCCCGTTCCAGAGCATAGCGGGCATCGCCGCTGCTGGTCTTGCTGACCTCATCAGCATGGGCCAAGGCCTCGATGCAGGCCGCCAGGCCGGAGGATGTCCATCCATGCAGCTGTCGCTTCGCCTCCCGCAACTGCCAGTAAGCGGCCTTGGCCTCGGCTGTCGTGATGGATCCAGATTCGATGGCCGCCTCCTTGCCCAGCGTTCGCAGCTTCAGGGCCAGTACTCCGATAAGTGATACCGGTTCGTTGCCCTGTTCCAGAGCTGAACGCAGGGCGACGACGGCTTGGGCCGGTTTGCCAGCAAGGGCCTTGTCCGCCACAGCGAATCCCGATACAGCCGGGTTATCGGTCAGATACCGGTTGACGATATCCAAGGTCATGGGGTCCTGGTCAAAATCAAAACAGAGCTGAGAGCACATAGCAGCCAGTTCCGGAGTGCGTTCGCCCAGGACATCCACCAGACGCTGGGCCGCCCGCGGCTGGATGCGACGCTGATGGGCCTTGAATTGCCCATAAACGAAATCGACCTTGTCATCGAACTTCTTCAGATCCGGCATACGCTCTATGACTGCTCCGGCCCGTTCCATCTGATCCAGAAGCCTGCGGCCCCGGTTGCCCCCGTCATGACGTGCGATGACAATGCTGGATTCGGAATCTACCGGCTCGTGGCAGAAGTCCACCAGGGCCTGAGTCAAGGCCTCATCGGCCGCCTGCAAATCATCCAGAAGAACCACGGCCGTCTGACTGAGCAGGGAGGGTCCGACCGCCTCCTGAAAGGCATAAGCGTCGCAGTCTGCTGCGTCCATTTCCATGTATTCGCTGTCCGGGTGAGCGGCACATGCCTGTGCACACAGCTCCTTGACGCGCTGCCCGTTGAGGAAGGGATCACCGCCGACCACCAGATGGACGGAAGGGTTCTCCTGCTGAGCTTTGGTCATGACTCAAATCTCCCTTTATCACTGGACATTACCCCGGTCGTTTTTTGAAGACCAACTGTGCCAGAAGGCTATAGGTCTGCCGTAGCCAGACCTTGATTGACCCCCAAGCCGATGGCCGAAAGGGAACCCCTGAATCCTCGTCTGCCACGGCTGACCATGAACGGTCCCACCTCCGGGTACGGATGAGTCGAACCAGTCGATGATCGATCACGACCATGAGACCCAGACCAAGCAGACAGGCGCTGCCGACTGGCCCAGAGGGCCAGGCCGCCGGAGCAGCCGCCTCGCCCAGCCATGTGGCGGCAAAAGCCATGACCCCGGTACCCAAGGAGGTCAACCGGGCCAGCAAGAGCCCCAATGGGGGCCAGAGCCAGGAGGTGAGCAATGCAAGCAGGCCGGTCACGGTGGCAGCGTCGACCACAGGAGTGACCAGCAGGTTGGCCAGCGGGGCCAGCAGAGGCAGTCCGGGACTCATCAGCACCTGCACGGGCAGAGTCCCGGCCTGTGCGCACAGGGTCGTGGCCAATGGACGTGCCAGTAATGCCGGCAGATGGTTTTCAAGGAGGGCCGTCAAACGCCGGTTACCCAGACCTATGCCAAGCACGGCACCACAGGAGAGTGCGAAGCCGAAGCTTGAAGCCATGGAAGGCCGCAGGATCAGGACCAGCAGCACGCACCAGGACAAGGTATTCAAGGACTGTGCAGGACGGCAGACAGCGAGGGCCAGCGCCGAAAGAAGCCCCATGGCCTGAGCTCGCAAGACTGAATCCCCTGGGACCATCAGCATGCCCAAGCCCAGATAGGCGGCAGACAAAACCAGGGCCATCAGCAGGGGCGGCGAGCGCAGGGACCGCATGATCGAAACCAACAGTGAGGCCAGGATCATGAAGTGCCCGCCGGAGACCGCCATCAGATGAAGGATGCCTGATGCCCGGAAATCCTGGGTCAGACGGGCGGCATAGGCAGGTTCCACTGCCGGTCTGCTTAGGGACCCACCCGACCCGGGCAGGGCCTGGTTGCCTAGGATGCCCATGGTCAACCCCGGCACCAGAATCCGCCCCTGATCATCCAGCCTGCTGGCCTGTTCGAGAAAGGCATTTTGCATACGAGCGATTAATCGTCTACCAGGTCCTGGCGGTCTGACCTCTTTCAGGCCGCCTTCCACGGTCAGCCAAGGCATAGGGCGTCCGTAAGCGGAGGGTTCCAAGAGACCTCGCGCGCGATACTGTCCACCCTGCTGCAACAGGCATGACCGGCTGCGGGCGAAGAGCACAATCCGTTCATCGGAAGGCATGCGCACCCCGGCCACAGTCACCCATTGCAGCCTTAATTCCACCTGACAGTCCCAGCCTCTTCGAGAGGATGCGCTCATAGGTCCCACAGCTTTGCCACGAACCTCAGCCATCGCCTTCCCCTGAAGGATCTGACGGGACGCCGGCCCGCTGCGCACCGACTCATAATCGACCGTGGCAGCCAATGCCGTAGCCAAAGCCACGGCAGCCAGTACGGCCAGCGTCGGCAGCTTCCGAGGACCAAACCAAGTGGACACCAAGGTGTCCCTGATATTCGCTGCGCTCCCACAAGTCGTATTCAGACTGCGTAAGCGATGAGGCCGACGAAATACCTGACTCCTGCAATCGGGGTTCTCTGTTACGACCAAGCAGACGAATTTGATGGCAAGCAGGAGCGTTGCAAGGACTAATGGAAGCGCCAGGACAAGCGGCGTCATCCAGACCGCTATGCCCATGCCTCCACCGGCTGTACTCCCACCGGCCATGTCGCCTTTGGATTCCCCCATTGACTCGGCCCAGTCACCGCCCTTGGCTGATCCTACCGCTGATCCGCCCATGCTCCGGTCCAAAAACCACGAGACCAGCAAGGCAACCGCCCAAGCCAGACAGGCGGCGGGGAGCATACGAAGGTTGCGGCTGCCGTTCTCCCGATCAGTTGCATCGTGAACCCCATCGTGAACCGCTGCATGACCGACCATCATTGCGCCACCAAATATGGGCGTAAGCGGGCCAGGGTCTTGGCACCGATACCGGGGACATCCAGGAGCTGGTCTACCGAGGTGTAACGGCCGCCGATGGCGTGCCGATGTTCCAATATTTTTGCAGCCTTGACCGGACCGATTCCTTTGACGTTCTCCAGATCCTGCTGGCTGGCGCTGTTGATATTCACCCGTCCCGCCTGATCGTCCTTCGCTGAGGAGGCACTGGAGGCCGGAGCAGCAGGGACATTACCGGTCTCTTCGGGAGGTTGGGGTGAGCCTGAAACCGGAAGTTTGGCCTGTTCACTGCCCGCTTGACCCTGAATATTACGGCTGGGATCGTTTCCTGAGGCTTGCTTGCCTCGGTTGGTAGCCCTGTTTACATCGCTTTTCGCAGCAGCCGACGACCTGGCCCCGGATCCGTCAACAGTTACTCCTGTCGCCAGGGCCCGTCCCTGCTGGGCCAGCAGGGTCAGACTTAAGGCAAGGGCCGCCACCAGAATGAGGATGGCCGTCAAGGCCTGAAGCGGCGTAAACGACCAAACGGGCTTATCCCGTCGAACCTGGGAGTCGGCCTTGCCTTCAGCTGACGGCTCCGACCGAATCGATTGATTCAGGGCCAGAGCCTGGAGCGGCGGCGCCGGCGGCTGGGTGATATTGATGCTCATAGGCCCAGCCTGACATGGAAAAGCCCCCCCGATATGAGGTCGGGGGACTATGTGGTCGAAGGTCGTCGTCTGTCCACAGCCAGGCTGCGGGCAGTTCAGAGTCAGGCTGGCACGACCGAAACGATCTTAGGCGCCTTGACAATGACCTTCCGTGGCTCCTTGCCGCCCAGCCGCTCCTGGACGGCAGGCAGTGCCAGAGCCATGGCCTTGAGCTGGTCGGGCGCGATGTCGGGGCTGACCTGCAGCTTGCCGCGGACCTTGCCTTTGACCTGGACCACGGCAGTGACCGTGTCCTCGCCAAGATAGCGATCATCCCAGGTCGGCCACTGGGCATGCGCCAGGGATTCCTTGTGACCCATACGGCTCCAGAGCTCCTCGCAGATGTGGGGGGCGATGGGCGAGAGCATGAGCACCAAGGGCTCGATGGCTGCCCTGGGCGTCGGGTTCAGCCCGGTCAGATGGTTGTTGAGCACGATCATCCTGGCGATGGCCGTGTTGGGCCGCATGGCCTCCATCTCCACCGTCACGTCGTGGATGGTGGTATTGAGCAGCTTCAGGGTCTTCTGGTCGGGTTCGCCCTCGTCCAGGACCACCTCGCCGGTCTGCTCGTCCACCACGTTGCGCCAGAGCCGCTGCAGGAAGCGCATGCCACCCACCACGTTGCGCGTGTTCCAGGGCCGGGACTCGTCCAATGGGCCCATGCTCATCTCGTAGAGGCGGAAGGTGTCGGCCCCATAGGTGCGGTACATATCGTCCGGGGTGATGATGTTCTTGAGGCTCTTGCCCATCTTGCCGAACTCACGGTTGACCGGCTGCCCCTGCCAGGTGTAGCTGACCTTGCCGCCCTCCTCGTGCTCCTCCACCTCGGCGGCGGGCACATACTGGCCGCGCTGGTCGGTGTAGGCGTAGGCCTGGATCATCCCCTGGTTGAAGAGCTTGTGGAAGGGCTCCTTGGACGAGACGTATCCCAGATCGTAGAGGACCTTGTGCCAGAAGCGGGCATAGAGCAGGTGCAGCACCGCGTGCTCCACGCCGCCCACATAGAGATCGACGCCGCCTGACTCCCCGGCCGTGGCGTTGTGCTTGGGCCCAAGCCAGTAGTCGTATTCCTCCGGATCGACCATGTGCCGGTCGTCCTTGGGGTCGATGTAGCGCATGTAGTACCAGCAGGAGCCTGCCCAGTTGGGCATGGTGTTGGTGTCCCTGTGGTAGACCTTGGGTCCGTCGCCCAGGTCCAGGGTCACGTTCACCCAGTCCTGGTTGCGGCTCAGCGGTGCTTCCGGGCTGGACTGGGCATCCTCGGGGTCGAAGGTCTTGGGCGAGTAGTCGGGCACATCCGGCAGGGCCACCGGCAGCTGGTCGTCGGGCAGCAGGTGGGGCAGGCCCTGGTCGTCATAGACCACGGGGAATGGCTCGCCCCAGTAGCGCTGACGTGAAAAGAGCCAGTCGCGCAGCCGGTAGGAGACCGTCCCATGGCCCACCCCGGCCGACTCCAGCCAGGCAGTGACCTTCTCGATGGCCTGGTCGACCCGCAGACCGTCCAGGCTGAGCGGGTCGCCGGCGGCCTGGGTGGCCTGGACCGAAGAGTTGACCACAATGCCGTCGTGAGAGACGAAAGGCGCCTTGCCCCGGTAGTCGTCCAGGGTCTGCCCGGACTCAGCCAGCGGGCTGACCGTGTAGACGACGGGCAGGCCATACTTGATGGCGAAGTCGTAATCGCGCTGATCGCCGCCAGGCACAGCCATGATGGCTCCGGTGCCGTAGTCCATCAGCACGTAATCGGCGGTGAAGATGGGCAGCTTGGCCCCGGTGATGGGGTTCACCGCGTACAGCCCGGTAAACAGGCCGGTCTTGGCTCCGCCCTCATCCACGCGATCCTTGGCGGTCTTGGCCTCGGCGGCCCTGCGATAGGCCTGCACGCCCTCCGCAGGATTGGCGTAACCGCCCTTCCACTGCTCAGGCACGTCCTCAGGCCACTCCTTGGGCAGGTGCTGCAGCAGGTCATGTTCGGGGGAAACCACGGCGAAGGTGGTGCCGAAAAGCGTGTCGGGACGGGTGGTGTAGACCTCCATGGTCTGATCGCCGTCGGGGCTGGGCACGGTGAAGTCCACCGAGGCCCCATGCGACTCCCCGATCCAGTTGCGCTGCATGAGCTTGACCTTTTCGGGCCAGTCCAGAATGTCCAGATCCTCCAGAAGCCGGTGTCCGTAGGCAGTGATGCGCATGGACCACTGCTTGAGCTCGCGCTGGTAGACCGGGTAGTTGCCCCGCTCGGAGCGTCCCTCGGCGGTCACCTCCTCGTTGGCCAGGACCGTGCCCAGCCCGGGGCACCAGTTGACCGGCGAGCGCGAGATGTAGGCCAGGCGGAAGTCGTTGAGCACCTCGGAGCGCTCGGCCTCGTCCAGGTCCTCCCAGGAGGCGTCGGCATGGCCGGGGATGGGCCTGCTTCCGGACTTGAAGGCCTGGACCAGCTCGCTGATGGGCCTGGCAGAACCCGTCCCCCCGTCGGCACGGCGATAGTCAGGGTCGTACCAGGACTCGTAGATGCGCGAGAAGATCCACTGGGTCCAGCGCACATAATCGGTATCGATGGTGGCGAAGGAGCGGCGGTCGTCGAAGCTGAGCCCCAGCCGGTGCAGCTGCCAGCGCATGTTGGCGATGTTCTGCTCGGTGGTGACCCGTGGATGCTGGCCGGTCTGGACGGCGTACTGTTCGGCGGGCAGGCCGAAGGCATCGTAGCCCATGGCGTGCAGGACGTTCTCGCCCTTCATCCGGTGGTAGCGGCTGACCACGTCGGTGGCGATGTAACCCAGGGGGTGACCCACATGCAGGCCCTTGCCCGAAGGATAGGGGAACATGTCGATGACGAAGTAGGGACTGCGGCCCCCAGCGTGCTCCCCATGGGCATCCGTCAACTCACCCTTGGTGTTGGCGGCCCAGAAGGTGCCCTCCTTGTCCCAGCGCTGCTGCCAGTGCTCCTCGATGGTCTGTGCCATGACGGCATCGTAGCGGAATTGAGGCTGATCGGATTCCTGGGTCTGCTGATGATCCCTGTCTTCATTCGCGTTCATATGGTGAATTATCGCCATTCACATGGACACGGCCGGGCCGATGTCCAGCATCCGTCGTCCTTACGGGAGCCGTGCTCAGTGGTCGCCGGGGTGCAGGGTGCGGGCGGCGGCATCGATGGAGAAGCCGATTGAGCGGGAAGCCCGGCCCAGGGCGGCCTTGAAGGATCCGTCCCGCATCATCCTCTTCAGGGCCTGGTCGATGACGCCCACCAGCTCCGGATCCCCGCGGGGCACGCCTATGCCATACCGCTCATGGGAGAAGGGGTTGCCGACCAGGCGCAACTGGCCACCGCCGCGAACATGAGCCAGTCCAGCCAGGGCGAAGTCATCGCCGCTGGCGGCATCCGTATCCCCGCTGAGCAGGGCCGTGATGCACTCGGGGAACTCCTCCCGCTCCTGGACCTGGGCCTGGGGGGCCAGCGAGCGCACCAGTGCCCCGGAGGTGGACCCCGCTGCCACGCAGACCCGCTTTTGGGCCAGATCCTCCACCCCGGCGATGTCGTTCTGAGTGCGGCGAACCAGCAGGTCCTGCCCCGCAGCCAGGTATGGTCCGGCGAAATCCACCAGCTTCTGCCGTTCCTGGGTGATGGAGTAGCCAGCCACAACCATGTCCACCTGGCCCTGTTCGAGCATGCGCTCGCGATCCGCAGGCTTCACCTGGCGGAAGACGATCTGCGACTCGGCGTATCCAAGCTCGTGGACCACATACTGGGCCACGTCCACATCCAGTCCCCGGTACTGGCCGGACTGGGCGAACCCAAGTCCAGGCTGATCGAAGGAGATGCCCACGCTGATCTTGGGCCCGATGGAACCCGCTCGGTAGCGATCCTCCTGGCGGCCGCACCCGCTCAGGGGCACCGCCAGAACCAGTGCCAGCAGAGCCGCCGCAATCCTGCGTGCAAACATGATCGGCCCCTACTTGAACATTCTCGAACGGGTCAGGAACCAGGTTACCAGGGCGGTCACCAGGCCCGAAAGAATCACCACGACCGCAAAACCCCAGGGCTTGTCGGTGAACGGCATGCCGAACATGCCCTGGTTGAAGTTCATGCCATACATGGAGAAGATCAGCGTGGGCACCGACAGGCTGATGGAGATGATGGTGAAGATCCTCATCACATTGTTGACGTTGTTGGAGACGATGGAGGCGAAGGCGTCGGTCATGTTCGAAAGCACGCTTGAGTAGATGTTGGCCATCTCAATGGCCTGCTTGTTCTCCGTGATCACGTCGCCCAGCAGGTCCTCATCGTCCGGGTAGCGCTTGATCCGCTCCAGCCCGGTCAGCTTCTCCAGGACGATCTCGTTGGACTTGAGGCTGGTGGCGAAATAGACCAGGGTCTTGTTGAGCTCCAGCAGCATGAGGATCTCCCGGTTCTGCATGGAGTGGCGCAGTTTGAGCTCCAACCGGTCCGACTCGCGGTCGATGATGCGCAGGTATCGCAGGTAGAGGGTGGCGTTGCGGTAGAGGATCTGCAGGATGAAGCGGGACTTCATGAAGGTGTTGAAACCCCGGATGGTGCCCTCCATGAAGGGGTGGAGCAGGACGGTGTCCTGCATGCAGACGGTGACAATCAGATCCTCCGTAACGATGATGGACAGAGGAATGGTCTCGTAGTAGTCCCGGCCGTCGCGCTCCTCGGCCCGGGGAATGTCGACGATGACCATGGTGTACTCGTCCTCCACGTCCACACGCGAGCGCTCTTCATCGTCCAGGGGAGCACGCAGGTCAGCCAGGTCTATGCCCGTGGTCTGCGAGACGTTGGCCAACTCGACATCGGTGGGCGCCGATAAGCATATCCATGAGCCCTTGGAAGCCTTGCCGATCTGCTCAATCTGCCCGTTCATGGTGCTGAATACTCTCATCATCGCCATCACCGCCTCTCATGCTCGGACCTGGCCGACGTGTCTGGCCGAACCGATAGTAGCAGATAACCAGTCGCCGCCGTGCTCAATTTCGCAGGGTAGTCCCGGGTCACCCCCTCCATGGGCGCAGGACGGCGGGTTGGATTTTGGAGGCGTCGAAGCGGAAATGACCGGTGATGGGACGATGGCCAGGTGACCCCAGGTAGTCGTTCTCCCTGGCGCGCTGGCCCATGTTGTGCAGAAGCAGGGGAATACCCCGGCTGTCCCTTTTATCCGAGGCCATGCCGATGTGCCAGGAGGTATCGAAGATGACGATGTCGCCCTGCTGCCACTGGTCGGTGGCCGCGATGTCGTTGGTCAGACGCTGGGCGTGCCGGGACAGGAATACGCCGAGGACGTTGGTGCGTCTGAAGTCGATGTTCGGATCAGGCCTGCTGATGACTCCGGCATAGGCCCCAGGAGACGAGGCGATGTCAGCGTCGACCATGGCTTTGAGATCGTAGCCGGCCTGTCGGAAGGCCCTCCAGATCTCATCGGTACAGGCACCCCGGTCATCGGGTGGATAGCCGCCCTGATAGTAGCCGCTGTCATAACGTGGATGGAGGCGTGCCTCCCGATGGGCTCCACGCACCATGGCCGTATAGTCGTCCACACCGTCGTGGTTGTAGTCCACAGGCGAGATCAGAGGCGGATGGGCCGCAGTCTGCTCAGGAGAATACCCGGGAAGGCTATGGGAAGCGGTCTTGCGGCCGTTTGCAGAGGAACTTTGATTATCATGGCGAGCAGGTCCGACACCCATTAGCCTGCCGGCCAAGGTCAAGGAGCCCGCCGCAATCAAGGCAAGCGCCAGCAGGACGGCCGCCCACCGCAGAACAGTCGTCCGCCCACGACTGTTGCCGCTACGGCTTTGCTCTGTCGACACGGCGGTCACCTCATCCGGTTGCGAAGGGGTCTGCCAGCCATGAACCGACGAAGATTATCCAGGCAAATTTCCCGAACCTTGTCCATGTTGGAGGGTAGATAGGCTCCCCCGGCCACATGCGGGGTGAGCAGGCAGCGTGGTTGCCTCCAGAGTGGGTGGTCTTCAGGCAGAGGTTCCGGTTCGGTCACATCCAGCCCTGCACCGAAAATGCCATCCTTATCCAGGGCTTGTGCCAGAGCCATGCAGTCCACGGCATCTCCCCTGCCCGCGTTGATCAGCACGGCGGTGGACTTCATCAATGCAAGACGATTGCCGTCGATGATATGTCTGGTCTGCGGCGTTGAAGGCAGGGCCAGAGCCACTACGTCCATCTCAGGCAGCAGGGCATCCAGATCGTCAAAACCAGCCAGACAGTCGAACCCCTCCACCGGCTGGTCGGGATGCCGCCTGATACCGATGGTCCGAGCGCCTACAGCCTTGGCCAGACGAGCGAAGGAGGCTCCGATATCCCCCGTGCCCAAAACCAGAACCTGGCAACCGCGCGGTGAAAGGACAGCCCCGCGAGGTTCCCAACGGCCCATGCGTTGATTGTCCCGGTAACCAGGAAGGTCCTTCATCAGGGCCCACATCATGGCGAACATGTGCTCGGAAACCGACTGCCCGTAAGCGCCTGAGGCACTGGTCAACATGGCATCCGGAGGCAGAACCCCCGGTTTCAGGTAGGCATCCACACCCGCGCTGCTGGTCTGCAGCCAGACCAGGTTACGGCAGGCAACCACCTGCTCGGCCGGCGGATTACCCAAAATGATCGTGGCCTCCGATCGGAGGGATTGAGGGACATCGATGAGCCAATGCATGCTCTGCCGCATGTCCGTGTCGACAATGAACTCCTGATGAACGCCTGGAGCCGCCTGGAGGAATTCCTGTCGTTCGCTCTGGTCCAAGGGCAGGCAGTTGATGATGAGCTGGTCCCCAGGATGGTTCTCGTTCCGCTTTTCAGCCCGTACTTCGACATCGTTTTTGCCGGTCATGGTCCGCCGCCTTTCCGTTGCTGCCGACCCCCTTGGTCGCCCCTTGTTCATCATGCTAGCGCACTTGCAAGCTCAGGAATGACTCAAGACCATTCGAGGATAAAATCCATCAATTAGCTCACAATCCCTGCAATTCCGGGGCAACACACTGAGTTGCTCCATTCGCCAATCCCGGTGTACTATAAGCAAGGCTTCACCAAGCAAGGCAAGCACGGGGCTATGGCGCAGCTGGTAGCGCGTCTCCATGGCATGGAGAAGGTCGGGGGTTCGAATCCCCCTAGCTCCACAGATGGAATCCCGAGGTCACCTCGGGATTCTTTTTATATCCAGTACCTCTGCAACCGCGAGATTCCAGACGAAGACGCAGCGGCAAACTCAGCTGGGCCATCAACGGGCCTATAGGAACTAAACGCGTTGTTTTAGGTTCTGTGTGTGGGTTTGGTTGTGTGTTGGTCAGAGTGTGGTGTTGGGGTATCTGACTGGTGTGTGGAACTCGTTCCAGTTGATGGCGGTGCCGTAGTGTTCGGGCTCGTCCTGTTCCTGTCTGGTTTCCCGTTTGGGTGCTGGTTGTGGCTGCTGGTGTTCGTCCCTGTTCAGGCTGGCGGGGTCGGGGTTGTCGGTTTTCATGT
>NZ_BTXD01000002.1:0-794599 GCF_036986835.1 Bifidobacterium apis | reverse complement strand
TTCGCGGCGGTCATGGCCTGGGGGAGACGCCCGGTCCCATTCCGAACCCGGAAGCTAAGACCCAGCACGGCAATGGTACTGCACCCGGAAGAGTGTGGGAGAGTAGCACACCGCCGCCACAACACGTGAATATGGGAGGCATATTCAGGAGGAGATCCTGAATATGCCTCCTTTTTCATATTCGCATCCGATATTCAAGGCAATAATCCGTGAATTTTGGCTTGCTTTGCCTCCTGTTGTTTATGGCACGGGACACCTAGAATGAAAAGCAGCCAAATCAGGTGTGCAAACACCGTATGCGAAGAAAGCGGATGAGCATGGGCAAAAGAATCATTCTTGTAGGAGCCACCGGCAGGGTGGGTGCATCGGCCCTCGAGGACCTGGTCAAAGCCGGCCATGAAGTCGTCGCCTGCGCGCGGGGGGCCTCGAAGATTCAGGCAAGCCAGCAGGTGGAGCCTCTGACCTTGGATCTGCACAACCCGCTTTCCCAGGTAACCGACGCATTCCGCAAGACGCAAGCGGACGCTGTAGTCTTCACCGCAGGTTCGCGCGGCAAGGACATCAACCAGATCGATGCCCTGGGAGCCATGAAGACCATAGAGGCCGCAAAAGCGGTCGGCATCACCAGGTACATCATGCTGGGGGCCATGTATGCAGCCGACTGGCTGCGCTGGGAGCAGCCCCAGGTCAAGCCCGCAATCGACGCCCTCGCCGACTATTACGTGACCAAGAACATGGCCGACCAGTACCTGATCGGCTCCGGGCTGGACTACACCATCATCGAGCCAGGCAGCCTCACCGAGCAGGAAGGCACAGGGAACATCCAGGTGGAGCCGGACGGCCCCGGACCCATACCGATCCCTGACGTGGCACAATGCCTGGCCGACTGTGTCGACCTCCCCCAGACCATAGGCCGGATCTACAACATCACCGGAGGCAGCACGCCCATCAGACAGGCCCTCACCGAAAAACGGTGACGGAACTCGCTGATTCTTCAAGAGCAGTTCTGACGGTAAGCTTCGGCGTGTATGTACAACAACGGCAATAGTACCTTAGTTGCAATGCATGTTGCCGCTAATCGCGCGTTGGCACGCTGCGTCCCTATAATCTCGGTGAAGATGAGGTTGCCTTGGGGACCGGACGAATCCTAAGGAGGTCGTTAATGAACATCACCAATTTTCGTGATCTGGGAGGCATTCGGACCATTCACGGCCGCCGGATACGTCCCTATAAGTTGATCCGATCTGGACAGCTGGTGGGTCTGGACGAAGATACGAAGAGGGAACTGGTCGACCGCTACCGGGTGACGCAGGTCGTGGACTTCCGCCGGCCCTTCGAGAGACAAGAAAGTCCGGACGACAGGATTGATGGTGTGACCTTTACCAACATTGATCTGCTGGAACAAAGTGGTACCAACGGCGCCAGCTTGGACGATTTCGCCTCGCTGGGTTTAGCGGATCAGGTCAACGGCCACATGTTGAATGTCTACCATGACCTGGTCATGAATCCCGCGGCCCAGCAGGGGTATGGGCGCTTCCTGCGCATTGTTGTGGACAACACCCAGGGTGCCACGCTCTTCCACTGTTTCGCCGGCAAGGACCGGACCGGGTTCGCCGCGGCCCTGGTGCTCTGGCTGCTGGAGGTGGACGACGACCAGATATTCGCTGACTATCTGAAGACCAACCAGGAGAGGGTCGCGGCCAACAACCAGCTGCTGGACCAATTCCGCGCCAAGGGCTTCGACCAGGATTCACTGGATGCACTGCAGATTGCGCTCTGCGTCAAGAAAGAATACCTGGCTCATGCTCAACAGACCATGCTCCAGGCATACGGGGATGTCTTCGCCTACGCCCAGCAGGCTCTGGGGTTCGGCCCCGACCAGGTGGAGGCCCTGCGCCGCAACCTGCTGGAGTAATCGCACAGGGCTTGAGCTGGCCGGGACGGGTAGACTCGAGCCTAGACGCCAATCACGAGGAGGACATTGTGCGATACATGAATTTAGGACGGTCAGGATTCCGGGCCTCCCGTGTGGCCCTGGGGGTCATGCGGATCGATCAGAAGAGCCGCGAGGAAGCGCGGACCATTGTGGAGACGGCCATGAATGCGGGCGTGGACTTCTTCGACACGGCAGACTGCTACCATGCCGGGGCCAGCAGTCGTGCCCTGGGACAAGCTTTGAAGGATCTGAGCGTAGATCGGGACAGCGTGGGCATCCAGACCAAGTTCGGCATCTTCCGCAACCCGGACAGCGACCAGATCACCCGCTACGACTTCTCCAAGGATCATCTGCTGAAGGCCCTGGATGAGGAGCTGGTCAACCTGCAGACTGATCATGTCGACTTCGTGCTGCTGCATCGACCCGATACTCTGGTCGACTTGGACGATCTGGCTGAGGCTTTCAATGAACTGCAGTCCAGCGGGAAGGTTCGGCACTTCGGTGTCAGCAACGTCAACCCAATGCAGGTGGAGCTGCTGCAGAGCGCGGTAAGCCAACGGCTGGAGGTCAACCAGCTGCAGTTCGGACTGGGGCACACCGGCATGGTCGACCAGGAGATTCACGTCAACATGGGCGATGATCCCAGCCTGGACCATGATGGCGGTCTTCTGGCCTATTCGCGGCTCAAGTCCATGACCATTCAGGCCTGGAGCCCCTTCCAGACCGGATACTTCGACGGTGTCTTCCTGGACAATCCCCACTATCCCGAACTCAACGCCGAGCTGGACAAACTGGCCGAGCAGCATGGAGTGGCCAAGAGCGCTATTGCTGTGGCCTGGATCCTGCGGCATCCCGCTGGCATACAGGTGCTCCTGGGATCCATGAACCCCGAGCGCATCACCCAGATGGCCGCTGGTGCAGATGTGGATCTGACAGCTCAGGAATGGTACGACCTCTACCTGAGCGCCGGTCACGACCTGCCCTGATCCCCGGCTGTAGGGCCGCTCGCGTCCGCATGGTTTCTGTTCAGTTTCGCCGTTTCAGATTATGAAGGTTTGTGTCCTGCCAGTCTGATCTTGCATCAATCTTCTTGCGTCAGCTGGCAGGATCTGCCTGGTAGGGCATCGGACGCCGTGAGTGTATAAGATGCACAGAAGGATAGTCAGATCGGTTTCGAGGTAGTCGTACGCTGTCATGCATTATTTCACCCCACGACGTTGCGCTGCTACGTCCAAGATCATGTATCACGATCGGGTCAAGGCCCAGCAGGCCGCCGACCGCAGCATGGTCGAACGCGACGTTCTTCTATGGGTCTATCGCTGTGACTACTGCGGAAGCTGGCATTTGACCAGCCATGAGCCGGGCTCCTATCAGCGCGTGAGAGCGGTCTCACGCGCTTCAAAACCACACAGTCGCAAACGTGGGTACAAGCCACGTCACAGGTGAGGCAGTCATTGCCTACCAAGTTAATTTGGATTGATTCTGCCGGCCCCAAGCAGCAAGATTGGATTCCGTTGATTTCGCTGCTCGGGGCCGATTGCACTCGTCTGTCCAACTAAAGCTGGTCAACTAGGCCGGTGAACTTATCGGGTGGCCGTTACGTTGTCTAGCAGGCTGGGTCGAAGCCCTGTCGGCGGATCGAATCCAGCATTGGCTCATGGCCGGAGGCCGGGTTACGAACCTTGTCAGCCATCATGGCGCTGAATGAGCGGTGGGGATCATCCATGTGCCGGATGTCGCGATAGTAGCGGGTGACGGTCTGGTCGAAGTCGGCCAGGGCATCCTTCATGTCTGCATCATCATCGGCCAGCTGATAGGTGTTGGTAAAGATTTGGGCCTGACGAGGCATCCTGGGCTTGGGATCCGGATCCTGGGCTGGGTGACCGATGGCGAGACCCAGCACCGGATAGACCAGTTTGGGCAGTTTCAGCAAATCAATCAACCTGTCTGTGTCATTGATGACGCTGCCCAGAATGACTCCGCCAAGGCCCAGCGCGTTGGCCGCGGTCTCCATGGCGTGTAGGGCCAAGACAGCATCGTTCTGCGACTGCAGGAAGACATAACCGGAGTTGAGCAGGGTGGTATCCGGGTCCAGATCATCGGCGAATCGTCGGACCAGGTCGGCATTGCGACGCTGGTCTGCCAGGAAGATGTAGAGCAACGGGGCTTCGGCTACATAGCGCTGATGGGCCATATCGGCGATGGCAAGTGCCTCATTATGATCCGTTACTCTGATGGCCGACCATTCATGGAAGTACCGACTGGTCGCTGCGTGTTGGGCCGCTTGCTCAAGCAGGGCGACGGTCTCTTCGTCAACGGGTTCTTCTGTGAATCCGCGGATGGAGCGTCGCTCTAGCAAGGTCCGTATGGTGGGATTGTCGGCCGGATTCGTGGTCGGGGTTTTCTGCGAGTTTGCTAAGGTCATTTTGACATTCTGACCGTCAATGCCTTCCAATGCAAGACCTTGTCGTCAAAATCACGCAATCAGCGTTATCTGGACCGGTCTGGTTATCAGTCAGCGTCCCTTGCTTTCAGCGCTGGTGACGGCGGTCGATCAGAGCCTGGGAACCCCGCTCGGACAGACCTGTGACCAAGGCGATAACGGCTGCCGACAGAACGCTGAAGAGAAGACCGTCAGTAGCGCTCTCCTGATCTTCTTCGGGGTTGTCAACGCCTCCGTTGCGCTTGCGGACCAGTCCGCTCCAGAAAGACTGGAAGAGTTTGCCTGCCAGCAGTGCCGCAATGCTGGGAAGTGCAAACTTGACCAGCTTGTCTGTCAGCGAGTCCGGATCCGATTCAATAGAGTTGCGCATGTCATTCACCTTGTCGTCCACCTGATGAAACATGCCGACCACTTGGTCGGCCATCCCGCCAGGTTCCCGTCCTGAGTCCGTCATAGGTCCATTATCCCACACGCATGGGGTTAAAATACCATGCATGGATACTGAGAAAAACGCGGCGGGCAATGATGCCTCGGCTGAGAGTGAGGGCTACGCCGTGCTGTTACGGCATGGTCAGACTATTTGGAGCAAAACTGGACAGTATACGGGACGCACCGATATTCCCTTGACTGACCAAGGATGTGAGCAAGCTAGAGAGGCTGGTCGGAAACTGGCCAAAGCCTTTCCTAAGGGGTTTGACGCTGGTTGTGTTTTTTCCAGCCCTCTACGACGTGCCAGGCAGACAGCCGAGCTGGCCGGCTTTCCTGATCCGACACCGATGGATGAGATTCTGGAGTGGGATTATGGTCCGGCTGAGGGGCATCGTCCTCAAGATGTGGTGGCTAGTCTCGGCCGTGACTGGAAATTGTGGGTCGACGGCCCGCGGGCCTTGGGCATCAAGGAACTGACTGGTGACCGAGTGGTCGTTCTGCCTTCAGGTAATCGTGTTCCAGTGCACGTGACCCGCGGTGAAAGTCTGGATCAGGTGGCCGCTCGTGCGCGAGAGATAGTCGAATGGCTTGAACCCCAGGTATGTGCTGGGCGGCATGTGCTCCTGGTGGCGCACGCCCATATCCTGCGCATCCTGACCACGCAGTGGTTGGCCCTGGACCCAAGCAAGGCCCAGTTGTTCAGGATGAATACGGCGCGTTACGGTGTTCTTGGCATCTACCAGGGGGAGCGCGTGCTCAGGCAGTGGAATGTGTGACTCGACTCTTCACCATTACCTTTGCTGATGGTGTAATACCTTGCCTCTAGGCAACAGTCTTTTATGTGCGTCAGCTGTTCCTTACTTGGTTGACTTGCTGCTTAGGAAACATTTGCGTGACAGGCCGTAGCACCGACGGTATTATCACAGGTATTAGGGGAATAGCAGCAGCTCCGAATAGTGCTTTTTGGTATTCACGAGCGGTCTGTGGCATTAGGATTGGCATTTATGGTCACACTGCAGGATGTCGCCCGCGAGGCTGGGGTGTCGATAGCTACGGCGTCTTGGGCCATTAATGATAATAGACATGTCAGGATTCCTGAAGCGACGCAGGAAAGGGTTCGCAAAGTAGCTCAGAAACTTGGGTATAGGCAGAATGCGCTGGCTCGTGGTCTGGCGCGAGGGCAGTCCGATTTGATTGGTTTTATCAGCGATGGAGTTGCGACATCTCCATTTGCCGGTCAAGTTCTCCAAGGAGCGCAGGATGAAGCTTGGAGGAGTAATAAGCTGCTGCTCGTCATTGATACGAATGGAGATGATGAGATAGCAAGCAAAGCTTGTGCCTTCATGCTGGAACATCAAGTGGAGGGAATAGCATATTCCAGTTGGGTACATCATTTGGTTACTCCGCCAAATGAATTGTCCAAAGTGAATACTGTACTCATTAATTGTTTTGACTCAGCAATGCGATACCCAGCGGTAGTGCCGGATGAGGTGCAGGGGGGTGAGGCTGCCACAAATCTGTTGTTGGCTGCTGGACACACTCGAGTGGCATTTATAAATGACAAAGTCCGCACACCGGCTTCAGTTGGCAGGTTAAGGGGTTATAAGCAGGCTCTTGCTAAAGCAGGTATACCGTATGATCCCTCGTTGGTTATCCTGCGGACTGCTGATCAGGAGGGTGGCTACAGCGCAGCTGAAGCGGTTTTAGCAAGCGGCGCAGATTCGGTATTCTGCCATAATGATCGCACGGCAATGGGTTTGTATGATGCCTTGAAAAGTAGAGGGAAACGCATACCAGAAGACTTCTCGATTGTCGGATTTGATAATCAAGAAGTAATAGCGAATCACTTGCATCCTGCACTTTCAACGGTAGGGCTACCTCAATACGCGCTCGGAGTTCTCGGGATACGTTTATTGCTCGCAAACAATAGGCAAACGAAACAAAGTTCCGTCGCAAACGATAATAAAGAGTCCGCAAAAACCAATATGAGAATTGTATCCAGGCAAGAAACGTTGGTGCCGTGTCCAGTGGTGAAACGTCGATCGGTCAAACATGTTTGACTGATAAGCATTAGATAACCAATGGCATTGCTGGCTTAACGGAATAGTGAGTTGACAAACATAAAACCACCGGTCTATATTAATGCTTAATCGCTTAAATGTTTAAGCGATTAAGCGGTGTGATGGAGCCAGCTATAAGCCTCATCAATCTGATCAAGGAGGTTCAGATGCAAGTCCGGATGAAGGCCATCGGAGCTCTTGCAAGCATAGCGTGCATGATCTCAATCGGTGGATGTGGCAGACAAAGCGATTCATCTTCGGCCCAGGACAATACTGCATTAAAGACGATTGATGCTAAACCAGCCAAAGGCGAAATAACAATGTGGGCTATGGGTGCCGAGGGGGAGGCTATGCCCAAGTTCATTAAACAATTCGAACAGGAGAATCCCGATGTGAAAATCAAGCTCACCACTCTCCCCTGGAGCAGCTATAGAGAGAAATTCCGTACTGCTGTTGCCTCAGGTACAGGTCCGGACATCTCGATGGCGGGCAATGCCGATCTAGCGGCATTTTCTGATGCATTCTCGCCTGCGCCATCGAATTTTGACCTAACGGATATTCCGATGTCATTGCGAAAAATCTCGAATGTCAACGGACGACAGATAGCAATACCCTTCTATGCCGATCCGCGAGTCATGTTCTACCGCACTGATATCGCCCAACAAGCCGGATGGAACCGCGCTCCCAAAACATGGGATGAACTGAAGCAAATGGCTTCAGACGTTCGGAAGGTAGATGGAGTCAGCTCTGGAATTTATATAGGACCGGCAGGTACTGACTCCTTCCAGAATTATCTCTTCTGGGCTTACTCCAACGGAGCTTCAATAATGAATGCCGATCATTCGAAATATACCTTTGATACGCCTGAGTTCAAAGGAGCTTTGGAGTATACCACTGATCTATTTAAGACTGGTATCGCGGATCCGAATGTAAGTATTGAAGCGGGAGCGGATTTGCAGCAGTTCGTAGCCGGGAAAATACCCATTATGTTCACCTCGCCATATGCGCTCACAGAGCTTAAAAAGCTAGGCGGCGAAGATTTTAATAATAGGTATGCAACTGCTGTTTTGCCAAAAAGCAAATCTTCAACTTCCTTCGTTGGCGGTGCCAATGTGGCTGTTTGGAAAAATTCGAAGAACAAGCAGGCGGCTTGGAAGTATATTCAATGGTTCCTTAAGCCAGAGACACAAGTTGAATTCTATAAGGCATCCAGTGATTTGCCTGCGTCAACCAAGGCTACTCAGAATAAGGTCCTGTCCGACAATCCAAAGATGGTCCCGTTCCTCGAACAGGTTAAGGATGTTAAGTCTGTGCCATATGCCTCTACTTGGCCCCAGCTTCTTGCATACTCTGATAAAGAGTTTGAACATATTTGCAAAGGTACGGTAACTGTTGATGCCGGACTAGCAGACATTCAAAAGCAAGCCGACTCCTTGGGCGTAGGAAAGTGAATTGGTTTTATGCGTCGAGATAGGAACCAATCCTCTGACGTGAAGGCGATGACGGTCCTGCGCCGCCGCAGGACCGTCATCGCCTGGGGATTCTCTTTACCATTCGTCATTGTTTTCGTGCTGTTTATGCTGGTGCCTCTGTTGTCATCGCTGGCAATGTCTTTCACGGACATAGGCTCTAGTGATATTCAGACGCCTTTCAACGTGAACTTCGTGGGGTTCCACAATTTCATGTCTTTGTTCAGCGATAAGCAATTCTGGAGTTCCATGCGGGTTACGGCCTTGTTTGTTTTGGTTGGTTTGCCCCTTACCATGGCTGTCGCTCTGGCTTTGGCTGTGGCTCTGAACAAGGGACTGCGCCGTGTTAATGCCTTTTTCCGGGCACTGTTCTATGCGCCAGTGGTGGCATCAACCATAGCCATAGCAGTCGTGTGGCGATACATTCTTCAGAACGATGGCTTACTTAATTCATTGCTTGCGATAATTAATATGCAAGGTCCTGACTGGCTACATGATACACGAACCGCGTTGCTTTCTTTGATCGTAATGGCAACCTGGCGGAATGTAGGAACCTTGATGATTATCTTCATCGCAGGTTTGCAGGCCATACCAACTGAGGTTTTGGAAGCCGCATCTATGGATGGGGCTGGAGAATGGACAAAGTTCAGGTGCATTGTGTTGCCGCTGCTGAAACCTACGCTTCTGCTTGGCGCGGTTCTGCAATCAGTCTCGTATCTGCAATTCTTCGATGAACCGTTTGTAATGACTGAAGGAGGGCCTCTTGGGTCTACCTTGTCAGCTTCGTATTACATTTACGAAAAATTCGGATTCGGGCAATATGGTATTTCTTCCGCAGCCAGCTATGTCCTATTTATCATCATCGCAGCGGTCAGTGCTCTTCAATTCAGATTGATGAGGAATAAGGATGACTGAATCAATGAAATCATCGGTAGCAGTTCCATCGAGTCGACAGCGTCAATTGAGAATGACGGACGAAATCGTCCCTGATAACCGCCCTTCGTTATGGAGGAGGTTTCGTAAAGCTCACGGTATTACATACACTGTTCTTACTCTCTTCGCTTGCATTTGGATCTTTCCCTTCTTTTGGATGATTTTGGGATCGCTGAAAACCCAACGCGAGATCATGAGAATACCTCCTACCTTTCTTCCCCAGAACCCGACTTTTAGTAACTTCACGCGCTGGTTTACCGAACTTGATTTCGGCACTTTCTTTATAAACAGTGCTATTGTTGCCGTCGTCACAACATTAGGGAATCTCGTATTCTGTTCAATGGTTGGGTATGCTCTGGCCAAAATCGATTTCGCCGGCAAGAACTTACTCTTCGGACTGGTAATGATAACTTTGATGGTGCCGAGTGTGGCAACTTTTGTGCCGTTGTTTGTCATCATTACGAACATGCACATGCTCAATACGTACATGTCCCTGATATTGCCTTTCTTGACGCAGCCGTTAGGTGTCTTTTTGATGAGACAATTCATGATGGGTATTCCAGATGCTCTATTGGAGGCTGGAAGGATAGACGGTGCAGGCGAGTTGCGAATTTTCTTCCAGATCGTTCTTCCTCAATGCAAGCCACCTATGGCGACTCTGGCTGTCTTAACATTTCTCTCTTCTTGGAATAACTTTCTTTGGCCACTCGTTGCGGCGCAGTCAAACAAAATGTATACGCTGCCTGTTGCCTTGTCCTTGTACTCCACGGGTCAGCAGGCTACGGACTATAGCATTCTTTTAGCGGGTGCGGTACTGGTCGTTACCCCGATTCTCTTGCTGTTCATCTTCCTGCAGAAGTACTTCATCCAGGGGGTGACAATGAGCGGTATCAAATAACCAAGCATTGGAATCGATTCTCGGTTTAAGTGGAGCCCAAACGTGTCGACTGCAACTGAATGTAAAGGTGTTGCTGTTTAGCCACGGAATTCGGTCCGCATCTCCGCAGATCGTAAATTCCTTTAATTGCAATTAACCTGTTGCGCATAATCGCCCAGCAGGTTGTGGCTCATGAAAGGGCGCATGATGAACAAATTGTATTATCAATTTCCGGGCACTTGGTTCGGTGACTGTATGCCGTTTGGCAAAGGTGATGAATTCTATCTATTCCACCAGAGGGATACGCGTAGGCCTGTTCCGTTTGGTGAGCCATTTGGGTGGAGCTTGGTAACGACCAAGGATTTTGTCCACTATCAGGATCACGGGGTGGTATTGCCCCCTGGAGGGAAGGATGATCAGGATCAGTTCATATATGCAGGGAGTGTGTGTGAGGCAGAAGGTCAATATCACATTTTCTATACTGGCTATAATCGTGACTATTCAGCAAAACAGCTAACTTCTCAAGTTCTCATGCATGCGACCAGCACGGATCTGCTTCATTGGCATAAGACTAATGATGAGCTTACTTTCAAACCTCAGCCAGGATATGATGCAGATGACTGGCGTGACCCATGGATTATATGGGATCCTGACAATAAGCGGTATTTACTGATCCTAGGGACTCGCTTGGAAGGGCCGAAAACTATGCAGACAGGCCGAACCGTTCAGTTTTCCTCTCAGGATTTGCAACATTGGAATTTTGAAGGTGACTTCTGGGCTCCTGGAATGTATACCATGCATGAAATGCCAGACCTTTTTAAAATTGGGGATTGGTGGTATCACATTGTCACTGAATACAGTGATCGGCATGGAATGACATATAGGATGTCCCATAGCTTGAAAGGTCCCTGGATTGCCAAATGGGATGATGCTTTTGATGGCAGTGCATATTATGCTGGTCGTACTTTCGAGCTGAATGGCAAAAGAGTGCTATTTGGCTGGGTTGGTACCAAAGAGCATAATGCCGATGATGGCAATTACGAATGGGGAGGTACTTTCGTGCCTCACCAGATATCTCAACGCGATGACGGAACACTTGCAGCCGCACCGGTTGATACCTTGTGGTCGGCCTTTGCTGAAGGAGAGTGTCTGCCGAGTCGCACTTTAACTGGAGTGTATGAGCGCAGCGTTCAGACGCTCGCTTCAGAATGCGGCTCCCTATTCGCATTTGAAGCTGATTTGTCATATGACAAGGGAACGAGCTCATTTGGTGTTTTAATCAATGGTAATCCGAAAACTGGCGAAGCCTATAGATACATATTCAATGTGAGTGAGCAACGCGTTGAATTCGATGGTGTGCCTAATTATCCTTGGTTTACAGTTATGAATATAGGTTTAAATAGGCCTATCCAATTGGTGCCGGGGCAAGTTTGTCATCTTCAGGTGATTGTCGATGACACAATAGTTACAATGTATGTTAACGGTGTGGCGTTGACCAGCAGAATGTACAGCCACCATGGCGGTACGCTCGGGGCTTTCGTGACGAACGGATCAATTCATCTTTCGCATATGGAGTTGCATCGCGGATTACGCTAATTGACCAGTATCGCATCAAGATTCTTCGGTGGAGCTGTACTGTTTCGCTCGATGAGAGCGGCAGTACAGCTTTCAAAAGGAGCATTCGTCTTTCCTGTACTGAGCAGGTCAAGTATTTTAGCGCCGGTGATTATACCCAGCTGAATCGGCAGTTGCCTTATGGTTGTCAATCCCATTTCTCTGGCATAACGGCTATCGTCGAATCCGATTATGGAGAATTGACCAGGGACCGCAACGTTTCTACGTCGTAATTCCAATAACAATGGAATGGCAATTTCGTCGTCCTGACAAGCTACAGCTGTCGGTCGGCTCTTCATCGTCAAAAGTCTGTCAGATAGGACTTCTGCCATATTCGGCTTGCGCTCAGTCATTATTAGTCGCGGATTGATATCCTTGAGTTTACAAGTCCGAGCGAATGATTCCCAACGTCTATTTGCACTGAAGCGCAGTATATGTTCTGCCGTTCGAGTTGCGACAAAAACGATGTTCTGGTGTCCTAATGACATGAGGTGGTTGGCCATAATAGTTCCTCCGTGAAGATCATCCGTATTAACGGAGGCGGCCATCCTTGAATCGATAGGCGAATTTATGCCGATTAGTGGGACACCCATAGTCGCTAATCGGTCGATTTCGCGGGTCTTAATATCGAATGATGAGACAATGACGGCATCTACGTTGCGGCGCTCAGGCAGATCATCGAAAAAACATTGCTGTTCCCCGTAAGTTCCGATTTGCCAGATTGCGAGATCGTACTCTGCTGGGCGAAGAACCGCATTCAATCCTTCCAGAATCGAAGCGTTGAACTATGAGCGGATTGGGCCGCTGACTAATAAAGCAATCCTGAATGCTCTGCCGGATTTTAGAGCTGTTGCTGATCGAAGAATAGTAAAGTCAAGTTTTCGAGCCATTTCTATAACGCGATGCCTGGTTTTCGCCGAGACGAGGTCGGGCCTGTTGAACGCTCTGGATACAGTTGATACAGAAACATGCGCAGCGGCGGCAACTTCTTGTATGGTTGCTCCCATCGATACCTTTCTATCAAGAATCCCAATGAAATGAATAAGGGCGAGTTGTCATATTCTTGTGGACATGCAACGCGCCCTTGGAATCATATGTTCAGGTTGACCCACGCTGTCGTATCTTTTGGTAGCTTTCCTCCAGGACAATCTGAGGAGGCAATGATGATTCT
Organism: Bifidobacterium apis; assembly: GCF_036986835.1. Classification (NCBI taxonomy): domain Bacteria; kingdom Bacillati; phylum Actinomycetota; class Actinomycetes; order Bifidobacteriales; family Bifidobacteriaceae; genus Bifidobacterium; species Bifidobacterium apis. The sequence goes on along the minus strand of NZ_BTXD01000002.1, from coordinate 781,667 downwards.
CCCGTCAGGTAGAGAGATGGGCGTTTCTCCAAAGTTGGTTATTACAGCTAATCTAGAGCCTTTATGAATAGTTGGTCTGCTGTATGCTATGACATGTCTGCTATCGTATTTCCGTAGCCACGAAAGCTTTGTATCCCTTGTTTTGGTGAGGAGCTTTTTCCTCACCTCTATAACGCTCTTGTACAGCATCAACATAGAGGAGCTATCTTCACGCTCACCTTCGACGGTGAAGTCTTTGAACCATAAAGGCTGTGGAAGATGGGGGTTAGAGGGAGTGCGACTTTCAGTATCCGAAAATCCGAAGGATGCGCCAGTACCAAAATGCTTGTTCCAAACGGCTGGATCTGGCATATCCCGAGAGGACCAGGGGAGTGGTACACGACATCCGTCGCGTCCCTTTTCCTTTAAAGCCCCTTGTGATCGAACGGCAGTGGGGTCTTCGAGCATGTTCCATGGTATGTCTGCAACTTCGAACAAACCCAGTTCTTCGCCCTGATAAACATATACAGATCCTGGTAAACCCAGTTCAAGAAGAATAGCTGCTCGTGCTCTTTTAGTTCCAAGCGTTCTGTCCTCAAAATATGATTCACCGTTCCTGAGTACCCAGTCCTTGGCAATTTGATGCTGAGTCCTTGCGGGCACTTGTGGGAGCGCGTATCTGCTGGCATGGCGCACAATATCATGATTACTCATGACCCACGTAGCAGTTGATTTCGATCGGTCGGCTGACATCAGTCCAGCCAAGATTGCACGTTTCATCGATTCGGCTGTCCACGCGGCCTTTGCAAATTCGAAATTGAAGACTTGGCCTAGTTCATCTTCAGAGGAATACAAGTATTGATGATCCGGGTCCACCCAGGCTTCCCCTACTGCAAACCTAGGAGGGGTATACTCATTGAAAACTTTCCGCCATTCCTTGTATATATCATGCACTTCCGGTCGGTCCCATAGTGGGTTGGCCCCGTCAGGATTATGTTTATCTTGCAGACTCCATTTGTTTAGATCATTGAGATCACGAGTCAATACATCTTTAGCCAGTCCATGGGCAACATCGATACGGAATCCATCGGTTCCATGATCGGACCAGAACCGCAGGGTCTCAAGAAAGTCCTTGCGCACATCTTGATTAAGCCAATTGAGGTCGGGCTGTTCTTTCGCGAAAGAATGCATATACCACTCACCATCGCCAACAAGCTCCCATGCTGAGCCGCCAAATTCTGCAATCCAGTCAGTCGGCGGTATCTCACCATTCTTGCCGCGGCCATGACGGAATATGTATCTATCTCTGGCTGGTGAACCCTTTGGAGAAGCCAGCGCTTCCTTGAACCAAGGGTGTTGATTGGAGGTGTGGTTTGGGACGATGTCTACGATCACACGGATGTCAGCCTTATGCGCGGCGGCGACCATGTTATCGAAATCCGCTATTGTGCCCAAGCGTGAGTCAACATCACGGTAATTGATGACATCATAGCCGCCATCAGCTAAGGCCGATGGGTAAAAAGGGGAAAGCCAGATGGCATCAATGCCCAAATCTGCGAGATAATCGATTTTTGAAGTGATTCCTGGAATGTCGCCGATACCGTCATTGTTTGAATCTTTGAAGCTGCGCGGATAAATCTGATATACGACAGCCTGTTTCCACCAATCGCTGCTGCTCTGATATGAATGCATGTTCTTCCTTTTGCTGCTTCGCTTTAGAAGCGTCGTCGTTGACTTGTGTATGTGATTTTTCCTGTGTCTAGTGCTAATGCAAAGCGCATTGGTCCGCACTCGTCTTTTATCATATGAAGCATTGATGACAACGTTTGCAAATACTAACCATGCTGCGTCTCAAGTTGTGTCTGGTAAGTGGCGAAAACGGCATATTAGGGGTCTGGCCGTTGTGGGATATGAAGTGTCTGACATGACTGAAGTCAGGATTATCGTGAAAAAGGGAATAATATTTGCCAGAAGAAGTTGAGTGATGTAGGCTCAAGTTTCGAAGTGGTCATGATGGCTGCTTGCCCGGGACGACGGAAGTCGGCCATCGGGGCCACGAACGAAGCGCGAGCGGAGAACGTGAACGTCGAGGTGCGGGGTCAGACCCTACGCCCCATTTCATCAGGAGGTAACGAGTATGGCACGTGCAGTTGGCATCGATCTGGGAACCACCAATTCCTGCATTGCAACCCTTGAGGGCGGCGAGCCCACGGTAATCGTCAACGCTGAGGGCGCGCGGACCACGCCGTCGGTGGTGGCATTCAGCAAGTCCGGCGAGATTCTGGTCGGCGAAGTGGCCAAGCGCCAGGCGGTCACCAACGTGGACCGGACCATCAGCTCGGTCAAGCGCCACATGGGCACCGACTGGTCCGTCGAGATCGACGGCAAGAAGTGGACCCCTCAGGAGATTTCGGCCCAGATCCTCATGAAGCTCAAGAGGGACGCCGAGTCCTACCTGGGCGAGCCCGTCACCGACGCGGTCATCACCTGCCCTGCATACTTCAACGACGCTCAGCGCCAGGCCACCAAGGATGCCGGCAAGATCGCCGGTCTGAACGTCCTGCGTATCATCAACGAGCCCACCGCTGCAGCTCTGGCCTACGGTCTGGAGAAGGGCAAGGAGGACGAGCGCATCCTGGTCTTCGATCTGGGCGGCGGCACCTTCGATGTCTCCCTGCTGGAGATCGGCAAGGATGACGATGGCTTCTCCACCATCCAGGTCCAGGCCACCAACGGTGACAACAAGCTGGGCGGCGATGACTGGGATCAGAAGATCATCGACTGGCTGGTCAGCGAGGTCAAGAACAAGTACAACGTGGATCTGTCCAAGGACAAGATCGCCCTGCAGCGGCTCAAGGAAGCTGCTGAGCAGGCCAAGAAGGAGCTGAGCTCCTCCTCGTCCACCAGCATTTCCATGCAGTACCTGGCCATGACCCCCGACGGGACCCCAGTCCACCTGGACGAGACCCTGACCCGGGCGCACTTCGAAGAGATGACCTCCGACCTGCTGGGCCGCTGCCGCACGCCCTTCAACAACGTGCTGCACGATGCCGGCATTTCGGTTCAGGACATCGATCATGTGGTGCTGGTCGGCGGCTCCACCCGTATGCCCGCCGTCAAGGACCTGGTCAAGGAACTGACCGGCGGCAAGGAAGCCAACCAGACCGTCAACCCCGATGAGGTCGTGGCTGTCGGTGCTGCCGTGCAGTCCGGCGTCATCAAGGGCGACCGCAAGGACGTGCTGCTGATCGACGTGACCCCGCTCTCCCTGGGCATCGAGACCAAGGGCGGCATCATGACCAAGCTGATCGACCGCAACACCGCCATCCCCACCAAGCGGTCCGAGGTCTTCTCGACCGCCGAGGACAACCAGCCCTCCGTGCTGATTCAGGTCTACCAGGGCGAGCGTGAGTTCGCCCGCGACAACAAGCCTCTGGGGACCTTTGAGTTGACAGGCATTGCCCCGGCTCCGCGTGGCGTTCCTCAGATCGAGGTCACCTTCGACATCGATGCCAACGGCATTGTGCACGTCTCCGCCAAGGACAAGGGCACCGGCAAGGAGCAGTCCATGACCATCACTGGTGGCTCCGCCCTGCCCAAGGACGAGATCGACCGCATGGTCAAGGAGGCCGAGGCCCACGAGGCCGAGGACAAGCAGCGCCGTGAGGATGCCGACACCCGCAACGCCGCCGAGTCTGCTGCCTACCAGACCGAGAAGCTGGTCAACGACAACAAGGACAAGATCTCCGACGAGGTGGCCAAGGAGGTCACCGACAAGGTCAACGCTCTGAAAGAGGCTCTGAAGGGCGAGGACATGGACAAGATCAAGAACGCCCAGAGCGAGCTGATGACCTCTGCCCAGAAGATCGGCCAGGCCCTCTACGCCCAGCAGGGCTCCGCTGACGGTGCAGGCGCTCAGGGCGCTGCAGGTGCCGCCGGTGCTGCCTCGGGTGCAGGCTCCTCCTCGTCCGCCGATGACGACGTGGTGGATGCCGAGGTCGTGGACGACGACGACAAGAAGAAGGACGGCGAGTGACATGTCGGCCTTCGACAAGGATGATGCCGGGCCACTGAAGGGTGACCCGGCCGCCGCCGGCGGACCGGACGGGAACGAGGCCAAGGCCTCTGACGCCGCCTCGACGCCCGACCAGGAAGCGGCTCGCGGACGTCACGCCGACAAGGGCGCAGCAGACGGGAGCCAGGCTGCCGGACAGACCACGTCGGATTCCTCCGCCAAGGACGCGTCGTCAGCGGATGCTCAGGCTGATGACAAGACTGATGCTGACTCGGCCAAGGAGGAGAGCACCGACAAGGGATCAGACGGGCTGACTCCTCTGGGCCAGGCCAAGAAGGAGGCCGCCGATTATCTGGAGGCCCTCCAGCGCGAGCGGGCCGAGTTCGTCAACTTCCGCAACCGTGCCAAGAAGGAGCAGGACATCTTCCGCCAGCACGGCATCGTGGATGTACTGACCGCCCTTCTTCCGGCCCTTGATGACATTGACCGGATCAAGGAGCACGGGCAGATGGACGACTCCTTCCAGGCCGTGGCCAAGAAGATCGACAAGACCTTCGAGAAGTTCGGTGTCGAGAAGTTCGGTGAAAAAGGCGAGGACTTCGACCCCACCAAGCATGAGGCCATCCTGCACAAGCCGGACCCCGATGCCAAGAAAGAGACCGTTGACACGGTTGTCGAGGCAGGCTATCGGATCGGTGACCGGGTGATCCGGGCCGCCAGGGTAGTGGTGACCTCGCCCGGGCAGTAGCAGGGACGGTGATTGCGGACCTTCCGCAGGCTGAATCGACGCCTTTGCATGCGGCGGCTGGTGGGTATGGTCCTGCCCGCCGCCGCACGCGAAAGGGCGGATTCCAATTCGATATATTCGTAGCTTATGAGGAAAGGAGACATGGATGGCTGAGAATGAATGGCTGAGCAAGGACTATTACAAGGTCCTTGGTGTCTCCAAGGACGCCAGCGAAGCGGAGATCACCAAGGCCTACCGCAAGCTTGCCCGCAAATACCATCCCGATCTCAATAAGACCAAGGAGGCCGAGGAGAAGTTCAAGGACATCTCCGAGGCCTACGACGTGCTCAGCAACAAGGAGCAGCGTCAGAAGTACGATGCCATCCGCCAGTTCGGCATGGGGGGAGCCCGGTTCGCCGGAGGCTCAGGCCAGGGTGGCTTCAACACCGATGCATTCTCGGACATCTTCGGCTCCATGTTCGGCGGGGCCGGGGCGCCGGGAGGCACCCGAATCCGTTTCGGCGATGGTTCGGGACAACCCGACTTTGCTGACATCTTCTCCTCCTTCGGTGGGGGTGCCGGCGGTGGAGGTCGGACCACTTACCAGGAGACCAGGCCCAGGCCCGTCAAGGGTGAGGATCGCAACTCGAAAATCGGCCTGTCCTTCCGTCAGGCGGTCAAGGGGGCCACGGTCTCCCTGAGTGTGGGCGGCAAGCGCTTCAAGACGCATGTCCCCGCTGGGGTTCGCAACGGCCAGCGGATCAGGTTGGCCGGCAAGGGTCGGCCCGGCAGGGACGGGGGCGCCAATGGCGACCTCTACCTGCAGATCAGCGTCCAGCCCAGCCAGCGGTTCACCATGAAGGATAGGGATCTGGTCATGACTCTGCCGGTGACGGTCTCCGAGGCTGCCCTGGGGGCCAAGGTCCAGGCCCGGGACATCGACGACCAGGTCGTCACCTTCAGGATTCCGGCCGGCTCCTCCAGCGGCGACGAGATCCGCATCGCCGGCAAGGGAGTCCAGGACCGGCGCGGCAAGGGCGACCTGGTGGGGCGGCTTGAGATTCGCATGCCTGGTCGGTTGGGCATGGCCCAGAAGAAGGCCATGCGTGACTTTGCCAAGTCCAGCGGTGACTTCGACGAGCAGATCGCCGGGGAGCGCATGAAGATATGACAATCCGGGTGCCGGATTAAGTCGGAACGAACAGCGGGGAGGAGTGATGATCATGGTCAGGGTGGATCCCGAGACCAGGCGGATTTATCTGGCCTGCGCTCGCGGCCTGGTGGCCGGGCACATCAGCCTGGATGCTGCCGACGATGCCGGCTTGGACATCGAGTTGCCGGTCTTCACCGTCGGCCAGGTCGGGCAGTTGGCCAACATCCATCCGCAGACCCTGCGCCAATACGACCGGCTGGGTCTGATTGTGCCGGAACGGACCGAGGGGGGTGCGCGCCGATACTCCCTGCGGGATCTGGACCGGCTGGGCCAGGCCCAGCATCTGAGTCAGGACGAGTCCATCAACCTGGCCGGTGTGACCAGGATCCTGGCCCTGGCAGAGGAGAATCGTCAGCTGAGGCGCCAGCTGCGGCGCTCCCACCAGTCACAGGGGTCCAGTATGTTCGCAGCCGCTGCCGACGGCCGGGTTGTCGAAGTCAGGCGGTCCAGCAGGGCCCGGCTCTGGCGGCAGGATACGACGCATGACGAGGCTGATCCGACTGATTCCAAATCGCTGATCGTCTGGAGCGTACGCTCCTGAGACAGGTGAGGGGCCTGTGCTATGGTGTACAGGTTGGCCGCTCGCCCAAGAGCTGCGGCTGACTGTCGCCTGAATGCTTTGAGTACGGGGAAACCGCTTGCGCGAAATTCGTCATTCTCTGCTTTGCACGCGGCCTGCGAACTGTCGACCGACAGTACCGTTTTCTTCCCTGTTGTGAAAGGTCATTGTGACTGCTTCATCCATGCCCGATTCCAATTCATCCAATTCCGGCCAACCCGCCGCGGAGCCCGTGACCTTCGAGCAGCTGGGGGTGCCAGAACCCTTGGTCCGCGTCCTGCGCAAGGACGGCAAGACCAGCGCCTTCCCCATCCAGCGGGATACCTTGCCCGATGCCCTGGCTGGCCGTGACATCCTGGGCCGGGGCCGGACCGGTTCCGGCAAGACCCTGGCTTTCAGCATCCCTCTGGTGGCTAGACTTGCCGCCGATCAGGAAGGACGGGCCACCCATGGTCGCGGTGGAGCCGCCGGATCAGGCAGTCTGCCACGCCCGCGCGGTCTTGTCCTGGCTCCCACCCGCGAGCTGGCCAATCAGATCGATGAGGTTCTCAATCCGCTGGCCCAGGCCTACGGCATGCGGACCTGCACTGTCTATGGCGGGGTAGGCCAGGGCCGTCAGGTCGATGCGCTTCGGCGCGGTGCCAAGATCGTGGTGGCCTGCCCGGGTCGCCTGGAGGATCTGCTCCGCCAGCACAAGCTCAGCCTGGAGGACGTGGAGATCGCCGTGCTGGACGAGGCCGACGAGATGGCCGACATGGGCTTCCTTCCCGCCGTGGAGCGAATTTTGGCCCAGGTTCGTCCGGGCGGTCAGCGCATGCTCTTCTCAGCCACCCTTGATCATGGAGTGGATGCCGTGGTCAAGCGTTTCCTCAAGGATCCCAAGATTCACGAGGTGGATTCCGCCACCCAGCATGTGGATCTGATGACCCACCACATCTTCGAGACGACGCAGGCTGCCAAGCACGACCTGGTTCGCACCTTGGCCGCAGGGCAGGGCAAGAGGATCCTATTCACCAGGACCAAGTTCCAAGCCAAGAAGCTGGCAAAGAATCTGATTGACAACGGCATCCCTGCCGTCCAATTGCATGGCAACCTCTCCCAGAGGCAGAGGGATCGGAACCTCAAGGCCTTCTCGGAAGGTCTGGTCCGGGTCATGGTGGCCACTGATGTGGCGGCCAGGGGTATGGATGTCAGTGGGGTGGATCTGGTGGTCCAGGTGGACCCTCCAGCCGACTACAAGTCTTTCCTCCACCGTTCCGGGCGCACGGCGAGGGCTGGCCACTCCGGCGACGTGGTGACGGTCGTCCTACCCGATCAGCGGCGGGATACACGACGGATGCTGCGTATGGCCCATATAGATGCCAAGCCGATTGGGGTCACGGCCAACTCCCAGGAGGTAGGCGATCTTGTGGGACCCCACGCCCCCTTGGTTGAGGGTTGGTCCTTGGAGGCCGCCATGGCTGGAAGCCGAGGGTCACAGGACGGCAAGCAGACCGGTTCTCGTGGCCGTCGATCCGGCGGCCCTGCCCGTAGGAGACGGAAATACGATCGGTTCGAAAGGCGGCCGAGGGGCTCTGGCCGAGGATCTGATGGTGATGGGAGGAATCCCTATCGCAAGTGGGCTGACGAGCTTGATGAGAATCGCCCCTTTGACGGGCGTAGGCGGCACGGCCATGCCGACTCTAATCATTCCGCTCAAGCCGGTAGCTACCGAGGCAGGGGCAATCGTGGCCGTGCGGGCGGAGCTCGTGGGCGGGGTCGTCACGATGACGGTCGTTTCGATGACGGCGGTCGCACCTACCGCAACGGTAATCACAGGCATGGCGGAGGCAGGCGGAGGCGGGACGATAATCCTTTCCGTCAGGTCAAGTCCCACTGATCGCTCCCGCTGGGAGGATATACCTGTCGTGTTCATTGACCGGTCAGACCGCATGGGTCAGACCATGGTCCCCTCGCAGCTCTCCCGGAGTTGGACCTGTACAGGGAGTTCGGTGGAGATGGGCGGGCACTCCGGTGAGCCCAGGCGCCTGACCAGGGTGGAGACGGCGGCCCGGCCCAGATCAACCATGGGCTGGCGGACTGTGGTCAAGCGGGGTTGGGAGACGGAGGCCTCCTTGATTCCGTCGAACCCGGTGACGATGACCTGGTCGGGAACGCTGATACCCGCATCTGACAGGGCTCGCAGGACCCCAAGCGCCATCTGGTCGTTGGCGCACACCAGGGCTTGGGGGAGAGTGCCCTGCCTGGCCAGGCTGGCGGCGATCTGGTAAGCGACGGACTGGGAGAATTGCCCCCTGTAGATTGGCGCGGCGGAGGGCTCCAGCCCCTCTGACTTCAGACCCTCACAGAACCCTTCGTAGCGTTTGCCATTGTCTGGAGAATCATCCATGCCCGTCATGTAAGCCATCTGCCGCACCTGGTGTTTCTCGAACAGGTGCCTGACCAGGGTGTACATGCCCTTGCGGTTGCTCACGCGGACCAAGTCGAATTCGCTTTCCTGGTTGACCGGGGCATTGGCGATCATGACCACGGGCAGGCGTTTGCGCAGGAAGGCCAGGACGCTGTCAGGCACGGACCTTGCCAGGACAATCAGGCCGTCCACCTTTTCCGACATACTGTTGATCAGTTGGGGAATGTCGCCATCTTTCCCCTTCAATCCGATACTGACCATGAGGCTGAGGCCCTGCCGCCAGGATTCCAGTTCGCACCCCCTCAAGACCTCGTCGAAGTAGAGGGAATCCGAATTATTCTCCTGGGCGTGGGGTGGGTCGACGACTATGTCGGCGGCATCCTCACTGACCAGTTCGAAGTCACCGATCTGGTCCAGCTGATCGATGTTGGGCAGGAAAAGACCTATGGTATTGGTTCGCCGGGCGGCCAGACTCCGTGCGCTGCCACTTGGGAGGTAGCCCAGGAGGTTTATGGCCTTGAGCACGGTCTGTCGGGTTTCGGGCCTTACCCTCTCCGGGGTGCGCAGGACCCTGGAGACGGTGGCTATGGACACGTCGGCCTCGCGGGCGACATCGTAGACGGTCGGTTTCCTTGCCATCCGCTTTCCCTCTTTCATACATCTCATACAGCATATCATTGAAGCGTGCAGTTGATCGCAGGATTTGATAGCGCTAACATTTTTGCTTTGATTCGGTAATATGGGTAGTTATATCTAGTAATCTAAGGAAAGCATACGCTAAACTCCCATGACAAAAGCAGATTTGCACATTTTAATGTAAGCGCATACACTAGAAAGCGCGATGGTTGATCCGGTCCGGTCACAGGAAGCCGTGCAGGTCCGGGAGCCCACTCGTGCATGCACGTGCCGACTGGATTCCAATAGCAGAGGACGGATTTGGCCCGTGAATGTCAATGCGGACAAAGGAGACATATGAGACGGAAAACAGTGGCGGTGAGGATTCTCGCAACACTGGTTGCGGGGGCCACCCTCCTGGGACTGGGGGCGTGCGGCAGTAAGTCCGGGGAAACGCAGCAGGCTGCCGCAGGCAATCAGATCCTCTTCGGCGGTGACAGTGGCAGTCCAACTTTCACCCGTAATTTCAACCCATTCTCGACCAGCAAGAGGATAGGCATCAACTTCATCTACGAACCCCTCGAAGTGGTTAACAGCCTGGATGGGACCTCAACTCCCTTCCTGGCCAGCGAGCACAAGATCGTGGACCCCAAGACGGTCGAGTTCCAGATTCGTGACGGGGTCAAGTGGAGCGACGGCAAGCCCTTCTCGGCGCAGGACGTGGTCTTCACTTTCAACCTGGTCAAGAAGGATGCGGCCATGGACTCCCTGGGGGTCTGGCAACACATCTCCTCCCTTGAGGCCTCGGGATCCAAGGTGACCTTCCACTTCAAGGACAACGATGTGCCTGCAGTGTCGATCGTCAGTCAGCAGAACATCGTCCCGGAGCACATATGGAAGGGTGTGAAGGACCCTCTCAAGTGGACCAATGAGAATCCCGTCGGGACGGGCCCCTACAAGTTGGACACCTTCAAGCCCAACCAGTACACCCTGACGAAGAACAAGAACTACTGGCAGGCCGAGAAGGTCGCGGCCGACACCATCGTCCTGCCCGCTTCCAACAAGCAGTTGGACCTGGTCAACAAGAAGTATGACTGGGCCTACTCCTTCATCAACAACGTGGACAAGACCTGGGTGGGTGCTGACAAGCAGCACAACCACTACTGGTTCCCCCCGGGGGGCACAGTCTCCCTTTACCCGAACCTGACCAAGGCCCCCTTCAACGACGTGAACTTCCGCAAGGGCCTCAGCTATGCCCTTGACCGTGACAAGATCGCCAAGGATGCCGAGGAAGGTTACGTGGACGGTGCCACCCAGACCGGCCTCATCCTGCCCAACCACGACAAGTGGGTCAACGATTCCATTCCCAACAAGGGAAAGGTCTCCCAGGACGAGTCCCAGTCCCTGGAGTACTTCGCCAAGGCCGGTTACAAGAAGCAGGGTGACCAGTTGGTGGACTCCAACGGCAAGCAGCTCGAGGTCAACATCACCGTGCCCAGCGGCTACACTGACTGGCTGCGCGGCGTGCAGACCATGCAGGGCCAGCTGACCAAGCTGGGTATAGCCGTCAAGCTCACCCAGCCCCAGCCCGCCGCATACACACAGGCGCAGAACAATGGCGACTATGACCTCCTGATCTCCTCCTTCGGAGGTACCGGCAGCGTCTTCCAGGACTACAACGGCCTGCTCAACAGTGAGTTCGCGGTTCCTGTGGGTCAGTCGGCCAACGCCAACTTCGAGCGCTACAAGAACCCCAAGGCTGATGAACTCCTGGCCCAGCTCAAGCAGGCGGCCGATGAGAAGTCCCAGAAGGCCATAGTCGACCAGCTTCAGCAGATCGTCTACGACGACGTGCCTGTGATCGGTCTCTTCTACGGCGGTCTTTGGGGCCTGTTCAGCACACGGAACTACACCGGCTGGCCCAGTGAGGACGACCCCTATACCTCACCCAGCACCTGGACCCAGTCGGTCCTCATGGTGGTAACCCATATCAAGAAGGCCTGAGAGGCCGGGCCCATCAGGGTGGACGGGAGGACAGCCCCTCCCGGCCTCCCTGTCGGGCCGCCCCCCGCCCCTGACGGATGAAAGGTCGTCACGTGCGATATTTTTTCGGGAAAATTGGTCTATTCTTCGTTACCCTCTGGGCGGCCATAACCGTCAACTTCATACTGCCCAGGATGATGCCTGGATCACCTGCCGACGCGGCCATAGCCAAATTGTCCCAGAACGGGCCGGTCACTCCTGAGGTCAGGGCTTCCATAGAAGCCCAGCTGGGCATGCCCAAGGGCAACCTGCTCAGCCAGTACTGGCAGTATCTGGGGGATGTGGTCCACCTGAACTTCGGCGTCTCGTACAGCAACTTCCCGCAGAACGTATCGGATCTGGTGGGAGCGGCCCTTCCTTGGACCCTGACACTGGTAGGGCTGGTCACGATTATCTCCTTCATCATCGGGACTGCACTCGGGGCTCTCATGGCCTGGAAGCGGGGGACCGCCGTCGACGTGACTGGTACGATCTCCAGCTCCTTCCTCTCGGCCTTCCCTTCCTTCTGGCTGGCCCTCATGCTCCTCTTCTTCCTCGGTTACAAGGCCGGCATCTTCCCGACCTCCGGCGCCTACTCGTCCACCGCGATACCCAACTTCTCGATGGACTTCATATCTGACGCCGTGGAGCACTCCATACTGCCGGCACTGACCATCCTGCTGACCTCCCTGGGCAGCTATGTGATGGGCATGCGCAACACCATGATCAACACATTGGGTGATGACTACGTCACCTTCGCCGAGGCCAACGGCCTGCGTCAGCGGACGGTCATGCTCAAGTACGCGGCCAGGAACGCCCTCCTTCCCAACCTGACCTCCTTCGGTCTGGTGCTGGGCGGCGTGGTCGGCGGTTCCCTACTGGTCGAGCAGGTCTTCAACTATCCGGGGGTCGGCCTCCTCCTCTACCAGGCCGTGACCAACCAGGACTACCCCCTGATGCAGGCCATCTTCCTGATGATCACCATCAGCGTGCTGGTGGCCAACTTCATCGTGGACATTCTTTACGGGGTCCTTGACCCGAGGACGAGGAGGTGAGGGCGATGACGAACAGCATCGTCAGCACAGGGATGCAGACTTCCGCACAAGGGGACGGGAATGACCCTCAAGGGCCGCAGGTCCGTACAGCCAGAGGCCAGAACCCTGTCCTCAGGGCCCTGGAGGTGATAGGCAAGGGGTTCAGGACGGTCTGGGAGGTGCCCAAGGCCAGGTTCGGCCTGATCCTATTGGCCTTGATTGTCCTTTCGGCCCTCTTCGCCCCTTGGCTCAGCCCCTATGATCCCAAGGCGGGTGATTTCGAGGCCAGTATAGGACCCAGCGCCCAGCACTGGCTTGGCACCACCAGCAACGGGCAGGACGTCCTCTCCCAGCTCCTGTGGGGCGGAAGAGTCTCCGTCATGGTGGCCATGGTCTCCGGCCTCCTATCCACCTGCATAGCCGTGTTGGTGGGCCTGAGCTGGGGCTACATCCGTTCCTTCGCCGGGGAGTTCGTCGGTTTCATCGTCAACCTATTCCTGGTCATCCCATCCCTCCCTCTGATGATCATCATCGCTGCCTACCTCCAGAACGGAGGCATGAGCGTAATCATACTGGTCATCGTCCTGACCGGGTGGGCCTGGGGATCCCGGGTTCTGCGCTCGCAGACCCAGTCCCTGCGTTCCAGGGATTTCGTCACTGCAGCGGCCTTCAGCGGGGACAGCTCTTGGCGGATCATCTTCCATGAGATCTTCCCCAACATGCTCTCTCTGATCATCAACAACTTCTTCGGTGCGGCCACCTCCGGCGCCTTGTCGGAAGCAGGCCTGGAATTCCTGGGCCTGGGCGACTCGACCACAGTCAGCTGGGGCACCATGCTCTACTGGGCCCAGAACAACAATGTTATCCTGACCGGCCAGTGGGCACTCCTGCTGGCGCCCGGTCTCATGGTCGCCCTCCTGGCGGTCTCCATGACCTTCATCAACTTCGGTGTGGACCGCCTGAGCAACCCCCGTCTGCGTGAAGGGAAGGCATGATGGAACTGCTACGTGTCGAGAACCTGTCCGTCGAATATGACAGCCCCGATCAGGAACCGGTCAAGGCAGTCGAGGACGTGAGTTTTTCACTGGATCAGGGTGAATTCGTGGGCCTGGTCGGGGAGTCGGGGTCGGGCAAGTCCACCCTGGGCTTCGCCGTCACGCGACTCTCCAAGCCGCCGGCCCGGATCAGCAAGGGGCGTGTGCTCTTCGCGGGCAAGGACATTACCACCCTCAGCCAGGAGGAGCTTCGTAGGCAGCGGTGCGGCGGATTCGCCATGGTCCTCCAGTCGGGTATGAACGCCTTGAACCCGGTGCGGACCGTCCGCAAGCACTTCGTGGACATCTACAAGGCCCACGGGAACGTGGAGAAGAAGGATTACGAGGCCCATTCCAGGCAGCTGGTAGAGAAGGTAGGTCTGCAGGACTCCGTTCTCAACGCCTACCCGGGCGAACTGTCGGGCGGCATGAGGCAGAGGGTCTCCATATCCCTGGCACTGGCCTTGGAGCCCAAGCTCATGGTCTTCGACGAGCCGACCACCGCTCTGGACGTCCTGGTCCAACATGAGGTGATGGGGACCATCCGAGAGCTGCAGAAACAGGAGGGCTTCACCGCCATTCTGATCAGCCACGACCTCGGTGTGGTCCTCGAGTCCACCCAGAGGGTCCTGGTCATGCACAACGGGCGGATCGTGGAGGATGCCCCCAGCGAGCGGATCCTGACCGATCCCCAGGACGACTACACCAAGATGCTTCTCAGCCATTATGGCGACCCCAGAGCCGAACACGTTTCAGTGCCCGGCTTGAAGCCGCGCGATGAGGCCGCCGCCTCCGGCTCGGTTGGCGGAACCCCTTCGCAGGCCGACGATGAGGAAGACATGACGGTCACGGTGACCGGCGTCTCCAAAATCTATCCCGCCCGCAAGCGGGGTGAGGATTCAGTGACCGCCGTCAACAATGTCTCCTTCACCCTCTCCCCGGGTCAGTCCTTGGCCCTGGTGGGGGCATCCGGATCCGGCAAGTCCACGATAGCCAAAATGCTCACCGGTGTGGAAAGGCCCACCTCAGGCAACATCACCCTGGGTGGCAGGCGTGTGGATCAGATGAAGCGGCGCAAGGATCTGAGGTCACTGCGTTCCGACATCCAGATGATCTTCCAGGATCCCTATTCGGCACTCAACCCCCTCCACACGGTGGAGTACACGCTGACCAGGCCCATCCTCAATTACACGGACCTGAGGGGGGACGATGCCCGCAGGCGGATGTTGGAACTCCTGGACACGGTGGGTCTGACCCCTGTGGAACAGTATGCCGCCAAACTCCCCCACCAGTTGTCGGGAGGACAGCGTCAGAGGGTGGTCATAGCCCGGGCGCTGGCCAGCAATCCCCACGTCCTGGTGGCCGATGAACCGGTCTCCATGCTGGACATGACCCTGAGAGCCGGAATTCTGGCCCTCCTTGACGACTTGAGGGTCCGGTTGAATGTGAGCATGCTCTACATTACCCACGATCTCTTGTCGGCCCGACTGATCACCGATTCGATCATGGTCCTCAACAAGGGCACCGTGGTGGAGCGGGGACAGACGGCCCAGGTCCTTCAGCATCCTGAGAACGACTACACGATCAAGCTGCTCGACGCCATCCCCAGCCTGCGCACGCAGGCCTGAAGGCGGAAATCTATAGGAGAAACAATGATATCCCACCATGCCGTGGACAGGGGTGTGCCCTTTGGGGATCTACCCCTGCCGGAGAACATCGAGGCCATGGTCATACATGCCCCCGTGGGTGACCTTACCGCCCTCCATGCCCCCAAGGGGGTAAGGGGAAAGCGGGGAGTGGCCATGATGATTCCCGGTTTCACCGGTTCCAAGGAGGACTTCTACCAGATCAGCTCCATCCTGGGAGAGGATGGTTGGGATGTCTGGTCCTACTCGCAGAGGGGGCAGGCAGATTCGGTGGCCCCTGAAGGGAGGATGGCCTACGACAGGCGGTCCACGGCCGGTGATGCCCTGGATGTGGCCCGTATCCTGATCGAGCACACCGGGGCCAAACGGGTCCACCTTCTGGGCCACAGCTTCGGCGGGGTGGTTGCCCAGGCGGCCCTCCTGGCCGACCCTGACCTCTTTGCCAGCCTCACCCTCATGTCGTCCGGCCCCCACGGTTGGCCGGGCCGGAAGGCGGACCTGCGCCAGCGACTCCTGGACCACCCTGGCGGGGACCTGTGGAGGCTGGACAATCCGGACAGGGCCAGCCTGCCGGACGAGGAGCTGAATCCGCAAGACAGATTCCAGCGCCTTCGGGCAGAGCGGACCAGCCGAGACCAGCTCATCGGAGCCATAGACCAGCTGGCCGATCTGCATGACAGGACCGAACAGCTGGCTGCCACCGGCCTGCCCATGATGGTTTTCCATGGCGAGCACGACGATTTCTCCTGGCCCCAGGACTGGCAGGCCCGGATGGCCCGCCTGCTGGGTGCCCGCTATGAGGTGATTGCGGATGCGGGTCACTGCCCCAACATCGACAGGCCTGAGGAGACGGCGGCCCTCCTGGACGACTTCTGGGCTTCTGCGCAAGACAAACGGTGAATTTCAGCAGGAACAAGCCTATTAGCAACGAAAGCGGAGAAGATGAACACAGACACTCCACGCAGCAAGTCTCCCGATCAGGATGCAGGTGACGGCGAGGGAGACGGGGGCAGGATGCGACAGCCCAAAGGCATGACCGTCGAGAGGGGGGACTTCTCGGCTTCGTTCAACTTCAACGGGGACCTGACACTGATTGATGCAGGAGGCATCCAGATCAACCAGTTCAGGCCCGGCATCCATGACTGTCCCCTGGCTGGTCTCTGGCTGCGCCGCCATCGGGAGGGGCGGATCGACTCCATCCGACTGACCGGATCAGGTTCCCAGGCCTCTTTCGATCCGGTAGCCGACAGCCCCGTCTGGGAGGGGAGGGACCTGGGCGTCCGCTGGCGAGTTCGACTTGTTCCAAGCGCCATATCTCCTGCACTTTCCCGGGCTCTTCCATCTGGCGGCGAAAGCGGCGGGTCTGGCAGAGGGGCGTCCTGGACCTGGGAGGTATCGGTCACGATCGACCAGGGTGGCTCGACTGCCGATAGCGAGAGGCGGGAATGGGATGATGCCGCCTTGCCTGACGATCTGTGGGACCTGGTTTCCGCCCAGGATCTGGCCCTGGTGGAGCCGGCCATGGCTGCCGGTGCCGAGTCCTACATCTCCCAGTACATCGCCTATCATGTGCAGGACGTCCCCAATTTAGGCAGCGTCCTGTCAGCCCGGCAGACGATGGGTTGTGCCCCTCGACTCCCCTTGTACGTTACGGGAATCTCACAGGGATGCAGGGCATTCATGACCGACGGTTACGACTTTTACGGGCTAGGTGCCCGTCTGGGCGGTCAGCCTGCGGCCCTCGCCGATGCCGACTGGGACCGGGGGGGCATAGACCAATATGAGTTCGCCATGGCCTGCCTGCTCTCCCCCGGGGTGCCGCTGACCCAGGGAGGCCTCACCTGGCAGGTGTGGAACATGGCACTGTCAGATTACAGGGGTGACCTGGGCAAGGCCTGCGTCGCCTGTGCAGAGGCCTCTGAGGAAAGTCGGGGTCGGGCAGGCAAGACCGAGGCCGATGACGGTCCGTCCACCGGCTGCCACGACACCTCGCCTGCCTCTCCCGTTGCCTCTCAGGCTCAGTCAGCAACCTCACTCCTGATCTCTTCCGCACTGTTGAATGGCGACCCCCTGCCTGAGGATGAGTTCGGACAACTGGGAGGAGGGCCCATCCGCCAGCCAGAGGCGGACCAGACAGGCCATCTGCTTTCTTACTTCGGAAATGATGCCTGCCATGTGGTAAGCACACGCAAGGAACTGGAGGTGGCTCGCTCCCACGGACAGATTCTCCTGTCCGGCAACCCGGATACCGACCCGTCGCAGCCCACCATGGCAGCCACCACCTATGCCGGGGGTGTCTTCGCATCCCAGGTGGTCCTGGGCAACACCAACATGAACCAGCTGATTTCAGTCCAGAAGACCGGTTTGGGCCTCCTGCGCTCGCGGGGGGTCCGTATCCTGGTCCGGGTGGACGGGACCTGGTGTCTCCTGGGCCTTCCCTCGGCCTACATCATGGATCTGGGTGGATCCCGCTGGGTCTATCGTCTGGGTGATCGGACCCTGACGGTGTCCACCATCGCCCACCTGGACAGGGCCGCCATCGATATTCATCTGGAGGCCGATGGTCCGATTCGGGCCCTGTTGACTATCAGCCTGGAAGATCCGTCCGCCTGGCTCCGGAAGTTCGCTCCTGCCGAGCCCGCCCGGGGGATAGGAGGGTCCGTTTCCTTTACCCCTGCATCGGGCAGCCCGGCAGCTGAACGTTGCCCGAGTCTGAAATATGTCATCTCATCGCCCGACGCAAGGGCCGGGGACGACGGCCCCCTCTTCGATCCAGGCGCAGGGGTGCACACTACCGATCCGGCCATGGTCACCTTCCTGTCGAACGGGGGCCATACCCTGTCCGTCACCATCGCCGGATCCATGGATGGCGGCGCAATCGAGGAGAGCTCACCCGCTGCGGCTTCCGCCGCCTCCGAGCGGGAGCTCCTCCACGCCCATTACCTGGCTATGACATCCTTTATGCAGGGTCTGCATGTGGCAGGAGAGGGAAGATTCGCTGAATTCAATGACCTCCTGCCCTGGCTGGTGCAGAACGCCCTGGTTCATTTTCTGTCACCCCATGGGCTGGAACAGTACGGGGGCGCCGCCTGGGGTACACGTGACGTCTGCCAGGGGCCCCTGGAACTGGCCCTGACCTTCGGTCATACCGACCTGGCACGGACCATCCTTCTCAAGGTCTTCGCCCACCAGAACCCCGATGGCTCCCTGCCGCAGTGGTTCATGTTCGACCAGTATGCGGACCTCTACCAGCACGATTCCCATGGGGACATCCCAGTCTGGCCCCTGCTGGCGCTGGCTGAGTACATCGAGGCGGGCGGTAGGCCGGACCTCTTGGATGAGCCCGTGGCTTTTTGGCGAGATGATGCTCTTCGCCCCTCCGCATCAGTTGGACCGGTCGAAGCTAAAAGCCCGGTCACACACGGTAGCCCCTCATCCGACCTGCCTACGGTGGCCGACCATCTGGCTCGGACGCTGGACTATATCCAGTCGCATAGGGTCCCGGACACCGACCTCTTCTGTTATGGCGAGGGGGACTGGGACGATACCCTTCAGCCGGCCCAGGAGTCCATGAAAAGCCAGATGGCCTCCACATGGACCATCGCCCTCCTCTACCAGGCCTGTTGCGGATTGCAACCGCTCCTTGAGGCCGCCGGCCGCACCGACCTGGCCTCCCGCTTTGCGGGTGAGGCTGGCAGAATCAAGGCTGACTTCGCCGATAACTTTATCTTCCAAGGGGTCCTGGCCGGATACGTCAACTTCGTTGATGGACAACCCCTCCCGGTCATACACCCCTCGGATACCAGGACCGGCATACGGTACAGGTTGATTCCCATGACCCGCTCCATCATTGCCGGTCTGCTCACACCCGATCAGGAGGTGGACCACGAGAGAATCATCGAAGGCAATCTCCATTATCCGGACGGAGTGAGGCTCATGGACCGCCCGGCCTCCTTCCATGATGGGGTGACCAGGGTCTTCAAGAGAGCCGAGCAAGCCGCCAACGTGGGCCGGGAGATTGGTCTGATGTATACGCACGCCCATGTGCGTTACACGGAGGCCCTGGGCCTGCTGGGCAGGACCCGCCTGGGCCAGGAGCTCCTAAGAATCAGTCCGGTGGGCCAATTCCGCCGTCTGACCACCAGCGAGCCCAGGCAACGCAACTGCTACTTCGCCTCGTCGGACGCCGACTTCCCCGACAGGTACACGGCAGCCTCCCAATGGTCGAGACTCAAAGAGGGGTCCAAGGACCCCATAGGCGTGAGAGGGGGGTGGAGGATTTATTCCTCCGGTCCGGGCATCTACTGCCGACAGGTGGTCCAGCACCTCTTCGGCCTCCAGTTGCGCGATGGGCGGGTTGTCTTCGACCCGGTCCTGTCCCAGGAAGATGACGGACTGGAGGTGACCATGACCATATTCGGCCAGCTGCGTACCATCCGCTACCATGTGGCTGGTGGGCCGGTCGCTGGACCAGGAGACACCGGTTCAGAGGGTACAGGTTCGGATCGCTTGAGGGTTGAGGCTGATGGACGCAGGCTTGAGGGCCGGATTCTGGATCTGCCTTACCGCAAGGGCGGATTGGAAGTGACCCAGAGCCAGTTGGCCGATGCCGCCCATATCGACATATTCCTCACAGTCGACGGACAGACTGTACAGTAAGTGCCGACGCCCATGCTTACAAATGTCCGCCAGCCCGTGTCGGCAAGGAAGATAGCCGGGCAGCCAGCTGTCTGAGAGTGCTGGAAGTTTCAAAGCGGCTGCGTTACATTCCGAGTACAAGTTCGCGCGACATGACCAGGGGAGGGCTGGCACCCCCGCCGGGAAGGTGCAAACAGACCGGTTCAACGTGGGTTCCGGCAGGGGCCGCCCACCAAATCCAATAAGGAAGGTACATTCTCATGCCAAAGCCTACATACATCTTTCCAAAGGACTTCCTCTGGGGAGCGGCCACGGCTGCCCACCAGATAGAGGGCAACAATGTCAACGCGGACTGGTGGGAGCGTGAGCACCGGCCGGACAGCGACCTCAGCGAGCCCTCGGGAGACGCCGACGACAGCTACAACCGTTATAGGGAAGACATATCCCTCCTGGCCGACAGCGGGTTGAACACCTACCGCTTCTCAGTGGAGTGGGCCAGGGTGGAGCCTGAGGAGGGGTTCTTCTCCCAGGCCCAGCTCCTGCACTACCGAGCCATGATTGACGCCTGCCTCCAGGCCGGAGTGACCCCCATGGTCACCCTGAACCACATGACCCTGCCCCGCTGGTTGGCCAGGCGAGGGGGCTGGCGCGATCCTGCCTCCGCAGACCTCTTCGGCCGGTACGTGGAGCACCTCATCCCCATTCTGGAAGGTGTCACCTGGGTCTGCACGATCAACGAGCCAAATATGGTGGCTCTGACCCAAGGGGGGCGGGAGGGCAGCGACATGGCTGCCGCATCCCTGCCCACCCCTGACCCGGTCATCTCCGAATCCTTGGTCAAGGCCCACAGGAAGGCTCGTGCAGTCCTTTCCCGCCGACCGGGAATCAAGTCCGGTTGGACCATTGCCTGCCAGGATTTCCAGGCCTTGCCGGGCTGTGAGCAAGACATGGAGGAGTATCGCTACCCTCGTGAGGACTTTTTCACCCAGGCTGCACGAGGTGACGACTTCATAGGGGTGCAGGCCTACCTGCGCACCTTCATCGGCCACGATGGCCCCCGACCGGTCCCGGAGGATGTGGAGAAGACCCTGACCGGCTGGGAGTATTACCCTGCCGCCCTGGGCGAGGCCGTGCGCCACACCTGGCAGACCGCCGAGCACACCCCCATCGTGGTCACCGAGAATGGAATCGCCACAGCCGATGACAGACGGAGGATCGACTACACCTTCGACGCCCTGGTCGGTCTTCGTCAGGCCATGGAGGAAGGCGTGCATGTGGAGGGCTACCTCCACTGGTCCCTCCTGGACAACTACGAGTGGGGGTCCTACAAACCCACCTTCGGTCTAGTCTCCGTGGACCGCGAGACTTTCGAGCGTCACCCCAAGCCCTCCTTGGCTTGGTTGGGGCAGGTGGCCCGTTCCGGCCTTCTTGCCCATCCCCGGGGCTAATACAGGCACAAGCAGAAAGGTCCGGCCCCGAACCGACTTTGTATCGGTCCGGGGCCGGACGCTGCCACATACCGCCCTTGTGCTTACTGGTCGGCCGGGCGCGATGCCCCTGCCTGCACGGATCCAGATGAAATGGTCATTGGGACCACGATCGAGGACCCGTTGAAGAACTCGATGGTCACTTCTACTGTTCCATCAGCCACGCTGGGGTCGGAGAAGAAATTCCCGTTCAGGGTGAAGGTGCCGGCCCTCCTGTCACTGGAGAAGGCGGAACCGGCCTGCAGATAGGACCACCAGGACGAGTTGGGGCCGACGGCTCGCCCGTATTCCTTGGCGGAAACCCTGCGGACGGCGTTTCCCTCATAGTTCATGGGAATTGTGATTCCGCTGCGCTGTCCAACGGCGGGCGAGGAGGTGGCCTGCCCGGCACGAACCAGATACTCATGCCAGTCGGCGCCGGCGGTGAATGTGAGGGTCAGATCGGCCAGCTGACCGTAGGCCGGTGCCTTAGGGGCAGACAGAATCCAGTTCAGGTAGGAGGCGGTCAGGGTCACCGTCTGGGAGGAGGCGTCGTAGGTGTAGTCGGAACCGGCCTTGAGACCCTTGATCGAGTTGAAGGAGTTCCCGTTCAGGGCCAGGGGAATGGTCAGTCCCGATTGAGCCTTGGAAGCAAGATAAATAGTGTCGGAGCCTGTGGCATAGGAGGAGGTGGCACTCATGGCTGCCTGGAGTTCGGAGCCGATCCGAGGGCTCTTCCACCCATATGGGGCCTGACGTGAAATCATGGAGCCGTTGTCCCAGAGCATGAGCCCAATTCCGTCTTGGCGGGCCATCTGGTTCATATAGTCGTAGTACTTGAGTTCCTCTCCCTCCTGGAGCACGTCGCTGCCAGTGTCATAACCCAGGAGGCCGTACTCGCCAATCACTGTCCCGATGCCCTGACTGGTCAGGTTGTCCTGGATGGTCTTGAAGGTGGCGGCGGCCGAGGTTCTGGCCGTGGTCGGGCGGCCCTGGTTGTCGGTGCCGATCCTCTCGTCGAAGCCGGTGATCCCAAGGTTGGCGCTGTAGAGCCACTCACTGTAGTAGTGGACCGTGGCAGCGAGGTACGGGTCGTTGAAGCCCTTGATCAGGGAGGCCAGATGCCTGGTGTACTCGTCAGAAGGGGTGGTGGAAGGGGTGGGCATGACGATCATGCGGTGCTCGTTGCCGGGCACGGAGCGGATGATGGAGCGTGCTTCCGTGTTCAATCTGTCCAACTTCTCCTGGGCGGACGGGTAGTCCCAGGTGTTGAACTGGGGTTCGTTGATGGTTTCGAAGGCCACCTTGTCCGACTCGTCGGCGAAGGTTCTGGCCAGCTGTTTCCAGAAATCCGAGAACATGACCTCCTCCTTGGCCCCGACCTGACCATTCCACTGCTTCAGCCAGATCCAGGAGTCATGATGGATGTTGACCAGAACGTGCATCCCCAGTCCGGTCGCCTGGTCGACCACCTGGCGATACCGATTGAGCCAATCCTGATTGATCAGGTAACGGTAGCCGTCCTTGTTGGTCGAGCCCAGATCCTGGTATCGCCGGTAGACGGTCATTGGAATCCGAATGCTGGTGTAGCCCTTGTCCTTGACGGCCTTGAGCAGGTCGGGGGTCACCTTGGGATTCCCCCAGGCCTGTTCGCCCTGATCGGGGGAGGACCAGTTGGTGTCCACCGCATCGAAGGAATTGCCCAGGTTCCATCCCCTGCCCATCTCCTTGGCGAACTGGAGAGAGGGCGTCTGCCCGGTCTTCGGCAGGATGGTAGTCGAGGCAGCGGCAGTCTCTGGGTCGGCTCCAGATCGGGTTTGGGTGTCTGCGCTCGCCGCAGGTGCCAGGACCAGCCCCATGGCGGTCAGGGCTGTCGTGGCCGCGGTCAGGGCCGGACCCCAACCGTTCGTTCTCGTCTTGCCTGTCTTCGTGATAAATAATCTGAATCGCTTCATTGTCAATTCAATCCCCCGTTCCGTAACTGGGCAGGCTCTGCCTGCAGGGCAGGGCCTGCCAGATGTTTCCTGTGTGCTGCGCTGAGTATGCAGCTGCACGGCACAACCGTACTGTGCCGTCTCAGTAAGCCCGCCAACCGTGGCAGAATCTCATACAGATATTATAGTTCAATCATTAGAATAAATAGCGGAGGCTGAACCAGCTGACGGGCCAGGCATGCATGCCCGGAATCACTGGCGAAAAGTGGAGCTGAGGGTAGTCGAAACCCCGACCTCTTCGATGCGAACGAAGCGCTCTACCAACTGAGCTACAGCCCCATTCGTTGCCCGACCGTAGCCGAACAACAGACTGTACTGTATCGCACGGTGGGCACAAACGCAATCCGGACGGTCTGTGCCATGGCTCCGTGTTACAAACCAATGGCGCGGTTTCCGCGGCTGCCGGATGGTTGTCATGTTCAGTCGCTGAGGTTCCCGTCCTGCTTGATTTCCTGGAGCTCGTCCCGGTCACCGGCCATCTGCTTCGATTCGGCCTTTTTGCCCTTGCCTACCCTGGCCTTGATCAGCCCGATGATGGTCGGCATGACGGATATGAGCAGAATGAGGATGATGACCAGTTCGAAATGCTCCTGGACGGCCGGGATGCCGCCGAAGAAGTAACCCAGGAGGGTGAAGAGGGTGGACCAGACCAGGCCCCCCAGGACACTGAAGGGAGTGAACCGGCTCCACTTCATTCCCGAGATTCCCGAGATGAAGGGCATGAAGGTCCTGATGAAGGGGAAGAAACGTCCCAGGAATACGGCCAAGGGCCCCCACTTGTCTATCATTCCCTCTGTTTTGGCCAGTCGTTCCGGGGTCAGGGCCTTCACCCTGCCTGACCTGATGATGGCCCGTCCGAAAAAGTGCCCTATGAAGTAGTTGCTCTGGTCGCCGATGATCGGGGCCAGCCAGACGACCGGCAGGAGGATGTCCAATGTCATCCCGCTGGTGGGGTCGTGTGCGAAGACGCCGGCAGCGAATAGGAGGGAGTCACCGGGCAGAAAGGGCATGAAGACCACGCCCGTCTCGATGAAGATGATCAGGAAGATGAATGCATATGTGGGCACCAGTCCCATGGCAATCCACCCCGCGATGGCGCTGCGCGGATCCTTGAGTAGGTTGATGAGCCAGTGTATGAATCCCATTTGCCAAAGACCGTCCTGTTATGTTGAAACACGAACCGTTCCAAACTGTAGCAAGCCTGGTCCACAGCAGGTCGGTCTTCATCAGACCCTTGCGAGGAAGACACAACCGTTGTCCATCTCGGGTCTTGCCCTGTGCCTATTTCGCGTGAAAGGGATGCCAGCCATACGCCTACTTCCATACGACCTCACAGGGAACCGTTCTTGTAGGTAGTCTTGGTGTCTCCCTTGGTTCCGCGTTCGAAGCGGTCGAAGGCCCGTAGATAGATCAGCGACTTGGCATATGCCAGCCAGGAGAAGCCGAAGATGATGACCAGGACCCGCAGGAAGGGCACGGAGTAGATGAGGAAGGCGAAGGCCACGTCGATGGCCAGAAGGCAGATGGCGTAGAGGGGAATCCCCATGGGAACCCCCACGGAAAGCTTGAAGAAACCCCAGACCGTATTGGTATAGCGGGATTGCAAGGGGTAGAAGAACTCGTATGAGAGAACCAGTAGGACGGTCCCGATAATCAGGATGATGAGGGCCGGGTAGGTCGCCGCCCCCTTCATGTTCAACCAAAAGGCCAGTGAGTAAATGATGATGGCCCCCAGCGCCACGTGGATGATGAAAGCGACGATGGATTGTTTGAACTCCCGGATGAAACGTTGCAGGTACTGTCTGCAGAGGGGGATGTCCTCATGGTCGTCATAGGCGAAGACCGTACCGTAGAGGGCGCTGCGGGCGGGACCTATCGTGACCAGGGGTATGCAGGTGACGACGAAGAGCAGGTTCAAGGCTGTGAATCTGAGCAGGGTGTTCACGAACTGCCAGAAGGGGCTTTCGAGGTTGAAGTGCATGATCCGCCTTTCCTCTTCGACTCTACCTGCCGGTCCTCCCGGCAGGTGCGGTGACGCGGACAGAAAAGTGGGTCCGGCAACCCCCGTGTCGTGCTGTCCTCTGCCCCGTCGGCTGCAGGACCGTTTGCCGGACGGGCTTGTCGGGAAAGTGCCCGGTCCTGACCCAGTCTGGCCAATCTGTCGGATTGGAGTGCCGACGGTCTGGTCCTGCCTCACGTGGTGACATGCCTGGCGGGGGAATGCGGCTTGACAGCTTAGTAAAATCGGTGTACTAATCTATTTACAAACATATAAATAAGCCGACTACGATCTACGCGGCGCCGAGATGTAGCGGATACATACGGCGCATGGCTGGCAACGCAAGGGAGCGGGCTTATGGGAAAAGACAGGAGGGCAGGATGTCAACTGGCGACATTCCGTTGAAGGTCACCCGGCGGGGTAAGACTAAACGCCAAGGGGGCATAAGCGGTAGGAAGAAACATAGCATCAACCTCTTCCTCTTGACCATCCCCTTTCTGATACTGGTCATCCTATTCAGTTACTATCCCCTGCTCGGCTGGGTATATGCCTTCTATGACTACCAGCCCCCCATCCCACTGTCGGAGAGCCAGTTCGTCGGCTTCCAGTGGTTCAAGATGATTGTCCAGAACCCTGCCCAGCTGCATACGGTCGGTCAGGTCCTGGTCAATACTTTCGTGATGAGCGGCCTGGGCATTCTGACCTCGTTCTTCCCGCTGTTCTTCGCCATCGGCCTCAATGAGATTCGCAATAAACACTTCAAGAACGTCATCCAGACACTGACCACCCTGCCCAACTTCATCAGCTGGGTCCTGGTCTACGCCGTGGCATTCGCCATGTTCTCCTCCACCGGCATGGTCAACCAGCTCCTGCAGAACATCCACCTGATTTCACAGCCCATCCACTTCCTGGATTCCGACAGCGGGACCTACTTCAAGATGCTCCTGTGGAGCCTGTGGAAGGGTCTGGGATGGGGGTCCATCCTCTACCTGGCTGGCATATCCGGCATCGACCCCGAACTCTACGAAGCCGCCCAGGTGGATGGTGCCAACCGCTTCCAGCAGATCATCCACGTCACGGTTCCGCAACTCATGCCCACCTACCTGGTCATGCTGATGCTGAGCGTCTCCAACTTCCTCAACAACGGGATGGATCAGTACTTCGTCTTCCAGAACGCCTTCAACCTCAAGCACATTCAGGTGCTTGACCTCTACGTCTACAACGTGGGCATGGGTCAGAACAGCCTCTCTCTGGCAACGGCCATATCCATGCTGAAATCCTTGGTCAGCGTGGTCCTCCTGTTCCTGGTCAATTGGGCCTCCAAGCGGACCCGTGGCGAGTCAATTATCTGAGCGTGAGGGGAAAGCAATCATGAGCGACAGCATGGCAATCGAATCGAAGGGCGTTTCTCCCCTCCTGCAGCGGACCAAGGGCGAGAAGGTGTTCAATGTCTTCAACATCGCCTTCTTCATCCTCTTCGCCTTCATCTGCGTCTACCCGTTCTACTATCTGATCATCAACAGCATCTCCGACAACACCCTGAGTGCCGCCGGCAAGATTACCGTCCTGCCCAAGGGAGTCCACTGGAGCAACTATGTGGAGGTCTTCAAGCTGGAGGGTCTGGGCACAGCGGCCATGGTCTCCCTGGGACGTACCGTGATCGGCGCCACCCTGACCGTACTGGCCAGTGCCTTCCTGGGCTTCCTCTTCACCCAGCAGGGCATGTGGCACCGCAAGTTCTGGTACCGCTTCATCATCGTGACCATGTACTTCAACGCCGGGCTGATCCCCATGTTCATCACGATGAAGAACCTGGGCCTGACCAACAACTTCTGGGTGTACATCCTGCCGGCCATCGTGCAGCCCTTCAACATCATCCTGGTGAAGACCTACATCGAGTCCATTCCCTCCTCCCTCCAGGAGGCGGCCGAAGTGGACGGCGCCGGCACATTGACGGTCTTCTTCAAGATCGTCCTGCCCATGTGCACGCCGATTCTGGCCACGGTGGCCATCTTCTCGGCCGTGGGGCAGTGGAACTCCTTCCAGGACACCTTGATCTACATGACTGACTCCAAGCTCTACTCCCTGCAGTACCTGCTCTATCAGTACATCAACCAGGCAAGCTCCCTGGCCAGTGCAGTCAAGGCCAGCGCTGGTGGGGCCCTGAACATGGCGGCCCTGGCCACCCAGCAGACCCCGTCGTCGATCAGGATGACCGTCTCGGTCATCGTGGTCCTGCCCATCCTCTTCATCTACCCGCTCTTCCAGCGCTACTTCGTCAAGGGCATGATGCTCGGCGCCGTCAAGGGCTGATCGAGAGGAGGTACAACCTCGCCGCCGTGTGGACTTGATTCCACGCGGCGGCCAGGAAGCGTTCATGTCGATTCATCAAGGAGGACAAATCGATGAGAGATGCAAGGCCGGCAGTGGCCCCGCCGGTCCGAAGGAGATCAACCACTGGGTTGACCATCACCGCTCACGGAGTCGTCGACGGTGGGCAGGGGCTGGAGGCCGGGCGTATGGACCGAGAAGGGCCTCGCAGGCCGTTGAGACAGTCGTATAAGCCACAAGGATGTAAGCGGAAGTCAGAACCCTCCCGATGACCTGCGGTCCGCCGACCTGCCGAAGGTGACAGGACGGGCCCAGGAGCCGGACGGTGTCTGGAAAGGGGAAACATGCAAGCCAAGAAGCTGACGGCGGTGGCTGCCGCTGTCATAACCGTGTCCATGGCCTTGGCGGGCTGTGGTGGTGGCGGTAACTCCGCCAACGAAAAGGACGACGGGTCGCTCATGCAGGTGGACGTCTTCGATGGCCTGGCCAACTATCAGGGCATCCAGAAGGGCTGGTTCGCCAAGATGGTCAAGGACAAGTTCAACCTCAAGCTGAACATAGTGGCCCCCAATGTTGCGGGCGGGGGCAATACCCTCTTCGATACCCGTTCGGCAGCTGGGAACCTGGGCGACATCGTCATTACCGGCTCGGGTTCCGGGCAGGCGGCCAAGTTGGTCAAGGCCCATTTAATTGACGACATGACGCCGTACATGAAGAATGCCAAGAACATCAAGAAGTACAAGTCCGCCACCGACGCCTTCAACAAGGTGGCCGGGCAGACCAGCGGGGTCTGGGGAGTGCCCGGGTCGGTCACTTCCCTGCCACCCACGGAGCCCTCCGAGGGGCTGGAGCCCACCTTCGGCCCCTACGTGCGGTGGGACATCTACAAGGAGGTGGGCTATCCCAGGATCGCCGATATGGATGACCTGGTCAATGTCCTCAAGCAGATGCAGGACAAGGCCCGGGCAGATACCGGCGACAAGAACATCTACGCCATGTCCCTCTTCAAGGACTGGGATGGCAACATGATGAACAACGCCAAGCAGCCCACCTGCTACTACGGTTATGACGAGATGGGCTTCGTCCTGGCCAAGGCTGACGGCTCTGACTACCAGTCGATCACCCAAAAGGGCGGAATGTATGAGAAGGCCCTCCAGTTCTTCAACAAGGCATCGCAGGCCGGCCTGGTCGACCCCGAGTCGACCACCCAGAACTACGACACCATGTATGCCAAGTACCAGCAGGGCAAGATTCTCTTCTCCTTCTGGCCCTGGCTGGGGCAGGCAGCCTACAACACCACGGACAACAAGGCCCAGGGCAAGGGCTTCATGATCGCTCCCCTGGAGGATATGAAGATCTTCTCCTACGGCGCCACGCCTGACGGGGGCAGCACCTTCATCGCTCTGGGTTCCAAGGCCAAGAACAAGCAACGCCTGGTCAACTTCATCGACTGGCTCTACTCGCCTGAGGGGGTCTACGCCTCCGGTGCCCAGACCGGCGGGTCCGCTGGTCCCAAGAACCTGAACTGGACGGTCAAGGACGGCAAGCCCGAGCTGACCGATTTCGGCGAGAAGGTCCTCTTCGGCAACGGTGCCAATGTACCGGCCGATTGGGGCGGCGGCACCTACAAGGACGGGGTCTCGGCCTTGAACTACCCGACTGTGATCGTCCAGGACAAGGATCCCTCCACAGGCTATCCCTACAACGCCAGCATGTGGCCCTCGCAGCTGGCCAAGAACACGGACCCGCTCAGCACCGACTGGTCCGCCCACATGGGCGGGGCCAAGACCACCATGGAATATCTGAAGAAGAACGACAAGATCATGGTGGCCCCAGGTTCCAGCTACGTGACTCCTGATGAGTCCTCCCAGATCAAGACCCTCCGCGGCCAGGTGAAGACCGAGATCGTCAACGCCTCCTGGAAGGCCTCCTTCGCCAAGGATGACAACGAGTTCAATGCCCTCCTCGATGAGATGCGCTCCAAGGTTGACGGGATGGGCTACAAGCAGGTTCTCGATGTGGACATGAAGGACGCCAAGGATCAGAACACGGCCCGGGTGGACATCAAGAAGCAGTTCGAAGACAAGAAGTGAACAGGAAGATGAGCGTCCGGCCCCCGTCGGGATTCCCGGGGGATTCGGACCTCACATGAAGACTTGACCACCTTGGTCGGCCTGTGTCGTACGACCGGCCCGAGCCGACCAAGGGAGTCTGAAAACCAGACTATGGCAGAGAAAGGTAACAAGGAAACCATGAAGAAAAGCAAACTCGCAGTGGTGACGGCAGCGGTGCTGTCAGCCTCGCTGGCCCTGGCCGGCTGTGGTGGCGGCGGAGGCAACTCCGCCAATGAGAAGGACGACGGCTCCCTGATGAAGGTGGACGTCTACGACGACCTCGCCAACTACCAGGGCGTCCAAAAGGGCTGGTTCGCCAAGATGGTCAAGGACAAGTTCAACATTAAATTGAACATGATCTCGCCCAATGTGGCCGGTGGTGGCAGCACCCTCTTCGACACCCGTTCAGCAGCCGGGAACCTGGGCGATCTGGTCATCACCGGAGCCGGCAATGGCAGACTGACCAAGTTGATCAAGGCCCACCTGATCGAGGACATGACGCCGTACCTGAAGAATGCCAAGAACATCAAGAAGTACAAGACCGCCACCGACTCCCTCAACAAACTGTCGGGTCAGAGCAGCGGGGTCTGGGGGGTGCCGCAGAGCGTCTCCACCAAGAGCCCGACCGACCCCTCCGAGGGTAACGAGCCCGTTTTCGGCCCCTACATCCGCTGGGACTACTACCGTGAGCTCGGCTACCCCAAGTTCAACAACCTGGATGACTTCCTGCAGGTGCTCAAGCAGATGCAGGACAAGGCCCGGGCCGAGACCGGTGACAAGAACGTCTACGCCTTCTCCCTCTTCAAGGATTGGGACGGCAACATGATGAACAACGCCAAGCAGCCTACAACCTACTTCGGTTATGACGAGATGGGCTTTGTCCTGGCCAAGGCCGACGGCTCCGACTACCAGTCGGTCACCCAGAAGGGCGGGATGTACGAGAAGGCCCTCCAGTTCTTCAACAAGGCCAACCAGATGGGTCTGGTCGACCCTGAGTCTTCTACCCAGAACTACGACACCATGTCGGCCAAGTACCAGCAGGGCAAGATTCTCTTCTCCTTCTGGAGCTATCTGGGGCCCGCTGCTTACAACACCACGGAAAACAAGGCCCAGGGCAAAGGCTACATGCTGGCCCCCATGGGTGACATGAAGATCTTCTCCTACGGAGCCACCCCCAATGGCGGGGCAGCCATCATCGCCGTCGGATCCAAGGCCAAGAACAAGCAACGCCTGGTCAACTTCATCGACTGGCTCTACTCCAAGGAAGGCGTCTATGCCATGGCCGGCAGTGTCAAGGGCATGAACTTCGACATCAAGGACGGCAAGCCCGAGCTGACCGACTTCGGCAAGAAGCTCCAGAGCAACAAGTCCTCCAAGGTCCCCGCCCAGTTCGGTGGCGGTTCTTACTCCGACGGTGTATCGGCCCTGAACTTCACCACCGAGCTGGCCACTGATATCGATCCCGACACCAAGGAGCCCTATGACTCCAGCATGTGGCAGTCCACCATCGACCAGTTCAGCAACTCCGCCCTGGACAAGGATTGGTCCGAGCACATGGATGGGGCCAAGACCTCCATGCAGTACCTGGAGAAGGCGAACAAGCTCATGATCGCCCCTGGCTCCAGCTTCATCCAGCCCGATGAGTCCTCCCAGATCTCCACCCTTCGTGGTCAGGTGAAGACCGAAATCGTCAACACCTCCTGGAAGGCAGTCTTTGCCAAGGACGACAACGAGTTCAACAGCCTGATGGACGAGATGCGTTCCAAGGTCGACGGACTGGGCTTCAAGCAGGTCCTGGATGTGGACATGAAGAACGCCAAGGATCAGAACACGGCCCGTGTCAACATCAAGAAGCAGTTCGCCAACCGCGAGAAGGCGGAAGGCAACTGATTCCGCACCGGACGGTAAGGCGGGGGAGCTCTGGTGACCCTGCCCATCGTCAGGCATGTACCGGTGGGGGAGCGTTAGCCGGGCGGGTGGTCAACCACCCTCCGTCGCGCTCCCCTTGCCATGTCGGTGACACGGTGGATGTGTTTCCGGTTACCGGTTACCGGTTATGAATGTGGCCTTTGTTCCAATCAGGGGCCGTGCCGCGAATGATAGAAAACAGAGAAGGAAAACGAGGTGCGAGAGCTGCATGCTCCCATTTGAAAAGAATTCAAGAATTGTCTTCTGCGGAGACTCGGTCACTGACGTCAACCGTGATTACAAGGCCATTCCCGCCGGCTGGGGCTCCTTCGGTGATGGCTATGTCAACCTGGTTCACGCCCTTCTTACCGCCGTCTACCCTGACCGGGAGCTCATGATCATGAACGAGGGAGTCAGCGGGGACGACATCAAGTTGATGGCAGCCCGGTGGGACAGGGATGTGCTCGACATGAAGCCCGACTACGTCTCGGTCATGATAGGGATCAACGACGTCTGGCGTCACTTCGACGGTCCCTTCCGCCAGGCGGACCTGGTCTCCCTGGATGAATTCGAACACACTTACGAAGATCTGTTGGGCAGAACCGAGCCCCGGGTCAAGGGTCTGATTGTTATGAGTCCTTTCATGATGGAGCCAAACAAGGATGATCCGATGAGGGCCATGGTCGACCGTTATGCCGAAGTAGCCAGGAAGGTGGCGGACCGACATAAGGCCATCTACGTGGACGTCCAGGCTGCCATGGACCACTTCCTCGAGAAACAGAGCAGCTACATACTCAGCATGGACCGTTGCCACCCCGGGATCGAGGGGCATATGCTGGTGGCCCGGACCTGGCTTCAAGCCGTCGGCTTCGACTGGGAAAGGACCACATTCGATGACGAAAAGTGAACAGGAGCCTCGTCCCCTGCGTGAAGACGTGGTCGGGGCCGATGACCTTTCGCGGGTGGATGCCGAGATCAGCCGGGGTGCCTTCAAGGCCGATTGGGCCTCCCTGTGCGCCATGGAGCTCCCCACCTGGTTCGCCGATGCCAAGTTTGGCATCTTCACCCACTGGGGCCTGTACAGCGTGCCCGCTTACCGTAACGAGTGGTACTCGCGCAACATGTACATCAAGGGGTACCCGGAGTTCGACCACCACGTGAAGACCTACGGACCCCAGAAGGAGTTCGGCTACAAGGACTTCATCCCCATGTTCAAGGCGGAGCGTTTCGACCCCGACCAGTGGCTGGACCTCTTCCGTCGGGCCGGCGCCCGCTACTACATGCCTGTGGCCGAGCACCACGACGGATTCCAGATGTACCGCAGTGACCTGTCGGAATGGAATGCCTTCGACAAAGGGCCCCACCGCGACCTGATCGGTGAGCTGCGGCGGGCCACTCTGGATGAGGGCCTTCACTTCGCCCTGTCCGACCACCGGGCTGAGCACTGGTGGTTCATGGGTCACGGGCAGGAGTTCGACAGCGATGTGCATCAGCCCATGAAGAGGGGCGACTTCTACTGGCCTGCCATGCCCGAGCCCGACAACCAGGACCTCTTCAGCAAGCCCTATCCCACCAAGGAGTACCTGGATGACTGGCTCCTGCGGGTTTGCGAGGTGATCGACGCCTATCGGCCCGAACTCCTCTACTTCGACTGGTGGGTTCAGCACGAGGCCTTCAAGCCTTATTTGCAGCGCCTGGCTGCTTACTACTACGACCGGTCCGTCGAGTGGGGGATCCCGACCGCCATCTGTTACAAGATGGATGGCATGGCCTGGGGTTCGGGCATCGTGGACGTGGAGCGCGGCGGCTTCGCCAACCCCACTCCCTTCGTCTGGCAGACTGACACTGCCATTGCCCGCAACTCCTGGTGCCACACAACCACCCTGGAGCACAAGTCGGTGGCTGAAATCCTGGCTGCCCTCCTCGACGCGGTCAGCAAGAACGGCAATCTCATGCTCAACGTGGGTCCTTGCGCCGACGGGTCCATTGACCCCGAGGAGGAGGAGATGTTGGAATCCATCGGTCGTTGGATGGATGTGAACGGGGAGGGGATTTACGGGTCCCGCCCCTGGTGGGCCGCTCAGGAGGGGCCCACCCACCCGGCAGCGGGGTCCTTCGCGGACCAGACCGAGACCGTCTTCACTCCTGAGGATTTCCGGTTCACCTCGGCGTCAGGCGCTATCTACGCCTACCAGCTCAAGCCGTCCACAGACGGACGGGCCCTGATCAAGGCCTTTGCTCCACGAGGCAAGGAGGGGTCGGTCTTTCAGGGGATCGTCCGCCAGGTCAGTCAGTTGGGTGCAGGACCGGTCAGCTATGAGCTGACGGACCGGGGACTGTTGGTTCAGGGTCTCAAGGATCCCGTTGGGACCACGGCCACCGGCCTGCCTCTGGGCATCCGGATTGATGTGGAGTGAGATTCGGCCCTGCAGAATTTCTGTCACCGGCCGAGGACGTAGTGATCGACAATAACAAGGAAAGATAGGAAAACATGAAGTTCCTCAACGGAGAATGGCTTGTGCGCGACGGTTTTGACGTCAAATATGCGGCCAACATCTACAGCGCGGACGTCGAAGAGAAGAGACTGACTCTCTACGCCCCCTTCCAGGTGATCAGGAACCCGGGCATGACCCTGGACGGAGGACTGCTCACCATCGAAGTCACCTCTCCTCGTCCGGACATCATCACCACCCGGATCATCAACTACAGGCAGGATCACAGCCATGACCCCCAATTCACACTGAACCGGACTGATCCCCCGGTGAAGATTGAGGAGGGTGAGAAGGGATGGACCTTCACCAGTGGCAGGCTGGCCCTGAAGATCGCCAAGGGTGACGCCATCGACTTCGAGTATGAGTATGAGGGCCGTCCGCTGACCAAGTCGGCGTGGAGGGGCAAGGCCTTGGTAACCGATGACGATGGCATGCCACACGTGGTCGAGTCCCTCAACCTGGGCGTGGGAGAGAAGATCTACGGCCTGGGCGAGCGTTTCACCAACTTCGTCAAGAACGGGCAGACGGTCACCATCTGGAATCAGGATGGTGGTACAGGCACGGCCCAGGCCTACAAGAACGTCCCCTTCTATATGAGCAACCGGGGGTATGGAGTCTTCGTGGATTCCACTGACAAGGTGGAGTTCGAGATCGGTTCCGACGAGGTCTCCAAGGTCCAGTTCTCCGTCCCCGGCCAGGAGCTGACATACTCGGTGATCGGCGGCCAGGACCTCAAAGGGGTGCTGAACACCTATACCGATCTGACCGGTAAGCCCCCTCTGGTCCCCGACTGGAGCTTCGGCTTGTGGCTGTCGACCTCCTTCACCACCGACTATGACGAGAAGACCGTCAACGAGTTCGTCGACGGTATGGCGGAGCGGGACATCCCCCTGTCGGTCTTCCACTTCGACTGCCGTTGGATGGACGACCTGGAATGGTGCAACTTCGAGTGGAAACACTCCGCCTTCCCGGACCCCGAAGGGATGCTGGCCCGCCTCCACCAGAAGGGTCTCAAGGTCTGTGCCTGGATCAACCCCTATATCGCCCAGAAGTCCAAGCTCTTCAAGGAAGGGGCCGAGAAGGGGTACTTCATCAAGCGTACCGACGGCCAGGTCTGGCAGTGGGACAAGTGGCAGGCAGGCATGGCCATCGTCGACTTCACCAACCCCGAGGCGACGGCCTGGTACCAGAGTAAGCTCAGGCACCTGCTGGACCAGGGCGTGGACTGCTTCAAGACCGACTTCGGCGAACGCATCCCCACCGAGGGCGTCGTCTATTACGACGGTTCCGACCCGGTCAAGATGCACAACTATTACACCCTCCTATACAACAAGGCCGTCTATGACCTCCTGGTCGAGGTGAAAGGGGCCGACCAGGCCATCCTCTTCGCCCGTTCGGCGACGGTGGGCGGACAGTGCTACCCGGTCCACTGGGGCGGGGACTGCACCTCCAACTACCCCTCCATGGCCGAAAGCCTGAGGGCCGGTCTCTCCTTCGGTATGAGCGGATTCGGCTACTGGAGTCACGACATCGCCGGCTTCGAGGACCAGCCCACCCCCGACATCTACAAGCGCTGGACCCAGTTCGGCCTCCTTTCCTCGCACTCCCGCTACCACGGGTCCACTGCCTACAAGGTTCCCTGGCTATACGGGGATGAGGCCGTCGAGGTCACCCGTGAGTTCGCCAAGCTCAAGCAGCGTCTTGTGCCCTATCTGATAAAGATGTCGCATGAGACCCATGAGACGGGCCTGCCCATGATGAGGGCCATGGTCCTGGAGTTCCCCAGCGACCCGACCTGCGAGGACATCGACACCCAGTACATGTTGGGGGACGACATCCTGGTGGCCCCAATCTTCAATGAGGACGGGACCGCACGCTTCTACGTTCCTGATGAGGGCACGGGCCGACCCTGGGCCAACATGCTGACAGGAAAGACCTATGAGCCCGGACGCTGGTACCAGGAGACCTACGACTACCACACCCTGCCGGTCCTGGTCAGACCAGGTACCGACCCCCTCCACGTGTGAGGCGGATTCTGGTATCACGCGGCCGGCACTTCCCTGTGCCCGGTGTGGTTCTCCCCGGATCGGCAGGTCAGGGGAGGACCTGGATCGCATAAATGAAAACTCCAGTGGATGCATGTGTCCGTCGGCTTCCCTCCGTTCGGCGGCCCTGTCTGTCAGGCGGTGCATCCCTTATCAATACAGCCTTATCGGCAGAAAGAAGTGGACGGTTTATGACGACCGCTCTTGAATTCGTCAGACAGTTGGGCCTGGGATGGAACCTGGGCAACACCTTCGATGCTTTCCCGCTCCAAGGGGAGCATGAAAGGGCCATAAAGGAGGGTCGGACCTGGACCCCGGAGGATCAGGAGAAACTCTGGTTCAATCAGCCCTTCACCCCTGGGTGCGCCCGCCTGGTCAAGCAGGCCGGGTTCGACACCATCCGCATCCCGGTCACTTGGGTGGAATGGATTGACGAGGAGGGACACGTGGACTCCATCTGGATGAACGCGGTCCGCCGGGCCGTCGACTGGAGCCTGGATGCCGGGCTCAAGGTGATCGTCAACGTCCATCACGATGGTGGTGAGGGCGACCTCCCTTGGATCCGCAAGGCGGACAAGGACCCGGATGGGGTCTGCAGGCGATTCGCCGGTCTCTGGCGTGAGATCGCCGACACGTTCAAGGATTACGGGCAGGACCTCATCCTGGAGGGCGGCAACGAGATCGGTTTCGATGACATGGACCGGGATCAGGCCTATGTCCTCCTGGAAAGGCTCAACCAGATCTTCGTCGACACGGTCAGGGCCAGCGGATCGCACAACGCCGACCGTTTCCTGCTGATTCCCGGTTACAACACCGACACGGCCATGACCTGTGATTCCCGTTACCACCTGCCCAAGGACAGCGCAGCGGACCGGCTGATCGTATCCATCCACTATTACTCACCGGCCGATTTCGCCCTGGCCACACACGACACCACCTGGTGCAAACCCAGGCAGGAGTGGGGCAGTGAGGCGGACATCAAGGCGGTGGAGGCGGATTTCGCCACTCAGCGCCGCCGTTTTGTCGATGCCGGCATCCCCGTGATCATCGGAGAGTATGGTCTGCTGACCGAGGCCGTGGACGGGAAGGACCACGCCAGCAACCTCAAGTGGATATCGACCGTTCTGAACTGCTGCCGCGAGAACGGATCCTGCCCGGTCCTCTGGGATACCTCCACCAAGGAGATGTGTTTCCTGGATCGGGCCACTGGCCGTTTCTTCGACCCGGACATGGCCTCCTTATTCGCCCAGGCCAGGGCGGACCGCCGGTAGGGAGGTGCCGCGATGACCCTGTTCAACTGCAAACCCGCCCGTCGGATCGCGTCGGGATTCCACCCGGACCCGACTATCTGCCGGGCCCCTTCGGGCCGCTACTTCCTGGTCAACAGCTCCTTCGAGTATTTCCCGGGCTTGCCCATATACGAGAGTGGCGACGGGAAGCATTGGGCCCTGGTGGGGAACGCCATGGACCGCCCCTCCCAGTTCCCCTGCGAGGGCATGGGCAACAGCGGGGGCATCTATGCTCCCACCCTGCGCTGGCATGACGGCCTGTTCTACCTGATCGTCACCAACGTCAACAAGGGGACCATGATCATGACCACGCCGGATCCCCACCAGGGATGGTTCGATCCTCTGTGGATCAAGGGGTGGCCTGGTATCGACCCCACCCTGCTCTTCGATGACGATGGAACCGTCTACATCTGCGGCAATGAAAGCGACCAGGTTGACCAGGAAGGCAGGAGGGAGGTCCCCGGTATCTACCTGTCCCGCCTGGATGTGGGTACGGGGACCGTCCTGACTAAGAGGGAGAGGATTTGCGGAGGGACCACCGGGGCAAACCCTGAGGGGCCTCACATGTACAAGAGGGATGGCCTCTACTATCTGATGTGGGCGGAGGGGGGCACCGAGGCTGGCCACATGGAGAACATGGCCCGTTCCGCCTCCCCCACAGGCCCCTACGAGATGTGTCCGGGCAACCCACTGATCACCAACCGGAGTACCCACCTGACCCTTCAGGCCATCGGCCACTGCGACTGCGCCGGATTCGATGAGGACCGCACCCTGATGGTCTTCCACGGAACGCGGAACAACCATGAGTATCCTGCCCAGGGCTGGCTGGGCAGGGAGTCCTATGCGGTCTGGTTCGATTGGCAGGATGGCTGGCCCACCTTGGCCGATCAATCCTACGATGTGCCCCTTCTGGGCAAGGGGGATGCACTTGAGGATCAGATTGACTGGATCACCCCCTCCCTGGACAGCGCTGGTCGTTTCAGCGTGACCGGTTCGAGTGACCCGACGGCGGCCCGCATACGCGTGGAGGCCGCCGGCCATGACTTCGGCCTGGATGACGGGGCGCCCATGATCGGAACCCGGCAGACAGATTTCCGCTGCAGCTTCGAGGCCGCCCTCCCCGATCCGGCCCAGTTGACTTATGGCCAGGCCGGATTGGCCGTCTACGCCAATGCCGGCCATTACATGGATCTGTCGGTGGAACCTGCGCGGGATGGTCTGGTGCATGTCCAGGTCCAGGTACACAACGCCGGCCTGGTCAGCCTGGTGGGGTCCGCAGACCTGCCTGCTGGGGCACCCATAGGTCTTCAGATCAGGGGGGACGAGATGGGCTACGCCTTTCGTGCTGTGGGTCGGGACGGGGGTCACGACCTGGGTCATGCCCCGGGCAAGGTCCTCAGCTTCACCAATGCCGGTGGCTTCACCGGAATCCTTCTGGGGGTCTACGCCCACGGTTCCGGACGAGTTACCTTCGATCCGGTGGCCTACCGGGTCTGAGCAATCTGTTCGTTCGCAAAAACAACAAGAGAAGTCGCCCGCTATGGTGCCATCTGGTGCCCGTCGGACGACCTGAAGGAGATCGATCATGAAACCCACTTTCAGCAGCTTCCTGTTCGGGGGCGATTGGAATCCGGAACAATGGCCGGAGGACACCTGGGAACAGGACATCGAAAAACTCGAGGATGCCCACATCAACGAGGCCACCATCAACGTCTTCTCCTGGGCCCTCCTGCAGCCTTCGGAAGACAAATATGACTTCTCCATGCTGGATAAGATTGTGGCCCTCCTGGTCAAGCACCGGTTCAACATCGTCATGGCCACAGGTACGGCGGCCCTGCCTGCCTGGATGGTCAGGACCCACCCAGAGGTGATCCGGACCGACCAGGAGGGCAGGCATCGCGTTTTCGGTGGGCGACACAACTTCTGCCCCACCAGTGAATACTTCCGACAGGCTTCCGGGGCTTTGGCAGGCCACCTGGCCGAACGCTACGCCGACACCCCGGGCCTGGTGGCCTGGCATGTGGGCAACGAGTACGGCGGTGGCGGCGGCTTGTGTTACTGCGAGGGCTGTGCCCGAGCCTTCCGTGTCTGGCTGAAGGACAAGTACGGTACGATCCAGGCCCTCAACCAGGCCTGGTACGCCAACTTCTGGAGCCACACCATCTACGACTGGGATGACGTGGTTCCACCTGTGACCTACGGGGATGGGATCGGTGAGAACAAGTGTGTGATCTCCGGGTTGCAGATGGATTACCGCCGTTTCCAGGAGCAGGCACAGCTGGCCTGCTTCACCAATGAGCGCGACGCCATCCGCCGCCACGACGGTTCCACGCCGATCACCACCAACCTGATGGGGACTTTCAAGGACCTGGACTACTTCGAGTGGGCCCAGCAGATGGACCTGGTTAGCTGGGACAACTATCCGGGCATGGACACCCCACCCAGCTTCACCGCAATGTCCCACGACCTTATGCGGGGGGTGGGCGGTGGCCGTCCCTTCATGCTGATGGAGCAGACGCCCAATCAACAGGGCTGGTTCCCCTTCTGCAAGGTCAAGCGGCCCGGCGAGGTCCGCAAGCTCAGTTGGCAGGCCGTGGCTCATGGGGCCGACACGGTGCAGTTCTTCCAGATGAAACAGTCCCTGGGCGGCTGTGAGCGCACTCATGGGGCCGTCATAGACCACAGCGGTAGTGAGGAATCCCGAGTCTTCAAGGAGACCGCTGCCCTGGGTGCCGAGCTGGATCGGGTGGGGGCCCGTCTCATGGGTAGCCGAGTGGTGGCCAGGGTGGCCATCATGTTCGACTGGCAGAGCTACTGGTCCCTGGAAGGTTGCGTGGGCCCCACGACAGGCTTTTCCTACCCCCAGGAGGTCCACCGCTTCTACCGCCCTCTCTACCGCCGCAACCTGGCCGTGGACTTCATACCCAGCACGTCCTCGGTCGAGACCCTGAAGAAGTATGACCTGGTCCTGGCCCCGGCCCTGATCTCCCTATTGCCCGATGTGGCAGACCACCTGGAGTCCTATGTGTCCGATGGGGGCACCTTCGTCACCGGCTATATGGCCGGTATCCATGACGAACGCGACCTGGTGGTTCCAGGTGGGTACCCGGGTGTTCTAAGGAGGCTGACCGGGGTCTGGGTCGAGGAGATCGATGCCCTGGCGCCTGATGAAACCATACCGGTGGAAGGTCTGGCAGCTGTTGACGGCCAGCCTGCCGGTCAGATCGTGGCCAGCCTGATTCATTGCGAGGGAGCCAAGCCCCTTGCCTCCTACGGGGGTGGCGACTTCTACGCCGGTAGTCCGGCCTTGACGGTGAACGATTTCGGCAGGGGGAAGGCCTACTTCGTTGGCACCCCCCTGGACGAGGCTGGCATGGAAGCCTTCATGGATCCCATTGTTGACAGCCTTGGGCTTCCTGCGGTCGACACTCCCAAGGATGTCAGCCTTTCCGTCCGCCAATCGGATGACGGGACCCGGTATGCCATCGTGATCAACTCGGCCCGCTCGCCAATTACCGCCGACCTTCCCCTCCTGAGGGGAGGTGAGGACCTCCTTGCAGGAGGTCGGGTGTCTGGCCCACTGGATCTGCCCCCCTACGGGGTGGCTCTGGTCGCGCTGGCCTGACCGGCTAACGGCGAACCTGAGTATCCAGGTCCTGTTATGGCTGGCATCAAGGAGGTGGCCGCACGAGTCGGCGTCTCCATCAGCACCGTCTCCTATGCCATAAGTGGGAAACGGTCGGTTAGCGCCTCTACCAGGGCCAGGGTCATGCAGGCCGCCCGCGAACTGGGCTATGCCCCCCGGTCGCATGGACGCCTGGCCCGGGGTGGAGAGACCAGGATCCTTGCCCTGAGCTCACCCATGGACGAGCGGACGGTCTACGGGGATTGGTCGCCTTACTTCTTCGGGGTGGCCCGGCGTTCCCATCTGCGCGGGTATGACATCCTGGCCCTTATGGGTGAGGATGAGGACCTGGCTGGTCTGGCGGATTCAGGCCAAGTGGACGGAATCCTCCTGATGGATGTGACGGTGGACGACCCACGTACCGCACTGGCCGCTTACTCACGGGTTCCCGTGGTGTCCCTCGGTTGTCCGGACAGCCTGGACGGGGCCTACGCGGTGGATCTGGACTTCGAGCAGATGGGCCGTCTGGCCGTCCACCGTATGGTCGCGGCCGGCCACACCCACCTCCTCTTCCTGGGGGCCGACCCCGATGCCTACGAGGAGGGCGTTAATTTCCTGGTCCGGACCAGGAAGGCGGTCAGGTCATCGGCCGCCGGTGCCCATGTAGCTGTGACGGAGGAGTACCTCGACGGTGAGGGGGCTCGTCCCATGAAAAGCCTTGTATGTCGCGCTCTGGCCGTTGATCCGGAGATCTCGGCCGTTCTGGGACAGGTGGACACTATGGGAATGTTCAACCTGACAAGAGCCCTGGCTGCTGTCGGCAGACCAGTTGGATCGGCCATGTCGGTCATCCAGTTGGGCTCCTTCGGCAAAGGGGCCGTGTTGGACCCGCCTCTGGACGAAATCCCCCTGCGCCCTTACCTGGCGTGCGGCCGTGCCGTCGATGTCCTGGTCGAGATGGTGGAGGGAAGACGCCCCAGGCCAGGCAGGGGAATCAAGGAGTTGATCCCGGTCACATACCTGGACCGGGGTTCGGTCAGGTCTCCGGTCAGGTCCGGGAACTGTCGAAATCCTTCGAAATGATTCGTTCCCACGCTTCAGTCCCTTTTATGCTAATCAGTGCGTTCTTGCATGGCGATGAGGCCATGGCGTATGGCTCGTGATGGAAGCGAGGTAGATATGCACAGTCAAAAGACGAGGAAGTCGAAGATGTGGACCAGGCCGATGGCCCTTCTGGCCACCCTGGCAATCTCGATGACCGTGGGGGCCTGTGGATCGGGTGGCGAATCGGAGGCCGAGGGGGTTGACGACGGAGCATCGATGACGGTGGAGGTCTTCGACCAACTGGCCAACTATCAGGGCAAGCAAAAGGGTTGGTTCGCCAAACTGGTAAAGGACAAGTTCAACATCACCCTCAATATCGTGGCCCCCAACGTGGCAGGCGGTGGCAACACGCTTTTCGACACCCGTTCTGCTGCTGGCAATTTGGGTGACCTGGTGGTCATAGGCTCCAACGGCGGTCAGGCCAAGAAGGTGGTCAAGGCGGGCCTGGTGGCCGATCTGACCCCTTATATGAAAGATGCCAAACACCTTAAGGCCTATCAGGGGGCCATGGATCAGCTCAGGGCCGATGTCGGCCGTAAGGACGGTACCTGGGGAATCCCTATCTCCGTCTCGGCCCTCTCGCCTACGGAGCCCAGTGAGGGGGTGGAGCCCACCTTCGGCCCCTTCGTCAGATGGGACTACTACAAGGAGGTCGGCTACCCCAAGGTCGCCACCCTGGAGGATCTTCTGCCTGTCCTTGAGAAGATGCAGGAGAGAGCCCGTCAGGAGACCGGCCGCAAGGACATCTACGCCCTGAGTCTCTTCAAGGACTGGGACGATCAAGCCATGCAAAACGGCTTCCAGTTGCCAGCCTTCTACGGTTATGCCGAGGGAACCGGATATGTGATGAGCAATGCCGACGGGTCGGATGCCCAGTCCCTAATCGCCCCGGACGGGATTTATGTCAGGGCCCTGAAATTCTTCAACAAGGCGCAGAGGATGGGTCTGGTCGATCCCGATTCCACCACGCAGAACTACGACACCATGTTCGCCAAGTACCAGCAGGGCAAGATTCTCTTCTCCTTCTGGCCCTGGCTGGGGCAGGCAGCCTACAACACCGAGACCCACAGGCAAGAGGGGAAGGGGTTCATGATGCTCTCCATAGACGACATGAAGATCGCCTCCAAGGGGGCGCAGCCCAACGGGACCTCTACTTTCATCGGGGTTGGGGCCAAGGCGAAGAACAAGGCCCGCCTGGTTAGATTCATCGACTGGCTTTATTCACCGGATGGCATACAGGCCTCCGGCTCCCAGACCAACGGAGCCGCCGGGCTCAAGGGGCTGACCTGGAAGGTAGAGGGAGGCCGACCGGTCCTGACGGATTTCGGTGTCAAAGCTCTGTCCGGTGAGAAGGTAAACGTCCCCGAGGAATACGGGGGAGGGGGCTACACGGATGGGGCCTCCCAACTCAATGTCAACACGGTCCTGA
This sequence comes from Bifidobacterium apis, assembly GCF_036986835.1. Lineage (NCBI taxonomy): Bacteria > Bacillati > Actinomycetota > Actinomycetes > Bifidobacteriales > Bifidobacteriaceae > Bifidobacterium > Bifidobacterium apis. The sequence continues at coordinate 737,979 of NZ_BTXD01000002.1, read as the reverse complement.
ACAAGGGGTTGGATCCCGCCACTAAAGCCCCCTACAACTATCAGATGTGGGATTCGGAACTGGACAAGCGGACCACGGCCCTCGACAGGGACTGGCAGGCGCACATGGGCGGTGCCCGCACCACGATGGAGTATTTGGAGAAAGCGAAGAAGCTGGCTGTGATACCCGGGGCCAGCTATTCCACCCCCAAGGAGTCCTCCGTTATCTCGACCATCCGGGGACAGGTCAAGACCGCAGTGGTTAACGGCTGCTGGCAGGCCGTCTTCGCCAAGGATGACGAAGGGTTCGACTCGGTCTGGTCCTCCATGGTGAAGAACGTGGACGGGCTGGGCTTCCAGAAGGTCTATCAAGTGGACATGGATAACACCCATAGTCTCTTCTCGGCGCGCAAGGCGATCGAGAAGCAGTATGCCGATCGGAAGTAAGCCCGGCTCATCCGATGCGGCCCCAGAATTCCGGTTCTTGATTGCAGGATCGGAATCCTGGAGAATGTGGATGGCAGGGACTTGTCACCTTCTTGGGGTGTGAGCAAGAGTCAGACGGTCGGCTACTCCTGCCCCCTGAAGGTCCGCTTGATCCAGGCAGCCGCGAGACGGGGCCAGATCTGCACGCAGGGCTCGATTCCATTGGTTCCCTGCCAGGCGGTCTCTTCGGTCCCCAGGCCCAGACCGTGGCCTCCATGGGGGAAGAGGTGGGCTTCCACGCTGACCCCGGCCTGCTTGCATGCTTCTACCAGCATGAGGGTGTTCTCCGGAGGGACCAGACCATCCTCCATGGTGTGCCAGACGAATACGGGTGGGGTCTTGCTGTCTATGTGCTTCTCGATGGAGACCGCCTCCAGGGCCGTAGGGTCCTCCTTCTTGTCGCCCAGGAGGTGGTCGATGCTCCCTCGGTGAGCGAGGGGACCGGAGGTGATGACCGGATAGCCCAGCATGAGGCCGTCGGGGCGGACGGCATCGGGGTCGTAGCCGTGGGCCCGGAGGTCCTGGTCTCCGGCGGTTGTGGCCAGGTTGGCTGCCAGGTGGCCACCGGCTGAGAAGCCCATGATGCTGATGGCCTTGGGGTCCACGTGCCACTGGTCGGCGTGCTCACGGATGCGCTTCATGGCTTCGGCCGCTTCGACCAGGGCTGTCGGGTACACGGAGGGCCAGCAGGAATAGCGTAGGACGAAGGCATTGCAACCAGCCGCTAGGAACTGTACGGCGATGGGTTCGGCCTCCCTGTCCGAGGTCATTTCATAGCCGCCTCCGGGGATGACCAGGACTGATGGGCGAACCCGGTCCGGCAATACCTCCTCGCTGTTGTCCAAGCTGTAGCCGACGAATTTGGCCCGGCTGCCGTCAATCCCCTCAATCTCCTGCTCAAAATACTGCATCTGCTCTCATCCTCTTCGATAGTTAGGGCCCTCAGGCCATGGCTCATTGTAAATCACCAGGTGACTCGGCGACCCCTCAGAAGGTCACGGTCACGTTCACCGGATTCTCGCTTGTCTGGGGTGGTACCATCCCGCTACTCAGTTCGTGGCCGTCCAGGCTGACCGAACGCCTTCCAGTCCGCTTCATGGAAATTCGATAGGTGACCCCCCTCCAGGTCCTGCCGACGGTCAGTTCGTTGAATTCGGCGGGCAGGTGGGGTTCGATAGCCAGTCCGTCCAAGGTGGGCCTGACCCCCAGCAGATACTGGGAGACATCCACGAAGGACCAGGCGGCCGTGCCTGTCAGCCATGAGTTCTTTCCCTCGCCGGGGGTGGGAGACTCAGGACCGGCCACCATCTGGCAGTAGACGTAGGGCTCCACCTTGCGGATGTCGGACTTCTCCTCCAGGTAGGCGGGGCAGGTGCGTCTGTAGACCGCGAAGGCCTCTTCGTCATCGCCGACCATGGCGTTGGCTATGGAGATCCAGGGGTTGACGTGGCAGAAGACGCCACCATTCTCCTTGTACCCCCTGGGGTAGGAAGAGATCTCGCCTAGTTCGATTCGGTAGGTGGAATAGGCGGGGGCCAGAATGGCCGTTCCCCAGGAGGAGGTCAGCCTCTCCTTGACCGAGGTCAGGGCCTGTCGGGCCTTGCCGTCATCGAGACCGATACCGGCCATTACACACATCCCCTGGGGTTCGATGTAGATCTGCCCTTCGGTGTCAGTGTGGGAGCCGACGGGACGGGAGTAAGCGTCGTAGGCCCTGAGGAACCACTGGCCGTCCCAGCCGGCCTCCTCCACGGTATGGGTCATCTTCTCGATGGCCTGGCGGACCGAGGCGGTCTCCTGGGCCACAGCATCCCTGTCCATCCCGCAATCCGTCCCGTAATGGTCCAGGATGTCGGCGTAGTGGCCGGCATAGAGGACGAACATGCCTCCGATCAGGACCGACTCAGCCACACCTGTGTCATTGTTTTCGACAGTCTGGAAACTCTCTCCTGGTGTATCGGAGAAGCAGTTGAGGTCAAGGCAGTCGTTCCAGTCGGCCCGTCCGATCAGGGGGAGGTCATGCGGGCCCATGTGGTTCATTGTGAACCCGATCGACCGGCGCAGGTGTTCCAGGAGGGGTTTCTCGGTCCCTGCCACATTGTTGAAGGGGACGGGCTCCTCCAGGATGGAGGAATCCCCGGTCTCGGCCAGGTAGGCGTAGGTGCCGGCCACCAGCCAGAGGGGGTCGTCGTTGAAGCCGCCGCCAATGTCGGCGTTCCCCCTTTTGGTCAGAGGCTGGTACTGGTGCCAGGCCGACCCATCCTCCAGCTGGGTTGAGGCGATGTCGATGATGCGCTGACGGGCGCGGTCGGGGATCAGGTGGACAAAGCCCAGGAGATCCTGGTTGGAGTCGCGGAAGCCCATCCCCCTCCCTGTGCCTGATTCGAAATAGGAGGCCGAACGCGAAAGGTTGAAGGTGACCATGCACTGGTACTGGTGCCATATGTTGACCATCCGATCCAGGCGGGGGTCGCCGCTGTCCAGGGTGAACCGGCCCAGGAGATCGGCCCAGTAGGCCTTGAGGTCGGCGAAGGCCTGGTCGACCTGGTCGTCCCTTCTGAATCGGTCGAAGAGGGCGTGTGCGGGCTTCTTGTTGATGATTCCCACCTTGGCAGGGTCATCGGGGTCCTCCCACTTGTCCTCCTTGGGCAGCTGGACATAGCCCAGGATGAATACCAGGCTCTCCTCCTGGCCGGGGTCCAGGGATAGCCTGACCCTGTTGGCGGCTATAGGGAACCAGCCGTGTGCCACGGAGTTGCGGGCTCTGCCCTCGGTGATGGCTTCGGGGGTGTCCCAGCCGTTGAACTTACCCAGGAACTCGTCCCGGCTGGTGTCGAACCCGCAGGTGGGCTGGTTGACCCCGAAGAAGGCGTAATGGTTTCGGCGTTCCTTGTACTCGGTCTTGTGGTAGAGAAGGGTGGCTTCCGATCCCTGCTCGACCTCCACTTCGCCCGTAGACAGGTTGCGCTGGAAGTTGCTGGAGTCGTCCACGGCGTTCCACAGGCACCACTCAACACAGCCGGTCACATCCAGAAGGATGGGGGAGTCGGTGGTGTTCCTGATTTTCAAACGGTTGATTTCGGCATCGGCATCCACGGGGACGAAGGCGGTCATGACTGTATCGATGCCCTTATATGAGGATTCGAAAATGGTATATCCGATCCCCTGACGGCAGCTGTACCGGTCCAGGGGAGTCCTGGAGGGCAGGAAGGTGGGCGACCAGGTGGCCAGGGGGGCGGACTCTGGGTTGTCCCGATCCATAAGGCTCAGGTAGTAGCTGCGGCTGCCGTTGTCGGCAGGTACCCCGTTATAGCGGTAGCGGGTTATCCTCTGGAGCTTGGCATCTTTGTAGAAGGAATAGCCACCGCCTGTATTGGAAATGAGGGAGAAGAAGTCCTGGTTGCCCAGATAGTTGATCCAGGGCAGCGGGGTGGCGGGTGTGTCGATGACATACTCTCTGGCTGCGTCGTCAAAATGACCGTATTGCATGTTCTCCCTATCCTCAATGCAACCTTGGCCCAGCCCCGTCGGGTTGGGGCCGGTTGGGCAGGCCGTAGGCGGCCCTTCCGGACTGTCCCGAGGCGTCACAACCCCTTGAAAGCAGCAGTGCCTGATAGGAATAGCTGCCGGAATCGTGCCCCATTTCGGGAAAGACTGCTAAGGCTTGCGACCCGCGTTTGTATTATCGTTTGACTAAGATGATAGCATTAATTAATAAACCTATAGATAAGCGTGTGCGGATTCCCTATAATGGTTGAACTCATGTGGCTTCCAATAGGCCGGAACCCCAAAGGTTGGGCAGATTGGAGCCGCCTGCAGTCATGATGGGGACCCGCAGGGGCGGGCGGCACTGTAAAGAGACAGGATCCCACCACCCGCCAAGTGCCTGAGTAAGGGGGGTTCATGACTGGCGTAGAGGATTGGAACCAGTACCGGGCAGGAAAAAGTGTCACCGGATCCGGTCCGACGGTCGGGTCCACCTTCTCGGAGAACCCTCGTGCCCGTCAGGTCTTTACTGGCAAGGGCTTCCCCCGGCGCAAGCGCATGACCGCCGATGAGCGCAAGGAACAGATTGTCAAGGCGGCCGTCAAGGTGATTGCCGCCAAGGGCTTTTGGGGGATGTCCCTGCAGGACGTGGCCGATCAGGTGGGCATCACCGAGGCCGCCCTCTATCATTACATCGACTCCAAGAACGACCTGTTCAGGATGGTCATGGAGCAGGCCTATGATTCCCCTGAGGCCGACGAGTTCATCTACACGACCTGCACGGGGACGGATGCGGACGGACACAACCTTCTCTTCTTCCCTCGGTTCTGCGCCAACAACGTCATTTTCAATGCCCGCAGGCCGGAGATGGTCAAGCTCTTCTCCATCTTGAACGGAGAGGCTCTCAGCCCCTCGCACCCGGCCCACCGCTATTTCATAGGCCGAAACCAGAAGTTTTGGCAGACCATCAAGTCACTGAACTGGTGCCTGCCCAGAGGGTACGACCTTGACCGCTTCCACCACATGTGGGTGCTGTGCATGTCGGCCATGGATGGCCTGCAATACCGCTGGCTGGCGGACGGGTCAGCCGACCTGGTGGCCGAGTGGCTTGCCTTCTCCGATGAGCTCTTCCCCCAGGAGAAGTGGCATGGGTTCATGGACCCCAGTGACATCGACCCGGACTCAGAAGAATGCCTGGCCTCCTACGGCCTTATTACGGGTGGAGGACCGGCGGTGCAGGACCAGCGGCTACGTCCAGACGACCCCTCCGGTGGGACAGCGGCCACCGAGGACGTCCAACGGCCGGGGGACAGCAAATGACTGCAGGAGAGAATAGCGCCATGGATATGAAAGAAACGAAAGAGAGGATTGGCATGGGCCAAGAGAGCAAGTTCATCTTCCCGTCCGATTTCACCTGGGGAACGGCCACGGCAGCCTTCCAGGTGGAAGGGGCGGCACATGAGGACGGCAGGACGGATTCCATCTGGGACACATATTGCGCCCGGCCGGGCGTGGTAGTCGACGGGTCCAACGGTGATGTGGCCTGCGATCAGTATCATCGCTACCCGCAGGACATAGCCCTGATGAAGCAGATGGGTGTCGGTGCCTACCGCATGTCCATATCCTGGTCCCGTATTTTTCCCAGGGCTGATGGTCCGGTGAACCAGGCCGGGCTGGATCACTACCTGAAGGTCCTTGATATGCTGCGCGACAATGGAATCAGGCCCGTCGTCACCCTATATCACTGGGATCTTCCCCAGTACCTACAGGATGAAGGCGGCTGGCCCAGCAGGGACACAGCCCTCCGTTTTGGCGACTACGCCTCCGCTCTGGCGGCCTCCTTCGGCGACCGGGTGGACACCTGGACCACCTTGAACGAGCCCTGGTGTGCGGCCTATCTGGGCTATGGGAACGGGGCCCATGCCCCAGGGATCAAGGACTACGACCAGGCCCTGTCCGCCGTTCATCATCTGAACCTGGCCCATGGCCTGGCCTGCCAGGCCATCAGGGCCCAGGTCGGTCAGGCTGCCCAGCTCTCGGTCACCCTCAACCTTCAGGTGACCCGGGCGGCCTCTGACAGCCCGGAGGACCTAGCCGCCAAGAAGAGGGCCGATCTCTTCGCCAACGAAGTCTTTCTGGCCCCCATGCTGGAAGGTGTCTATCCGGAAGGTGTCAGTCAGGCGGCAGGGGAGGATACCGACTGGCGCTTCGTGCAGGATGGTGACCTAGAGACCATTCATCAGCCCCTTGATGTCCTTGGACTGAACTACTACGCCACGACCTATGTAAAGGCCAGGAAGGCTGATGATGAATCCGCCGATGCGTCGGTCGGTCCCGAGGGCAAGCTGGTCGATCGTCATGCCAACGCCATGCCGGCCCAGGATGGCGTGGAGGGACTGGCCCCGCAGGGGGAGCTGACAGGGATGGGTTGGAATCAGGAACCTAAGGGTTTGACTGATGTGCTGGTCGAGCTGGGCCGACGTTTCCCCGACATAGAACTCATGGTGACCGAGAACGGTTCCGCCTGGGATGATCAGGTCAGTCGGGATCCGGACGCGCCCAGCGGAAAGATCGTTCACGACCCCAAGCGGGTAGCCTATCTGGAAGAGCATGTCAAGGCCGTGGCCAGGGCCATTCAGGCCGGGGCTCGGGTTACCGGCTACTTCGCCTGGTCCCTGCTGGACAACTTTGAGTGGGCCCTGGGCTACACCAAGCGCTTTGGGTTGATCAGGGTCGACTATGACACTCAGGAGCGGATCTGGAAGGATTCGGGAAAGCGCTACTCCCAGATTGTGCAGGCCAGTGCCATCTGAAAGAGCTCTGATATCGATTGGTCTGCGATCGGTAATGGCTCCGCGTGCGATTGGTGGTCCGCACTGCCGATCCTGACCATTTAATCAGGTTGATCATGCCGACGGAGGGGGGTGCTCTTCTCGTCGGCATGTAGGGCTGAATTGACATTTTTTACAACGTTAGATAAGCTTGCGTTGTCATAGCGGCATAGTCGCCGGATATGGATTCCCCCAGGTTCAAGGATTGAGCCGGATGGGAACGAAACTAGTCATAGAAGGGCAGAGCATGACCGGAACCGATGAAGAAGTCGACCGTCAGGTCAAGACTTCCGGTAAAACCGCGCGCCTCGCCTCCTCCAAACCCGCCAAGGCGCATAAGACCCTTTCTCGCGGGGGGGGGGGGGGTATAAATCTTCCCTGAAGCGCTGTTGGCCTTTATGGGTCATGGTGCTTCCAGCTATGCTGTTTGTGGCCGTATTCAACTACGGCCCCATGTACGGCATTCAACTGGCATTCAGGAAGTATGATTTCACCAAGGGCCTCACCGGAGGCGACTGGGTGGGCTTCCAGTATTTCAGGCAGTTCTTCGCCTCACCTATGTTCAAGCCCCTCATGGTTAACACGATCAGGATTAGTCTGTGGACTCTGGTCATGGGCTTCATCGCCCCCATCATCCTGGCTCTCCTGATCAACCAGATCCACTCCACCAAGGTCAAGAGCTTCGTACAGACCATCACTTACATGCCGCACTTCATATCTACGGTCGTGATCGTGGCCATGATCAATCTCTTCCTGACCCCGTCCACGGGTCTGCTCACCCGTTTCCTCTCCTTCCTTCACATTGACAATGCCAACTTCATGGGGAACCCCAGCACCTTTACGCCAATCTACTGGATCAGCGAGGTCTGGCAGCATATGGGCTGGAACTCGATCATCTACCTGGCCGCACTCAGTTCGGTCGACGTGGCCCTCTACGAGGCAGCCAAGATGGATGGGGCAGGCCGCTTCCAGTTGATTCGTTACATCGATATACCTGCCATAATGCCTACCGCCGGCGTCCTCCTGATCCTGAACATGGGCGGTGTGCTCAACGTAGGCTTCGAAAAGGTGTTCCTCATGCAGAACACCCTGAACCTGCCGGCCTCCGAAGTCATATCGACCTACACCTACAAAATCGGCATTCTGCAAAATCAATTCTCATATTCCACGGCTATCGGCCTATTCAACATGCTCATTAATTTCGTCTTCCTGGTCATCGCCAATCAGATCTCCAGGAGGGTGTCTCATACCGGCATCTTCTGAGGGGGAGGAAGACAAAATGGAAAACACGCAAGATATGGCACGCTCCGGGGCCCGCAGGGTCAGACGGCTGATTGGGGGCAGAACGCTGGGAGACTGGGTGGCTGACCTGATTATCGTCCTCATCCTGCTACTGATAGTGGCCTCCATCCTCTATCCAATTTGGTTCATCATCATCGCTTCGGTCTCGGATCAGACCCTGGTCAATACAGGCCAGGTCACCTGGTTTCCCAAGGGCATTTCAGCCTATGGCTTCCAGCAGATTCTGGGGGATGACAGAATCTGGAACGGCTACCGGAATACGTTGATTTACACTGTGGCAGGCACCGTTTTGAACTTGGTGGTCACGATGCCGGCGGCTTTCGCCCTCTCCCGACCCGAGTTCAAGTGGCGCCGCCTGATCATGCTCTTCTTCACCATTACCATGTTCGTCAACGGCGGTTTGATCCCCACATACCTTCTTTACAAGCAGCTGGACCTCCTGGACTCCTGGGCGGTCTTCGTCATTCCCCAGGCCCTGAATGTCTACAACCTGATCATCGCCCGGTCCTTCTTCGAGAGCTCCATCCCCGAGGACCTCCACGATGCCGCTCAGATTGACGGGGTGGGGTACTTCCGCTACTTTACGCGGATTGTCATCCCCCTGAGTTCTGCGATCATCGCCGTCATCGGCCTGTACTACCTGGTACAGCACTGGAATGACTTCTTTACCGGTCTGGTATACATACGCACCTACGACAAGCAGCCACTCCAGATCGTCCTGCGTGACATCCTCCTGTCCAACCAAGCTTTCCAGGGAGGGTCGGGCTCGACAGCCGGCGCTGGATACGGACAGGAGTTCGCTGATCAGATCAAGTACGGGGTGATCATCGTCTCCACCCTACCTCTCCTGGTCATCTACCCCTTCATACAGAAGTACTTCAACAAAGGTGTCATGATCGGGGCAATCAAGGGCTGATTGCACCGGACCGTCCTACTGACGGGGAACAAAGACAAGACGTATGGGCCGGACAGCTATGGCTGTGCCCGGGGAAGGAGGAAGCATGCACAGATTCGCCCTCGGATACGAGCAGGCGGCCCGCTTGGTCCTGGTGACCTTCATCACGAACCTGGCCCTCCTGGCACATACCATCATGGGGCTTGTTCTGGTAGGCTTCTTCCCCTCCCTGGCCGCGACCTGCGGGGTTTTCAGGAGGTGGCTGACAGATGAGGACAGGGAGTGGGGGATTGCTCAGACCTGGCGGACCTTCCACCGTCTGTGGAAGAGGGAGCTCAGAGAGGCCAACATCTTCGGTTGGGGGCAGGCCGCCATCTGGGCCCTCCTGCTGGGGGATTATTGGATTGTCAACTTTCATCGGACCGGCAGGGTCGGGGTTTTCGTCTCCGGCATCCTCTTCTGCCTCATGGTCTTCCTGATTCTCGCCACTGCCCTGTCCTGGGTCCTCTTCGCCCTTTACGACCAGGGGGTCGGTTGGATCCTGGTCAGGTCCGTTCAAATGGTCCTGGCGCGCCCCTGGATGAGTGTGGTTCTCGCTTTCGGCCTGGCCCTTATGGCCTTTGCCTGCTGGTCCTGGCCTGGCCTGGCTGTGGTCTTCGGGCCTGCACTGCCCTGCCTCCTGTCGTCGTCAGCGGTCTGGTTCTACGGCAGGCTCGATGGTTTTTCCGTCCGGATGCGCCAGGGCGCGCAGGGCGGGATGGCAACGAAAGGAGAGTGACGGATTCGTCCTTTTAAGTACATTGCCCGGATCGATGCGATTGGTGCATGGGCCCGGGGTAAGCAGAGAAGTTCACTGTCGAACAGGAGAAGCGAATCATGAGTTCGTTTGGGAAACACAGTTTCAGAAACCGTCTGGTGGCCGTGGGGGCCATGACGATGGCCATGTCGATGATGCTGGCCGGTTGCGGCGGTTCCAAGGAACCCACCACCAATGCCCAGGGCCAGCCGATTATCACGATAGCCGTGGCCAAGCACCCATTGACCAAGAAGATATCCAAGATGAAGTGGCCCAAGCAGCTGGAGAAGGAGTGTGGCTGCGAAATCCATTGGCAGGAGGCCAGCTCGGACTGGGACCAGAAGAAGCAGGCCATGCTGGCGGCCGGCGATGTGCCCGACCTCATCCTCAAGGGGATCAACCTGGCAGACATAGCCACTTACAGCACCCTCTTCGAGGATCTGAGCCAGGACCTGGATAAGATGCCGAATGTCAAGAAGATGTTCAAGACCGACCCCACGGCCAAGCAGGTGGTCTCCATGCCTGACGGGAAGATCTACATCCTGCCCGCCGTCAAGAAGGGAATCTGGCCCAAGGCAGTCAGCCACATGTACATCAACAAACAGTGGCTGGACAAGCTGGGCCTGCAGGTGCCGACCACCTGGGATGAGCTTGAGGAGGTGCTCAAGGCCTTCAAGACCAAGGACCCCAATGGCAACGGACAAGCCGACGAGATCCCCTTCGACTTCCAGTCTCCCGGTACCGGAGGCTTCGGTGACTATCAGCCCACCCTCCTGTTGGGGAGCCTAGGCATCGTGACGTCGGTAGGTGGCACCCAGGGCTACTATGCCGACAAGGGCAAGATCAAGTCCTTCCTGACCGATGACCGCTACAAGGAGCTGATCCAGTTCCTCAACAGGCTCTGGGGTGAGGGGTTGATCGCCAAGGACGCTTTCACCCACGACTACTCCAAGTCCCAGTCCACCGCACGAGGACAGGGCGACAAGGCCAAAATCGGCTTCACCTGGGGGTGGACGGCTTCCGACCGCTTTGGCGACAAGTTGGCCAGTCAGTATGTGGCCATGCCGCAGCTGAAGGCCAAGGCCGACCAGAATCCGGATGAGCTGGTCTACGACACCCAGGGGGACCGGTTGGACTACAGCGAGTTCGCACTGGTGGTCTCGGCCAAGAGCAAGAACAAGGAAACCGCCATCAAGGTGGCCAACGCCTTCTATGGGCAGGACATGTCCCTGCAGATGCTCTGGGGTGACCTAGGCACGGACGTGCAGAAGACAGGGCCGGACTCCTATAAGGTCCTGCCGCCTGCTGACTCCAGCAAGGACCCCTCCACCTGGAAGTGGACGGAGACCCTGGCTGATGATTCTCCCTACTGGATTCGTCCCAATCTCAAGATCGAGCTGCCAGCAGATCTTGAGGAGGTCAAGAGCCAGGAGCAGCCCCTTGAGCCGGCCCTGTCCCATGTGGACCCCAAGTTGGATGTCATTCCAGGCGCTCTCAAGTATTCCTCCGAGGATCAGACCACCATGCAGAATAACAACACGACCCTGATGAACACCGCTATGACCAAGTTCGCCCAGTGGGTGACCAAGGGTGGTGTGGACCAGGATTGGGACAACTATGTGCAGACCCTGAAAAAGGCCAATTTGGATCAGAACATCAAATTGGTGCAGAAGGCCTACGACCAGTACTACTCAAAGAATTGACAGATGCGGACGTGCCCTGGGGTCCCCAGTGATTCAAGGAAGGTCTCCAGGGTTCGTCGGACCCCGTGCCCGCCCAACTATACGATATGGTCTTCGGGAGGACCGATGAGGCGGCCGGGTTGGTGACTGGCCGGTTGGCAACTGGCCACCGTTTGAGTTCAGGGTGGTCTCAGTCCACCTCTCAGAGCTCGGCACAGTCTCTAGAGCGCTGCCGTATTCACGGAACAGGAGGGCTGCCCGCCGGGCTCTTGCCTTCTCCCGGTGGGTTGCCCTCTTGCACCATTGTAGCCGGCCGCCTACATTCCCTACCGGAGTGATCATGACCGGTAATCATGAGAAAGTGGTGTAGGAGCTCTATGCCTGTTTCGACGCCGTCATCGGCTACCTGTCGGCATGCATCGAGCTTTGGGCTGATCAGAGTCGACTATGACACTCAGGAGCGGTTCTGGAAGGATTCCAGTCTGAGCACGACGGCTTATAAACGCGTCCGCGAGGCGGTCGGGCATCGCTGTCCGACCGCCTCGCCTTTGTCTTAGATCCAGCTGGACAGCCACATGTGCATGCGCCAGAAGTCATAGGGGATAGGCATGGCAGTCCACAGTGGATAGAAGAAGACCGAGGTCAGGCCCAGCAGGGTCAGGCCCATGATCATGGTCTGTCGGTAGAGGACGCTGTCCGAGTTCTGCCGGAGCCAGTTGACCACGTAACAGATTGCCAGGATCATCCAGGGCAGGATGACGATGGAATAGAAGGTGAAGGTAGTTCGGTTCATGTATTGCACCCAGGGCAGCCAGCCGGCCAGCAGGCCTGCCAACACACCCCAGATGCGCCAATCTCCATGCTTGACCACGACGGCGACGAAGATGGCCAGAATCACGCAGATGCTGCCCAGCCACCAGGTCAGGGGATTGCCCAGGGATGTGACGGCGGCCACGCAGGGTGAGTCCTTGGCCAGTCCGCACAGGCCGGGGAAGCCCGTGAGCTTCTGCCAGTAGAAACTGGTGGGCCTGATCTGCAGGGGCCATGTCAGGGGATTGGCCATATATGGGTGACTGGTATGCAGGGTGGTGTGGAAGTGCCACATCTGCCGGTGGTATTCAGCCAGGGACCGCAGCCCCTCCGGCAGCCATGTCAGCCCCTGGCCAGGGTGCTGGTCCGCCCAATTGTGCATGAATGAATCGCCGTGCAGGAACCATCCCGTCCAGGAGGCCAGATAGGTGCCCGCCCAGATGGGAATCATAAGCAAGGCCGCCGGCAGCCCGTCCCTGAACACGGCACTCTGCAACCAGGATCCGTATCCTGCCTGATGGCGCTCCCAACCGTCCCAGAGCACTGAGATCAGGGCAAAGACGGCGAAGAAGTAGGCACCTGACCACTTGGTGCCGGTGGCCAGACCCAGTAGCAGGGCGGCGCCGGTCCGCCACCAGGACCAGGCGATGAAGGGGCCGGTAGTTGCCACGGGCAGCTCGACACGGCTTTCCTGCCCTTGATGCCCCTGTGACTGAATGACCTTCACCCGGTAGTGCAGACGGAAGTCAGCCTGGTCCTTGGCCCAGGATTGTCGCAGCCTGGCCCGAGCCCAGTCCCGATGGCCCATCAGGCACAGCCAGGCTCCCAGGACGAAGATCATGACGAAGTTGTCCAGCAGGCCGGTACGGCTCATGACGATGCCCAGACCGTCTATGGCCATGAGGAAGCCGGCCGTCAGGGCGATAGGCAGGTTATGGAAGAGGCGCAGGGCCACACGGCAGAGCAGCAGGATGGCGATGGTGCCGGCCAGGGCGGTGGCCACTCGCCAGGCGAAGGGGTTGCCGGCTCCACCGAAGAGCTTGAGGCCCAGGGCGATGCACCACTTGCCCACCGGCGGGTGAACCACGTATTCGGCCTGGGGCAGCCAGCCGTTGGTGTGCCCCTGGGCGAAGATCTGGTCGATGGGAAGGTCCAGCGGGCCGGCTGTTTTCGGCCAGTTGCGGGGCTCGCCGGTCATCAGCATGGTCCAGGCGTCTTTGACGTAATAGGTCTCGTCGAAGACGATGGCCCGGGGGCTGCCCAGCCGCACAAATCGCAGGAGCCCGCCTAGAAGAGCCATGAGGATGCAGGCCAGCCAGCCGCTCTGCCGATGGGAGAGCCGGGGAATCCGGTTGATCCCTCTCTTGGTATGCTGACCCTTGGGCCTGTTGAAGATGGACAGCATGGCAGGGCGACCGGACCGGTGGGCGGCGTGCCTGCCGTGTCTGGAGGAGCGATGCTGCGAAGAAAGCCCTGCCAAAGATGTCATCACCCCCTAGATTAGGCCATACTAAAGGCATGAGCAGCATGAATGGCCGGAGCGATGGACATATACAGGGCGGAGAAAGTCATGAGGAGCCGATTCCGCCCAGTGTTTCACGTGGAACGGTGGTGCTGGCGGCCACGCCTATAGGCAATGTCGCCGATGCCTCGACACGTTTGGTGAAGCTCCTGCAGTCGGCGGATCTGGTGGCAGCAGAGGACACGCGGAGGCTCTATGATCTGGCCAACCGGTTGGGGGTGCGCGTAGGCGGCAGGGTTATGGCTTATCACGATCACAATGAGAGGCGGATGGCTGATCCCATCCTGGACCAGGTTCGTGACGGGGCCTGCGCGCTGGTGGTTTCGGATGCGGGCATGCCCACTATCAACGATCCGGGCATGGCCATCGTCAGGCGAGCCATCGAACGAGGCATACCGGTCACCTGTGCTCCTGGACCCAGCGCCGTACTGGACGCCCTGGCCCTCTCTGGCCTGCCCACCGACCGCTTCTGCTACGAGGGGTTTCTTCCCCGTCGACACCAGGAGCGGCTGCGGCATCTGCGCACCCTGCGCAGCGAGGAGCGGACCATGGTCTTCTACGAGACGCCCCACCGCATCGATCAGGCTATGCAGGACCTTCAGGAGGTCTTCGGCCCCGATAGGCTCATGGCCCTCTGCCGGGAGCTGACCAAGGAGCATGAGCAGATCCGGCGGGGCACAGTTGGCGACATCGTGCAATCCCTGCGAGAAGATCCCCCCAGGGGAGAGATGGTCCTGGTCGTGGCTGGTGCCTCCGCCCTGGAGGCCAGGCGCAACGATCCGGATGCTATGGATGACCAGCAGCTGGCCACTTTGGCACGTGATCTGGCCAGATCCGAGGGCCTGCGGCTCAAGGAGGCCATCGCCCGGGTGGCTGCAGAGCATCCCCTGACCGATGGTAGCCTGCCCAATCGCAAAAGGATTTATGCCTTGGCTGTTGAAGAGGATAAGGAGGACTGATTCCCGTTCCCTTCATCAAGCAGCACCTCCAATGCCCTGCGCACACCGGGTCCGCCTAGTTGGGAGACGGCCTCCAGCAGGGCCGGCGAGGCGGCGGGATTGGCTACCAGCCATCGACGCAGCTGCGGTTCTTCTCGGGCAATGGCCCAGAGGATGCTCGGGTCGGTCTCGGGGTCTGTGGCCATCAGGGCCGTCGGCACCAGAGGAGGCTCTGGCGGTGGGGCGCGCATCTCGGTCATTGGTTCCAAGTTATCGGAATCGTCTCGGTTCAAATTGTCTTCCGCCCAGGGGTGCGACCGGCTGCTGACGGCAGTCATGAGCCGGGCCATGCGTTCAGCAGCGGAGAATCCACGACGATCCTGATTCCGATTTCGGTCGCGGCCCCGGTGTCGATGATGGCCATGACCGTGTCGGCCACCTCTCATCGCCTGGTTCATAGGATCGCCTTGAGTCGTCTTATGGTCTCCAGTCCTTGGGCGTGGCCAGGCCAGCGCGGGTTGAAGGACAGGAGCTCCTCGCAGGATCCGCAGCTGACCTGATACCGCTCCATGAGGTCATGCAAGACCGCCGTAATCTCCTCCCCGTTGCATCGGCCCGAGGAATCGCAGGCCAGATCGCAGGCCGTCCAGAGTGGCGAAGTCACCCAGAGCTTCCCGAGCTTCATCAGGTAGCGGGCATCCAGCTGTCGCTGGTGGGGTCGCAGGGGCCTGCCGTGAACCGGCGTGCGGAAGTGGGAGTTGGAGATGATGTCCAGCGTATCGGGGAATTGGCCGTTGATCCATATCCAGAGCGCCAGACCGCCGCATGCCGCTGCGCCGTAAGGAACCATGGGCGTGACGATGGAGGCGCGACCGTAGAGTCCCTCAGCCTGTTCGTTCAGGTAGCAGCAGGATTGGTCCAGACAGGTCACGATCCCCTCCTTCACCAGCAGGCTAAGGCTGAGCGGACCGGGCAGGTCCTCGGTTTGGATCAGGCTGGGCAGCGGTTTGGGTTCGGGGATCGGTGCCCCAAATTCGGCCGTAGAAGGACGGCTGCGGGTATGAGTCGGCGCTCCCCCGGCTTGTAGTGGTCGACTTGGCGGCTTGGTGGTAGCTCTAGGAGGGCGGCTGGCGCTAACGGCAGTGGTAGGCGTCCACGATGCTCCCCCGAGCGCGTGTTCTCGATTCATGGTTCGACTGTAAATGGTCCTTCCCGGGTTTGCCTGAGGGAGAGCCAAATTTGTGCATTTGTGGATAATTCGCTTGCTCGGCGGCAGTCCTGTGGACGAGCAGGGGGATTGTAGGCCTGAGCCGATAATCTTGCTGATATGAGTCATATCCTTGTTTCCGTCGCCTGGCCCTACGCGAATGGGCCCCGTCACATCGGCCACGTCGCTGGGTTCGGCGTTCCCTCGGACGTCTATGCACGCTACGAACGCATGAAGGGCAATGATGTCCTTATGATTTCGGGGACTGACGAGCACGGCACTCCCATCCTGGTGGAGGCTGACGCCGAAGGTGTGGGACCTCAGGAGATCGCTGACCGTTATAATCGGGTCATCGTCAAGGATCTGTGCGATCTGGGGCTCAGCTATGACCTTTTCACCAGGACCACAACCGGCAATCATGAGAAGGTGGTGCAGGAGCTTTTCCGCCAGTGCCGGGCCAATGGCTACATCTATGAGGGCCAGCAGAAGGTGGCCATATCGCCTTCCACGGGCCGGACCCTGCCGGACCGCTATATCGAGGGGACCTGCCCCATCTGTGGCGCCGACGGCGCTCGCGGCGACCAATGCGACAACTGCGGTAACGAGCTGGATCCGGACGAGCTGATCAACCCTGTGTCCAAGATCAATGGGGAGACCCCTCGGTTTGAGGAGTCAAAGCACTTCTTCCTTGATCTTCCCGCTCTGGCCGAGGCCAACCTGGCCTGGCTGAAGACCCGCAAGGGCTGGCGCAGCAATGTGCTCAACTTCTCCCTGGGGCTCTTCAAGGAGGTCAAGCCGCGGGCCATCACGCGCGACATCGACTGGGGAATTCCCGTACCTGTGGACGGCTGGGTCGACGACCCCAACAAGAAGCTCTATGTCTGGTTCGATGCCGTCATCGGCTACCTGTCGGCATCCATCGAGTGGGCCCGCCGTCAGGGCGACCCCGAGGCCTGGCGCAAGTGGTGGAATGACCCCAAGGCACTGGGCTACTACTTCATGGGCAAGGACAACATCACTTTCCATTCGCAGATCTGGCCCTCGGAGATTCTGGCCTACAACGGCCAGGGTTCCAAGGGCGGACAGCCGGGATCCTACGGCAAACTCAACCTGCCTGAGCAGGTGGTGGCCAGCGAGTTCATGACCATGGAGGGCAAGAAGTTCAGCTCCTCCAGGGGCATCGTCATCTATGTCAAGGACATCCTGGCACGCTATCCGGTCGATGCAGTCCGCTACTACATTTCCATCGCCGGGCCGGAGACTTCGGACTCGGACTTCACCTGGGCTGAGTTCGTCCGACACAACAACGAGGAGCTGGCCGCCTCCTGGGGCAACTTGGTCAACCGCGTGGCCAACCTGCTCAACAAGGACTTCGGCAGCATCCCCCACATCGAGGAGGACTGGCTGACCGAGGAGGACAACGCCCTGCTGGACCGCAGCCTGCAGGCCTTCGATACCGTGGGGTCTCTGATCGAGAATCACCGTCAGAAGGCCGCCCTGGTCGAGGCCATGGCTCTGGTTGGCGACATCAACAAGTACATCTCCGCCCAGGAGCCTTGGAAAATTAAGGACGACCAGAACCGATTGGCTGCTGTCCTGCATACCGCCGCCCAGGCCGTGCTGGACGCCAACATCATGCTGGCCCCCTTCCTGCCTCATGCCTCTCAACGGGTCTGGGAGACCATGGGCGGCAAGGGTACTTTCTCGCCCCTACCTCATGTCGAGGAAGTTGACGACCTGGATCGGTCCGATTTCCACTATCCCATCATCACCGGCGACTATAGGCTGGGGGAGACGGTCCATCCTTGGGCTCGTGAGCCCCTCAGGGACGGTACGCCGATTGATCGGCCCACACCCATTTTCCCGCGCATTCCCAAGGAAGCCGTGCAGGAGGAGCTGGACCGCTTCCAGGAGCAGCTGGACCGCCGCAAGGCCAAGGAGCGCGCCAGATTCGAGGCCGAGCAGGCCAAGTTGGGCGACCAGGGCAAGTAAACAGTCGACGCGCCCGGGACGGTATTCGTGATTCACAGAGAACTTTGAGGTTTTCGGACACTTCCTCCAAGGTAGCGCTGGTTATATTTGTTCTGTCGGTTGAGGTACTGGCCGATGGGGGTCATGCGGCCCCGATAACTGAACCCCTTCTTCTCTCTCTTCTCGCCCGGCGGCTCTTCGAACCGCCGGGTTCTTTCGTCATGGAAGACTCATAGGATGAGTAACCATGAAGGTTGCCCAATTCGCCTGTGTGCTCTTCGATCTGGACGGGGTGCTGGTGCCCACGACCATCCTGCACAAGGCCGCCTGGAAGGCGTTGTTCGATCAGGTCCTGCCCGCGAACGTCCCAGCCTACACGGAGCAGGACTACTACGCTTACGTGGATGGCCGGCCCCGCTATGACGGTGTCGACGCCCTGTTGCGCAGCAGGGGCATTGAGCTGGACTGGGGCAACCCCGATGACGATCCGCAGCTGGACACCGTCTGCGGATACGGCAATCGCAAGAACATGACCTTTGAGCGGATGCTGAAGCAGAAGGGCATCGATCCCTACCCGGACACGGTGGATCTGCTCAGGCACCTGCGCACCGACAAGAAGCGTCTGGCTGTGGTGTCCAGTTCGCGCAACACGGCCCAGGTCCTCCAGGCTGCCGGGATTGCCGGATACTTCGATACCGTGGTGGACGGCAATCTCAAGGACAAGATGGGTCTTCAGGGTAAGCCTGCTCCGGACACCTACGCCTATGCGGCCAAGGTGCTTGGACTGCGTAATGAGGATGCTGTTGTGGTCGAGGACGCCATCTCTGGCGTGGCCGCCGGTCATGCGGGCAGGTTCGGCCTGGTTGTGGGCGTGAACAGGGGGGCCGGCCGTGAGCAGCTGCTCAAGGCAGGTGCGGACCTGGTGGTGGACCAGCTGATCGAACTGATCGACGATGATGCTAGCGAGCGTGGGCAGAGGGAGGACCCCAGTCTGGATGAGGATCGCTTCCCTGTGGAGGACTGGGGGCTCAGCGAGGTCGGTCGGCCCGACGCGGTCAGCGCCACGGTTTTCTCAGTCACCAACGGCTCTGTCGGCGTCAGGGGCGAAGGCGGCGGGGAACGCTGCCTGGGCAACGGTACTTTCCTGAGCGGCTTCCATGACACCTTCCGGATAGCCCATCCCGAAAGCGCCTACGGATATGCCAGGGTGGGTCAGCTGATCCAGGGGGTGCCCGATGCCTCGGACTTCACCCTCAAGGTGGAGGGGCTGCCCTTGGGTCGGCCGGAGAAGACCACTCAGCGTCTGGACTTCCGAACCGGAATCGCGACCACCACCAATCTGTACGATCTGGGCCACGGCATCCACCTGAAGACCG
The DNA here is from genome assembly GCF_036986835.1 of Bifidobacterium apis. Lineage (NCBI taxonomy): Bacteria > Bacillati > Actinomycetota > Actinomycetes > Bifidobacteriales > Bifidobacteriaceae > Bifidobacterium > Bifidobacterium apis. The sequence goes on along the minus strand of NZ_BTXD01000002.1, from coordinate 718,699 downwards.
TGCTCACCCGCATGGTCTGCCTGTATGACCGCAGCCTGAGCGTCTGCACGTTGACTGTTGAGTCGCCCGACCAGGACATGGCTGTGGTGGTCGAGGGGCCGGTCAACGCCGACAACCCCCGCCATGTCAACTCCAGTGACCCCCGAAAGTCGACCTTTGTGGACGGCTGCGGAATCCATGAAGTGCTGGACAATGCGGTCTACGGTGAGCTGAGTGCGGATTGCAGGGTCTATCGCTGCAATAATTCACGGCTCAGCCTGGCCCTGGGCGTCCGGCAGTTCAGGGACGGACGGCCTGTCGAGGGATCCGGCTGGCGCATGGACGTGCCCAAGGGCGGTTCCACCCGTCTGGTCCGTTACGCCGTCTACCGCAGTCACCCCATTCTTCCGGCCGGCACCAGCGGCAACGGTCTGGTTGTGCAGACCCGGGGCGAGGGGACCAGGAATCTGGTCGAGGACTGCCGCGATCGGCTGGAGGAAGTCAGCACCCTTTCTCTGGATGAGCTGGAGCAGCGTCAGCACGAGTGGCTGGACAGATTCTGGGAGCGGCAGGATATCCGCATCCAGGCCGACGATGGCGGTCGTACCCAGCAGATGGTGCGCTGGGAACTCTTCCAGCTGGCCCAGTCCACGGCCCAGATCGAGAACGGCGTAGGCGCCAAGGGCCTGAGCGGATCCGGCTACAGCGGCCACTACTTCTGGGACACTGAAATCTACATTCTCCCCTTCCTGATTTATTCGGCCCCTGCCCGGGCAAGGGCCGTCCTTCACTATCGCTACCTGATGTTGCCGGCGGCCAGGCGCAGGGCCTGCGCGCTCAATTTGAACGGTGCCCTCTTCCCCTGGAGGACCATTGACGGCGAGGAGGCCTCCGCCTATTTCCCCACGGGCACGGCCCAGTACCACATCGATGCCGACATCGCCTACGCGGTGGCCCAGTATGTGCAGGTCACCGGCGATGAAGACTTCCTGCAGGCCGAGGGCATCGACATCCTGGTGGAGACGGCCCGTCTCTGGATGGGCCTGGGACGGTACAAGGAGGACGGCCGCTTCCACATCCACTGTGTGACCGGCCCCGACGAGTATACGGTCCTGGTTGACGACAACCTTTACACCAACCAGATGGCCCGGTTCAACCTTCTGGCCGCTTACAAGGCCTACCAGTCCCTGTGCGAGAAGCACCCGGATCTGATCGGCGGCATACGTGAAAGGCTGCATTTCGACGACGATGAGGCCGCCAAGTGGTCTCGTGCGGCTGAGGCCATGTTCGTCCCCTTCGACGATCAGGAGGGGGTCCATGCCCAGGATGCCCAGTTCATGCAACGCCCCCGCTGGCACTTCGACCGGTTTACGGCCAGGCCCCTGCTGCTGCACTACCATCCGTTGGTCATTTACCGGCACAAGGTGCTCAAGCAGACCGACGTGGTCATGGCCCTCTACCTGCTCAGCTCCTGGTTCACTCCGGAGCAGAAGCTGGCTGATTTCGACTACTACGATCCACTGACCACCGGGGATTCGACCCTGTCTGCAGCCTCCCAGTCCATCCTCGCCGCCGAGGTGGGGCATGAACAGTTGGCCATGCAGTACTTCCGTCGGTCCTTGTTTACGGACGTGGACGATCTGCATGCCAATACGACCGATGGTATCCATCTGGCCGCCTGCGGAGGCGTCTGGTCCAGCCTGGTCTGCGGCTTCGGCGGCCTGCGGGACACCGGCGGGACCGGGCTGAGCATCGACCCCCACCTGCCTTCATCCTGGCGCTCGCTGACCTACCAGCTAGAGGTGCGGGGCACCAGGTTCCAGGTTGTCGTAACATCAGACGGTGTCGATCTGAAACGCTTGTCAGGACCTGAGTTGGACCTTCTGGTCCAGGGGCACCCACGTCGCATATGATCTCCGGATTCTAGGTCTAGACACGCCGAGAGCCGGGGTTGCATCTGGTTGAGGCTCCAATAAAATAGGCCACGCTTGGACGAATCCAGGGCGGACGCGCGCGGCCTTGCGGCGGTGAAGAACATAGCCGAGCGTCATCATCGGTCAGTCACACTCCCGGACGGTCACGGCAATGAGAAGAGACCAGATCAGAGAAGCTCAACAGGGAACGTGAGGGTGTCCTCCAATGTACGTCGATTCTGCGAAGAATCAGCACAGCAACAACCTTCGATGGATTCTCCCCTACTGCAGGCCGGACGCCGGTAGAATCGCCGCCGCCCTCGTGCTCTTTGCGGGGGATAAGGTCCTGGTCATGCTTATGCCCATTCTGGCAGGCATGATTGTGGATCAGGTCATTGGCCAGGGGCATGAGGATCGGCTGCCCAAGCTTTGTTTCGCCATGATAGCCGTCACCCTTGGTCGTAGCATCTGCCGCTATGGCTATCAGATGTTCATGGAGCGGTTCGGCCAGAACACCATCTATCGACTGGTCAGCGACGAGTACGAAAAGCTCCACGACATGGACTTCACCTACTTCAACCACACCCGTAATGGCGACATCATGAGCCGGATGACCTCGGACACCGATGCCATCCGCCACTTCGTCTCCTGGGTCTCCTACAACATCCTGGATGCTGTCTGCCTCTTTGCCGGGTCCCTGGCCGTCATGTTCACCATCGAATGGCGGCTGGCCCTGGCCTTGCTGGCTGTGACCCCATTCCTCTTCTACTTCACCTGGCAGCTCTCCAAGCACGCCCACCCGCTCTTCTACGCCATCCGCAACTCGCTGGCATCCCTTAATTCCATGGTCGAGGAGAACATCGAGGGCAACCGAGTGGTCAAGGCCTTCGTCCGCGAGCCTTATGAGACCGAGAAGTTCGATCAGCACAACGATGACTACATGCAGCGCAATATGGACTCCGCCCGCAACAGCCGCACCTACATGCCCTGGCTGGACGGCTGCTCCTACATGCTCCAGCTGATCACCCTGATTCTGGGTGGTTGGCTGGTCATCCGCCAGCAGATGACCCTGGGCGCCCTGGTCTCCTTCAACAGCTTCCTGTGGATGATCGACGGCCCGGTGCGCCAGTCCGGCTGGCTGATCAACGACGTGGAGCGCTTCAACGCCTCCTGCGTCAAGATCCGTCGGCTGCTGACGGCCGAGCCCAGGATCGTCGAGCGCAAGAACGCCCAGGCCGGCGTGGTCCAGGCAGCCACGGTCCGTGCCAAGGTCAACGGCGAGCAGACCGAGGACCCGGTCAGGATCCGTGGGGACATCCGCTTCGACCACGTCAGCTTCGCCTTTCCCGACGATCCGGAGACCCCCATCCTCAAGGACATCGACTTCCACGTGGCGGCCGGCACCCGGCTGGGCATACTGGGGGAGACCGGCTCGGGCAAGTCCACCCTGGTCAGCCTGGTGGCCCGCTTCTACGACCCCACCGTGGGACATGTGCTCATCGACGGAATCGACGCCAGGCAGTGGCCCCTGGACCTGCTGCGGCGGCAGGTCAACATCGTGGCACAGGACACCTTCCTCTTCTCGGACACCATCGGCGACAACATCGCCTTCGGAGCCCAGCGCGACGACGAGCAGTACGTCAGGACCATGGCCTCCATGGCTGGCGCTGATTCATTCATCAACCGGATGCCCGAGGGCTACGACACCGTGGTAGGCGAGCGCGGCGTGGGCCTGTCGGGCGGGCAGAAGCAGCGGCTCAGTCTGGCCCGAGCTCTGGCCGACGACCCGGCCATCCTGATCATGGACGACACCACGTCGGCCGTCGATATGGAGACCGAGGCCACCATCCAGCGGCATCTGCAGGAGATGGAGGGCACCAGGACCATGGTCACCATCGCCCACAGAATCTCCTCCATCAAGGATTCCGACCTGATCCTGGTCCTGGATCACGGCAGGATTGTGGAACGCGGGTCCCATGAGGATCTGGTCCACGCGCATGGCCGCTACTACCGGATCTACCGTAAGCAGCTGGGGCTGCAATCCGGACAGTCAGCGGGATTCTGATACATCAGCAGGCTTGGCAAGGTGAGACGATGAAGCAGCAAAAACAACGTTCGACGGGCACCGCGCGCAGGAACACCTTCCGTGAGGACGAGGACCTGGAGGAGCAGATCGACTTCGGTGACATCAAGCGCATAGGGGCCTATCTGAAGCCCTACCTGCGCCAGGGGGTGATCATCCTGGCGGCGGTCCTGTCCATGAGCGCCATCGCCGTGGCCATTCCCTACATGACCAAGACCATGATCGATACGGTCATCCCATCCAAGGACCCGGTTCGGCTCTTCGCCCTGGGCGCGGTCTTCCTGCTGGCCATCGTGGTCTACGAGCTCCTCCTGCGCTACCGGACCGTGGCCATCACCCAGTTGGGCCAGCTCATGCTCAAGGACATGCGCCGGGACCTCTTCACCCATATACAGACCCTGCCTTTCTCCTATTTCGATTCCCGGCCCCACGGCAAGATCCTGATCAGGGTGGTCAACTACGTCAACACCCTCTCGGATACCCTGAGCTCGGGTCTGATCAACGTGATCGCGGACATCTTCACCTTCCTGCTGACCCTGGTGGTCATGTTCGTCATCGACTGGAGGCTGACCCTCTGGTCCCTGGTCCTCATGCCCCTGCTGGTGCTCTATGTGCTGGTCCTCCAGCGCTTCCAGCGGAGGGCCTACCAGCGTCTGTCCAACAAGCAGAGCAACCTGAACGCCTACATCCATGAGTCCATCGCCGGGGTCAAGACCACGCAGACCTTCGTCAGGGAGCGCGAGCAGTTCCACACTTTCCAGGAGCAGCAGGGCCAGGTTCGCAGCGCCTGGATGCGGGCCGTGCACATCCAGTACCTGATGTGGCCAGGAGTGCAGAACATCTCCACCATCACCATCGCGCTGATCTACTATCTGGGGATCACCGGCCTGGGCGGCGTGCAGGTGACCACGGGTATGCTGATCGCCTTCGTCGGCTATGCCAACAACTTCTGGAACCCCATCATCAACATCGGCAACTTCTACAACCAGCTGATCACCTGCTCGGCATACCTGGAGCGCATCTTCGAGACCCTGGACGTCCGCCCGGAGATCGAGGACCGACCGGGGGCCATAGAGCTGCCTCCGGTCAAGGGCAGGGTGGACTTCAACGATGTGGTATTCAAGTACGAGCCCGGAGGCCGCAACATCCTCAACCTGGTGGACTTCCATGTACCGGCAGGCAGCACGGTCGCCCTGGTGGGGCCCACGGGTGCCGGGAAGACCACCATCGTCAACCTTCTCTCGCGTTTCTACGACGTGACCGAGGGCAGCGTCTGCGTGGACGGGCATGACGTGCGCGACGTGACCCTGGCCTCCCTGCGCCGGCAGATGGGAGTCATGCTTCAGGACACCTTCATCTTCACCGGTAACGTGCGCGAGAACATCCGCTATGGCCGTCTGGATGCCACCGACCAGCAGATCGAGGAGGCCGCCAAGGCCGTCCATGCCCACGAGTTCATCATGGAGCTGCCCGACGGTTACGATACCAAGGTCGAGGAGCGCGGATCCACCCTCTCTGCAGGACAGCGGCAGCTGATCGCCTTTGCCAGGGTTCTGCTGGCCGACCCCCGCATCCTGATCCTGGACGAGGCGACCAGCAGCATCGACACCCGCACCGAGGAGGCACTCCAGGCCGGACTGGCCCACCTGCTCAAGGGGCGGACCTCCTTCGTCATTGCCCACCGGTTGTCCACCATCGAGAATGCTGACCAGATCTTCTATATCGATCATGGGCAGATCGTGGAGCATGGCACCCACCAGGAGCTCCTGGCCAAGAAGGGAGCCTACTACCGGCTGCATGAGTCCCAGTACGCCATGATTCGCACAGCCAACGGCGACCAGACGCAATCGGCACAGCCTGGCGATGATGCAGGACAGGACAACCAGGTTCGGCAGGATTCGGCTGTCTCTGCCCAATAGCAGGCTGACCTATGTGTCGGTACCGGTCTCCAGCTAGCAGTATTACATCGTTGTAAAATAAATAACGACAAGTCAAAGCCGACAGGTTCGGCAGCCAGGGCAAAGGAGCGGACGTTGAGCAATACGGTTCACAAGGACGTCGAGGGAGCCGATCCCTACGGGTATCTGATGGTGCACTTCATCGAAGACCCCCAGGGGTATGCCGAGCGCCTCTACTTCGACCTGTCGCGAGGCGACAATCCTCTGAGCTGGGATCCGCTGTACGGGGGCAGGCCGCTGCTGACCTCGCACCTGGGCACCACCGGTCTGCGTGATCCCTACATGGTACGTGACCCGCGCAACGGCCGGGTCTATGTCATGGCCACCGATCTACGGGTGTTCGGCGGCGATCAGTCGCAGGGCAGCGGCTGGGATCACTGGTCCCGCCATGGCAGCACCAAGCTGATGATCTGGTCCACTGACGACCTGATTCATTGGTCAGGTCCCTGGCCGCTGGATGTGTCCTTGCGGCAGGACGGCAGCAGGGTCCCGCTGGGCATGGCCTGGGCGCCGGAGTGCCTATGGGTGCCTGACTACGAGGGGTCGGGTCAGGGGGCTTTCGTCCTCTACTGGTCATCCAAGCTCTTTGACCAGGATGATCCTGACCATGCCGACCCGTCGGCCTACGACCGGGTGCTCTGGGGGTCGACCACAGACTTCGCCCAGGAGCATTTCCGCTATGGGGGTGTGCTTATCGATACCGGTCGCAATTCCATCGACACCACCATGGTCCAGCGTCCCCTTCCCGGCGGTGGCCTGCGCACCTACCGGGCCACCAAGGACAACGGCTTTGGCCGGGGTATCTGGTTGGACAGCACCGACGATCCCCGCTGGTGGCTGCCGCAGGCCCGGTGGACCACCATCCAGGAGCGGATCGGCGCCGGCTGGTGCGCCGATGGCAACCCCTCGGGCGTGGAGGGTCCAGCCCTCTATGCCGACCATGCCCGGAACCGTTGGTACCTGCTGGTGGATGTGATCCCCTCCGTGGGCTACAGGCCCATGGTCAGTGATGATCCGGATGCCGGGTTCGACTACGCCCGGGAGCAGGACTTCCACCTGCGCCCCCATACCAAGCACGGCGGGGTCCTGTCCCTGACCCGACAGGAATACGAACGTCTGCGCCCTCTGGCGCAAGAGGACTGAACCAAAGGACTGAGAAAGGAGCAAGAAATGGATAAGGCCTGGAGACCACCCATGGGGTGGAACAGCTGGGACAGCTACGGGACCACCGTCACCGAGCAGGAGGTGCTGAACAACGCGCAGGTCATGCGCGACAGGTTGCTTCCGGTGGGCTGGGATACGGTCGTCATAGACATCGCCTGGTATGACCCAACCGCCAGGGCCCATGGCTATAACGCCAAAGCGCCTCTGGTCCTGGATGACTATGGCAGACAGCTGCCCGATCCGGTCCGGTTCCCATCGGCGGCCGACGGCCAGGGGTTCGCTCCTCTGGCCGCCCGGATTCACGGTCTGGGGTTGCAGTTCGGCATCCATGTCATGCGGGGCATCCCGAGGCTGGCGGTCGAGCGGGACCTGCCCGTCCTCGGCACTTCCTATACGGCCGCCCAGGTGGCTGATACCACCCATGTCTGTGCCTGGAATCCCGACAATTACGGTCTGGACCAGTCCCATCCGGGAGCCCAGGCCTGGTACGACGCCCAGGTCGACCAGTTCGCCCGTTGGGGGGTGGATTACCTGAAGGTGGACGACATGCAGGCCCCCTTCATGGACCGGGAGATCGAGGCTTACGCACGGGCCATCCGCAAGGCCGAGCAGGCCCATGGGCATTCCATGACCCTCTCCCTGTCCCCGGGCACCCGGGTGCCCACCACCCATCTTGGTTTCCTGCGGGACCATGCCCAACTCTGGCGGATTTCGGACGACCTTTGGGATCGTTGGCAGGACCTTTATGCCCAGTTCGCCCGTCTGGCCCGCTGGGCACCTCTGCAGAGCACAGGCCACTGGGCCGATGCGGACATGCTGCCCCTGGGGCATATCGGACTGCGGGCCGAGCGGGGCGGGGACCGGTCCAGCCTTCTGACGGCCGATGAGCAACGCACCATGCTGACCCTTTGGGCCATGGGGCGCTCGCCGTTGATGGTGGGCGGCGATCTTCCCAACAGCGATGAGGCCACCCTGTCGCTGCTGGACAACCCGGCCCTGGAGGAGGTTACCGCCGGTTCGGCCGACAACGGTGAGATCATCCGGGAGCCGGTCGAGGGCGGGGATGAACAAGGCACGAAGACCTTAGGCGAGGAGATCGTCTGGAGGGCCCTGGCCAGCGACTGGGCCGACGGAACTCCCTCGGCCCATGCCGGCGGGGTCTATGCGGCTGTCTTCTGGACCGGGGATCGCCCCCGGCGGGTCAGGACGGCCCTATCCTCCCTGGTGGGTCTGGATAGGGCGGATAGGGCCTGGACCCCGGTCGACCTGTGGCGGGGCCGGGCCACTGAGTCCGCCCAGGTCAGCCTGGAAGGGCAGGGTGCCGACCGGGTTCTGGTGGCCCTGGTGCCTGCACACGGCGTGGTCTGGGCGGCTCTGGATCCCCGCTGAGGCGATCAGCGCTTGGAGCCCCAGATGCAGACGTTGTTGCCCAGGGCGCTGAAGGTCATGACCTTGCGGTGGTCCTTGTCCCTGGGCAACCGGGCGAAGACGCCCTGGTAGGTCACGGTCCCATCTTCCTCCTGGAGGTCCATGGACAACCGTCCCTGGTCGTCGACCTGCCAGTGGCCCTGGCGCGCTCCGGTCACCTGGCCGCCGGGCTCCAGACGGATGTCCACGGCCTTGACCACGCCCCGGTAGCGGGTGCTGTGAGTGTCGGTCACCTTGCGCGGTCCCTTGAAGAAGATGGTCGGATCATGCTCCACCAGCTCATAGGTGCCGGCCTCGTCCTTGGCGCTGTAAGGGCCGCCGGCCTTGGTGCCTAGATATTCATAGGGTGCGGCCACCAGCCATCCGTCTGCTGTGGGCATCAGCTGCCGGACCCGGATCTGATGCTCCTCCTTGCGGTCGGAGAATCTGGTGTGGTAGACCACGTAGTCCCGGCCGTCCTTGTCGTGCAGGGCCGTGTTACCGCCCTGCGAGACCTCGATGTCGCCCTGCTTGTCCCCGCTCCACTGGTAGGAACCCATCAGACGGATGCCTGTCTCGCTGGTCCAGTTGTCGGCCTCGCCGCTGGTGGCGATGGCCGGGTTGCCCCGCTGGTCAAGATAGGGGCCGGTGATGGAGTCCGAGCGGAACATCCGCATCTGGTAGCCGCCGGTCTGCACCAGCTTGCCGTAGGAGAGGAAGAGGTACCAGTGGCCGTTGGTGTGCAGCAGCGCCGATCCTTCGCCTGAGTTGCCGAAGCCTCCGGCGAGTTTGTGTCCGTAGTAGGCGTCGGACTGGTTGGCCTGGGTGGGGTAGGTGGTGGAGTAGTCGCGCAGCCCGGTCTTGGGGTCCAGGCGGATCATCCAGATGCCACCGAACCAGGAGCCGAAGCTCATCCACAGGCCCCCCTGCCCGTCATCCTTGACACAGGCATCAATCGCATTGATACCCGTATCCGTGTAGGACTGATAGCGGTCCAGCTCCGGGTCCGAGCCCAGCACCTTGGGAACGTCGGTGCGCATGTAATTGGCCCGGGTGAAGCCGGAATAGACCACTGGCCCCACGTAAGTCCAGTCGCCGTCCACCCGGTCGGCGGTCAGCAGGACGATGACCGAACGATGCTCGGCCCCGTTCAGGCTCAGGTACATGCACCACTTCTTCATGGTGGCGTTGTAGTAGACGTCGGGCGCCCACATGTTGCCGGTCACATCCGGATTGGAGGACTGCTTGGGCCAGTCCTTCCATATCTTGGCAAAGATCTTCTTGTAATCGCGGCTCAGGTTGTTGGTGAAGGGGGTCCAGTTGACCAGATCCGTACTGCGGGCATAGGCCCGATGCGAGCCGAAGACATAGTAGTTCTTGCCGGAGCGAACCACGGAGGGATCGTGTACCGAGACGCGCTTGGGCTCCTGGGTGGCGGCGGTTTTTGTTCCGCCGGCTGACGGCTGCTGGCTCGAGCAGGCGGCCAACGCCCCTGTCAACAGCATCGCCAGACCCGCCGTCAGGGCAGTCAAGGCCTTCATGGCCCGTCCGGTGCGTTTGGGTCTTCTCATGGTTCCTCGCTTTCCGTGAAGGCAGCCCGATCGACATCGATAACGACCCGCGACGTATGGCCGACCTTGCGGAGTCGGTTTGGATGAGCGAACAGCCCGGCCTCATCCATGCGGGCATCGGGCGTCGGGGACTGGTCTCCATGTATAATTTCTATCGTTAGAAACGATAGTCGTCGGCGTTGAAGCCGGCAAGCCGGATGGAAGGAATCGTCATGGGTGAGGATGCTCTGGACGGTGGACGCGAAATTGGGAATGGGGTTGCACTCATGTGCTATACCCGGCATCCCACTGATCGGCAGGAGGCCAACAACGAGGATGTCGCCCTGAGCATGCACCTGGCCCTGCGTTCACGGGCGACCGGTCGTTGGGAGCCCCTGAACGGCGACTACGGCATCTTCTTCGCTGCGGCTGTGCCCACCAGGGCTGTGCCGGATAGCGCCCGCGGGGCCTGCACGGCCGGGGCTGCCCTGCCAGGCGAGGTGGCGCCGCAAGAAGGCGAGCAAAACCCTGGACTGGACGCTCATCAGGGCGAGGGCTCCAATGCTGATGCTGATGGCGGTGACAATGTCGATGATGGCCAGGCTTCACAGGCGGCTCAGGAACTGGCGGTGGTCCCGGGGCAGGATCTGATCCTTAAGAGTCTGATCGACCCCTTCCTGCTGCCCTTGAGGGACGGTACCTTCGTCATTCTGGCCACCAGGACGGCCAGGGGTGGCCAGCCGGACGGTTCCCAGTCCGACTCCTTCCTGACGGCTCTTTCACCGGATCTGTTGACCTATCGACGACTGCCGCAGGTCCATATCCTGGGCGCTCATGGGGTCCACAGACCCAGGGCGCGGCTCCTGGACGATGGCCAGTGCTGCCGGCTTTACTGGGACGACGACCGCGGGCGGCTGTGCACGGCCACGGTGGACGACCCGACACGGATGGGCATGGTGGCCGACATGAAGGTTCTGGAGGATGATGATCCCCTGGCCCAAGGCGACCCCCTGCCCCTGGATCGGCGGCGCGCACTGGAGGAGGACTGCGGCATGAAGGGCATCCTGGCTGGCAATGTGGTGCTGGTCAGCGCCGATTGCGAGCGTGGCCTGCTGGAACGCTTCGGCCGCATCTACAACACGGGCGTGAAGGTGGATCCGGTTCAGGTGTCCCAAGGCGACGGCCTGGAGTCGGTCCGGCAGGCCCAGGCAAGGCTCCTCTACAGTGACGGATCCACCGCCCTGCGCGGGGTGGATTGGGACCAGGGTCAATTGGATCGTCTGGCCAATGATCTGGCCCAGGGTCGCCTGAATCCTGGGCAGACCAGGCTGATCGGCGGACGGGTCCGGCAGACGGCTTACCCGGTCCCCTTCGCCCGGCAGCGAGCCGATCCCTCCATTTTCCGCTGGTCCTGGAGGGGACAGCGCCTGTTCATGTTCATCGCCACCGAGGATGCGGATGGCAACTGTGTCGACCCCTTGAACGGGCACACGCACATGCCCCTGAGGGTCGCTGACTCCATTGAAGGTCTGAGCGATCAGGCCGGTGGCCATGAAAAGGAGGTGGACCTGCTGCGCAGGGGCGATCGCAACAGCGAGGGCCGGGTCATGACCGGCTGCTTCTGGGCCCCGGAGATTCACCTCATCGGCGGCAGGCTCTCCATCCTCTTCATGCCCTGCTTCGATGGTCCGCAGACCAACCCGGACGGGACCGCCAATGATCGGGCCGGAAAGCCGGACATGTGGACGGGCTGCTGCCACATCATGCAGCTTCGCCGCGACGACCAGGGCCGGGATCTGGACCCTCGCCAGCCTGAGAACTGGGACAGCCCCCGACCCATCCTGCGGGCTGAGGGCACCCCTCTCAACCCCATCCAGCGAATCAGCCTGGACATGACGGTCCTGCACGATACCGGCCGCTGGTATTACGCATGGCAGCAGCTGGGCTCGGTCTGGATCGCCGCCTTCGACCCGGCCCGCCCCGACCGTCTGACCAGCACGCCGCGCCAGATCATCGTCCCAGAGTTCGCCTGGGACAACATGATTGCCGAGGGGCCCAACGCCGTGGTCCACGACGGCCGGATCTTCCTGATCTATTCCGGCTCCCTGGTGGGCATCGACTACACTACCGGACTGGTGACCGCGCCGGCCGGAGTCGGGGCCGATCTATGCGATCCCGGCGTGTGGAAGAAGCTGGACTACCCATTGCAGAAGTCCGGGAAGTACAATGGCCACTGGCAGCTGGGCACCGGCCACGGAATGTGGTCCCAGGACGAGGACGGCACCATGATCTACGTCTTCCATAATGCCGAGCATGACCAGGACCGCTACCTTGGCCGCGACAGTCAGGTACGGCGGGTACATTGGTCTGCTGAGGGGATGCCCGTATTGGATATGCAGACGGATGAGGAGCTCGACCCCACCCGCGCCACGGTAACCTTGGAGGTCAGGGTCTTATGAGTTTAGCCGCTTCCCCCGGCACAGGACGTGGTTCCACCCCGACCATGAAGGATGTGGCCCAGGCTGCAGGAGTGTCGGTCAAGACCGTCTCCAACGTGGTCAATGACTACGAATTCGTCTCCGAGGCCACCAGGGGCAAGGTCAACAAGGCCATAGAGGAGCTGGGCTACCGGGTCAACGTGCCGGCCAGAAACCTGCGGCTGGGCTATACGGGGATGATTTCACTGGCCATACCGGATCTGGCTATGCCCTATTTCGCTCAGCTCTCCTCCCTGGTCATCGAGGAGGCTAAGAAGCTGGGCATGAGGGTGCTGGTGGAGCCCACCCTCTACTCGCGCGAGGGTGAAATCGAGGCCCTGCACGGCTCACAGCGATCCATGATCGACGGCCTCATCTACAGCCCGCTGGAGTTGGGCATGGACGACCTGGACCAGCTGCGGGTGGACTACCCCCTGGTGGTTGTGGGGGAGCGGATCTTCAGCGATCAATTTGATCATGTGGCGACGGAGAACGTGGAGGGTGCCAAACACGCAACCGCTTATTTGATCAACACCGGCTGCCGTCGGGTGGCGGTCATCGGCACCCACCCCGGCGAGAAGCTGGGTTCGGCCGCTCTTCGCCTGGAGGGGTACAGACAGGGCCTTGAGGAGGCCGGCCTGGACTATGATCCCCGGCTGGTGGCCCCATCGCGCATGTGGCACCGTATCGACGGGGTCAACGCCATGAACTCCCTGCTGGACCAGGGCATCGTTCCTGACGGGGTGGTGGCCTTGAACGACATGCTGGCGGCAGGGGTTCTGCATTCCATACAAATGCACGGTATGTCGGTGCCGGACGACATCTCGGTCATCGGCTTCGACAATTCCGACGATTCCCAGTATCTGTCGCCCTCGCTGACCAGCATCTCGCCCGGGCTCAAGGCAGTGGCCAGGCTCTCGGTCCGTGTTCTCAAGGACAGGATCAACGGGGTGCAGCCGCTGAACACCAAGGAAAGCGAGCACGTCTTCCGCAAGGTATCCTCCTCGCTGGTGGTCCGCAATTCAACCCGTGCCCTGCCAGGAAACGAGATTGCCGTCTGATTGCTGATGTTCTTTTTCGTGTGTTCCTGGTTTCTTGATTTCTAACGTTGTAATATACTGAAGACGTTCTCGAACGATTCGAGGTGGCATCGGCGGACCATGGAGGCCTGCCGGTCGGAGCGCAGTCGCTCCGATGCCGACATGGAAAGGTGTGAACATGCGTCATCAATCGTCATCAGGCGCAGGACGACGGAGCCGAGGAGGGGTTGCAGCGGCAGCCCTCGTGGGCATGGTACTGGCGGGCGGCACAGTCGTTTCTCCAGCATGGGCGGATCAGTCCCCAGCCGACGGCAGCGTCACAACAAGGATGTCAGCCAGTCAGCCCCAGCCCCTGCTCGGCTACGATTTTTCAGCCCTTGCTACAGGAGACAAGGAGGCAAACAATACTGTCTCAGGCTCATCCTTTGGCCCGGCCCGTATCCTGGACGCCGATGGCCAGCCGACCGGGGCAGTCAAGGCCGACGACGCGCTCCTGTTCGATGGATCCACCTATGTCAAGCTTCCTGATGACATACTGAGCGGACGCGCCAGCGCCACGGTGTCCATTCGCGTGCGCAATGACCGGTTCAACGTCTCAGGCCCCTGGACCTACCTCTGGTCGCTGGGGGGGACCGGTCAGCAGGCCGTCGGCTCCTGGACCACATCCACCCACACCTCCCTGTACACCTCCATCACCTCCAAGGCCAACGGCCAGGGCGAGACCTATCTGCCGGCATCCAAGAACCTGCCCGATGACCGCTTCTCCACGCTGACCGCCACCATCGATGGCAAGAACAATATGGTCCGGCTCTATATCAACGGTCTACAGGTGGCTGAGGGCAAGGCTGCGGTCAATCCTGCCGCCTTTGGCGACCATCATCACAACGTAATCGGCCAGTCCCGATACCCCGGCATAGGCGATGCGCTCTTTCACGGCGCAGTGCAGTCATTCGCTGTCTATCCGCAGGCCCTGAATGCCGACCAGATTGTCGCCACCCTGCCTTCGGAGGACCTTGGGGATCTGATCGACCAGCAGGCCGCATCCCTGGCGGTTCCCGCAGCCGTGGACGGTGATTTCAACCTGCCGGTCTCAACAACTGTCGCATCAGTGGGGTGGACCTCTTCGGCTCCTGGAACGGTCAGTGTCAATGCGGCCACCGGCAGGGCCCATGTGGTCCCCGGCAAGCGGGATGTCCCAGTTACGCTGACGGCCCGGCTGCAGGCCAACAAGGTCTCGAGGTCATCCCGGGACGCTAAAGCCATCCAGCAGGACTACCGGCTTATCGTCAGGGGCACCTCCAAGGACGGTCAGAACGCCTACTCGCGCGTCTCCGTGCATGACCCTTCCGTGGTCAAGGCCGGAGGGCGCTACTACATCTTCGGCTCCCACCGGGCCTGGGCCCGCAGCACCGACCTCAAGCATTGGGAGCCCTTCACCAACAATCTGAGCCGGGATTACCAGCGCATTCTGGATCCCATCTGGAAGGCATGGCCCAAGCAGTCCTCCAATCCGGATGTGACCGGCAACATGTGGGCGCCCGAGGTCTACTACAACGCCACCATGAAGAAGTGGTGCATGTACCTGAGCTTGAACGGGGGAGGGTTCCCCTTCCAGAAGTCGGTCATCGTCCTGCTGACCGCCGACGACATCGAGGGGGACTGGAGCCTGGTGGGTCCGGTGGTCTACTCCGGCTTCCAGAAGTCCAATGTGGCGGCCACCGACGTTCCCAAGGTGCTGGGTCCCAATGCCGATTTGTCGCGCTATGCCAGCCTCACGGATACGGGTATCAATGCGATTGATGCCTGTGTCAAGGATGACGGTCAGGGGGGCCTGTGGTTGAGCTTCGGCTCCTGGTTCGGCGGCATCTGGATGATCCGCCTGGACCCCAAGACCGGGCTGCGCGACTACTCCACCACCTACCCCACCCAGGCCAACCAGTCCGACGCCTACTACGGGCACAAACTCGCCGGAGGCTTCGGCAACTCAGGCGAAGGTACCGCCCTGGTCCATCGGGGGGACTGGTGGTATCTGATGCTTTCCTACGGCGGACTCGGGCAGACCGGGGGCTACCAGATGCGTGAATTCCGCTCCCGTTCCATCACCGGCCCCTACCTGGATCAGAACGGCAAGCCGGCCGTCTATGGGCGCGCAATGAATGATCTGGATGCCAACCGGGGCCTGCGGATCGACTCCTCCTTCGCCCAGCCCGGGCAGGACCAGGTGCTGACCTCGCAGGGGGGCAACGCACTGTTGATTGACGACAATCGCGTCTTTAACGTTTACCACACCCGCTTCGTGCGCGCTGAGGGCAACCTGGAAGAGCATCAGGTCCGGGTCAAGCAGATGGTGCAGACCCCTGACGGATGGCTGGTCATGACGCCCTTCGAATACCGGGATTCGGTGGGCAGGGTCTCCGCCAGCCAGGTGGTCGGCGACTACCAGGTGGTGGTCCATGATCCGGTCCGTTACTATGCGGGGTCCGGTCTGTCCAGCCCGGCCATCTACCGGTCGGTGTCAGTGAGCCTGCTGTCCGGCGGTCGGCTGGGCGGCCAGGTGCAGGGCTCCTGGAAGGCGACCGCCGGCAATCTGACCATCAAGGTGGACTCGGCGGATCCGGGCACCCTGTTGCACGGCGTCTATCGGGCCAGGCTGGGCCGACAGCTTGACGAGCAGGGCCATCCGGTCGTCTTCTTCTCAGGGCTGGGCGGCGATGTCTTCACCGATGCCGGTGCCGATGTCTCCAGGGCAGCAGGTGCCGCGGCAATCTGGGGTTCGCGTCCCCTGACCGATGCCAAGGTTCAAGAGGAGGCCGATGGCGATGCCAATCATGCGACTGTTCCCGCCGCGGACCCCACTCCTGCACCCGCAGGTCGGTCCGGCAAGGAAGGCAAGGCCGGTCGCCTGCCCTTGACCGGATCGGCCCTGTCGGCTCCCGTCGCTGCCGCATCTGCGGCCCTTGTCCTGGGGCTGGGCGCACTGGTGTTCACCGCCATTCGCCGAGCCCGGGGCTGAACCCGAACGGGCCCGCTGCACAAGCCACCCTCCGCCTTCAACTTCGTTCGCCCGGCGGAGGGTGGCGGCCCGTTAATATTCAACGTTGTATATTGGTCATACAGACCAGTACCTCTGTCTTCGTGATAGGAACACATGATGAGCGCATACCACAATCCCCTGGTACTCCAGCGGGCCGATCCCTGGGTCATCAAGCACAGGGACCTCTACTATTTCACCGCCTCCTACCCGGCCTACGACAGGATCATCCTGCGCGCCGCCGCCAGGCTGGACGACCTGCAGGCCGCCCCTGAGCGCACCATCTGGCGCAAGCACGAGTCCGGTCCCATGAGCAGGTACATCTGGGCGCCCGAACTCCACCGGATCAATGGGGCCTGGTACATCTACTTTGCGGCTGCAGAGGAGGACTTCGGCTCTGCCGATCTGCCCACCCACCGCATGTACGTACTGGAGAATACCGGCGAAGACCCCATGGATGGCGAGTGGACCGAGAAGGGGCAGATCCATACCCCGATCGATTCCTTCTCCCTGGATGCCACCACAACGGTGATCGGGGGCAGTCAGTACCTGATCTGGGCCCAGAAGGATCCGGCCATCGAAGGCAATTCCAATCTCTACATCGCCCGCATGGCCGATCCCTGGACGCTGGCCACCGATCCTGTCCTGCTCTCCAAACCCGAATATGACTGGGAATGCATCGATTTCAAGGTCAACGAGGGGCCGGCCGTTCTGCTTCACCAGGGCATGATCTACCTGACCTACTCAGCCTCGGGCACCGGGGTCCCCTACGCAGTGGGCATGCTGACCGCCCGTGAGGATGCCGACCTGCTGGATCCGGCCTCCTGGACCAAGAGCGATCATCCCGTCTTCAAAACGGCTGAGGAGAACCACCAGTATGGGCCCGGCCACAATTGCTTCACGGTCAGCGAGGACGGCAGCCAGGACCTGATGATCTACCATGCCCGCAACTACACGCATATCGAAGGGGACCCACTCTTCGATCCCAACCGCCATGCCAGGGTGGGACTGGTCACCTGGACCGACCATGGCCCGGACTTCGGACGGCCTCTGCCTGACGATCGGTGGACCCCGACGAGCCGCCAGATCCTGCCTCCCGATGGCAGTCATTGAGGGCATTGCCGGGCCATGCCCGACACGCTTGTACATCGTTGGAGAAGCGAGTATTATATAATTTGCAACGTTAGAAAGATGTCGGTTTACAAAGGCGTGGGCTACGTTCACGTATCTGGGAGCGTGACCAGGCGATGCAAGCCATTGGACCAGATGGGCAGGACATGGTTGTTCCGGTCGTCATCGGTTCCTTTGTAACCGTTGCTTGATGTCGAAAGGACAGAGACAATGAAGGCAATCAGAAAGGCTGCGGTAGCCGCAATCGCGCTCGCCACGCTCAGCACCGTGGGGCTCTCGGCCTGCGGTTCCGGCAGTGGTGGCAAGGATGCCAAGGGCAAGGACGGCGTCACCAACATCGTCATGTGGCACGGATTCTCCGAGGCCGATGGCAAGACTCTGAAGAAGATCGTCGAGAACTTCAACAAGTCGCAGAAGAAGTACCACATCGACGCCCAGCTGCAGCCCTGGAGCACCATCGGCGAGACCATGGTCACCAAGGTCACCTCGGGCGACGGCCCCGACTTCGTCACCACCGGCGCCGACAACGGCCAGGGTTGGTCCATCGACGGCACCTTCCAGTGCGTGCAGGACTTCTATGACGATCCCTCCAACGAGACCAAGAACTACCTGCCCAACGTGACCAAGCAGACCGAGTTCACCATTGATGGCAAGAAGCAGCAGTGCGCGGTCCCCATGGGCTACGCGCCCACCACCGTCTGGTACAACACCGATATGTGGAAGGCTGCCGGTCTGACCGATCAGGACTATCCCAAGACATGGGACCAGCTCCTGGATGTGGCCAAGAAGCTGACCAAGGGTGACGGTTCCCAGTACGGCATGGCCCTGTCCGACTCCGGATGGGCGGCCTTCATGAAGGGCAACGGCACCGGTCTTTACGACACCAAGGGCAAGGTCACCATCAACTCCGAGCAGAACAAGGCCTTCCTGCAGAAGATGCGCGAGTTCTACAAGGGCGGTTACTCCAAGACCGGCATGGATGACACCGCTGCACGCGAGTCCTTCGAGTCCGGCCAGTCCGCCATGGTCATCGTCGGCCCCTGGGAGGACCAGGCAGCCACCGACAAGGGCATCAAGCACGATCTGTTCCCCGTGCCCAACGGAGACGGTACCTATGTCTACCCCGACGGCAAGAAGGGCTCCAACACCGGTTCCACCGGCCTGTATTGGTGGGTCACCTCGCAGGTCAAGGACGAGGCCAAGAAGAAGGGCATCTACGCCTTCTTCAAGTACTACAACAACCATGACAACCAGGTCATGTGGTCTCTGGGCTCCGCCTATCCGCCGAACAACAAGACTGTGACCACCGAAGAGCTCTCCAAGCGTCCCCTGATCGCCAAGGTCTCCGAGAACACGGATAACTCCTACATCGGCATCGCCGGCCTCAAGGGTGGCTTCGGTGATATCTCGGCCACGCTGGATTCAGTGACCCAGAACACCGCCCGCACCGACGATGACATTTCCGCCTCGCTGTCCAAAGCCTCCAACAAGATCCAGAAGTATCTGGACGAGTACAAGGCTGAGGACTGATTGACCATCCGCCCATGAGAAGCCGGTCTGGCGGCCAGTAGTGCCGCCGGCCGGTCCCTCATGGCTGACCGTCGCCCGGGCCCGGTGTCCGGGCGGCACTTTGGAGTACCTATGTCCACTACCACTGGGATCCCACCCGCGCAGGGCGCCGACGCGGCCATCAAGGAGAACAAGAAAACTCTTTCCAGGCGCAATATCCGCATCGGGCTGAGCTTCATAGCCCCGGCCCTGATTGTTCTGTCGGTCTTCGTCTTCTACCCGACCATCAAGACCTTCTTCACCTCGCTGACTACAGACCGCATCAACCGTAAGGGCATCTTTGTCGGTCTGCACAATTACGCCGAGCTGTTCACCAATGCGGACTTCTGGACAGACTTCCGCAACACGGTCATCTACGCGGTCGCCTATGCGCCGCTGGTGGTCATCGTGGCCCTGGCCTTCGCCCTGTTGCTCAACCGCAAGGACATCAAGGGGGTCGGCTTCTTCCGCACCTGCCTGTTCATGCCCTACATCATCTCGCTGACTGTGGCCTCCATCGCCTGGAGCTTCCTCCTCTCGCCCTCCCTTGGTCTTATACCCTACTGGGGCAAGATGCTCTTCGGCATCCAGCACATGGATCTGTTGGGAACCAAGTCCACGGCTCTGGCCACCATCATCTTCATCACCGTATGGAAGAACTTCGGCTATTTCATGGTCATCTTCCTGGCCGGTCTGCAGGGGATCAACCCGGACCTGTACGAGGCGGCCTCCCTGGATGGGGCCAACGCCTGGCAGCGTTTCCTGCACATCACATTGCCTGGGTTGCTGCCCACTTTCAACTACGTGGTCATCTTCGGACTGATTGGATCCTTCCAGGTCTTCGACCAGGTCTTCATTCTGACCTCCGGAGGCCCCGACCGCGCAACGGAGACCATCGTCTACCGCATCTACACCGAGGCTTTCGGCAACGGCAAGATGGGTTACGCATCGGCCCTGTCCTATGTCCTGCTGATCATGACGCTGATCATCGGCGTTATCCAGCTGGTCTGGAACAACAAGCATGAGAAGGAGGAAATCGGATGAGCCAGTCGACTCCTACCGCAATCGAGCACGATAAGCTGCTCAGGAGGGCCCATGCCCGACACATGGTGGCAAGGGTTCTGACCTACTTCCTGCTGATCCTGATGACGGTGATCATCATCTTCCCCCTGCTGATTGTGCTGATCACCTCCTTCACGCCCAACAAGCTGACCCAGACCTGGCCGCCCAAGGTGATTCCCTCCTCATTCACCTTCGACAACTACACCTCGCTCTTCCAGCGGATGCCCATCGGCAGGCAGCTGATGAACACGGTGATCTTCGCCGGGGCTGTGACGGTCTTCTCGGTCTTTTTCGACTCCCTGGCCGCCTACGGGCTCTCCAGGATCGACTTCAAGGGGCGCGGCTTCCTGCTGGGAATCCTGATCGCCACCATGATGATCCCTGGCATGGCCCTGTTGATCCCGGTCTACAAGCTGCTGGCAAGCATGGGTTTGGTCAACTCCTACTGGGGCATCATCATCCCCAGACTGGCTGATGTGGGCGGAATCTTCCTGCTGCGGCAGTTCTTCATATCCCTGCCCAAGGATTTGGACAACGCGGCCCGCATCGACGGTGCAGGCGAGTTCCGCATCTTCTGGCAGATCATCCTGCCCAACGCCAAGTCCGCGGTGCTTGTGGTGACCATGTTCAACTTCATGGGCAACTGGAACGACCTGCTCTGGCCGTTGATCATGACCAGCCGCCCGGAGACCAGGACCATCACCGCCGGTCTGGCCATGCTGACCGGGCACGGCTCCTCGGTCACGCCTTACGGCGTGGTCATGGCAGGCGCTCTGATCTCGGCGCTGCCCCTGCTGATCGTCTTCTTCTTCATTCAGAAGAGTTTCGTGCAGGGCATCGCCATGACGGGCATCAAGTGACCGACGAGGCCGACATCATCGGCACCAGGTACAGGGCCCGTTGAGGGGTGGGCCGCTGTGCTTGGTGCCCAAAGGGCCGACGGGGGTGACCAACCTCCGTCGGCCCCTTGCTTGTTCTGGATTTAGACTGGGCTGGTGAACATTGCGGGCGAGGAGGTCAGGCATGGATGAGCGTCAGGACGATCAGTATGGGCTGAGCTCCGACCAGGAGGAGGCCCTGGGGGTTCTGGCATCGGCGGATCCCCATGCCGGACAGTCCAAATGGACCATCTTCAGGCAATTGCCGCCGGATAAGCGTTGGCCCTACTTCGCCCAGCACTTCCTTCCGGGTATTCTGACCGCTGGTCTGGTACTGGCCCTTCTGGTCAGCTTGGTCGTCACCAGACTGACCAGGCCGCCGGACCCGCTTATTTCAGTCCAGGGCTTCAACATGAGCACCCATGAGGAAGGGTTCGACAGCCTCAAACAGGGATTCATGCGCGACCGGGGAATCAAGGATGGTCGGCTGGTGGACATGGAGGCGACCCTGACGTTAAACGGTCAAGGCTACGACGATTCGGCCAAGGCCCTGACCCGGGTCACCGCAGGCGAGATCAACATGGTGATCGCCCCTGCGGGACTCTTTCCGACTCTGTGCAAGCGCGGGCTGGTGGCTAAGCCCTCACAGGGATTGAAGGGCGACGACCTGCGGCGGTTGGCCAGCCAGGGCGTTCTGGTGGATTCCAAAGGCCGGCAGGTATCGAATCCGTCCCATGCCATGGGTCTTGACCTCTCCCGCTCATCTCGCTGGAGGCAGATGTCCGGCCTGCCTGATCATGCCATCCTGGGGATGAGCAACGTAGCCGATACCGCAACCTACGTCCGGGCCTTCGTCGACTATATGGATTTCGACTGAGTCTGCGAGTATCTATGTCATGTATCTGCATGTGGATGGCAAGGGGGATTGCCGTTATGCCCATGTGGGCACGACTGACAGGCATGGGCCTACGCGTGCCCGAACCTGCCGAGAAGCCGTTCAGCGGGTCAGGGTCCGCTGCAAAACCCGATACTCGCTCTGAGTGATGGGCATGATGGAGCCATGGCGCTTGGTTAACCGACCGAAGTCCATGTCCGTGACCAAGGCCCAATCCTGTCGCCGCCTGGATGACAAATCCGCCGAGCAGAAGGGCAGGTAGCCCCGGCCCTCGGCAAACTGGTCGCAGATCAGGCCGAAAGGCATGGCCCTGCCGTCAGGTCCGGCGGCATCGGCATCGTTGTAGAGAAAGAGCTCGGGGCCCTCCAGGTAGCGTGAGGAGTAGCGTCCCTGGCCGAAGATGTCGGTCAGGTTGGACAGGTAGGACCAGGCCTGATCGTCGTCCGTGCGCACCAGCTCATGGGTGACCGCATAGGGGTTGCGGGTGCGTTCCAGGGTGATCTGGTCATCCTTGGAGGCCCGGTACCACCAGCCGTCGGGCGCCTTGAGCATGGTCGTGTCGATGATCCCGTTGCTGCGGTCGATCCACTTGACCGGGCGGGAGAAGGTGATCAGATCGGTGCTGGTGGCGTAGTACATGTTGATGCCGTCGCCCAGCTCGTTGGCAAGATCGGCTGCAGCCGGATCCTCGGCGCTGTCGGCTGCCGCCGTGGCCCAGAAGACTATCCATTGCTCCCTGTCGGCATCCCAGCAGGCCTCCGGTGCCCAGGCCATGCCGGCCCTTGGAATGGCCGAGGCCACATCCACCAGGCGGGGCCTGCCCCAGTGGGCCAGGTCGGGCGAATCCCAGATGACCAGGCCGGTGGATCCGTTCATGGTGGCCCGGCCCTCCTGCCAGCCGCCCCTGTGGTAGACGGACAGATCGGTGGCGATGATGTGGAAGAGGCCGTCTGGTCCCCGGACGACACAGGGGTCGCGCACGCCGCCCTCGCCCTCGCTCCAGGTCAGCACCGGGTCTCCCAAGGCCCGCAGGTCATGCCAGTGCAGGCCATCGTGGCTGAGGGCGAAGTAGAGCTGCTCGTCCGTCTCAGCCTGTTCGTGGCCGGTGAAGTGGACGAAGAGGTAGGCGCTTGTCGCCTCCAACGAGGGTTGCCAATCCGTAGACATGTTCCACCTTTCCTGCTGACGGCAACGGTACCGCGGCTGCGGGGGCCGGCGGATGGGCGGCGGGTGCCCCTTCGCTCTTCCGTTCCGGGGCCGTCATGGGCGATTCTAGCTGCCGACCCTCCCTTTGGCGGAGCGGCCGTCCGGGCGGGTCGCAGGTTGGGCCGTACGGGACCCTAGACTGTGGACCATGAGCAGGCATCATCGCGACCGCAGCTGGGCTCCCGACCCCGAGCCGCTGCCCGAAGGCATTGGAGTCATCGACGATCACACCCACATGGCCTCTGTGGTCCCCTTCGCCCAGGAGATGGACCGGCAGGCCAGGGAGCGCGGACAGGATCCGGTCCCCGTCCGCACGGTCGACCAGCAGCTGGAAAGGGCCCGGGCCGTGGGCGTGGTCGGGGCCATCGACGTGGGTTGCGAGCTGCCCCATCTGCAGACGGCTGTGGATCTGGCCCTGGCCCATCCCGGGGTGGTCCACGCGGCCCTGGCCATCCACCCCAATGAGGCCGTCCTGCATGGCCATCGAGGGGTGCCGGGCCCGGATGGACTGCCCTTGAAGTATCAGCCCTGGCATGAGGTTTCTTTCGAGCAGGCGCTTGAGGAGGTCGCCCGTCTGGCTCGCGCATATCCCGACCAGGTGGTGGCCATCGGGGAGACGGGCATGGACCTCTTCCGGACCGGCCAAGGGGCCGAAGAGATCCAGCGGCAGGCCTTCCGTGATCACATCGCCCTGGCCAAGGAGCTGGACCTGCCCATGCAGATCCACGACCGCGACGCCCACCGCCAGGTCATCGAGACCCTGCTGGAGGACGGCGCCCCCGAGCGCACGATCTTCCACTCCTATTCGGGGGATGCAGGGATGGCCCAGGTGGCTGCCGAGCACGGCTGGTATCTGAGTTTCTCGGGAACGGTCTCCTACAAGGGCAACGAGGGAATCCGCCAGGCCCTGTCCGTGGTCGGCATGGACCACATCATGGTGGAGACCGATGCGCCATACCTGAGTCCCATGCCCTACCGGGGACGCACCAACTCCCCCTACATGATTCCATACACCCTGCGTGCCATGGCCGATGCCTTGGACTGCCCCCTGGCCCAAGTGGCCGAAGCGACGGCAGCCACCACGCGCCGGGTTTACGGCCTGTGAGGGATGCTGGACGGACGGTGCCGGACCGGGATTAAGCTAATGGTGTGTCGCGGTCTGAATCGCCCCTGCCAAGTGTGGGGGGAGAGTGCTACGGTTGTCGTCGCACGTGTGCGCAAACAGCAACATACGGCACCCGGAAGTAGATGAGTGAAGGCATTGGCCGATGGAGGGCTCTATGGCGGATGAGCGGCATGAGTTGGCGGCTCAGGATGATGGCAGGGGCGCTGACGAACCACCCCGGTTATCCGGTGAAAAAGCGGCGAAGCCGACGGCGGCCTCCCGTAAGGGTCGGCTGACGAAAGAATCGATACTTCCCCCGGAGAGCTTTACCAAGGCTCCCAAGATCTCAGCCAAGTCCCGCACGCGCGAAGAGGAGAACGAGCTCAAGCGGGTTCGGCGCGAGGCCCAGCGGGCGGCCCAGCGTCGCCGCACCCCGCCAAAGGGTCCTCTGGGCCGCTGGTGGCGGCGGGTGCAGTCCTCGCCGGACAGGATCAGCCTGGGCATGTGCATCGTGGCCCTGGGCGTGGTCTACGGCGACATCGGCACCTCGCCCCTGTACACCATGCAGGCCTTCGTGGCCGGGCAGGGCGGTATGGCCAGTGTGGACAGGGCGGCCGTGCTGGGCATGCTCTCCCTGGTCTTCTGGTCCATCACGCTGATCACCACGGTCAAATACGTTCTGGTGGCCATGCGCATCGACAACAAGGGCGAGGGCGGCATCTTTGCCCTGTACACCCTGGTCCGGCACTACGGCAAATGGCTGGCCATCCCTGCCATGGTCGGCGGCGCAGCCTTCCTGGCTGACTCGGTGCTGACCCCCGCGGTCTCCATATCCTCGGCAGTCGAAGGCCTCAAGACCATCCCTGTACTGACTCCTATCTTCCGTGAAAACGGAAATCTGACCATGGTCATCACCTTCGTGATCATCCTGATCCTGTTTGCGGTCCAGTCGCGTGGAACCGAGCGGATCGGCAAGGTCTTCGGCAGCGTGGTCATGGTTTGGTTCGCCTTCCTGGCCCTGATCGGCATCTACTGCATAGGCAACGACTGGTCCATCTTCGAGGCCCTGAATCCGGTCTATGGCATCCGTTTCCTCTTCAGCCCGCAGAATCCGGTGGGTCTGACCATCATGGGCACGGTCTTCCTGTCGACCACGGGAGCCGAGGCTCTTTATTCTGATATGGGCCACGTGGGCCGTGGCAACATCTATGCCACCTGGCCCTTCATCAACGTCGCCCTGGTCTTCAATTACTTCGGCCAGGGGGCCTGGATCCTGCGCAACAGCGACAATAAGGCACTGCAGGGTGTGGACGGGCTCAACCCCTTCTTCCAGATGATGCCCACCACCGTGCGTTACGTGGCGGTCCTCTTGTCGGTGACGGCCGGTGTCATCGCCTCACAGGCCCTCATCACGGGCGCCTTCACCATGGTCTCGGAGGCCACCGGCCTCAACTGGATGCCCCACCTGCAGGTGCGCTACCCGGCGCGTACCCGCGGCCAGCTCTACATCCCCACCATCAACTGGGTCCTGTGCGCGGCCACGCTGACGGTGCTGGCCATCTTCAAGGATTCCGAGCACATCTCGGCCGCCTACGGATTGGCCCTGACGGTGACCATGATCACCACAACCGTCCTGCTGGCCGACTATATCTGGCACGACGGCAAGCGGGCGCTCTCCCTGCTCTTCGCCCTGGTCTTCCTGGCCATCCAGATCCTCTTCTTCATGGCCTCCATGGCCAAGTTCATGCACGGCGGCTGGTTCACCATGCTGCTGACCGCGGCCATCCTGTACATCATGTACACCTGGGACGTGGGCACCAAGGTGGAGCGCTCGCAGCGGCGGCATATGACGGCCAAGGAGTGCCTGCCCGCCCTGGAGATGCTCCACAACGACTTCCGCGTCCCCTACTATGCGGACAACCTGGTCTATCTGACCTCGGACGCGGAGATGCGGCGGCTGGACACCGACATCTTCTTCTCCATCTTCGCCAACCGACCCAAACGGGCCCGGGCCTGGTGGGCCGTCTCGGTCCAGACCACGGATGCCCCCTACACCCGCAAGTACTCGGTGGAGAACTTCGGCACCAACTACCTCTTCCGCGTGCGCATGAGGCTGGGCTTCAAGGTGGACCAGAATGTGGCCACCTACCTGCACCAGATCATGCACGAGCTGATCGACAGCGGCGAACTGCCCAAGCAGCCCTCCATCTACCCCAAGGTGGACGAGGACCCGCAGATTGGCACAGTCACCTATGTGCTGGTCCACAAGGCCCTGATGCCCGAGTCCAAGATCGACTCCCGCGGTGCCTTCTCGCTGAAGGTCAAGTACGCCATCCGCAAGGTGGCGGGCTCGCCGATCAAGTGGTTTGGTCTGGCTCCCTACAACCCCATCGTGGAAGTGCAGCCCCTGTTCGTCTCCACGCGGGCGGTTCCCAAGCTGACGCGCGTGGTCCTGCCATCCCGCAAGATCAAGGGCGGCAAGCATCACAAGGGCTGAGTGAGTGGAATCTCACCCTATCCAGCCTGGCCCAAATCGGGTCCAGGCCATAGAATTGACGGCATGGAACCTGGTGCCCGGCCTTTCCGGGCTACCGTCGAAAGGTGATGTGATGACACAAGCTCAAGCCAATATCGGAGTCGTGGGTCTGGCCGCCATGGGTGCCAGCCTGTCCAGGAACCTGGCGCGGCACGGCAATACCGTAGCGGTCTACAACCGCCACTATTCGCGTACCGAGACCCTGATCCACGATCATGGCCAGGAAGGCCGTTTCGTCCCGGCCAAGACCCTGCAGGAGTTCGTGGCCTCGCTGACCAAGCCCCGTACGGCCATCATCATGGTCAAGGCCGGGGACCCCACCGACCAGATGATCAACGACCTGGCCGACCTGATGGAGCCGGGTGACATCATCGTCGATGCCGGCAACGCCTACTTCAAGGACACCATCCGCCGTGAAAAGGCCATCAGGGCCCGTGGGCTGCACTTCGTGGGCTGTGGCGTCTCAGGCGGTGAGCAGGGCGCCCTCTTGGGACCCTCCATGATGCCCGGTGGGACCGATGAGTCCTGGAAGACCCTGGGGCCCATCCTGGAGTCCATCGCAGCCAAGGTCGATGGCGAACCCTGCGTCACCCACATCGGCACCGATGGGGCGGGCCACTTCGTCAAGATGGTCCACAACGGCATTGAGTATGCCGATATGCAGGTGATCGCCGAGTCCTATGACCTGATGCGCCGGGGCCTGGGCATGGAGCCCGAGGCCATCGCCCAGGTCTTCGAGGAGTGGAACCAGGGGGATCTGAACTCCTACCTGGTGCAGATCACCGCCGAGGTGCTCCATCACACCGATGTCACCACAGGCAAGCCCTTCATCGACATCGTCACCGACCAGGCCGGCATGAAGGGCACCGGCACCTGGACCGTGCAGACCGCGCTGGACCTTGCCGTGCCCGTGACCGGCATCGGCGAGGCCGTCTTCGCCCGGGGACTTTCCTCTTCGCCGGAGCTGCGCAACCAGGCGGCCCAGGAGGGTCTGAAGGGTCCGCAGCCCAAGGCCGTCATGGCCGATGTGGCTGCCGACCCCGAGGCCCGCAAGTCCTTCATCGAGGACATCCGCCAGGCTCTCTACGCCTCCAAGATCGTGGCCTATGCCCAGGGATTCAACGAGATGCAGGAGGGCGCACAGGTCTATGGCTGGAAGCTGGACATGGGTGCCATCGCCCGCATCTGGCGCGGCGGCTGCATCATCCGGGCCAAGTTCCTGAACCGGATCTCCGATGCTTACGCCTCCGGCCGTGAGCCGGGCTCCCTGCTCTTCGACCCCTTCTTCAAGCAGGCGGTCGAGCAGGCCCAGGACTCCTGGCGGCGTGTTGTGTCCCGTGCCACCCAGGCCGGCATCCCCATCCCCGTCTTCGCCAGCTCCCTGTCCTACTACGACGGGCTGCGTTCAGATAGGCTCCCTGCCGCCCTGATCCAGGGCCAGCGCGACCTCTTCGGTGCCCACACCTATGGGCGTGTGGATCAGCCAGGCGCCTTCCACACCCTCTGGGCCGAGGACAAGTCCGAGATCAAGCAGGACTAAGCTTCTCGCCGGAACCGCAAGGGTCCGCACAGCCGCTGAAACGGCTGCGCGGACCCTTTTGTCATCCTGTCAGCGGATCCTGGCTGTGGATTCCCGGACCACCAGCCGGCATGCGGCAGTCGTCCGAGTGGGAGGACGATTATCGTCCTCGCCCTGCAGACGGGCCAGGAGGGCATCCACCGCCTTGCGGGCCAGGTCCTCCTTGTCGGTGCTGATGGTGGTCAGCGAAGGGATATAGGACTCTCCCTCCTGGATGCCGTCGAATCCCACAACGGCCAAGTCCCGGGGAACCTCCACTCCGCATTCGTGCAGTCCTCGGATCAGGCCCAGGGCCAGGGAGTCGGTCATGCAGAAGATGCCGTCAAAGGGCAGGTCGGACGTGTCCGTCAGATGATGGCCCAGGTCGCGGGCCATCTCCCCGTCCCAGCGCTCCAGGGGCAGGAAGTCTTCGCGCCGGGCCTTGATTCCGGCGGCCTTCAGGGTCTTCAGGCAGCCGGCCACCCTGCGGCCACGGACCGAGTGCCGTTGGACCGGATCGGTGCTGTCCGCCATGTCGGCACCCACCACGCCTATCCGTCGGCATCCGCAGTCCAACAGGTGCCGCACGGCCATGGTGGCTCCCTCGAATCCGGCCGTCATGACCGAATCGAAGACCGGCTCGGCTGAGGGGTCGTCCAGCAGGACCAGAGGCTTGCCATCGGCCAGCTCCTGCATCTCCTCATTGGTGATGCTGCCTGGGCTGAAGATGGTGCCGTCGCAGAGTTGGCTGGTCACATGCCGGAGGATGGAGACCTCGTCCTGTTTGGAGTTGGAGGTCTGCTGGATGATGGCCTGCATGCCGTGGGCGTTGATCTGCCGGGAGATGGCCGCACTCATCTGCGCGGGGTAGGGCTTGTCCAGCTCGAAGATGGCCACGCCGATGATGCCGCTCTTGCCTGAGCGCAGGCTTCTGGCTGACAGATTGGCCGAGTAGCGGAGCTTGCGGGCGGCAAGCAGGACTCTGCGCCTGGTGTCATCCGCTATGCGGGTATCGCCTCGAAGGGCATAGGAGGCAGTGGCCCGAGAGACCTGCGCCTCCTTGGCCACGTCGCTCATCGTCACCATCTCGCACCTTTCCCGGGGTTCAGTCATCATCTTAGGCGCGCGTGTGGTCCTGTCAGCATGTAATTGACACGATTCAACCAACGTGCTATACCATATTGTGATAGCAGTTGAATCGTGTCAATTCCCGGGTCTCGACGTTGAACAGCCCGGACGGATGTTCAGAGGATTGATTGCAAGGAGGAGTCATGAAGCTGAAGCGAGCATGGAAGGGCATAGCTGCGGCGTTGGGGGTCGGCATGTTGGTGTCGGCCATGGGTGCCTGCGGGGCTGGTGGCGCTGACGGGTCCAAGACCACGCTGACCTTCCTGTCATGGAACAACGAACAGGTGATGAGGCCATACATCGACCAATTCGAGCAACAGAACCCGGGGATCAAGGTGGACTTCAGCTACTCGCCGCCGACCCCCGAGTACATCCAGACCCTGCAGACCCGACTGGTCGGCAACCAGGCCCCGGATGTGTTCATCATCACCTCCGAGAACAAGGCTGACCTGATCAAGAACGGCTACGTGCGGGACCTGACCAACGAGCCCTTCATGCGCAACATCTCCCAGGCCAACAAGGACTTCGTCAGTCATGAGGGCAAGGTCTACGGTATGTCCGTGTCCTCCTGGGCCTCCGGCATCGTCTACAACAAGGACCTGCTGGCCAAGGCTGGCGCCAAGGAGGTTCCGGAGACCTGGGACGGGTTCCTGCAGCTGTGCAAGAAGCTCAAGGCCGCCGGGGTCACGCCCTTCCTGGAGACCATCGCCGATGGCCCCAGCAGGATTCCCGATGCCTTCATGGGCTCGCAGTTCGACAGGGACAAGGTCGATGTGACCAGCCTGATAGACCGTCGCCCTCAAAAGCCCGGCAGCGACCAACGCGAGGCGGCTGCGGCCTGGATGAAGCTCTACGACCAGGGCCTGGTCACCCGGGATACGGTCGGCATCAGCGGCGACGACATGAAGACCCAGTTCATCAATGGCCAGGTGGCCATGATCTGCACCGGCCCCTGGGACCTGCCATCCATCGGCCAGGCCGGGCTCAAGTATGGCATGGCCCCCATGCCGCTCATGGAGAAGGGCATGGTCAATTACGCCCAGGGATCGCCATCGCCTGCCTACGCCATCTACTCCCATCTCAAGGGCGACAAGCTCAAGGCTGCCCGGAAGTTCCTGACCTTCATGGACAGCCACTGGGCCCTGCAACGTTCGGCCGACAACGGGGATGCCATCACCGTCCAGGGGTTCAAGGCCAAGGTCAAGCCCGAGTACGAGCAGGTCTATCGGGCCAACGTGCAGCCGGGCCATTACTTCCTGCTCATGAACTTCTATGCCAAGCCTGATGTGCTGACCACGGTCCGCCAGTCCGAGACCCAGCAGCTGGTGCAGGGGTCCATCAATCTGGATCAGTGGGCCAAGGCCATCGACGACAAGATGGCCTCGGTCAAGTAGGAAGGGCTGGAACATGGCTTCCCAATCCTCGGCAGAGCAGGTCAACGCCCATCGGCGGCGCATGGTCGGCCTGCGGCAGGATCTGACCTCTTTCTGGTTCCTCCTGCCCATCCTGGCCGTCTTCGTCATCCTCTTCGCGGTGCCGCTGGTGCAGACCATCATCTACTCGGTGACCGACTTCAACGGCTACAGCCTGAACATGCACTATGTGGGCTGGAAGAACTATCACAGCGTGTTCACCGATTCCTCGACCATGCAGGGTCTGGTGTTCACCATCCTGTATGCCGTGGCCCAGACGGTTCTGGTGACCATCTTCGCCATCCCCCTGGCCGTCACCCTGAACCGGAAGTTCTGGGGCCGCAACTTCGCCCGTTCCCTGTTCTTCTTCTTCAGCGTGCCTTCGCTGGCCATCATGGGCATGGTCTGGAAGTACATCTTCTCGCCCATGAAGTCAGGTGTCTTCAACACCATCCTGGGTGTCTTCGGCCTGGGACCGGTGCCCTGGCTGTCCAATTCGACCCTGGCCCGGTGCTGTGTCATCTTCATCGCGGTCTGGGCGCAGATCGGCTGGCATGCCACACTCTACCTGGCCTTCCTGCAGTCCATTCCCGGAGACCTCTATGAGCAGGCCACGGTGGACGGGGCCACCAGCCGCCAGCAGTTCGTCCACATCACCCTGCCCCAGCTGATCCCAGGCATCGTCACCTCCAGCTTCCTGCTTATGTCAGGAGGCCTCAAGGTCTACGACCTGCCCTACACCATGACCAAGGGCGGTCCCGGGTACTCCACCTATACGGTGACCCAGTCCATCATTCAGCAGGGCATCGGCCAGTCCCAGTACGGGCTGGGCTCGGCCCTGGCGGTCCTGTTCACCGTGGCCACGGCCCTGGTGGTCTTCGCTCAGATGGGCGCCGCCAGCCTGATTTCCAGGAGGTTCCAATGAGCAGCAGCAAGAGCTCGACCCTGACTCTGAGCCAGCGGGAACGGCGGCGTTCGGTGGTCAGGAGCGTGGTGGTCCTGATCATCGCCCTGATCTGCGCCGTGCCCCTCTGGTATATCCTGATCAACACCTTCAAGACCGTCCCCGACATGGCCACCAATCCGCTGGGCCTGCCCAAGCAGTGGACGCTGCGCAACTACACGCGGGCCTTCGCCACGGTGCCCATCGTCCGCAGCCTGGTCAACACGCTGATCGTCACCTTCTTCGGCGTGCTCTTCCAGGTGTTGATCGGAGCCCTGGCCGCCTACGGGATGATCCTGCGCAAGTCGATTTTCACCTCGGTCATCGGGGTGATCCTCATGATCGCCTTCGTCATTCCCACCCAGTCCACCCTGATTCCCCTCTACCGGATGGAGTCCAGCGTGGGGCTGGTCAACACGCTCCTGGGCCTGATCATCATGTACCTGGGAGGGGCGGTCTTCTGCTACTTCCTGATCGTGGGCTACATGCAGTCCCTGCCCTTCGAGGTCATCGAGGCCGCCAGGATCGACGGTGCCGGCCCCTTGAGGATCTTCTGGAGCATCGTCTTGCCCCTGATCAGGCCCATCCTGACCACGGTGGTGGTCTTCCAGACCATGTCGACCTGGAACGACTTCATGACGGCCAACGTCTTCATCAGCAGCTCCAACCTGCGCACCATCGTTCTGCAGGTCTACAACGCAGTCGGCCAGTTCACCACAGATTGGCCAAGCTTCATGACCATTACGGTCCTGGCCCTGATTCCGGTCTTCGTCTTCTTCATCTTCTGCCAGAAGTGGATCGTTTCCGGGCTGGTTGCCGGCGCGGTCAAGGGGTAAGGCGGCCCATCGGAAGGTCGTAGTCAATGGCGGCGGTCGGAGGTTCCGGCCGCCGCATTCATGAAGGATCGGAGTCACAGTCCATGGAGGAATTCGCAAACGCACATCAAGGGTCGGAGGGGACGGGATTGGCGAGCAACCCCCTGCATCGCTACTGCGCGGACCCGGATCTGGTCATGGTCGGGGACCGCTGGTACCTCTACTGCACCGAGGATGGTCTGCCCGGATGGTCCTCGCATGCCTTCTACGTCTATGAATCAGGGGACCTGTGCCACTGGACCCGCAGGAGGATCCTGGACCTGGACCAGGTCCCCTGGTGGCATGGGGGACAGGGTGCCTGGGCTCCCTGCCTGTTGGTGCGCCGGGGACGCTGCATTCTGTATTTTGTGGCCGACGGGCAGATCGGCCAGGCCGTGGCTCCCGGTCCAACCGGTCCCTTCCGGGCGGCCCAAAAGCCGTTCATCGCCCGGGGGGACTACGACTGCCTGCCCATCGATCCCTCGGTCTTCGTGGATGACGACGATGTGCCCTATCTGCTCTGGGGCAATGGCCGTGCCTACATGGGGCGGCTGAGCCCGGACGGCCTGCGTCTGGAAGATGGCTCGGTGCGCTCCGCCGTGCCCGACAACTTCCGCGAGGCCGTCACCATCTGCCGACGTGGGGACACCTACTATGCCTCCTGGTCGGAGAACGACACGAGGGATCCGGGCTACAGGATCCGTTGGTCCAGCGCGCCATCGCTGGACGGGCCCTGGACCGTGCCCCGGATCCTGATCGAGGCCGATCATGCCAAAGGGATTCTGGCTACCGGGCACCACTGCATCACCCGTGTGCCGGGCCGGGACGATTGGATTGTGGCCTATCACAGGTTCGCCAGGGACGGCCGCGGTGACGGCTGCCATCGCGAAATCGTCTTCGCCCCCTTGGATTTCGCTGATGACGGCGCCCTGGTCCAGGTCCGCCCGCAGGTGGGATCCTACTGGTACCCGGCCCGGAATCCGGTTACTCCCTGACGATGGGGTGGCCGCCGAAGGCGCTGCGCAGGGCAGAGACCACCTTCATGGTCATGGGGTCCTCGATCTTGGAGGACTGGCGGGCATAGAGGGCCGAGGTGATGGCCGGTGTGGGCACCCCCAGCTCCAGGGCGTCCGCGATCATCCACTTGGTCTCGCCGGTCTCGTCGGCCTCGCCGGCGATCCCGCTCAGGTGTGGGTCCTCCTTCAGGGCCTGGGCCAGCAGGTCCAGCAGCCAGGACTGGATGACCGAGCCCTTGCGCCAGGACTCCACCACTTCGCCAGGCTCCTTGATCAGGTCGGAGGCCTCCAGGACCGCATACCCCTCGGCCAGGGCCTGCATCATCCCGTACTCGATGCCGTTATGGACCATCTTGGCATAATGGCCCGCGCCGGTGCCTCCAGCATGGACCAGACCGTAGTCACCCTCGGGCTTCAGGGTGTCCAGAATGGGCTGGATCCGGGCCACGTCCTGGTCAGAGCCGCCGACCATCAGGGCGTAGCCCTTCTCCTTGCCCCAGATGCCGTTGGAGGTGCCCACATCCACCAGTCCTATGCCCTTGGCGGCCAGGGCTTGGGCGTGCTCCTGGTCCTGGGTGAAGCGGGTGTTGCCGCCGTCCACGACCAGGTCGCCACGCTCCATCAGCTCGCCCAGCTGATCGAGAGTGGACTCGATGGGCTTGCCGGCCGGGACCATGACCCAGATCACTCGTGGTGCCTCCAGTGCCTGGACCAGTGCCCCAAGGCTGTCCACATCCCTGCCCGAGTCCGGAGCGATGTCGTAGCCGACCACCTGGTGGCCGCCGGTGCGTAGGCGGTCCGCCATGTTCTTGCCCATGCGTCCCAGGCCGATCATGCCAATCTTCATAGTGTCAGTTCCTCTCCATTGACTGCAACAGTGTGAAGTTGACCGCGATGGTTGGTGGTCGGCCGCGGTCGGGCCGATTTGTCGGTGCTACTGGCGGGCTGCCTGCCGGGCACGCTCGGCCTGAACCTGGGAGGTGTGCGCCTTGACGTCGCACTGCAGTCCCAGGGTGTCGATGACCTCTTCGGCCTCGATCTCAGGGGACATGCGCAGGCCCACGTCGATGGTCAGGTGGACCTCGTCCGGTCCCAGGGGCTCCAGATCATCGAACTGGGAGCGCAGCATCTGCGGCTTCATGAAGTGGCCCTTCCGCTTGGAGAGCCGTTCCATGATGGAGTCGTAGTCCCCGCTCAGGTGGATGAAGACCACCCCAGGCATCCGCAGCCGGTCACGATAGATCCGCTTCAGGGCCGAGCAGGTGACGGTCCCAGGCACCCCACGGCGTATGTGGTCCTCAATCCATTCATGGATGCTGTCCAGCCAGGGCCATCGGTCCTGGTCGTTCAGGGGGATGCCACGGGCCATCTTGTCGATGTTGGCCTGGGGGTGGAAGTCATCGGCCTCGGCCATGTCCCAACCCAGCTTGTTGCCCAGGTGCTCGTTCATGGTGGTCTTGCCGCAGCCGGCGACCCCCATGATGACCAGAACGGGGGTGCGGCCTTGGAAGTAGTCCGGGGGAACGGTGTTGTCCACTGCTGAGGGGACCTGGGGCTCCGGGTGCTCTTCTGCGCTCAGTGCGTCTGAATTCTTCAACGATGTGTCGACCATGTGCAACCTTTCTGAAAAGTGATCCGGCAATGACGCTCAGGCGGTGATGGGCACAAAGATGCTGGCGATCATGACCAGGACCAGGACCACTACCGACAGCAGGCATTCCAGAACCGACCAGGTCTTCAGGGTCTCGCCGACACTCAGACCGAAGTACTCCTTGATCAGCCAGAAGCCAGCGTCGTTGAGGTGGGAGAGGAAGATTGAGCCCGCGCCGATGGCGATGACCAGGAGGGTAGTGGCCGTGGAGCCTGCATGCATCATGGTCATGGCGTTGCTGAGGATGCCGGCCGTGGTCAGGATGGAGACGGTGGCCGAGCCTGTGGCGATGCGCACGAAGACGGCGATGACCCAGCCCAGCAGGAAGATGGAGATGTTGGAGTGCTCGACAAAGGTGCCGATGATCTTGCCGATGCCGGTGGAGACCAGAACACCCTTGAAGCCGCCGCCTGCGCCCACGATCAGCAGGATGCCTGCCACAGCGGGCAGCGAGGCTCCCAGGGAGTCATTGACGGTCTTCCAGGAGATGCCCGAGGCGGCCTTGAGGACCAGCATGGAGACGATCAGTGCTATGGCCAGGGCCATGACCGGGTTGCCGATGAAGTTGATGGTCTGTGCCAGGCCGTCCGTGCGATCCTTGAACCCGGGGACGGCGATTTCGAAGATGGAGGTCAGCAGCATGAGGACTGCCGGCAGCAGGATGCAGCAGACCGAGAGGCCGAAGGAGGGCAGCCGGGTCTCCTCCTTGCCCGCCTGCTCGCTCTTGGCCACGAAATCTGCCGGTGCCTGGATGGGCACCCAGCGGGAAGCCAGCCGGGAGAAGGCCGGGCCCACGACGACCAGGGTGATCAGGGCGAAGGGGATGCCGAACATCATGGTCAGGCCCACGTTGCCGGTCTGCTTGAACTGGCTCAGGGCGGCCAGGGGACCGGGGTGGGGAGGCACACAGGCGTGCATGATGGACAGGCCTGCCAGGGTGGGGATGGCCACCCGCATCAGGGGGAGCTTGGTGCGGCGGGCCACCAGAATGATGACCGGGACCAGAATGACCAGGCCGACCTCGAAGAACATGGGCAGGCCGATCAGGGCGCCGATCAGGGCCATGATCCAGGGGATGGTGGCGGGCTTGGACTTGGCCACCAGGGTGTTGACCACCTGGTCGGTGGCTCCGGTGTCCATGAGGACCTTGCCGATCATGGCTCCCAGGCCGATCAGAATGCCCACGGAGCCCATGGTGGAGCCGAATTCGCCGGTAAAGCTGGTCAGGGTGGCCACGGGACCGTAGCCGGAACCGATGCCGACCACCAGGGCGGCACCCAGCAGGGAGACAAAGGGGTGAAGTTTGACGACGGTGACCAGGAAAATAAGCACCGCCAGGCTGAGCACCAGACTGATGCCCAATCGGGTGGTGTTCAGGGATATGGCCTGACTCGCCGCCAGGGTTAGGTACCCGTCGGCTGCCGGCTGCGACGCTAAAAGCATGGCTGCCTCTTCTCTGAGGATGCGAACCGTTCGGCTTCAGCGGCGTCCCGGTTCTTATTTTTGCATTACTTAATATCGACAGCATGATATTAAGTATGCCTTAACAGACAGTATCTTACACGATCTTGGGATGGATTGGAAGACGGCATGCTGAGGGCAGGGTTGAGTCTGAACTTGTTTGCAGACCCCTATGATCCGCTTGGGAACGAGCCTGGTTGCTAGAGTGGAATTCGTGGAAAACGCGAGGAAACCTGATGACGAAACGGCTGCAGAAGGTACCCTGCATGATCGATTGCTGGACCAGTGGGGGGCAGCCATCGTCGGTGGCGCCATCGCTCCGGGCGACCGGCTGCCCGCCCCGGACCTGGATAGCCAGAGGCCTTCACGCACGGTCACCCGAGAGGTCACCAGGGTTCTCGAGGCCATGGGCCTGGTAACCGTCAAACGCAAGGTCGGTGCCACGGTCAACCCCCGTCATCTATGGAATATCTATGATCCGCGGGTCATCGAGTGGAGGCTGCGTGGACCTGACCGGGGGCGGACCCTGCATGAGCTGTCCGAGCTCAGGGCGTGCGTGGAGCCCATGGCTGCCCAGCTGGCGGCCAGCCAGGCTGATCATGATCAATGGGTGAAACTGACGCGGGCCGCTATAGATATGGTTGCCAACGCTGACCGGGCCGATGGGCCGGACTATCTTCGGGCTGACGAAACCTTCCATCGAACCCTGCTTGAGGCATCGGGCAACGCTATGTTCGCGGCGCTGGGCGATGTGATTGCCTCAGTGCTGTCCGGGCGGACCCGACATGAGCTTATGCCCAGAAAGGCCGATGAGAAGGCTCTGCGGCTGCACGGCGACGTAGCTGCCCTGATACGTCGGGGCGATGCAGAGGGGGCACGGCATGCCATGGATTGGATCGTCGACGAATCCGATCGGGCTATCGAACAAATGACAAGAAAGGACCCCGAAGACTCCGATCGTGCTGCAGTTAAGGAATCTTCGGAGTCCTGAAATCTGTAGAGGCTCTTGGTACAGAAGGGTCAGCTCAGTTTCGAGGCGGCATCAGCGTCCAGGAGCCAGAGAGTCTCCAGGGTGCCCCTGGCATAGGAAGAGGGGACGTGGGGATCGTCTGTGGTTCCCAGGGCAGCAGCCACGGCCGAGGCTTTCTCTGCAGTTGAGGTGAAGAGCCAGACCTTGGGGGTCCGGCGGATGAACGGCGTGGTCATGGTAACCCTGAGCGGGGGCAGTTTGGGTGAGTTGCTGACACCCGTCACTAGCAGAGAGTCATCCTGCAGCCTGACCTCGGGGCGGTCGGGGAAGAGGGAGGCATAGTGGCCGTCGGGGCCCACGCCAAAGACCGCCAGATCCATCCGGCCCTCAGGCCCTAGCTGATCGATGATCTCCTGCTGATATGTGGCTGCCGCCTGGGTCAGGGCCCGTTCGTTCTCCTCCTGGTCGGCGGCCTCAACCTGGGCTGGGCTGCGGGTGTCCACAGGCATGGAATGTACATTGGCCTGTGGCAGCAGCCCCTGGTCGATCAGCGCGCCGTACCAGGCCCGCCGTGCCTGTTCGTCGTTGCGGTCCGGGTCTTCCAGTCCCACGAACCGCTCATCGCTCCACCAAAGGTGGACCCGGCTCCAGTCCACGCTCTGGCTCAGGGGATCAGCACCCATCAGGGCGTAGACATCCGACGCGTCCCGCCCGCCGGTCAACGCCAGGTCGGCCCGGTCCTGACGGGCCAGGAGGTCTCCCAGCTCCAGCAGGATGCGGGCTGCAGTGGCCTGATTGAGCAG
This sequence comes from Bifidobacterium apis, assembly GCF_036986835.1. Classification (NCBI taxonomy): domain Bacteria; kingdom Bacillati; phylum Actinomycetota; class Actinomycetes; order Bifidobacteriales; family Bifidobacteriaceae; genus Bifidobacterium; species Bifidobacterium apis. The sequence continues at coordinate 679,940 of NZ_BTXD01000002.1, read as the reverse complement.
CTTGGTTGTGGCATAGGTCACGGTACGACGATCGGTCATCTGATCCTCCTTGCATGCAGGTGATGCTGGACTCAGCCTACACCCGGGCGTTTGCATGTGAATTGAGTCGCTACGGGGCGCCTACTGGTGGTCGACCATTCCCCAGCCCGTGTGGATGACATCCTGATAGACCTCGTCAGGATCCAGCCGACCCAGTTCCTCGCTCATGCAGTCCACGGCAGAGCGCAGGGGCATGGAGATGGTCTGTGGAGCTTGACCGGGCTGGTTGATCCGGGCCTGGTCGTCATGGTGGCGCTCCATGCTCATTACTCCGTCAGGGCGTTCGAAGTAGACACCGGTGACAGCCTGGGCTTGCGGGTCACGCTCCACAGTGACCGGCACCTTCAATTTCAGGGCCAGCCAGGAGGCCAGCAGCTCCAATGGCAGGTAGTGGGCCTGGCCGGTCACCCTGACTGAACGGATGGGCAGGTGGGGCGGCTGCTGCACCATGGATGTCAGCAGCGCTCGCCAGATGGTGATCCTGGTCCAGGACAGGTCCACGTCCTGATTGCGCGAATGGGCCAGCAGCCCGGCGAAGGTGGCCTGACGATCGTCGGCTTCCATGGCATCGGTGATTCTGCTGGCGGCCATGGTCCCGATGGGATCCTGCGAGGGGTCCGTGGGCGGATTGGTGGGCCACCAGACCACCAGAGGGGCATCCGGCACCAGGAGGGGGATGACCAGAGCATCGGAATGGTCAAGCAGAGCCGCCACTGGTCGCAGGACCACTACCTCGCCGGCGCCGGCATCTGATCCGAAACGGATTTCGGCATCCAGCGTGTGGTCACCGTCATGGTCGGTGTTCTTGTAGGAGACGCAGTCTTCAGAGGACTGTGCCGCAGTTGTCGGCTGGTCCGCTTCTTGTTCGGTCTGACGGTCTTCGGCATTGGTCACTATGGCGATCACCCGGCAGGGGTGTTCACGACTTGCGGCGTTTACGGTCTCCAAGGCCGTCTCCAGATGGGCCTGCTCGGTGACGATGACCAAGGTCAGTACCCTTCCCTGGGCGGCCTCTCCGCGTTCGACGTGGAGCTCGTCGATCTCCCGAGCGATGGCGGAGGTAGTGGTGTTGTTCAGTCTGACGATCATGGCATCCTCCAGTGGTATCCGTCGCGGGCCAGCATCAGATCAGCCTCCCGCGGACCCCAGGTGCCGGCACGGTAGGGCTGGGGCTGACCCTGTCCGGCCCAGAACTCCTCGATCGGGTCCAGGATCTTCCAGGAGAGATTGACCTCCTCGGTGGTGGGGAAGAGGGGCGGGTCTCCCAGGAGTACGTCCAGGATCAGCCGCTCATAGGCCTCCGGTGAGGCCTCGGTGAAGGAACGCCCGTAGGAGAAGTCCATGTTGACGTCACGCACCTCCATGGCAGATCCAGGGGTCTTGGCCCCGAAGCGCAGGGTCACACCCTCGTCGGGCTGTACGCGAATGACCACCGCGTTGGCGCCCAACTCGCGGGTGGCCGTGGCCTCGAAGGGCAGGTGGGGGGCACGTTTGAAGACGATGGCGATCTCGCTGACCCGCTTGCCCAGGCGCTTGCCTGTGCGCAGGTAGAAGGGGACGCCGGCCCAGCGGCGGGTGTCCACATCCAGTCTGATAGCCGCATAGGTCTCGGTGGTGGAGGAGGGGTCGATCCCGTCCTCATCCAGGTAGCCGACCACATGCTGGGATCCCTGCCAGCCAGCCGTGTACTGGCCTCGGGCGGTGTGGGCCGCCAGATCCTTGGGAAGACGGACAGCGGAAAGGATCTTGGTCTTCTCGGCCGTCAGATCCGACGCTGAGAAGGAGACCGGCTCCTCCATGGCCGTCAGGGCCATCAGCTGCAGGAGGTGGTTCTGGATGACATCCCGGGCTGCTCCGATTCCGTCGTAGTAGCCGGCCCTGCCGCCGATGCCCATGTCCTCGGCCATGGTGATCTGCACGTGGGAGACGTAATTGGAGTTCCAGACCGGCTCGAACATCATGTTGGCAAAGCGCAGGGCCAGGATGTTCTGCACGGTCTCCTTGCCCAGGTAGTGGTCGATTCGGAAGACCGAATCCGGTTCGAAGACCTCGGAGACCACCCGGTCAAGCTCCTTGGCCGAAGCCAGGTCGTGACCGAAGGGCTTCTCGATGATGACGCGGCGCCAGGCCCCTTCCTTGGAGTGGGAGAGTCCCGACTCGGCCAGCTGGCGGGCCACCTGGGGGAAGGCCTTGGGCGGTACCGACATGTAGAAGGCATGGTTGCCACGGGTGCCCCGGACCCGGTCCAGCTCCGAGACGGTGGCCGACAGGCGGCGGAAGGCCTCGGCATCGTCGAAGCTGCCCTTGACGAAGCGCATACCCTGGCTCAAATGCCGCCAAGTGGACTCGTTGAAGGGGGTGCGGCAGTGGGCGCGGACGTTCTCCTCCGCAAAGGCGACGAACTGCTGGTCGCTCCAGTCGCGCCGCCCGAAGCCGATCAGTCCGAAGCTGGCTGGCAGCAGCCCCCGGTTGGCCAGGTCATAGACGGCCGGCAAGAGCTTTTTCTTGGCCAGATCTCCGGTGACGCCGAAGATGACCAATGAGCTGGGTCCTGCGATGCGCGGCATGCGCAGATCGCGCGGGTCCAGCAGGGGGTTGTGCCAAGGCGCCTGTCGGCCGCCGTCCTCGTCGGGGGGAGTGGGCTGGTCGGCGGAGCGCGCAAGTGGTGAAGTGTCCATAGTGCTCCTCGTGAAATACCGTGGCTCCCAGTGTACTGTCGGCAGTAGAAGGGCAGGGCTGATTATCCGCTGAAGTGTGCATAAGCGTCGCAAAGGTCACATTTGTGGCAAGGATCCTTAGAATGGTCGGTATGATTCCCAACGTTCCCATGGCTGAGGCCCTGCATCGTCAGTATGCGCCCTCCCAAGCCGCCTATGAACTGATACACACCCACTGCCAGATCATTGCCGCGCTCGCGGTGCGCATGACCGACCAGGTCAACGAGCGCCTGTCGCGTGGCGATGACCCTGACGGGGTCCTGCCCGAACGGCCGTTGGACCGTGACCTGGTCCGCACGGGTGCCCTGCTGCATGACATCGGCACTTACCGGATCCTCAAGGATGACGGCTCACAGGGCCGGCCCCTGACCTTTCAGGGCGAGCGATACATCGAGCACGGGCTGGAGGGCTACCGCCTGCTGCTGGACGCTGGGGTGGACGAATCGGTGGCCCAGTTCGCCCGCAACCATACCGGGGTGGGGCTGACCCGCCGTCAGGTGGAGGAGGAGCATCTGAACCTGCCGCCGGACGACTACCTGCCGGTCAACCCTGAGCAGGAGGTGGTCATGTATGCGGACAAGTTCCACAGCAAGCACCAGCCGCCTATCTTCGTCTCCGAGCCAACCGCCGCCAAGCGCACGGCAAAGTATGGTCCCGACAACCTGGCCCGATGGAAGCAATTGGTGGCCCGGTACGGGGTGCCGGACCTGCAGCCCCTGGCTAGGTACTACGGCATGACCATCGTCTGATCCTGCCGGACCGGACCCCAGGAACTGCGGAAGCGGCTGCCGAATTCGCGCAGCATCCACGGGTCTGGTTGATATGGTTCGACTGGATCGGTCCGGCAGGCAGCAACGGCTTTCAGGAAAGAGGCCATGCCCTGTGGCCCGTAAGCGTAAGGAGCTGCGCACCAGATCGGGTTTCCCTCCAGAACGAGAGGCTGATCCGATCCACGGAGGAAGGCCAGATCCACGCTGATTGGGGCAGGTGATCGACCCTTGGCTGCCTGGAGGGCACAGTCTTCGGCGATCGTCCGATGTCGGGAATCGAAAACGGCGCCGTCGAAGATCGTGGTAATGACTCTGGAGTCCTCGCCCTCATGCAGGCAGTATCCGCTGGAGGCTGCAATCCGGCCCCTGTCGATGATGACCCGCCATTCCTCATGGATATCGGGCAAGTGTGTCTGGATGCGGATCAGCGATTGCGGAGGTGCTGTCCGTAGATTGCTCTGCAGATCTTCAAGGGTTCGTCGGGCTGCAGGCAGGCCCGATACCCGACCGGCGGCCAGCTGTGACCAGGGGCGCTGTCCCAAGCCAGATGGCAGTCGGTGCCAGGTCAGGACGGTTTCGGCCGTCACGGTAAGAATCCTGCGTCCGGTCAGGGACTGGTCCAGCCCATCCAGCCACATGGTCGGTGGGGATGACAGGGCCCAGGAGGGACGGCCATGGGATGCCAGCCAGGCGTTCTGGGCGATCAGCAGTCCTGGAGTAATCCATATGGCTTCCTTGGCGCCGACCTCCCGAACGGGTCCGAATCCATGGTGATGGTGCAGGATGACCGCCTGCTGCCGACGTGGGTCCGTGTTGTACAAAGCGATCTGTTCGGCCATGACCCGGGGTATCCACTCCTCATGGGTGATGACCGAACAGATCAGTGCAGCGTCGTCCGTTCCCGGTCCGGAAGGGTGGGACTCAATCGACGATGAACCGGTCGTCGTAGGTGCCCTCGTCTACAGTGTCCGAACCGACCGAGGTCAGGATGATTACGGCGCAGTCATGACGGCGGGAGACCCGTTTCAGCGTGGCCAGCAGGGTGTCCCAGTCGCCCGGCTCCAGCCCCTCGGTGGGTTCGTCGGCGACGAGCACGTCACACTCGCAACACAGGGCTCGGGCCACGGAGGCCAGGCGGAAGTCCAGGTGGTCCAGATCTGCCGTCAGTTTGTCCTGCAGACGCTCCGGGAAGCCCACCTCATCCAGCAGTTGACGGGCCAGGTTGTCCTTGGGGCCCAGGAAGGTGCGCCCACTGGCATCCATGGTGTAAACAAGGTTCTGCACGGCGGTCAGGTCGCGCCTCAGAGCATCGGTGCCAAAGATGGCTCCGATCTGGTGGCCGCGATAATCGGAGGCCAGCAACTGGCGCAGGTCCGTGCCCCGGAAGAGCACACTGCCCTGGGTAGGGGCGCGCAGACCGGTCATCAGGGCCATCAGAGCGGCTCGTCCGGAAGGCGAGGTGGTCTCCACCGAGTAGATGCGGCGGCGCTGGAATTCCAGGTCGACATCGTCCAGGATCTGTTCGGGGCGACCCTGGACCTTGCGCGTGTAATCCACGTGCTTCAGGGAAAGCACCGGGTATCCGCCAGGAACCAGCACCCGCTGGTCATCGGTCTCCAGCAGCGGATCCTCCTCCTGATCGTCATCGATATCTTCGGTATCTTCGTGCTCGATAACCACTTTGAAGGCAGCCAGCGAGACACCTTCTTCCGAAGAATCATCCTCCTCGGACTTTTCGCCCGTCTGAGTGGCTGCTTCTTCCTTGGATTTGGGCAGCGGTTCGGTGTTGGTGTTCTTGTCGGCTTTTTGTTCAGTGTTGGCCTTTGTTTGATCGGCTTGCTTCTGATTAGCCTGTTTCTGATCGATCTTTGCCTGGGACTCTTCGTCTGGCTGCTGGTCTGATGTCTTTTCGCTCATGCCTCGTCCTCCAGGTCGTTGGTGTATAGCTGGGCGGTTCTGAAGGCCGCTACCCTGGCGGCCGCTGCCAGAGCGAGGACCAGGCAGACGGCCAGGCCAATCAGAATCATCTTCCAGATCAGACCAGCGTGGGGCATGCTGGCCAGGCTCCCCAGCCGGAAGAGCGACCGGCCCAGCGGTCGACTGATTGCGGCACCCAGAGCCAGGCCCAGGGCAAGTCCGGGCAGGGTGAGCAAGAGGGTCTCCAGGGCGAACTGCCAGCCCAGCCGGGCCTTGTGGACTCCGATGGTGATGGCCATGCCGATTTCGTTGGCACGGCCGCGCAGCATGAGAATCAGGCAACCCAGCAGAATCAGCCCGCCCAGCAGGCAGACCAGGATAATGGTGGTTCGCGCCTGATCGGCGGCCTGGTGGACCGGCTTCATCCGCCGCTGGTAGTCCTTCAGGCTGGGAGAGTCGATGTCGTACTGCGAGGCCTTGAGTCCGTCCTTGCGCAGCTCCTTGATGAACTTTTGGTAGGTGCTCGGTGAATCCAGGACGAAGGCCACGAGCAGTTCGTGGCCAGGATCTCCTGGCTTGCTGGCCGTATCCAGCCCCAGCATGGCAAAGGTGGGATAGGCCGTGTAAATGGCTCGGTTGGCTGCCTGGTCGGCGGCCTTGCGGTAGTGATAGATGCCAGAGATGGTCAGCTTGACCTGTTGATCCTGCTGGCGGGGATCCTTGATGGTCAGGGTATCGCCCACCTTGAGCTTGTTGGCCTGTGCCATCTGCTTGGAGATCACCACGGTTTGGGTACCGGAAGTATTCTGCGAGGCGTAGTCCAGTCCTTTTCCCTGGTCCAGCATGAAGGGGCCGTGAGGCAGGGTGGGTTCGGCTGCCTTGTCGGAGACGCCCACCAGGGAGTATGTGCCTGACTGAGGCAGCCCCTCCGGGCTGATGTTCGCGGTCTCATGGAAGTAGGCCTTGTACTGCATGCCATCCATCTGCAGACGCTGGGCGTACTTGGAATACTCGTTCCAGCCCAGGGGAGAGGCTTTGGTTCCCTTGCGCGGGCTGATGACGGCATCCACCTCTTGGGATTCGTAGTCGGTGGTACGTGCCTTGGTGTCAGCCTGGAGCACGGTGGCCGCCGTCGTGGCCAGCGCCGTCACAACCAGGCAGGCCAGAACCATGACCAGGCTCCGCGCCGCATGCCGCCTGATGGTGAACCAGGCGTTCTTGAGAACGAACATGACACCCTTCCTGATAGCGTTCCAGGGATGACCGGGCGGCCCGCGATGGCGGGCCTTAAGTCCGGTCGCCGTCCTCCAGTCTAGCCAGGGACGCTCCCAAGCTAGCGGTGCGAACTTGGAGCTTGCTGAATGTCCTGCTCGGCCTCTGCCAGGTCGGCGTGGGAGAAGTTGCGTACCTTCAGGGAGACGGCCAGAGCGGCCAGAATCAGCACCAGGGTGAAGACCAGTCCATAGTGGGTGCCCCTGGTGAAGGCCTGGGCTTTATCTACTCCGGCTGCCTGACCTTCGCCCATGGCCAGCAGGGAGGTGGTGATGGCCGTGGCCACGGCTCCCACGATCTGCTGCATGGTGTTGATGATGGTGCTTCCGTCGCCGGACTGCGGGCCGCTCAGAGAGTTCAGTGCGTAGGTCTGGGCCGGTGACATGGCCAGGGGGCAGCCGATCATGAGGATGATGTGGGCTGCCACCACCAGGGCCACAGGGGTGTGCGGGCCTGTGAACAGGAGGATGACCGTACCAACCAGTGCGATAAGGAATCCGCAACGGACGGGCATTCGGGCCCCGAAGCCGTCATAGAGCCGGCCTGCGAAGGCCGAGACCAGGGCGTTGATGACGCCCCCGGGCAGCATGAGGATGCCAGTCATCGCCACGGGCAGGAGCAGCCCCCGCTGCAGGAACTGGGGCAGCAGATACATAGAGGAGAGGATGACTGCGAAGTCAAGCATGACCAGGGTGGCGCCATAGCGGAAGGCCGGGATGGAGAAGATGCGCAGATTGAGCACCGGGTGTTCCAGGCCCAGCTGACGACGAATATAGAGGACCAGGGCTACCAGGGCCACGACCAGGATGATCAGGGTGACCGGGGAGAGCCATCCGTACCTGCTGGCCAGGCTGACTCCTGCCACCAGTCCGCCGAAGCCGACAATGGACTCCAGAATCGAGGCCAGGTCGGGCCGCTGGTGGGTGATGGTTCCCACGTTCTTCAGGAAGCAGACGGCGAAGATCAGGGCCACAACCAGGAAGGGGGTGAAGAACCAGAAGATCCAGTGCCAGGTCAGCTTGCCCAGGATGATTCCGGTCAGGGTCGGGCCGATGGCGGGGGCGAACATGATGACCAGGGCGCACATGCCCATGACCGTGCCCAGTCGCGCCGGCGGGAAGATCAGCATAGCCACGGTGAACATGAGCGGCAGGATGAGGCCGGTGCCGATGCCCTGGATCAGCCGTCCTGTCAGAAGGACAGGGAAGGTGGGGGCCATGGCTGAGACCACCGAGCCCGCCAGGAAGGCGACCAGGCCGAAGATCACGGTCTGCCTGGTGGTGAACCACTTGGAGATCAGACTGGAGAAGGGCAGGACGATGCCGATGACCAGCATGTACCCCGTGACCAGCCACTGCACGGTGGCAGCGGGAATCTGGAAGCTCTCCATCAGGTTGGGCAGGGCGATATTGAGCGAGGTTTCGCTCAGCATGCCCACGAAGGCCCCGATCATCAGCGCGGCGATGGCCGGCCAGGGATGGGGGACGGCCGGGCGTGACCGGTGAACGGAGGCAGAGGTGGACGTGTTTTGCACGATAATGATCTCCTTCTTCAGACAAACAGCACGCCATCTTAGGGAGGCGGTCATTTTTTCGTAAGTCGGCATGTCTACTCGCTTCGCCGAAGGCGTGCCGCATCGGGACGGAAAAGGTTATGCTCGGGAATGGTCGTCAGAGACCATAAGGAGGGTGCGTGTGGATTGGCATGCAACGGTCTACGGGTCAAGAGCCGTTGGTTCAGCAGGTCATGGTTTCTATGATTCGGGCGACGACGAGGAGGGGCGGACCTTCGGCGACCCGGACACCATCTCTGACGCCGCTCTGCGTCGATTGGGCGGCAAGGCCTACTTCCGTGCCCATCAACTGCTGGATGACCGCCGCTTTACAGACCTGCGCCTGCGGCACCTGGGAGCTTTGACCGTTCTCAAGGGGCGTGTGCCTGCCACCTATCAGCCGGACGGTGACTGCATGGTCCAGGCTCGGCTGGATGAGCAGGCCCATCGGGTCATCGACTCCTCATGCACTTGCCGGGCCTTTGGGCGCCAGGGTCCTGCCTGCAAGCATGTGGTCGCCCTGATCATGGCCTACAACGAATCCAGCCAGGCCTTTGCAGGATCGGATGACTGGGCCGGCGACGAGGGCCGATTCCGGTCCGCCCGGTCGACCTCGGGACCCCTGGCAGCCTACATGCACCGGCAGGAGGGCCGGCGGCGACAGGCCTTTCGTGAACGTCAGCTGAGCCTGCTCAAGCAGGAGAACGGGTCGGTTGGCGGTCGTCACCTGCCTATCGGATCGGTCGGGCTGATCCCCGATCTGACCAGTGAGCGCGGCGGCTGGCTGGTCCGCCTTCACATCACCCTGTCCTCCCACGGAGTCGCCTATCTGGTTAAGGATCTGCCTGCCCTGCTGCGTGCCGTGGACCAGGGCGAATTCATGTCTTACGGACGGCGGCTGGCCTTCATTCATTCTCGTGACACCTTTGACGACCGGGCCCAGGCTCTGCTGACCATTCTGGAAAGGGCCGGCGCCATCCGCCGCAGTCTGGCCGAACAGGAGGGGGGCATGCGTCGCCGTCTTACCCGTGTAGGGTTGGCGGGGATCCGGCTCAGCGACGACGAGGTGGCGCAGATCCTTGACCTGTTCGTGGATTCCGGGCTCACCCTGGACTACACGCCTCCCGAGGACTCCTTCCTGCAGGCCATGCCTGCCCCGGTGGTCGACGGAGACCCGGACCCCGGCATCGCGGTCAGCAAGGAGGCGGACGGCTACCGAATCACCCATTCCCTGGCCGTGGAACGTTTCATCGTAGGCCAGGCATCTTCCTTCGTTATCGTGCGCCCCTCGCAGCCTGGCCTGGGGCTGGATCCGGGGCCGGTCATCCACCGTTGCAGCGCGCATTTCATGCGGCATCGGGACCTGTTGGAGACTCTCTGCCGCCCTGGCGATGATCGGGATCTGCATCTGGATGCCAACGACTTGGATCTGTTCGCCCGGACCGTCCTGCCCGACCTGAATCAGGGTGCCCAGGAAGGATCCGGACTCTCCGCCAGTCTGCCCGAGGATCTGGATGCCCGGCGGCGGCCGCCCTGCAGGATCGAGCTTTACCTGGACAGGGATCGGCAGGGGGTCAGCTGTGACCTCAAGGCCCGCTATGGGGATCGTCTTCTGTCCGTCGGTGCTGACCCTGCTTCGGAGGATGAACCTGGCAGGGACCGGGAGAACGAGTCCTTGGCCCGGCAGACGGTCCGCCGCTATTTCCCCTTGATGGAGGATGGGTTGGCGCGCATCCCCGAGGAGAATGAGGAGGCTATCCACACCCTGCTGACCCAGGGCCTGCCGGTGCTCAAGGGTCTGGGACGGGTCTTCTCCACCCCGGCCTTTGACGGGCTGAGCGTCGTCTCTCATCCGCAGATCCGCGTGGGTGTGCGTGTGCGCTCCGGTCTGGTCGAGATCTCGCCCATCGCCGATGAGGTACGGCCCGATGAGGCTGCTGCCATCCTGGCTGACCATCGCCGTCGTCGCCGCTTCCATCGCCTGCGTAATGGTGCCTTCGTCGAATTGGCTGATCTGAATACGGATGCTGTGGACACCCTGGCCGAAGACCTAGGCATCGACCCGGCTGATCTGGCCAAGGGGCCGGTCCGGGTGCCTGACTTCCAGCTCGGCTACCTGGATGCGCTGGTGCCTGAACAGGATCGCGATTCCAGCTTCCGCGACTACCTGAAGGAGCGCAGGCCTGACCCTCAGGGGTTCAGGGTCCCCGACGGGCTGCGCGGGCAGCTCAGACCCTACCAGGTCGAAGGGCTGCGTTGGTTATGCACCCTGAGCGACCGCGGATTCGGCGGCATCCTGGCTGACGAGATGGGTCTGGGCAAGACCATACAGATGCTGGCCTACCTGCTTTCCCGTCGGGATCAGGCCAGGGATCGGGGGCCTTCACTGATTGTCTGTCCGGCCTCCTTGGTCTACAACTGGGAGGCTGAATGCCGCCGCTTTACGCCGGATCTGCGGGTGGCGGTCCTGGCCGGGGGGCGCAGCCAGCGTCAGGATCTGCTGGATCAGGCCAGGTCCTACGATCTGCTGATTACCTCGTATGATCTGCTCAGGCGGGACCTGGACCGGTATCGGAGTCTACCCTGGTATGCCTTGGTTCTGGATGAGGCCCAGTACATCAAGAACCATGCCACCAAGGCAGCTCGGGCCGTACGCGCTCTGGATAGTTTGCACCGGTTTGCCCTGACGGGCACGCCCATAGAGAACCGGCTGTCCGAGCTTTGGAGCATCTTCGACTTCCTGATGCCGGGTATGCTGGGCCCTTACTCCCGGTTCCGGGATCGCTTCGAAATGCCCATACTCAGCGGAGACCAGGATGCCCAGTCCCGGCTCCAGGCCCTGGTGGGACCCTTCATCCTACGCCGGCTCAAGTCCCAGGTGCTGACGGATTTGCCTGAGAAAATCGAAAACGTGATCAGCGTGCCCCTGCAGGGTCGGCAGCGCAAGCTCTATGCAGCCCTTGAGCAGGAGCTGAGGGCCACGCTCAACAAGGAAAGGGATCAGGAGTACGAGGTCGGCAAAATCCAGGTCCTGGCCCAGCTGACCAGATTGCGGGAGGTCTGCTGCGATCCGCGTCTGGTTTATCAGGACCAAGGCCGGGACCGACGCGGCGATTCGGCCAAACTGGATGCCATCGAGGATCTGGTGGTCTCCTGCCAGGATGCCGGACGGAAGATGCTGATCTTCTCCCAGTTCACCTCCTATCTGGACCTGATAGCCCAACGGCTCCGTCGGCTGGACGTGCCCTACGATCTGATCACCGGCGCCACCTCCAAGAAGCGGCGGCTGGAGCTGGTGGAACAGTTCAATAGGGATGCTACGCCGGTCTTTCTGATCTCTCTGAAGGCCGGCAACACCGGGCTCAACCTGACCGGAGCCTGCGTGGTGGTCCATGCGGACCCTTGGTGGAATGCCGCAGCCCAGGAGCAGGCCAACGACCGCGCCCACCGGATCGGCCAGACCCAGGATGTCAACGTCTACCAGATCGTAGCCAAGGACACTATCGAGGAGCGTATCCTCAACCTGCAGCATAGCAAGAGCGACCTGGCCTCGCGCTTTGTCGATTCGGCCGCATCCACTGGTGCCGCCGGCGTTGCCAGACTGAGCAGAAAAGACCTCCTGGCCCTGCTGAATTGATCGCCTCTGGATGTGGATCTACTCGAATCTATTAGTCAGCGGTTTTGAAAGCGGAGGCATCATCGCTGGCAAGGACCTTGGGTCACGGTTCCGGTTATTCTTGATTCGGTAGTCAAATCGAAAGACTATGTGTATAAGCGGATTGACGGTTGCTTCACTGCGGACTTGGCGGTTTGGCGGCGGTCGATTACCGGGTTATGGGAGCCTGGCCATCTTCAGCTCCTTTGATTACGGGAAGCCGAGGGAGAGAGCATGATCAGCGGCGTGCAGATGTTCTGGTCAGAGTTTTTGGGCACAGCACTTATGATGGCCATCGCTTTCATGGTCGCCGCCAGCAGGTCGCTCCCCAAGACAGGCGCCTATCGAGCCGACTGGATCAATGCTTCGCTGGGCTGGGGCCTTGCTGTCTATGTGGGCGTATATGCGGGGTGGAGAACGGGCGGCCATCTGAATCCGGCGGTGACGCTGGCCAGGGTGGTCGGTCACTGGATTGATCCACAGGCGACCTTGAACGGCCTTGCCATGGGCAAAGGTGGCATTCCGGTCACCTTGGCCAATGTGGCCATCTTCATTTCCGCCCAGTTCCTGGGGGCTTTCTTTGGCACCTGCCTGGGCTACCTGGGCACTCGCAAGCATTTCGAACTTCCGACCGACACGGATACCAAACTCATGATTTTCTGCACCAAGCCGGCCATACGTTCGAATTTCTGGAATCTGGCATCGGAGGCCATCGGCACGGCCATCCTGGTTACCTGGGTTTTCCTCAATGGGGGAACGCCTACGCAAGTCGGGCCTCTGGGCGTGGCCCTGGTCATCACGGTTCTGGTAATGGCACTGGGTGGGGTTTCTGGTGCCGCCATGAACCCTGCACGTGACTTTTCCGCTCGATTAGCTTACTGCCTTCTGCCCATGTCCGGCAAGAAGGATGCGGACTGGAGCTACGCCTGGATACCTTTTGTCGGGCCGATCGTCGGAGCTTGTATCGGAGTGTTAGCGCCTGCCTGGATGGGGCTTCTGCCTTGATCGTCGACATGGAAAAGCCCCTGGCCCTGCCAGGGGGTTATTACGACAGGACCGGGGGTCGAGTTAGTCAGCTAGCTCGAGCTCAGTAACTGGCTGAGGTGGGCTCCTGGAAGCGGACCGTCAGCCCGCGGCCGTGGTGAAGGAACATCTCTGCGCCATGGCGGTCAACGTCGCGATGGGTGAAGAGCATGCGGATGGCGAATGCCGTCTGGGCATCATCGGGCAGGTCCAGGAAAGCCTTATGGGCATCCCAGCCATCGGCTGCGACAGCCTTGTTGGGTACGTAGGCATATCCATAGCCGTCCTCGTCCACGTAGCCCAGGAAAGGCAGGTCCCATGCCTGGTGGTAGCTCAACTGATCCTTGTAATCCTCGACTTTCTTGAGGGCCTCGTCGCTGATGCCGTACTTGCGGGCGACCTCGTTGGCCTTGGCGGTCTTCGCGGCGGCATCTTTTCCGAACATGGAAGTATCAACAACAATGACTGTATCGTCTACCATGACTGACCTTTCTGTGTGACGGCCTGCACGTGTGACAATCGACATCATGACCGTGCAGGGCCATGACCGTTCAGGTGACCGTCCATCATCGACGGTGACCCCTGGATGCGAGATTCCTTCCACTTGCAAGGATACCAAATTTCATCTGCAGATAGGGGCAGAGAACCGTGAGGTTCGCCATAGGTGGCTGTCACTAGTGAAGAAGGGGCCTAGCGGTGTTCTCTCATACAGGGAACAATCAGTCCAGGCCGGCATCCCGATCCCTGCGATGCCGAAACAGGTACATCAGTGCCAGGCCTAGTACAGCAGTGCCGACAGTCAGGGCTACAGGCATGATTATGTCTGCGCCGGAGGCGGCTAGGGCCTGAGAATTCGTAGAAGACTTCGCTTGGTCACTAGAAGATTGGTTTCCTGGTGCCGGCTTTTGGCTATTGGAATTGGTTTGATCTGTTTTGCTGGGCGCATTATTAGACTCGCCCGGCTTGCTCGGTTCTACCGGTTGATTCGGCTTGTCATGTTCTCCGGAGCTGCCAGGGTCGTCGTGGTTATCCGGCTTATCGGGCTTGGCCTGGTAGGTGTTGGTGAAGGTGGTGTCCTTGCCGTCGACGGTGGCCTGGAGCTGGCCTTGCTGGTCGTCGGTGACGTGGACGTCGACCGTGGCCTCGTGCCGGTCGTAGGTGATGCCGGGCAGGCTGCCCTGGTCCTCGCGGATGGTGTAGTGGTAGTCGCCGGGCTGGTCCAGGGCCAGGTTGGTGAAGGCGATCCTGCCCTGGGCGTCGTTGGATGCCGAGCCCGCTTCAGCGTTCTTCCCGTCGTACAGGTGGAAGGTGAATTCGTTGGCCTTCAGGTCCCGGCCCTGCAGGTGCTTGACGGCGGTGATGACGGGCTTGGCCGGCTTGGCCTGGTAATGGTTGGTGAAGGTGGGGTTGTTGCCGTCGATGGTGGCCTGGAGCTGGCCTTGCTGGTCGTCGGTGACGTGGACGGTGATCCGGTGCGTGTCCTGGTCGTAGGTGATGCCGGGCAGGCTGCCCCGGGCCTCGCTCACGGAGTACGTGTAGTCGCCGGCCTCGGACAGGGTCTGGTCGGGGAATTCGATGGTCCCGTCGGCCTTGTTGGATGCCTGGGCCGGCTTGCCGCCCTTCGTGTTCTGCAGGAGGAAGTCGAACTCCCCGGCCTTCAGGCCCCGGCCGTCCAGGTGCTTGACGGCGGTGAGCCTGACCGTGGCGGGCTTGGCCTGGTAGGTGTTGGTGAAGGTGGTGTCCTTGCCGTCGACGGTGGCCTGGAGCTGGCCTTGCTGGTCGTCGGTGACGTGGACGGTGATCCGGTGCGTGTCCTGGTCGTAGGTGATGCCGGGCAGGCTGCCCTGGTCCTCGCGGATGGTGTAGTGGTAGTCGCCGGGCTGGTCCAGGGCCAGGTTGGTGAAGGCGATCCTGCCCTGGGCGTCGTTGGATGCCGAGCCCGCTTCAGCGTTCTTCCCGTCGTACAGGTGGAAGGTGAATTCGTTGGCCTTCAGGTCCCGGCCCTGCAGGTGCTTGACGGCGGTGATGACGGGCTTGGCCGGCTTGGCCTGGTAATGGTTGGTGAAGGTGGGGTTGTTGCCGTCGATGGTGGCCTGGAGCTGGCCTTGCTGGTCGTCGGTGACGTGGACGGTGATCCGGTGCGTGTCCTGGTCGTAGGTGATGCCGGGCAGGCTGCCCCGGGCCTCGCTCACGGAGTACGTGTAGTCGCCGGCCTCGGACAGGGTCTGGTCGGGGAATTCGATGGTCCCGTCGGCCTTGTTGGATGCCTGGGCCGGCTTGCCGCCCTTCGTGTTCTGCAGGAGGAAGTCGAACTCCCCGGCCTTCAGGCCCCGGCCGTCCAGGTGCTTGACGGCGGTGAGCCTGACCGTGGCCGGCTTGGCCTGGTAGGTGTTGGTGAAGGCCGCCGTGTCTATCTTGCTGCCCTCGCTGTCAGTCCACTGCGCAGTGGCGGTACGGTGCAACTGAGCTGCATCGGTTGTCAAAGTGATGGTCAGGGTTGCAGTGCTCTGATCATACGTCAGACCAGGAATGGAGCCGGTTTCCTGGTGTATACGATACTCGTAGCTGCCATCGTCGGGCAGAGCAGACACGTTGACAGGCACCTGGGTATTTTGGTTGTCGGCGTCTATGGTGATTTGGCTGGGCAACGCTGCGGACGGTGCGCCACGCAGGGGTTCGACAGCCAGTGTGAAGGAGTCTGTACCGAGCCAGTTCCTGCCTTGGATCTGTACTTTGACTCCGGCAGACACTTCATTGGTGTCCATTGTTCCTGTCAGGCCGCAGTTATTGAAATCCAAGGATTGGCTGGCTGTGTCCACCATATCCTCGGCCTTCTGGAACTCAATATCGTTGATGACGGCGCCTTTCATGGTTCCGCCCTCCAGTATGTCGCTGGCTGAGGAGTTTTCGCTCGGGCTGGCTCCGCTGGCCTTTTGGATTGTTGTAGTCAGGTGGGTCCAGTTCGTGTTCGGAGCGGGGTCGAAGCGCAGGTGGAATTTCCCTGCCGGTATATTGGTCAGTTCGTACTTGCCTTGGGAATCAGATTTTGTGCTCAGATCATCATGTGGGGTGACGACCGACTTGGCGGGCTTGTCGTCAGTATCGTTGAGCAGGGTCACTTTGACATCTTTAAGCAGAATATCGTCCGAAGAGCGGGCGCCGTCCCCATCGCGGTCGTACCATACGATGCCACTGATGGAACGTTGAACAACCATGGCCTGGGCAGGCATTTGGTTCAGTGCATTGCCCCAGCGATTCCGATAGAGGTCGCCGGAGGAGTTGTTTCCGGGATTTATATGGAAAGTAATGTCATAGCGGAATTGGTTGGGCTGCCCATCGATGATGAAGGCCCAGGCGACCACGTTTTCAGGCATTTTCACTTCGCCACTTGTTGTGTTGAAGTTAGCCTCGTTCCAAGAAAGGTAATCCTGGGATTGTATGGAACTCGTGTCATTCACCCGCCATCGAGAATCTGTGGTGTAACGGATGGTGATTCCGCTCAGACTAGCCCCCGCCGAAGCTTTTACGTTCATATCAGCAAAAGTAGGTTCCCCGTGGAAGTCGGGTTTGCCGCTTGTCTGTTTGTACGGCATGATGTCGATGGCATAGTGATGCTGCTTGCCACTGCCCGAGGTGCTGCTCAGCATGTTGGTGAAGCCGATTGGTACACCGGCTTCATTAGTGTCCTGCACAGCCGAAGTGGAAAGGCTGGTTGTGTTGGTCCGCCAAGCGTGGATGGTGAAGGAATCGGCAGTCTTCAAGTATGTGTTGGGCTGGGACATATTCTGTTTTGACTGAACTGTGGCAGAGGTCGTCAGGTCTTCGTTGGAGCCGATGTCTTTGCTGGGGTCAGTCAGGTCACCCAGGGAGGTGGAGAAGTGGATGACGCGGTTGTTGCCGTCCACAGGGATGTTGGTCAGTGTCCAGGACAGAGTGGTGATTCCGGTTACGGGGTCCGTGCTCACTGATGGCTCACAGGCGGTTCCGCCCTCTATGTGGCCCATCTCAGGCGTGGCTTCCGTATATGTGCCGCCCAATCGGGCGCTGCCGGGGATGTAGTGGAGCTTTGCCGGTAGTTTGTCGGTGATGTAGAGTTCGGTTTTGGCGCCCTTGTTGGCTTGCGAAGCTGAAGTGCCGGTGTTGATGGTTAGCCGCCAGTCAACGAACCGTTGATCGCTGTCTATGTCATAGTATTCTTTGGGTTTGGAATTGGTGCTTGTTTGTGCTACGGCGTTGGAGATGGTGTTGGTTTCGCCGGCTACATAGAGGCTGTCCCCGTGCTCATTGCCGCCGGTGTCTCCGCCCAGGTAACCGTTTATTTGGTCATAGCTGGCCTTGGTATAGCCTCCGGCGGATGTAGCTAAGACGGGAGATTTGATTTTGGCCAGCTCGTAGGGGTTCTGTTGCTTGGCCCAGTCCTCCCATTCCTGATCGCTGGAGTTCTCGGGGCTCAGCCCGGCCATAGCTGCTAATTGGCTGCGGGTGAAGGTGCGCGAAACTGATGTCAGCTGGGCTACAGAACCTACTTTGGCGTCGGGGAGGACGTTGATCACAAATCCGCCGAAGCCGAATCGGGAATTCACTTCGGCAACGTTGGTGGGCGCGGCAGTGCGCCCGCCCAGCAGCATGCCTACAACCGTGCCATGCTTCTTTGCTTCCTCCTGTGTGCTATAAAAGTTCAGATCCTCTATGTCGGCATTGGCTTGCTCAGTGTCGTTTTTCCAGTCCTTTCCGTCGGGTTTGGTGGCGTACATGACCAGGTCCTGTAACGGGTTTTGAATGCTCGTTGGCTGGTATTTATCGTAGTTGCCGTTCTGCCAGATGCCATTGCCCCAGGGAAGATCCAGGCCGTCGGAGTCCGGCAGCCCAACTACCTTTGGATCGATCTTGACCAAGGACATTCCCAGCAGTGGCAGATCGGCCTTGCTGGTTTTGAAGTTAAAGCCGGCCGTTACCCGCACTTTGGTCCCTGCGACTGCTGAGTCGGTCCCCCGTAGATTGTCAGGAGCAGTCCACCACCCGCAGTCCACGCCGTCATCAAAATAGTTGGAAGCCGTCATGCAACTGTACTGAATGATGTTGCTGATGCCTGCCTTTATTGTGCTGGAGCCTTGCGTGAAGATGACGTTGTGCCACATGTCATCGGACTGGTCGGTTTGGTTTGACGTGTCCGTGGGGCCAGAGGCAGGGGGTAAAGACTGGTTTGATAGCGATTTCGCGCTCAGGTCGCCGTCGTCGACCTTGCTCTGCAAGCTGAGACCGGTCTGTCCATAGTAGTTGGCCACGTCCTTGCCGCCGACAGTGGAGGGGTTGAAGACATATAGGTAACCAGTGGAGATTTCGGCCACTTCCTGTCGCGTGCAGTCAGTCGAGGCCAGGGCAGGCGTGCACTTGGCGTCTCGTGCATAGGTGTGTCCCAGGTAGGGGAAGGGGTCGTTGGTTTCATAGTCCTTCAAAGTCAGGTCCAGCTTGAGTCCCTGGCTGTTGCGCTGTTCAGCCACGGTGTATTGACCATTGCCTTGGACTTGGTCCTTCCCAGCCGTGCCACCCGTGGATCGGGCATAGCCATAGTTGCTGAGAGTGGGTCTCCAGCCCTGATCGCCGGTGTTGCGCCCGCTGTTGTTGAAGTCGCCGTCGATGGTGCCGATGTCCCAGAAGTAGGGTTGCAGATCCTCTATCTTCGGATAGGCATCTCCGCCAGCGGTCTGCCATAAATTGCTCAGCGACAGGGAAAAGGTTATGGGGCCAATGGGAGCCTCTAGACCCTTGAGACCCTTGGTCCGATCGGGCCAACGCATGTCAACGGCCCAGTTGAACTTGCTGATGATCCCCTTGCGCTTGCCCAGCTCATGGTTGGGGTAATTGCCGGCGGCTGGGGTGTTGAAGTCGAAGGTCTGGTTGCCGGAGCCTTCATTGGTTCCGCCAGTGATCCGCAGGTTCAGATTGAGCTTGGCCGATACAGTGACCGAATCGGACGTGGCCGAAGCAAGATCGGTCTTGGTGGTGGTATCCGGAGCGCCCCAGGCCTGGATCTCGGGGGCGAATTTGCTGCCATTGGGCATGCTTCGGACCCGAAGGACCAGAGTGACGCTGGAGGATCCCGGAATAACGGTGGACAAATTCTCTGTGGCGGTGAGTAGCCGGTAAACGGTTAGCACCTGTGTCGGTTGACCGTCGATGGTCTCTGTAATTTGCTTTGGCTGGTATCCCGGCGTATTGTCCACCCAGCCCATGGAATCCACATCAAAGGTGACCCGATCCTCAGGCTGGCTCAGTTTGAATTGGAAGCCTATTCGGCCCCTGCGGTAGCTGGTTGTCTCGCTGCGGGTATTTACGGCAAAAGAGTAGGTGTAGGACAACTTATCGAAAGTGCGCACTATGTCATTGTCCGCATCGTGGTCATTGCCGGGGTTGTTGTCCTTGTCGAAAGGAGCCGTGCCGGTGGAACGTGAGGCCTGGGATAGGGTGGTGACCACGGCGTCGTCGGTGTCCAGCATGTCCTTGATTGCCGATTTGGCGGTCGGCCTTCTGCTGGGTTGTATGGGCGCGGCCTGGTTCGAGGGGGTTGACTTCGACTTCTGAGTGGTTTGGGCTACCCCGGATGTGGCAGTGTCCAACTGTGGAGTAGAGGTTTGGGTCGACGTGGACGACGTCTGGTTTGTCGCAGTCGCCTGCTGTACACGTGTTGTTGGAGATGTTGATATGGATGCGGCGGTCTGGGCATCAGCCGGCTGCTTACTGTCGGCTATGGCCATGGTGGGTATCAACATGGCCATAGCCATCAGGCCGGCCAGGACTTTACCGCTCAAATTACCCTTTGCCACGTTTCTCCTTTTGAGCGCCGACGACCGCTTGGGGCGTCGGGCCGGGCATCCCCTTCGGGTCATCCGGTCGACTGTCTACGATGGTTCTCAAGTCATCCGATAAAAGTGCTGTGGAACAGTATACAGAATCCTTGGCTATGATTCCGCTATTGCTGTGCGCCTCCGGGAAAAAGGGTCAACCAAGAACAAAGCAAGGAGGCCCGCATGAGTGAACGGGATCATCATGGGCTCTCGATGGCCGATTTTCCGGGTCATGGAATGCGTGAGCGGTCGGCTGTTTATGGGTTCTTCATCATCATGGGCATCGGCACTTCGGCATGGATTTCTCGACTGCCAACAGTCAAGGCCAGTCTCGGTCTGCAACCTTCGGGCCTGGCTCTGATGACCATCCTGGGCGGCTGTGGCGCCCTGGTCGGCATGCTGGTCTCAGGGGTTCTGACCGATCGGCTGGGTGTGCGGCGGGCCATGCTGCTGGCTGCGTCCACCTGGTGCCTGGGCATGGTAATCGCGGCCCTGGCCGTCACCCTTCGCTCAGTGCCTGGGGTAGTTTTAGGCCTGCTCTTCAATTCGGCGGGAATCAGCCTCTGGGGAACGGTCAACACCGTCGAGGCCGGCGCAGTGGAGCGTTTCTCCTCTCGGTCGATAATGCCGCGCTTCCATGCCTCATATAGCCTGGGCATGTTTCTTGCCCTGGGACTGGGCTCGCTCCTGTCCCATCTGGGTGTAGCCATAGGTGCGCACCTGGCGGTCAATGCGCTGGTCAGCCTGGCACTGGTGGTCGCCTGCGTCCTGCTCTGCCCGGCTCAGCCACTGGGTGATTACAAGGGCGGCGCTGACGAGGAACGTTCGGATCGGCAGGCGGGGGCAGGGCAATCGTCCGCCTTCGGCAAGCAGTTGGCGGCCTGGGGCGATGCCCTGGTTCTCATTCTTGCCCTGATCAACGTGGCCCTGGAGGCCAGCGAGGGTGCCGTCAACGACTGGAGCGGCATTGGCCTGGTCGATGCCTTCGGTGTCCCTGAGTCTCAAGCCGGTCTTGCTCCCACGATCTTCGCTGCAGCCATGATCGTCTCAAGGTTGCTGGGGACGCATCTGATCGAGCGGTTGGGGAACATGCGCTCGCTGGTCCTGACCCTCCTGGTCTCGGCTCTGGGCATCCTGGTCTATGCTCTTTCGCCCTCTTTTGTGTTGAGCCTTGTGGGCGCTGGAATCTGGGGTGTCGGAGCTGCTCTGGGCGTGCCCATTGTCACTACTTTGGCAACCAAGGATCCAGCCGTGGCGGCCCAGCGTGCTTCGGTCATCTCCACTGCCTACTACGGAGTCTCCTGGATCATTCCTCCGGCTATCGGGTTTCTGGCCGATCATACCGGTGTCAGGCCGGCCCTGTTGCCCTTGGCGTTCTTGCTGACGGCGGTTACCCTCCTGGTGCCCACGGTGTCCAGACTCACTCGGGAATGACGCCCTTCGGTTGGCAAAACTCCGCCAACCGGTTGTCGGGCGAAGTACGGTCTCTTGGCAGATACTCGGATTCAAACAGCCGTTCCCGAATATTGCCGTACACGTCAGTGAATTTTGTGGCCACAGCAGTCAGTCGACAGCGGTCCTGAGTATCGCCTTTGTCCAAAAAGCGGGGGGATTCGAAGATGTCCTTAGGGCAGATGGTAGGCAGGCTCCAGACAAATCGTTTGTCAGGATCCATAGGATATAACCCAGTCAGCCGTTGGCAGTGTGCGCCAGACGTGATGATGGCCGAATCCAGGCACCCGGTAATAGTCGGCTTTGTTGTGCTGGAGGTTGATGGCTCGTAAACGGGAGTGTTTCAGGAGATCCCAGTGGACCGGGATTGAGACTTGGCGAATGGTGCCTTCGCTGTAGTTGATGATGATTGGACATTCATCGGCTACATGCTCCTGATTCTCGTTCCGAGCAGTCTTGGACTTCCAAACATAAACTCGTGAAGCTTTTTTGAGCAGGGTGTAGTAGAGGTCATAGCTGCGCCGTTCATCGTCTTTGGCAAAGGTCGTTTTCATCTGCCAAGCGGAGTACACGATGGCCGCAGAAATAGCCACAACTGTGGTTAAGGCTTGGCGAAATTAATGATTTATTTTTTACGCTTTAGTATGTTCTCAACTAACAATTGGGGGTGACACTTTACAAGGGGTTATCGTCAGTATTGGAAAGCTTCACAGCCCTCCTTTAGCTCTTTCTTGGTCACAGACGGATAATGGTCGAAAAGAAACCTGTCCATTTGCTTGATCATTTTCTTAGCAGCATGTCTGTTCATGAATACTGCGTTACGACATGCTATCTGCCAAGGAAGCTTGGGCTCCACTCCATCGATGAGCCACTGAATAAGGTTCGGACGTATGAAGTTCACATATCCACCGACACCTGGCAGACAACCGAGTTCGAATCCTCTGCCATAGGTCTCAGAAGCAATAAGCAGATGAAGTATCCCATGCTCGATGAGATTGCAGTATACGAGCCGGTTCTTACGCTGGTAATCAAAGGGAATGTCCAGATACCTGATAAATTCCGGCGATGCCATCATAATCATCTTGTCTTCGTCGATGTGATGACAATACAAACCCTCAGAAGTGCGGGAAATCTTTCTCTTGGTAGGTGCTTTAATTTCCCCGGCTTTGAATCGTGCATAAGACTTCTCGGAAAAGTAATCGTCCGTCGCCCCTCCATATTTGGTCAAAAAAACATTTACGGCCTCTTGATAGGTGCCCTGCAAAAGTTCAAGTCCGTACACTCAGACCCTCCTGTTTATATAGCTTGAGAATGATTTATAAATACAACGCCCTACACCGCTGTCGTGTATCTTAAAGCTAACTCATCAAGGATAAAACATGCCACTCGGTTAAAGTGGAGCGGCAAATTTTGCACTTTCGGGAACAGGCATCGGTGAATTTACTGGTGATATCCAAGCCGAAAATACTATGCCACAGCGATCTACTCGATGCCAACCGATGCTTTGGCTGTTCCTTAGAACGTGCCTCAATGACTTTATCGCGGTACTCTGGTTGGCTATCTGCGACTGAAATGATGCGATGAGCTGTTCCCACTGGCGGGTACGTTCACGCAGACGCTCCAACACAAATCTGTCATCTTGGGTCAATTGTGTCATGCATTGCCAAGCTGTCGGCGTGCGTGTACGTTGTGGCCGGTCTTCCATGCTGGCATAATCGAAAAAATAAGGGGATATTTGGCTCGTCTAAATCGAACGTAGGGCATAGGGCGTGTATGCATGTTCCAGGTCGCGCCCAACTCCAGAATATCCGATCAGTGTCATGAGTCCGAAACGATGAATGCCACTAAACTCATTCAATATCTCAAGTCCGTCAATCACCACCGAAAGGGTCTGTTGGTATCTCAGTAATAATGCCGTTGGGACGTCTATATGCCTCACTCAGCGTCGAAAAATCAGAATCCTGGGGGATGAGGGGACTCAAAGGTTCCAGACGGGTGCAAAGCAACATAGAAAGCGCAAGGAGAAAGCTAAGTGTCAAACCTGCCAGTAATGTACTCCCGTCTCACTCTGTAGGAATCCGCATCAGAAAGACCATCACTAAGCAAGTTGTTCAAAGGTACCTTCCCATCTACGGGGCTAATTTATCAATATATGAGATTGAAAACGTCGATGATGGGCACGGGCACTTCCCTAAATATCTGCGACATAGTTCCAAGTATGATCGTACATTTTGTTATAAGCGATCCTATGCCGTCGAGAGGGGCGACCGTCAGAGGGGAAGATGGATGCCTTTCCCTGCCAGGTTCTCCAAGCACTCCTGCAGATAGGCGGCATCGTGCTCGGGATAGATGGGGTTCATCAACGGCACGGCAGTCAAATCCTTGTATGGCAGGCAGTGCCTGCCGCGGTAAAGCGGATCATACCAGGCAGGATTAGGATGGTAGCCGCGCTCGCGCATCGTCGCCATGACCAGCAGATGAAATTGAAAGAGCTTGTATGGGCAGTGGTGGAAGACATAGTCGACGGTGGCATGCCGCCGACCCCAGCCCAGGCCCCGCAGTGCGGTGATCTCCCGATGCTGGCCCAACAGCTGTTGTCTGGGAAGCAACGGGATCAGATCCTGATGCCACAATCGCATGACGCCCCCTCGTTGGGGCCGCAAGTGAACCCCTCCTTCAGCCTAGCCACTTGTATTACTGTGAGGCGGATAAGCGAGGGAGGGGTTGGGGCTATTCCCTACGGCAATTCCTTACTGGGCGATGAATCCACCGTCCACAACGAATTCAGCACCCAGCGCGAACTTGGATTCGTCGCTGGCCAGGTAGATGCAGATCTCGCCGATGTCCCGGGGTTCGCCGATATGGCCCAGGGGCGTCAGCTTGCTCATCCTGTCCTCAAGGCTCTGGCTGATCAGAGGGGTCTTGATGAATCCGGGATGGACCGAGTTGACACGAACGCCGTAGCCGTTGTTGGCGGAATCCAGGGCGGCGGACTTGGTCAGCAGCCTGGTGCCGCCCTTGCTGGCGTTGTAGGCTCCGGCCCGGCTCAGGCCCACGAAGCCCTCGATGGAGGAAATGTTGATGATGGATCCGCCGCGGCCCTTCATGACCCTCATGCCATGCTTGGTGCCCAGGAAGGTCCCGTTCAGGTTGATGGCGATGATCTTCTTCCAGTCGTCATAGCTTTCCTCGTCCATGGTGACGCCTTTGTCGCCGATGCCGGCATTGTTGACCACGGTGGTCAGCTGGCCCAGCTCCTTCTCAACGGTGTCGATGGTGGACACCCACTGGTCCTCATCAGTCACGTCCAGGGTGTGGAAGACGACCTGCCCGGGATGCTCCTGCATGAGGCTGCGGGAGGCATCGCTCTCCTTGATGTCGGTAAGGGCCACCTTGGCTCCCTCACGGACGAAGCACTCGGCGATGCCCACGCCCATGCCGCCGGTTCCTCCGGTGATGATTGCTACCTTACCTTGTAGACGATCAGTCATATCCACTCCTTTATAGAGATGTGCTGTCGTATTCCATCCTATGGGATGGCATGCCCACGCTACCGATCAACGAATCCCAGCCCGAGCAGGAAGGCCCGGGTCTGCATAGGATCCTTGAATACCGCAGTGTTGCCCAGGATCCGCTTGCAGACATCGCCCAATTCCCGGCGTATGGCCGAACGAATCTGTTGAGGATCGCGCGATCCCCCCAGCATGACCCTCAGCTCATCCCACTGATTGCGGAATTCTTTCAGGGACGCTGGAAGATCCTCGCCATCTTCCAGGGCCCGGGCGAGTCTTGTCAGCTGTGGCACCAAGCGGCCTGGCAGAACGAAGAGACCCTGGGCTTCGATTAATCCAATGGGCTCCTGCTTGATGGCGTAGAACTCAGGATGAACGTGGAAGATGCCGTCCGGATACTGCTCACTGACCCCGTTGTTGCGCAGAATCAGGTTCATCTCGTATCCCCGGTCAGTGATGAGCACACTAGGCGAGAGCGCTGATTGACGGCCCCGGGGACCCTGTGGACGGATGTTGAGAGCTTCGTCGGAGTAATCGATCCAGCCGCGCCGGATCAGGTCGCTTACCTCGATGATGTCCTCCCGATCATGACCTATCAGGCGGATGGCCGTGCCTGGCCAGTCCGGAATCTCGATCAGAATGCCAGGCGTGCCAGGCAGGGACATGGCCATTCTGGCCGGAGCCTTATGCAGGGGTAGAATCTCTCCTCCGCCCTGGTAGTGGTCGTGGGCCAGCACCGACCCGCCGATTCCCGGCAGGGCGGCATTGCATCCCAGGAAGTAGCCTGGAAAACGATCCACGAAGTCCAGAAGGTTGCCGAAAGTCTCTCGGTCCACACGCATGGGTCTGTGTTCGGCATTGACGCAGATGCCGTGCTGGTCGAAGTAGCCGTAGGGGGAGAACTGCCAGAACCAGGGATGACCGCCAAGGGTCACGCCTAAAGTGCGTAGGGTGCTCCTGCCTCGTCCCGCGAAACCTTCATTGGCTCTGCATATGGTGCATGCCGGGTAGCCGCTTCCCACCCGATTGCCGGCTGCGGCTTTGGCCATGGTGCGGAACTCGGGTTTGGCTTGGTTGATGGTGATGATCAGGCCCTGGGATTCGAATCTGGGGTTGCGATCCAGGTTGGCTTTTTTGATGTAGGTCGATGCAATCCCGTAGTCATAGAGCCAGCGCATGGCGGCCATGGATCCCTTTTCCGCCTCAACGGCGGCGAACCTGTCAGCCACCTGGGATGGGGAACGCGTGATCTGGCCCATGAGTCGATCAGTGACCGCTGCATCCCGATCGGCTGTGAATACGCCTGCGACGTGGGCATCCCGGCGAAAAGCCGCCAGCAGGTCGGTGATCTCTTCGGCTGTGGAGCCTTGGCTCGTCGATTGACGGGCGGAAGCTCGGTCGCTAGGAGTATAGGAGTCCAAATCCAGTAGTGCCAGCAGGCGATTGCGCGTCCAATCCGTGTCGCGTTCGTCCAATTCCAGATGTCGGCGGGCAAAGTCCAGAAGGGCATCCAGGTCTGCATCCAGGGCAGGTTGTTTTTCGGACTCCCGTGAATCGGTCTGTGGGCTCATCTGGTGGCCTCCATGACCTGGCCGACCATGCTGGCAGTCTGATCTGTTGATTTTTCCATCTGACGGGCCAGGGTCACCTGGGTGCGGCAGCGCACCAGATTGTGCTCCGGATAGGCGACGGCGAAGTAAGTGTCCCCTTGCAGGTAATCAGTCAGGAATCGCATGCCGCATTCCTCGGTCATCAGCAAGGCGCTCAGAGGAAGCAGACTGGCCTCCCGATCAGTGATGCTTGAGCGGACCGCTCCAATGAACCCTTGGGCGTAGGCCTGGAAAAGATCGGTGTCAAAGTGCACCTTTTCCAAGTCCTGCTCGTCCTCCAGCGCAGTGGAGGCCCCGAAGCGGATGGCATCACCGAAGTCGAAGAGCATGGAGCCGGGCATGATCGTGTCCAGATCGATGATTGCCCTGGCTCGGCCGGTGGTCTCGTCCATGAGAATGTTGTTGAGCTTGGTATCGTTATGGGTCACCCGCAGGGGTATGGTCCCATCTGCCAGGCCCTCCATCACGATGCCGTACCGGTCCGCGCGCTGTCGGAAGAAGTCAATCTCCTCCTGGCATTCCCTGACCCGGCCTCGGCGGTCATCCTCGACAGCGGTCATCAGGTTACGGAAGCGTTTGGGCGTGTCATGGAAATGGGGGATGGTCACGTTCAACTGGGAGGCATCGAAGTCGGCCAGATAATTCTGGAACCGCCCGAAAGCATCTCCGGCGTTGCGGAAGACCTGGGGGTTGGGCACCATCTCGTAGGATCGGGTGTGCTCGATGAATTTGTAGACCCGCCAGGCCCCTTGGTCGTTTCGGTACCAGGAGGCGCCCTGGTCGGTGGGCACAATGTCCAAGGTTTCCTGTCCCTGCGAGCGCAGGAAGTCGGTGACCAGCTCGATGTTGTGCATCAGAGCCGCAGTGTCGGGGAAGACCGTCGTGTTCATCTGCTGCAGGATGTACCGGTGCCGGTCGGTCCTGGCCAGGTAGGTAACATTGATATGCCCGTTGCCGTAGGGGGTGACGTCCTCCAGATTGCCCTCTATGGCGAAGTGTTCTGCCACCTGACGCAGTGCGCTCTCATCAATCTTCATTATCCCTCTTTTCCGAAGGCAACGGCTGCCAGACTATGGCAGAGGGGCCCAGGTCAAGGACTCGGCTTGCTCCACCGGGAAGTCGAATCTCTGTCCTCTGCGCCATTTCGCTGTTGTTGATCACGCAGAAGGTTTCCGACTGAGGAAAGACGGCCACTTCGCATTCAGGATTGTCGCTGCTCCACTTCCGGTACCGCTCCTCCTTGTGGGCCGCCCAAAACAGAGCTCGTTCCAGCAGGCGGGCATTGACTGCCGAATAGGGAAGTCCAGACAGATAAACTCCGCGTCCGCTGCCGTAGTCACGCACCGCCAGCTGGACCTGACCGCCATCGGCCCTGAGCAGGCTTGTATGTCCATCGATAGGGTAGGTGTCGAGAATCGGGTGGCCGAAGTCAGCAGGGGCATTCCCCGGCAGGTCATGGGTGATGAAGTGGTCTTGTATGGTTGGGGAGAAGTGTTTGTCTACAGAAAGCGTCCGGTAGCGCTCCTGATCCACGCCGAAGATGTCAGCCAGCTGGAAGAATCGTCCCTGCCAGTCCAGAGCCGTGGGCTGGCCGACTCCAATCAGGCCGCCGCCGTTTTCCGTCCAAGTGCGCAGAATTCGGACCAACTCGGGGTTCTTCCAGACTGTTCCGCCGCTGAAAGCGGTGCCTTCCGGCCCGCCGCAGATGATGACGTCGATGTCCTGGTCCACGCCCTGACTCAGCAGATCGTCAAAGCTGATGAAGCGGACAGAGACCCTCATGCCGGAAAGGGCTTCCAGGATGCCATAGTAGGAGGCGGTCTGCTGGTTGGGCAGGGCGTGGGCCACTGTGTAGGCCATCCAGGAGCGCATGGCCCCCCAGGAGTTGAGCACCGCCACGGTCAGCTGGGTGGCGGCAGGGCGGCTGCCTGTGTGTCGGTGCAAGTCACGGAACTCCTCCGCGATGGCTGCTACGGTGTCCACGAACTTGGGGAACTTTATAGCCAGCGAAGGATAGCCGCCATAGCCCATGCGCGATATGGGGCTGCGCAGGATGGCCCGACGGGCCTTCCTCCAGTTGTCCAGGCCCTCGATGCTGGGGTCGTTGCCCTCATGGAAGGTGTCTGGGAAGAAATATGGAAGGAAGCGTCCCTCGGTGTACCGAACCCCAGGTATGTCGGCAATCATGCGCAGGGTGGTTCCGTCGCCGACGGAACCGACCACTGCATCCAGTTTAAGGTCGGAGAACCCGGGCCGATAGGGTTCGGTGCCGATCCACTGGTCGCCTAGGAACATCATGGCTTCCTTGCCCGCGGCGTGGGTCATGTCGACCATGGTGGCCACATTTGCCCTTACAAAACGGCTGATGAAATCCATCCAGTCGCGCTGTGTTTGCGTGGGGACCAGGAAGGAGGAATTGTAGGAGCCGTCCCTAACGAAGTCCTCGGCCCGTGGACGGTATCCATATTCTTGTGAGAAATCCTCGAGGGCTCTAGGGCTGACCGTACAGGCGTATCCCAGCCAGTCGACGATCTTTTCCTGCTGATGCTGGTCGTAGAGCAGCGTGAATTGGTAGAAGAAGGTGGTGAATCGAACCACGTCGGTGGAAGGGTTGTCCCTCAGCCATCGGGCGAAGGCCTTCATGGCGAAGTCGCGGGTGGCGGGGTGGTAGATGTCCAGGGGAATCTGGTGCTCCCGATCGCCCCAGTTGTTGGTCAGGTGGTTGTACATCTCCACAGGATCCCAGATGATGCGAGCCAGGAAAGTGACCGTATATTCATGCATGGGCATGGCACCCTCGATGTGGACGCGGTCCAAGTCAGGGTCAAGATTCCAGGATTCGTCGGGCAACACCGCACCGGTGGTCCGGTCGATCACCTCCCAGTATCGGTGGGGGTCGTCGTCGCGGTTGGGGGTGAATTGCTGGTCGAAGAAGCCGGCCATCAGATCGATGTCGACCCGTCCGTTCTGAGCCAGGACCCGATCCGTCAGCAGAAAGACCTGAGGTGTCTCGTCCATATGCTCGCGGATCCACTCGTTGTAGCCCCTGGCTGGGAAATAGGCGCTATAGACTTTTTTCCCCAGTCCAAGCAGTTCCTTGTCCAGGCTGGTGCCGTCGGAGTTGCGGATGGCATCCGCCCCCCACCTTCGGCAAAGCTCCTCGGTTTGTTTGACAAAGTGCTCCTCGCCAGGCAAGGTGAATCGGCCTGTGGTGCTCATATATCAACATGCTCCTTCGCGGATGGATGAATTGGTTGGTGGATGAGCCTCAGCCCTTGACAGCGCCGGCGGCAAGACCGGCCTGCCAGAACCGCTGCAGGCACAGGAAGAGAATGATGACCGGCAGCACCCCCAGCAGGGCCCCCATCATCAGAGCGCCTCGGTCGTTGAAGGTAGGCAGGGAAACCATGCCGTACAGACCCAGGGTCACTGGGTAGAGTCCCTCGCCGGAGAGCATCATCAGTGGCAGCAGGAAGTTGTTCCAGGTCGCCACGAACAGGAAGAGGAAGATGGTTACCATGGCTGGTGCCAGCAGTCTGAGGACAATGGTGAAGAAGATGCGCGCCTCGCCGGCTCCGTCAATCCTGGCTGCTTCCAGCAGTTCCGTGGGCACTGAGCTCTGTGCATATACCCTTCCCAGGAAGAATCCGAAGGGTGATACCGAGCAGGGGATGATGATGGACAGCATGGTGTTGTCCAAATGCAGGGCCTGGAAGATGGAGTACTGAGGAATGGTCATCAGCGCGGCAGGCATGAGCAGGGATGCCATGACGACGGCCATCGCTATGCCCTTCCCGCGGAAGTTGAACTTGGCTGTTCCATAGCCGGCCATGACCGAGACGATGGTTCCGATTACTGCGGATACGCCCGAGTAGATCAACGAATTGGCAACCCACTGCCAGAATCTGGCATGTGTCCAGCCCAGCAGCTTGCTGTAGTTGGTGGCAATGGCGTCGGGCAGGTCCTTGAGGCTCGATGCGAACCAGATGCCATTGCTGCCGATCAGCTGGGAAGGCGACTTGGTAGAGGCGATGACAGCCCAATAGATAGGGAAGAGGAAGTAGATCAAGGTGATGATCAGGACGGCCACGGTAATGATTTTGGCCAGGTGGGAAGGGCGCATGGAACGTGGCAGTTCCTGGGTGGATCCGGCTTTTGAGTGAAAGATGCTCATTATTCGTTCACCTTCCTTTCAATCCAGGCGTAGAGGAAGGCCAGCACGCCGGCAATCAGGGCCATGACGATGGCGATGGCCGATGCCGGACCATTGCCCTTGGGGGTCAGTGTTCCACGGGAGGTGTTCATGGCCATCATCATGGGTGTGAAGGAGTTGGAGATGCCCGGATCGGCTGTCTGCATGACCTGGGGCTCATTGAAGAGCTGGATGGTGCCGATGATGGAGAGCAGCATGGCCAGCAGGGCGGCGCCGCGCACATTGGGCAGTTTGATGTGCAGGGCGATCTGCCAGCCGGTGGCCCCGTCTATGCGGGCCGCTTCGTACAAATCATGGGGGATGGCCTGCAGGGCTGCCAGGAAGATGAGCATGTTGTACCCGGTGAAGGTCCAAGTGGTGATGTTGGCCATGGATGCCAGGACGACCTTGCCGGCGAAGAAGTCTACGGTGATGCCTATGGAGGATAGGCCCTTGACGATGGGTGAGATCTGCGGATTGTAGAGGAAGACCCAGATGATGGATGCGACCACCCCGGGGATGGCATAAGGCAGGAAGTAGCCCAGACGGAATGGGGTCACGTGCTTGACCATGTAGGAATCCAGCACCATGGCCAGGGCCAGGGCGGCGATGATCATGATGGGCACCTGGATCAGGGTATATATCAGCACACGGCCGATTCCCGACCAAAAGGCGGCCGAGGTCACCACATACCTGAAGTTGGCCAGACCCACGAATTTATTGACCATGGTTCCGCCCCCGTAGGCGCCGCCACCCGAGGCGACGTCCTGGAAGAAGCTGGAGTAAATGGCATAGATGATAGGGATGATGAAGACCACGATGAACAGGATGCCGAAGGGGGCCATGAAAGCCCAACCCGTGCGTTCGGCACGTTTCACCGCATCCGAGCGTCCCGCCCTGCCTGGTCGGGCAGCTGACGACCGCCGTGTAGCACTCATTCTGGGTACACCTGTCCTTGTCTTGAAGAGAAAATGAGATTATGACCGAGCATGTTTGGGACCCGAAACACGTTCACCGGCTTCGGGTCCCAAACCTCGGGAATGGTTCCGCTCGGTCCTGATGGTGTCGATTACTTGGCGACGGCCAGGCCGTAGTCCTTGAGGGTGGCTATGGAGGTGGTCTGTGCCTGCGAGAAGATGTCAGCGACTTTGGCCTGCCCGGTGGCAGCCTTGGCAGCAGTTTCTGTCATGGCCGCAGCTACCGAGGAGAAGCCCGGCATGTAGGTGAAGTCGCCCATGTTCTTGTTGGCGGTGGCGAATTCCTTCATGAGGTCCTGATCGCCGAAGAAGGATGACCAGCTCTCGGGGGTCTTCGCTTCCTCGGTTGTGGCGGCCAGTACCAGACCCTGGGAGGTCAGGTCCTTGACCTGGGTGTTGAACCAGTTGAGGAACTCCATGGCCTGTTCAGGATGCTTGCTGCCTTTGAGCACAGCGACGCCGGATCCGCCGTCGGGGCTGGATTTGCCTGAATTACCGAACCAGTCGCCCAGCTGGGCTACGCGCCATTCACCCTTGCCGGTATCGCCCATGGTGTCAACGATGAGAGGTGCCTCCCAGGCGGAGCCCACAGTACCGATCAGCTGGCCGTTCTTGAGCGAGGCATCGAAAGAGGGGTCCCAGCGTGGATTGGTTGGAGCAGCCTTGGCATCCAGCAGCTGCTGATAAACGTCGGCCACCTGCTTGGAGCCGTCGGTCTGGGTGTCCACCACCCAGGCGTCGTTCTTCACGGTGTACCAGGGCTTGGTGGCACCGGCCAGGCCTGGCATCATGTTGCCGGCCTCGTCGGGCTGGTAGGACATGATGTACTTGCCCTGTGCAGCCGCCTTCTTGGCGGTTTCGATCAGTTCGTCCTTGGAAGTGGGCACTGAAATGCCCAGCTTGTCAAATTCAGCCTTGTTGTAGAAGTAGACCAGCGGGCCAGTGTCCTGCGGCAGGCCGAACATCTTGCCATCAATGCCCATAAGCTTGTATGCACCGGGGGAGAAATTGTCCTTGTACTTGGAAGCTTCGGCACTCACGTCCTCCAGCATGCTCTTGGTATAGACCTCCGGCAGCTCGGCATAACCCACTTGGGCCAGATCCGGTGCGTTGCCGGCCTTGACATCGGTCTCCAGCTTCTTGATCATCTCGGCTGACTTGCCGTTGAACTTGGTTGCCTTGACCTGAATGTTGGGGTGGGACTTGTTCCACCGCGCGACGATGTCATTGACGGGGGTCATGTTCGGTTTGTCCGGTAGCCGATGCAGGTAGGTGATCTGCACTTTTTCGTCCGACTTGGAAGACTCGCTTTCAGATGAGGACTTTGACGCCCCCGATGAACCGCAGCCCGACAGGGCGATGCTCAGGGCCGCCAGCGACGTCACCGCAGCGAGTAGTCGTTTCCCTTCAGATATCATTTCCCGCTCCTTTACGGTAAATGGCCGTCGTCGTCACCAGACGACCAGTTTCAGATTAACACATTAGGTCTAATTGTCAACACTATTTACAATTCATGGATCGGTCTTCCCTGCCTGGGCACTAAATCAATTCCCCGCCATGGTCTTGGTTTTGCCGCCTTCATGTCGGTCATGGCTGTCGGTGTTTACTTGTTGATAAATTTGTATCAGCTGTAATTGCATGTTAGAGATATGAAAAGGGGCGGCGGGGTATAAGACCTCGCCGTCCCTTTCAGTCCGAGTTGCTGTTATTAGTTAACTTCGTTTCCCCTGACTGCGCCTGGTCAGGAGGAGACCAGTTGTCAGTCCGAGCATAACTACGACCAGCAGGGAGGTCACCGCGACGCCTGTCGCCGATAGCCATCCGTCCTGCCCGTGAGCATTGGGATGGGTTGGCTTCTGCTGTATATTCCCCTTGCCGCCGCCGAGGCCAGAACCATTGCCTGAGCCGGTGATCGGATTCTTTCCGGTATCTGATCCGGTGCCGATACCACCTATGCCTGTGCCTCCTGTGCCTCCTGTGCCGGTTCCGGGCATTGCAGGCTGAAGCTTGCTGATGGCCGTCTGCAGATTGGCAGCCGCCAAGGCAACCTGATAGGCCGTGGCCTGCTCGTCGGCCAGCACCTGCTTGGCTGCGGCCAGCTTATCCTGCAAGGTCTTCCAGCTGTCCGGAGTGTAGTCGGCCTCCTTGAGTCCGGCAGCCTGATTCACCAAATCCTTCAGCTCGTCCTTGTCTACCGGTTCCGCCAAGGTCGGCAGGGTGCAATCGGTGGTCAGACGGAGTTCGGCTGCTGATACATAATGGTTGGCTTCCGAGTCGCTTTGGCCCGTGGTCTCGATTGCGGTCAATCTTACTCTGATCACATTGGATACCGGGGTGAAGGAGATCTTCTGCCAGGTAGTCTGCGTGTCGAAGGTGCCGGTTATCTCTACCGGCTCCGACTGCCCACTACGGGTCAGAGTGATCTTGTAGCCTTTGATCTTGCCATTGACCGAATAGCCGCCCGGCCGGGGGAGATAGCGCAGTCCATTGACAGTGGTGGGCTCTTGCAGGTCGAATTGATACCAGGCTGAGCCGTCCTCAAGGGCGTTTGCGCCCCACTTGGTGTGCCAGTAGGTTGAGGGCTTGCCGTCCTGGGCGTACTCCTTGGGTCCCTCGACGCCGCCTGCATCGGGCTGTTCACTGCCCGTGCTGACTGCATACTTATCCTTGGCTATGTCGCAGGCATCGCTTGCTTGCGACCCAGGCGCTGTGGCCATGTAGTCCTCAAGAGCCGTCAGGATTCCGTAGGCATGTGACCAGTCCTGCGGTCCCGAGCCGTCCTTTTCAATCAATAGGCGGGCCTGATCCACTGTATGCAGGTAGGTCAGCCAAGCCTGGTCACTGTACTTGGCGCGGCTGTCGTCGAAGCGGTCCCGCACCTGCTTGAGCTTGGCTCGGGCCTCTTCCTGGGTCTTGGATGTGTCTGGAAGCCGCTCGATGCGCAAGTTATCCAGGACAAAGTCCTGATACCCTCCGAAGTTGGCCGCATCGCCAGATGTTCCCTGGCGGTCGGGTGCCTTGTCGGTCGAGTAGATGCCGAACCAGGAGGCATCCCGAGGTCCGCCAGTCAGTTCGAATTGGTAGTGGGCCGTGGTGCCCAGGGCCTTCTCCAAGGGCTTCAGCTGGGTGTGGGCTGGGTCGAACTCGCCCTGCCCTATGGCCAGAGCGTAGGAGCCGGTGGAACCGGCCTGGTAGTCAAAGGAGATTCGGTAGGTGGCTCCGGTCAGGAACCGGGCATTCTGCGGAATGGTCTGGTAGACCAAGGTGTTGTCCTCAGTAAGCCCGTTGATCTTGACCGACCAATCTCCTTGCAGCACATCGTCCATCTTCTTGACGTCCCAGCCCGCCTGAGTGTAGGGGGCGTGAAGCTCGGACAGGTGGACGCGGTTGTCCTCCACGCCCTCGGCGCCCGAAACCACAAAGGGCCATATGCCTTGGGCGTTGTGCTCGAAGTCGTTGGTCAAGGTCTTCACGCCACCATCTGCGTCGGTTTCCAGACCCTTGTATTCGTTCTTCACCAGGCGCAGATTGTCGAAGTAGGCAGATCCGTCACCTTGGTGGGACAGGGCCAGAACGGAATTGCCCTGATCCGGCGCTGTGAAGAAGACGTACATGTTCTGGAAGAAGCTGCTGCCGTCCACCGTGGCGCAGTTGGTGTTGTGGGGATCGGCCTGCACGAAGTTCCTGGCCAGGCTGCGTCCAGTGGAGTTGGCAGCCAGTACCTGGTCACCGTTGCGGACCTCCAGGCGTGCCTGGCCGTCACTGCGGTTATCCACGCCCACATAGAGGGCATAACGTGCACCAGGCTCCAGATCTTTTATGGTCTGTGACGATTCGACTCTGCCATCCAGCTTGAGCATAGGATTGCTGGAAGCGCTTTTGACGATGGTGGCGCTCCCGGAGCCCTTGGTCTGCCAGTTATCCTCGAGGCTTTTCTTGCCGCCGTTGAAGCCTGTGTCGACCAAATGGGAACCTGTGCTCCAGGCGATGTCCGGATTGGCTGAGGTCCCGCGATGAACCACATAGGGGGTTCCCGCTTTGGCGTTCAGAGTGATCTGTCCGTTGACTACAGGTATATCCAATGGCTCGGTCTTTCCTTGGTCACTCAGTCGGTAAACCTTGACTGCGGACAGATCATGCCAGGAGTCAGGCAGGGTCCAGGTGGTCGTGCCGCCGCGGGTGTTCCAGTGATAGAGTTTCTGGTCGTTCGTTGTTAGCGGCTTGCCGGTCTTGGTGTCCCAGAGCCATGGCAGCAGGTAGGACTCAGTTCCTTGGCCGCTGCCGTCGCCGGGCGAGACCGCTCCCTGCAGGATGGTTTGGCCGTCCAGCGTAATGGTGCGCTCGCGGTAGGCCGACGATGATTGGTCGTTGGATCCGCGGTCGATGACCACTTGGTGGCCTAGGTCGTCCTTCAAGATTATCCGCTCATGGCCATTGTTGGCCGAAGGATCCATAGGAGACTGCTGATCCAAGGGATTGTTGACCCAGCGAGTCACCTTGAAGTGCTGGATGAACTTGGTAGACAGATCGTGGGTGTAAAGGTTGGTTATGTAGGCATCATAATCGTTGCGGCCCTGCCAGCCTTCGAAGTCCTTCATGCTGTAGCCGCCTAGGAGAGGGGCATTGGCTGCGCCGCCGTAAGCGGGGTAGTCGCCGTCCCAGCTGTCCTTCTGGTGGTTGCGCAGGAAACGCATGACCTGGGAGTTCTGCCCCTTTAGGGTGGAGCCTCCGTAGGTCAGATCGGCCGCCCAGTGCTGGAAGGTGGCGTCATATTCGTTGGCTGCACCCCATTCGTTGGCTACTCGCCAGCCATTGTCGGTAATCATCTTCGAAAGCTTGCGGGTTTCCCAGGAGTCCTCGTTGCCGGAGGTCCGATTGCCCCAGACGTCCACATAGATGAAGTCCAGATTGTCGCCAACCTTTTTCTTAAGCTCGCCGAATCTGTTTTGGCGGGAACCCGAGGCCAGGTCATGGATACCGTCGATGCCGACAGCTTGGTCAAGCCAGTTCCAGCCGTATTGCAGGCTGCCGTCAGACCGGCGGCGAACCAGATCCTCGTTGAAGGCCTTGGCCTCCGGGTACATCTCGTCGGCGTTGACATGCACACCGAAACGGGCACCGTACTTGGCTCCCTCCTTCATCAGGGTGTTCATGTCTTTGGCGCCGCCCATCCGGGTGCCGATGTCTCCGTAGTCCGGGTGGCCGGAATCATGTCCCTCGTTGGCGTAGCCCTTGAGCAGGACGGACTGACCCAACCCATCGGTGTTGAGGTCTACCTTCTTCACATTGTCCAAGGTGCTGAGGAAGGGATTCTGGGCCTGGCTTCCGAAGTTCATGGAAATACGCCAGGAAACCAGATCAGGCACCTCCTGAGCCCCATAAGGGTTGTTCATGATGGCTCGGTAGGCGATGGCCCCGTCCTGCCAGTCGACCCTGCCGTCCTGATTTTCGTCGCCTGTGATGGCCACGGCCATCTTGGGCATTTCGGTCTGCTCAACAGTGAACGCGCGGTTCTTGGAGTCCCGAACCTGACGATGGTAGTACCAGGCAGGGCTGGACAGTCCGAGTGAAGTTGACCCATGAACGCTGGCGACGTCCGTGAGTACACGGGTGTTTTGACCGCCTCCGGCAGTAGAGCTGCCGGCCGTGGTGCCGTCATGTTCGGTGTTGCTCCATAGTCCAGCGCTCAACGATCCTCCTGAGACGAATCCGTAGATGTAATCGGACTTGTTCGGATCGACTGTGGTGTCGTCGGTGATGGGGAAGGTGGTGTCGCCGGATACCTTGGTGTTCGAGGACATGCGTGCGCCTGTGAATTGAGCTCCGTCCTGATCGCTGCTGACGGATACCAAATCCTGCCCGGGCAGGGCTATGGTCTGGATGGGATGGTCTTCTCCGGCAGCGTTTTCGATCTTGGTAATGTCCAGGTGTAGGGTGTTGGCCTTGAGCCAGAGGACTGCTGTTACGGTGGCATCGATGTTCTGGTCGGGTTTTTGGGCGCGAAGCTGGTAGGTGGCCTTGTCTGTTCCTTGCTGGGTGAAAGTCACGTCCGAATCAGTCAGATCCATGTCTGTGCCGTTGATGTTCAGACGACGCAGATCCTCATGTCGGCCGTACATGACCCTGTTGTCCAGTTTGGTCATGGTGTATTGAACCACAGATGGGAAGTGTTTTCTGACCTGTACGCTCATCTCGGGGGTGCTCAAGGTGACCTTGGCCTCTGGGGTGGCTTTGTTCAGTTGCAAGGATCCCAGGTCCAGATCGGCACGGTCCACCTGTATGTCCTTAGTGATGTCCTCGTAGCCCTGTTTGCCGATCTGTAGGGTGTATTTGCCTGATTTGATCTGTTGCAGGGTGAAGGCGCCTTCGGCGTCTGTCAATGTCGAGGCTCCCGTCATATGGACCTTGGCCCCGGCGATGGCTCCGCCGTCTGTATCGACGATTCGTCCGGCGACCGAGTGCAGATCAGCCGGGTCTTCCTTGAGCTTGAGCTTGACTTCAGTGATCTGGTTCTGGTAGACGCCAGCCTTCATGGCCAACCTTCCGGTTAGCGCGCCAGCCATGGGGCCGTAGTCGACATCTTCGAAAGCCGCGCGCCCGTCTACGGTGAGTCCTGCGCGCTGGCCGGTCCAAGTGATTCCTATCGTGGTCGGGGTATCCTGGGCCGGTGCCGGAAGTCTGGTTCCCGTGTACCACTGGCCGTCCCCGCCGTAGCGCTGCCAGAACCAGCCGCCCGAGTCATAACCGATGAAGAGTCCGGAGTTGGGATTGCCATACCCGAGGTAGAACCCGAACCTGTTCTCAGTGCCAGGCTGGGGCGAGCTCATGGTCAAGGTCAGAGCTCCTGGGCTGGTGAAGTCGTAAGTGGTAGCGTCCAAAGCGATGGCCGGGTATTGTTCGCTGACCGTCGTGGAATTACCGTTGGCGGCTGAGGCCTTGAAGCGCAGCCAGCCATTGGACTTTTCCAACACCTCGCCGCCTTTGTTGGTGGAGGGATCCAGCGTCCATTCGTGGTCTGCAGGATTGACGGGAGTAATCCGTGGATTGATACCAGCAGTTCTGGCCTTTGCTTTCGATCCTGTAGTCAGGATTGACGGGGTATTGGCCTGGTAGGGCCGACTCCCCGTGGCAGCGAAGGCCGGATCCGCGGCCCCTGCGGTGGCCAAGGCGAATACTGTCGCCAGGGCCATGGATATGATGCGTTTCATATTTTAGACAAGCCTCCTTGCCGTCTATGTGATGACGGACGACTGAACCATGAACCGGGGAAGAGGCCGCCCGGAACCTACTACGTCGTTGTTTTGGTCAGAACGTCACGTCAATGTCAAATGTAAGTGTAGTAAAGATAATGTTATTGCACAAGTAGAGATGGGTTCAAAAATCAGGCTTGGTTATTTGTATATGTACTTGTCGTATTGTGGTAGAAAAGTTCTTCGAAGCTGCATTTGCAGATTGTACGGTCGTCGATGCATATGGCTGGAGATCCGGTGAACGAACGATTCTCCCCTTATGGATTTATTGCCGTAGCTGCGGTCAGAGGCGAGCGGATGGCGTTGGAGGTGATGATCTACAGGTCGGTCAAGACCGAGGCCGGCGATGGTGACAAGCCCCCGGATCTAGCTGGGCGGCCCGGCTTCTCTGCGGAACGTGAGGTCCCTATAGCGGCGGTCTGTCGTCCCCTGTCGGCGCATGACGAAAATCGGGATGTTGCGGAGGCTGTTGGTTGCAGGGCTCGGTCAGGCGGTTTGGGTGACCGACTTGCGTGCACCTTTCAGGGGGATAATGCCCAGGAGCAAGGCCGCAACCATAATCAGGATGCTCAGGCCGAACATGATGAGGTAGCCATGGGGCTGGTCAGCGATGGCGCCCCAGAAGAGAGCGGCGAAGGCTGAGGCCAGGGACCCTACCATCTGGATGCGGGCGTAGATGTTGGTGTAGTCATACGAGCCGAAGACCGCTGTAACCAGGATTGGCGTCTGCACTGTAGTGCATGCGTAGACCAGACCGAAGGCGAAGGCCCCCAGCAGGAGGAGTGCGGGCAATGCGGGGAAGGCGACCATGAGACAGACACCGAGAATGCCGCCGCTGATGCCGAGGCATAGCCCGCCCACGATGCTGCCGTCATTGACCATACCCAGGATGATCTTGCCGATAGCCTGGCCGGCCATGCAGGAGGACGCTATCAGGCCCGTGTATGCTGCCATGGATGGCAGGGATGCCGCATAGGATGGCAGGAACTGGTAGATGGTCTGATTCATGGTGATCAGGCCGCAGAAGAGCGCCAGCGCCCAGAAGGCAGGGGCGCGCAAGGCCTGGGAAGCGGTCATGCCCACGGTCGACGCGGCAAGCTTTGAGTCCTTTTTGTCTTTGCTTCCAGTGTCTGCGCTGTTGGAGGCAGCCTCAGCCGCAGCAGGCTCCTGGTCGGTGGCGCCGTAGGGATGCAGACCCATCTGTTCGGGCGTGCCGCGAATGACGAAAATGGTGAAGGGCAGGGTGACCACCAGAATCAGGATGGCAAAGACCAGGTATCCCCGCCGCCATCCATCAGGGGCGGACCTGATGATCATGGTGCCTATCTGGTTGAAGATTACCCCGCCTATGCCGGTGAAGGCCATGCACAGACCGATGAAGAACCCGACCCGTTTGCGGAACCAGGCGTTGATGAGCGTGGGCACTGACAAATAGAGTATGGGCGGCATGCCGATTCCCAGAACCACTCCGCATAGATAGAACTGCCACATGGCTGATGATCGGGACATGCCCAGGCAACCCAGTCCGGCCAGGATGGTGCTTGCCGTCAGGACGATGCGTAGATCGTAGCGGTGCATCAGCCATCCGGCAACCGGCAGGAAGATGACCATGGTGATGCTGAATATGCTGAAATATCCGGTGAATGCGGCCTTGGGAACATGGAAGTAGCTGCTGACAGGAGTGAAGAAGATGCCCGCACAACTGCAGACCAGCGATACCGGGATGGCCGTGAAGACGATGCCCGAGAGCACGATCAGGTATGGATAGACAGCCTGTTTTCGTGATGAGGGCTGTGTCGGTGTCGTCGACATGACTGGGGCCTTCCTCTCGCGGAATCGGGACTAGCCAACTGCTGCTCGGTTTGTATGCTCCCATTGATCTGCGGCTCGTCTGTTCTGAATGTCCACTATGGGAAATTTAAGAACTGATTGTAGTTCAATATTTGACCCTCACCTATCGTTACAATGCAGACTATGAGGTTTTTTGTCGTCGCTGTTGTTGTCTCCTACAACCGCTCCAAACTCCTTCAGGAGTGCCTGGATGGCATAAGTAGCCAGTCCCACAAGCCTGATCAAGTCCTTGTCGTAGACAATGCCAGCGAGGACGGACCGGTGGAAGTGGTCATGTCGCACCCCTTGAAGCCTGACTTGGTTCGTTTGCATCACAATATGGGCGGTGCAGGGGGATTCGTGGCTGGAATGGCGGCGGCCTTGGCGAAGATTCCTCCTCAGTGTGAGGCCTACCTGTGGCTCATGGATGACGATGTGGTGCCGCAGCCTAATGCCCTGTCCAGCTTGCTTAATGCTGCCTCCGAGGCTTATGCCGATAATGGATCATGGCCGGCCGTTTTGGGCTCTGAGGCTGTGTGGGTCGACGGCAGGGTGCATGGGATGAACAAGCCGCGTCGGCGTCTGCCGATTAAAAGAGGCAGACCGCAGTTGCAGACCAGCGCCCATGCCTACCAGGTCCGCTCCTTGTCCTTTGTCTCTTGCCTGGTGAACGTCAAGGCCATCCAAGCTGCAGGAACCCTGCCACGGGCCGCCTTCTTCCTTTGGAATGACGACTTCGAATACACCACCAGACTGCTGAAAACGGGTATCGGCTATTACGTTCCCGCCAGTCGGGTATGGCATAAGACCAAGGTCTTTGGCTCCAGTGATGCCGACCCGGGTTCTCGCTTCTTTTACGAGGTGCGCAACAAGATATGGATGTTCCGATTCAGCAGGGGCAATTTCACAACGATTGAATTTCTTGCACTGCTCCTTGCTACTGGCAGACGGTGGCTTCTTACCTTTATTAGGGCGCATGATCGGCGGCAGATCCAGCATTGTTTGTCTCGAGGATTCAAAGCCGGCATGTCTACACACCCTGGCAGCAACCACGACCTGTTTGCCCAGGAGCCCGAGATTCAGGCACTGATCGACCGTGCCGATCAGGGGCGGCAGGCGGTGATCCGGTAGAGTTTCGCCCGACCCTGGCTGTCGACCAGTTGAAGGGCTTGCGGAACGGGGTGGAGCCCATTGAAAATCTGATGCTGAGGATCGTTGGCAACGTATGGTCCGCCCATATCCGCATACCAGTCGATGTGATGATCGGTCAGGATCCTGCACACCTGCGGGTCTGAGTCGATGTGCTCGAAGTTTGTGGCCAGATAGGCATGGTCATGATCCCAATTCATGTTCAGATGGGCGTAGAAGGGTGTGGTGCCACCGACAGCCAGCATGTAGCCGCTGCCGTTCCATGGATCGGACAGGACTTGCTCGCTGGTCGAGACATGGCGGCCCATTCTCTTCATCAGCAGGAATTCGTCGGTTGACAGCATCGGGGCATCGGCGTCGTTGGCTGCGAAGGCATATGTTGAGCCCAGAGTCTTCTGCATGGAGTCCAACTGCGGATTCACAGCGCAAATCAGCACGGCTACCGTGGCTGCCAACATCATAGCCGGCATCGATACCATCTTCTCGGCCTGCGGTGTATATCGTTTCAAGGCTTCGATGCCATGCTCCAAGGCCATGCCCATGATGGGGATGGCTACTACAGGCCAAGCAGAGAACAGGCGGCGTTGATCCTTGTACCATAAGGCTGTAAGAATCTTGGCCCAATCGGCATGGGTGCCCGCACAGGCGACGAAGACCAGACCCAGCAGCAGGAAGGAGGAGACAAGGAGCATGTCCTTTCTGTTGTGGTGCAGGCAGAGCACGATCAGAGCCAGGACCAGGGCCAGAGCCAGGGGCCAGTAGACCGGCAGTCGGCGGTTGCCTGAATCGATGGGCTGCCCCAGCAGAAAGCGCACTATGGCGGCTGGCAGGTCTTCCGTGGGCTGTGCCGGGCCGCCGTTGAGATGATCCGATATTTTCCGTGCAGGGCCACGCAGGTACAAATTATGGAAGATCTTGAGGCCTATAGCCAGCAGAACCAGGAATCCGGCAGTCAGCACTCCGGCGGCCACTCGGAAACGATGCTTGTTGGTTTGGGCCAGCTGCCTCCCTGCAATGATCAGCCAACTGAGGATCAGTGGCAGCACAAGAAGAGCGCCGGTCATCATGACCCTGAAATGGCAGAAGGATACGGCGACGACGCTGAGGAGAATCCAGGCAAGGCCGACTATGGATCGGCGGCCTTCCTGCCATCCGTCTGTACACCAGGACCAGGTAAGCGCGACGAAGACGGGCAGTATGACCTGGCCGGCGAACATGGAATATAAGGTGCCCCAATCCAACAAGAGGAAGGGGAATCCCGCGCAGCATGAGGCGAGTACCGGTGCGAGCAGATCGCTCCAGGCATGTCTGCCCAACAGGGTTCTGATCAGAAAGAGCATGGAGACCGGCCATATCAGAGCTGCAAAGACCAGCCAGGTGCAGGTGACTGCGCTAACTGCCGTGGCAGGTCTGTAGGCCATCGCTCCCATGGCAGCGAACTCCTGAAATGCTATGGGGTATATTTCCCTGATGGGCGGAAGAGCATGCAGGGATGAAGCCTGGCCGGTGAGCACAATTCGTGCCACTACGTTGTAGTGGAAAACCGAGTCGTAATTTTGTGTGACCTGATCAGGCGAAGGCGCGGCGTGCATCAGTCTGATGCCGATGTTGCAAGCAGCCAGTGCTGTGCCGATGACTGCCGGAAGGAAGTGTCTTAATCGAGGTTTGGTTTTTCCGCCTTCGCTTGCCAGTGCCGAGGATTCTCGGCCAGCTCCATCAGGATGACGAAAATGATTGAAGAGCTTACGCGCTAGAAGAATGACGGCAATGAGTACTATGGCCGAAAGCCCGTAGGAACGCCAGTTCCAGGATATGCCGAGCGGCTGGAAGAGCACGCCATCGATGCCGGCCAGTGCAATGGAGGCCACAGGGCCGAGTGCCGTCACGAAGATAGGTTTACGGCTACCCAGTGCTGCCACCAGCAGGCAGCCGGGCAGATACAGGGCTGCGATGATGAAGAGCAGCAGTGGCCAGGATTGTTGCCAGGTCATCAGGGTTGATTGCATGAATCACTTCTTTCGGCTGTCATCCACCGACTTCCTATGGAACCGGTTGAGCAGGGTGGTCATGATGGCATACAGACAGCTGCGTACTTGGTCGGGCAGCAGACGGTAGCAGGCACGGATAAGGATGTTTCTGACATATTGTATGGGGTTGATGAAGCGGTCATGCAGAAAATCGTTTTGCAGTCGCAGCTCGTCCCGAAACATGCGCATGCCGCCTCTGCGGTGATACATAGCCGTATCGGATCGATAGAGAACCAGGGGTTCTTTGATATTGCCGATATGCTCGCCGGCGACCAGCATGGTTTCCCAAAGACGGTAATCTTCAAAGCGCCCTGATTCTTCCGGATAACCGCCCACTTTGCACACGCTGGTCTTACGAAAGGCCACACTGGGGTGATGCAGGGGGGAATGCAGAGTGGCATATGCCCGCAGTTCGGATCCACCGCTTGGCAGATAACGGATTCGACCGGGGGTGCGTTCGTCATTGTCGAACTCCTGGATGGCACTACCCAGGGCATCTAACCCCGATGAGGCAAGCAGGGGGATGAGAGCCCTGAATCTTGATGGCCGGGAGATGTCGTCGCTGTCCGCTCTGGCCACCAGCTCGTGCTTGCAGGACTTCAACCCGAGATTCAGTGCGTGTGCGAGTCCTCTGTTGGT
Source organism: Bifidobacterium apis (assembly GCF_036986835.1). Classification (NCBI taxonomy): domain Bacteria; kingdom Bacillati; phylum Actinomycetota; class Actinomycetes; order Bifidobacteriales; family Bifidobacteriaceae; genus Bifidobacterium; species Bifidobacterium apis. The sequence continues at coordinate 635,512 of NZ_BTXD01000002.1, read as the reverse complement.
CGACAGATGCACAATCGTAAACTCGGGCATTTCCCCGGCCCTGTCAGCCTGAAGCAACTGTCTCTTCAACTCAGCTGGATACCGATCAACCAGTTGGCCTAGTTCTTTACCCAACGGACCGTCGCACACAATGACGATCTGATCGGGCATAAGGGTTTGATCGATGGTGTCGGATTTCAATGCGCGGGCAACGAAGGAGGGCCTGTCTCCGGCATAGACAGCCATCAGGAGGGAAAACGGAGTGTGACTCTGATTCCTTGCGCTCATGGCAGTGCAGCCGCCTTTCTTCGTGGATTACTGCGTCGATTCTACATGTGTCCAGCCAGCGCAGTCCTGACTGACCTGCCCTTCTCAATAGATTCAGTCCCATGCCACGCATTTGATCACGATTGTTGGTTTGGGCTTGGCTGTAGCAGGATTTGCACTTCCAGCGACTCGAGGTTGTACCATCAGGCCGACTGAAGATCAAGGAAAGGTGGAACTGTTATGACTGTTGTTGATAAGACGGTGTTGATCACCGGAGCTTCGTCCGGCATAGGGGAGGCCACGGCGAGGCTGTTGGCACAGCGAGGGGCCAAGGTGGTGCTGGGCGCTCGCCGCAAGGATCGGCTGGATAAAATCGTCGACGACATCGTTCAGGCGGGTGGTCAGGCGGCCTCCATGGCTCTGGATGTGACCGATCGCCAGGCCAATGAGGACTTCGTGGCTTTCGCTAAGAAGCAGTTCGGCGGGGTGGACGTGGTATTCCTCAACGCCGGGCTCATGCCTAACTCGCCCCTGTCGGCCCTGCATGTGGACGAGTGGGATCGGACCATTGACGTCAACCTCAAAGGTGCACTGTACGGCATTGCTGCGGCCCTGCCGGAGTTCATCGGGCAGCGTCACGGGCAGTTCATCGCTACCTCTTCGGTGGCTGGGCTCAAGGCCTACCCGGAAGGAGCGGTCTATGGGGCAACCAAGTGGGGTCTGCGCGATCTGATGGAGGTGCTCAGGATGGAGTCCGCCCAAGAGGGGACCCATATTCGTACCTCTACCATTTACCCGGCGGCCATTCGGACTGAGTTGCTGGATACCATAACGGACAAGCAGACCCTGGCCGATATGAACAAGACCTACGACAGCTACCAGATTGATCCAGAACGGGTGGCCCAGGTGGTGGCCTTCGCTATCGATCAGCCTGAGGATACCAATGTATCGGAGTTTACTGTAGGCCCTACCATCCAGCCCTGGTGAATTCCTCCGCCGCTGCCCTTAGTCGCCACTGGAGGAAAGAAGACGAATGCCTGCTTGGGCCATGGCCTTTCGAGCCTCAACGCCCTGATCCTCGCTGACCGGGACAGTCAGATCCTCGAAGACCGTGACCTGGTAACCCAGCTTTGCGGCATCCAAGGCCGTCTCCTTGACGCAGTGGGATTCGGCGATGCCGACTACATCCACCTGGTCGACTCCTGCTTGCGCCAGTGCGTCGGCCAAGGTGACTCCAGATGCTTTGGCCGCAGCGAACTCCTGCCTGCTCTGGATTTTATCGGCGTTGTCTTCGATGCCTTCGAATCCGGAGTAGGCAGCTGAATACTGGCCTTTTTTGAAGTGATGGGTGATGCCCAACTCCCGGATTTTGGAATGAAGCTCCGCCCCGGGTGAGCCGGCTACGCCGTGTTTGGGCCAGGTATCCGCAAAATCCGGGTGATCGGACCAATGAGATCCGGGTTCGATGTGCCAATCCTGGGTGGTGGCCATGTAGGCGTAGTCCCCGGCATGGCCGTGGACATAGTCGGCGATTTTACTGGCTGTAGCGTTGCCTCCCTCAACTCCCAGTTCACCCCCTTCGCAGAAGGTCGGTTGAACATCAACGACAATCAAAGCCTTGGACATGGTAATCACTCCCTTGGTCGATGCTGACGGTAGGCAGAGGAAATACCGTTTGAAGTTCGGCGAGCATTCCTCTTACGTATCAGTTTAATTCTCGCTTCCGCGTCGGCCCTTCCGCTTGGGTGCATGTGGACAAATATGGCGGTGAAGCAGCATCTTGTGGACAAGATGATAAAGGAGGTAGCGGGGGAGAATAAACACGCATGCGTGAGATGGATCCATACGGGCTTTTGGGGTGTTTGCTTGGTATTCTAAGTGCCAGGATTGTACGGAGTTATAGCCGGTGCTTCTGGGGCTGACTCTTCCATAGATTACAGAGCGGGCATAGTTCCAAGGGAGGAGATGCGGGTATGAGAGTCAATGAGTTTGGGCAACCTATTGGTGATGCGATTTCGTTTCCCGGGGCCATGATGCCGGAGCCCGTCATCTTGACTGGCAAGACCGTTCTGGTAGTGCCCCTGTACGAGAATCAGGGCGATGCCTTCTATGAGCGAATTTTCAGTCCAGAATGTGACAAAGCCATCATGACCTATAGCACTCACGATCTCTACCCTGATAGACCAACATTCGACTCAGGGTTCGAATCCATGATTGAAAGTCGCGATCCTCTCTTCTTTGCCATTCTCCGCAATCCGTCTGCACATGGACTCAGTGTCGGTCAGTCTGCAGATGGAGAGGATGCGGATATACGGAAGCATGTGAAGCTTCTTGATTCGTCGGATCTGTTGGGCATGTATGCCTTGCAGCGGATAAGGTCCGACGTGGGAAGCATTGAGATGGGCCACGTTATCTATACCCGGGAGTTGCAGAGAAGCAGGCAGGCTACCGAGGCTCAGTATCTGATGGCTCGGCATGTCTTCGAGGACTTGGGCTATCGACGATACGAGTGGAAGTGCGACAGCCTCAATGCGCCCTCACGGACGGCAGCGCTGAGGCTGGGATTCAAGGCTGAAGGCCGGTTCAGGAACGATATGGTCTACAAGGGCCGTACTAGGGATACGGATTGGTTTTCCATATTGGACAGCGAATGGCCGGCAGTGAAAGAGCGGTTGGAGACTTGGCTGGATGATGACAATTTCGATCAGGATGGCATGCAGAGGCGCCGTCTGCAAGATTGCTGACCGATTATTGATCTGAATGCAGCCGCTTATGGTTGCGCCGCGGCATCCTTGATGAGACCGAAATAAGCATTCATGGCTCGGGCTGTAGGAGTGTCATTGCGACGCATCAGCGCAAGCGGAGTTCCTTCAAACAGCACCTTTCCGCCTGCGCTTCCGGCTCCCGGGCCCATATCGATCAACCAGTCGGCCTGGCCGATGAAGCGCAGGTTATGTTCTATGGCGATAATAGTGAGTCCTTTGTTGGTGATGAGTTTACGTAAGAGAGCAATCTGCTCCAGGATATTGGATTCATGCAGGCCGCTGGTGGGCTCATCCAAAATCAGGGTCTCGCGAATCCCCTCCTTGAGTAGCCTGGCCAGCTTGAGGCGTTGCAGCTCACCGCCGGAGAGCGTATCGAGAGCCTGTCCAACGGATAGGTAAGACAGACCCACATCCTCCAGGGCCTTCATAGCTGGCCCCAGCACTTCATGATATTGGTGCATGGCCTCGCTGGCAGTCAGTTTCAGCACCTGGGCGATGCTGAGACCACGGTATCTGGCAGATAAGGCCTGCGTTGAATACCTGGTTCCATGGCAGCTTTCGCAGATAGTGCTGGTGTCGCCCATGTAGGCAATATCCAGGGTGACGACCCCCTTGCCCTTGCAGACCGGACAGGCTCCGGCAGCGTTGAATGAGAAGAGTGAGGGGGATTCGCCTGTGGCCTTGGCAAAGGCCTTGCGCAGCGGGTCGAAGACACCCAAGTAGGTCAACAGGTTGGAGCGTCCGCTGGTCTTGATTGGTTTCTGATCCAGGAGTAAGGCCTCATGTTGAGCCATGAAGCCTTCCTTAATAAGGGTGCTCTTACCTGAGCCGGCCACCCCGGTCACCACTGTCAGCATTTGTCGGGGTATCTTGGTGCGGGCTTCTCTGACGTTGTGGGCGGTGACCTTGTCTATTACATAGAATCCATGCGAAGGCGCCGATGGTTCATTTACCATGCCTGGATCTGCCAGGGATCTGCCAGTTGCTGTGCCGCTTCTCAGCAGAGACTGATAGTTCCCTTCAAAGACGATCCGACCGCCTTCATTGCCTGCCCCTGGCCCCATGTCGACGATATGGTCCGCAATGGCGATGAGCTCGGGGTCATGATCCACGATCACTACCGTATTGCCCTTGTCTCGCAAGCCTTCAAAGATTTTCTTGATACCAGTCAGGTCATGGGGGTGCAAGCCAACGCTTGGCTCGTCGAAGATGTAGAGGACGTCATTCAAGGGGCTGTTCAGGCAGTTGGCAATTTTCAGACGCTGTCCCTCTCCTCCGGAAAGTGTGGAGGTGCCACGCTCCAAACTCAAGTAGCCCAGACCAACCGTTATCAGGTTGGCTATCTTGCGCATTAGGTCCTGCAGAATGGTCTCAGCTTGATCGTCATGAATCTTCCCGAGCCATTCCTGGAGGTCTGCCACGCTCATGGCGGAGCAGTCAGCTATGTTCAGTCCGCCGATCCTGGCTGAGCGCACCTTGGCGTTGACTCTGGCCCCCTGGCAGTCGGGGCACTGGGTGATTCGCGTAACCTCCTCCAGCTCATGCTGGTACTTGTCGTTGCTCTGGTTGATGAAGGTCTTGGTGATCCTGGGCACCAATCCCTCATACATGGCCGTTTTGTGCCAATCGGGGCCAGGGTGTGTCGGCTTTTGCCTCTTGCCGTGGAGCAGGAAGTCGAGGTCATCTCTGTCCCACTCCTGTAGAGACAGGTCGTTGTCAAAATAACCTGAATCCGTATACCTGGTCAGCCTCCAGCCGCCTGGCTGGAAGGTGGGAAAGTTGATGGCTCCCTGGTTCAGCGAGAGATTCATGTTGAGCAGGTGATCAAGCACCAGAGTGCGCACAGTTCCCAGTCCCTGGCAGGTCGGGCACATCCCCGCAGGATTATTGAAGGAATATGTCATGGAGTACCCGATGAAGGGCTGGGCCATACGGGAGAACAGCAGGCGCAGGGCGGTATAGATATCGGTGTAGGTGCCCACGGTGGAGCGGGCATTGCCCGAGAGCTGCTTCTGGGTGACGACAATTGAGAAGGGCAGGTTATCGATACGGGCGACTTCCGCGGACTCATACTTGGGCAGGAGCTGCTGGATGTAGGAGCTATAGCTGCGGTTGATCATGCGCTGTGACTCGGCTGCCAGCGTGGAAAACACGAGGGACGACTTACCTGAACCTGACATGCCGGTGACCACGGTGATGGCCCGTTTGGGTATGGCCAGCGAGACTTGCTTAAGATTGTGCGTAGAGGCCCTATCAATAAGGATGGATTCTGTCCTCATCAGGCGATCCGCTCCTGGCGCAGCTTGGCGATGAGCCTGTTGGCAAGAGCAGTGAACTCTTCCTGCTCGTCTTCGGACCAGACCTGTCGGGCATCCTCCTCAAGGGTCTTGTGCTGGTGATCGATAATGTCAAGCATGTCCTGGCCATCCTGAGTCAGACTGGTCTCCAGCTCTCGCCGGTCGTGGGCGTCAGGCACTTGCCTGATGTATCCGAGATCGCGCAGCGTGCCGAGGTTCTTGGAGACCTTGGATCGGGTTATACCGAGTCGCTGACCAATCTGTGAGGGCATGAAGGCTCCGGTGCGTAGAACAGTCAGGATATCGAACTGTTGCCAGGTGATGTTTCCTGGGTTGACCCTATTACGCTCTGCTACGAATTCGCACTGCAGATACATGAGAGCGTTATAAAGAAAGGATGGCTTATTTGATTTCATAATAGAAACTATATCATATTGGAAACTATAAATCTCCCGAGAGGCTTGGATGCACTCTAGCTTCTGCCTTGTCTTGCTGCATTGAGACGATGAAGTTAGGCATGCTGGAGGATGTCATTGCTTCATATTTGGCCTTGTTTCGTTGAAATATGACAGGGCGCTTCATGGATCGCGTAAGTACTTGGCTGCTTAATCCTCCGCTAATAAAGCGCGTCGTGATGCGGTGAAACAGGTCATTATGAATCTCAGGCTGGCAGAGCAACCTGCGGACATAATCGATGCCTTAGAAGAAAAAGGCGGGGAACGGTTTGCCCAATATTTCCGGGTAGCGCCAAGCGTGTAAGGGAGGGGATTGTCCCTGTGGCTATGCCGCATCGGTAAGGAAGATGTGTTTGTGATGATACTCGATAAATTCATGCGAGGGTCGGCTGATCGATGGCAACGTGATTCTCTGGTCTTCGAAGGCATAGAGCCATTGATCGTTGATCGGTGAGTGCCTTACCTTGTCGTGGTTGACCATGATGCGGTAATCGTCGTCGATGGAGATAAGCCCTTGGTCAAAGGCTTGGTCGTGGAATGCATTGAGCAACAGGCCGTTCGATGCGGCGGTTTTTTCGGTCGGGGTTGATGCTTTCCATGGTTTGATATGGCTGGCAATTAGCATCGAAGGTATCTGCATGCCAGTGATGCAGCATGTGCTCTGGTAGTTCAAAAGCAGCGAATTGCGGAAGTAAGACTGGTTGATCCGCTGAATCGTGGTTGCTTCGCGCTCGCCGCCTTCTGGATTGCGCTTGTCAAGCAGCATTTTTGTTGCGGTTTCGAGCGTAGAATATCGGTCAGAGGCCAATGGTGCTGGGTGGAAGTGTTGTTTGTTCGCTTGCAGGAGTGCATGTTGGAGCAAATCGAGGCATTCCGCCATGAAGGTATCGGGATTTTCGGTGTACCATTGCCAGACTTGGGCATCCAGCTTGCTACCATGCTTCATGCCTGCCTTGCCCTGGGCCCTTCGATTGATGTCATGGGCTGCGATGTTCCATATTTTCAAGGCAACAGAGTTGGGTGTGCGGTGCAGGAATGATGCCAGACGCTGCACGTCTAGCCCATTGTCGTCACACTCTCTGGGCTCAAGCACGATGTACAGAGCAAAGGCCATCATCGTTTCTTCACACGACCAGTTGCGGCGGCGCGATGCGACATTGACGTTCATTGCCATACCCCCAGGATAATCGGCTATGAAGCTTCTGGGATGTGTATCTGACGTAATTTTGAAGTCTGCAAGGGTAAATGAGAATTACGAGCGAGGGAAGTGCTGGTTGACTGTTTGCAGACGTTCCAATTGCTGCTTTATTCTGGCTATATTGCTTTGTTTCTATGCGCACTGTGGAGGGAGAGGGACGGATGGCAAGGGAGTTGGAGCTTTCGCCACGGCACGGTGGTGATTTGGTCTCTGTTGAGTATTCGCTGGAGCTTGCTGATGACAAAGGAATAGAGGCTGGATTCCACGCTGATAAAACAACCGAAGATTTTGGTGATGGAATCTATGTGGAATCCATTGAAGAAGACCCTGCAAGTGGCCATGTGCAAGATGACGCGCAGCTTGATTACAAGATCGCTGCGGCTTGTGGAGTGGTCGCGGGTTTATGTGATTCGATTTTTGTTGGCAAGTTCTCTCTGGACAAGGCGAACGAGTGGGGTTCAGAGAAAGTCAATGAATTCGTGGTTTGGGTGGCAAAGCAGCATTCTGGTTTTAAAGGAGAGTCCCTGCGTGATGCCATTCAATTCCTAGAAAATCAATATCCTTTTGTTGGCGATAAGTACACGGCCGAATTCGGCGGCGGTTTGCAACATCATCTCAGAGATTTTTCTCACCACTTCTCCCTTGAAGGATTGGTGTTCTCGATACTCACTCAATTTACAGGAAAGGTATACGGCACCAATCAAAACGGAGATTTCATTGCAGTCCCGGTGGAAGAACGATGGTTTAAGGAAGGTTTGATCGGCGATACCGTCTACGAAAAGCTGTTCCTAGGCACGGTGCGATGGTTCTTTCACATGGCGTCAGACGCGCCGGGATCAAGTTCGAATCCCGGTCAGGGCACGGGGATACCTGGGCCTTTTCTTTCTATTATTAAGGAATTGTCCGCCTTGCCCGTGTTTAAAAACGCCATGGATTCCGGCATGGGGTTACGGAAACTTCTTTCCAAGATGTTCAATGGGACCTTATTCGCTCAAGTTGACGATGAAGGTCGTAAAGTCCTTCGTAGGTTTAACCTGCGAACTGAAATCGGAATTGTGCATGTACTGGGGCGTCAGGCGCTTCCAGTGTTGCTGAATGAGTGCCTGACACGGGGCTGCTATTTTCTTCATCATCTTTATCTGGAGATGAAAAACAATGAAGTCGACTCTTTGGACGACCTGTCACAGCTGGATATGGGTGTGGTCCTTCCATTCAATAATTCCAGAGTAGTCCGCATGGTATCCATTGCTTCGGCTACCTTTACTGCAGTGGATCTAGCGGATGCCGCTATTCGGGCCGCCTTGGTCGGGATTCTAGTAAGGGGATTCGATGGCAAGCTCTTCCTGCTGAAAATCAACTATGTAGGTGTGACTCGTCTGGTTTTCGCAATAGGTGTGGATGTCAAAACGGTGTGGGAACGAAGAGCGAGCCACAGGCAGCGGCAGCAAAACGACGATTCGGCCGGTCGGGTGACAATGGAAATGCTCTCGTTGAAGCCGGAGCATTTATCTGTATTGTTCTCGATAGAGCGACTCGCGCTTTATGAGGACATAGATCGAAGTAAGGCAGTGGATCGAAGAGAAAAGGAAGAATGGTTTGACAGGTGGTCTGAAAACCTGCCTGATGACTGTGATCTCCTTAATCGCGGGCAAGTGAAACGGAGAATTGAAGAACTTGTTGCGCGGGATGGGAACACATGGAAAGCCTTGGTTCTGATTGAACTTGCACGGTTCACTCCGTATGACCTATATCGTTTTGAAACGGAGTCAGAGAATCCTGAGGGAGGGCCGGACTCCTCGATCAAGAGAACTAAACGTCCAAAATTTGATTCAAAAATTCTCGAAGAATTATGGCGTGACGTAAGCGGCGATTCGGATAAATTCCCTGTGCAGCAGACCGCCAAGGCGCTGAATAAGAATGCCGGCGTATTGAATGGTAGCCGAACCAAAAAAATTGTCGGTGCTGCGGGGACTGCCGCGGTTGCGGTTGCTACGGGAGGTGCAGCGTTTACATTAGCACCAGTCATAGCGCCAGTCATAGCTCCGTTGTTTGCCGGATCGGCTGTTGCCGGCCTATCTGGTGCTGCTCTTACCAGTGCGAGCCTTGCAGCGGTTGGCGGTGGTGCATTGGCTGCTGGAGGCTTCGGTATGGCAGGCGGCACAGCCATAATCGCTGGTGGCGGTGCAGTCTTGGGTTTGGTCGGTGGTAGTGGGGTAACTGCTGTTGTTTCGCTTCTCACTGATTCCAAAGGAGCGTTTGCCCTCGACGAATGTTCGAAGCTCCTAACATTTTGCCAATCCGACTTCGCTCAAGCTGATATGAAGCCAGAGACGATTGAACGGATCCGACAAGGCTTGCTCGATCAGATTGAACGAACGGAAATTCAGCAGGAGGTTCTCTCTATGCGTTCTGAAGATAAGGACCTAGACAAGGCTGAGAAGAAGGAAACCAAGAAAGAACTCTCCGGTCTTAAGAAGAGCTTGGGATACCTGCGTAACTGCGAAAAGGAATTGGCGAAGCTTATTAATCAGAAAAGTCGCTCAAAGGAGAATGCGAGAGTTACGAAAGGTGATGTTGGGTCGGCCTGATCAATGACGGCGCTGGGGTGGGAATCATGCCGAGATGTGCAAGCATCGGATTCCGCGGATTGCTGTCTTGGGGAACGAGGACGCGACGTCAATCTTTGCTAGCTTGACCATTGTCAATCCCAGTGAGGTCGTGGAGGTGAGTAGCAAAAAGGGGTTTTGGAACCCCAAAACCCCTTGCTGGCGGAGGATACGAGATTCGAACTCGTGAGGGCGTGAACCCAACACGCTTTCCAAGCGTGCGCCATAGACCACTAGGCGAATCCTCCAAAGCTGCAATGAACAGGGCCTTAACCTACGTGACCCTTATCAAGGCAACTAGGAAATAGTAACACAGGGCGGGGATTGCAGGCCAGTCCAGACGTGTCGCCGGCAGTTCCCGCCCTGTTCCTGTGCTACTTGATCTGATCCATGGAAAGGCCAAGGGCTTCAGCCACGCGCTGGCCATAGTCAGGGTCGGCCTGGTAGAACTGCTTGGTCTCAAGAATCTGGATCTCCTGGTCGTTGACAGAGCCCAGGTTGTTCTTGATGGTCTGGATCAAACGGTCCTTCTCTTCCGGGCTCATCAGCCTGTAGAGACGGCCGGCTGCGGAGTAATAGTCCTTGTCGTATGGGCGGGAGTACTCGGTTTGCCCTTGGACGGTATCGCCGTGCATACGGGCATCGTTGTCCTCCACGGGACCACCCTTGCTGTTGGGCTCGTAGTTGACTGATCCGTCCTGGCCCTGGGACATGAACCCATCCCGCTCGTAGTTGTGGACCTCATTGACCGGGCGGTTGATGGGCAGCTGTTCGTAGTTGGCACCCAGACGGTAACGCTCGGCGTCCTTGTATCCGAACAGGCGGCCCTGCAGCAGCTTGTCGGGCGAGGGTTCGATGCCGGGGACGAAGTTGGCGGGTGAGAAGGCTGCTTCCTCCACATCATCGAAATAGTTGGTCGGGTTGGTGTCCAGCACGAACTCGCCTATCTCAATGCGCGGATAGTCCTTCTTGGAAACCACCTTGGTCACGTCGAAGATATCGTCCTTATAGTCCAGGCCCTCCTGGTAGGGCAGGATCTGCACGCAGACCTTCCACTTGGGGTAGTCGCCTCGGTCGATGGCATCGTAGAGATCATGCAGGAGGAAGTCCGTGTCCTCGGAGGCGACCTTGGCGGCGGTCTCGTCGGTCATGTTCTTGACGCCCTGCTCGCTCAGGAAGTGGTACTTGACCCAGAACTGCTCGCCCTTGGCATTGACCCACTTGAAGGTGTGACTTCCGTAGCCGTTCATGTTCCGGTAGCTGGCAGGGTTGCCCCTGTCGCCCATCAGATAAGTCACCTGGTGAACAGACTCGGGGGAGTGCGACCAGAAGTCCCACTGCATCTCCTGGCTGCGCAGGTGGGTGGCCGGGTCGCGCTTCTGCGAGTGGATGAAGTCGGGGAACTTCAGAGGGTCGTTGACGAAGAATACGGGAGTATTGTTGCCCACCACGTCGTAGTTGCCCTCCTGGGTGTAGAAGCGCAGGGCGAAGCCGCGCACGTCGCGCAGGGTGTCGGGATAGCCGGATTCGCCGGCCACCTGGGAGAAGCGCAGCAGGATGGGCGTGGTCTTGCCGGCTCCGTTGAATACGTCGGCCTTGGTGTAGGAGCTCATGTCCTTGGTCAGGGTGAAGGTTCCCTTGGCTCCGGCTCCCTTGGCGTGGACCACGCGCTCTGGTATGCGCTCGCGGTTGAAGTGTGCCAGCTTTTCGAGGAGCTGGTAGTCCTGCATGAGGATGGGCCCCCGGGTACCCGCCGTCTGGCTATGATTGTTGTCTGCCCAGGGCTGCCCTTCGTTGGTGGTGAGTTTGTCGTTCATGTCTGCTCGATTCCTGTGACATCTTTGATTTTTGCGACCTACAGTCCCATTCAGGCCAGTTCTGTGACCCTGCTTCTGGTCGACTGTCCGGTCGCTGATAGCAAGACCCTTGATAAAATCCTGCTATCCTCCACCGTATCTGACAGGCAATGGAGTTGGTGGATATGCGCGCTGAGCGAGAGTCAGATATCTCACTAATCAAGTGAGGCGTCTAATCGGATGAGGCGTTTATGGCATCCAAAGTGGTGGGCCTGCTGCAGACAGCATTGTGAAAAAGCCGCCGACACTGCCTCAAACAAACGGCAAATGTCGGCGGCTCTTATCAGCGCACTGGTGCTCAGAGCATCTGTATCAGTTCGCCCACATCCTGGATGACCAGCTGGAGGTTGAGCCCGGTCAGGACAGCCACCACAATCCAGGCCAGGAAAGCCATCCATCGAGGGTTGGCGTACTTGCCCATGATCTTCTTGGAGGAGGTGAACCAGACCAGGGGGATCATGGATATGGGCAGGGCCACGCACAGGAAGACCTGGGAGTAGACCAGCAGGCTATCGAGGGCGGACTCCTTGCCACCGAAAGCGATGGTGCAGATCAGCACGGGGATGATGGAGATCACTCGGGTGACCAGCCTGCGCAGCCAGAGAGGAATCCTCATGCGGATGAAGCCCTCCATGACGATCTGTCCGGTCAGAGTGCCAGTAATGGTTGAGTTCTGACCTGAGGCCAGCAGGGCTACGGCGAAGAGGGTGGAGAGCAGTCCGGAGGCGACCGGCCCGGCGATGGTCTTGTCGCCAAGGGCGTTGTAGAGGGCGGTGAAGGTGTCCAGCCCTTCGCCGTGTCCGAAGAACATGGCAGCACCCAGTACCAGCAGCAGGCAGTTGACCACGAAGGCGGCGGACAGCTGGATGTTGGAATCCCAGGTGGCGAAGCGGACCGCGTTGGCAACCTGACGGTCGTCGCTACGGTCGAAGTCGCGGGTCTGAACGATGGATGAGTGCAGGTAGAGATTATGGGGCATGACCGTGGCACCCACGATGCCCAGAGCCATGGTCAGCTGGCCATTGCCCAGGATGGCCTTGTCAGGGATGAAGCCGCGGAAGACCGCCGGCAGGTCGGGCCTGGCCAGGAAGACCTCGTAGAGGAATACCGCCATGATGACCAGAATCAAGGTGGCCACGATGGCCTCGATGCGTCGGAAGCCGATCTTGGTCAGCAATAGGAGGATGAGCACATCCAGCACGGTCAGCGTCACACCCAAGATCAGCGGAATGCCAAAGAGCAGCTTCAGAGCGATGGCTCCGCCGATCACCTCGGCGATGTCGGTGGCCATCACAGCCAGCTCCGTGCAGATCCAGAGGGCGAAGCTGAGTCGGCGGCTGGTGTGCTGGCGTGTGGCCTGGGCAAGGTCCAGACCAGTCACGATTCCCAGCTTGGCCGACATGTACTGCAGCATCATGGCGATCAGGCTGGAGATGAGAATGACGCTCATGAGCAGGTAGCCGTACTGGGCGCCGCCGCCGATGGACGTGATCCAGTTGCCTGGGTCCATGTAGCCGACTGCCACCAGAGCGCCCGGGCCGGAGAAGGCTGCCAGATTCTTCCAGAAGGAGGAGGTCGAGTTGGGCACGGAGACCGTGGCGTTGATCTCCTCCAGGGAGCGTCCATTGGCCGTCTCGATGATGGGATGGGATTGGTGCTGCCGGCTGGACGGCGGATTCATGACTTCGGATCCCGCTGGACTGGCGGACCCTGAGGCGGGTCGGGTCTGAGTGTTCGGCATGTCACCTTCCTTGATTCTGGACCATGGCGGTCGTGTGGCTGGCTATAGACTTCGACCCTTCGAAGTCTAATGGCGCTCGATGAAGAATACCAGAGGTGATCCGTGACAATGTCGAAATATGCCTGCGGGGTTACCTGCGGGTCTTGCTGTGGAGCTGTGCTATAGACTGTGGAGCATGGGAATTGCCGAACTGTCTTCCAGCGCCCAGGATTATCTCAAGGTCATCTGGGATCTTCAGGAATGGGACCAGGGCCCTGTCCAGCCGACTGCAGTGGCCGATAGGACGGGCATGAAACAGTCGACGGTATCAGGAGCGCTGGCCCGTCTGGTCGATGCCGGTCTGGTCACCCACAGGCCTTACGGCAAGGTGGAGCTGACTGAAACCGGTCGTCGCTATGCGGTCACCATGGTCCGGCGCCACCGGCTGCTGGAGACCTTCCTGGTGCAGGTCCTCGGTTATGGCTGGGATGAGGTGCATGAGGAGGCCGACAGCCTCGAGCATGCCGTCTCCGACAAGATGGTCGACCGCATCGACGACTATCTAGGGCACCCCACCATGGATCCGCATGGAGATGCCATACCAACCGGTAGCGGATCTCTGCCTGAACTTCCTGCTACCTGTACGCTATCCGAAGTGCCGGTCGGCTCAACGGTTCGAGTTCAACGCGTCAGCGACGAGGATTCGAATGCTCTCAGGTACCTGGTTCGCATCGGCTTGGTGCCGGGAAGTCTTGTGCGTGTGGAGGGCAAGGATGCCCCTCAGGGACAGATACGCTTGAATCTCCTGAAGAGCGGGCGCATTGCTGATGAAAGCAATCAAAACAAGCTTTCTTCCAAACAAACCATTCATCTTAAGGACGCGGACCGCATCCAGACTGTCATCTTGTAACGGTTGATGTGTTTGTGAATCGCATATACAGGCATGAATGCAAACTCGTAGTCGCACTTCGTCGTCGAATTCTTGCACAGTAGAGAGAACGCATAAATGTAGTGGACTGTCTTGCCATGGTAAGTTTGCCCAGCGCCAGGCTATTCTAAAATAGAGCGAATTTGACTCTGCAATTGTGATCTTGCAGAAAGTAGGGGCACAAGATGGGTGTAAGAACTATTGTAACGACGTTGCTTGCCGGGCTGATTATGTTGATTTCGCCGATCTCATCATTTGATCTGCAGGATGGGTATGTAGACCAACATAAAGATGTGCCTGAGTTTATTGTGAAGTCCATTCCTGATGACGCCGTCTTGGTTTCTCAGGACTTAGCGGTTACAAAAGATGGATCGCTGAAGTCTGTCAGCAACGGGCACTTGGTTACTGATAAACAGCTGATTGGGACCTCTGCCAAGCCGGCTGACCCACTCGCAAAAACCTACGGTCGCAGCTTTATTCCTGTCAAGGTTGGAGATGCTCGCCGCCAAGAATCCTCGCTTGGTGAGGGGCCACTTGAGAAACCCGGCAGAACTACTCGTCATATTGAGAAAAAGGGTAAATCGGTGAAATCGGCTGCCCTCCGTCCATCTGCGCAAGCAGGTTCGGTCATTTCCTCATCGTTGGCAGGCAACTCGTATGGGGCATATTGGGGTGCATATTCAGGCTCTCCGGCATTTTTTGAAGCTGATGGTTCCTTATTCGCCCAGAAAGCAAAGGGGGTAATTGATGTATCTCAATGGCAGGGGACAATTAATTGGGATCAGGTCCGCCATTCGGGTGTAGAAGGTGCAATTATTCGTATTGGCTGGGGTTGGGGCAATGGCTTCGACGGCAAGGCATTGTGGAATATTGCCGAATGCAAGCGATTAGGCATCCCGTTCGGCATCTATCTGTATTCTTACGCCTATGACGGAGGGACTGGACGGGCCGAGGGCAACAGCATTGTGGATCTTCTTCGCCGGGCTGGAATTAGTCCGAATGATCTCACCTACCCTATTTACTACGATCTTGAGCAGTGGGTATGGAAAGATCACGTGCCACCGAGTTCGCCAAGCACTTACAAAGATATTGTTAATGCCTGGTTTACTTGTTTGCAAAATGCTGGATTTCAAAATTTGTCTGTATATTCTTATGCCTCTTACCTTAATTCAGCGTTGAATTCTCCTGATATTCTAAGTAGAACAACTTGGGTTGCCAGTTACGGCCCTCGTCCTGGTTTTAATTTTTACACTAACTATCGCTGCTGGCAATACGCGGATAATGGACGCATCAGCGGTATAGGCGTGAACACGGATTTGAATGCTTGCGGAGTCAAGGATTCTGATTCGGGAGTTGATGACCCGAATCAGCTTGAGGCGTTGACCGATATGGTTGAGGGAGATTACTACATCGAATCATCTTTGGACGATAAGTACTTGGATATTTCCGGAGGAACACAGGCGGAGGCTTTCCCGGTTCAGGTCTGGGCACCCACCGATGGTTCGAATCAGCTTTTTCACATAAAGCCCGAAGGATCCGGAACTTACTCTATTGTTACGAAACATTCAGGGAAAGCCTTGGACGTCAGATATGGATCAACACAAAACGGCAATGAGATCATTCAATACACACAGAACGGTGGGGCAAATCAGCGATGGCGGTTTTACCGTGCTTCTGATGGTTTTGTCTATATCACTTCGGCATTAAATGGTGGCAAATCAGCAGCACTTGACATACCTGGCGGCAACACTTCATCCGGGACGCAGCTGGAGATATGGCAATTCAATGGTGGAATGAATCAGTCCTTTAGACTCTTGCAGGCTAGCGAGGCTTTCCAGGGTACCAACAGTATCACCAATCGATTTGCCAATGGGAATAGCTTTGATGTGGAGGGCGCCAGCCAAGCGTCTGACGCACATTTGCAGACATGGACTCCTAACGGCGGAGATAACCAAAAATTCATATTTGTTTATAAAGGAAATGGGCAATTTGCTCTTCAAGCTGCTCATTCGGGACTGTATCTTGATATTCAATATGGTTATCAGGGGGATGAAGGTAATGTCGTTCAGTTCCCCTCCACTGGCGGAAGCAACCAATTATGGTATCTTCAACATTATTCAGGAGGCTATTCAATACGCAGTGTATTGAACAACAAGGCTATCGACATATGTGGGGCTAACGTCAACCCTGGTGCAAGGCTCATTTCTTATACTTTTCATCGACAAGCTAATCAATTATGGGATATACGCCAATAAGAATCTGTGGCATCTTTTTGATTGGTGATGACACGGACACTTCGGTTCTTGGTCCTCATTAAAAGGTGAATGTTTATGGGTGCTGTATGATTTGAAAAGATATCTTCGGGACATTGAGTCGCCTATCTTAGAGGATTTAGGACTCAACCGGGTGGCTATAAGAGGAGTAACAGGCAATGATAAATGGTTTGACTACCTCCTTGGTTATGCCTTGCCGAAATGAGGCAAAGCATCTGACTCAGATGGTTGCCGAGCTCCCCGACTTTTATGATGAAATAATATGCGTCAGCAACAAATCAACGGATGATACCGTCCAACTGGGCAAGAAGTTGGAAAAAACCAACAATCGGTTTCATATGTATATAGACGATAGATGTGCCTCAGGCATCGGTTATGGATATGCACATATGACTGGCATCGCTCACGCTAAAGGAGACATCATTGTCTGTGCGGATTCAGACTGCACTTATCCTGTCGAAGATGCGCCAAGAATTCTCAATGAAATGAAAAAGCGCAACTTGCTGCTGGCTTCCTGCACGAGGTATCCTGATTCAACGATTCCGTTTGCTTTGCAACTTGGCGTTAAAGTACTCAACTTTGAAATGTTTCTTCTATATGGAGTCGTCATTCACGACTCCCTCTCGGGCATGTGGGTTTTCCGTCGTGATGTGGCCCCTCGACTCCATTTGACTGAGGGCGACTGGAACTTGTCGCCTCAGATTAAACTTAATGCGCATCGATATCTCGGTACTCGTTTTGGCGAAGTGAAAATTGTGCAGAAAACACGCCAAGGTGAGACTAAGCAACGATATCTGAAGACTGGCCTCGGTCACCTATGGTGGGTGGCCAAGAACCGTTTTGTGCAACGCAAAGGTGTGCAACCAGCTGATTAGTACGGAGACTAAGGTGAACCGGCAAATATGGAATTTGTGGGCAGTAGCCAACTCCATCATCGATTGGCGTACCGTGTTCAGGTTACCATTGGCCACATGCAGCATCTATTTGAAACCGGACCTGATGCCTGGAAGCAACTTGGTGGTTTGAGCGAGCGGCAACGCCGATTGGTTATTTCAGCAGTTAACTATCATTCGTTGATACAGCCTGGTCGAGAGCTGCTCTACAAGATCTATATGGGTGAAGATTGGCAGTATCCCCGCTTGACGGATACGTCGACTCTGAATGGTTCTCTAACCAAGGGTGCAGGGCTTAAACCTGTAGTCGAATTCAAAGCACGGTCCGTATCCAAGCCTAAGACCGCCTTTACGCCTCATTATTTCGACTTGCATCATCAGCTGGTTGACTGGAATGAACGGTATGTGTTACTTACTCCGGACGATGCCACTGATATGACAGTCAAAGCCAGGAATCTGTCCGCCCGATTGCCCATGCGCAACCAAATTTATAACTACTGTGAGCTGCATTTCCCTCTTCTGTTCGATCAGGTTCGTGAGCTGCTCAGGCGTAAGCGTGAGAAAGCGGGATACCAGGCTATTGAGCCTTATCACCCCGATTCAACCAGCGATCTGTTCGCTCGCGGGGCTGCGCATCATCCCGGCAGTTCTATCGAACCTGCGCAACCGGATTCTTCGGCTCCTAAGGCTGTCATTATTCCCATGCATTGGCTGCAGCCCGGGGGAGCCGAGCGTTGGGCCATGGAAACAGTTGCTCTGGCCCGTAAAGCGGGACTATTGCCTATCGTCATCACCAACAATGACAGTCATCAGCCATGGATTGTCAGCAAGGATTTGGACGATGCACTCGTCATCAATCTGACCTTTCCTGCGCAAGAGAGCATCGGTGACGTACCCCTGCTCAGGGCTCTGTTTGAGCAGTATAACATCCGTGGCGTCCTGATTCATCACAATCAATGGATGTATGACCGGCTCTGGTGGATCAAGCGGTACTATCCGCATACGTTCATTGTCGACTCACTGCATATTCTTGAATACCATGATCGCGGTGGCTATCCCAACCAGAGCGTGAGCCGCGACCCTTACATCGATCTGCACCATGTCATTTCGCCGCAACTGCAGGATTGGCTGGTAAATCATCATGGCATATCGGCGAAAAAGGTGGTTATGGCACCCTTGGTTGGTCTGACTGCCGATCAGATGCATCCAAGGTACAAGGATCGGGTGCAACAGGATGTCTTTCATATCGCCTTTGTAGGGAGGATGACCAGGCAGAAGCGCCCGGAGGCATTTATCAATGTCGCCAAGGAAATGGAGCATCGTTTCCCGGGTCGTTTTCGGTTCATTATGCATGGCAGCGGCGATATGGATTTGGAGGTACGCAAACTTCTTGAGAAATATGGCCTGGATCATGTAGTGGAACGTCGTGATGTCTCTCAGCCTGTTTCTGCAACATATGATTGGGCGGATGCTCTGCTGATCACCTCGATCAATGAGGGTATTACACTTACGACCATCGAGGCTATCAGTCGGGGCATGCCGGTGTTGAGCGCTGATGTCGGTTCCCAATCGACGCTGGTTCCTGTTCAGGGGCTGTTGCCTCGGCAATCGTTGGGGCTGGTCCGCCAATCGGTCCGTTCCTTGCTCAGGATGGATGGTCATGAAGAGGATCGCAGGCGGTTGTGGACGGCGGAGCTGGAACGGCTTCAGGAGTTTTCAAGGAAGGAATCGGCCGACTCCTTCTTCACCCGAATGTTGGGAGAATGGGCGCAGTGATGAATGCTGTAGATAACCGGAGGAATGTGGCCGCTGTCGTCGTCACCTTCAACCGTCTGGAAAAGCTGAAGAAGGTTCTGGCTTCCCTGGAGTCCCAGACCTTTCTGCCCAAGGCCCTGATTATTGTCGACAATGCTTCGACCGATGGGACTGCGGATTATCTGCATGAGTATCAGGACGCATTCCCCCTGGAAGGGAAGGTGGAGCTTCGCATTGTCACCCTGCCCGAGAATGTCGGCGGGGCCGGTGGTTTCTCTGCTGGCATGCGCGAGGGCTACCGGATGGGTTTCGACTATGTGTGGATCTTCGATGATGACGGATATCCTGAGCCGGATGCCTTGGAAAAACTGCTCGGAGGCTACGAACAAGCCACCCAGGCTTTGAGCCCGGATATTCCCTTTGCCTGCTCCCTGATCAAATACATCGACGGAACCATTTCAGAAATGAACAATCCTGTACCTACCTGGGACTGGGGTCGGTTGCGGGCCATGGGGCTCAGGGATCTGGTGCTGATCAATCAGGCATCCTTCGTATCTGTGCTCATCCCACGTTGGGTCATGGAAGCCTATGGTCTGCCATACAAGGAGTACTTCATCTGGTTTGACGATGCTGAGTACACCTTGCGTATTACGAGAGACTGCCCCGGAGTCCAGGTTCTCGATAGCGTAGTGGTGCACGATATGGGTGAGAACAAGGGAGTCAATTTCTCGATGATCAACGAGAAGAACGCCTGGAAGTTCGCCTATGGCATTCGTAATCAGGGATCCTACAGACTGCATCACAAGAGCCTGGTCCATTATCTGCTCTTTTGCGCCCAGGTTTGGTATGCCATGCGGTCCGGTGGAGTGGATAAGAAGTTGCGTCGACAAATGTATGGCAAGATGATCGAAGCTATAAGGTTCAACCCGTCAATTGATTATCCGCAGTTGTGAGTAATTCGGAGAGACTAATGACCAGCAAAACAAATAGGCCACGCGTGCAGACGTTGCGCTGTCTTTTATCTGTGGCCGTAGGGATTCTTTGTGCTCAGTCTTTGGCGTTTAGGAACGTGGATTCTGCGGCGTTCGATAACTTCGCGAATTTAACAGCCAAAGGTTTGGATTCAATTGCACAGTTTGGCCCAGCTGGTTCTATCGCTCTTGCTGTGTGTCTTGGAGTCTTATTTTATCGGTTTTATCCGAATTTTAATCATGCAGGAAAGAGAGATCAGCTGATTTCTGCAATTCTTTCTTTCTTCTTGGCTCTTTCAATTGTTGTACCGCGTCTAATGAAACTGCCTAATGTGTCTTTCGACAGTTATCCGAATTATGTGGGTGGTGCGCCACAGTGGCACAAGCCGATCTTTTGGATGGTTGCTAGTGTCCAATTGCTGACAATTGGTTTTACTCTTGCTGTTATTGTTTGTTGGCTAATGCATAAAGCGACTGACTTTGTTGAGAGCAGGAACACAGACGAGGCGTCTACCGCTATCCCTCATACAAACCTCAGTATCTGGGAAAGAGGAATTCGTTTCTTTGACGGCAAACCTAAGCACATGACCGTGGCTACCTTGACCATGGTCCTTTGCTGGGTACCTATGCTCATAATTCAGGGTCCAGCGATTATAGGCGTGGATTCCATGGTGCAGTTAGTTCAGTTTCGCACCGGGCATGTTTGGGATCCCATGACGATGGCTGAATTACCGGGATATGCGGGACAGGATCACCACCCTTTTTTTGATACTTATCTATATGGACTATTTGATGAACTTGGGTTATGGCTTGGTCAGGAAATTCTGGGTTTTCGCATTCTTATAGCATTGCAAAGCATAGTGGCGGCCTTTGCGATAGTTGTATCGCTAGTATGGATTAAGAAAAGAACGAATCTTCCGGATTCCTGTATTTGCGTCTGTTGGTGCCTGGCAGCAATATTGCCAGCATTTCCTATGTATATGAGTATTGTGCTCAAGGATTCAACCTGGGTTTCCATCTTTCTCTTATGGATGGTGGCTTTCTTTGAAGTGATATATCGGTGTAACAATAACCAGGCAGTTGGTTGGAAATTAGTGCTGTGCCTTGTTGTGCTCGGCCTGTTCTCAGGTCTAACAAAAAAGCTGGGGATTTATGTTACTACAGTGTCGCTTCTATTAGCGATAATTGCCGTTAGAAAGCAGTTCGTCGCTTTCTTGGTTTCTATGCTTGTGCCTGCTGCTCTAGTGATTGGTTTTGTGCCTGTGGCGGTGCTTCCCGCGTTGGATATAGCACCTGGAGGTTCTCAGGAGGCCATATCTGTCCCTATTCAACAGCTGTCGAGAGTTGCGATACTTCATCAAGATGAGTTAACAAGATCCGATCGGGATGCGATTGACAAAGTTCTTGATATTAATCATTTAAAGCCGTATTGGCAAGCTGATTCAGCTGATTATGCCAAGCACTATGGGTACAGACTGAATGCCAGTTCGTCTGACAGGAAAAACTTTATTTTAACTTGGATACGTTTGTTTTTCCGATACCCAAAGGATTACATTGCTGCAGTGCCTTATCTAATAAATCCATTTATATATGGAGATACCTATTACTATAGCGGACCCGTTCGCTGTGGTTGGTGGGAAGCAGGTGGGTCGCAGATTCTCAATGAATATCCTGAATGTGGACTCAGCTATACGCAAGAGAAGATTGCACTTCCCTTGAAGAACGCATTAAATAAAGTGCCGCCTTTTTCTTTTCTTGGTAGTGAAGCTTTGTATACTGTATGGCTACCGATGGGAGCATTAGGACTGACCATATCGAGCAGACGCTATAAGAACCTTTGTTATCTAATTCCTACTGTGGTATCTTGGTTCAGTTTGCTGCTCCTGCCATCGCATCAGGCGAGGTACACGCTTAGTTTCCTTTTTGCTTTTGCACTTACGATCGCTATTCCATTTGCCAAAGTGCTAACCAAGAAGTGCAATGTAAGCAGATTGGCATAAAAGACGCTCCGCTGTAGCTTATGCGTTATTGAATCATCCCATTTTGTTAACGACGAGATTACGCAATGGATGGGTGAGCAATCTGTCGATCAGCATAGCAATAATGTCAAGAACGGCAAAGATGAGCAATCCCGTAACTATATAAGTTAAAACGAAACCAGTCTTGCTGGATATGTTTGGTAGCCACGAAGCGACAGTGCCCCAGATGAATCGGAAACCAAATGTGTTCTCATGCAGGAGGTAGACACCGAAGGTCCCTGCTGATACCTGCAGTAGGAAATTGCTCCATATATGTGGGAGGTGGAGCTGTGGTAGCCGACAAACTGCCACGAAAAGGCAAAAAGCAATGCATATAGGCAGTATTTGCAAGCCTTGATGGATTTGTGCCGTCCATGTCAGTCTCTGTGCCCAGTAGGATTCTGACAAGACAAAATGATTGAACCCCAGCATGAGTGCTGTGCATAAGACTGTGCAAATGGCCAGTACACCATTTGATATGGCCCGCAACGAATTTCGGTAGGTCTGGATATAAGCGCCGATGATATATCCCAGAACGGCATAGACTACATTGTTCCAGTGATTAGCTCGACTGAAAAACAGGGGCCAGGTACCGATGAACATAAGAAGTGCGATTAGCGCACGAATCTGCTTCTGGGACATGTGAGCATATACAGTATTGATAAATGGGCTAAGAAGCAGCATCAGAATGTACGCATCTATAAACCAGTAGCTATTGTACAAAAATGGGCACAAACTCCACAGAACTGTATCCAGGGTCTGGGAACCAGATAGCAGCCCATTCGTGCCGAAAGGCAGGGGACGGAATTGCTTGGCAACGATTGCAATCACTAGACATAGAACTGCATAGAGAAACATCTGGAACCAGGTTGAGAAAATCCGCCTCCACGAAAACTGCTTCTTGACAAGGAAATATCCCGATATCATGAAAAAGATGGAAACGCCTACTTGTCCGTATTGCACAATAGTAAAGCTGATCGCAGATTTCCAGCCTGGGTACATAGGCAATACGATGCGTGAGACCCCGTTAGTGAAATCAACGTGGATGATCATGTGGCAATACACGACCAGCAGCATTGCCAATATGCGTAGGAGTTCGATATTGAGACTGCGAGCTGATCGGCCTGTTACCTTATCCGGTTGAGACATCACTTTGATCTCCCATCGAGATGACATGAATACGTCACAGGATAATGCCTGGTGCCTACCTGAAGCAGCAGCTGTAAAGTATCAACAAGCCGTTGTTATTTGTGAGGATGCCGGGTAAGAAGGATAACTTTCACGGCTGTTTGGTAGTCTGTACGCTTGTGAGAAGCATCGTAGATAGATTACGCCAGCGATACCACTATTCATTGGTTATCCTGCGTGAGCTTGTCAAGACCGATTTCAAGCTCAGGTATCAGGGATCCTTCCTTGGGGTTGCCTGGTCCGTTCTGCAGCCGCTGATGCTCTTCGTGGTTATGTATCTGGTCTTCGCCAAATTCCTCAGGATGACCGATGGCACGCCGACCTATCCCGTCGTGCTGCTTCTGGGTATAAGCTCCTGGCAGTTCTTCAACGAGTCAACTTCCATAGGCCTGCGTTCCATTGTGGATCGTGGCGACCTCCTGCGTAAGGTGCATTTCCCCAATTACATCGTGGTTGTATCTGCTACCATGGGGGCGCTGATCAGCTACGGTATCAACCTGATCGTGGTTCTCATCTTTGCCATCTTCTGCCGGGTGCATTTCACTTGGAGAGTCCTGTTGCTGCCCATCAGCGTATTCCAGCTGTATATTCTGGCCTTGGGCTTCACTCTGATCATGGCTACCATGTACGTCTACTTCCGTGACGTCTCGCATATCTGGGATGTGTTGCAGCAGGTGATTTTCTATTCCATCCCTGTCATCTATCCTCTGACGGCGGTGTCGGGAATCCATCATTGGTGGGGTCCCGTCGTTGCTAAGCTGCTTCTGCTCAACCCTATAGCTCAGTCCATCCAGGATATCCGGCATTCATTCATCGCTCCGGAAACCACCCCCACGGTATGGAATCAGATCAGCAATCCCTTCGTGACCATGATCCCTATCCTGCTCACTGTGATCATGGTGGTGCTGGGTGTATGCGTATTCCGCAAGTACAATCACAAATTCGCCGAGGTGATGTGATGAGCAAGGCTGGGGAACCAATCCGTCAGAAAAAGGACGATCGGCCCGTGGTCCTGTCTGTGGAGCATGTGGATAAGGTCTTTCGTCTGCCTACCGAACAAGCCACAGGACTCAAGCAGGCCTTTATCAACTGGACACGAGGAATCAAGGGATACAAGGAGCAGCAGGTGCTGCAGGATGTGTCCTTCCAGGTGCATCGGGGTGACTTTTTCGGCATCGTTGGACGCAACGGCAGCGGCAAATCAACCCTGCTCAAGCTGATTTCGGGCATCTACTATCCTGAACGCGGTCGCATCTCCTATACGGGCAAGCTGGTGCCTTTTATCGAATTGGGCGTGGGTTTCAACCCGGAGCTGACAGGCCGTGAGAACGTCTACTTGAACGGAGCCCTGCTGGGATTCACCCGCAGCGAGGTCGATGCCATGTACGATGACATCGTGGACTTCGCTGAACTGGGCGAGTTCATGGATCAGAAGCTGAAGAACTACTCCAGCGGCATGCAGGTGCGCCTGGCTTTTTCCGTGGCCATCAAGGCCCAAGGCGACATACTGATCCTGGACGAGGTACTGGCTGTCGGCGATGAGGCCTTCCAACGCAAGTGCGATGATTACTTCACCGAGGTCAAGAAGGATCCCAACAAGACGGTCATCCTCGTCACCCATGACATGGGTGCCGTGAAGAAGTACTGCGACCGGGCGATTCTGATCAAGGACGGCCATGTGGTGATTAATGGCGACAAGGATGATGTCGCCAACCGGTACACCTTGGAGAATCTCAAGGCCCCCGACAAGCAATCCGATGGCAAGAAGCAAGGGGACGAATATCCGACCGGTCTCAGCGCCCAGGTACCCCTCCTGCGCGCCTATCCGGTATCATCCTCGGTCTGCAAGAGCTCGGATACCTTCCGTTTTGACGTGGAATACGACTGCGCTGAGTATGACAATCTTTATATGGCCATCGCCATGCACGACACTCGACGCGGCGGCATAGCCTATGACACAGGTTCCGATGTCATCCGTCTAAAAGCCTGTGGGCATCAGGTGGTGCATTGTTCGGTGCCCTTGAACATTTTCAACAATGGCGAATTTCGTCTCGTCGTATCCCTGCGCGTGCGGGATGCCGCGCAAGCGGACAAAAATGCCCCCACAAAAATGATTGCCTTCACCAATGACGAGAACTCCTGTGTCTTTGCCATCAGAGACAAGCGAAACAGGGAGTACGCCTTGTTGAGCGACCGTGGGCTGCAGATCAGTCTTTTGGGCGAGGAATCACTCTGACCTGTCTATACCCGCAGCATTTTCGCTAGAATCGGAATATGAGTCACGAGAGTTGGGGAAAGAGGAGTATGGATTCCCCGGATGAGCCCACCGTCAGGGTCGTCGCCCTGGTATTGGCCGGTGGGGTTGGCGCCCGTATGCGCGGACCGGTGCCCAAGCAGTTTCTGGTAGTTCGGAACAAGCCGGTACTGGTCTACACCTTGGAGGCTTTTCAACGAGCAGTGGCCGTCGAGGACATCATTGTCGTATCCCTGCCCGAGTGGACAGGAATCGTTGAGCAGTATGTCAAAGATTGCGGGCTGACCAAGGTCCGAGCTGTTTTACCTGGAGGTGCCAGCGGTTTCGAATCCATTCGTTGCGGTCTGCGTTATCTTGAGAAACAGTATTCGCCTGAGGACATCATTCTGATCCATGACGGTGTTCGCCCCTTGCTGACTGAAGAAGTGATCAACGCCAACATCGCAGGTGTGGAGAAATACGGCAATGCCGTCACTGTAGTGCCGGCAACCGAGGCTTTGCTTCATACCGATGACGGCGAGTCCAGCAGCAGGGTGGTTGAACGTTCTCACGTCATGCGAACCCAGACCCCACAGAGCCTGCGTTTGCGCGATCTTTCACTAATCCATCGCCAGGCTGATGAGATGGGTATTCATGATTCGGTAGCTACCTGCACGCTGCTGATCGAGACTGGTCATGTGGTTCATGCGGTAGCCGGTGACAATTCCAACTTCAAGCTCACCAGTCCCGAGGATGTGGCGCTCTTCGAGGCCTATCTCGATGCCAAGGGAATGTCCTGATGACGGGGAGAGGACGAGTCGATGCAGACATTCTGCAACAGGATGTGAATGGTCTGGCCGACGCCCATCCGGACTTGTGGCGGGAGCTGGATGGCTGCAGGATACTGATTACCGGCGGAACAGGCTTTGTGGGTTCCTTCATTCTGCATCTGATAGCTGCTTTGCGTCGTCGCCATGGCCTGCATATCGATGTTCTTGCTGTGGTCAGGAGTCGAAAACGTCTGCGAGATGTTTTGGGCGACGACTGGGAGGACTCATGGCTGCAGGTCGTGGAACAGGATCTTCGCGCCCCCCTCTCGCTGCAAAACGAAGGTCCGATAGAGTATTGCATCCACGCCGCCAGCAATGCCGACCCCGTGGCCTACCAATCCGATCCCATGGGGACCATGATGACCAACGTGGTTGGGACTGAGCAGATTCTGCAATATCTGGCGGATCTGGACACCAAGCCCTTCCGAGTGGTTTATCTGTCCAGCGTTGAAGCCTATGGAGGTCATAGCCAGGAGGGGATCCTCAAGGAGGGGGACAGGGGAAGCTTTGACCCGGCAGTGGTCCGCAACTGCTACCCAATCAGCAAGCTAGCCGCTGAAAACCTTTGCGCAGGGGCACGTCTGCAGCTGGGCCTTCCTGTGACTGTGGCACGTATGGCCTACCTGTATGGCCCGGGTGACCGGCTGGACGATCCCAAGATCATTACGCTTTTTCTGCGGATGCTTCAAGAGGGCAGGGACATCGAAATGCACAGCCCGGGTCTGCAGCGACGTAGCTACTGCTATATCAAAGACGCGGTCTATGGCATCATGCTGCTTCTGCTGCGCGGCCAGGATTCGACTTACAACATCGCCAAGGGCAAGGAAGAAGTCACCATAGCCGGGGTGGCCCGGAAACTGACTCGGCTTTTTGGACGTCCGGGCGGTCTGGTGCGGTATGAACAGCCTGATCAGGATGAGCTTGCGCGCTTCTCTCCTCCGGAGGACAATATTCTTGATACTTCCAAAATGCGGGCTCTGGGATTTGAGGCAGAGGTCGGACTGGCGCAAGGACTGGAACGCACCGGTCGGTATTTTGGCATGCGGCCGTCAACATGGCAGACCGGCAATGTCGCAGGGAAAGGCATGGACAATGAATAGCCGTCTGATCGCCGGCATCAAGGGGCGCTTGCCCATCTCCTCCCGGTCTTTGCGGGACTTCCGGGCGCAGGATGATGCCAGATATGCGCAACTCCTTCAGGTGATCGATGATCAGCGGAAGGCCCTGGACAAGGCTCAGGAGAGTCTTGACCGCCTGGAGAGGCAATGCCGTGCGCTGAATGAGACCTTGGAATACGTCCACGATTCGAATAGCGTCATGTACTGGCAGCTGTTCCGGGGAGATCATGAGACCACTGAGCAGGCTCAACTCAGATTCTTCAGAGGGCTGCCCAAGGCCGAAGGCATCCATGCGCTCTTCCAGGATGCGGAGGCAAGGCTGTTTGAACTCTTTGATCAGTTTTGCCGGGATCATGAAATCTCCTATTGGGGTACCGGCGGCACAGTGCTGGGCGCCTTCCGTCAGCAGGATTTCATCCCCTGGGATGACGATATTGACGTCTACATCACTCGCGAACAGTTGAGCAGGTTGGAAAAAGCCGTGCACGAGGATGGACGTTTCCGTGTCACGGTCGTCTGGGACTGGTATGTGCCTTGCAAGCAGATCAGATTCCGGTCAATAGATGAGGCCAACCCCTGTTTTGTTGATCTTTTCCCCCTGGATTGGGTGTCTGGCGATCCGGAAGATGCATGGCAGGTCTGCACGCAGGAACGTTTACAGTTTGTCCAGGGAATCCGCGAACAATACGCGAGTTCCACCTGGAGCCGGGATATTTATATTTCCGGCGCGGATCCTCTGATACCTGCCTTGGAATCTGACCTGAACGCACACCTGGAAGATCTGGCGACTCGCGTATCCATCCTGCCGACAGCTGATGGCGCTACAGGATTGATCAGAGGCATTGAGAACATTGACGAGGTGCGCTCATCAGGCCCATACTTAATCAGTGATTGGACCGGGTCGACGACTCTGGCCTTCCGCGGGATCTCTGTTCCAGTGCCCAGCAATTATCGTGAGTACCTGAGTAAGGCCTATGGCGATTACATGGCTCTGCCGCGCGACATGCATTCCCATGAGCATGTCGCCGATGCGTACATTGCCTCGCAGGAATCGGTACAAGCCATGCGTCGGATGCTTTCGGATGGTGGGGGACAGGCCCTTGGCGATGAAGAACGAAAGTGAGGTGTACGAGCTTCGTTCAGGCAGTGTTGAGGACTGTGAGTCTGCCGACCCCTCATGCCTGATGGTGACGGGGGGTGCCGGGTTCATCGGTACGAACTTTGTGCGTTATGTGCTGGCCCACCATCCCGACACGCACATCGTGGTTTACGATCTGCTCACCTATGCAGCCAAGATGGATAACCTCCATGGCCTTATTCCCGATCGAATCGACATAGTCCATGCCGATATCTGCGACTCCGAATCCGTGGAACGGGCCATCCGCCAGTATCATGTTGATGCCATCGTTCATTTTGCGGCTGAGTCACACAACGACAACTCCATCCAGGATCCAGCGCCCTTCATCAGGACCAATCTCTATGGCACCTATGTTCTGCTGGAGGCCGCCCGTCGCCACGGCCTTCGCTTCCATCAGGTGTCCACTGATGAGGTTTTCGGCGATCTCGGCTTCGATGATCCGCACCGTTTCACCGAAGCCAGCCCTTACCGGCCCTCGAGTCCGTATTCGGCCACCAAGGCAGGGGCGGACCATTTAGCGCGAGCCTGGTGGCGCACCTATGGGACCCGCGTGACCATCTCCAATTGCTCCAACAACTACGGTCCCTATCAGCACATTGAAAAATTCATTCCTCGGCAGATCACCAACATCCTGTCCGGAATCCGTCCACGAATCTATGGCCAAGGACGTGCGGTCCGGGATTGGATCCATGTGGAGGATGACTGCCGGGCCATTTGGAGCATCCTGGTCCATGGAGCGCCTGGATCAACCTACCTCATCGGCGCGGATGGCGAGTTGAGCAACATGGAGGTGCTCAGGATGATCCTGCGCCTCATGGGCCGTGGGCCAGACGAATTCGATTTGGTGGCAGATCGGCCTGGAGGGGATCGTAGATATGCCATCGATGCCGGAAAGATACGACGGGATCTCGGTTGGCGGCCTCTGCACCGAGACTTCGAGCAGGGTCTGGCAGAGACGATCGACTGGTATCGCCGTCACCGCAGGTGGTGGGTAGGTGATAAGCAGGCAGTCGAGGCTCGCTATCGGGAGCAGGGACACTGATATTTGTAGCTGTACCACCCTTGGATGTAAACTAGTCTGGTTCCCGTCGTGGCCAGAGGATCGTTCAGCCACGATTGGCGTGCAATACACCCTCCTGTCACGGAAGGTCCGTGACCTGTAAGTCCAAAGGAGGTGGGTGATGTCTGCGCATAAGTATGAATTGATGTTCATTGCCGATCCGGCCATGGATGAGCGCTCGCTGAAGAAGCTGACCGACCAGTATCTCGAGGTGGTCACCAAGGAAGGCGGCTCTGTCGACAACATCGATGTCTGGGGCCGTCGCAAGCTGGCCTACGAGATCGACAAGCATAAGGAAGGCAACTACGTGGTGGTCGAGTACACCTGCGAGCCTTCCGCCAGCGCTGAGCTCGATCGTGTGCTCAACCTGAACGAGTCCGTCATCCGAACCAAGATTCTTCGCAAGGATGACAAGTAAGCAAACAGTAAAAGGACATCGAAGCGTCGGCTGACATTCGCCCCAGCAGGCCCATTCCCAAGTCCTCATTCCGAGGAAAGGTCGTGACATGGCGGGAGATACATACATCACCGTGGTGGGTAATCTCACTGCGGATCCGGAGGTGCGTACGACCTCCAATGGAGGCACGGTGGCCAACCTGACCATCGCGTCCACGCCCAGGCAGTTCAACAGGAACTCCGGGCAGTGGGAGGACGGCGACTCGCTCTTCATACGCTGCTCGGCCTGGGATTCCACCTACAGTCCCATGGCCTCCAACATTCAGGCCAGCCTGACCAAGGGCATGAGGGTGATCGCTCAGGGTCGTCTGGTGCAGCGCTCCTATCAGGATCGTGAGGGCAACAACCGCACGGTCGTGGAGCTGCGTCTGGACGAGATTGGACCCGCACTGACACGGAACACCGCCCAGGTCACCAGGAATGCCAACACTGGTGGCGGAGGATCCCGTGGTGGTTTCGCTGGCTCCAACAACGGCGGATACCAGGGTGGGGCTTCCTACCAGGGCGGCGCCGGCGCGGCATCGGCCCCCATGGGTCGTCAGCAGCCAGCGCAGAGCCAGCAGGCCCCTGCTCAGGATCCCTGGTCATCGACCGGGTCCGGCG
This sequence comes from Bifidobacterium apis, assembly GCF_036986835.1. Lineage (NCBI taxonomy): Bacteria > Bacillati > Actinomycetota > Actinomycetes > Bifidobacteriales > Bifidobacteriaceae > Bifidobacterium > Bifidobacterium apis. The sequence goes on along the minus strand of NZ_BTXD01000002.1, from coordinate 604,905 downwards.
ATTCCTTCGGATCCTTCGGGTCCACCGGTGAGTTCGGTGGTTCCGGGGACGAACCCGAATTCTGAAGTTTCATAGCGTCATCATTCATTTAAGGAGTACCAATGTCACGTAAAAGGCCGCAACCGCCGGTCAAGCCCTTCAAGAAGAAGCCGAATCCTCTGAGGGCCGCCAAGATTCATACCATCGATTACAAGGACGTGGCTCTGCTGCGCAAGTTCATCTCTGACCGCGGCAAGATTCGTTCCCGCCGCATCACCGGCGTCACCGTCCAGGAGCAGCGCGAGATCTCCAAGGCAATCAAGAACGCCCGTGAGATGGCCCTGCTGCCCTACGCCACCAACGGTCGCTGAGGGAGGTCAGGATTATGGCAAAGGAAACCAAGGTTATTCTGACCGATACCGTGACCGATCTGGGTCACAAGGGCGACGTCGTCGCAGTCAAGCCCGGCTATGCGCGCAACTTCCTGATTCCCCAGGGACTGGCTTTCGCCTGGTCCAAGGGCGCCGCCGCGCAGATCGAGTCCCTGCAGCGGGCCCGTCGCGCCAAGTCCATGGCTACCCGTGAGGATGCTGTGGCTGCCAAGACCGCCATCGATGGGCAGACCGTCGAGATCGCAGCCAAGGTGTCCGATTCGGGCAAGCTTTTCGGCGGCATCTCCAACGATGCCATCGCCCAGGCCCTTCGCCCCCTGGCCGACGTGGATCCCCGCGCCATCTCCGTGGAGACCATCAAGACCACTGGCGAGTTCCCGGCAACCGTAGCTCTGCACCCCGAGATCTCGGCTGCTTTCACGGTCAAGGTCGTCGCTGAGTAGCAAATGCGACCTATCCCATAAGGATCCCTTGAAATAGGGATCTGGGCTTAAGCAGGAGGCCTTCCCGCAGCGGATTATGCGCGGGAAGGCCTCCTTATGCGTTACAGGGCATTATCCGATTTAGAAATTGCCGCCGTTCCAACCCCAGTCGGTGGTGGCCGTGTAGCGGATGTAGGTGCGGTCCTTGGGGATGGACAGCTCCGATTCCAACGTATCCATGATGGTCTTGGTCAGGCTTTCCCAAGCGGACTTGGGCACATCGCTGCCGAAGACGTTGACCTCAACATAGGCCGCCGGTTTGCTGTCATCACCACCGAAGTAGATGGGCATGTCCGACTCGAAGGGGCACATGAGCCAGCCCTCGGACTTGCCGGGGACAGCGGTGATGGCCTTGCCGTAGGCGGTCTTGATCCGCTCGCGCTGTTCGGCGGTAAGGGGCGTGCTTACGTGAGTGTGGATAACGGGCATGGTGCTTCCTTTCGGGTCCGCCCGGCATGACCAATCAGGATGATTCGGTCCGCCCGGCGGATAGCTGACTATTCCCGTCCCATAGTAGCCTCGACCGGACGGGCTGGTTCAGCGCCAGCCGAAGGGCCGATGACTTAGGGACCAGGCCCCCAGACGGTGGGCCACCGAACGCGGGTTGACCGGCTTGCCGGGGGCTGGCGCGTCCAGCAGCCATTTGCGGATCAGGAAGTTCCAGATGGCCACCACCACGGTGGCTGTGATCTTGGCGATGTTGGCGTAGAGCAGGTAGCGGGCGTGCATGGTGGTGATGGCATCCGGGGGCAGCATGGCGGTGCCCATCCACAGGATCACCTCGTTGATCCCCAGGCCGATGACCGAGGAGACCAGGAAGACCGCCATCTCCATCCACCGGGCCATGTCCTCCCGATGCTTGAAGACGTAGCGCATGCTGGCCAGATAGTTGAAAACCAGGGAGATCAGGAAGGAGATGGCTCCTGCCAGGACATTGTTCAGATGCGGACCCATGATCAGCAGGTTCATGATGCCGATGTCGATCAGGAAGGCGATGACGCCCACGATGCCGAACTTGAGCAACTGTCCGATTAATCTACGCACGGTAGCCCATTCAATCATTCCTCCTGTGTTGGCGGGGTACCGGGAGCCGCTTGTGCGCAAAAGCCTTACGTTACGCCCTCAGGCGGGCAGCTCGGTCAGAATGGGCTCCTCGGTGCTGTTGCGGATCTGGCGGAAGCCCACAAAGGCGATGGCCAGCGAGGCCAGAGCCAGAGCAGTGACCACCCCGAATCCGCCCTGGGATCCGTAGCGGTCGATGAACTGCCCGGCCACAGCCGAACCGGCCGAGGACCCGATCGAATTCATGGCGCTCAGCCAGGCCATGCCTTCGGTGAATCGGATGGGTGGCACCAGGTGGAGCATGAGCTGGTTGCCGTTGATCCAGGTGGGTGCCTGGCAGACGCCGATGATCAGGTAGATGACCATGATGGTCCACAGATTCCTGGCGAACATGAAGGTTCCGATGCCCAGGTTGACCACCAGCAGGCAGAAGTAGAAACGCTTCCAGAGGGGGATGGTCCAGTTCTTGGCCCCGTAAAGCAGGGCGCCGACCAGGGAGCTGAAGGAGAAGCAGGCGAAAACAAACCCGGTCATCTGCTTCATCCCCTGCTCGGTGGCGAAGGCGATGATGGAGATAGAAGCCGCGCTCTGGAAGGCTCCCAGACCGAACCAGGTGGCACAGACGGCAATCATGCCGGCGCTCCAGAAGGCCCCGCTGCGGCCGTTCCCGCCCTCCTGTGCCCGCAGGCGAGCCACCTGTTGAGCCTGCCGCTCCCGGTACTCCTTGCGGGTGATGCCCTGGGCGCGGGCCATGTCCGTCTGCGAGGGCGGCTCGGTTTCTCGGCAGGAGAGGAACATGAAGGCCCCGACCAGCACGCAAATCCCGGTGAAGGAGAAGGCCAACACGCCTGAAATAACCGCCAGTATGGAAGCCAGTGGGTTGCCGATCACCCACATGGCCTCATCGAAGACGCCTGACAGGGACAGGGCCTGGTTGGTGGCCCGATGGTCGCCACGCAGCAGATGTGTCCACCGGCTACGGCTCATGGCTCCCCAGGGCGGAATGGCTGCCATGAAGGGGGTGACCAGGTAGAGCACCCAGGTGGGAGCGTGGGCGGTGATGGCCGTGATCAGGACCGTGGCGGCCACGATCCAGACCAGAACCGTGGGGATGGAGACCTGCCGCTGGCCGAACTTGTCGACCAATTTGCCCAGCATGGGGCTGATCAGGGCCAGGGCCACGGCCTGGATGGCGGTCAGAGCGCCGGCCAGGGAATAGCTGCCGTAGTAGTGCTGCACCGAGATGGTGATGGTCATGCCCACCATGGGGAAGGGCATGGAGGCAATGACCGATCCGACTGCGAACCGCGCCGTATGAGGCAGTCGCAGAAGCGCTGAGTATCCTCCGAAGACTCTGTGACCGGCTTCGACCAGAGCCGCCTTCAGTTGCCGTGGCATGGGCTGTTCGTCTCGCTTTCCCTTGGTGTTTTCACGGTCCCGAAGCATGTTTTCCACAAGACCTTCTAGACGCACGAAAAGGAAGTGGGGATGCTGGGGGGACTGCTACAGTGGTAACCATATTGGCGCCTGATCGGTGCCATTCGGATAGTGATAATTCTACCCCCCGCCATGGTCACTTAAGGGGCCCGTCGGGGAGCTTGGGAGGTGGGTCGTGCCTGCGACGACCATTCATTTCGTCCGTCATGGCCAGGTTGATAATCCCGATCATATTCTCTATGAGCGATTGCCGGGATTCCATCTGTCTGACAGAGGCAGGGCTATGGTCGAGGCTACGGCCCGCTTTATGGCCGAGGCTCCTGGCATGCGCGATCTGGCAGCCGTTTACTCCTCTCCGCTGGACAGGACCCGGGAGACCACGGCCATCTTGCTTGAGCAGATCAACCCCGCTCGTGTTCAGCACGGATTGAAACCGCTGGAGCCTATCTACGACCGTCGTCTGGTCGAGGCCGGCAACGAATTCCGCGGCAAGCGCATCGGTCACGGGCAGGGGGCCCTCTGGCGACCCTCAAACCTGCGGCTGATCCTGGACCTGCGCCGTCCCAGCTGGGGGGAGTCCTATCGGCATATCGCCCGACGAGTGGGGGATTTCGTCCGGCAGGTTGTTCGCAGCCATCCTGATGCGCAGGTCCTTGCCGTTTCGCATGAGTCGCCCATCTGGTCGTATCGTCATCTCCTGGAGACCGGCCACCCCGAGCACAATATGCTCCTTAGGGCCACCGCCCTGGCCTCGGTGACCTCCATCACCCTGGACTGTAAAACCGGAAAATTGCTGGGAATCGCCTATGCGGACCCGGCGGCAGGCATGTAAAGACCGCTTGAGCGGCCTAGGATGGCTGAGGATACTGTCGTGGATGACTGTCCGAGAACCCGATGAAGGAGCGTGATGATCATGGTGGATGTACAGGCAAGCGCGAAGGCGATAGCCGGACGGCCCGCCCTGGCCCAGGCAGCTGAGCAGGGGGCCAGGCTGGTAGACCTTTGGCCCTTGACGAATGCCGAGCATCTGGCCAACGACGCCAAGTATGCGGAGGACCTGCAGGTGCGCATCAGCATGGTGCTGGCGCAGCTGATGACGGGCGAGGATGTGACCATCCCCGACGCTGAATACGTCTATGAGGGCGCTGAGGACATCCCTGGCCGTCCCCAGGATTTGGTGGATGCGCTCATGGCGGCCAACGACGCCATTGAAGCTGCTGCACAGGCGCAGGACGACCAGTCCAAGACGCTTGCGGATTTGGCCGAAACCTTGGGCAGCGGCTGGAACCAGGCCCGGCAACAGGATGTGGTTGCCGGTGTGACCAAGGTCGAGCAGTCCCTGGATGAGCAGAACAAATCCCCCGAATCCCCACTGGGCAAAGAGGGGGTGGCTCATGCTCTGGCTACGAGTCTGGAGATCTGCCGTAATCTGCTTCAGTGCGCAGGCGCCGACTCTGACCATGCTGCCGCCGCCGCACCGGTCCTGGTTTATGTCAATGAGCTCAACGAGCGACTGGGCATTCCCCGGGCCTTCCTGTCTGACGAGGATGTCGTCCGCGCCCTGAAGGTGCTGGATGATCCTGAGGCTTTCGCCGACCTGTTGGCCCCTCTAGTGGGCGCAGAGTGGGACCACCATCGTCAGGAGGTGCTCTGGGACCCCGAGGAAGCCAAGCGCAAGGCCAAGGAGGATGACGAGCGCAAGAGCCGCGAGGCCCTGCAGGCCAAGTTCGCCCATGTGCCCGAGGACCCCAACAAGCCCCCCGTGGAACTTTGAGAACATCTGCCCCTCGCCGAGCCACAAGTCAAGGCGAGGGGCAGATTCGATTCAGCGGTCGAAACGGGCTCCTCGTGGATCGCTGGGCCGGGCCAGCAGAATGATCCCAGCGACGGTTCCGGCGATCACAATCAATACGCCCAAGCCAAGCAGGGAGAGCGAGGATTCCGGATGCCCGTCTGCAATAGCCACGATGGCGAAGATCAGAGGGACGCTGCCCACCAGCTCGCTTACGAAGGGCAGGAGTATCCAGAAGCCGGACATATTGGTGTCATGAAGGCGCCGTATACTCACGGCCAGATTGGGTATGAAAAGTCCTATGGTGACCAGGAGGGACAGAATCCGTCCCACAAAGGTGGATCCTGAGCTGATGATCGAGATTGCAAGGTTGATGAGGAAGATCATTAGAAAAGCCCACCAGAATTCCCCACGGGAGGCCCTCCCGGAGAAGACGGTATATTTGACGAAGAAACGCTTGCAGGCGTTTACGAAGTCAATGCCGTACCAGGGTGCATTCAGTGGCGGCTCGCCATTGTACCCGGCATCCGCATAGGGATAGGCCGGATACTGCGGGACCTGAGGTCCGGGCTGGTACCCTGCCTGATACCCCGATTGATAGCCTGCCTGCGACCAACCTTCAGGCGACTGATAAGGGTTGTTAGATGTATAGCCAGCCGGCGGGGTTGTGCCATTGGGCTGGCCATTTGCTTGACCAGGATCCTGACCTTGACCGTAGGGCGCCTGCTGCTGTTGACCATAGGGCTGTTGCTGGTTGTAGCCTGGTTGCTGACCCTGTGGCTGTTGACCGTATGGCTGTCCTTGGTTTGGTTGTTCTCCGCGGTAACTGTCGGCAGGTTTTTGGGCTTCGCTGATTGGATGGTAGATGTCGTTCTGATGCGAGGCTGTCGGCGCATAACTGGATTGTCCTGGTTGAGGCTGATTCAGGTAGGCTGCGGGTCCTGAGCCGGTTCCGTTAGCCGTACCCTGGTCATTTGGGGCTTGGTTCCCGTTGTTGGTATCATCTGGATGGCTCATGGATATCGTCCCTCTCATCTTCTATTGATTATTCCGGATCAGACTTCTTCGTACATCCCTATTATGGCAGGCCAGTTCTTCTGTTTGCTAGTCATGGATAACTCAGGGGATATCAGGGGGTAGGAGACTCGTCATATTTGCCTTGGACGGTCTGTCAGGTTCGGTGTGTGGTTGCTGCTGCAGGACCCTTCACTCGTCGTCTGGATTGACCATGTGATCATCGCCGGCATCGCCCAGCAGTAGCCGTTCAGTCAGGGTGATCAGGCCCAGTAGGACGGCGGTCAGCAGGATGATGACCAGGGTGGCCGAGAAGATCAGCGGGGTTCTAAAGGAGTTGAAGGCTGATTGCAGCCATATGCCCAGGCCGTTCCTGGCACCCAGATACTCCGAGGTGGCCGCGGTCGCGAAGACATAGGCGGCGCTGATGCGCAGACCGCCGAAGATCTGCCCGGCTGCCACTCGCAGCTTGACGTGCCAGAGGGTCCAAATTCGTGTTGCCCCGCAGTTCAGCGCTACATCCTGGTAGAAGCGGGGCACGGATTTGAGTCCCCGGTAGGTCTGCACCACTATAGGAAAAAGGGCAAAGACGGCCACGATGACCACCTTGCCTACTGGCTCGAATCCGAACCAGATCACGAAAAGGGGGGCGATGGTGATCAGAGGAATCATCTGGGCGCCAGCGATCAGGGGGTAGAGGGCGTCGTGCAAGGTGCGCCAGCTGTAGAGGGCCAGGCCGATCACTATTCCCAGGACCGAGGCCAGGAGGAAACCCAGAAGGCCCTCAAGGGCGGTGATGGCGGTGGCGGGCAACAGGTCCTCCCGGGACTGCACTGTGGCAGCCAGGATTCGGCTGGGTGCTGGTAGAGCCTGTTCGCTGACTCCGCCCAGGCGGGCAGCCATCTCCCAGATGATCAGGAGCGCCAGCAGGGTGAGTGTCGGGGGCAGCGCCCGGGTTCTGCTCTGCTTCCGCGCCCTCATTGACCGGCTGCTTCCCGAACGTAGCGATCAGTCCACAAGTCCGTGGCCTGAGGGGCCTTGTTGGGGTCGCCCTTCTTGGCGTCCCGGTAGGTGCCCGCCTTGAACTGAAAGTCCAGATAGTCCTGGGCATCCTTGACGTTGATCAGCCCGGTGATGCTTCTTTGATCCGGGCTGTCAACCCAGTACCCCTCCTTGACGATGCTTTCCATGGAGCGCTTGGCCAGGGTTGGGTCGATGGCCGATCCCTTGGTCTCCTTGACCAGGATGTCCGCCGCCTGGTCTGGATGGCTCAGAGCGTAGTTGTATCCCTTCAGGCAGGCCTTGACGAAAGCCGTCAGGGCGCGACGGTGGCCGGCCTGCTGTAGCCAGGAGTTCTTGACCACGAAGCCCAGCTGGTCGGGGTTGCCGGGCACCCCCCAGTCGGCCTGGGTGAAGCAGTGCAGTGCCGGGCCCTTGAGCTCGCTCTCCACGCCCTCCCAGTTGGCGTAGAACCCGGCAAAGTCTCCCTTGCCGCTGGTCAGGGTGGCGAAGGTGTTGGTGCCGCTGGTCACCCGTTTGAAGTCTCCCTTGCCACCTGCATAGCGGATCATCTGCTTGACCACAGCCGTCTGCTCGGCCGAGCCGAAGCTGACGAAGGTCTTGCCGTCGAAGTCCTTAGGGGTCTGGATGTCGGTGCGCGAGGCCAATGAGCACCAGCGCGCCACGGAATGCTGGCCTATGTTGAAGACCTGCCGCAGGTCGGCTCCCTGGGAGTTGAAGGTGGCCAGGTTGCTCAGCTTGGAGAAGCCTACGTCGGCAACTCCGTTCTGCACGGAGGTCTCGGCTCCTGCCTGGGCCGTCGGCAGGATGGTCAGCTTCAAGCCGGCCTTGTCGAAGTACCCCAGGTGCCGGGCCACGTAGATGCCCACATGATTGGTGTTGGGTGTCCAATCCAGCATGAAGGAGAGTTTGGAGCCGTCATCGGCCTTGTTGTCTGCCCCTCTGGCCCCGCAGGCTGCGCTCGTAGCTGCCATACAGAGCGCCGCTACCAGGGCGAGCGCCCGCACAATCAGTTTGTGGCCGGGAAGTCTCCTGAAGCCGCTATTCTCCGACATGCTCATCACTGTCACCTTGCCTCTCCGGCACCCCTGGTGCCCATCCGCATCGGGGCCGCTACGGGAAGGTGAGGAGCCCGCGCGACGATTCGATACGGTCTTGACCGATGGAATTCTGCGATGTGTGCTACGGCTGCTGCCACCAGCCGCGCGAACAAGACCACTCTAGTCCAACCCAGCCGGTCCTGCCTCGCCGTGATGAAAGGTTGCATCATTTGCCCTTATACTGGAGACTCACGAGAGGTCCGTGCGGGCCGACCGCTGTCGGTCCCGTCCGGAGCAAGACAACCGATTTCGGTAGGGTTCGACGGAGGGTTCCCATGTCGGTGACCATCAGTGATGTGGCCAAGCAGGCGGGTATGTCCGTATCCACGGTCTCCCAGGCGCTCAATGACAAGGGGCGTATCTCCCCGCCCACCAAGGACAGGGTTCGCAGGGCTGCCATGGAGCTGGGATACATCCCCGACAGCCGAGCCCGTTCCATGCGATCCTCGCGCTCGCATGCCGTAGGTCTGCTGGTACCCGACATCCGCAACCCTTATTTCTCCGAGCTGGTCTACGCCGTCCAGGACCAGCTCTACTCGGCAGGTTACGCGCCCCTGATCGGCGTGTCCTCTTGCCAGGCCAGCAGGCAGGAGGACTATTACCGCATCCTTCTGTCTCGGCATATGGACGGTGTGCTGGTCGTGCCTGACGGGCCTACGTCGCCCATGCTGCGCACCATGCTGGCGCGAGAATTCCCCGTTGTTTTCGTGGATCGTCCGGATCGGACCCTGCCCGGTGTCCCTCTGGTGGATTCCGACCCTGTGCCCGGCTTGGAGGCGGCCCTGGACGCTCTGGCAGCCAGGGGATGCAGACGAGTGGCCTTCGTTCCGGGCCCAGAGAGTCGCTCCTACACCTTCCGCGAGCGCGAGCAGGCTTTCCTGGACGGCGTGGATGCCCGTCAGGGGTTGACGGGGTTGGTGGTCCGCCAAGGGTTTGAGGACCGTCCACGGGCGGCCTCGACCATGCGCCGCCTGCTCGGCCGAGGGGTGGATGCGGTCATCTTCGGATACTCGGCCGATGCCATCAAGGCTGTCGCCATGGAGTGGAAGGGCGATTTGCGTTCGCGTGTGCCCCTGGTCTCCTTCGACGACCTGGAGGTCTTTCAACTGATCAGTCCCCAGGTTTCGGTCATCTCCCAGCAGGTGGATCGCATGGGTCGCCAGGGCGTTGACATGCTCCTATCCATGATTGAACCGGGTCGACAGGCTCCGCAGGGCATGAGTGTTGATCGCCGGCTGCGCACCCAAACTCTATTCGTGCCAAGGGGTTTGCTGGCCTAGTAATCTATTGCGTTCATACCTTCTCTTCTGGCCGTTTATAAAAACCTGACTGTCCGGTTATTGCCGGGCCGTGCTGTGTCGGGGGGGGGGGGGGTAGCTTTTTGCCCTGTGAACTAAAAGGGTTCACGACTCCACGGGATTGAGTGATTCGAAGCAGAGTCGCTCTTACGTGGGTGGGCGGTTTCGCCCGGGTGCGTTGAAGCACCATCAACCCTATAAGGAGATTGGTAATGAAGTGGCTCTTGGACTACTTGGGTATGTCTCGAAAACAGTTTGGTATTTTCATAGTCATTACCTTATCCACCTGTATTTATTGGTTTTCCAGCATCAAGAGTGTAATTTACGAACCCTTTCGCCAGGCTCTAGGGGTATCTAATGCCCAGCTTGGATTTTTGCTGGGTCTCATAGGCTTCGTGCAGATATTCGGTTACGCCCTGTTGGGTTGGTTGCAGGATCTGCTGCCTATCCGCAAGCTCATCGCCGTGGATCTGTGGGGTTATGGAATATTTGCCCTCATTTTGGGCCTAGTGCCTCATCTGCCATACTGGTTCCTGATACTGGCTTTCGCGGCCTTTGGCTTTTTCGGCGATGCCATCTATTGGCCAACAATTCAGAAGTCGACTAAGAGTTTGGCCACAGAGCGGACGCAGGCTGCCGCTTTCAGCACTCAGGAATGTATACGTTCCGCCATCGGACTGGTGCTCAATGCCTGCACCTTAGGATTGTTCACGCTCGGGGGCTCGCAGATTTTCGGTGCTCGAATCGCTATGTGCACCTACCCGGTGTGCATGATGCTCTACTCTTTCGTCGTGCTTCGGTTTATTCCCAAGGACTTCCTGCATGAACAGGCTGGCACAGTCAAGGGCAAGGCCCCGAAAAACAACGGGGCTGCGATGGTCCTGCGGGCTATGAAACTGCCTATTGTGTGGACTACCGGCTTCGGTGCAGCTGCCACCTATTTGATCTACGTGGCTGCCAACACTTACTTTCTTCCTTTCGTTCAGGCGTCATTCAAACTGTCTGATGCGGCTGCGGGTCTTTTCGGAATAGTCAATTCTGGGCTTATGGGTCTGATTGCAGCGGCTTTGTCCGGTGTGCTAGCCACAAAGAGGTTTAAGACAACCCCCCAGTGGATGGCGCTGCTCTATGTCATCGTTTGCGTTATCAGCATATTGGTTATCTTCACGCCCCGAAGTTCGGGATGGATGATCCCTGTGGTCGTCCTCTGCTGCCTCGTGACTTTCATCTGTGTGGCTTTGCGCGCCGTCTACTATGCACCCATAGGTGAGTACGGGGTAGATTCAGAGATCTCGGCCACCGCAATGTCCATTGCCTCCTTCATCGGGTATTGCCCCTCGTTCTTTGCTTACATGCTCTTTGGAGCCATCATCGACAATTTCGACACCCAAAAGGCATATAACCTGATCTTTGGCATGCTGGCGATCTTCAGTATTTTGGGGATTCTGGTCTGCCTGGTTGGCAACAGGGTCATACTTCGCAAACGCTATGCCGAGTCGCATGACGTGTCTGCCCAGGCATGAAGATTTCCAACCATCACAAAGGAGTATGAATAATTATGAAGTTTGAACATCTAGGGACAGCCGCAGCCGAAAGAATCCCTGGCATTTTCTGCATGTGTGATCTGTGCAAGCAGGCCAGACGCATCGGAGGCAAGGAAATTCGTACCCAGTCCCAGGCTCTGGTTGACGATGCACTCCTGCTTGATTTCCCTGGTGATACTTATTGTCATTTTATTGATAACGACAACTTTGATTTGCCGGCAATTACCCAGCTCTTCATCACCCACTGGCACTCTGATCATTTTTACGGTGAGGATCTGGCTTATCGCATGGATTCGTACGCCGATGGCAATCCCACCCACATGGATGTCTATGGTTCTGAAACTGTCAAAGGCTTTTACGAGCGGGCTTTCTTCCTGGAGGAGCATTACGATTACGACAAGTTAACGTATCATGCACTTCATCCTGGTGACAGTGTCACTGTGACGGCTGGGAATGGCAGGACCTACACGGTATACGCTTTTGAAGCTAAGCATGGCCATCATTTCGGCGATTGTCTCTTCTACGGACTGACCGACGGTCAAGTCGGTCTGCTGTATGCGCATGATACGGCCTACTTCTACGAATCGACCTGGAAGGATTTGGCCAAAGCTGGGCTTAAATACGACTACGTTTCCTTGGATTGCACCCATGGGCTGACTGATTTCAGCTCCGACGTCCACATGAACTTTTCTGACAATCTGCGAGTCAGGGATCGCATGGTGAAGATGGGACTGGCCGATTCGCACACTATGTTCGTGTGCAACCATTTCTCCCATCACGGCAATGCCAGTTATGAACAGATGCAGGAGGCCGCCGTCAGAGAGGGGTTTGTCAGCTCTTACGACGGAATGGTGACGAACATCCAGCCCCAAGCAGTCTAAACGTTGGGGTTCGCAGGCGACTCTGACTTTTGGTCAGGGCCGCCTTTCTGCGTCTGTACAGATGGAAGCTGGAGTGGAGATGACCTATGCCTTGTAGCGAGGTCTCGACAAAAGAAGTGCATACCGTGCGGAGTGTCGGGCGGCTGTGTCGTGCCTGTCACTGACCTTCAATAGCCTTTCGGCCATTTGCCGCCCTTGTCCAGACCCCGCTATTTGTGACTCAGTTCACAAAACACGAAAATTACTAAATGTAGGAAACGAATCACCCTCGGGCACTACATATGGTGGTCACGACGTGATAGAGTGAGTCTTGTCATCAAGAATGACATCCATGTGATTCGCCGTTCCCAGGATGGAATTTGGGAACGCCAAAGCAACTGCACATGAACAACCTTATGAACCGTATGAGGAGTGACGATGGATACTGAGGTCATGACCGATAGCGTGAAGGAGCGTGGCATTTCGGATCGCGATGCTGTCGACGGCATTCTGGTCGAGAAGCGCGACGGCCGGATCGTCGATTTTGATCCCGTCAACATCATGAACGCCATCGAAGCTGCCTTCAAGGATGTCAAGCATGAGGTCAGCCCCGAGGATCGCCAGCAGATCCGTGGTATGGCCCTGACCGTCCAATCCGAGATCACCGATCGCTACACCAATCCGGTCAAGATCGAGGACATCCAGACTCTGGTCGAGCACGCGCTGGTCAATGCCCATCTCTACGAGATCGCTCGCTCCTATACTTCCTACCGCCTTGACCGTGACATTCAGCGAGCCAAGGCCACTGATGTCAACGAGGCTGTTCACCGTCTGACCAGCAAGGACGAAACCCTGGTGCGTGAGAACGCCAACAAGGATGCCAACGTCTACGCCACTCAGCGTGATCTGCTGGCCGGCGCGGTCTCCAAGGCTTCGGCCTTCGCCATGCTGCCCAAGGATGTTTCCAATGCCCATATGAAGGGTGACATCCACTTCCACGACGCGGACTACTCGCCCTTTACGGCCGAGACCAACTGCTCCCTGCCTGACTTCGGCGACATGCTGGCCCACGGCTTCGAGCTGGGCAACGCCATGATGGACTCGCCCAAGTCCATCGGCACGGCCGCTACGCAGATCACCCAGATCATCAAGGACATCGCCGGCTCTCAGTACGGCGGCCAGACGGTCAACCGCTGCGATGAGATGCTGGACAAGTATGCGCGTCTGGATTACAAGAAGAACTATTCCATGGCTGAGGCCGTCCTGCCGGACGAGGAGCCCATCGACGTGGCCAAGGATGTCGTCCGCGGCCTCAAGGCTCGGGAGGCTGACTGGCTCCACCTGGATGATCGTGCCCCCATTGGTGAGGATGCCCCCTTCGATCTGGACGCTCCGCAGATTGTTCGGTTGCGTCAGGTCTATGCCAAGATCCTGACCCGCAAGAACATCTATGATGCCATGCAGACCATGGAGTACCAGATCAACTCCAACCGTGTCTCCAATGGTCAGACCCCCTTTGTCACCGTGGGCTTCGGCCTGGGCACCTCCTGGTTTGCCCGGGAGATTCAGCGTGCCATCTTCCTGATCCGTATCCGCGGACTGGGCAAGGACCGTCACACCGCCATCTTCCCCAAGCTGGTCTTCACCATCAAGCACGGTCTGAATGCGGACGAGGGCGATCCCAACTACGACATGAAGCAGCTGGCTCTGGAGTGCTCGACCAAGCGCATGTACCCTGACGTGGTCTTCTACGAGAACCTGATCAAGATCACCGGCTCCTTCAAGGCTCCCATGGGCTGCCGTTCCTTCCTGCAGGCCTGGACCAACCCCGAGACGGGCGAGGACGAGGAGGACGGCCGCATGAACCTGGGCGTCGTCACCGTCAACATCCCCCGTATTGCTCTTGAGTCCCGTGGCGACAAGGATCGCTTCTGGAAGATATTCGACCAGCGCATGGAGGTGGCCCACCACGCCCTGCAGTTCCGCATCATGCGCTGCAAGCAAGCCACGCCCATCAACGCCCCCACCCTCTACCAGTACGGCGCCTTTGGCAGGCTGAAGCCGACCGACAGTGTAGACACCCTCTTCCGCAACAGCCGCGCCACCGTCTCGCTGGGCTATATCGGTCTCTACGAGGCCACCAGCGTCTTTTACGGCAAGAACTGGATGAAGGACCACTCCTGGGATCCGGATGGCAAGGAATTCGCCCTGAGTATCGTGCGCCGGATGAATCAGCTCTGCAAGCAGTGGGAGAAGGCCGAGGGATACCACTACTCGGTCTACTCCACCCCGGCCGAGTCGCTGACTGACCGCTTCGCCCGGATGGACAAGGAGAAGTTCGGCGTAGTCGACGGCGTGACCGACCACGACTTCTACACCAACAGCTTCCACTATCCGGTCTGGCTGCGGCCCACGCCCATGGAGAAGCTCAGCTACGAGCGGGACTTCCCCTACCTGGCCTCGGGCGGATTCATCAACTACTGCGAGTTCCCATCCATGCAACAGAACCCCAAGGCTCTGGAGGCTGTCTGGGATTATGCCTACGACATCGGCATCGGCTACTTGGGCACCAACACGCCCATCGACCACTGCTTCGTCTGTGGCTACGAGGGTGACTTCGAGCCCACCGAGGAGGGCTTCAAGTGCCCCGAATGCGGCAATGACGACCCTGACAAGTGCAACGTGACCAAGCGTACCTGCGGTTACCTGGGCAACCCGGTCCAACGGCCGATGGTCCACGGCAGGCACGAGGAGATTGCCCACCGCGTCAAGCACATGGAGGGTGAGACCGGCCACGTGGTCCTCAAGGACGGATCCACCAAGGAGTGGTTCGACGACAAGGCCGAATAGGCTCTGAATAGACGCAGTTAATGGCGGGTCGGGTAGTTTGCGGCCCGCCATTGTCATGAGGAGGACCAGATGACGGACAAACAGGGAGCCATGAGAAAGACAGGTGGCCACCGTGACTTCGCTGCTGATGAACAGGGGCGCGGTCCTGGGGTCCCCTCTGTGCTGACCAACAATCCCAGGGCCGGCCAGTGGGACGGCCGCCGGCTCAGTCGGGGAATCGTGGCGGACTACAAGCGTCTGGTCATGACCGACGGCGAGGGGATTCGCTGCTCCCTCTACGTCAGCGGCTGCCCCTTCCGTTGCCAGGGGTGCTACAACGCCTCCATCTGGGACTTCGGCGCCGGGCATCCCTATACCCAGCAGCTTGAGGACCGCATCATCAAGGACCTGTCGCTGTCCTATGTGCAGGGCATCACCTACTTGGGCGGGGAGCCTTTGCTCAACACCCCCATGCTGCTCGGCCTTTCGGAGCGGATCCGGCGCGAGTTCGGCCATGAGAAGGATATCTGGTGCTGGACCGGCTATACCTGGGAGGAGCTGAACCGGCCGGGGGAAACTCCGGACAAGGCCCAGCTGATCTCTTACCTTGACGTGCTGGTGGACGGACGCTACTTGGAGAATCGGAAGAACAGCCTGCTCCAGTTCCGAGGCTCGGACAACCAGCGGATCATCGATGTGCCGCGTTCCTTGGAGCAGGGCCAGGTGGTCATCTGGCCCAAGCTGCACGACCAGACCAGGTTTATTCCGGAGACCTACAGCAAGGACCGTCAGCAGGAGCAGCAGCGGGGCTGATACCGGCTCCTGCGCTGGATTGGTCTACGTCGCCTTGCCGGGGCACAATGGGTGTCATGACTGATGAGCATGATCACGACGCTAAACCCGACCTGCCCAAGGATCTGAGGGTCCGCTTCTGCCCTTCGCCGACCGGCACCCCGCATGTGGGCATGGTCCGAACCGCACTCTTCAACTGGGCACAGGCCCGACACTCGCATGGCACCTTCGTCTTCCGCATTGAGGACACCGATGCTCAGCGCGACAGCGAGGAGAGCTACCGGCAGATCCTGGAGGCGCTCAGGTGGCTAGGGCTGGACTGGGACGAGGGCGTGGAGGTCGGGGGCCCGGATGGCCCCTACCGGCAGTCCGAACGCGGAGACATCTACCGCGATGTAGCCCGGCAGCTGCTGGATGCCGGCTACGCCTACGAGTCCTACTCCACCGCCGATGAGATCAAGGAGCGCAACCTGGCTGCCGGTCGTCCCGCCGCTTTCGGCTACGACGGCTACGACCGCGATCTGAGCGACGAACAGCGTCAGGCCTTCCGTGATCAGGGCCGGCAACCCGCCCTGCGCATCCGCATGCCAGACGAGGACATCGCCTTTGACGATCTGATTCGCGGTCATATCGAGTTCAAGGCCGGGTCTGTGCCCGACTACGTGATTGTGCGACCCAACGGCGACCCCCTTTACACGCTGACCAACCCAGTGGATGATGCTCTGATGCACATCAACGTGGTCCTGCGCGGCGAGGATCTGCTCAGCTCCACCCCCCGGCAGATCGTCCTCTACCGGTATCTGATGAAGCTGGGCATAGCCCGGGCCATGCCCCTGTTCGGACACCTGCCATACGTCATGGGCCAGGGCAAGAAGAAGCTGTCCAAGCGCGACCCTGAGTCCAACCTCTTCCTGCACCGGGAGCACGGCTTCATTCCCGAAGGCCTGCTCAACTATCTGGCTCTGCTGGGTTGGTCCATCGGCCCAGACCGGGATGTCTTCTCCATGGATGAGATGGTTGAGCACTTCGACATCCGCGATGTCAAGGCCAATCCGGCCCACTTCGACATCGATAAGGCCGTGGCCATCAACGCCGAGCACATCCGTATGCTGGAGCCGCAGGACTTCCTGAATCGCTCCCTGCCCTACCTCAAGCGTGACGGGCTGGTGAGTGCCGAGCGTTGGCAGGACCTGAGTGATCGGGAGCAGCGGATTCTGAGCTCTGCCGCCCCTCTGGTCCAGCCTCGCGTGCGTCTGCTGGGAGAGGTATCAGGCATGGTGGGCAGTCTGCTCAGCCAGGAGGAGTACCTGGAACCCGAGCCGGATGCCCGCAAACAGCTCAAGGACTCGGCTGGGCAGGTTCTGGACCTGGCTATTGCCGCCCTGCAGGATGTGCCCGAGCAGGACTGGAAGACCGATCACCTGCACAGCCTGCTCACTCAGGCACTGGTGGATGAGGGTGGCTATAAGCCCCGTCTTGCCTTCGGGCCAGTCAGGGTGGCGGTCTCGGGAAGGCGCGTCTCGCCGCCCCTGTTCGAGTCTTTGGAGATCCTGGGCAAGAGAACAACACTCCGAAGGATGGCCAACTTGCGCCAAAACCTTTGAGCGGGTATATTTCTTTTTTGTTGTGCTACTGACCTGTTGAACCGGGTTCGTACGCGGCGAAAAGTGAAGCCCCCGTCGTCTAGCGGTCTAGGACTACGCCCTCTCACGGCGCCAACACCGGTCCAAATCCGGTCGGGGGTACGACATGTGGCAATCGTCCAAGCGGTTGTCGCACAGCCAATTGGGGTATGGTGTAATTGGCAACACAGGTGATTCTGGTTCATCCATTCTTGGTTCGAGTCCAGGTACCCCAGCGATAGAGACATGGAGTCCCAAGGAGCGGAACGCCGACACGGTGTTCCGCTCTTCTTATTTACGCATTACCATGGATTCTAGGAATGCTTCTAGTCTGCAAAGCGGCGGACGGAGGCGTCCACCAGAGTTGTTCACGGTGTGAGCAAGCAAACAAAAAGAGGAGGCCCGGCAGACTGTTATGTCAGAGTTTCCGATGATGGAATCTGATACGTTGAGCATAGAAGCTTGAGTGATGAACCTAATCATCGGCTGATCGGGCAACATCACCCGGTATATGAATCATTGTACGATTTTTTCGGTAAAGGTGTGTGATTATGACGACAATCATGGTGTTGGGAGCTGGTTATGCGGGTCTTCGCGTGGTCAAGAAGCTGGCTCACGCAAAGACTGATGCCCATATAGTCCTGGTCAATAAGAACGAGTACCACTACGAGTCCACCCAGCTGCACCAGGTGGCGGCGGGAACCAAGGAGCCGGCGGACGTGGTCTTCGACCTGCGCAAGTCCCTGCCCGATTCGGTGGAGCTGATTGTCGACAAGGTGGTCGGCATCGATCAGGACAACCGCCGGGTCAGCCTGGAGCATCACGATCCTCTGTCCTATGATTACCTGATCAACGCCCTGGGCTTCGAGTCCGAGACCTTCGGCATCAAGGGTGCCGATGAGTACGGATGGCCGCTCGTTGACGTGGACACCGCCCTGGCGGCCCGCAAGAAGTTGGAACAGACGCTGGCCCGCTACCAGACCAGCCACGATCCGCTGGATCTGAGCATTGTGGTCTGTGGAGCAGGTTTTACCAGCATCGAGTACCTGGGCGAGCTGGTCTACCGTCTGCCCCAGCTCTCGAAACGCCTGGGCTTCCCCATGGATCAGGTCAAGGTGGACTGCATAGAGGCCTCGCCCAAGATCCTGCCCATGTTCAGCAAGGACCTGGTCGACTGGGCTGTGGATTACCTGCGCAAGCGGGGAGTCAACTTCCACACCTCGACCCCAATCACCGAGGTCAAGCAGGATGCCGTGGTATCCAATGACCAGGAGTTCAAGGCCCATACGATCATTTGGACTACGGGTGTGCGTGGTAGCCACGTTATTGCCGATTCCGGGTATAATCAAAAGCGTAACCGTGTAGTGGTCAGGGATGACCTGTCGGTCGAGCAGCATCCAGAGGAGTTCCTGGTGGGTGATGTCAGTGCCGTTCCCGACCCCGAATCGGGTCGGCTCTACCCAACCACTGCACAGATTTCGATGGCCCAGGCTGATACCGCGGCTGCAAACGTCCTCGCCAGAATGCGGGGGCAGGAGCCTCAGCGGTTCACCTTCCGAAGCCTAGGGACCGTGTGCTCTCTCGGTCCCCATGCTGGGGTCGCTGAAATCGACCGTATGGGCACGCTGAAGCTCAAGGGCAAGGTGGTCTCGGTCCTGAAGTGGATCGTGAATGAGCGGTCGGTCCTGGAGTTGGCCGACGTGCGTACCATGTTGGAGAGTAACTGAACCAGCGTCTCAAGGACGCAAGGGGCTAGGCGATGAGGGAGAGGAGGACGAACATGATTCAGGTCATGAGGATGTGGGGCATGTTCGTCCATTTCCATCCTCGGTTTGGATCGTTCCGGACGACGATGGCCATTGGTCCTGCGTTCATCGACATCATTGACTACCTCCTGCTCCTCCTCATTCCGGCGGAAAACACGGCCGACTGTGGCCTCCGTCGGGATGGTGGAGGCCCCCGTGCCCGTGCGCGGATCGGCAGGAGCGAGAGGAGAGTGGCATTAGCATGAGTTTTCTACAAGGTTTGTGGTTCTTTGTCATCGGCCTGCTTTTTGCGGGATTCCTTCTGCTTGAAGGGTTCGACTTCGGCGTCGGCATGGCCACCAGGTTCGTGGCCCGTGACGGTGATGAGCGCGCCACTTTCATGAGGGCCATCGGCCCCCACTGGGATGGCAACGAGGTCTGGCTGATCACCGCTGGCGGTGCTATGTTCGCGGCTTTCCCGCTCTGGTACGCCTCCCTCTTCTCGGGGTATTACCTCCTGCTCTTCCTGGTGCTGGTCGCTCTGATTCTGCGTGGTGTCTCATTCGAGTTCGCCTCCCATGCGCTGACCAGCCGTGAGCGCGGTGTCTGGCAGTGGGCCAACTTCATCGGTTCGCTCTTTGCGCCCTTCTTCCTGGGCATGATGCTGACCAGTCTGATCCAGGGCATCCCCATGGATAAGAACGGCGATGCCTGGCCTGGGTTCTTCGACGTGTTCAACTGGCTGTCCGTGGTCGGCGGCATTGCTGTTGTCTTCTTCAGCTTCGTCCATGGCTTGCACTTCCTGAGCCTGAAGCTGGGCGTCATGGATTCCCGCCGCATGCTCAACGTCAGCGAGAAAGCCTACTGGATTGCATATCCGGCCCTGGTCGTCTTCGTGCTCCTGGCCATCTTCAACACCGACTTTTACAGGGCACGTCCGCTGTCCACCTGGCTGATCACCGTAATCATCCTGGCATCGGTTATCGGAGGCCACGTTGCCGTCTTCAAGAAGCACGGTGGCTATGCCTTCACTTGCTCGGGCATCACCTTGATGGCCATCATCGCCTTTATCTTCAACGGGCTCTTCCCGCGCGTGATGATTGCCGATGATCCGGCTCATAACCTGCTGATTCAGGATGCCTCGGCCTCACCGTTGACTATGAAGATCATGACCGTGGTGCTTTGCATCTTCCTGCCCATCATGCTGGCCTACTTCATCTGGAGCTACTTCATCCAGCGCAAGCGGCTGGACACTGATGGTGGCCATCTGACCTCGCCTGTGACCCCCTCGGCTACAGTGGCTGAGACCGTCTGAAAGTTAAAGGAGGCAGGGGGGCAGTGCTGGCAGGACCGGAGCGCATCCGGAGGATAATGCATTGATTGACAAAAATCTCTTCCGTTTCGACGGAGTCCGGTCTACCTTGGGCCTGCTGGCTGCCCTGTCCCTGATCCAGGGAATAGGTGTGGTGGTTCAGGCCTATGGGTTGACCCTTGCCCTGGTGCGTATCTGGCGCCTTAAGGACCTCAAGGTGTTGGTGGTGCCGGTGCTGATTTTCCTGGCTGCCTACACCTGTCGACAGCTCTGCGACGTGGCCAAGGATCGTATTGCCACCGACCGTGCCGATGCCATCGTAGCCGAGTTGCGGCCTCGTATTCAGGACAAGGTCTTTTCACTGGGGCCGTCGGCTCTGGCGCGGCGAGGCACGGGCTCGGCCGTCACCATGCTGGTGGATGGACTCGATCAGGTACGTACCTACGTGCTGACGGTCCTGCCAAAGATGATGGATCTCATCTTCATTCCCCTAATCGTTCTGGTGGTGGTCTGGACCCAGGATGCAGGTTCCGGGCTCATCCTCCTGCTCATGCTGCCCCTGCTCATCTTCTTCATGGTCATCCTGGGTCTGGCAGCCAGGGATCGCTCCAGTCGACAATATGCACAATTCCGCAAGCTCAACACCAGATTCATGGATACGGTCCTGGGCCTGCCGACCCTGAAGATGCTGGGGATTGACAAGGAGTACGAGGACGAGATCTATTCGGTCTCGGACCGTTTCCGCAAGAGGACCATGAGCGTTATCCGGGTGGCAATGACCTCCACCTTTGCTCTGGACTTCTTCGCCACCCTGGCCATCGCCATCATGGCCGTCTTTTTGGGCAACAACCTGATCAATGCTAAGGTGGAGCTCTTTCCAGCCCTTTTGGCTCTGATTCTGGCTCCTGAGTACTTCATGCCCATCCGCCAGTTTGGCGATGATTTCCACGCCACGCTGAACGGCAAGAACGCCCTGGACGACATTGCGGATATGCTGGCCCAGCCAGAGCCCAAGCGTTTGGAGGAACTGGACTGGTCCGGGTGGAAGGAAGATAGCCACCTGCGCCTGGAAGGAATCGACTTCGCCTATCCTGGTCCCAAGCTGGTAGAGAGCAATGCTTCAGCCGGGGCGCAAATGGATGCCATGGCCAAGTCCGAAAGCCAAAAGACCAGCAAGAAGAGCCGCAAGCCCAAGGCAGTCAAGGCACATGACGGTGACGGGGGATCGGCCTCGGTAGAGTCCGGCTCCAAGACATCGCAAGGAACTGCAGTCGAAACTGCTGCGGATTCACAGATCAGGGGGTCCGACGGTACTTCGGAGGAACAGCCTCTGGCCCTGAACGGCCTGGATTTCAACCTGCACGGTTTTTCCAAGGTGGCCATTGTCGGTCGTTCCGGAGCCGGCAAGTCCACGCTGATGGATCTGCTGGCAGGTTTTGACCAGCCCAAGGCAGGCACCATCGATCTGGATGGTCATCAGCTGGAGCACTGCAACGTGGCTGCCTGGCAGCGGCACATCAGCTACATTCCGCAGAACCCCTTCATTTTCCATGGCACTGTGTCCGACAACATCCGCTTTTACAACCAGGAGGCAGACGATGCCCAAGTGGCCCGTGCAGCTGACCGAGCTGGACTGACCGACTGGCTGAAAACGTTGCCCGACGGTCTGGCCACCCAAATCGGAGAGGGCAACCGCGGCATCAGCGGGGGTCAGGCCCAACGAATCGCCCTGGCCAGGGGCATCCTGGACCCCTCGCGCGAGATTCTGTTCTTTGACGAGCCCACCGCTCACCTGGACATCGAGACTGAATACGACCTGAAGCAGACCCTGTTGCCCATCATGGACGGGCACTTGGTCGTCCTGGCCACCCACCGGCTGCACTGGCTGGCCAACATGGACTGGGTGATCATGCTGGAGCATGGACGAATTGTGGCCCAGGGCGATCCGCACGAGCTGATTGGTCAAGGTGGACCCTTGGATGCGCTGATTGATGAGATGGGAGGGAACCAGATTGCCGACTATCAGCAGGACTGAAACCGCCGGAAGAGACGGCACGGGATCGTCGAAGACCTCCCGCCGCGGCCGCGGGCTGTCGGGCTATGTGCATATCTGGCACCGGGATCATTGGTTCTGGCCCTACCTACGTCAGAACAAGGGGTTGCTTGCCCTGATCTTCTTCCTGGGAACCATCACCTTCGTGTGCGCGGCCGGACTGATGTTTACATCAGGCTTCCTGATCAGCAGGTCAGCCCGCCACCCCTTTAACATCTTCGCCGTGTACGTGCCGGTGGTCCTGACCAGGGCCTTCGGCATTGGACGGCCCACGTTCAAGTACCTGGAGCGCATCAAGAGCCATGACTGGGTGCTTCGGGTGGTTTCCAAGCTACGGGTTCAGCTTTACCGTACCCTTTCCAAGGACGCAGCTTTCCTGAACGAACATGAGCGTACGGGCACGGTCCTGGGCATGCTCTCGGACGATCTGGACCACTTGGAGAACTTCTACCTGCGCACCATCTTCCCCACGGTCGTGGCCTACATGATGTGGGTGGTGGTCACCATCGCCGTAGGCGTCTTCTCCTGGCTGACCTCACTCCTGCTCTTCCTGCTTTTCGCTTTGATTCTGATTCTGGTCCCGCTGGTCTCGCTGGCTTATTCAGACGGGCGTTACGACAGGGAGAAGGCACGGCGGCAGGACCAGTACACTGCAGTCACCGAGAGCTACATGGGCCTGGGGGATTGGGTGATTACCCGCCGTCGGCGGCGCTTCGTGGATACGGCGTCTGGCGACTTCAACGACATCGCCACCGGCCGCAGAGAGCAGAAGCGGTTTGAACGCTGGCGCAACTGTGGCATCCAGATGATTTTCGCCCTCATGGTGGTGGCTCTGATCGTTGGAGCTGATCTGCGTATGACCGGCTCCACCTCCATTGCGGACTTTGCGGCCGCCGTAGTCCTGGCGGTGTTCCCGCTGGTCGACTGCTTCATCGTGGTCTCCCAGGCCGTGGCTGAGGTCCCCCTCTATACTGATTCGCTGGACCATCTGAATGATTTGACCGAGCGGGTCGAATCCCGGCAGATTGCGCCAAGTCCCCAGACCAAGCTGGAGGGTCCGATCAAGTCAATTGTCTTCGATCATGTCAGCTTCTCCTACGGCCCTGATGACCCCCTGTTGCTGGACGACTTTTGCCTTCGGATAGATGGTGGGCAGCGGGTGGCTCTGCTCGGTCCCAGCGGGGAGGGCAAAACGACGGTTCTTCAGCTGCTCCTTGGCGACCTGCGCCCCACCAGTGGCCGCATCCTGATTAATGGAATACCAGTCGATGCCTTGCAGGATCAGCGTCCTGAACTCTTTGGCTACCTGAATCAGCAGGCCTTCCTCTTCAACACCACCATCGCCTCCAATGTGCGTCTGGGCGCCCCTCAGGCCGATGATGATCAGGTTCGCCAGGCCTTGAAGGCTGTACAGCTGGATCAGGTCGTGGATGACATGCCCCAGGGAATCGACACGCCGGTGGATGAGGCCGGTGGCCGACTTTCAGGCGGACAGCGCCAGCGTCTGGCCCTGGCCAGGATTGTGCTCAAGCGCACCCCGATCATCCTTCTGGACGAGCCCACCATCGGTCTGGATCCCATAACTGAGCGGCGGCTCATGGCCATGATCTTCAAGGTCAGCCAGAATCGCACTCTTCTTTGGGTGACCCACCACCTGCAGGGGCTGGAGGAGGCCGACCAGGTCGTCTTTATGCAGGACGGGCATATCGCCATGCAGGGGCGTCCGGTCGATCTGTACCGCGAAAACGCCCGTTTCCGTGAACTTTATCGCATGGACGTCTCGGACGTGGACAATGGTGCCGGTCAAGGGATATACTTAAAGAAGCAGTCAGATTCAGATGGACGGAACCCTGTTGAATGACCATCAGGCTGTTTCCCGAGCAATGAATTTTGCACGGTTGTCGGGTCGCCGATCCTGGCGGATGGCTTCCCGGCCGGTCACCGTGCGCCGTCGGTTCATGGACTGGACGGTTTGGAAACCGGAGCCCGTGGAAGCGACCGGGTCGCGAAGTCGGGGAGAGCTGAAAGGTTCTTGTGGGCACAAGCCTGGTTATATCTGAATCCGTCCGGATTCGACCCGTGTACCCGCGCTCGACGAACCCTGCAGAGATTGGGAGGAACGATGTTCACTGTATTGGGATTGTCTAGATTCCAGTTCGCCATGACGACGATATTCCACTTCTTCTATGTCCCTATGACCATCGGTCTGGTCCTGGCGGTCGCCATCATGGAGACTATTTATGTGGTGACCAAGAAGGATGTCTACAAGAAGATGACCATGTTCTGGTCCAAGATCTTCCTGCTCTCCTTCGCAGTCGGCGTGGTCACCGGCATCATCCAGGAGTTCCAGTTCGGTATGAACTGGTCCAACTACTCCAGGTTCATGGGTGACATCTTCGGAGCCCCCCTGGCCATCGAAGCTCTGCTGGCATTCTTCCTGGAATCAACTTTCATCGGCGTGTGGATGTTCACTTGGAATAGGTTCAAGCCGGCCGTGCATGCGGTCTTCATCTGGCTGACCTTCCTTGGTTCCTCCATGTCGGCCATTTGGATTCTGGCTGCCAACAGCTTCATGCAGCATCCGGTTGGTTTCGAGATTAACCAGGCCACCGGTCATGTGAGGCTGCGCAGTTTTGGTGACGTCGTATCCAATCCCCAGCTATGGATTGAGTTCCCCCACGTCTTCTTCGCCGCCGTCTGCACAGGAGCCTTCGTGGTCATGGGTTGCAGTGCCTTCAGCCTGCTGAGGATGCATATGGGAAACAAGGGCCAAGCCGTGGCCGCTGTCGAGGCCGACTCCGAGAAGCAGGCCAAGGTCACCTTGTTTACCAAGTCCATCCGTCTGGCTGCGCTGCTCGGGCTTATCGGTTCCATCTGCGTGATTACCTACGGTGATTTGCAAGGCAAGTACATCGTGACTGATCAGCCTATGAAGCTGGCTGCCACCGAGGGCATCTATGAGGACACCGGTGATCCCGCCCCTTGGAATGCTGTGGCTCTGATCAATGAAAAGGACCATAAGATTGAGGGGTCCGTCGAGATTCCCGGAGCCATGTCGCAGCTGGCTTACGGCAAGAAGACAGGCGCCGTCAAGGGCATGAACACCGTCAACAAGGAGCTGCACGAGAAGTACGACGCCAAGTTTGGCAAGGATATGAACTACTACGTGCCGGTAACCACCCTATTCTGGGTCTTCCGTCTGATGGTCGGGATCGGGTTTGCCTTTGCCCTGATATCGGCATTGGTGCTCTGGTTCACACGTAAGAAGAAGAACACCTTGTTCACCTCGCGCTGGAAGCTCTGGATTATGGGTATTTTCACCTTCGCTCCCTTCGCTGCGACGACCAGTGGCTGGCTGGTGACTGAGCTTGGACGCTATCCATGGCTGGTTTACGGTTACCAGACTATTGCCGATGGAGTTTCGCCCACCAGCACGGTGCCGAACCTGCTCTTCACCTGCATTGTTTACTTCCTGCTTTTCCTGGTTCTGGGCGGAGTCATGATCTTCTACACCAGGAGGACCCTGCACCAGGGACCCTTCTACAAGCCGGATGACGGCAATGGGCCGCAGCCTGCCAAGGTTCATGGCGCACCGGCTCGGGTTGCCTTGGCCTGATGGTCGACTGACCTCAAACCCTTTCTTCCCCTTCGGTAAATCCCCCGCTTCGGACCGCATGGTTCGGAACGGGGGATTTGCTGTCATCGGGGTTTGCTATTAGCACCATTCAGTTGCAGCCAGTGGCGATGAGATTTAAGAGAAGAGAGCAATGACGAGCATGAAGTGACAGATGTGACGGATGCTCGGTTCGTGGCTGATACCAGGCTGGGCTCACTCGCTCTGGTTATGCTGCGTGGGTTCCTTCGCGCCGATTCGGTCAGACCTGGGCGGTCAGCTTGGTCACGATTCGCTGCAGCAAGTTGCATACGCCCTCAGGCATGGGGGAATCGTCGAGACCGCTCGCAGCCCGTTGCAGGTAGTCCTTGGCAATTCGCCGACTGCCCTCAATCAACTGGGGGTGTGCTCTGAGGTAGTCGACCACCCGGTCGGGATCGTCCTGCTGGACCAAGGTTCTGAAGTTCTCATCCTCCTGGAACCCCAGCAGAACCGGCAGGGTGTAGATTCCGTCGCGAATATCCTCCAGCTTGGGTTTGCCGGTGTCACGATCCAGATCAAAATCGTTGATGTCGTCGATGATCTGGAAGGCCATGCCCAGATTGCCGCCAAAGTCTCTGGCGGTCTGCTCCAAGGCCGGGTCAGCTGGCTGGCCATCAAGGCGGATTCCGGTCAGGCAGGCCAGGCGGAAGAGGGCTGCGGTCTTGCCCGAGATGGCCCGGTCGTAATCGTCAATGGTTATATGGGTGTGGTGGCGGTCCGACTCCTGGTAGAGCTCGCCGCCTACGATCTCACAGACCGTACCGGCCTGCTCGCGGATAAAGGCTGTGTCAGGAGCGATGGAGGCCATGATCTCCATGTAGCGCGAAAGGATCAGATCTCCCAGATAGATGGCGGCCTTGTTGCCCCGGATGGTGTGGACCGTCGGCTTGTTGCGGCGGATGGGGGCGTTGTCCAGGACGTCGTCGTGGACCAAGGTGGCCAGATGAAGCATCTCGATGGCGGCGGCACCGGTAATGACGGTGTCGTCCAGGCGCCCTCCGGTCCGTGATCCGGCCCGGGCAAAGAGGACCACCATGGCAGCGCGAATCATCTTGCCATGGTTATCCAGCAGTCGACGGTAATCATCCTGGTAGGGAGCCACATGGGTACGCTCCTGGTGTAGACGATCAACGACCCGCTCAAGATCCTTGCGCAACAGGAGCTCTTGTCCTTCTGTCATGGAGGTACGCTCCCTCTATCTCGTTAAGAACCGCAACGTATCCAATATACCAAGACCGGGGCCAGCCCTGAAGATTGCTGGCCCGGTCCTGGCTGTCGTCGTAACCACTGTGGTCAAGCTAACACCAGGGTGTCACCGTGCTGTAATGACGCTGAGGCCTGAATCCGGTTCGTAAGGGGGCTGCACAGATAGTCCTAGGAGCGAAGCCGGGTGAAGTAGGCTAGACGTATGAGTCAGCATAACCACGCGGATCAAGTCTCCCCACAAGGCGGCGAGGGAGAGCATGATCGACCGCTGTCTGTTTCGGCCCGGCTGGGACGACTTCAGTTCCATTACTCGGGCAAGTTCAGACTTCTGCAGCTGGCCGACGTCCAAGAGGGTCCCAAGGTCTCTCCGGACACAATCAGGCTGATAGGCGCGGCTTGCGATGCGGCAAAGCCCGATCTGGTGGTCTTCTCGGGCAACCAGGTGGCCGGTTACGACACGGCCTACGAGCGCACCTTCCGTAAGAGACGTTGGAGCACCCCCCTGGATGGCATCTATTCGGCTGGTCTGAGCATGGGCGGTGCCCTGGGATTTGGGGGAGCCTCCCTGAAGCGCTCCGCCAAATCCCAGGATGGTCAAGCTGATGCGGACCACAGGGAGCTGAGTCGCAGGGATGCCGAGCGTGTACGTCGGCAGAACATCAAGCACACCGAGGACCTGGTCCGTAGAACCGTTGGCCTGATCACCGGTCCACTGGTTGAACGTGGGATTCCATTCGTCGTCACCTATGGCAACCACGACTTTCAGTGCGGCCTGGACACCGATCAGATGGATGCCATCTATCGGGAGGTGCCTGGTTGCTTGAACCCGGAGGCTACAGTTGCCCATCCTGATCGGGTTCATGCGCTGATTGGATCGGCCCTGCCCTCTCAGACGGCCTTCGTCTGCGCCCCGGGCACCTTCGCCCTGCCTGTGGCGGATCGCGACGGTCACGGGGTGGTCATGGGACTGGTCCTGCTTGACTCTGGCGACTATGCCCGTACAGGCGGCTATGGCTCACCTTCGGCCCAGGCCCTGGACTTTCTGGCGGCCGCTCCTGAGCTACTAGGCAACCGATCCATCGTCTTCCAACACATGCCCATTCCTCAGTTCTATGATCTGCTCAAGCCGGTGCCGGCCACCACAGCCTATGCGGTCCAGGGCTATCGAAGCTTCGATTCCCGTTGTTACGTCTTGGATGAGACGCGCACCTACCCGGGCTCCTACCTGGGCGAGGGCGTCTCCTGTCCGGACGAGGACAGCGGCGAGTATGACCTGCTGACCCGGAACCGGGGCTACTTCGCCCTCTTCGCCGGGCATGACCATCGCAATGGCTTCGTCGGACGCAGCGGGGATCTGACGTTGGGGGCCACGCCCACATGCGGATTCGGATCCTACGGTCCGGTGCCCAGCAAACGGGCGGCACGGCTCTTCGAGTTCGACATCCGCCATCCCCATCATCCTCGCACCCAGCTCCTGGAGTTCGGGCAATTGGTTGGGCGGCCAGGATCCCACAAGGTATACACCTTCGCCATGAGCCACGTGCCAACCTCTACCGGGGATGCAGTCAACCTCCTGCGTCGGCCCGGGGTCTTGGCAGGCGGCCTGACGGCCCTGGCCGGGTTGATCGCCTCCTGGGGCTCAACCCGGCGGCGATCAGGGCCAAGGGGTTAGGAATTTCCGCTCAGACCCTACGACGGGCGGGAGATGAGGCTCGTAGCAGGGCTTCGGTCAGATATTTGCCGGCGGCCATGACCAAGGGGGCGTAGCGCCTCCCCGGCGTGGTGGACATGCGGTTGACCGGCCCTGAGATGGATATGGCGGCCATGACCTGCCCGGATCCGTTGCGGATGGGGGCCGAGATGGAGCAGACGCCCTCTTCCCGCTCGTTGATGGACTCGGCCCAACCGCGCTTGCGAACCGTAGCCAAGGTCGCTGCGTTGAACTTGGCGTGTCGCAGTCCCTGATGGAGGCGCTCAGGTTCCTCCCAGGCCAGCAGAATCTGTGCCGCCGACCCGGCCTCCATGGACAACAGGGCGCCTACGGGAATGGAGTCGCGCAGGCCCGAGGCGCGTTCCACTGCAGCGATGCAGACCCTGACCTCGCCCTGGCGGCGGAAAATCTGGGCTGATTCGCCCGAACGGTTGAGCAGTGTATGCAGAATGGGCCCTGAGGCGGTTAGCAGTCGATCCTCGCCGGCGGCAGCGGCCAGTTCGGCGAAGCGGGAGCCCAGGACGAAGCGGCCATGCGCGTCCCGCAGCACGAAGCGATGGCGCTCCAAGGCGATGGCCAGTCGGTGTGCTGTGGGTCGAGCCAACCCGGTGGCGTTGACCAGCTGGCCCAGGGTCATGGGTCCGGTCTCCAGGGTATCCAGAATTCGCACCGTCTTGTCCAGAACGCCGACACCCGAATGAATCTCCTCCTGATGCATGTTTGTATCGTTTACGGAAGGGTATCTGTCGTCGTCGTTCATAGAAGGTGTGTCCATGGTTGAATTATGCCATCTCAGTATATGAAATGCAAAAGCTCATAACGGTTGGGCAGTTCCATACTCGGTGGTAAGAGGCCGGCGGGGTGCTGATGAGGTTGGTAACCCAGCCGGTCGTGGACTTTCAGGAGGCGATATGGGACGCACAATGGCGGAAAAGGTCTGGGCCGATCATTTGGTCAGAAAAGGCCAGGGGGGCGAGCCCGATCTGATCTACATCGATCTGCAGCTTATGCACGAGGTGACCAGTCCACAGGCTTTCGAGGGTCTGCGCCTGGCAGGCCGGAAGATCCGTCACCTGGACCAGGTCATCGCCACCGAGGATCACAACACCCCCACCATCGACATCGATCGGCCCATTGCCGACAAGGTCTCGGCCCTGCAGATCTCCACCCTGGAGCGCAACTGCCGCGAGTTCGGTGTTCGTCTGCACCCATTGGGGGATGCCGACCAGGGAATCGTCCATGCTTTTGCGCCCGTCCTGGGGCTGACCCAGCCCGGCATGACCATCGTCTGCGGTGATTCGCATACCTCGACCCACGGGGCTTTCGGGGCCCTGGCTTTCGGCATCGGAACCTCCGAGGTGGAGCACGTTCTGGCCACCCAGACCCTGAGCCTGAAGCCTTTCAAGACCATGGCCATCACTGTCCAAGGCCAGCTCAAACCCGGCGTGGGCGCCAAGGACGTCATCCTGGCCGTCATCGCCAAGATCGGCACGGGTGGCGGCCAAGGGCACGTTCTGGAGTACCGGGGCGATGCCATTCGGCGCATGTCCATGGACGCGCGCATGACCATCTGCAACATGTCCATCGAGGCAGGGGCCAGGGCCGGGATGATTGCTCCGGACGAGACTACCTTCGCCTATCTGGAGGGTCGGCCGCACGCCCCCAAGGGGGCCATGTGGGATCAGGCCCTGGATTACTGGCGTACCTTGCCCACTGACCCGGATGCAGTCTTCGACAAGGAGGTCATTCTGGATGCCGACAAGCTGACCCCATACGTGACCTGGGGTACCAACCCCGGGCAGGGTCTACCCATTGCCGCTGATGTGCCTGTGCCAGAGAAGATCGCCGACCCGGCTAAGCGCCAGGCGGCCCAGGAGGCCATCGACTACATGGGCCTGAAACCGGGGATGCCCATCCGGGACATTGCCGTGGACACCGTTTTCATCGGCTCCTGCACCAATGGGCGCATCGAAGATCTGCGCGCAGCGGCGGCCATCATGAAGGGGCATCACAAGGCCAAGAACCTGCATCGCGTCTTGGTCGTGCCGGCTTCCTCGCGCGTTCGCATTCAGGCCGAGAAGGAGGGGCTGGACCGCATCTTCGAGGACTTCGGAGCCGAATGGCGCAACGCCGGCTGCTCCATGTGCCTGGGAATGAATCCCGACCAGCTGGTGCCGGGGGAGCGCTCCATCTCCACATCCAACCGCAACTTCCAGGGTCGTCAGGGCAAGGGCGGCAGGACGCATCTGGCTTCGCCCGAGGTGGCCGCTGCGACGGCCATCAGGGGAACCATCTGCTCCCCGGCCGATTTGTAGGCCCATCAATCATTCGTTATCGTCATCGCCATCCAGCAGGCAGGAGGTCATCATGGAGCCACTTTCCGTTGTAACCGGGGTCGGGGTGCCCTTGCGTCGTTCCAATGTCGACACCGATCAGATCATCCCCGCCGTATTCCTGAAGCGGGTGAAGAAGACCGGCTTCGAGGACGCGCTTTTCTACGCCTGGCGAAGGGATCCGAATTTCGTGCTCAACCGGCCCGAATACTCAGGTGCCCGCGTCCTGGTGGCCGGGCCGGACTTCGGCATCGGCTCCTCGCGCGAGCATGCGGTCTGGGCTCTGCGGGACTATGGCTTCCGCGTGGTCATCGCCCCCCGCTTCGCTGACATCTTCTATGGAAACACCGCCAAGAACGGGGTCCTGGCCGCCATCATGTCCCAGGAATCAGTGGAGTTGCTCTGGAAGCTCCTGGAGGAGGACCCCGGCACAGAGATGACTGTGGACCTGGGCGCTCGCACGGTCACCTGCGCGGATGTGACCCTGCCCTTCCAGGTGGACGACTATGTGCGATGGCGGCTTATGAATGGCTACGACGACATCGATCTGACCCTGCAGCACGAGGATGACATCCGTGCCTATGAGCGCATGCGGGCCGAGCGATTCCCCTTCAAGCCGCGTACCCTGCCGGCCCAGCACATGCCCGAAGAGCCGGTTACTTCAGCAAGGGAGGGCCAAATTGACTGGCCTGGACCCCTGGCTGACCGCGGCATCATCTGACCGACGGGCCGTGCGCCCTGATATGAAAGTCATTCGCCCCCTCTTCGCCTACCATGGAATGTGACAGTCATTGGTCGACTGTGACCGGTTGGCAAGCAAAGAGGGGCGATTATCATGAGGCACAGCAGCGGCGATGTGCACAGCTGGGGCGTTAGACAGGCAGTGAATGCCCTGAGTGCTTTTGCTTTTATCTATGTGGCCATCGAGACCCTGGCGGGTCTTTTGGGGGGCAAGGTGGTTCTGCCTGCTCTCTTCCCACACGCCTCCAAAGAGCAATACAACGGTCCTTTGTCGGACTGGACAGTGGTTATCTCCGTTGTGCTTGCCCTGCTGTTTGCCTTGATCAGTCAGTGGCCGGTCATCGTAGGCCATGAACGGCATGGCCAGGACCAGGTGCGTTGGGTCACTGCGCGCCGGTTCAGTCTGCTGGCGTTGATCATCGCCTTGGCCTGCTTCTTCCTCAGTCAGCTGGTGGCCGGTGCAGCCAACTCCGGGCTGAGTGCCATTCTGTCCGGAACCGGTCTGCATCCGCCGGCTTCACCTGACGAGAGCGGCATGGAAACGCCGATCATGCTCTTTTATGCCATTCTTTTGGGACCCTTCGCCGAGGAGCTGGTCTTTCGCGGGGTCATCATGAACGGCTTGCGCCGCTTTGGTCGAGTCTTCGCTATTATTACCTCTTCTCTGCTTTTCGGCTTCATGCATGGTTCCTTGGTTCAGGGCCTGTTCGGTTTCATTTCCGGCCTGGTTCTGGGCTATCTGGCCATGGAGTACGGGCTGGTCTGGTCCCTGCTGGTGCACATGCTCAACAATGCCTTCTCTTCAGGTCTGCTGGCCAAGTACATGCCCCTGGCACCCGAGGTTGTTCGCATCGGCCTAGGCCTGCTCATGATCCTGGTGCTGCTGACCGGAGTCGTCGGACTGCTGTTCAAGCTGGGGACTCTTCGTGATTACTGCCGAAGCAATCGCGCTCCCAAGGGGATATACGCTTCCTGGAGGGCGCCTTGGTTCCTGCTCTTCTGCCTGGCATGCCTGCTGATGGCCCTGAGCGAATTCGTGCCGGGGCTGTCCTGAGCAGACAGTCGATGGCACTGGCCCATTGTCGGGATTCTGTCGAGGGAAGGGCGGGGTCGGGCTAGACTCGGACATGTAGTGTTGATATGAACGTGGGGAAAGGTTCGTGTCGCTGGACGCCCTTGGCGGTCGTACGGTAGTGCATGAAGGGGAAGGATCATCGACGGATGAGGGATGATGAGGATCGCGACAGCGGCGGCGAGTCTGCCGATGCCCAAAGCGATCAGGGGCGCTTGAAGGTGTCGCGCTCATCTATTGCCCTCATGACTGCAAGCCACAGTGCCAGCAAGGATTACGCGCGCCACTGGGATTATGAGGAAGGGTCCATCAGCCTGCCACCCTTGAGCCTGCCGGGGGAGGCGGTGGATGATGGCTTGGCCTACCCGGGGCGGATAGCCCATAGGAAGACCGCTCTTCTGGGTGATGACGGAGCTGGTGGCAAGGGGCATAAGGGTGCCATGCCAGTTGGTGAACGACCCTCGGTGCTTCCCGGATCCTATGATTTTTTGAACTCGGTCACCATGGCCAGTCAACCGGAAGTTCGCGCATTTCCTCCGGCAGACCTGCCGGTTGACGGGCAGGGCGGAAAGGATTCCGGCCAAGAGCCATCCCCGCGGCGTGTGGTGGTTCGCCGAGAGCTGGAGGCTTCCAAGGCCACCGGGACGGTCTCAGGGACCTCGGCACAGCAGGAGAAGCCTGCAGTCAAGGTCGTTTGGTCCTGGACCAGGCCCGAGACGAACAAAGGCCCGGTCTTCTCTTGGAATATGCCCAAGCGTCGTAAGCCGTCCACAAGCACCCGTGCAGGCAAACCTGCAGCTTCCGCATCGTCTGCCAATGCTGTCGATTCAGCTGTCCTGGCACCTTCCAAGGTTGAGCAGGAGTCATCAAAAGCTTCCGCTCCCGCTCCTTCCGGAGTCAAAACAGCCGAACCCAAGTCGGTGATTACAGCCGAGGCGCCCTCGGCCTCCGGCTCTCAGGCTTCGATGTCTGCGAAACCGAGTCCGGAGGTCTCTGCGCCTGCGACTCCCGTGGTATTCGCCGATCGGCCAGTCGTTGTCCGTCGTTCGGATGCGGACTGGAATTCCCTGGTCACCGGTTCCTCGGCTCCAGGACAGAGCGATGCCGCTGCACAATCCGTGGCCAGCGAGGCCGAGCACCAGGGGCGTCGTGTCTGTTCGACTCCACGGGTAGTTGCCCAGCCCGCTGCAGTCGCCAGTGACGGCACCGGTGGTCGGGTCGTTTCCTCAAAGGCTATCGGGGGACAGGGGCCGGCGCTCGCGCAGAAGGATCATGCCGGTCAGCCCGTGCAGACCGGCCAAGAAGGCATTGCCGTTCAGCCTGCCGTTTCTGAATCTTCCGATGCTGCGAATGCAGCTTCAGGGACGCAGTCGGTCGTTCAGTTTGCATCTTCACCGACGTCCGTATCTTCTCCAGGTGCTTCGGTGGCTCTCGCGGCCAAGGCTGCCGAGGCTGCTGCAGCTGCTGTGGCTGCCAAGGCCGCAACGACGGACGCAACCAAGCCGTCCGGCTCTTCGCATGGTCCTCATCTGGGCCTCTCCACCAGAGGTCGTAAAAGGAGTGGAGGAGCCCGTCGGTTGTCCAAGCGGCGGTCTGTTCGTAACCGCACCCGTCCTTCAGTCGAGTCGGCAGCCCCCAGGGTCGTTTCCAACTCTTCTGCAGAACCCGTCGTAGGAGCAGGCCGACCGGCGCCGGCCGATTCGCGGCCGATCGTTGTTCCGAGTGAACTCGACGCTGCCACGCCAGCTGCTGCAGTTGCGGCCAAACCCACTGCCAAAAAGTCCGCCACCTACACAGCCAGTTCGGGGGTCCTCCATGCCGTCAATGGCCAGGCCGCCTTCGCCTTCGTCTACCTGGCCATATCGGTTCTGGTGCTCATGGTCGGTTCAGGGATGATTCTGCCTGTCATCATGGAGCAGGTCAAAGACCCCGGATCCATAGCCTTCCTGTCCGATGGAATTACCCTACTGTCGGTCCTGCTGGCGCTGACCTATGCCTGTATTTCAGAGTGGAGCGTTATTCGAGGCGAGGATCAGCGAGGACAGGACGCCGTCCACTGGCGCACAGATAGAAGAATGACGGTGGCGGCTCTGCTGGCCCTTGTGGCGGTGCTCCTGCTGGGCCAGGGGATGGTCCATGAACTGAACAAGTTCTTCAACCACTTCTGCCTGCTTCTGCACATCCCCTCCCTGGCTTCGCGCAGTCTGCTGGTCACGGGCGCCTCCTCGCCGATGATGGCCCTGTACGCGCTATTGGCTGTTCCCTTGGCTGAGGAGCTGGTGTTCCGTGGCATCATCCTTAACGGACTGCGTCGGTTTGGTCGAGTCTTTGCCATCCTGACCGCATCCCTGCTCTGCGCCCTGCTCCAGTGTGATCCGGTCTCTGGTCTTTGGATCTTCCTGCTGGGGCTGGCACTGGGATACTGCTCCCTGGAGTATGGTCTGATCTGGGCCATCGGAGCCCGTGTGGTCGGCGATCTGCTCTTCAGTGGCCTGCCCAACCGGTATCTGATGAGCGCCCCGCGAACCGCCCGTCTGTCGATTTTGGCAGTGGCACTCGTCTTGGTTCTGGCTGGGTTGGTCATGTTCTTTCTGCGCCGCGCCAGCCTCTTGGACTACCGGCGGCGCTATCGGGCCCCTAAGGGAACGTACGTTTCCTGGAGGCAGCCCTGGTTCCTGCTCTATCTGCTGCTCTGCCTGCTGCTGACGGTCTTCAAGTTCGTGCCCGGTCTGCTCTAGCGCGTGACGTATGGGTGCTGCCGGTGGTGGCGTAGACTTGGACCAGCTGGAGGTCAATGCCGGATGGCCAAACCTGCAGAGGATCGTGAAAGGGCATGGTGAGATGGGGCAGACAGCGACGGCGGCCGACGCGTCAGGGACCGGGCAGACTCAGAAGCCCAGACAAGGCACGGCGGATCGCGCATGGATGAGTGCGGCCAGGGGCATGCTCAACCGTCAGGCCGCCCTGCTGCTGGTCTACCTGCTTATCATCAACAGCGTCGGCCTTCTGTTCGGTGTCCTGGCTCAGATGGAGTGGAATGCCGTGTTTGATCCGGTGCCTGCCCACTCCGGATTTATATATGTGATGAGCCATGCCGACAAGGAGTATGGGGGCATCATCAATCTGATCGCCGCCTGCACAGGCCTCTGCTTCCTGGTTTTCACACGACGCCGGCAGATCTGCGATTCCGGCCCTACGGGCATCTTCCACACTGATCTGCATCCCATGACATGGCAGGTTCTGCTGGGATGCTTTGCACTGACGCTGACCGGGCAGACTCTGGCCGACTGGTATCAGTCGGGCATGGATTGGACCGCGGCGCGGTTGGGAGTGCAGCAGTCCTGGACCACGACCGAGCAGATTCAGCAGGCCTCGGGTACCATTCCCATGTTTATATACGTCAGCCTGCTGGCCCCGGTCATCGAGGAGCTGGTCTTCAGAGGTGCCATCCTGCACGCGCTGAAGCCCTACGGCCACGTCTTCGCCATCGTCACCTCTGCGGTCATGTTCGGCTTCTTCCATGGCGACCTTGGCCAGGGGTTCTTCGCTTTCATCATGGGTCTGCTCCTAGGCTATCTGGCCTGCGAATACTCCATCTTCTGGTCAATAGCTCTGCACGTGTTCAACAATCTGGTCGTCAGCGACGGGCTGGAACTCCTTCTCGGGTTTATGAGCGACAATATGTCCTCCTACATCAACGTGCTCATGATGCTGGCAGGCATGCTGGCAGCCGTCCTGGTCCTTTACCTGGGTCGCCATCGGATTGTCGCTTTTCTGCGGGAAAACCGCACCTATACGAACGTCTATGGCGCCTGGGCCTGCCCATTCTTCATCATGCTGCTGCTGATCATGGGCTTCACCATGCTGACCCCCTTCGGTTCAGCCGGCGCCTGACCGGTATCTGACAGGGTGGACGCTCTATGCCTGAGGCGACAATTCACGGTGTCCCCACACCCCCTGTGGCAGACTTGCAATAAGGGCCGATGATGTGCCAAAGCCCGGCTCTGAGCGGATACGAGAAAGAAGCCGATAAATGCCCAAGGTGAATACACAGGATGATGTGCTGCATGTGGTGGGCGGCAGGCCCCTGCATGGCACCATACAGGTCCGCGGGGCCAAGAACTTCGTCAGTAAGGCCATGGTGGCCGCCCTTTTGGCTCCGGGTGTCTCGGTACTCAAGAATGTGCCTGTAATCCGCGATGTCCAGGTGGTCTCGGACCTGCTGAGGCTTCACGGTGTCAAGGTGGACGTCCGTCCGCAGGAGGGCGTGGTCACCATCGACGCCAGCCATGTGGAGCTGGCCGATGTGGCCGATGTGGACACCCTGTCGGGCTCTTCCCGCATACCCATCCTCTTCTCCGGGCCGCTCCTGCACCGGATGGGGGAGGCGTTCATCCCCGTTCTGGGCGGCTGCCGAATCGGCAGCAGACCCATCGACTTCCATCTGGAGACCCTGCGCAAGCTGGGGGCCAATGTCGACAAGGAGCATGAGTCCGGCATCCACATCACAGCGCCGGACGGCCTGCATGGGGCCAAGATCCACCTGCCCTACCCCTCGGTGGGCGCAACGGAGCAGACCCTGTTGGCGGCAGTCCTGGCCGAGGGGCGTACCGAGCTGTCAGGCGCGGCTACCGAGCCCGAAATCATGGACCTGGTGGCGGTTCTGCAGAAGATGGGCGCGCAAATCTCCGTGGACGTGGACAGGACCATCCGCATCGAGGGTGTGCCCTCCCTGAAGGGGTTCACCCATACCTCCCTGCCCGACCGGATCGAAGCCGCCTCCTGGGCTTCCGCCGCCCTGGCCACCCATGGCGACATCATGGTCAAGGGCGCCCACCAGCCCGACATGATGACCTACCTGAACGTCTTCCGCAAGATCGGCGGCCAGTTCGACGTGCGCGACGACGGCATCCGCTTCTGGCATCCGGGCGGCGACCTGCGGCCCGTGGCCATCGAGACCGACGTGCACCCCGGATTCATGACAGACTGGCAGCAGCCCCTGGTGGTGGCCCTCACTCAGGCCAAGGGTCTTTCCATCGTTCACGAGACCGTCTACGAGAATCGCTTCGGCTTCACCAAGCCGCTTATTCAGATGGGCGCCACCATCCAGCTCTACAAGGAGTGCCTGGGATCCCTGCCCTGCCGCTTCCAGCAGCGCAACTTCAACCACTCGGCGGTCATCTTCGGGCCCACCCCGCTGACCGGCCAGGACATCGATGTGCCCGACCTGCGTGGCGGCTTCAGCCACCTGATCGCCGCACTGACGGCCTCCGGCCCCTCCACCGTCCACGGCATCTCCCTGATCGACCGCGGTTACGAGGACTTCCGCGACAAGCTGCTGGCCCTGGACGCGCAGATCGACTGATCCGGCAGACATAGATGGCTTCCAAAGGCAAACCCTCCCCCCGGTCTGCGGTGCCTGCCCTGTCCGACCGGCAGGTGGCCCTGCTGGCCCAACGGCACAGTCTGGTGGATCCGACCCGCTACTATCCCACTGGACATCGCACGCCGGCCCTGGACGAGATAGACGGTCAGCACCCTGTGGGGACCACCCGTCTATTGCGCGGGGTCTCCCAGGTGGTGCGTGACTCCTGCCGGGTCTATGCCTGGGGGCTGGAGCAGGTGCCGCAGACCGGTCCTTTCATCACTGCAGCCACCCATGTGACCCAGTTCGACGTTTTCATCCCCATGATGGCCCTCTTCCACCTGGGTCGTCGTCCCCGCTATATGGCCAAGGCCGAGATGGCCCATTGGCCCCTTATCGGCAGCTGGTTTCGCATGGTGGGCATGCAGCCGGTGGAGCGCAAGTCCGGCAAGGCCAGGTCGATCGAGGAGGAGTCGATCAGCATCATCACCTCGGGCAGGCCGCTGACCATCTGGCCCGAGGGGACCGTGACCCGTGACCCCCTGAAGTGGCCCATGTCGCTCAAGCCCGGGGTCGGATTCATCGCCTTGGAGGCTTCGCGGCAGTTGGGTCGCATGGTCCCTCTTTATCCCAGCATCACCTGGGGGGCGGCTTCGATCAATCACAAGTGGCCCTGGCCTCGGAAGAACGTGGTCATGTGCTATGACCGGCTCCTTGACTATTCCGACCTTCTGGAAGACGTGGGTCAGTGGGGTGCTGAACCTCCCAAGCAGTCCGTGCATCTCCTCTGCGTCCGCCTGCGCAACAGGATGGAGGAGGTCATGGCCGAGATCCGTGGCGAGGAACCTCCGGCGGCTGGATACTTCGATTACGTGACCATGACCCGTCGGCCCAGAAGCGAGCAATAAGGCTGGAACCCACCTCCAATTCCCACTGTCCGGCGGCGGTGTCATAGGATGGTAGAGACAAGAATGAGGCTGCTGGTCGGCGTTCCCGTGCGCACGGCATTATGCAAAGGAGAATGATGACGAAGATCGCGGTATTGGGAGCAGGCGCATGGGGAACCGCTTTTGCCCAGGTATTGGCTGATGCAGGCAATCAGGTGGTCATGTGGGACATCGACCCGGATGTCGTGGGCGAAATCAACAGTCAACATTCGAATACTCGCCGTCTGCCGAACGTGAAGAGGCTGCCTGATGCCATCACCGCTGAAGGTGACCGGGCCGGGGCCGTCTCGGGGGCGGAAATCGTGGTCGTTGCCATAGCCGCTCAGCATGCCTGTGAGGCCTTGACGCAATTCAAGGGTCTGCTGGGTCATGATGCCATCGCAGTTTCCCTGATGAAGGGGATCGAACGGGGCACCGACAGGCGGATGGATCAGGTGGTTTGCCAGACGCTTGATCTGGACCCTGTCAGATTTGCGGCCGTTTCCGGCCCCAATCTGAGCAAGGAGGTGGCTGCCCGCGAACCGAGCGCCACTGTGGTCGCCAGCGCGGATGCTGATACTGCCATGAAAGTAGCCCGTGCCTGCACGACCGACTATTTCAAGGCCTTCGTCTCGGACGATGTGATTGGCCTGGAAATGTGCGGGTCGCTGAAGAACGTCACTGCGCTGGCCGTCGGGATGTCACGGGGGGCTGGGTTCGGGGAGAATACGGCCGCCATGATCCAGGCCAGGGGTCTGGCTGAGCTCACTGCCTTGGGGGAGGCTTGCGGTGCCAAGTCCAAGACCTTCGCTGGCCTTGCCGGGGTCGGCGACCTGGTGGCTACCTGCGGGTCGTCCCTGA
The DNA here is from genome assembly GCF_036986835.1 of Bifidobacterium apis. Classification (NCBI taxonomy): domain Bacteria; kingdom Bacillati; phylum Actinomycetota; class Actinomycetes; order Bifidobacteriales; family Bifidobacteriaceae; genus Bifidobacterium; species Bifidobacterium apis. The sequence continues at coordinate 564,702 of NZ_BTXD01000002.1, read as the reverse complement.
GCAGGAACTATACTTTTGGCTTCAATCTGGGCCAGGGCAAAAGCATCGAGGAAGCCACTCGCGTCAGCAAGGGTGTCGCCGAGGGCGTACCCACCACCGATGCTGTCGTCGCTCTGGGCAAGCGCTACCAGGTGGCGACCCCGCTGGCTACGGCCATGAGCCATGTGCTGGATCAGGGACTGAGCTGCCGGGGCATGATCGATGAGCTGTTCGGCGGGCAGATCACTGCAGAATGAGTCTGACGACCATCAGAAAATCCTGAGGGTTATAGAGGGTGTACGAAGGCTGTGAAGCGTGCGCTATCAACCTTTTGATCGGCGATGAATGGTTTCCGGATCAGGATGTGCGCCTGGCTTGTCTGACTGCTGTATTGGCCCTGTTATGCCTGTGTTCGTGCCAAGCTTGTGGATGAGCGACTGTGTCCGGGCCTTGCCACCTGGCAAGGGGATATTCTGCTGTCTTGAATGATGTATCTGCCCGGGCAGGTGCATGAGGTTGAAAATCATGTCCAGGATGAGGAAAGCCGAGGGATGATGGTCAGGAAACGTGTTGTGGTGCTCTATGGCGGACGTGCCGACGAACATTCCATATCCTGCGTGTCGGCGGCCGGTGTGCTCAATGCCATCGATACCGACCGATATGAGCCCATCCCCATCGGCATCACCAAGGATGGCCGATGGACCATCGGCGGCCAGGATCCCAGGCAGTGGGGTCTGGGCGATGCCAGTCTGCCAACCGTGCAGATAACCGAAGGCAGCCGTCCGATCATCCTCGACATGGCCCGTGGCAGGGATGGGTTTCTGATCGGCGACCATGACGACCTGGTCTCTGGATCCGAGCCTTCCAGGTCCGTCGGGTCCTTGGAGCCTTTGGGGCATGTGGACGCGGTTTTCCCGGTGCTCCACGGCCCTTACGGTGAGGACGGCACCCTGCAGGGCCTGCTTGAAATGATGGGTCTGCCCTACGTCGGGTGCGGGGTCTTCGCCTCTGCCGCATGCATGGACAAGCACTATACCAAGATTTTGCTCAGCCAAGCCGGCATACCTGTGGCTCCGGGCATCACCATTGACTCCCGTGAACAGCGGTCCGGGGCCGACCTGCTGGCTGCTGTGGAGAAGGCGGAGCTGCATTACCCGCTCTTCGTCAAGCCCTCCCGCGCAGGATCCAGCTTTGGCGTGGTCAAGGTGGAAGAGCCCGAAGGCGAAGCCCTGGCTGCTGCGGTCGCCGAGGCTGCAAAGCATGACTGGCGGGTCCTGATAGAGGAGGGCATTGAAGGGCGGGAGATTGAGTGCGCCGTGCTCGCCTCAAGCAAGGACAGAAAGCCCCGTACTGCCTGGCCTGGCGAGGTGGTGCTGGACAAGGATGATCAGGACGAGGCCTTCTACGATTTCGACAGCAAATACGTGGACTCCTCCGCCTCCCACGTGGAGGTCCCCGCGAACCTGCCAGAGGAGACTCTTCAGAAGGTTCGCGACCTGGCTGCCAAGGCCTTCAGAACCGTGGACGGCGCCGGTCTGAGCCGTGTCGACTGCTTTGTGACACCCGAGGGCAGGGTCATCGTCAACGAAATCAACACCATGCCTGGCTTTACGCCTATCTCCATGTATGCCAAGGCCTGGGAAGCCACAGGGATCACCTACACCGATCTGATCACCGATCTGATTGAGGGTGTATCGGCCTGACGCTGGAGCTGCTTGCGGAATTTGACGCTTCTGACAAAAGGGGGGATGCCGCTTTTGCATTTCTCCCCAAGGATGAGAAGATCATCCGGCTAATGCTCAATGTCTTTTGTTTGGAGCTCCGCCTCCTGGACCAGGTAGTCCTGGCCGGCCAGAGCGCGGGTGGCGGCATCCTGCATATCGGCGGCGATCACACCCTGCTTGGCGAACATGACCACCTGTCCCTTGATGCCATAGGGGGTGAAGCCCTGAAGTTGGACAATGGGCGGGTTGGTAGGCATGGCCATGCCCTTGGTTGCCTGGGCAACCACCTGTGCAATGGAACGGGAGGACTTGGCCATATCGGCATCCCCTCGCAGGGTGAAGGGAACGGTGGTGGCGGCCTCGCCGGCCTCGGTGATTTTCTCAAGCGCCGTGGTGTTGAGGATGGAGTTGGGGATCAGCAGTTGGTTGCCGGTCCTGTCGATGACGATGGTATGGCGCCAGGTCACGTCGCGGACGGTTCCGGTGGTGCCCTGGATGGTGATGATGTCGCCGGGCTGGACCACCTTGCTGACCATCAGTCCGAAGCCGCCGACGATGTTGGCAATTGTATCCTTCAATCCGAAGGAGAGCGCCAGGCCGCTGACGCCCAGGGCGGCGACCACTGTGGATGGGTTGATCCCGAAGACGGGTTGCAGGACTGTGGCAGCAGCGAAGATCCAGATCAGGGCGCGGACGATGTTGACGAAGATGGAAGCACTGGGCAGGTTGGTCCGTTCCAGGGCACGCCGCATGGCCGCCGCTACGATCTTGGAGATCAAGGCAGCGCAGACAGCCACGACGATCAGAAGGATGATTTTTCCGAAATTCTGGCGGAACCAGTAGATGACGGCATCGCTGAAGCTGGAGATGGCCTGTTCGGACCTCCCCATGGGATCCTTGTCCGGATTGACGCTTGCGATGCTCGTGCTGGCAAAATCGACGGTCGGATTCATGAGGCCTGGTCCTCCGGCTCGTTTCCGGTGCTGTCCGTCAGGGGCTTGTCCATCCACATGTGCGGGCATCCCTCGTCCTGGTCGTGAATGCCCATGTCCCTATATCCTAAAGACCTATAGAAGCCCGCCACCCGTTCCTGGGCGTGGAGCGTGAGCCGGTCGGCGCCGTGGCTCCGAGCGGTTTCCTCGGCCCTGCCTACCAAATCGGCACCCAGATGCTGGCCGCGGTAGGGCTTCAGAACCGCCAACCGGCCAAGGGTCCATGTCTTGCCACCGTCGAGGAAGATCCGACACACCCCGACTGGTTCATCCCCGTCATAGGCCACGATATGAAGGCTGGCATCGTCGGTTTGGTCGAACTCATTGTGAAAGCCCTGCTCCTCCACGAATACGGCCGTACGAATGGCCCTGGCATCATCGGGGATGGTCTCGCTCACCTCATACCGCATGCTTCCTCCTCGCCATGGTCCTCAGCTGCCTCCAATCTACCAAGCTTGACCCGGGGAGTGAACGTATGTCCGCAACCGGATGACGAATGTACGTGTGGCTGTCGGCTGTCTGACCCAGACGATTACATGGATAGGGCATCTGCAAGCAGTACAAACTTATAGCAGTGACAGTGAAGTGACGCGGGAATGATTGGATGACTATGGACAAAGATTCAAAACTGACAGATTCGGCTGGCGGAGCCGGTAAAGGGACTTGGCGCTCGCAGAGGGAGCGGATGCTTGCCGGCGAGCTCTATGATGCCTCGGACCCCGAACTGGGCCAGCTGCGGGTCAAGGCCCACGAACTTTGCCGTCTTTTCAACGCGTCTTCTGAGCAGGAGCTGGATCTGCGCAGCCGGCTTCTGGACGATCTGGTGCCCGAGCATGGCCAGGACGTCGACTTTATGGGGCCTATCTACTTCGACTATGGGTGCTTCACCAAGCTTGGCTCGCGCATCTTCGCCAATTTCAACTTCACTGTTCTGGATACCTGCCCGGTGCAGATCGGCGACGATGTGATGATCGGCCCCAATGTCACCCTGGCCACCCCACTGCATCCCCTGCGGTGGCAGGAGCGGAATCTGAGGCGCCATGAGGATGGCTCCCTCTACGACTACGAGTTGGGCGCTCCGATCACCATCGGATCGAACTGCTGGCTGGCATCAAACGTGACTGTGGCCGGGGGAGTGACCATCGGCGATGGTGCGGTCATCGGGGCAGGATCCGTGGTCACCCATGACATTGCGCCCGGCTCCCTGGCCGTGGGCGTGCCCTGCCGGGAAATCCGGACCATCACCGAGGCTGATCGGATGGAACTGCCAGGGGAGGGCTGAAGGCCTCCTGGTCTGGAACGGCATCCATGCTGGCCAGCTGCTGGGCTATGGTCTGCGGGTCTCCGCCCGGGCAAGCTGCCTGAATGCGCCCATCCTGGAGGAAGATGACCCGGTGGGCCCTGGCGGCTACGTTGGGGTCGTGGGTCACCATGAGGATGGTCTGGCCGCTTCGGACGGCCAGTTCGAAGAGGTCCATGACCTCCCGTGAACTATGGGTATCCAGGGCGCCGGTGGGCTCGTCGGCCATGATGATTTCCGGACTTGCGGCCAGGGACCTGGCGATGGCCACGCGCTGCTGCTGGCCTCCGCTCATGTCTGCCGGATAGGTGTTGGCATATCCCTCCAATCCGACGTTGGACAGGGCAGACAGGGCCGCTTGGGTGGAGATTTTCCTGCCGCCGAAGAGGCTGGACAGCATGGTGTTTTGCAGGCAGGTGAAGGCGTTCACCAGGTTGTAGTCCTGGAAGACGAAGCCGATATGGTCGCGCCGGAGTCGGGTCAGCTCCTTCTCTTTCATTCGCGTCAGGTCCTCCCCGGCGATGGCCACTCTGCCCTGTCTGACCTGGAGCAGACCCGCGGCGCAATAGAGGAGGGTCGATTTGCCGGCGCCTGAAGGACCCATGATGGCCGTCCAGGTCCCCGCCTGACATTCCAGGCTGATCTCGTCCAGCACTCGGGCGCCCTGCTTCTGCCGCCTTCCGTAGTCGTAGGAGATCTTGTCCAGAATGAGTGGGGTCTGCGCGTATGGATCCTTTGCCGCCTGATGCCGCATCCTTGCCTTCCTTTCGGTCGTCGCCTGCCTGGTCTCTTCTTCTATAAGACCATGGCAAGAGCTCCCGTCAGGGTGTTTTCAGGGTCGAATCGGGGACGGTTCAGGGTGGAATCCACAGAATTCGCCTTTGCTTCTGAAAGATATGTATCGTAAACGTAGGGGGTCGTATCTCTTGCCAGAAGGGGGATTTATGGGCGGGTCGTCATCAGGATGACAGGGATTCGGTGATTGCTTATTTCCTTGGAATTGCAAGGATGCAACCGTCGGTTGACGGAAAATATCGGTGTCTTCGCCGGGTGCAACCCAAAGCTGGTGGCGGTCGGAGCCCCGCACGTTTCATCATGGCCTCGTTGCTGGTTGAATCGGCAATCTGCCGATCGGGAGAAAGAACAATATGAGTTTCAGAACCAACGTGCAGTATCTGCGTTCGCAGCGCAACATGACTCAGGAGCAGCTGGCCATGCTGGTGGGGGTGTCCCGTCAGGCGGTGTCCAAGTGGGAGTCGGACAAGGCATATCCTGAGATGGACAAGCTCCTGGCCATCTGTGACCTCTTCGGCTGCACCCTTGATGACCTGGTCCTGGGCGATGTTCGGCATCCGGGTTCCGGGCAGCGTGCATCCAAGCCGGACCATCAGGAAACCACCCAGACGACTCCGCCAACCCATGCGACTATGCCGCCTGTCCAATCTGCTATGGAAGACGTGACCGGCTACGCATCCTTCAGCAATGCCTACAGTCTGCGCATGGCTTTCGGCATCGCCCTCATTATGCTGGGACTGGCTTTCGGCGGTCTCTTCGCCGGAGCCAACCAGCCGACCGACACGCAGAATGGTTTGGCCTTCCTTGCTCTGATGATTGGCATCGTCCTGGGCCTGGCCTGTCTTATACCGGCGGTTTCCACCAGGAAGGACTTTCGCCGCAGGCATCCTTATGTGGCGGATTTCTATACCGATGAGGAGCGCTCGCGAGTTTATCGGCAGACTACCTGGGAGTTGGTCTGCGGTTTGGCTGTCGTGCTTCTGGATGTGGGGATCAACTCTGCCGGATACCTGATCTGGGACTGGTCCGATCAAGTCAGAGGGTTTGTCTTCTTCCTTCTTCTGGCTCTGGGGGTCTTTCTGCTGGTCCATGCGGGAACAAGCCACAGGATGATGAATCTACGCGCCTACAACAGGCAGGTTGATTCCGTCGATGACGGTCGCTGGGATACCTATCGTTACGAGCACCGGGTAAGCAATGCCATCAGCGGAACCGTCATGGGCCTTTGCACGCTGGTGGCCCTGACCATGCTCTTCTCGGGCAATTATGACAACCTCTTCGGTTGGCGGATCCCATTCTGGGCCATCTGGATCATCGGCGGGGTTTTCTGCGGGGTGCTCCAGTCTCTGATCGGCATCTTCCGCAAGCCTCCCCGTGCCTGAGGCTGCTGATTTGCCTTACTTGGCTGAATGTAGTAGTCTAACAAAGTTGTGTGTTCATCCGTGGCCTTGTGCTGCGGGTCGGAACACCTGGGACGACTTGGAAAACAACGTAAAGGAAGTCATCATGGCAGCTCGTTGCGCGGTGTGCGGCAAGGGCCCGCAGACCGGTTACAGTGTTTCTCATTCGCATATCCGGAACAAGCGCATCTTCCGCCCCAACCTGCAGTCGGTGCACACCACCGTCGATGGCCAGAACGTGCGTCTGCGCGTCTGCGTCAAGTGCCTCAAGGCCGGCAAGGTGCAGCGCATCGCCGCCTGAGTGCGGTTCGTCGGTCGTATTTGGACCCCCGGGGGCATAAGCTCCGGGGGTTCTTGTCATCCTGAGGGATGATGGTCGGCGCTTGCGGGAGGTGATCGGGTATGTCGGCAGTGGCTCGTGTAGGTCTGCACAGCACCGTGGCCTCGCTGGTGGCCAACAGGCGTCGGGTGAGCGCTCTCAAGGCTCTGGGCGTGGTCACGGTCGGGGATGCGCTGACCTATTATCCTTTCCGCATTACCGATCCCATGCAGATCACCACTATTGCCGGCATTCGTCTTGGCCAGCCCTGTGCCTTCGCCGCCCGGGTGGACCAGGTGCGTCTAGTGCCTCTGAGCGGTCACCGGGGCTTCCGGCTGGACGTGATGGTGGATGATGCATCCTTCGTCAGCGGTCGGGGCGGCACTCCGCTGTCGGTCAGGCTGGTTTTCTTCTCTCATAAGAAGCCCTATATGGACTGGATGGTCCGTCGGCTGCAGGTGGGGGCGTATCTGGTCGTGGCCGGCGAGCCCGGTGTCTACATGGACCAGCTCCAGTTCACCCATCCTGAGACCCTGGTTGTCGCCGATGCTGATCAGGAGGTTTCTGCGGACGCTTCCCGGCCTGATGCGGCCAGCCTTGACGAGGCTCTGGAGCGGGTCCGTCGGCCGCGACCGGTCTATCACGCCAGTTCCCGCATCTCCTCGGACCATATTCACGATGTCATTCTGGGTTTTCTGCGTCTGCTGGCCCAGGCCGATGATGCATCTGACCCTACTCCTGGGGCCGGTGCTGCAGAAGAGGAGCCGCCCAGTGCTGAGATCTGCATCAATCCAGAAGCGTTGGGTCGGTCCATACCCGATGTGCTGCCCGAGCAGGTCCGTGTCGACCAAGGGCTGATGCATCGTGCCCGTGCCCTGCTGGGCATGCATGCGCCCGACAGCCCTGACGACTTCGCTGCGGCACGCAAGACCCTGCGCTATGAGGAGGCCTTCGTTTCGCAGACAGCCCTTCTGCAGACCCGCCGACAGACCCAGCAACAGCCCACTTATCCATGCGCGGATTCGGGTGCCGACCGTCCAGACACCCTGCCTGCCCGTTTCATCGACTCTCTGCCATTTCAGTTGACCGATGGCCAGCGTCAGGTCATCAATGATATCGGTGTCGACATGGCCAAGGATCAGCCCATGCAGCGGCTTCTGCAGGGCGAGGTTGGCTCCGGCAAGACCGTGGTGGCTCTGGCGGCCATGCTTCAGGCGGTCCAGGCTGGCCATCAGGCTGTCTTGGTGGCTCCTACCCAGGTGCTGGCCGAGCAGCACTACGCCTCCATCGGCGCCATGCTCAAGGCCATGGGCACCGATGTGACCGCCACTGCCGTAGCGGGCCGCCATAAGCCTGTGGATAACGTCACCATGATCCGTATGACGGATCAGCTGGTCCTGCCTCTGGTACTGCTGACCGGAGGTATGAGACTGGCACAGCGCCGCTCCGCCCTGGCTGTTTCAGCCTCGGGCCGTCCCTGCATCGTCATCGCCACCCACGCGGCCTTCTCCAAGACCTTCCAGGCTCCCAACCTGGCCTTGACCGTTATAGACGAGCAGCATCGTTTCGGGGTTGAGCAGCGCGAGGAGCTACGTCGCAAATCCGAGCGAGTTCCCCACCTGCTGATCATGACCGCTACGCCCATCCCGCGTACAGCCGCCATGACCTGGTTCGGCGATCTGGACATCTCCGCCCTGACCGAGCTGCCCAGCAACCGCAAGCCAGTCCGCACGCACGTCATCGACGAGTCTGACGGAGCGACCATGGGCGCCATGTTCCTGCACCTGCGTCGACGGATCGAGGCTGGGGAGAGGGCCTACGTGATCTGTGCCCGTATTGATGATGAAGACGATCCTTCGGCCTCCTCAGACCGCCCCGGTCAATCCGGTGGGTCTGACTCCCAGCCTGAACTGCTGGTTGAGGAGGGCCAAGGTGACGGCCAGCGTCCGCCACTGCATTCGGTGGCTGAAATGAGTCAGCGACTGGCCGCCCTGCCGCAGTTCCAGGGCATCGCCATGGCCACGCTGACCGGGCGAGACGACGATGCCACCAAGAACGCCGTCATGGCTGACTTTGCCTCGGGCCGCACGCCCTTGCTGGTGGCCACCACTGTGGTGGAGGTGGGGGTGGATGTGCCCCAAGCCTCCTGCATTGTCATCTTCGATGCCGATCGGTTCGGACTCTCCCAGCTTCATCAGCTGCGCGGCAGAGTGGGGCGCGGCGGCACAGACTCCTGGGCCTTCCTGATCTCACGCGCCCCTGCGGATTCCCCGGCTGCAGAGCGGCTTAATGTCATCCGCGGCACCACTGACGGGGCCAAAATCGCCGAGGAGGACATACGCATCAGGGGAGCCGGCGACGTGCTGGGCGATGCCCAATCCGGCGGTCATTCCTCGCTGAAGCTTCTGCGGGTGGTCACCGACGCACCTATGATCGCCCGTGCTCGAACCCAGGCGGGCCAACTCCTGGAGTCCGATCCCACCCTGGCCGGGCAGCCCGAGCTGGCTGGCGCCGTCCTGGACTTCATGAGGGGCAACGAAGGTTTTCTGGTCTCCAGCTGAAAGGACAACGGACCATATGCACATCATCGCCGGCCGCTTCAAGGGATTCCCCATTCCCGCAGCCCTCAAGGGCACCCGGCCCACCACCGATCGGACCAAGGAGGCCATTTTCTCCCATCTGGAGTCCGAAGGCCTGCTGTCCGGTGCTCGGGTCCTGGACCTGTTCGCCGGCACGGGGGCCTTGGGATTCGAGGCTCTTTCCCGCGGTGCCCAGAGCCTGGTGGCTGTGGAGTCTTCCGGTCGTGTCGCCGGACTGCTGTCACGCTCAGCCGCCGGGCTGCGTCACCATCCGGCCTGGGATTCAGCCATGGACATTCGCGTCAGCAGAAACCGTGCCGAGCGCTTTGTTCGTCCCCTCTCCTCCGGTCATGAGGATGCAGGTCTGTCCGAGGCCTGCTTCGACCTGGTCTTCATGGACCCGCCTTATGACCTGTCGACTGCGGACTGCCAAAGCATCATGACCGGCCTGACCGGTCGAGAAATGGTGGACGATGGAGGCATGATCGTTCTGGAGCGATCGACACGCACCCCGCCGCCCACGGCTCCTGACGGATGGGCCATTGATCAGGCTCGTACCTATGGGGAAACAGCAGTCTACTATCTGACGGCCCGCTGATTATCGCTGCGTTTTAGGGTTGATCGACCAGATGGTTGATCCAGAGGTCTTGGATGGGTTTCCTGCATGTCCCAGCCCAGGTCCTCCAAGAGACGACGGTCTTGCTTATCAAGGGCGGAGCAGTCCAATCGGGCAATCAGATCGGGACGGATTCGACTGGTTCGCCTGATGGCCTCGTCGCGCCGGAAACGGTCCACCTTTCCGTGGTCACCGCTGGTCAGTATCTCGGGCACGGCCATGCCACGCCAGGTGGTGGGACGCGTGTACTGGCGATATTCCAGCAGCGGCTCATCCCCGGTGTAGGACTCCTGCACGATGGATTCAGGATTGCCCATGAAGCCGGGCAGGAGCCGGGTGATGGCCTCCAGCATGACCGAGACGGCCACCTCGCCTCCATTGAGCACGTAGTCGCCGATGGAATACTCTCTGACGTCGACCCCCTGATTCCGGTAGTAGACGGGGATGCGTGCGTCATACCCTTCGTAGCGGCCGCAGCCGAATACCAGCCTCTTCGCCCGTGACAGCTCGGTCGCGTCGGCCTGGGTGAACAGGGGAGCGGATGGGTTGGGGAAGATCAGGACTGGTTTGGCCGCGCCGGCCTCGTGGTTGTCTGCAGATGAATCTGCCTCGGATGCTATGCCGTAGCTTTCGTCGCCGGAACTCTTCCTTGCTTCTTTTCGTTCTTCGGCATCGGCAGTGTCGGCTGTTTGGTCGGTGGTGGGTTGTTGCAGAGCCGATCCGTCTGGAACGTTCAATAAATCGTCCAGGCATCGGCCCCAGACTTCGGGTTTCATCACCATGCCCGCTCCGCCGCCCACCGGAGTGTCATCCACCGAGTGATGCACGTCATGGGTCCAATCGCGCAGATTGTGGGCACGTATGGTCACCAGGCCCTTCTCCTGGGCCTTGCCCAGCAGACTGAGTCCGGTTACGTCAAAATATTCGGGGAAGACGGAAACGATATCGATTTGCATGTGACCAACTCTACCCAAGCTTGTTCGGGTCGGGATCGGGCGCGGATTGGTACACCTATGAGTGTTACACTGTCTGGGTCTTCAAGTCGCGTATGAATCCGGCTTGGAAGATGTCATCAACGCAGCCAGAGAGCTATAACCGTTGCGTAAACAGCAATGAGAGCGGCATCGGATGATGCCATGCCGTACGGATCCGTGGTGATGGCTATGCGAACAGTCTGATGTGTGAGGAGCGGACGGTCCATGGTCGACCATGTTGATAAGAAAACAAAACTGCTGATTACCGGCACAGCCGGGCTCGCCTTCTGCGGGGTCCTTTTGGAGACCTCGCTCAACGTCACCTTTCCGGAGATGACCCGGTACTTCAAAACCGGGCTGGGCACGGTCCAATGGCTGACCACCGGCTATCTGCTCGTAGTGGCCTTGACGGTTCTGGCGGCCGCCTGGCTGGAACATTCATTCACTACCCGCGCATTGATTCTGACCAGCGTGGGAATATTCCTGGGCAGCGATCTGATGTGCATTCTCGCCCCATGCTTTCCCGTTCTTATGGCGGGGCGCCTCCTGCAGGGCATCAGCACCGGTATCGCCCTCCCCTTGGTCTTTTCCCTGATTATGAAAAAGGTTCCTCTTCACATCCAGGGCCGCTACGTGGGCAGCGCCGGCATGGCGGTGGCTCTGGCGCCCTCCCTGGGCCCGACCTTCGGCGGAGCCGTTATCCAAGCCTCTTCCTGGCGGGCCATCTTCCTGATCGTGCTGCCCATCGAGCTGGTCTTCGGGCTCATCGCCCTCATCTCGGTTGACAGGGAGAGCGCCCACGTCGGTCCCTTCGCCTGGCTCCAGTTCCTTCTTCTGGGCATTTTCCTGACCGGTCTGACCATGGGTCTGAGCACCTTGGATGTGCATGGTCCTATAACCTGGCTGTCCTTGTTTATCGGGGCCCTGGCCCTTGTTGCAGGGGTCTGGGCTCTTGCCCACCAGAGCAACAGGCTGATCGACATCGCGGTCTTTCGGAACCGTACCTTCACCCTGGCCCTGATCCTCTACTTCCTTGTCCAGTTCGTTCAGATTGGCCTGACATTCGTCCTGCCCAACATGGCCCAGTCCGTCCTGGGGGAGACCTCCACCGTGGCCGGCCTGCTTCTGCTGCCGGGAAGCCTGCTCTCGGCCCTCTGCCAGCCCATCACAGGCGGCTATCTGGATGGCCATGGCCTGCGTGGACTGCTCGCGGTGGGAAGCACGGCCTTCTTCCTTTCGGCCTCAGGTTTCCTGGTCCTCAGCAGGCACTTATCCGTTCCGCTGATGGTCCTTCTCTACGCCTGCTACATGGTCGGTCAGGCTTGCGTCTTCAACAACCTGCTTACGGTCGGACTGCAGCATATCCCAGCCAAACTGGTGCCCGACGGCAACGCGCTCTTCAACACCCTTCAGCAGTATTCAGGTGCCGCCTCGACCGGCGTTCTGGCCGCCATCATCACGGGTATGCCTAAGGCCAGTGGAATTCATGCCGGCGCTCAGGCTTTCCAGTTCGGAGCAGTCTGGGCCTTCGTCTTCGTCTTTCTGATCGTCCTGGGCATCCTCCTGGTGGCCTCGTTCCTGGAGCGCAGCCTGGCCCGTCAGGATAAGGGCGAGGTTCAGGTTGTATGACCTCTGATTGCTTCCGAAAGGCAATGGTTTCAATTCAGGAATGAGATGCCGACCCAGACGGCCCAGCCTATTGCAAGGACCAGGTAGGGCCACCAGTGCATGCGGGTGATGGCCACGAACTCCCGGATGAAGGCAGTCGGCCAGTAGTAGCCCTTGGTGTGCGAACCGATTCCGTCGGCGTTCAGCCCGACCTTGCTGGCGTATTCGCTGGCTCGGAAGACGTGGTAGTCACTGGTGACCAGGGCCACCCTGTAATGCTCTGGCCCGGTGCCCATCTCGTAGCGGTCATCCAGTATCTGCTTGGAGTAGCGCAGGTTCTCCAGGGTCGTGGTCGACCGGTCCTCCATGATGATGGCCTCGGCCGGCACCCCACAGGAGTTGCGCAGATACTGAGCCATGGCCCTGGCCTCGCTGATAGCCTCGTCTGGGCCCTGCCCGCCTGAGGCCACAAAGCGCCCGTTTCGTCCCTGTCGCTTCCAGAGGTCTACGGCCTTGTCCAGCCGTCCCCGGAGCAGAGGCGTGGGCTCTTCGCCGCGCAAACCGGCTCCATGGATGATGATGTAGTCGTAGCGACGCTTGCGGGGCAGCATCCTGTAAAAGTTGGAATAGAGCAGCAGGGCCAGGAAGGAGAAGAAGAACCAGGTGGCTTCCAGGTCGATCAGCCCGGCCAGCTTCTGCAGCCATGAGGGGGCGCCGAATCCAGCCAGGAGGGGCGAAAGAATCATGTAGGCCACCACGGCCAGCGCCAGCAGTCCGGGCAGCAGAGTGGTCAGGGAGACCCCCTCGTGCCGGATGACGATGACCGTGTTGGCCAGCAGGAAGCAGATCACCAGCAGGGGGGAGAGGATGAGCAGGATGACCAGAGGCAGGATCAGCCAGCGCATCCCGAACTGCAGAAGAAGTGCTCCGCCCAGGGTCAGCAGCAGGAGCAGGAGCCAGATGGCATTGCGGAACTGTCGTGGCTCCTTGTGCAGGTCCCAGAGGAAGAGCAGGCCGAAGATGATGGCGGGTGCATAGAGCAGGAGGAGTTGCAGGTGGTTGGACATGCGCTGATTGCCCCTTTCACGAGAATGGCCGCGTAGGGTCTTACTCCACTGTAGCGAATCGGCCAGTCACCTCCCATCCTTGACATGCCCAGGATTCCCAGACCGCCGTGGTAACATATATGTGGTAAATCTCACACGTTCGGAAGCTGAGTGTGGGCGATTCCCGACGGTGCGAATTCCAGGTCGAGACCATGATAATGATGGGTCCTTTCGGGATTGCGCATCGGTGTCCGCATAGGCGTGGTCGGTCGCAAGGCAGCGATGTGTTGGAAGGATTAGGGGTTCAAGTGATGTTGGGTTTCTCCACGATCCGGAGATGGTTCGGACCTGGCGTGCAAGGTTGTAGAGAGGTGCGGTAATGAAAGTAGTAATATTCTCCACCTGCGTGGTGGACCTCATGTTTCCGAACGTGGGGAAGGCCATGGTGGAGGTGCTGGAGCGGTTCGGCTGCGACACCTATCTACCCAAGGAACAGATCTGCTGCGCCCAGCCCACTTTCAACAGCGGGTATGTCAAAGAGAGCATGCAGGTCATGCGCAATGAGGTCGACGCCCTGCTGAGCGTGGATGCCGACTACATCGTGGGTCCGGCAGGCTCCTGCGTGAATATGCTCAAGGAGCTGCCCTTCCATTTGCGGGCTGACCCTGTCTATGCGGCCAAGGCACAGACCATGGCTGACAAGACCTATGAGTTCTCGCAGTTCCTCTATCGGGTGCTGGGTGTGCTTGATGCCGGTGCCGAACTCGACGCTGTGGCCACCTACCACCGATCCTGTCACATGACTCGGCTGCTGGGGGAGCGGACCAGCCCATTCGTTCTGTTGGATCACGTCAAGGGCCTGACCATGGTCCCCTTGCCCCACATCGAGAACTGCTGCGGGTTCGGCGGCATGTTCTCCATGAAGGAGCCTGAGATCTCCAAGCAGATGGTGGACGAGAAAGTCAATGACGTGCTCAGCACCAAGGCCAGCGTCCTCATCTCCTGCGATCCAGGCTGCCTGATGAACATCGGTGGCCGCTTCAACCGGCGTGGTGAGAAGATCACCATCATGCACCTGGCCGAGGTGCTCAATCACAACGTGGACATGAGCCGCGTCAAGTATGTGGAAGGCCGCTCTGCTGGCGATGGGGCCGTGGGTTCCGTCAGGGCTGCCAAGGAAGAGGGGGCTCTGGTATGAGCAGCATGGTCAATGGCAAGAAGGCCGCGCAGTATCTGCGGACCAGCAAGGCTCCCTTCCTGACTAGGGTCAAAGAGTCCGAGCAGGACAAATTCGCCCAACAGGCCGTGGCCAAGGCCCAGGATGCCCAGTGGGTCAAGCGTGAGGCCGCCCGCCAGGAACTGGGCAACTGGGAACAGTGGCGGGACCTGGGCGAGCAGATTCGCCAGCACGTCATCCGCTACCTGCCTGACTACCTGGAGGAGTTCTCCGACAACGTGGAGAAGCGCGGTGGCCATGTCTTCTTCGCCCAGACCGACGACGAGGCTGCCCAGTACATCAAGCAGATCGCTATTGAAAAGAAGGCCAAGCACGTCGTCAAGAGCAAGTCCATGGTGACCAGCGAGATCAACCTGGACCCCACGCTGATGACTGTGCCCGGTCTGGAGGTGTTGGAAACCGACCTGGCCGAGTTCATCCTGGAGGAGGACGACTGGGACCAGCCCACGCATCTGGTCTTCCCCGCCCTGCACAAGAACCGGGAGCAGGTTCGTCAGGTTTTCGAGAAGAAGCTGGGTTACAAGGGCGACAACGACCCTCAGCACATGGCTCGGTTCTCGCGCAAGGTTCTGCGAAAGCACTTCCTCGAGGCCGACATGGGCATCACCGGCTGCAACTTCGCCGTGGCTGACACGGGCATGATCAACCTGGTGACCAACGAGGGCAACGCTGACCTGGCCATGTGCATCCCCAAGACCCAGGTGGTGGTCATGGGTATGGAGCGCCTGGTACCGACCATGAAAGAGGCCGAGACCATGGACAACATGCTGGCTAGGTCCGCTGTCGGCCAGAAGCTGACCTCCTACCTGACCTACACTGCGCCACGCACCGGCCAGGAGTCTGACGGACCGGACGATTTCTATGTGGTCATTCTGGACAACGGCCGCTCCAACGCTCTGGGAACGGTCTTCGAGCCCATCCTCCAGTGCATCCGCTGCGCCTCCTGCTTGAACGTCTGCCCCATTTACCGACACATCGGCGGTCACGGCTACGGATCCATCTATCCCGGTCCCGTGGGCTCGGTGCTCTCGCCGGTGCTGGACGGAGGCTACGACGACTTCGGAGACCTGCCCTACGCCTGCAGCCTGTGCGCGGCATGCACGGCCACCTGCCCGGTCAAGATTCCCCTGCATCAGCTCATGATTGAGCACAGGCGGATTATGATGGACGACCAGTCCCAGGCCAATCTGATTGACGACACGGTCATGAGAGTCATGGGCCTGGGCACCGGCCACTCCTCGCTCTTCCGCACTGCCCTAGGGGTGGATCACACCATGCTGACGCCCATATCCAAGAAGCAGCCGGAGACGGCCAAGAACCTCTTCGCCAGCGATCGGCATGTGGAATGGATGCCCTTCGTCTTCGGCGGATGGACCAAGGTGCGCGATCTGCCGGATCCGCCCAAGCACGGGCAGAACTTCCGCAGTTGGTTCGCCCATCATAAGAAGGAGCAGCAGGCATGACCGATCGTGAGGTATTCCTGGACTATTTGGCCAAAAAGAGCGGTCGGCCCCGCCACCAGCTCAAGGATCATCCTCTGGTGCCGGTCAACGATCTGCCGGAGTCCACTCTGTCGGGTCACACCCAGGATGAGTTGTTGGAGATTGCCCGGAAGAGCAGTGAGGCCGTCCATGTGGACTTCCGCACCTGCACCAAGGCCGGGCTGCCTACTGCATTGGACGCATTCATCGATTCGCGCAAGGACGACAGCGATCATGTGATGCTGCCCACCTCCGACCTGTTCGCAGACTTCGGTCTGGAGGAGTGGAGGGACGGTCTGAACCCTCCGGCCACTTTCTGGAAGCCGGGAGCCAGCCGCGAGGAGAATATCAAGACCGCCGACGAGTCCGGAACGGCCATCGCCTTTGCGGACTTCCTGCTGGCGGAGTCAGGTACCATCACCGTGGCTACCACCCCGGGTCAGGGTCGTGCCTTCCACTTCCTGCCGGTGCACTATCTGAGCATCATCCGCAAGTCGAAGATCCTGCCCCGAACCCGGCAGGCCATGGACTACTATGATCCGGCACTGGTTTCGGGCGAGCTCAAGACCTCCAACATCAACTTCATCACCGGTCCCTCCAACACGGGCGACATCGAGATGGTGATCGTGGTGGGTGTGCATGGTCCCCTGGATATGACATATTTGGTTGTTGAAGACATGTAGCTCAATTAGATTTCCTGCTCAGGCAGGCGCATTTCCCGTAAGTGGGGAGTCAGCGGCTCGAAGAAAGACGCCGACTCCCCACTTACGTTTCTGCTGAAAGACAGGTTCAGCCCAGCCCGGGCAGAAGTCCTCCAGGTGGATCAATGGCCACGTACCCGTTTTTAATGTCAACCTGAGGCACCAGGGCTTCGACGAAGGGTATCAGCCCTTCCGCCTCTTCGTCGTTTTCTGTGGTGGTCATGCGGATCTGCAGCTGCTGCTGGGCTACGCCGTCCAGTACGTCGCTGACCTGGCCGACCACTCGTCCGGACGGTTCACCTAGTGAGTTGCCCGGGGCCATGCGAACCTCGAGTCCGATCAAATCCTCGGGATACCAGGCGTCCTCCTGTGCCAGCTCCTCGGCTGAATCAGCCTGGACATACAGTTCGATGCCATTCAGTGCTTCGGAGGCGTTCCGGTCTTCCACTCCTTTGAAGAGGACGATCCAACGCTGTTTGAAGCGGCGGGAGGAGACCACCGTGAAAAACTGTCCGTTCTTGGTCTGCAACCGGGAGCCGGGGGAGAAGCGCCGATCAGGCTCGTCGGTGTAGACATATACGTTGACCTCGCCCTTGAGTCCCTGAGCGCGGCCGATACGGCAGACCCTCAGCAACCTTCGCTGCTGAGGGTCCGGACCCTGCGAGTCGTGATTGGTGGACCGGCTGGGGTTCACCGGCGCACGTCCATGATATCGACGCGCACCTTGTGGTCGGCCAGCGCCTGGATCACGGTGCGGATGGCGTTGGCGGTCCTGCCGCCCCTGCCGATCACGCGGCCGATGTCCTCGGGGTTGACCCGCACCCGCAACAACTCTCCGCGAGAGTTCTCGTGGGACTTGACCGACACGTCATCGGGGAAGTCCACGATGTTCCTGATCAGGTGCTCAACAGCCTGCGCAAGCATGATAGCCGGTCCTTCCAATCCTTAAGTGAATGTGCCTTACTCAGCTGCCTGCTCGGCCGGGGCGGCATCCGCCGACTCATCGGCCTTGGGGGCTTCCTTCTCCGCCTCAGCCTTGGCCTTGGCGTCAGCCTCGGACTTTGCGGCCTTGAGCTTCTGGGCTTCGTTCTGTGCCTGCTCGATGCGAGCCTGGGCGTCGACCTCGGCCTGCGGCACCTTAAGGGTGCCTTCCTTGCCGGGCAGATCCTTGAACTTCTGCCAGTCGCCGGTGATCTTCAGAAGGTTGAAGACAGGGTCGCTGGGCTGAGCGCCCACACCCAGCCAGTACTGGGCGCGCTCGGAGTCGATCTTGATTGAAGAGGGCTGGGTATTGGGATCGTAGGTGCCGATCTCCTCAATGACCTTGCCATCGCGCTTCTTGCGGGAATCGACCACGACCACGCGGTAGAAGGGGTAGAACTTCTTGCCCATTCTCTTCAGACGAATTCTGGTTGCCAAAACGGCTCTCCTTGGTACTTGGTGTGCCCGGCGGCGTCTCCATGTGGGGCATGGCGGCGCTCCTGGCGTGTTCCTCACGGCCGTCGGAATGAGAGGGCTCCTCCGGACATGAATAACAGCAAAAAGTATACCTCAACCGTGGGATATGGCGGGTGGTGAACCTGGATGGTGTTCAGAGCTGACGCGTCAGAGTCAGACGGGCCACTAGAGCTCGGTGGTCGCTGCCTGAAATCCGCAGGGCATGCATGGATTGCGGGACCAGGTCGCCGTCCGTCAGAATATGGTCGATTTCAATCAATGGGGGCAATGCGCTTGCGGAGGGGAAAGTCGGATGGCTGCCGGCTTTCAGGTGCAAAGAAGCGTCATGCAGCCCGGATTCAGCCAGCATGGCCCGGAAATTCGGATGCTGCAGGGTGGCGTTGCAATCGCCCATAACGATGGTGGGTACGGGCGGATGGGTAAGCCTGGCCAGGGCAGCGATGCCCATGCCCCACTGTCTGGCTCCTCGTTGGGGTGATTTGGGATGGACGCTGGCCACTCGAATCGGTCCAGAGCTAGTCTCGAGCTCAATCAGGGGTACCGCAGCCGCCGGAAGGTCCAGGACTGACGGGGAGGCTTTGACGGGTTGGTGGGCCGAGAAGATAGCGTTGCAGCCGCCGTTGTCGTCAAGGCTCGCAGTCCCCTGCGTCAGATAGGGCAGGAGCTGATTCAGGCCCGCAGCCTGAAGCGACTCCAGCAGCTTCCCTTTTACCTCCTGCAAGGCCAGCACTTCAATTCCATAGGCCTGCACGCAACGCACGACTTCTTCAGGATCAGCCCTGCCAAAGCGACAGTTCAGAGTCATGACGCTCAGTCCATGCTCGGAAGATGATTGACAGGTCCGGTCTGCTGGAGGAGGCAGCCGGTAGCTTAGGCGCTGCCAGCTGACCAGAGTGAGTTCGATCAGAGCCAGCAGGCATTGGGGCCAGGCGCGTGCCAAGACCGTCCATATCAGTATGGCCAACAGGGGAGCGGTCAGTAGGTCGATCAGGGCGATCAGCTCCACCAGAGGACGGTGCCAGTCAGCTCCGGCAGGCAGGAAGCGCAGAGTCATCCATAAGGCGATGAGCCCCAGGAGAATCCAGAGAAGGGTGTTCACGTGCCATTGTCTCCTGCAGGAGGAAGGGGGTCAGCGTCCGCCGAAGAGACCGCCCAGTCCGCCGCCCAGGTTGGGGGGCAGGTCCGGCAGGCCCTCGGGCATCTGCGGAGTTTCGGGGCGTTTGGCGAAGGCCGAGCCGCCGGAGGATTTGCCCTTGCCGGACAGGCGCTCACGTAGAGCCTTCTCTTCGGCCTCCCGCTTCATGGGATTGCCTGAACGGGAACCCTTGCGGCCTTTCTTGCCCTTTTTGCCCTTCTTGCCGCCGCCAGCACCCATGCCGCCCATGCCGGGGATCGAACGGCTGCCGTTGGTCATCCGCTTCATCATCTTGGCCGCCTGCTCGAACCGCTGCAGCAGGCCGTTGACAGCCGAGACCGTAGTGCCGGCGCCATAGGCGATCCGGGCCCGCCGTGAGCCGTCGATGATGCTGGGGTCGCGTCGTTCCTGGGGAGTCATCGACTGGATGATGGCCTGGGTCCGGTCCACCTCCTTTTCATCGAACTGTTCAAGCTCCTTGCGGTGCTGGGCCATGCCTGGAATCATCCCCAGGATGCTCTTGAAGGAGCCCAACTTGCGGACCTGCTGGAGCTGCTCCAGAAAGTCATCCAGGCCGAAGCTGCCCTCCGACATCTTCCCGGCGGCCTTGCGGGCCTCCTCCTCGTCGAACTGGCGCTGGGCCTGCTCGATCAGGGTCAGAATGTCGCCCATGTCCAGAATGCGGGAGGCCATCCGGTCGGGGTGGAAGACTTCGAAGTCCTTGAGACCCTCGCCGTTGGAATCGAAGAGGATGGGCTTGCCTGTCACCGAAGCCACCGACAGGGCCGCGCCGCCGCGGGCATCGCCGTCCAGTTTGGACAGGACCACGCCGGTGAAGTCCACGCCCTGGTCGAAGGCCTTGGCTGTGGCGACCGCGTCCTGGCCGATCATGGCATCGATGACGAAGAGGATCTCGTCGGGGTGGACGGCGTCGCGGATATTGCGGGCCTGCTCCATCAGCTCCTGATCCACGCCCAATCGACCGGCCGTATCAATGATGACCACGTCGTAGAGCTTGTCCTTGGCCACCCTGATTGAGTCAGCCGCCACCTTGACGGGATCGCCCGTGACCTGACCGGGGGCTGCCAGTTCGGATCCGCTGGTCTGCACGCCTGGCTCGGGTGCGTATACCGGCACTTCGGCGCGCTCGCCCACCACCTGGAGCTGGGTGACCGCGTTGGGCCGCTGCAGGTCAGCCGCCACCAACAGGGGGGTGTGCCCGGCATCCTTGAGCCAGTAACCCAGCTTCCCGGCCAGCGTGGTCTTGCCTGCACCCTGCAGGCCGGCCAGCATGATGACTGTGGGCGGGTTCTTGGCGAAATTGAGCGGTCGATCCACTCCCGCGCCCAGGATGCTGGTCAGCTCGTCGTAGACGATGGAGACCACCTGCTGGGCCGGGTTCAAAGCCTTGGAGACCTCTTCGCCCAGGGCGCGTTCCCGGATGCGTCCGGTAAAGGAGCGCACCACGTCCAGGGAGACATCAGCATCCAGGAGGGCGCGGCGGATCTCGCGGATTGTGCCGTCGATGTCGGCCTCGGTCAGCTTCCCCTTGGAGCGCAGATGGGTGAAGGCCTGGGAGAGCCGATCGGTCAAAGATGAAAATGCTGCCATAATGCCCCAAGTCTACCTGTCAGCCGGGAGATTGGCTCTGGTTTCAGCAATGCCTGTGCCCAGGGTTTGCCTGACATTGACTGATAGCGTCAGCGGCGTTTACCCTCATTGAAAGGCAACAGAACGATAATGCAGGTCGATGCCTTGTTCGTCGGAAATTGTCTTCGCAACGTTGCAAAGCGCATATCCTGCTCGTGTTAATTGAATGACTATACCGGTTTCTTGCCCAATTGTTCCTGATATGAAACGACGATTTTGTTCGATAACAAGGGGCGTGTTACTCTAAATTTGCAACGTTGCAAATTACTATGAACCGGTCGGTCCGGCTCGCTGGGCGTCGATGTTTGATGCCCGGGGGCCGACGGGTTCAGAAGAAACGATGCAGGGTTGCCGGCATACGGGTGTGCCGGTCCCATCGAGAGGAGCAAGAGGGATTGTGAGTGTCTTCAAGGAAGAAAGACACGGGGGAGGTGGAACCCACATGCCCCTATTCGCACGACGGTGGCTCAGGCTATTGCTGAGTCTGGCGGCCATATGTGGCATGGTGGTCTCGACCGCAGGCTGTGGCGGCGCGGATCAATCCGCCAAGGAGATCTACTTCTGGAATGGTTTGACCGGCGATGACGGCCCGGCCATGCAGAAAATCATCAAGGCCTTCAATGCACAGAGCCCCGAGTACAAGGTGGTCTTCCAGCCCATGAACGGCGGAGATCTGACCACCAAGATCTACAGCGTCATGCAGACCGGGAAGAACATCCCCGATCTGGTCATCAACGACTCGTTCTCCACTTCGGTTCTGCAGAGCCAAGGGTTGCTCAACCCATCGTCGGTGTGGACCAAGTACCATCCGGAGCTCAAGAAGTCGAACTTCCTGCCGCAGGCCTGGCAGAACACTGTGGTCAAGGGCAAGTCCTACGGCATTCCCCTGTACATGTTCCAGATGGCCATCTATTACAACAAGGATCTGATTCACAAGTACGGCCTGGACTACATCCTGGACGACCGGCTGGTCACCACCGATGAGATCGCCTCCATGAAGGGCAAGCTGCCCAAGGATGTCTATGGGCTCTGCCTGGGCAACCTGCCCTGGGCTATGATGTCCCTGCTCTACAGCACCGGTGGCAACATCGAGGATGGCGTCAAGGACATGACCGGTCCAGGCTGGCGCAAGCCGCTCAAGGCACTGCGCGACCTCAACGACCAGGGCATGCTCTCGCCCATCGACAGCGACGGCGAGCAGGTCTTCGCCTCTGGGCATGCGGTCTTCGGCATGCTGGGCACCTGGGCGCAGGGCAACATGTCCTCCACCCTGGGCAAGGACAAGGTTGGCGAGATCAACACCCTCCAGTACGGTACCGAGCACCCCTCCAACTTCCTATACCAGCAGAACTGGCTCCAGCTCAAGGACAAGAACCGGCCCGAGGCCAAGGTCAAAGCGGCCGCAGACTTCGTGGACTTCGTCTACAAGCATTGGATGATGTGGTCGGACGTGGGATCCATATCGCCGGCCTATCGTGACCTGAACAATCCGAAATATCAGAAGCTCATCCAGGCATCCTTCACCAACGACAAGCGTGAACGGCAATGGATCAAGACGTCCAACTATATCTATGGCGGCTATGCAACAGCCGGGTGGGGGTCCTTCATGGACATCGTCTATCGGAACATCTCCCTGGAGGAAGGTCTGAAGACGCTTGATCTGATGACCCAGGGCCAGATCCAGATTCAGGAGCAATCATGAGCGCACACGGCACAACCGCAGTCATGGATGGACGGGGCAAGCGTCGTCCGCTGGGACAGAAGTCCTTCTGGCACGCCTTCCCCTACATCGCACCGCACATGGTGGTCTTCGCCATCTTCGGAGTCATCCCGATCTTCTTCGGCATCTACCTGGCCTTCACCAGGTGGAACCTGGTCGGTTCCCCCACCTGGGTCGGCCTGGACAACTTCAAGCTGATCTTCGACAAGTCCACCTACTTCTACTCCATCTTCTGGAGGGACATGTGGCATACGATCATCTTCGTGCTGATCAGCGTGCCCCTGACCATCATCGTCCCCCTGCTGCTGGCCTGGGCCCTGCAGACCAAGCACCTGAAAGGCGTGGGGCTCTTCCAGGCCATCTTCTACGTGCCCGGGCTGATCTCCGTGGCCGCAGGAGCCCTGGTCTGGCGGCTGGTCTTCAACTCTCAGTTCGGCCTGCTCAACACCACCTTCCGGTGGGACATCAACTGGCTGGGCAAGCAGCCTTGGGCCTGGATCGCCATCTTCGTCCTCAGCCTCTGGGGAGGTATCGGTGGCAACCTGATCATCTACCGGTCGGCCCTGTCCGGGGTAAGCCAGGATCTGTACGAGGCGGCCTCGGTGGACGGCGCCGGACCCATCCGGCAGTTCTTCAGCATCACCCTGCCAGCAATCAAGCTGCCACTCTTCTATACGACCATCATGACCACGGGCGGTGCCTTCAACGTCTGGGGTCAGCCGCAGATGCTGACCGGCGGCGGTCCTGCATACACCTCGCAGGTGCTGCTGATGGACATCAGGAACCTGGCCTTCCCGCAGGGGCCTTCGGCCGCTGGCATGGCCTCGGCAATGGCCTTGTTGCTGGGGATCATCCTCATGCTGATCTCCCTGGTACAGATATTCTTCATGAACAAGGAGGACTGACATGAGTTCGGCAACCCTTGATATGTCATCCCTGGGCAAGGGGCTCAAGGCTCCAGGCCCCAGCGCAACGGTTCCCGGCGGCGAGAACGTGCCTGAAAACCACCACAAGGTGCTCAAGCCATCGCTGGTTGCCATCTATGTGGTGCTGATCGTCCTGGCTGTGGTCTGGATCATTCCTGTGGTCTACACCATCACAACATCGTTCAAGTCACCCCAGGAGTTCCTGAAGAACGCCTATAATTTCCTGCCCGCGCACTGGGTCACCGTCAACTACCTGACCCTGCTGCAGGCCTCGGCCTCTTACCCGGTCTTCAACTGGCTGGGCAATTCGCTGATCATCTCGCTGTCCCATGGCATCTTGGCGGTCTGCGTGGTGGCCCTGGCAGGGTACGGCTACTCCCGCATCAATTTCAAGGGCAGGGATACGCTCTTCTTCGTCCTCCTGCTCATCTCGATGTTCCCGGGTGTGGTCAACATGATTCCCTCCTACCGCATTGTGGCCACCTTCGGCTGGATCAACTCCTACTGGTCCTGCATCATCCCCGGTTTGGGGAACGTGGCCAACATCTTCCTGGTGCGCAACTTCATGAAGGGAATCCCCAAGGAGATCGACGAGGCCGCCGAGATTGACGGCGCCGGCGACTTCCGCATCTTCCGCAGCATCATGCTGCCCTCCATCCGCCCAATCCTGATCGTGATCTTCCTGTTCGCCTTCACTGGAGCCTGGAACGACTTCCTCTGGCCCACCCTGGTCTTCAACGATATCAAGAAGACCCCTGTTACGGCCGGCCTGCAGCTGCTGGGCAACCAGATGATGCAGTACAACCAGATGGGCACGCTTTGCGCGGCCACCTGCCTGGCCATCATCCCCACCCTGCTGCTCTTCGTGTTCGCCCAGCGCTACTTCCTGCAGTCGCTGAACATCACCTCGGGCCTCAAGGGCTGAATCAGGAAAGGCTACAACAATGGCAAAGGAAAACCGTAACGATCATCTGGCGGGCAAGGACGTAGCGAGCAGAAGGACCGAGAAGATCATCCTCCTGGTGGCGGCAGCCATCAACGTGATCATGGCCTCGGTCACTATGTTCATCTACTCGCCCTGGTTCAAGGATGAGGGCTATGCCATCCTCGGACGGGCCGGACGTCTGGCCGACGATATGGCCACAGTCAACGGTGCCGCCACCGTGGCCCAATCCTACGGTTTTCTGCTGCTCATCCTTGGGGCGGTCTCCTTCATTGTGGCTCTGCGGGCCATGCGGCCCTCAACGATCGTTCGAGGGGTGCAGTATTGGATGATCTTCTGCATGGTCTTTTCCTTGGCCACGGCAGATTGGCTTTCGCTGATCGCCTACGGCCTGGCCTTCGTCACCTATGTTGCCAGGAACAAGACCATCCGCCGGATCCCGTCGAGTCGAAGGTGACCAGTCCCGGGGGCATGCGGCGCCCCTGATCGCTGCGCTTCCAATTCCCTTCCCATTGTCCGAAGCCATCGGGCAAGGGGAAGGGTTTTCCGTATTTTCACCCGTCCTCTTCAGTGTGCCCAGTTGACATGATTCCATTTGAGCCTCTATACTGAGTCGAAACGATTCGATACCTCGGGTGCATCGACGGAGATGATTAGTGCCCTGCAGTCCGCCCGAAGTCGAAACCTTTCGACAAGTCGAATTGCGATAACTGGATGCAAGGATGCAAGGAAGTTAGGAGCCATCATGAAGATCAGAAGAGGGATCGGGGCGGCCTTGGCCTTGGCCATGTCGATCCTGCCGCTGGCGGCCTGCGGATCGGGGGGCGATGCTCCCCAGGAAGCCCATCCGTCCAGCATCAAGATCTGGTACTACGAGGAGCCAAGCAGCGGCCAGGCCCGGGGCTGGCTGAAGGCTGCCGATATCTTTACCCGGCAGACCGGCATCAAGGTGGATTTCGAGGTCAAGTCTTTCACGCAGATCGCCCAGAATGGCAGCCAGTTCCTCAACTCGGACGACGCCCCGGACGTCATGGAGTCCAATCGAGGCAACGGCTCGGCCGGGGTCCTGTCCACCCTGCAGCTGCTGACTGACCTGAAGCCCTATGTGCAGAAGTACGGCTGGGACAAGAAGGTGCGCGGCCAGGCGGCGGCGGTGGGCAAGTACGACAAGCGCGGCGTCATGGACGGGGATACCTGGTACGGGGTTTCCTCCTACGCGGAGATGCAGCGGGTCTACTACAACAAGGACCTCTTTGCCAAGTACAAGATCCCCATCCCGCAAACCTTTGACCAGTTTGTGGCTGCCCTCAAGGCCTTCAAGAGCCACGGGGTCACGCCCATAGCGGCCGATGCCCAGGAATACGGGGTGCTTTGGCTCTGGTGGCAGCTGGCCATGACCAAGGCCGATGCCCAATTCGTCGACGACTGGCAGCTCTACAAGCATCCGGTCAACTGGCGCAGCAAGCCGCTGACCTTCGCCACCAACACCATCCGTGACTGGGTCGACAAGGGATACATCTCCAAGAATGCCACCGGTATGAAGGCCGAGGATACGACCACGGCCTTCATCAAGGGGACCTATCCCATCTACCAGACCGGCACCTGGAACCAGACCCGCTTCATGGAACAGGTGAAGGCCTTCGACTGGACGGCATCCATTTTCCCAGGGGCCAGGATGGTCGAGGGCTGCGCAGGCAACCTGCTGGTCATCCCGCAGAAGTCCCGGCGCAAGGATGCCGCGGCCCGCTATATCAACGTGGTCCTGTCCAAGGAGGTTCAGAACTACATCGGCAACAAGGGCGGTGTGCCAGTGGCGGCCGATACGGCGGCCATCACCAACCCCAAGAGCCGTGATCTGGTCAATGAATACACCAAAGCCTCGGACGCCAGCCGGATGAGCTACTACCCCGACTACCCTGCGCCCAACCTGACCGACGCCATGCCGGCCGCCTTCCAAGAGCTGGTCAACGGCACCAAGAGCCCCGACCAGGTTCTGGACACCCTGCATAAGAACTACGACGACGGCGTCGCCCAGCTCGATCTGGATGACGACTGAGCTGCGTCAATCCGCCAAGGAGAGTACAAGCATGTCTGACACACATAGCAGGAAGAAGGCGCAGTCCCGCATCCCGGGCAGTGCGCCCTCGCGGTTCGTCCCTTATCTGATTCCCGGTCTGATAGGCATCGTGGCCATCGTCATAGTGCCCATCTTCTGGAACATCTACCTGAGCTTCACCCGTTGGAGGGGGGTGGGGCCGACCAAGTGGGTGGGTCTGCGCAACTGGCGACGGCTCATGGGCGACTCGACCTTCTGGGTCTCCTTCGGCCACACCCTCTGGATTATTGTGGCCATCGTCATCATTCCCACGGTCCTGGGCCTGCTGATTTCCTCGGCCCTGACCGACGTGATCCAGAAGAAGTTCGGCCCCCACACCTCCTCGACCCTACGGGCCCTTTACTACCTGCCCCAGGTTCTGCCTGTGGCCGTGGCCACCATCATCATGGGCTGGATCTTCCGCCCTGAAGATGGTGCGGTCAACGACCTGCTGACCAAGATCGGCCTGGGTGGATTGGCCCACAACTGGCTGGGTTCGACCACCACGGCCCTGCCCATCCTCATGGTCATCCTGATCTGGATCCAGTTGGGTTATCCCATCGTCATCTTCATGTCCGGACTGCAGCGGGTGGATCCCGAGCTCTACGAGGCGGCCAGCCTGGACGGGGCCAACTGGTGGCAGAAGTTCCGCGTCATCACCCTGCCCTCCATCATCCCCGAGCTGCTGGTGGTCATCCTCACCTCCACCATCGGCGCCCTGAAGACCTTCGCTCCGGTCTATCTGCTGACCAAGGGCGGGCCCGGCACCTCCACCATGGTTCCCTCCTACTACTCCTACAACCAGTTCTTCCAGGTGCAGCAGGTGGGCTACGGCGCCGCTATCTCGACATCCCTGACCGTGGTCATCGTCATCTTCTCCATCGTCTTCACCATCGTGCAGAAGCGCGTGCAAAAGAGCATCGCCTGAGGAAGGCTAGGAAGCACATCATGAATAATCAAGCCACACTGCAAGCCGACGCCCGGGTGTCCTCCCGGCACGCCCGTAGAATCCGTACCTGGGGGGACTGGGCCGGTCTGATCCTGTTGATCGCCGGAGCCGTAATCATGCTCTTCCCCCTGCTGATCCTGGTCCTGAACGCCTTCAAGACCACGGCTGACTACAACGCCACAGGCCCCTTGTCCGTGCCCGCCCACTTCAGCATGGACGGCATCATCTCCTTCTGGAACAAGAGCAATTTCCCGCTCAAGCTGGGCAATTCACTGCTTATCTCTCTGGTGGTTGCCGTGGTCGGGGTCCTGCTTTCGGTCCTCAATTCCTTCGCCCTGGGCATTGGCAGGGTCAAGGGCAACACGGTCATCCTCCTGTTCATCATGCTGGCCAACATGGTTCCCCAAGAGGCCTTGCTCTACCCGCTCTACGTCATGTTCAAGTGGATGGGCTTCTATAACTCCCAGTGGTCCATCATCATCATCTTCACCATCATCCAGAGCGCCTATGGCACCTACCTGCTCTCCTCGGTCTACGGGACCTTCCCCCAGGCCATCCTGGAGGCGGCCACCGTCGACGGGGCCTCGCGCTGGCAGATTCTGCGCAAGATCGTGCTGCCGGTGTCCTGGTCGACCATCAGCGTCCTCTTCGTCTTCTTCTTCATCTGGACCTGGAACGAGTACATGATCCCCATGGCCTTCCTGATGAGCGAGAAGACGCAGACCATCCCGCTGGCACTGGCGACCATGCAGGGGCAGCACACCATGGCTGCCACCGATCTGGCCTCCGCCTCCCTGCTCAGCATCATTCCCACCATCATCTTCTTCATCTTCTTCCAGAGGAAGCTCTCGCAGGGGATAGTGGCTGGCGCTGTCAAGTAATCGTCGCTGCACAAGTACACTGAACAATGGCCGCCCGCTGCAAGAAGGCAAGGGAGGGGAGCGGGCGGCCCGAATATGAAAGGCAAATCACAACCATGGCTATGACCATGCCGAACATCACCAACGGTCTTGAGGCGCTGACCCGCCCATCCACAGACCGCACCCGCTGCATCAACGCCGAGAACCCTCGGGGAGGCAAGGGCAGCGCAGCTATGACGGCCAGCAATCTCGGTCCATCCAGAAAGGGGACCCCCTGCCTGAGGAACATTCCTCCTGGGCAGGATATGGTTCTGGCCGACCTGTCCGGAGCGGGCGAGATCCGTCATATCTGGATGACCGTGACCGATGCCACCTCGCCCACCGGGCCCAACGTCCTGCGCAATCTGATCCTGGAATGTTACTGGGATGGCGAACAGACACCCTCCGTCTGCGTGCCTCTGGGCGATTTCTTCTGCTGCGGCCATGCCCAGGCCTGCCGGGTGGAGTCCGTGCCCGTGGCCGTCTATCCGCGCCGGGGCTTCAACTGCTACTGGCCCATGCCCTTCCATGACGGGGCCCGGATCGTCCTGCGCAACCGGCACAACGAACCCCT
Organism: Bifidobacterium apis; assembly: GCF_036986835.1. Classification (NCBI taxonomy): domain Bacteria; kingdom Bacillati; phylum Actinomycetota; class Actinomycetes; order Bifidobacteriales; family Bifidobacteriaceae; genus Bifidobacterium; species Bifidobacterium apis. The sequence continues at coordinate 535,602 of NZ_BTXD01000002.1, read as the reverse complement.
TGAGGCCTTCTTCTATCAGATCGACTACGTGGAAAAGGACAGATTGCCCGAGGAGGTCATGACCTTCCATGCCCAGTGGCGCCGTCAGCGGGTCACTGAACTGGGTCAGGACTACGTGATCCTGGACGGAGTGCATGGTCGGGGCTCCTACGTGGGCACCTATCTGGCCCTGACCGCCCTGGAGAGCCGCTGGTGGGGCGAGGGCGAGGTCAAGGTCTACCTGGACGGGGACAAGGACTATCCCACCTGGTGCTCCACGGGCAGCGAGGATTACTTCGGCGGCGCCTGGAGCTTTGCCGGGCAGGACCCCGATGGCCGGATGCACGAGGTCACCTACAGCGGGGCCTACATGGGATTTCCCTTCCACTCCAGGCAGTTGGACAACCGCGAATCCCAGTACTGGGATGCTGACACCCCGGTGACCAGAGGGTTCTACCGTTGGCACATCCCCGACCCCATTATTTTCAGCAGCGACATCAAGGTGACCTTGCAACAGATAGGCGTAGACGAACAGGGCTACTTCGAGCGTCAGGACGACCTGGCCAGCGTGGCCTACTGGTACCAGCAGGAGCCCCACCAGCCCTTCCCGCACAATGTGCTGGAGACAGGGGAGCGGGATCGCCGGCCCCGCTGAGCGGCTCTGGGGGCCTCCAGCCTCTATCGGCTGATGGAGGAGCGGTCGATCAGTCTGGGGCGCTCCAGTTGGACTCGACCGGCCAGGGAAACCCCCTCCTCCACAGCCTGGGTCAGCAGATCCGCGGCCTTGGCACACAGTGAGCGGGGTGTGAGGGGCATCTCGGAGATGCCTTGAAGCTCAAGAGTGGGGCTGACCTTGCCTGCGGCGCAGGACAGAACAGCCACATCGTCGGGAATGCTCACACCGTCCGAGCGCATGCGGACCACCACGGTGTCAAGCAGAGAGGGGCGAATCTGGCCGATCAGGCCATCGATGCGACCATGATGGATGATGTCCAGCACCTGCTGGGTGTAGGCCAGATCGCTGCCGGTAGGCCCAGGCTGAAGCTGCAGGTCCATGCCCAGGCGGCGGGCCCAGGTCTTGAGACTGCGCAGCAGGATAAGACGGAAGCCGGACCCGCGCCGGTATTCGCCCTCCAGATCCTCCAAAAAGAGCAGGCGTTTGCGTCCGGCTCGGGCCATGGCTTCCACCGCCATGCGTCCCATCAGGTCGAAGTCCAGATCCACGCAGGCGCAGGCTGTGTGTTCTCGAGGCACTCCCAGAGCCACGCAGGGACGTCCGTATGAGGAGGCCTGGGCGGCACGGATGTCATCGTCCACCAGATCCATCAGGACCACGCCGTCGGCCAGATTGCTACGGGTGACCCGCCGAATATCTTCGACGCCGTTCTCGGCGGTCAGCAGCAGGGAGTCATAGCCACGAGCATGCTCGCAGCTGGCCATCTCGATGAAGTAGTCCGCGTAGGAGGCCCGGTTCTGCCCGGGGCGCAGAGGGGCGCTCAGGGCGACGATCTGATTGCGCTTGGCTCGTAGCATCCGGGCGCCGGCATCCGGGGCGTAGTCCAGTTCGTCGGCGGCCTGCATGATTCGGTGGTAGGTTTCCGGAGAGACGGGACGCTTGCCGGAGAAGGCATAGGAGACTGTGCTGACCGAGACCCCGGCTCTCCTGGCGACGTCGCGTATGTCGGACATGGGTTCAGCGGCTCAGATCCCAGGTGCTGCCAGCGGGCGTGTCCGCCACGGCTACGCCAGCCGCCGACAGCTGGTCCCGGATGGCATCGGCACGGGCGAAGTCATGATCTTTCCGTGCTTGTTCGCGTTCCAGCAACTGCTGGCCTACCAGGGTATCCAAGGTCCTCATAGCCCGATCGTCCTGGTCGGATGCGGCTCCTGCCCAGTGGGGATCGAGGGGATCAAGTCCGAAGACATCCAGCATGGCCCTGACCTGAAGCAGGGCGTTGGACAGCCACTTCCGGTCCAGAGCTGCCGGGTCCGCATCCATTGCCGCGTTGGCTTGACGGATCAGTGCATAGAGGGCAGCCAGGCCGCCTGACACGTTGATGTCGTCATTCATGGCCTGTACGAAGTCCTCTGGCAGATTGTCCGCGCCCAGTCCCGCCACGCGGTCACGCTCGGGCTGTGCTCCCAGGATCCGACCGGCCCGGTCCACGAAGTTGCTGATGCGATCGTAGGCGCCCTGAGCCTCCTGAAGGGACTGGTCAGACCATTCCAGCATGGACCGGTACTGCACCGAGACCAGAGCGTAGCGCACCACCCAGGCCGGATGCTGCGAGAGCACCTGGTCCACGGACAGTCCGTTGCCCAGAGACTTGCTCATTTTTTCGCCCTTCTGGGTCACCCAAGCCGTGTGCATCCATCGATGGGCGAATCCCCAGCCTGCCGCGTGCGACTGGGCCATCTCGTTCTCGTGGTGGGGGAATCGCAGGTCCAGGCCGCCTCCGTGGATGTCGAAATCCGCACCCAGATAGCGGTGGCTCATGGCTGAGCATTCCAGATGCCAGCCCGGCCGACCTGTGCCGAAGGGTGTTTGCCAGCGAGCCGTGGGCGGATCGGTGGGCTTGGGTGCCTTCCACAGTGCGAAGTCGCGGGGATCACGCTTGCCGGGCTCCTCATCGGCGTCGGTATTCTGCCCATCGGTGTCGATGCTGGGTCCCAGCCGGTCGTTGGCGGCGGCCTGTTCGTCGGCGGGCTGGGTGCCGGTCTGCTGGTGGGTCAGGGCACCATATTCGGGCCAGGAGGCCACGTCGAAGTAGACGTTGCCTGATGGGCGACCCTGTTCGTCGGGCACCACATAGGCGTGGCCACGATCGATGATGCGCTGTATCAGATCGATCATCTCGGGGATGTGTCCGGTGGCTCTGGGCTCGTATGTGGGTGGCAGAACCCCCATGGTCTCGTAGGCATGGGTGAATTCGCGCTCGTAGATGTAGGCCCGTTCCCACCAGCGCTGGCCGTTGGCCGCCGCCTTGGTCAGGATTTTGTCGTCGATGTCAGTCACGTTCCTGATCAGGGTCACCTGGTATCCCAGCCTGAGCAGCCAGCGGCGGATCACGTCGAAGGCCAGCGTGGTCCTGATATGGCCAATGTGGGGTGAGCTCTGCACCGTGGCCCCACACACGTAGATGCCAACCTTGCCCGGTTCGATGGGCTGGAAAGGGGTCACCTTGTGATCAGCCGTGTCATACAGACGCAGACCAGCTGCGGCCAGACTGACTGAAGCCTTGGAATCATGCGGTTGCGAACTCGTGTCCATACCCTTGAGCCTATCAAGGCTTGCTGACTGTCCAAGCGGAAATGCCGAGCCTACGGACCCGGTCCGAGGGCATATGTGCAAGAATGGAATCATGGCGAAACCTAGGGTGCTGGTGCTCCAGCATGTGGATTGGGAAAAGCCGGGTCGCATTCTCGATAACCTCCAGGAGTGCGGGCTGGACACCGAGATCACCAATATCGTGGATGAGAAAAAGCCCAAGCTGCCGCGCTCGCGTGAGTTGGCGGGGCTGGTCATCATGGGCGGGCCCATGTCGGCTGACGACTACGCGCAACACCCCGGACTCAAGGCGGAGACCAAGCTGGCCAAGGCGGCAATGGCTGCAAACAAGCCCATTCTGGGAATCTGCCTGGGGCATCAGATTGTGGCGCGGGCCCTGGGAGGCACCCTGTTGAAGGACCAGGAGCCCGAATACGGCATGGGGCCCATCCGCTGGGTGGGGCAGGATGACGACGTGGCCATGTGGAGCAAGAATACGGACGTGTTGCACTGGCATGCCGACCAGGTCACCCTGCCGCCTGGGGCCAAGCTCCTGGCCCGCTCCCAGGCAACCAAGGTTCAGGCTTTTCGACTTGGGTCAGCCCTGGGCCTGCAGTTCCACCTGGAGGTTACGGCGCCCCTCTTCGAGGAGTGGATGCAGGTGCCGAGCATGGTCGGAACGATGAAGAAGTCCAAGATTGCTAAAATGCGCGACGAATTTATCAAGGGGATGCCGCAGATGCAACCTCTGGCCGACGCGATCTTCTCTGCCTTTGCGGCCCGGTGCTCGACCCAGGCCGCTCAGCTGGCTGCCGCCTGAGGCTACTACTCCAGCTCCTCCCCGATGGTCAGCCACTCCTCCTCCAGCTGGTCTGACTGTCCGGTCAGATCCTTGAGCTTGCTGTTGAGCTCGTTGAGGCCCTGGTAGTCGCCGGGGTCGTGCTCGGCCATCTGCCGTTCAAGATCCTTGCGCTGATCGGCCAGCTTGGCTAGCTTGCGTTCGATGGCAGAGGCCTGCTTATTCAGATTTCGTCTGGCAACTCGTTCGGCCTTGGCCTGATTGGAGTCTCCGGCCTCCTTGGCTGATGCCCGGCCCGGTGCATCCGCTGCCTCCCGGTCGGCCGAATCGACCATATCCAGGTAGTCCTGAACACCGCCGGGCAGATGAACCACCTTGCCGTTGATCAGCGCGAACTGCTGGTCGGTCACCCGCTCCAGCAGGTAGCGATCATGGGAGACCACGATCAGGGTGCCCGGCCATGAGTCCAGCATGTCCTCCATGACGGCCAGCATGTCGGTATCCAGGTCGTTGCCTGGCTCGTCCATGATCAGCACGTTGGGTTCGTCCAGCAGGATGAGCAAGAGCTGCATGCGGCGCTTCTGTCCGCCAGACAGGTCGCTGATTCTGGTCATCAGTTGGGAGCTTTCAAAGCCCAGACGCTCCATCAACTGGCTCGGGGACACCTCCTTGCCCTCCACTAGATAGGTGGGTTTGTAACGGCTGAGGACCTCCTTGATCCGATAGCGGCCCAGTTTCTCCAGCTCGTCCAGACGCTGGGTCAGCACCGCAAAGCGGACCGTCTTGCCGACCTTGACGTGGCCTGCTGTGGGAGCCACGCTGCCGTCAATCAGACCCAGCAGGGTGGACTTGCCCGCTCCGTTGGCGCCTACGATGCCAAACCGGTCGCCAGGGCCGATCAACCAGGTCACGTCGTCCAGGACCTTGTGTCCGCTGATGGTAAGGGTGTCGGCCGCTGCAGTGCTTGGACGCTCCTTGCCGGGATCGGCGGCCACGGTCACCGATCCCATCAGGGGGCGTTCGGCATGAGGGGAGGGGACCCGGTCGTTTTGGTTTCCATTGGCATCGGAGTCGGCCCCTGGATAGATCTTGGTCACGTCGACCAGGTCCACCACCTGCTTGCCCAGGCGGGAGGTGGCCATCCGCTTGAGTTCCAGGCTGTTGCGCATGGGTGGCACGTCGGCGATCAGTTCCTGCGCGGCCTTGACATGGAACTTCTGCTTGGTCGATCGGGCCCGGGCGCCTCGGGTCAGCCAGGCCAGTTCCTTGCGGGCCAGGTTGCGGCGCTTGGTCTCGGCCAGATCCGCCTGGCGCTCGCGCTCCACCCGCTGGAGCATGTAGGCGCTGTAGCCGCCCTCGAAGGGGTCGATGGTTCCGTCATGTACCTCCCACATGGAGGTGCAGACTTCGTCCAGGAACCAGCGGTCGTGGGTGACCAGCAGGAGGGCTCCGGAGTTCTTGGCCCAGCGGTTCTTCAGGTGCTCGGCCAGCCAGTGGATGGTGAGCAGATCCAGATGATTGGTCGGCTCATCCAGGGCCAGGATGTCCCAATCCCGCAGCAGCAACCGGGCCAGGTCCACCCTGCGGCGCTGACCACCGGACAGGGTACCCACCTTGGCCTCCAGCTCCATGCCACCCAGAAGGGATTCAACGATTTCGCGCGATCTGGGGTCGGCAGCCCACTCGTAGTCTTGCCGATTCTCCAGGGCCGCCTTGCGGACCGTGTCCTCGTCCTTCAGGGGATCACGTTGGTCCAGCATGCCGAAGGTGAGTCCATTGCGCATGGTCACCCGGCCCTGATCGGGTTCCTGTGTGCCCTTCAGCAGGTGTAGCAGGGTGGACTTGCCGTCGCCGTTTCGGCCAACGATGCCGATCCGGTCACCCTCGAAGATGCCCTGCGTCACATCCGTAAAGATGGTTTTTGTGGCGAAGGATAGAGCGACGTGTTCCAGACCGAGATCATAGATGGGCATGATTCCCCAATCTACCGCCAGCCTTGGATGGAAGTCCTGGGAGTCAGCGATCGGTGATCTGGGAGCCCAGCACCTTCTCGCTCAGGGCCCGGGGACCTCGGGTAACGGCTACAGCGCCCGAACGGACCAGCTCGATGATGCCGAAGGGCCGCAACAGCCGCAGCAGGGCCTCCAGTTTGCCTTCGGCCCCGGTGGCCTCAATGGTCAGGGACTCGGGGTGGACGTCGACCACGCGCACGCGGAAGAGTTTGACGATCTCCAGTACGTCGGAGCGGTTGCGCTCGTTGGCCTTGACCTTGATCATGACCAGCTCGCGCTCCACGGCCTCGTCGCCCTTGAGCTCGACGATCTTGAGCACGTGCAGGAGTTTGTTGAGTTGCTTGATGATCTGCTCCAGGGGGACGGCCTCCACGTCTGCTGTGACCGTTATCCGGGAGATGTCGTCCCGCTCGGTGGACGAGACGGACAGGGAGTTGATGTTGAAGGCGCGCCGGGCGAACAGGCCGGCCACCCTGGCCAGGACGCCGGGGCGGTTCTCGACAAGGACGGAAAGGGTGTGTCGTTCGGAACCGGGCTTGGATGCTGGATAATTGGCCATGTGGTGCCCCTTTCCTACTTGTTCATGCGACCGGCGGCGTCGCTGGCCATGGCTGCCCGGTCGGCTCCGGTCTGCTCGCGCGGCTCGGCCTGCTCCTGCTCCGGACGGATGCCGGCCAGGGGCTGCACGCCAGGCTTGTAGATGATGGTGTCATTGGAGGCGCCTGCTGGGACCATGGGCCATACCATGGCATCCTTCCAGACGCGGAAGTCGATCAGGACCGGTCGGTCGGTCACCGCGTTGGCCTTATCGATGGCCTCCAGGGCCTGCTCCTGGGTAAAGGCCCGCAGTCCCAGGCAGCCATAGGCCTCGGCCAGCTTGACGAAGTCGGGGATGCCGTTGCCGTCTGTGGGCTTGGCGCCGCCGTCCTCCAGGTTGGTCTGGGAGTAGTGGCTGCCATAGAAGAGGGTCTGCCACTGACGGACCATGCCGTAGACCGAGTTGTTCAGTATGGCGATGCGGATGGGCAGTCCCGCCTGCCCGGCCGTGGCCAGTTCCTCGGAGGTCATCTGGAAAGAGCCGTCCCCGTCAATCAGCCAGACGGGCCTCGGATCATCCTCTTCTCGGGTGCCGATTGCCGTGCCTATTGCGGCGGGCAGACCGTAGCCCATGGTCCCCAGTCCGCAGGAGGAGACCCAGGAGCGGGTGCGTTCGAAGTCGATGAACTGGCTGGCCCACATCTGGTGCTGACCTACACCGGATACCCAGATGGTATTGGGGTCGGCCTTGTTGCTCAGGGTCTGGACCACCCACTGAGGGGCCAGTGTGCCATCCGGGCTGGGTTCAAAGGTGGTGGGGTAGTCGTGCCGCCACCCGTCGATCAGCCGCCACCAGGGCTTGAGGTCGGGCTTGCCCCAGGTGCGCTGGGCGGCCTTGAGCGCTGGGATCAGATCGTCCAGCACCTGGCCCACATCCCCGACGATGGGTACGTCCGCCTGCCTGTTCTTACCGATTTCGGCCGGGTCGATGTCGATGTGGATGACCCGGGCCACCGGGGCGAAGTCCTCCAGGCTGCCGGTCACCCGGTCGTCGAAGCGTGTGCCCACAGCCACCAGCAGGTCGGAATGCTGGATGGCCCCGTTGGCCGCCACCGTTCCGTGCATGCCGGGCATTCCCAGAACAGCCGGGTCGGAGTCGGGCACGATGCCACGCGCAGGCAGGGTGGTGACCATGGGGGCACCGGTGGCTCGAACGAGTTCCTGGACCTGCCGACGGGCGTCTGACCGGACTGCGCCGCCGCCCACATAGAGGACGGGCCTGTGCGACTGGACCAGGAGCCGGGCGGCATCGTCCAGGACGTGCCCGTGGGCACGCGTCACTGGGTTATAGCCAGGCAGGATCATTTCCTGGGGCCAGGAGTAGAGCATTTTGCCGTTCTGAGCCGTCTTGCTCAGGTCCACCACTACCGGGCCGGGCCTTCCCGAGCGTGCGATGTGGTAGGCCTCGGTCATGACCCGGGGGATGTCCTGGGCCTTGGTCACCAGATAGGAATGTTTGGCCACCGGGTAGGTGATGCCCACGATGTCGGCTTCCTGGAAGGCGTCGGTGCCGATGGAGTCCACGCCCACCTGGCCGGTCACCACCACCAGGGGAACCGAGTCCATCATGGCATCGGCTATGGGGGTGACCATGTTGGTGGCTCCGGGTCCGGAGGTCACCAGGCAGACCCCCACCTTGCCCGTGGAGACGGCGTAGCCCTCGGCTGCGTGGCCGGCTGCCTGCTCATGGCGGGTCAGTGTGAAGTTGAAGCGCACCTGATCGTCAATGGCGTCGTAGGCGGGCAGAATGGCGCCTCCTGGAACGCCGAAGACCTGGGTGACCCCCAGATCCTCCAGGGACCGAATCAGTGCCTGGGCTCCCGTCATGGGCTCGCCCTGGGCAGGGACATCCTTGTCGTCATGGTCCCAGTTTTTGGGTACCGAGCTGAACGCTTGTAGAGGTGTCGGCAGACTCATGTTTCCTCTCGACCTCCAGACTGCGCGCCGACCTGCGGCCGTGCATGTCGAAATACGAACCTGTCGGAGCGTCGGCGGGGTGGGCGGACGAATCCCGATCAGGAGGAGGCACCTGTGCCGTTTGTGACGGCGTGCCTCCGGGTTATGCCCATAGTCTAAACAGGGGTCTGGTCGGCGCGTTGGCGCGGTACCGCATGCCGGAATTCCGACAGGAACTTCAGGCTGATTGCTCGGCGTGTAGGGTTGCAAGCAGATTCTGGTCGTCCAGCCGCTTCCACCCCTGGGCGGCCGCAGCCAGTTGGGCCTTCCGCTTGCTGCTGGCCCGGCCCTTGCCGATCACGGTCCCGCCGTCCTCCAGTCGCAGCTCGGCGGTAAAGATCTGGGCGTATTCCGGCCCGGAGACCGCCATGGCATACCGGGGTTCACCCAAGCCCAGCTTGTGGGCCTTGACGGTAATCGAGGTCTTCCAATCCAGTGCCGGCCCCTCGGTGGCCACCTCGGCCAGTGTGTCGTCAAGAAGGGTATGGACGGTGGTCCTGGCCCCCTCGATGCCGTGCTCCACAAAGACCGACCCGATCAGTGATTCGACGGTGTCACAGAGTATGGAGTCCTTATCGGCCCCGCCGTTCTCACTCTCGCCCCGGCCCAGAAGAATATACTGCCCCAGATGCAGCTTCTCCCGGGCGATGGCCGACAGGGCCTCCTCGGAGACCGCCTTGGCCCGCATCTTGGCCAGCTGGCCCTCGGTCATGTCCGGATGAACCTTGTATAGGGTCTCGGTGGCCACCAGTTCCAGAACCGCATCGCCCAGGAACTCCAGCCGTTCGTTGTTGGGCATGCCTGGGTGCTCATGGGCGAAGGAGCGATGGGTCAGGGCGTGTACCAGCAGCTCCGGGCTGATCCTGCCGCCCAGGGCCTGGAAGAGTTCCTCAGCCGCCTGGTTGCCGGGATCCACCTGCTCCTGTTCCTCCTGCTGCATATGGTCTTCCTGATTCTTTCCGGAGTGCCCTTCCTGCATGGCCATTCTCGCTTTCTCGGCCCTTTCGCCTGATGATATGGAAAAACCCCTGCCACCCGTCGATGGCCGGGGTTCTCTCATTGCGTTCTGATCGCCAGTCGGCTCACTTGCTGAACTGCGAACGGATGGCGTCGCGGTAGACGCGCCCGCGGTACATGCCGCAGCTGGGGCATGCCATGTGCGGCAGCGTAGGAGCTCCGCAGTTGGGGCAGGTCACCGTAGCGGCGGCCTGGGTCTTCCAGTTGGCGCGCCGGGAATGGGTGTTGGCGCGCGAGGTCTTGTACTTTGGCAGTGCCATATTGTCCTCTATTTCGATCGAATACTTCGAGCTTAAGCGTAGAGCAGTCTACCGCAACCTCCGGTCATTCGCCAGCCTGGCCGGCGCTGCCGGGATTCTCCTCTTGCTCCAGACGCTGTTTGAGTTCCTCAAGGGCCGCCCAGCGGTCATCGATTATCTCGTGGTGGTGATCGGGATGGTCATTCAAATCCATGCCGCACTGGGGGCACAGGCCCCGGCAGTCGGGCCGGCACAGGGGCTGCAGGGGGAGGGCCTCCACCAGGGTGTCACGCAGCAGGGCCTCCAAATCCATGAAGGCGCCTCCGCTGACCAGAGGATAGGTCTGGCCGCCAGCCTCTTCCTCCTGCTCGGCCAGGATCTCCTCTTTGCCATGGGTCGGCTCCGGTTCGGGCTCCTTGTAGGGGAAGAAGACCACCGGGTCGTCCTTGATGCTGGTATTGACGGGCCTCAGGCAGCGGGTGCATTCGGTCTTCAGGGGCACGCTGATATGGGCCTGGAACAGGAGTCCGTCCACCAGGGAGTCGATGTCGCCCTCCACATGCACGGGCGTTCCTGCCGGGATGCCCACTACCTGGTCGCCGATGCCCTCCGGGGCTGGAAAATCACGGTCCACCCGGGTGCTCTGCCCTGCCCGCGTCGACACCTGGGCCACTGAAACCGCCCAAGGGGAATCCTCCGGTCTGCTCATCCCTGTGCCTCCTCTCCCTGGTCCGAGACTGACGCGTTCATGCTACGCGCCGCCTCCTGCTCACGCTGATGGAGAACCTCCAGGCCGGCACGCACATCCTGGCTCATCTTGCCTAGCTGGGTGTCAAGCTCGCCCATGACCTGGGCTGCATACCCATCGGCCCCCTGAACCAGACGGTCTGCCTGGGCCTGGGCCGTGTCGATGATGGTCTGTGCCTTCTGCCGGGCTATGGCCACTACATTCTCCTGGCCGGCCAGGAAGCGGGCCTGCTCGCCGGCCTCCTTGACGATGTCCGCAGCCCGACTCTGGGCATCGGATATGGTGGCGTTGGCCTGGGTCTGAGCCGTGTTCAGCCGACGCTCCGCCTCCCTCATGAGCGCCGAGGCCCGCTCCAGTTGCACTGGCAGCATTTTCTTGAGCTCGTTGAGGTCGTCGGCCAGCTCGTCTCGGTCCACCTTGACCAGTCCCGGGCTGAAAATTGGGGCCTTGGCCTCATCCAGCATGGTCTGGATCCGGTCGATGATGTCATAGACGGTGGTGAATTCCGATCGGGGGTTCCTGCTCTCGCTCCGATCCTCCTGCAGGTCGGGCAGGTCCTTCATGTCGACTGCGGGCTTGGGAGCGCTCGCTCTGGTCGAGTCGTCGATAGGCTCGCCATCGTCCCTTTCCTGGGTCTGCTCGTTCATCATTGGCTCTTTTCCGTGTGCGGTGTGTTCCTGTGCAATGTGCCTATCAGCGCGTCCACGACGCTGTCGGGGACCATGCCGGTGATGTCCCCTCCATGCCTGGCCACGTCCTTGACGATGGTGCTGGAGATATGTTCCCTCACCGGATCGGCTGGCAGGAAGAGCGTTTCCACCCCGGACAGCTTGCGATTGACCAGGGCCATGCCCAGCTCGGCCTCATAGTCCCCGTTCTGCCTCAGTCCCTTGACGATGACCGAGGCGCCCACCTTACGGCAGTAGTCGGTGATCAGGCCATCGGTGGAGGCTACGGTGATATTCGGGTACCCGTCCTCGTCCAGGGCCCGGCGGATCATGGCCACCCGCTCCTGTTCGCTGAACATGGGGGTCTTGGCGGCATTGACGGCCACAACCACGTGGACCGTCTCGAAGAAGCAGGCGCAACGTTCGATCACATCCATGTGGCCGGAGGTGACCGGATCGTATGAGCCAGGGCATACAGCGATAGTCATGATTCTCAGCGTAGCGCGTCATAGGGAGCGAACGTGTAGCTCGCCGCCGTACCATGGTGTCATGACTGCAAGCAAGAGCATTCGCATGGAAGATCCAGAGCGAGAGCAGAACCCCGATCAGGGTACTGGCACGGCCGTGCTGGACCGTCCGGATACCGAGACCGCCGAGAAGACCCGGCTGAACGATCAGGGCGATGCCGACAGGTTCGCCCACTACGTCTCCCGTGAGCGCATCGCCGAGTCCAAGCTGACCGGTCGGCCTGTCGTGGCCCTTTGTGGCAAGGTCTGGGTGCCCAAGCATGACCCCTCCCAGTACCCGGTCTGCCCGGACTGCAAGCGCATCTATGAACAGATGACCGGCGGCAGCCACTGAGCGTTGCTGAGCGGTCCAGATTGTTTCAGGACTGCTTGCCCAAGGCGATCCGGTCGATCGTCTCCAGCTCCTCCTGGCTGAAGTCGGCCGACTGGACGGCCTTGAGATTGTCCAGGATCTGCTCGGGCTTGGAGGCGCCGATGAGCACTGAGGTCACAGCAGGGTCCCTGAGCAACCAGGCCAAGGCCATTTCTGCCAGACTCTGGCCCCGTTGGCGGGCCATCTCGTTCAGGTCCTGAATCTGCTTCAGCCGCTGTGGGGTCAGGGCAGACTCCTTGAGGAAGCGGCCGTCGGCCCGAATCCGGCTGTCTTCGGGAATCCCATGCAGGTAGCGGTCGGTCAGCAGTCCCTGGGCCAGCGGGCTAAAGGTGATCAGTCCCTTCTTCTCTTTCATCACGGCCTCTTTGAGACCGTTGTCCTCGATGGTCCTGTCGAAGATGGAGTAGCGGTTCTGGTTGATGACGAAGGGGACGTGCATCTCCGTCAGGATGGCCGAGGCCCGTGCCATGGTCGGCCCGTCGTAGTTGGACAGTCCCAGGTAGAGGGCCTTGCCGCTGGTGACCGCCTGGGCCAGGGCGCCCATGGTCTCTTCCAGAGGCGTGTCCGGGTCAGGGCGGTGGTGGTAGAAGATGTCCACATAGTCAAGCCCCAGCCGTTTCAGGCTCTGGTCCAGCCCGGACAGCAGATGCTTGCGTGAGCCGTGGTCCCCGTAAGGGCCAGGCCACATTTCATAGCCGGCCTTGGTGGAGATGACCAGCTCCTGGCGGTGGTGGCTGAAGCACCGGCGGAGGATAATCCCCATGTTGCGCTCGGCGGCGCCTGGTCCGGGTCCGTAGTTGTCGGCCAGATCGAAGTGGGTGATGCCGTGGTCGAAGGCCGTCGTGCACAGCTCCTGCATACGGTCCAGTGGCATTGTGTCGCCGAAGTTGTGCCAGCAGCCCAGGCAGATGGGCGGCAATTTCAGACCGCTGTCGCCGCAACGCCGGTAGGTTGTGGAATCATATCGGCTAGGGTCTGGCTGGTAGGTTTCGCTTTGCGCGTTCATCAGATGCTCCTGACCAAAGTAGGTAGGACCGGCTCGCCCTTCATCAGGCTGAGGGCGTTGATGGGCATCTCTTCAAGGGCCTTGGCCCGGTGCTCCCGGGCATCCAGGACCGCCTGCCCGCCCTGGTACTCCGGCCTGCCCTGGCCATGGTCCACATAGGTGACCAGCAGGTCCCGCCAGCCCTCTTCGGGTTTATAGGCCGCCAGCGCCTGTTCGGCGCCCGAGATGACGTGCTCGGCATCAGCCACCCCGTTGTGGTAGGAGCGGTAGGCCAGCTTGCGTCCCGGTACCGAGGCTTTGCCCACCGACTTCTTGGCTACAGCCTCCATGTCCCCATTGGAGTTCTCGCGCTCGGTCAGCTTGTAGACCATGGCGCAGGTGGGGGCTCCCGAACCGGTGACCAGCATGGTGCCCACCCCGTAGGAGTCCACCGGAGCGTCCTGCAGGGAGGCGATGGCGTACTCGTCCAAATCGTTGGTGACGGTGATGGTGGCCTTGGTGGCTCCCAGGGAATCCAGCTGGGCGCGGACCTGCTGTGCCAGTGAGCCCAGGTCTCCGGAGTCGATGCGAACCCCGCCCAGCTCCGGTCCGGCAACCTCGACGGCTGTTCTGACTGCCTCCTCGATGGAGTAGGTGTCGGTCAGCAGAGTGGTCCCCTTGCCTAGGGCCTGAATCTGTCCTTGGAAGGCCTCACGTTCATTGTCGTGAAGGAGGGTGAATGAGTGGGCAGCGGTTCCGATGGCCTTGAAACCGTATCGCTTGGCCGCCAGCAGGTTTGATGTCCCCTGGAATCCGCCGACTATGGCCGCTCTGGCCGCTGCCACGGCTGCATACTCGTTGGCCCGACGTGCACCCATATCCATGCAGGGCCGTCCCTTGGCCGCGGTGACCATGCGGGAGGCGGCCGAGGCCACAGCCGAGTCGTAGTTGAGTATGGACAGGATCAGGGTCTCCAGCAGGGTGCACTCGCCGAAGCTGCCCTCGACCTGCAGGATGGGGGAGTCGGGGAAGAATATCTCGCCCTCCCGATAGCCGCGGATGGTTCCGGTGAAGCGGAAGTGCTCCAGCCAGTCGATGGTGGTCTGGCTGACGATGTGACGGTCGGACAGGAAGCGCAGCTCGTCCTCGCTGGGGTGGAAATCCGCCAGCGCGTCCAGAATCCGTCCGGTGCCTGCTACAACTCCGTAGCGGCGCCCTGTCGGCAGATGTCGGGTGTAGACCTCGAAGACGGATTGGCGTCCGGCCGTACCGTCCTGTAGGGCGGCATCCAGCATGGTGTATTCGTACATATCGGTCATCAGAGCCGTAGAGGTTCCGGTGTCCTTACTATTGTTTTCAGCGTTCATATCTTCCCCTTTGTGGGTGGAAAAAGCCCTTGGTTGGCACCCAGTCTAATCCTCTGCCGACCTACTGGCTCGCCCTGTCCTCGCAAGGTCGGGCTAAGCTGGTCCGCATGAGATTCGTCGTGGGCATCTACCGATTGCTGATCGCCTTTTTCTGCCTGGGCGGCACCTACGAGGCCTGGCTGCTGGGGATCGGCAACAAGTGGGTCTATTTTACCTTCCAGACCAATATCGCCCTAGGCCTGGTCATGCTCTGGGCCGGCGCGGCCACCTTGCTCAAGGGCATCCAGCCTCCCGCCTGGCTCAAAGGGTGTCTGACGCTTTACATCGTCATCACCGGGCTGGTGGCCATCCTGGTCCTGGGGCTGAACAGCACGGACTACAAGCTGGTCCTGGGCATCCGGACCACATGGATGATTCACGTCATCAGCCCTATCCTGGCATCGGTGGACTTCCTCTTGTTCGACCCGCATCGTCGTTTCCATTGGCACAACGTGCTGACCTGGCTGATCTATTTCCCCTTCTACGTGGCTTTCGTAGTGATCAGGGCCGCCATCTGGCCTCATTCGGGACCGGAGCCGGGCGGTAATCCCTACCCCTATGCCTTCTTGGACCTCGGACACCTAGGGTGGGCCCAGCTGATAGTCAACCTGGCTGAGTACCTGGTCGTCTTCTTCGCCTTGTCATTGGTCATCTTCCTGATCGATCGCATTCTGCCGGCCAAGACACCGCTGACCATTGATCGGTAGACGGCTGACGGAATAATAGGGACCAGACCAGGGGAGCCTGGGCGGAACGGGAAAGGATCATCACTGATGGTTGCTATCAAGGACATGCTCCAGGAGGGTGCCGTGCTGCGGCCTGACGGCAGGGCGGCTGATGAGTTGCGGCCGGTCGTCATCACCAGGCATTGGACGGAGGCCCCCGAGGGATCGGTGCTGATCGAGTGCGGCAAGACCAGGGTCATGTGCACGGCCTCCTTCACGCCGACGCTGCCTCGTTGGCGCAAGGACTCCGGGCTGGGCTGGGTCACGGCCGAGTACGCCATGCTTCCCAGGGCCACCAGCGATAGGACTGCACGCGAGTCGGTCCGGGGAAAGGTCGGTGGCCGCACCCAGGAGATCAGCCGGCTGATAGGCCGTTGCCTGCGCGGTGTGGTGGATATGAAGGCCCTGGGCGAGAATCAGATCCAGCTTGACTGCGACGTGCTTCAGGCCGATGGCGGCACCCGTACAGCCTCGGTAACCGGCGCCTACGTGGCCATGGTCGATGCCCTCAGATGGGCCCAGGACCACCATCACATCCGTAGCGCCGACAAGGTGACCAAGGATTGCGTCTCGGCTGTCTCGGTGGGCATCATCGATGGCAAGCCTATGCTTGACCTTCCCTATCTGGAGGACAGCAGGGCCATGACCGATATGAACGTGTCCATGACCGGCTCCGGCGATTTCATAGAGATACAGGGAACGGCGGAGCATCGTCCCTTCAATCGTCAGGAGCTTGGCATCTTGCTGGACCTGGCAACCAAGGGGAACAAGGAGCTTCAGGCCGCTCAGCGCAAGGCTCTGGCATCCGACTGACGTCCGGAACAGGCATTTCAGCGAGGAGGACCGGTATGGGGTATGCCAGAAAAGTGGTTGTGGCCACGCACAACGAGGGCAAACTAGGTGAGCTTCGTCGCATACTCGACGGTTTCCTGGCCGATGAGGGGCAGAGGATCGAGCTGGTTTCGGCGGGGCAACTGGGGCTGTCCGATCCGGTAGAGACCGGCACCACCTTTCAGGAGAACGCCCTTATCAAGGCTGGGCAGGCTGCTCGTGAATCAGGTCTGCCCGCGCTGGCGGACGACTCGGGGCTGGTCGTTGATGTGATGGGTGCCGCCCCGGGGATCCTTTCGGCACGGTGGAGCGGCCGCCACGGTGACGACCAGGCCAACTTGGAGCTCTTACTGAACCAGCTGAACGACATTCCCGACGACCACAGAGGAGGGCGGTTTGTCTGTGCTGCCGCCCTGGTCGTTCCGGATGTGCCAGGGTATGCCGTCCGTGGACGTCAAGTGACCAGAGTCGGCGAGATGCCCGGAAGCATCATCCGCCAGGCACGGGGGGACAATGGGTTCGGCTACGACCCGATCTTCGTGCCCCTTGATCAGCCTCGGCGTGCCAGCGACCAGCAGCCGCTGACTTCGGCGGAAATGACTTCGGATGAAAAGAACGCCATTTCGCACAGGGGCAAGGCCTTGGCGGCCATCATGCCGATTCTCATCGGCTGGGTGCTGGGGGACGGCCATATTAGAGGCTGATAAATCCTTATGGATTCCGTAAGGTGAACGGTCGCGACACATCGACGATCATGCTCTGAGTGCCGGTCGCACTTGAATCATGCAAAGAAACGCGAAGGTGCGATTTTTTTATCTCTATGATACAGTCGGCGGTATTGGGGACAAGTTAAAAGTAAAGTCGATCTGTTCTAGCAGATGATTCCATCGGGATTTGGGGGTTTCGTATTGAAGCGATTGCAAGAACGGAACAACAAGGGATCACTGCACGTGAACCGTTCGATCATCGCTGTTCTGATAACCCTTCTGGCGACTCTGGCCATGGTTGTTCCGCTAGGGTTGAGCGCTCTGTCGGCCAGTCAGGCCAATGCCGTTGATGGACAGGACGAGACGGCGAGCAGGAAGCCTCTGCTCTATAGGATGTTGGCCTTCAACGACAAGATTGATTCCTGGCAGGATGAGCTGCGCATGGACTTCATCCTGCGCGTGAAACATAACGAGTTCAAGCCGGATTGCGTCGACCTCGGCAAGTCGGACACCGGTGGCAAGGCGAAATGTAATTTATCTTTTATATATCAGTATGTAGGTTCTGATAACCCTGCAGATTACTATCGGATAAGGTATATAAATAGTATAACTCCAGATAATTATCTTGAAAATAACAAAAACGGGCATACATATGATGGAGCTGTATCATGGGCTGGGAATCATGTGGAGCGTTTTACGGTTCATAAGATAATCAATTCAGGTTTATATGACTACTTGGCCGTATCCATCGAAGGCGACATGAACATTGCGGATAAGTCTACAGATCCTGCAAAGTTCGTGGCTGGTGGTCACCCTGAGCCTTTGAATGTCTTTGCTATTGTCGGTGAACAGAATGATGCCCTGTCCTGTGGTAGCTCTTCGTGGGCATGGGGTACCGCCACCTGCTCAACTTTCGATCCAGCCTCCATGAGTAACTTGCAGGATAGATCTTCAAATATCACCGCGAGTTTATCGAAGGATAAACAGATGAAAGTGTATATGGGTGACTGCTTGGGTAGCGGAGGAGACGACCTGAAATGCAGTGGCCCATATTCTTGGGTTGGATGGGACTATTGGCCACAACTTTATAACATGTACCAGGCCAACTGGGGTATGGTGACCGATTATGGTTTTCCGGCTTATAGCGATGGTACGGTTGGAAAAATAAATGCCACAGCCCCGGGCACGGCTCCGGCACGGTCTTTCTTCGTGTATTGGATGAACTTGCGTGGTCCAGGCAACAAAACCAATGGCATATGTTCTGAGACCAGTTCCTATTACTATCAGTGGGTGGCTCTTAAGGACAGCCAGTGGGTGCCAGTTAAGGAGCTGACTCCTGAGCCGGTCCTGGTGACAGGCCAGCAGCCGAGTCCCAACACTTTGACTACCACCTACGGACTGCAGGGCATGGTCAATACCAATGCCGCTTATAACGTCAATCCGACTGACCCAAAGTATGCGAATACCACCAACGTGCTTTTTGCGACTGATAAGGATGGCAATCCCATGCCTGCTCAGAAGGCTGATGGCGGGATTGATTTCAAGGAGGCCAAGGAGAAGCAGGATCTTGACGGCTATTTCAAGCTGGTGACCTGGCCTGACACCAGAAATTCTGATGGCACGGAATGTACAGCCGTCAGCCCTGAGGTGTACAGCCCCAAGAGCGCTGGTCTTGTGGGGATTGACGATAGTATGTCCGCCGCGCAAAAGGATACGAATCTCTCTGCGGGTTGGACGATTGATACTGCTTTTTATAAGTATGATGTGCCCCGTCCTGATGATCCGACAATCACCAAGATCGAGAATGATGCGGATGCCGGCTTGGATGCTTCTGGGAGCGTGTATACGTCGAAGCTTGACCCGATAATCAGCGGTGAGTGCACGCCTTCCAAGGATGAGAAGCATCCCAATACGGTTGTTCTGTATGGCGAGGATCCCAGCAATCCCATTGTGGAGGGGCAGGGCACAAATGGCGATGACCTGGTGAAAAGCTCGGACACCTGGGGCTTCAGGCTGGGCGAAGCTGTTTGCGAGACCGACACTGGCAGCAAGCAGGGAGGGTCCTGGTGGATACAGGACACCAATAAGCAGTATCCGTCGCCGGACCCCGGCAATAAGTACAACGGCTACAGGCGTTATCATGCCTGGGTGGTTGAGTCCACGTCAGGGTTCGGCTTGACCTCCTACTTCTCGAATATTGGCACGGCTTATTTCGTCTCGGGCGAGAACGTCCCGGATGCGAGCAAGTTCTCGGTCACGGTGCCCCATACGGTCAACGGGAGCCTGCCGACAGGTTCAGTGGTTACGTTCCAGGGTGAGGTGTCGCCTGTGTATACGGCCTGGTCCTCGGGGAAGTTGGGGATGACTGATTCGAGGATGGTCGTTTCGATGAAGCAGAATGCTGCCTCGGACTGGACGCCCTTGCTGACCACTCCGGCCAACACCTTCCAGAGGGATGCGGCGGCCGGCGCTGCTCCTTCCGTCACTGACCCCACATCAGGTCTCACGCTGAGCCTGACCAAGACGGCGGCTTCCACCTGGTCCTGGTCGCTGAACATACCTGCTGACAAGTTCACCGGTTACAACGGTGACGACGAAACGCAGACCTATACTTTCCATGTTGAGATGATCAACCCGATGAACCTCCGTTCGGGCCCGGCATCCATCGAGCGGAAAATCGACATGACGCCCACCACACTGACCATTGACCGCCATGACGTCTTCCAGGTGGCCGGCAGGGCCTACAAGTATGTGGACGGGGACAGGAAGATTCCTGAGACCAAAGGCACCCTGGTCCATATAACCTGGCCCGGCAAGACCAATAGCAGCACTGATGTCGCAGTGGGGGATCAGGGTTCGTGGCAGGCAACTCCGCCTGAGGGCGTCAATCAGGGGCAGTTCTCTGCTCAGGTGCTTTCGGATGATGCCGAGGGCTCTGACGCGCAGGGCAGGTTCCAGGGCGGGAACCAGTCAGCCTCGGTGTCGCATGAGCTGGACTTCCGGCCTTCGACCTCCTCCTTGCCGCTTACCGGGGGATGGCCGCTTTCCGTGCTCAGGATCCTGCTGCTGATAGCCCTAGGCCTGGTGGGCTTCGTGGCCTGCCTGAGGAACAGGCAGGAAAGCCGGCACTGACCTCGGTCGTATAAGACAGGGCCCGCCCTCATCCTTCCAATTTCATGGAGATGAGCGCGGGCCCTGTTTTTTTAATTCCCGTGTTGCTGCCGTTGCCAAGGCAGTGTTCGCCCCCAATCCAGACCGGTCGGAAGACGACAACATTTTGCCTCTCGCAGCTGTGTACTGGCCCTGCCGTGGTCAAGAACTTGAACGGACGCAAAACACCCCACCTGAATCCCAGATTATGCCCTTGATTTCTGTAGCCTTGGAAAGGCAAAGAAAATTTATATGCATTGTTGTGCTCTATGTGCAGTTGCCTTAATTGGGGGTAGGTCAAAAGCAGACTTGATTTGTTCTGGAGCATGATTTCATTGTGGTTTGGGGGGTATTGTATTGAAGCGTTTGCAAGAACGGGGCGCTAAGGGTTCACAAGGTGTGAACCGTCCGATAATTGCCGTTCTGGTAACCCTTCTGGCGACGCTGGCCATGGTTGTTCCGCTGGGGCTGAGCGCGCTTTCGGCCGGTCAGGCCAATGCCATCGATGGGCAGGACGAGACGGCCAGCAGGAAGCCGCTGCTCTATAGGATGTTGGGCTACAACAACAAGATTGATTCCTATCAGGATGAGCTGCGCATGGACTTCATCCTGCGGGTAAAACACAACGAGTTTGACCCTTCTTGCGCCGACGCCACTTCTGGTGCCGATACCAAGGGCAATTGCAATCTGGCCTTTGTCTATCAGTACAAGGGGTCAGATGACACTTCCTTTTATCGCAGAATAAAGTATCTGAACACCATAGCCTCAGCATCATCCTCGGATCAGCCCTGGTCCGGAGCCTACAAGTGGGCGCAAAATCAAGATGAGTATTTCACCGTGCACACCATAATAAACTCCGGTTTATATGACTATCTGACCATTTCCATTGAGGGTGATCTGGCGCTGAAGAATTCTGCTGATGCGTCATATTACCAACCTGGTGGTGCCAACGAGCCGGTGAATATCTACGCAGTCGTTGGTAAACAGGACGATGCACTGTCCTGCCTGCGCCCTAGCAACTCGTGGAGTTGGTCTAGCGGAATCGATAATTGTCGCAATTTTGACCCTGACACCATGATCAATGCGCCGGACAGGGTATCCAACATTACTTCAACTTTAGCGGCGAACGACAAGAACTTCACCCTATATATGCAAGAATGCCTTGGCACGGGTGCTGATCTTCAGTGCAGCGGCCCGTATTCTTGGGTTGGTTGGAACAGCAACCCAAATCTCTACGGAGGCAATCAGGCTAACTGGGGCATGGTAACCGATTACGGTTTTCCTGACTACAAGAGCAATGCTACTGGGCCAATCGCCGGCACTGATCCGGGCACAGCTCCGGCACGGTCGTTCTTCGTGTACTGGCTCAATGTGCGCGGCAGTACCAAAGCTAACCCTGATGGCATATGTTCTGAGACCAATTCCTACTATTACCAGTGGGTGGCTCTGAAGGATAGCGAGTGGGTGCCAGTTGATGAGCTGACCCCTGAGCCGGTCCTGGTGACAGGCCAGCAGCCGTCCCCCAATACGGCGACTACCACGACCAGCAAGGCGGCCCAAGTCAGTAAGTATTCGGCTTTCAACTTGCCCAAACAGCCGGATAATCCCAATGAGATGTTTGCCACTGACAAGAACGGCCAGCCCATGCCTGCCCAGAAGGCTGATGGCGGGATTGATTTCAAGGAGGCCAAGGAGAAGCAGGATCTTGACGGCTATTTCAAGATGGTCACCTGGCCTGTCACCACGAACCGGGACGGCAGCGCTTGTACCGTCAGCCCTGAAGTGTACAACCCTGATCAGAAGGGCCTCGTCGGTATACGTGACGGCATGAACAGCTCGGATATAGAACGGAATATTTCAGCGGGCTGGACGATCAATAGTGCCTTCTATAAGTACGATGTGCCTCGTCCTGATGATCCGACGATTACGAAGATCGAAAACGATGCTGATGCCGGTTTGGATGCTTCGGGCAGTGTGTATACGTCGAAGCTTGATCCGGTGGTCAGTGGTGAGTGTACGCCTTCCAAGGATGCCGCGCGTCCCAACAAGGTTGTTCTCTACGGCGAGGACCCAGCCAATCCGATTGTGGAGGGGCAGGGCACGAATGGCGATGACCTGGTGAAAGGGACGGACACGTGGGGGTTCAGGCTGGGCGAGGCTGAGTGCCAGGTCGATCCCAAGAGCAAGCAGGGGGGTTCCTGGCGGATACAGGACACGAACAAGCTGTATCCGTCGCCGGATTCTGGCAACAAGTACAGCGGCTACAGGCGTTATCATGCCTGGGTGATCGAGTCCATCTCCGGATTCGGTTTGACCTCCTACTTCTCGAACATCGGGACGGCCTATTTCGTTTCGAGTGAGAACGTCCCGGATGCCAGCAAGTTCTCGGTCACGGTGCCTCATACGGTCAACGGGAGCCTGCCGGCGGATTCGGTCGTCGTGTTCAAGGGTGAGGTGTCGCCTATATATACGGCCTGGTCTTCGGGAGGGCTGGGGATGACGGATTCGAGGATGGTCGTTTCCATGAAGCAGAACACTGCCTCTGATTGGACCAGTCTGCTGACCACTCCGGCCAACACCTTCCAGCGGGATGCAGCAGCCGGCACCACGTCTTCCGTCGCGGATTCCGCAACGGGCCTTACGCTGGGCTTGACCAAGACGGCGGCTTCCACGTGGTCTTGGACGCTGAACATCCCTGCTGACAGGTTCAGCGGCTACGACGGCAGCGACGAGACACAACTGTATGATTTCCGCATTGAAATGGTCAACCCGATGAACATCCGTTCGGACCCGGCATCCATCGAGCGGAAGGTCGACATGACGTCCACCACACTGGTCTTGGAGCGGTACGACGTCTTCCAGGTGGCGGGGAAAGCCTATAAGTATGTGGACGGGGACAGGAAGGTTCCCGAGACCAAAGGCACCCTGGTGCATGTGACCTGGCCCGGCGGCAGTGGTACGGATGTCGTTGTGGGGGACCAGGGTTCGTGGCAGGCGGTTCCTCCTGAGGGCATCAACCAGGGGCAGTTCTCTGCTCAGGTGCTTTCCGACGATGCCGAGAGCCCTGACGCCCAGGGCCGGTTCCAGGGCGGGAACCAGTCGGCCTCGGTGTCGCATGAGTTGGAGTTCCGTCCTTCCAACTCGGCTTTGCCTCTTACTGGCGGATGGCCGCTTTCCGTGCTCAAAATCCTGCTGCTGATAGCCCTCGGCCTGGCCGGCTTCGTGGCCTGCCTGAGGAACAGGCAGGAAAGCCGGCACTGACCCCGGCAGCATCAGACAGGATCCGCCCCCGCCCCATGAAGTTGAGAGGATGAGTGGGGCCCTGCCGTTGCCAGTCACCCGCACCCCTAACTCAGACTGTTCTTAGTCAAGACTAAGGACGGTCGCGAAACACCCTTTCTGAATCCCAGATCACGCTTTCAGTCTCGGTACTCTTAAAGCATGTAAAGGGGACAAGAAGATGCCATAAGTGAGGATACGGTACTTGTGCTCCAGGGTTTCGTGGCCTGCACCGGGGACCAATCAAGCGTGCAGTCCATCTGATTCTGGAGATGGTTGCATTGAGGTGTGGGGGGTAGCGTGTTGAACCGATTGCAAGAAGGGGTCAATGAGGGTCCACGGCATGTGGATCGCCCTATAGTGGCTGTTTTGATAACCCTTTTGGCGACGCTGGCCATGGTTGTTCCGCTAGGGCTGAGCGCGCTTTCGGCCAATCAGGCCAATGCCATCGATGGGCAGGGCGGGACGGCCAGCAGGAAGCCTCTGCTCTATAAGATGCTGGCCTATAACGACAAGATTGATTCATACCAGGATGAGCTGCGGATGGACTTCATCCTGCGCGTGAAGCACAACGATTTCAATCCGCAATGCGTTCCGATGCGTGATACTTCTCCCTATGATTCAGTAAAGTGCAATCTGTCTTTCGCATATCAATATGAAGGAGCGCAAAGTCCGTCCCACTATACCCGGATTCGGTACCTGAATACTATTTCAACAAATCCCAACGACCCCACTGGCGGTGCTGAGCAATGGGCGGAAAATGAGGAGCAGTTCTTTACGGTTCATAAAGTGATCAACTCTGGTTTATATGATTTCCTGGCTGTATCCATAGAGGGTGATTTGTCCTACATGGATACCTCCTTGGATCCGAAATATTATGTGACTGGCGGTTATCCGGAGCCTTTGAACGTCTTCGCAATTGTTGGTCAACAAAACAATACGCTCTCGTGTGGAGGTTCTCCATGGGACTACACCACGAATGACTGCACATCCTTCGATCCGAGCTCTATCGGCAGCAACGTCCAAGACAGGGTCGCCAATATCACTGCAGACCAGGGTAAGGGCATCAAGCTTTACATGGGCAACTGCCTAGGTAACAGTCCCCACCCTCAGTGCAGCGGACCTGCTTCTTGGGTTGGCTGGAATGGTAATCCCCCTCTTTATGGTGGTCACCAGGCCAATTGGGGCATGGTAACGGATTATGGATTTCCTATAGGAGCCAATCCGGTTCCAGGAGTAGCGCCCCCCAAGTCCTTCTTTGTATACTGGTTCAATTTGCGTGGAAATAACAGCGCTGGTGGAATATGTTCCACGACCAACTCCTATTACTACCAATGGGTGGCGCAGAAGAATAGCCAATGGGTGCCTGTCGATGCGCTGACGCCTAAACCGGTGCTCGTAACTGGTCAGAAGCCAGCAGTAAACGGCTTGACCAATTCCTGGGGTCTTCAATATCAGGTCAATGACAATACGGCTTACAACGTCGATCCGACTGACCCAAAGTATGCGAATACCACCAATGTGCTTTTTGCGACTGATAAGGATGGCCAGCCTATGCCTGCCCAGAAGGCTGATGGCGGGATTGATTTCAAAGAGGCCAAGGAGAAGCAGGATCTTGACGGTTATTTCAAACTAGTTACTTGGCCTGTCACTACTAATGCCGATGGCACCCAGTGCAAGCCGACGGCAAGCACTCCTGAAGTCACCACTAAGATATATGACCCTCAACAGGATAGCCTTGTTGGGATAACAGACGATATGTCTACAGCCCAGAAAAACACGAATCTGGATGCAGGATGGGCTATCGATACTGCCTTCTATAAGTATGATGTGCCTCGTCCCGATGATCCGACCATCACCAACATTCAGAATGACACCGATGGCTCCTTGAATGCCTCAGGAAGCGTCTATACCGGCAAGCTTGATCCGGTGGTCAGCGGTGAGTGCACTCCCTCCAAAGACGACACGCATCCCAACACGGTTACTCTGTTCGGCGAGGATCCCGGCAATCCTTTCAAGGAGGAGCAGGGCAAGAGCAGTGACGACCTGGTGAAAAGCTCGGACTCCTGGGGGTTCAAGCTGGGAGAAACGGTGTGCAAGGTCGATCCCAAGAGCAAACAGGGAGGGTCCTGGCAGATACAGGACACCAATAAGCAGTATCCGTCGCCAGATCCCGGCAACAAGTACAATGGGTACAGGCGTTATCATGCCTGGGTGACTGAGTCCGCCTCCGGGTTCGGCCTGACCTCCTTCTTCTCGAACATAGGAACAGCCTATTTCGTCTCCAACGAGAATGCTCCGGATGGCAAGCTCTCCGTCACAGTGCCCCACACGAAAAACGGGATTCTGCCGGCAAACTCGGTCGTCACCTTCAAAGGCACTGTTTCGCCTATAAATATGGCCTGGTCCTCGGGTGGGCTGGGGATGACTGATTCCAGGCTGGCCATTTCCATGAAGCAGAATGCTGCCTCGGACTGGACGCCCCTGCTGACCACTCCGGCCAACACCTTCCAACGGGATGCGGCGGTCGGCACTGCTTCTTCCGCCGCGGATTCCGCCTCGGGACTCACGTTGAATCTCACGAAGACGGCGGCTTCCACCTGGTCCTGGACCTTGACCATATCGGCTGACAGATTCACCGGTTACAACGGCGACGACGAAACGCAAAAGTATACCTTCCAGGTCAAGATGATCAACCCTCTGAATGTCCCTTCGGACCCGGCTTCCATCAACCGGACGGTCGACATGACGCCGACCACGCTGACCTTGGAGCGGTACGATATCTTCCAGGTAGCAGGCAAGGCCTATAAGTATGTCAACGGAAACATCAGGGTTCCTGAGACCAAAGGGACTCTGGTCCATATAACCTGGCCCGGCAACAGCAGCACAGATGTCGCCGTGGGAGACCAGGGTTCATGGCAGGCGACTCCGCCTGAGGGGATAAACCAGGGAAAATTCACCGCTCAGGTTTCTTCCGATGATGCCGAAAGCGCTGATACTCAAAGCAGCAACTTCCGAGGTGGAAACGAGTCGGCTGCGGTGTCACACGCACTGGAATTCCGGCCCTCCACCTCATCCCTGCCCTTCGCCGGAGGATGGCCGCTTTCCGTGCTCAGGATCCTGCTGATGTTGATACTGGGTCTGGCTGGCTTTGTGGCCTGCCTGAGGAATAGGCAGGAGAGCCGATACTGATTTTCGGGCGGCATAAGGCAGGGCCTGTGCTCATCTCCGCGGAATTCGGGGGATGAGGGCAGGCCCTGCTTGTGTTTCCTGTGCGCGAGATGGGACTCGAGCCCAGACATCTGAAGGACAGCTGGCGGGAGAGCCGCTTGGCAGCGTCGAACTGTCTACCTTTCCATGACAAGGTGGTCTCCACCTCCAACCCGGACCAGCCAGATGAAGACCATAAACGGTTGTGAAATACCGCTCGTGAGACACCCTATGGGAATCCTTGATAATGCTTGCAATTCCAGTGCTCCTGGAGCATGTATGGAAAAGGCGAAGATGCTATTTTTTTATCTCTATGATAGAGTCTAAACAGTTGGGGACAAATGAAAAAGCAAAGTAGAGCTGCTCTGGCGAATAATTATATCTTGATTTGGGGGTATTGGATTGAAGCGATTACAAGAACGGGACGCTAAGGGTTCACAGCGTGTGAGCCGTCCGATAATTGCCGTTCTGGTAACCCTTCTGGCGACGCTGGCCATGGTTATTCCGTTTGGGCTGAGCGCCCTTTCGGCCAATCGGGCCAATGCCATCGATGGACAGGACGAAACGGCCAGCAGAAAACCCCTGCTCTATAGGATGATGGCCTTCAACGACAGGATCGATGCCTACCAGGATGAGCTGCGCATGGACTTCATCCTGCGCGTGAAGCACAATGAATTTAAGCCGGATTGTGTCGGTGTTGGTGGGACTGACACCAAAAATCCGTCACAATGCAATTTATCTTTCATATATCAGTTTGTTGGTTCCGAAAACCCTGACTATTACAGGCGCGTGCGGTATATGAACACTATCACCCCGGATGATTACGTAGACAGCAATAAAAATGCCTACGCTTATGATGGTGCCTTAGCCTGGGCCAGGAACCAGGCTGAGTTCTTCACCGTTCATAAGATTATCAATTCTGGTTTGTATGACTACCTGACCATATCCATCGAGGGTGATATGAACATTAAGGATACGTCTACAGATCCCGCAAAATTTGCTGTTGGCGGTCACCCCGAGCCCTTGAATGTCTTTGCCATCGTTGGTGACCAGAACAAGGCCCTGTCTTGTGGCAATTCTTCCTGGTCCTGGACTACCAATAACTGCACAAATTTCGATCCGGCTTCCATGAGTGATTTACAGGCTCAGGATAGATATTCAAATATCACAGCGAGCATGTCCCAGGATAAACAGATGAAAGTGTATATGGGTTACTGCTTGGACAGCAAAGAGGATATGAAGTGCAGTGGCCCGTATTCCTGGGTCGGTTGGGACTACAATCCAAATCTCTACCAAAACAATCAGGCTAATTGGGGTATGGTGACGGATTACGGTTTTCCTGATTATAAGAGCAATGTTACTGGGCCAATCGCCGGTACTGCTCCGGGCACAGCACCGGCACGGTCTTTCTTCGTATACTGGCTGAATCCGCGTGGCAGTACAAATGACAATCCTGATGGCATATGTTCTGAGACCAATTCGTATTATTACCAGTGGGTGGCTCTGAAGGATAGCGAGTGGGTGCCTGTCGATGAGCTGACCCCCGAGCCGGTCCTGGTGACAGGCCAGCAGCCGTCTCCCAATACGGCGACTACCACGACCAGCAAGGCGGCCCAAGTCAGTAAGTATTCCGCTTTCAACGTGAGTCCGAAGGATCCTCAATATCTCGACAACCCCAACGTGCTGTTTGCCACTGACAAGGATGGCAATCCCATGCCTGCCCAGAAGGCTGACGGCGGGATTGATTTCAAGGTGGCCAAGGAGAAGCAGGATCTTGATGGCTATTTCAAGATGGTCACCTGGCCTGTTACCACCAATCGGGACGGCAGCGCTTGCACCGTAAGTCCTGAAGTGTACGACCCCAAGAGCGCTGGTCTTGTAGGGATAAACGATGGTATGTCCGCCGTGGAGAAGGATACGAATATTTCTGCGGGCTGGACAATCAACAGTGCCTTCTATAAGTATGATGTGCCTCGTCCCGATGATCCGACAATCACCAAGATCGAAAATGACGCTGACAGTGCTTTGGATGCTTCGGGGAGCGTGTATACGACCAAGCTTGATCCGGTAATCAGCGGTGAGTGTACGCCCTCCAAGGATCCTGCGCGTCCCAACAAGGTCGTTCTCTACGGCGAGGATCCCAATAATCCTATTGCGGAGGGGCAGGGCACGAATGGCGATGATCTGGTGAAAAGCTCGGACACATGGGGATTCAGGTTGGGCGAAACCGCATGCGAGGTCGACACCGGTAGCAAGCAGGGGGGTTCCTGGCGGATACACGACACGAACAAGCTGTATCCGTCCCCGGATCCGGGCAACAAGTACAGCGGCTACAGACGTTATCATGCCTGGGTAACTGAGTCTATCTCCGGGTTCGGCCTGACCTCCTTCTTCTCGAATATCGGCACGGCTTATTTCGTCTCAGGCGAGAACGTCCCGGATGCGAGCAAGTTCTCGGTCACCGTGCCCCACACGGTAAACGGGAGTCTCCCGGCGGATTCGGTGGTCACATTCAAGGGTGAGGTGTCGCCCGTGTATACGGCCTGGTCCTCGGGAGGGCTGGGGATGACGGATTCAAGGATGGCTGTTTCCATGAAGCAGAATGCTGACTCGGACTGGACGCCCCTGGTGACCAGTCCGGCCAACACCTTCCAGAGGGATGCGGCGGTCAGCACTGTGTCGTCCGTCGCGGATTCCGCGACAGGTCTTATGCTGGGCTTGACCAAGACGGCGGATTCCACCTGGTCCTGGTCGCTGGATATTCCTGCTGACAAGTTCGCTGGCTACAACGGCAGTGACGAGACGCAGACCTATACCTTCCAGGTTGAGATGATCAACCCGATGAACCTCCGATCGAATCCGGCATCCATCGAGCGCAAGGTCGACATGACGTCCACCACACTGGTCTTGGAGCGGTACGACGTCTTCCAGGTGGCTGGCAAAGCCTACAAGTACGTGGACGGGGACAGGAAGGTTCCCGAGACCAAGGGGACCGCTGTCCGGATAACCTGGCCTGGAAGTGGCAACAACAGCACCGATGTCATTGTGGGGGACCAGGGTTCATGGCAGGCGACTCCGCCCGAGGGTGTCAACCAGGGTGAGTTTACTGCTCAGGTGCTTTCCGACGATGCCGAGGGCCCTGATGCCCAAGGCAGGTTCCAGGGTGGAAACCAGTCGGCCCCGGTGTCGCATGAGCTGGAGTTCCGTCCTTCCAACTCGGCTTTGCCTCTGACCGGCGGATGGCCGCTTTCGGTGCTCAAAATCCTGTCGCTTATGGCGTTGGGCCTGGTCGGCTTCGTGGCCTGCCTGAGGAACAGGCAGGAAAGTAGGCACTGACCCCGGCAACATTAGATAGGGCCTGTCCTTGCAGGCCCTGTTCTTAATTCCCGTGCGCGAGATGGGACTCGAACCCACACGTCCGAAGACACAGGAACCTAAATCCTGCGCGGCTACCATTACGCCACTCGCGCGTAAGACATGCCCTGCTGTTGAAAAGGCAGCTGGAGAAAGAGCCACTTGACAGAATCGAACTGTCGACCTTCTCATTACGAGTGAGACGCTCTGCCAACTGAGCTAAAGTGGCCTTCGCCTCCCGTCCGGACCCGCCGGAAGAAGACAACATGCTACATCATACTGGATGCGCGCGATAAAAACGCCTTGGGCTTCGGGCCAAGGGTGTACAAGCTTCTTGACACAATGGAGGGCATGGATCTCGATGATTTCTATGCCGTCATTCCGGCCGGTGGCGTGGGTACCCGGCTCTGGCCATTGAGCCGCCAGGACCGGCCCAAGTTCCTCTACGATCTGTTGGGATCAGGCAGAACAATGATCCAGGGCACCTTTGACCGGCTGGCTGGCATCTGCGGGACCGATCATGTGGTCGTCTCCACTGGCCAGCGGCATGTGGATCAGGTGCGTCAGCAGCTTCCTGATCTGGCTGAGGACGCGCTCTTCGCCGAGCCTGTTCCTCGCGATTCCACGGCGGCCATTGCCCTGGCTACTGCTGTGCTGGCACAGCGGCACGGCGGGGAAATCATCGTGGGCTCCTTCGCCGCCGACCACGTCATCCGAGACGACAAGGCGTTTGCGGCCTCAGTGGGGCAGGCGGTGGCAGCGGCCCGAGCCGGGTATGTGACCACCATCGGTATCGCAGCATCCCGTCCTTCAACAGCTTTCGGCTACATCCACCAAGGCCCCTCCCTGGCCGATCGCATTCCCGGTGCCCCTGATGCCCGCCTGGTCAGCGAATTCGTCGAGAAACCGGATGCCTCCACGGCACAGGCCTACCTGTCCACAGGAGAGTATCGCTGGAACGCCGGTATGTTCGTCATGCAGGCGCAGGTGCTCCTGGACTGCCTTCGTCGTTACAAGCCGGAGCTCCACGCCGCGGTCATGGCCATCGCCCAGGTCTGGGACCAGGGCGGGCAGTCCCGCAGCCAGGCTATGGAGAAGCATTGGCCGGGCATCGAGAAGATCGCCTTTGACTATGCCGTAGCCGAGCCCCTATCGGCGGCCGGCGGCGTGGCGGTTGTTCCCGGGGGTTTCGATTGGGATGACATCGGCGACTTCAATTCAGTGGCGGGTCTGCTGCCGTCCTCCAACAGGCGCAACATCAAGATTCTTGGGGATGCCGACCGGGTCATGTATCTGGATTCCGCTGGAGACATGGTCGTGCCAGGCTCCGAACGCACGGTCGCCCTTCTCGGTGTGGATGACATGATCGTCGTCGACACTCCCGACGCGCTCCTGGTGGCCCCCCGGGCCCGCAGTCAGGAAGTCAAGGACATGGTGGCCAAGCTGGCCCAGTACGGCTGTGACGACATACTCTGAGAGCAATCCGGATCGGTTAAGAAGATTGACCGATTTTGTTGTCTTCTGTCTGCTTTTGTGAGTAGTTTGGGTTACAGAACCGGGTGCTCGTCAGACCGGGCATCACCTCATGAAAGGACCCGAACAACCATGGCCATCAATCCTCCAGTGGACGCTACCAGCACCAAGGCCTGGGCGGCCTTGCACCAGCACTTCGACGACATGCAGCGCCAGGGGATCGATCTGCGCGCATGGTTCGCCAAGGATCCGCAGCGCACCGAAAAGCTCAGCTTCGAGCTGGGTGATCTCTATATCGACCTGTCCAAGAACCTGATTCAGCCCGAGACTCTGTCACTGCTGGCGCAACTGGGCCGTGAGGTCGGCCTTGAGGAGCGGATCGAGGCCATGTTCAATGGCGAGCACATCAACAACACCGAGGACAGGGCCGTCCTGCACACAGCCCTGCGCCGTCCCGAGGAGGATCGCGGCCGACTGATTGTGGACGGTCAGGATGTGGTGGGTGACGTCCGCGACACCCTCAAGCGCATCTATGCCTTTGCCGACCAGGTCCGTTCGGGCAGCTGGACCGGTCTGACCGGCAAGCGGATCACCACTGTGGTCAACATCGGCATCGGCGGCTCCGACCTTGGCCCGGTCATGGCCTATGAGGCCCTGAAGCCTTATGCGGATGCCGGCATCAGCGCCCGCTACATCTCCAACATCGACCCCAACGACCTGGCCGAGAAGACTCGCGATCTGGATCCGGAGACCACACTCTTCATCATCGTCTCCAAGACCTTCACCACCCTGGAGACCCTGACCAACGCCCGCCAGGCCCGCGCCTGGCTCCTGAAGAGCCTGGGCGAGCGTGGCCTGCTGTCCAAGGACGGCGAGGACCTTTCGGCCGAGGCTATCCGCCGGCATTTCATCGCCGTCTCGACCGCCCTGGACAAGGTGCGCGACTTCGGCATCGATCCGGACAACGTCTTCGGCTTCTGGAACTGGGTCGGTGGCCGGTACTCGGTGGATTCCGCCGTGGGCACCTCCCTGGCCATCACCATCGGCCCGGACCGCTTCGAGGAGTTCCTCAAGGGCTTCAACACTGTAGACCGCTACTTCCGCGCCACCCCTCTGGATCGGAACGTGGTGGCCCTGATGGGTCTGCTCAACGTCTGGTATGTCAACTTCTTCGGCGCCCACTCGCACGCCGTGCTGCCCTATGACCAGTATCTGCACCGCTTCCCGGCCTACCTGCAGCAGCTGACCATGGAGTCCAACGGCAAGTCCGTGCGCTGGGACGGCACCCCGGTGACCAGCCTGACCGGCGAAATCTTCTGGGGGGAGCCCGGCACCAACGGACAGCACGCCTTCTACCAGCTGATCCACCAGGGCACCCGCCTGATCCCCGCCGACTTCATCGCCTTCGCCAACACCCCCAATCCGGCCAAGGACGGCGACCAGGACGTGCATGAGCTCTTCCTGGCCAACTTCCTGGCCCAGACCAAGGCATTGGCCTTCGGCAAGACCGCCGACGAGGTCCGCGCCGAGGGCACCCCGGAGGCGATCGTCCCGGCCCGTGTCTTCACCGGCAACCGGCCCACCACCTCTATCTTCGGTGATGCGCTGACCCCGGCCGCCCTGGGCGAGCTGATCGCCCTCTACGAACACATCACCCTGACCGAGGGCACTGTCTGGGGCATTGATTCCTTCGACCAGTGGGGCGTTGAGCTGGGCAAGAAGCTGGCCCGCGAGATTACGCCGGCCATCTCCCGGGACGACCAGGCGTTGGCTGAGCAGGATCAGTCCACAAAGTCCCTGATCGCCTTCTACAGGGCCCACCGCCGCTGATGTCCGGCCGGGCCCATGCAGGTCCGGCTCGTGGTATATTATTGGACAGTTGTTTGCCGGAAGGGTAGCTGCCGCATGGGCTCCCTTCCTTTCAGGTCCAGCCGGATGCCCCGGCGGATCGGCACCCCCGACGGCAGACCGTCGGGTTCCGTCCAGGATCGCCTCCTTTGGTGGTTGCGGTCCATGTCATGGGTCGATGTGCGGCGGCCATGGAGGAACAGCATGAACGCGATTCAGGAATTCGACGCCAGCCACATGAAGCCTGCGGAGCAGATCCCCGACTTCCGCCCCGGCGATACCGTCGAGGTCAACGTCAACATCACTGAGGGCAACAACTCCCGTATCCAGGCTTTCACGGGCGTGGTGATCGCCCGTCAGGGCTCCGGCGTGCGCGAGACCATCCTGGTGCGCAAGGTCAGCTTCGGCGTGGGCGTCGAGCGTCGCTTCCCTCTGCACTCCCCGCAGATCGACTCCATCAAGGTGCTGCGCCACGGCCGTGTCCGCCGAGCCAAGCTCTACTACCTGCGTGGTCTGCATGGCAAGGCCGCCCGCATTGTCGAGCGTCGCGACAACAAGGCCGAGTCCAACAAGTAGGTTTCGACCAGGGCGACCCAGCCCAAGGCTGGCCGCTAACACCCGGGATGCAATTCTCCCGGGTTTTTCCATGCTTGGGTGTGTACGCTATGAGGCATGCGGAACCTGTTCGTGTGTGGGTTCCGGCGGATGACAAGGAGTGGATATGGCCTTTCGGGATGAGGCAGCGACCTCGTCGGGACTCTGGTACCCGGACGGCAGACAGGCCACCTCAGCCCCGGTGCCGCCCCGTCATGCCTTGGACCGCCCCGGTGGACGCGGTTCCACCAGGGGAAGCCACCCGCGGCTGGGTGAACGCGGTTTCCTGCCCGAATTTCTGTTCGAGCTGGTTGCCCTCTTGGCCGTCGTCGCCGTCCTGCGCATATTTTTGTTCAGCATCTACGTCATCCCCTCCGGCTCCATGGAGAACACCCTTGGCGTCGGGGACAGAATCCTGACCACTCATCGGCTGACCAGATCCATGCTGGCCCCCCGCCGAGGGGATGTGGTGGTCTTCACTGACCCTGCCAATTGGCTGGGTGAAGAGTCCACACCCAGCTTCCGTGGCAGTCACCTGGTCAAGCGTCTGATCGGCATGCCCGGCGACACCGTGGCCTGCAAGGGTCATGGCGCCCCGGTCACCGTCAACGGCGTTGCCCTGGACGAGAGCTCCTACCTGCGCCCAGGAGTGGAGCCCAGCTCCTTTGCCTTCAATGTCAAGGTGGACCCTGGTTACGTCTTCGTCATGGGCGACAACCGTTCCAATTCCGCCGATTCCCGTCTGCACAAGGACGACGGCCACAATGGCCTGGTCCCCATGGACAACATCAAAGGCACCGCGCTGCTTACCTATTACCCGGTGGGCAGCTGGAAGCTGCTCAACAACCAGCACAAGGTCTTCGACGCCGTGCCCGAGCCGACGCAGGATTGAACCGGCTGTGAGGCGGATCCTGCCGACCCTGGCCACCGAGGCTGCCTTGGCCGGCCAGGGAGCCGAGTATGTGCTTGGTCTGGATGAGGTCGGCCGCGGAGCCCTGGCGGGTCCGGCCATGGTCGGCGTGGTGGCTGTCCGGTCCGCTGACCTGCCCAATTTGAAGGTCCCTGACGGGGTGGCTGATTCCAAGATGCTGACTCCTGCGCGCCGGCTGGCCATGTACCGTGACCTGGAGGACTGGGCTGCCGGCTGGGCGGTGGGGGCCTGCTCCAACCATGAGATCGATCAGTGGGGCATCGTCCATGCCCTGGGCATCGCCGCCCTGCGTGCGCTGGCTGAATTGGAGCAGGGGATGGACCTGGGGCCTGGCCGCCGTCTGGCCGCCATCCTTGACGGCCCCAATGACTACATCACCCCGGCCGCCGACAGTTTTGACGCCCCCGACCTTCCTGTTCTGCCCAAGGTCTCCACCCAGGTCAAGGGCGACGCCCACTGTGCCAGTGTGGCCTGCGCAGCGGTCATCGCCAAGGTCACCCGTGACCGGCTTATGGTCCGTCTGGCCGCCTCCGACCCCGCCCTGGCCCCATACCAGTGGGAGCACAACAAGGGCTATGGTTCGCCTGCACACCTGGAGGCCATTCGCCGTCTGGGGCCCAGCCGTCTGCATCGGGTCAGCTGGCATTTGCCCTCGTCCGGTCCCGGCAGGGGCTAATATCGGAACGGTCGACACGGCTATCGGAAGAAGGTCACATGCCCGCAGGCAACGGGGGCAGGTCACGGTCCAAGCGCCCCTCCATGTTCGAGGTTGCCCGGCTGGCCGGGGTCTCCCACCAGACCGTTTCCAGGGTCATCAACAATTCCAAGGACGTTTCTCCGGCGACGCGGATCAAGGTCCAGCAGGCCATCAGGAAGTTGGGCTACCGACCCAGCAACTCTGCGCGGGCCCTGGCATCCAGCCGCAGCCGGACCATCGGACTGGTGGCTGGCGGCGTCAGTCTCTTCGGGCCTGTCTCATCGATCACGGCCATCGAGACCGTGGCCCGTTCCCATGGTCTGTTCATGTCGGTCATGATGGTGGACGAGTCAGCTTGTACGCTTGCCGGATTCCAGGAGCTCTGCGGCACCTTCCTGGAGCAGAATGTGGATGCCTTCATCTTTCTGACCCCCACCGACACCATGTTCCAGGCCGCCTGCCAGGTGGAGGTGAGCCAGCCCCGGGTCATCGTCACCTCCACGCATGGCATCACCAGCGTCGAAGAGGCCCTGAGCCGCCGGCGGGGTGAAGGCCGGATAGCCATGACCGGAATCGACCAGTGGGGCGCCGTGCAGCGGCTGGCCCGGCTGCTGGTCTCCCGGGGCCATAGGCGGGTGCTCTATATGGCCGGTCCCTCTCAGTGGCGGGATGCCTCCACCCGACTGGCCTCCTGGAAGGTGGCCTGCGCCCGTTGCCGCATACGCACGGCCGTGGTCCACGCCCGCAGCTGGGAGGCGGGGGAGTCCTACACGCTGATGAACCACCTGATCGATCAGCGGGGCATGAGTGGCACCTCCCTGCCTTCAGCCGTGGTCACCGCCAACGACAACCAGGCCGTGGGCGTGGCGCGGTCCTTGCAGGAGCACGGCATCCGCATTCCCAGTGACATCAGCTTGGTGGGCTTCGACGACGTACCCACGGTTGACAACATGTTTCCGCCGCTGGCCACGGTCCGTCCCCGCTTTGAGGATCTGGGGGTGGCCACCATGCGGCAGGTCCTGGCCCTGCTTCACCAGGGGCAGCCGGTGGACTTCCCGGTCACCCACCACGGTGTGGGGCTGATCCAGGCGGATGTGATCCAGCGTCGGTCCCTGGGCTACGCAGTCGAGCGCATCTGACCACTGTTGGCTCGCATTGAGCGGGCTTGCCTGATGACCTGGTCTCAGTTACAATCGTAAGCAGACTATGTGAGCGTTAACATATCAGGCAAAGGAGCGGACATGGCTGTTGGCGAACAAGGCGTCATCGTAAGCGAACTACAGGAGGGCGCGACCAGTCTGGGCATCGAATTCGGCTCCACCCGCATCAAGGCTGTGCTGATCGACCACGACTACCGGACGCTGGCCACCGGGGACGTCGAGTGGGAGAACCGGCTGGAGGACGGCCTGTGGACATACTCCATGGACCAGATTCACCAGGGTCTGCAGGCGGCATATAAGGCCATGGCCGAGGATGTCCGTCGCCAGTACGGGGTGACGCTGACCAAGATCGGCGCCATGGGGATCTCGGCGATGATGCACGGCTACCTGGCCTTCGACAAGGATGGCCAGCTGCTGGTGCCCTTCCGCACCTGGCGCAACACCAACACCCGCCAGGCCCATGAGGAGCTGTCGCAGGCCTTCAAAATCAATATTCCCGAGCGCTGGTCCATCGCCCACCTCTACCAGGCCATCCTGAACGGCGAAGAGCATGTGCCCAGGGTGGCCTACATCACCACCCTGGCAGGCTACATGCACTGGAGGCTCTCCGGCCGCAAGGTCATCGGCATCGGCGACGCCTCGGGCATGTTCCCCATTGACTCCTCACGCAAGGAGTTCGACAAGGGCCTGCTGGACATCTTCTCCCGACTGCCCCAGGTTCAGGACCAGCCCTGGGACATCCACGACCTGCTGCCTGAGCCGTTGACCGCCGGCAGCGATGCGGGGGCACTGACCGCAGAAGGCGCCGCCCTGCTCGATCCCAGTGGTCAGCTGCAGCCCGGCGTGCCCATGGCCCCGCCCGAGGGCGATGCGGGGACCGGCATGGTGGCGACCAACGCGGTTCGTCCCCGCACCGGCAACGTGTCTGCAGGCACATCCATCTTCGCCATGGTGGTCCTGGAACATCCCCTGCGTGACTTCCACCCCGAGGTGGATCCGGTCACCACACCGGCTGGGGATCCGGCCGGCATGAGCCATGCCAACAATTTCACCTCGGACCTGAACGCCTGGGTTGGACTGTTCGGGGACTTCGCCAAGGCCGCCGGTCTGGACCTCAAGGGAGATGCGCTCTACGCCACCCTGTTCAACCAGGCCCTTCTTGCAGACAAGGACGCCGGCGGACTGATCAACTACTGCTTCTATTCCGGGGAGTTCTTGGCTGGCCTGGAGGAGGGCCGGCCGGTCTTTGCCCGCGGCCCCGAGGGACGGATGACCCTGGCCAACTTCATGCGCGCCCAGCTCTTCTCGGCCTTCTCGCCGGTCACCATCGGCATGGATGTGATGACCCGGCAGGAGCATGTCCAGGTGGACACGATGGTCGGTCACGGCGGCATCTTCGCCACCCCCAAGGTGGCCCAGCGAATCCTGGCCGCCGCCTTCAATGCCCCCATCAAGGTCATGTCCACCGCTGTGGAGGGGGGCGCCTGGGGCATGGCCGTCCTGGCCGACTATCTGGGCCATGCCGACCAGACCCTGGCCGACTACCTGGATGCCAATGTCTTTGCGGGCGTCCAGTCCACAACCGAGCAGCCGGACCCGGCTGATGTGAAGGGCTTCAGAACCTTCTTCGACCGCTTCACCAAGGGCCTGCCCATCGAGCAGGCGGCCGTGAAGACCATTCCCCTGCAGGGATGAGGCCGGGAGCTGAAAACGTCAAGCGGCCGGATCAGCGGGATCGGGCCGGGAAAAGGAGTTGCTGATGGTGTCCTTGGCTGATTATTCGCCCGAGGTGCGCGACGAGGTGAAACTGGTGCGCGAGCAGGTGGCCACCCTGCATGCGCAGCTGACCAGGTGGAATCTGGTGGTCTGGACGGCGGGCAACGTCTCGCAGCGCCTGCGCTCCGCCGATCTGATGGTTATCAAGCCCTCGGGGGTGCGCTATGAGCACCTGACCCCGGGATCCATGGTGGTCACCGATCTGGATGGCAATGTGGTCGACGGAGCCGAGGCTCCCTCTTCGGACACGCTGTCCCACGCCTATATCTACCGGCACATGCCCGAGGTCTACGGCGTGGTCCACACCCATTCCACCTATGCCACCGCCTGGGCGGCCACCGGCAGGGACATTCCCTGCGTGCTGACCATGATGGGCGACGAGTTCGGCGGCCCCGTGCCGGTGGGTCCCTTCGAGCTGATCGGCTCCGAGGCCATCGGCAAGGGCGTGGTCGACACCCTCAAGGATCACCCGGGCTGCCCGGCCGTGCTCATGCGCAACCATGGGCCCTTCACCGTGGGAGCCGATGCCGAGGCAGCGGTCAAGGCGGCTGCCATGACCGAGGAGGTGGCCCACACGGTCTGGGCAGCTGAGCAGATCGGCACGCCCAAGCCCATCGATCCGGCCGACATAGCCAAGCTCAACGACCGGTACCAGCACGTCTACGGCCAGCGCTGAGCTGGAAAACAAAAGCAAAGGAGCAAGAAGTATGAGCATGAAAAATCCCTTCGAGGGCAAGGAACTCTGGTTCGCCGTTGGTTCGCAGGACCTCTACGGCGAGGAGACCCTGCGCCAGGTGGGCGTCCAGGCTGCGGACATCGCCAAGTCCCTCAACGACTCGGGTCGGATCCCAGTCAAGCTGGTCTTGAAGCCCACGCTGAAGGATTCGGACTCCATCCTGAATTTCATGGTCGATGCCTCGTCGAACCCGGCCTGCATCGGCGTGGTGGCCTGGATGCACACCTTCAGCCCGGCCAAGATGTGGATCAGGGGTCTGGAGAAGCTGCGCAAGCCGCTCCTGCAGCTGAACACGCAGCATCATGTGGAGATTCCCTGGGACACCATCGACATGGACTTCATGAACCTGAACCAGTCGGCCCATGGCGACCGTGAGTTCGGCTACATCCTGACCAGGCTGGGAATCCCGCGCAAGATCGTGGTCGGCCATTACACCGACCCCGAGGTTGCCGACAAGATCGGCGTCTGGGCGCGTGCATGCGCAGGCTGGGATGCCGCCAACAACATGAAGGTCTGCCGCTGGGGTGACAACATGCGCGATGTCGCCGTCACCGAGGGCGACAAGACCGAGGCTGAGAGGGTCTTCGGCGTCTCCGTCAACACCTGGCCGGTCAACGAGCTGGTGGACCATGTGAACGCCGTCACCGACGACCAGGTCAAGGATCTGATCGAGGACTACAAGCGCAGCTATGAGGTGGCTCCCGAACTTCTGGACTCCCGGTACGACTCCCTGGTGGTGGCCGCACGCGAAGAGCTCGGCATGCGGGCCATGATGGAAGAGGTGGGCGCCACCGCCGCCGTGGACAACTTCCAGGATCTGGGAGGCCTGCGTCAGCTGCCCGGCGTGGGGGCCCAGCGGCTGATGGCTGACGGGTACGGATTCTCGGCAGAGGGCGACTGGAAGACCTCGGTTCTGATCCGGATCGGCAACGTCATGGGCTACGGTCTCAAGGGCGGCTGCTCGCTCATGGAGGACTACTCCTACAACTTCGTGCCCGGCCACGAGGAGATCATGGGCGCCCACATGCTGGAGGTCTCGCCCACGCTGCTGACTGAGGGACGGCCCCGCCTGGAAATCCACCCCCTGTCCATCGGCGACAGGGAGGACCCGGTGCGTCTGGTCTTCACGG
This sequence comes from Bifidobacterium apis, assembly GCF_036986835.1. Lineage (NCBI taxonomy): Bacteria > Bacillati > Actinomycetota > Actinomycetes > Bifidobacteriales > Bifidobacteriaceae > Bifidobacterium > Bifidobacterium apis. Next base: position 495,427 of record NZ_BTXD01000002.1, on the reverse strand, counting down.
CCACCCCCTGCACTGATGCTGTGGTCGTCTCCCTGGCGGATGTACGCGAACGCTTCCGCCTGGTCATGAACGTGGTGGATGTGGTCGAGCCCGGCGGTTCCCTGGCCAAGCTGCCTGTGGCACGTGCCCTCTGGAAGCCCCGGCCCTCGCTCAAGGTCTCGGCTGAGTGCTGGCTGCGCGCCGGCGCAGCCCACCATACCTGCATGACCACCACCGTTGGTCGCGAGGCCTGGGAGGACTTCGCCCGGATGGCCGGCGTGGAGCTCGCCGTCATCGACGAGAACACCGAACCGCGCCGTTTTGAGGCCGATCTGCGTGCAGCCGAGCTCTACCACCGGCTGGACAACCGGCACTGATCACCTGTTCCAGGAAAGATAACAAGGCCCTGCCGCTGTATAAGTGGCGGGGCCTTTACATGTTCGGCTTGTCGGTTTGCGTTGTCCCTCCTTTGTCGGTACAGTGATGATTAGGCAATGGGAACAGTGGCATGTCCCAAAGTTGACATATTGCCCACCCCCCTGAGTCGGGGAAGTGATCGGTTGGGGAGGCGAAGATGTGCCTGGCCATCCTGTGCCTATTAACAAAGAAGGGAATGCGTGCATGCACATGCAACGAGATAATGAAGGGATAAGGCTCCCTAAGCTTTTAGGCTTGGCGGTTGCCGGAGCGACGCTCCTGGCGGGCATGGTAGTTTTGCCTGCCACCCAGGCTTCGGCCGCTACTGACTATGGATATAATGCCGAAGATGACTTCAGGCCGGGTGCAGTTCAGAGCGACGTGCACCCCCAACTGACAGTTACCAAGTACCTGTCGCTGGCTCAGGGGTACAGCCCCACGGGTTCTTCTAAGGATGCCGTTGAGTTGAGCAAGAATGCCGACTTGGTTCCTGCCAAGGGCATTGCTTTCAATGTCAGGGAAGTCATTCCCCAACCCGGTCAAAATCTATCTGACATTAGTGCCTCGGATGAGAACACATATAAGGTCACGGCCAACTATATCGGTATCACTGACGGCCAAGGTGTGATCAATACCTGGTATCCGGCTGACACTGCAACCAACGCTCCAGCGGTTGATATTTCAGATTCGTCGAAAGCTGTCAGCTTCCCCGGAGGTGCCAACCATTGGTACGTGCTGGTAGAGAATCGTGATGAGTCGCCGGCTTTCAAGGCTAACAATCCGAATAAGCTTGATAGCAACAAGTATCAAGATGCAGCACCGTCGTTCTTTGGTCTGCCTTATGCGGCTAACTCACTCGATGCCACCGATACTGCAAGCCAGGTTCAAGGATACATTTACCATCTGCACCTGTATCCGAAGAACATGAACATCACGCAGTTCTCCAAGACCGTCCAGTCGGTCAAGGATTCGCAGAATAATGTGAAGCCTCAGCGGACAGCTGTTGCTGGAGATACGATTAGCTACAAGCTGACTCAGAAGCTCTACAACACTGGCGTGAAGACACCAAAAGACGGCAAGCTTGATGTCAGTGAGCTGAATGGCGACGGTAAGGATCTGCGTATTGTTGATCGCATGTCCAGCTCTCTGAAGCTGAAGGGCGAATTCAAGGTTGTGCTTCATGCAGATGGAGTTGATGATGTGCAATTGGCTGAAGGTGCTACTGCTGATTATACGGAGTCACAGCCAACATCAAATCCTAACTCTTTTGGGGATAATAAGATGTTCGCCAATGAAGCCCCGAGCAGTAATGTATCTTATTACCAGTTTGATTTCTTCAATACTCTAACCAAAGTAAAGAACTTCACTCCAAAGGCTTTCCTGCTTGTCATAACTTATGATGCCACGGTCACTGGAGATGGTGATTCGACTGGCACCGATGGTGTGGCCAACGATGCAGCTTCCGATTTCACCGAAAACGTTGACGCAGATGGTAACCACCAAGATCCAATTCGTGAGCATACGAATGTGATCAATGCTGTTATTGCTTTCGGTGCTGTGCAGAATGAAAAGACAAAGTTTGCAGCTCTGCCCGACACTGAGTTCCGTCTGATCAAGTCTGAGAAAGAGCCGGATGAGTATCTTGCATCTGATGGAAACTTCTATGCCACCGATAAGGTGCCTGAAGGCGTCGTGCTCTACAAGGCCACGGCCAACAAGAATGGTTTGGTAGCGTTCGCTGCTTTGCCTGTCTTCGGCACGCCAGCTCCAACTAAAGACGCCGGCAAGACAGTGCAGGCCGGTGATTGGTTGCTGAAAGAGACCAAGACCCCCAAGGATTGGCGTAACCCTGGCATTCCCTTCCACACAGTAACATTTGGGGATGCCGGTAAGACTGAGGAGCAAGTCGCTCAGGAGTATGGACCTCATGCCACAATTCAGCCTGATTATACAAAGCTTGGGTTTGGAAAGTTCGGAAGGACACCTAAGCAGATCACTGACGGTGGTGGCACAGCGATACAGTTCAATAATGTGCCAGTACAAACTTACTTGGCACATTATGCGACTTCTGATGCTGATGCGCCTCTGGCCCTGCCCCTGACTGGTGGTCGTGGCATCCTGCTCCTGCTGGTTGTAGGTGCCCTGATCATGGGTGGTGCCCTGTACGCCCGTAATCGGCGAAATAACGCCGCCCGGGCCTGATGATCACGGTCACATCAAGAATCATGTGAGGTGACCCGATGGCGGACGGTTCCTCCGTGAATCGTCCGCCATTTTCATACGGACCGTTGAACTTTTACGATCCGCACATGTCGGGACGCTGGTTTGGTTTCTTCGGACCAGCAGAACTGACGCAACCACGTCGTCGAAAGGCGGCCTTGGAAGGGAAGGTTTATGAAGGGAATTGCCTTGCCGAAATGCCTCGCCCACCGGGTCCTGCCCTGTCTGATTGCGGCCGTGGCCTGTTTAGGCCTTACCGCTTTCGATATGACGCCGGCGGCAGAGGCGGAGACGGTCAACCCGACCCTGACGGTGCAGCTCAAGAGAGGGCATTCAGGTCAAGGTGGTCAGAGCGACATCCTTCCGAGTGCTCCTGTATCTGCTGGAGCAGGATATGTCTTTCGTGCCCTGAGGCTGGATGCTGGTACTCTGAAGAGCCGGGTGGAGGCACTAGACCATAATCCTGGCGCTGATAAGGCGCAAGGGGCCATCAGTAACGAGGTGGCAGCCAACCCAGATGCTTTCAAGGACAAGACGCAACCCGCTGAATACTATGGTGTCTCTGATCAAAATGGCACTATAACCAACGCATCAGAAGCCAAATCACAAGGTGTCTGGCTTACAGGAGCCAATCTTGATTTAGACGCATCCAGTCTGACCGGAGGTAGTCCCGCTGTTTTTGATGGCGACTATTTCCATGCTTCATACTGGTTGGTCACCCTGGTAGCCACACCCAAGAATGCAAAGGTAAAAACCGATCCAGTGGTCGTACAGTTGCCGCTCTACCGCGAGCAGGGTGAAGTCCATCCACTTTATGATGTGACTATAAGCCCCAAACTTGTGGACATACCTCAGGTCGTCCCAGTCGTGCGATCTGGAGGTCATGGCAAGCTGGCAGCTACCGGCGTCTCCATGGTGGCGCCTGGCATTCTGCTTATGATCCTGGCCATGATGGGCCTCTACTTGGCGGTAGTCGCACGATCCTGGAACAGGGATGAGCGTTAGGTATTCTCATGGCAATGTCGGTGTGATGCCATCAAACGGCATCGTAGACATCTGTGAGGATGTGTAAAGACCGGCGGTATCATACAGGTGCCGCCGGTCTTTGTATGTCAAGAACTAACAATCGGACTATTTGAAGCGGGCATGAGAAAGGCTATAGATGGACCAGTACACTGACTCGGCTACTATGAGCCCATCCCAGACGACCGGAAACGGTGATGCCAACGTATCCATCCCGGCTGAGTCAGCCTCGTCAGACATGCCTGTTGAGCAAGGGGACATGCCACCTTCCTATGCTCCTAGTTCCGAGGTGCCGCCCTCCTATCCACCTTCGGCAACACCTGAGGATCGCGGAGCTTCAGAATCGGATGATTCAGATGTAATAGCAGCTCCAGTGACAGTTCCAGGCCACGCTACAACGTCTGCTCCGATAATTGTCGTTTCGGGAAATCATTCCCAGGACACAGATCAACAAGGTAAAGCAGATCAGGAAGCTGCGACTGCATCCAAACAGGCCAAGAACGGCGGCAAGGCTAGCAAGTCAGGGCGGGGGTTCGGCCTCCTAGAGACCTTGGCCTTCCTGATTGGTCTGGCAATCTTTCTCTATCCCCTGCTGGCAGCCTATGTGAACTATTCCAAGGATTCCTCCGCAGTAGACAACTACGATCAAATCGTGGATGCACTCTCGCCTGCACAGCGCAGGGCGATGTGGCGTGATGCCAAGAAGTATGACGAGGAATTGGGCAAGCCTACGCTGAGGGACCCCTTCAAGTACAAGGAAGTCAAGGAACCACTGGGCCGCTACTACAAAATCCTCAATGTGGACGGTAAGGGCATGATGGCCTATGTGGAGATCCCCAAGATCAATGTCAAGCTGCCCGTGCGGCACGGTACCAGCGATGAGGTGCTCAAGGACGGCACCGGGCACATCGCCACAACCCACGTGCCTACAGACAACCGAACAATCCACTCCGTTATTACCGGACACACCGGCGAAGTCGGCTACATGCTTTTCGACAACCTGACGCAGTTGCGCAAGGGGGACGTCTTCCAGATACGAGTGCTCAAACGGCATATGAGCTACAAGGTGGATCAGATCAAGATCATCCTGCCTACTGATGTGAGCGCACTGCAGCCAGTCCAGAATTCCAACTATGTGACCCTACTGACCTGCTACCCCTATGGTGTCAATTCCCACCGTCTGATTGTGCGTGGGCACTATATCGGCGATGACGTACCTCCCACCCAACCTGAAGGGGCGCCCATTTACATGGTCTGGGTGCTTCTGGCCCTGTTTTTGGCCTGCCTGGTGGGCTGGTACCTGCTCTCACGTCGTCGGCGCAACTGTCGTCACGAACTGGAGCAGATGGAACATCTGGAATCCCGCGCGACAGGACCGGGGGCCATGGGCGAGCCGCTGGCCACGATCATGGTCAGCCATGAGCAGGAGACCCGTTCAGAAGCCACCCGCCGCCGTCGGTTGATCAAAACCAGACGGATTTGCAGCGCGCTCATGTGGCTGTTGGCTGTGCTCGGCCTCTTCTTCGCCTGGGGTACGGTCGGCATGATGATGAGAATCAGTCTGCTGCCCGTATTCGACCTTGGCTACCACTGGTTCGACACCCACGTGCTGTACTTCTTCGGCATTAGCAAATTCTAAGCCGGTGTATGAGCGCACGCTTGACCACATGCGCCAGTTCTGCCGTAATCGGGCTTTTGCCTGGTTCTAGAATGGAGCGAGCATGGCCCGGCAGACTGCTGGGCTGCATCCTGGGAAGGTGTGGACCATGACAGCAGTTCCTGACATCTTATTGTCTGACGGCAATCGCATTCCGCAGGTGGGCCTGGGCGTGCTCAGGATCGACGATGATCAAACCGCTGGGGTAGTGCAATCCGCCCTGGAACTGGGTTATCGCCACATCGATACGGCGGCGGGCTATCGCAACGAAGGCGGCGTGGGCCGTGGCCTCAAGGCATTCGGTTGCCAGAGCGGTCCTGGGCGTACCAAGCTGTGGCTGACTACCAAGCTGCGTGACTCCGAACAGGGGTATGACAGCGCCCTGCGGGCCTTTGACCGCCAGCTGGCTCTGCTGGGCACTGACTATGTCGACATGTATATGATCCATTGGCCAACACCGTTCGATTGGCGGGCCGACCAGGTTTGGCGCGCATTCCATCGGCTGCGTGATGAGGGGCGGGTGCGGACCCTGGGGGTCTGCAACTTCCTGCCGGAACATCTGGAACGGCTGCGCCAGGAGACAGGGGAGTACCCTGCCGTGGATCAGATTGAATTGCACCCCAGCTGGCAGCAGCGCGCGGTGACCGCCTTCTGCAAGGAGCATGGCATAGCCGTCCAGGCATACTCTCCATTGGCGCGAGGCGCAGACCTGAGAGCCGGTGGCGGCAGGCTGGAGAAAATAGCCCAGGCCCACAGGGTCACGCCGGCCCAGGTGGTGCTGCGTTGGCACATCGAAAACGGGACCATCATCATTCCCAAGTCTGTCCACCGCGAAAGGCAGGCGGAGAACCTGGACCTGTTCGGCTTCAGCCTGACCCCTGAGGAGCATGCCGCCATCGATGCCATGGATTCCCCGGTGCGCGCAGGACACGACCCGATGACCTATGCCTACGCCTGACCGCTATGATGGATGATTCATGCAAGCAGTCGACATAGGAGGTATCGGCGGTAGATGACCGGTCCGAGACGCAGAAGATATCGGTATCGAGGCCGCAGTCGGTACGGTTCGGTTTGGAGGAATCCCGCCCCGGCCCGCTTCCGTCGCGAATCACTCACGGAACGGGTGCTGATCCTTCTGGTAGTGGCTGTGGTTCTGGGCATCAGCATCGGTCTGATACTGCCAAGGGTCAATGGTGGAGTCGGACGGCTGACCGGACGATATACGGCAACTGGCGACGCGGCTCAGACCCTGCAGAGTCTGACAGTGGATGATCATGCACGCCCTGGCCGTCAGTACCGGCGTGAGGCCTTCGGCTTCAAGGAGACCGATGAGGACGGCAACGGCTGCAACGTGCGCGAAGATGTGCTGACCCGTGACCTGACTGATCTGCGCACTACTACTCCTGGCGGGTGCAAGGTGGCCAGTGGTCGTCTGCAGGACCCTTATACCGGGCGGACCATCGAATTCGTCAGAGGGCCGAAGACCAGCTCGGCTGTGCAGATTGACCATGTGGTCGCCCTGGAGAATGCCTGGCGGTCAGGAGCCAGTAAGTGGGACACGGCCCGCCGCTACCGTTTTGGCAACGACCCTTACAATCTTCTCGCCGTGGACGGCCCCGCCAACCAGGCCAAGGGGAGTGCCTCGGCCGACTACTGGCTGCCCGAGAACAAGGACTATCAGTGCTCCTATGTGGCCCGTCAGATAGCGGTCAAGGACAAGTACTCCTTGAGCGTCACCAGCTCGGAAAAGCAGGCCATGCTGGCCGTTCTGCATACCTGCCCGGGCCAGCCCCTTCCGCAGGATCGCTGATCGCTGGCATACAGGAGACCGATACTTCCACCGAAAGAACAAGCTGACAACTGACATCTTTCAGTTGACGTCTTGTGTTTACCAGTCTGTCGATCCTGCACCTTGCGATGAATCTGGTCAGATCTAGCGGGTACCGGAGAAAGACACCCCGGTGATCAGTCCTGGGTTTTGGATTCGGCGGTGGAGGCGGTGACGGCAGGGGAGTCGGTGTGGATGATGTGCATATGACGCAGGAGCATGCGGGTCATCTGGCGTCCGGAGCCGGCGCCGTTTCCGCGAACTCCGAAGTAGACCAGCAGGACCATGCCCAGGCAGATCAGTGCCGAGATGCGCAGGGCCCACTGCACGCCGAAGATGTTGGCTGCGATCTGGGTGGAGTGGCCGCCGCCCAAGGCGTTGTGGCGCAGGGTGGTGATGGTCTCCATGAGGATGACCAGGATGGGTGCGCCGACAGCGCCGGCGATCTGCCGGGCCGTGTTGGTGACGGCCGAACCGGCAGAAACGTCCTTGGGAGCCAGGTTGTTCAGGGACCAGGTGGTCAGGGGCATCAGGGTGAAGCCCATGCCGATCTGACGGATGAACTGGCAGATGGAGACCAGGCCGATCCAGGTGTTGGCACCGATCATGCTCATGGCGATGGTGCCCAGCAACAGGACCGAGCAGCCGGTCATGGCCACGGGTCGAGCCCCCCAGCGGTCCAGCAGCCGGCCGCCGAAGAACTGGGCGATGGCGGTGCCGATGGCTCCAGGCAGCATGACCAGACCGCTCATGGTGGCTGAGAATCCGCGATCCGTCTGGATGTACATGGGCAGGATGACGGTGACCGAGCTGAAGGCGAAGAAGGACATGGATGCGATGATGGTGCCCACGGTGAAGTTCTTGATCCGCAGCACATGCAGGTCCAGCAGGGGCTTGTCGTGGTGGAGCTGGCGAAGAACGAACCAGATGATCCCGATCAGGCCGACCAGCATGAAGGGCCAGGTCATGAAGGAGGTGATGGGGAAGTTCTCGATGTTGGTGAAGCCGAACATGAGTCCGCCGAATCCGAAGATGGACAGGGCCACCGAGAAGAAGTCCGCCTTGACGCTGGTGTCACGCTGGCCGAAGTTGCGCAGGCCGAAGATGGACAGGAGCAGCGCCACAGCCCCGCAGATGCTCAGCGTCAGGAAGATGGAGCGCCAGCCGTTGGCATCGGTCTGCCATCCGCCCAGGGTGGGGCCGATGGCCGGGGCCACGCTCATTGCCAGGCCCACGGTGCCCATGGCCATGCCGCGCTTGGACAGAGGATATATGGAGAAGACGGTGATCTGCAGGACGGGCCACATGGTTCCCGTGCCTATGGCCTCAAGGATGCGGCCCAGCAGAACCAGGGCGAAGGTCTGCGACTGCCAGCTCAGCAGGGACCCCAGGGTGAAGACGGCCATGGAGGTGATGACGATCTGCCTGGTGGAGAAGCGTTTGGTCAGAAAACCGGTCAATGGCACCATGACGCCCATGACCAGCTGGAATACCGAGGTCAGCCACTGGCCGGTGGTCAGGGTGATGTGGAACTCGTCCACAATGGTGGGCAGGGCCGAAGCCAGCTGCAGCTGGGTGAAGTTGCCCAGGAAGGTGATGACGGTCAGGATGGCCAACGAAAGGAAGGCTTCATGGGTGAGCTTTCCGTTGACGAAGGCTCCATCCTTGCTGAGGGTCCGCCCTTGCTTGGCGAGCTCCTGCTTCCTCATGCAATCACCACTTCCTTTAGGTTCAGTTTTCGCTGCGCATACCACTCCCTGCGGTGCCGTCCTAGAAAGCAAATCAGGGCATACCGATACCGGTGACACTAAGAAAAGAACAAGAGGGCTAAGCGTCTGACAATGACCTTATAATATACCCGGTAGTGGATTGTGATTGGGTTTTTCCACATGGCTGACGCGGATGTAGCGACCTTGTCCGGCGGTCAGCGTTTCCAGTATGCTGTGTGAGGCGAGCTTCGGTAATGTGAATACGGGAAGGTCAAGCACGGGCTGATGAGGACGGACGTTTGAAATGCAACGGCGGTCAAGGTAGGTAGCATGCACGCACATGGTCATGGTCGTGGTAGATTCGCGGCCCTCCTCATGTCCCTGGCAATGATGATTTCCCTGGCTGCCTGCGGCGACAACGTCCCCGTCGATGGCGGCGAGACAGGCAATACTGCGGATCAAACCCTCTTCCAAGGCGAGTTCGCCGGATCTGGCGCATCCTCCCAGCAGAGCGCTGACGAGGCCTGGATAGCCGGCTTCCACAAGCAGCATCCGGGGGCGCGTATCTCCTATGACCCGGCAGGTTCCGGTGCCGGGGTCAATGCCTTCCTTTCGGGTTCGACCATCTGGGCCGGCACCGATGCACCGCTGACCGCCGATCAGCTTGAGCGCTCGCGAAAGGTCTGCGGTTCCGGTATGGCCTTTGACCTGCCCGTCTATGCCACTCCAATCGCCGTGGCCTACAATCTTCCTGATCTGTGGCCCAAGGGTTCAGACGGCCATCTGCGGATGGACCCGGCTCTGATCGCCATGATCTTCTCTGGAAAGGTCACCAACTGGCGGGATCCGCGCATCGCAGCCCTCAACCCGGAGGCCAATCTGCCCGACCTGGACATCACTGTGATTCATCGTTCGGACAAGTCCGGCACCACGAAAAGCTTCCTGTCCTATCTGCACGACACCGCCGGGTCCGCCTGGCCTTATCCAGCGGGTGAGAATTGGCCCAACGACCTGGGGCAGGGTGCCAAGGGCACTGCCGGGGTGGTCATGACCATGAACCAGGCAGAGGGCACCTTCGGCTATGCGGACGCGGCACAGACCACCGGGTTGGGGACCGTGGCCGTCCAGGTGGGGAAGACCTGGCAGCCGCCTACAGCAAAGACCGTGGCCAACCTGCTGGATTCGGCCCAACGGGATCCCCAGGCCAGCCAGCCCGGCCGGGTGGTCCTGACCGTGGACCATCGCACCACACGGAAACACACCTATCCCATCGTCCTGGTCTCCTACGATGTGGCCTGCACCGTCTATCGAAACGATCAGGACGGATCCAAGGCCCGGTTCGCCAAGGCCTGGTTGACCTATCTGCTGAGCGAGCAGGGCCAGCGCATGGCTGCGGCCAATGCGGGCAGCGCCGAGCTGGGGCAGGGGCTCCGCAGTCAGGCCATGGCCTCGGTGGAGACCATTGGGGGGAAGTCATGAGCGAGAAACCGGACGAGGCTGCAACCCTGAACAAGGCCAAACGGGTGGACCGGATCTTCAAGGCCTGTGCCACCGGGGCGGGCATCCTGATCCTGCTGGCCCTGGCCGCGGTCACCCTCTTTCTGATCCTGCGGGCCTTTCCGGCCTTCACCGGGGATACGGATTCCCGCACCCAGGCCATCCTTTCCCTGAGCGGGGGACGGGCCAGCAGTTTCCTGGGTTATGTGGGCCCGCTGGTTTTCGGCACCGTTCTGATTGCCGGCCTGGCCCTGCTCCTGGCCTTTCCCGTCTCCCTGGGTATCGCCCTCTTCATCGGCTACTACGCCCCCGCCCGCCTGTCCACGCTGCTCAGCACGGTGATCGACCTGCTGGCCGCGGTGCCCTCGGTGATCTACGGGCTCTGGGGGGCTCTGGTCCTGGTTCCCAATATCACAGGCTTCTGGCGCTGGCTGTCCGTTCATTTGGGCTGGATCCCGCTCTTTTCCGGACCCGCTGCAGCACCGGCCCGGTCCGTGGCCACGGTGGCCCTGGTGCTGGCGGTCATGATCCTGCCCATCATCACCTCGGTCACCCGAGACATCCTGATCCAGGCCCCTCGACTTCAGCAGGAGGCCGCCTTGGCCCTGGGTGCCACCAAGTGGGAGATGATCCGGCTTGCGGTCCTGCCCTTCGGCCGCTCGGGCATCATCTCGGCCTCCATGCTTGGGCTGGGGCGCGCCCTGGGCGAGACCATGGCGGTGCTGATGATCCTTTCGCCCGGTTTCAGCTACTCCCTGCGGCTGCTGCAGGCTTCAAAAAGCCAGACCATCGCCGCCAACATCGCCGCCCAGTTCCCCGAGGCGGACTCCCAGGGCGTGGCCCTCCTGGTTGCCACCGGTCTGGTCCTCTTCATCATCACCTTCATCGTCAACTATCTGGCGCGCAGGATCACAGCAAAGGCGGGTGCATGATGGCAAGCCGAACTGATCGTGGACCGGTCATCGATTTTGACCGCTTCAGGCCCACCAGGTCCTCCATCCGGGCGCGCAAGCGTAAGGACCGGCTGATGACCGTCCTGATCGGGCTCTCCTTCCTGGTGGCCCTGATTCCGTTGGTTTCGGTGCTCTGGGTCAGCCTGTCAAAGGGGGTGCAGCGGCTGACACCGGACTTCCTCACCCACAATATGAGCGGGGTGGTAGGGGGCAACCCCACGCCGACCGGAGGTTACGGCGGCATCCTGCACGCGGTAATCGGCACCCTGGAGATCACCTTTGGATCCATGGTCATATCCATTCCGGTGGGTGTCATGTGCGCGGTCTACCTGGTCGAGTACGCCCATGGAGGCCGTCTGGCCAAGGCCATCAGTCTCATGGTGGACGTGATGAGCGGGATCCCCTCCATCGTGGCCGGCCTCTTCGCCTTCTCCATGTTCGCCCTGGTGGTCGGACCGGGCACCGTCAACGGCCTGGCCGGTTCGGTGTCCCTCTCCCTGCTCATGCTGCCCACGGTGGTCAAGACCTCCGAGGATATGCTGGCCGTGGTTCCCGACGACCTGCGCGAGGCTGCCTACGCCTTGGGAGTGACCAAGCAGCGGACCATCACCAGCATTGTTCTGCGCACGGCCCTGCCCGGCATCGTCTCGGGCACCATCCTGGCTGTGGCACGGGTCATCGGCGAGACAGCGCCCCTGCTGATCGCCTCGGGCTTCATCGCCACCACCAACCCCAACCTCTTCTCCGGGAGGATGACCACCCTGCCGGTCTTCGTCTACAACGAGTATTCCCAGGGGCTGGCTGTCTGCGGACTGGGGGCCGATCCGGGATGCCTGAGCGACATCCACATGCAGCGGGCCTGGGCTGCGGCCCTGGTACTGATCCTTATCGTCCTGCTGCTCAATCTGCTTGGGCGGCTGGTCTCGCGCATCTTTGCTGTTGGGCGGACCCGTTGAGCGCCGCCATGAGAGAAACGGAGGCCGGAACATGGGCCAACGCATAGACATCAACCACCTCAACGTCTACTACGGCGATTTCCTGGCCGTCCAGGACGTGAACATGCGAATCCAGGCCAACAAGGTCACCGCCTTCATCGGCCCCTCCGGTTGCGGCAAGTCCACGGTCCTGCGCACCCTGGACCGCATGCACGAGATCACCCCGGGGGCGCATGTGAGCGGGCAGGTGCTCTTGGAGGGTCGTGACCTTTACGGACCGGATGTAGACCCGGTCGAGGTGCGGCGGGACGTGGGCATGGTCTTCCAGAGGGCCAACCCTTTCCCGACCATGTCCATTCGGGAGAACGTCCTGGCCGGCATACGGCTGAACAAGAAGCACATCGCCAAGTCGGACGCCGACGATCTGGTGGAGTGGGCCCTGCGCGGAGCCAACCTTTGGAATGAGGTCAAGGATCGCCTGGACAAGCCGGGCATCGGGCTCTCGGGCGGTCAGCAGCAGCGGCTCTGCATCGCCCGTGCCGTGGCCGTACACCCCCAGGTCCTGCTCATGGACGAACCCTGTTCGGCCCTGGACCCCATCTCCACCCTGGCTGTGGAGGATCTGATCAACGAGCTCAAGCGGGACTACACCATCGTCATCGTCACCCATAACATGCAGCAGGCTGCCAGGGTCTCGGACTATACGGCCTTCTTCAACCTCAAGGCCGTGGGTCAGCCTGGCCACCTGGTGGAGATGGACGACACCACCACCATCTTCTCCAACCCGCACGAGCCGGACACCGAGCGCTACATCTCCGGTCGCTTCGGCTGAGACGGAACCGGTCTGCGCACCCGCCCGTCAGGTATCATGGTCCCGGCATCCACGGAAGGAGCGAGGGCATGGGAGTATTGCTGGAACCGGCCACCCTCTTGGGCATCATCCTGGTGGGCTACCTGTTCAAGCGTTTTGGTCTCTTTCGTCCACTGGACTACCGGGTGTTACAGACCGTTGTGTTCGATCTGGTCCTGCCTGGGGCCATCATCTACTCCTTCGCCACCAACCCACACGATCCCAGCCTTCTTCTGGTCTCGGCCTTCGCCTTCGTGGCCTCGCTGATTCCGCCCCTGGCCATCTTCCTGACCAGCAGACATCGGCCCACGGCTCAGCGGGCTTTTCTTATGCTCAATGGATCGGGTTTCAACATCGGATGCTTCTGCTTCCCCATGCTTCAGTCGTTGCTGGGCACGGCGGCCCTGGTGCCCGCCGCCATGTTCGACATCGGCAACTCGGTCATGGTCTCTGCCGGGACCAACGTCATGACCCAGGGGCTTCTGCATATTCGACCGGGCCAATCCCTGGATCCCGATGCGGGGGAGCCGGTCAAGCTGGATGACCCAGATGCCCGCAAACTCCATCGCAAGGCTGCAGCCATCTCCATAGCCAAGGGCTTCCTGAGCTCGCCATCCTTCGACACCTACATGGTCATGGTGTGCTTTACCTTGGCCGGAATCTCGTTGCCGGACTGGTCGGCCCAGATCACCCGTCCATTCTCGGCCGCCAACGCCTTCTGCTCCATGCTTATGGTGGGCATGCTCATGGACCTGCCCGGCGGACGGGATGATGTCAAGTCAGTATTGCAGATTCTGGCCTGGCGACTGCCCTTCGGCATCCTGTTCGCGGTGGCCGCATGGTATCTGCTGCCCTTCGATCCTCTGATCCGTCAGGCGGTGGCCCTGTGCTGCCTGGCTCCGACGGCGGTTTTTGCCACCATGTTCACCGACAAGGTCCTGGGGAACGCCCGTCTGGCGGGATTCACCCTGGCTCTGACTGCGGTGATCGGTGCCGTGCTCATGGTTGTGGCGCACCTGCTGATGGGTGCCCTCTGAGATTTCAGTCCTTCTTCTTGTCTTTGCCCTGGTCGCGGCGCTCCTGCTCCTGACGCAGGGTGCGGCCCTCGCGGGTGCGCTGCTTGTTGACCGTGGCGGCTGCAATCCGTTCGGCAGCTCGTTCATCCTGACCACGATCGACCTCGCTGTCATGCACGTGCTGATACTGCTTCTGATCGTCCGGATCCCAATGATTGTTCCTGGCCATATGCCCCTCCTCGAAAGCGCCGTGCCCCTCAACTCATCCCCATGCGGGAGGGCTTCAGGGCCGTGCCGGTATGCCGATTATAGGTGAGCGGAAGGTTCTGCAGCGGTATTGGAGCTCAATAGGAGGGACCTGTAACAGAAAAAGCCGAGTGCTCGTGATATTCTTTCCTTGTCTCATCGCCAAATAAGACAATAAGGAATCGAATATGCATAAGCTATTTCGGCTTTCGGATAATAATACCACAGTCTCTACGGAAGTGGTAGCAGGCATCACCACCTTCTTCGCCATGGCCTACATCATCGTGGTCAATCCCTCGGTGCTCTCCACGGCGGGGATGCCTTGGGGCGCCGTCTTTCTCGCCACCCTGATCGCTGCCATCATCGGCACCCTGATCATGGGTCTGGTGGCCAACGTGCCCTACGGCGTGGCGCCAGGAGTCGGACTGGATGCCTTCTTCACCTTCACCGTGGTCAAGGGGCTGGGCTTCACCTGGCAACAGACCATGTGCATGGTCTTCCTGTGCGGCCTGATCAACATCCTGGTCACGGCCACCAAGCTGCGCAAGATGATCATCCAGGCCATTCCGCCCCTGCTCCAGCACGCCATCGGCGGCGGCATCGGCGTCTTCATCGCCTATGTGGGTCTGCTCAATGTGGGCATCATCAAGTTCACTCCTGACAAGACCTCGGCAGCCGGCGCCAACCCAGGGCTGACCACCTTCAACACCCCCGGTGTCATCCTCTTCGTCATCGGCTTGTTGCTGACCGTCTTCCTCCTGATCTTCAAGTTCAAGGGCCATCTGGCCTTCATCAACAAAGGCGCCTTCGTCATCGCCATCATCGCGGTCACGCTCCTGGGCATCCCCATGGGGGTCACCAGCATGGCCAAGTCGGTCGATCTGGGCCAGGCCTGGTCGCAGCTGCCGCAGACCTTCCTGGCCATTTTCAGTCCGGAGGGCTTCCCCGCGCTCTTTTCCGACCCGGCCAAGCTACCGGTGGTTCTGGTGACCATCTTCGCCTTCTCCCTGTCGGATACATTCGACACCATCGGTACCTTTGTGGGCACCGGTCGGCGCTCAGGCATCTTCTCGGCCGAGGACGAGCAGGCTCTGGAAACCGGTCGCGGCTTCAGCTCCAAGATGGATAGGGCCCTGTTCGCCGACGCTACGGCCACCTCCATCGGCGCCCTCTTCGGCACCTCCAACACCACCACCTATGTGGAGTCCGCTGCGGGCATCGCAGCCGGTGGCCGGACCGGACTGACCTCGGTGGTCATCGCCGCCTGCTTCGCGCTCAGCGCCATCTTCGCTCCGCTGATTTCGGCTGTGCCTTCGGCGGCCACTGCGCCCGTCCTGGTCATTGTGGGTTGTATGATGATGAGCTCCTTCGCCGAGATTGAGTGGGGCCAGCTGTCTGAGGCCATTCCGGCCTTCTTCACGGCCATCTTCATGGGCTTTGCCTACTCCATCTCCTACGGTGTGGCCGCAGGTTTCATCACCTACTGCCTGACCATGGTCTGCAAGCGCAAGGGCAAGGAGGTCCACCCCATCATCTGGGCGGTCTCGGCCCTCTTCATCCTGGACTTCGTGCTCCAGGCCGTGCTCTGAGCACGGTTTCGCAAACACAAGGCATCCACAAGCAGCCATTCGTCAGAACCATTGCTCAGCTGTGCAGATAGTCGTCATGCTGTTGTCGGGTTGATCTGACTGTTTGAGGGTGTGAATAGAGCAAATCAGGCACAGAGACCGCAGCGGGGCCCCGCCACTACATGGGTGGCGGGGCCCCGCTCGTTTGTGCTTGTCAGTGCTTGCGGCGAGCGGCAGTCTTTCCATTTTGTCCGCTTTGCGTTTCAAGGCGCTGTCGTTTGGCGGCCAGTCCACCGACCGCAGCCAGCGAGCCAACCATGAGGATGACTAGGATGCCTGCCTCTCCGGTCAGAGGGAGGACACCATAGTGGATGAAACGGAAGGCATTGGTCTCATCGTTGGGCTGTGGAGCCCCATTGAGTGTCCAAGCGATGCTGACAGTCGTATCGCCGGCATTATGGTTCGGTGTCAGCACGGTCCAGGCGCCGTCCTGTTGCCCTGTGGAGTTTAGGCTGGTTCCACTGACGCCTCCGAATTGCACTGTGGACGGGGTGCCCAGTCTGAAGGGGAAGAGCACGCTGACAGGGGAATAGACCGTCTGCGTCGCGTTGTTCCCCAGCCTTCCCTGGCCATTGTCTCCCCACCCCATGGAGCTACCGGTGGAGGCTATGGCCAGGGTGTGGCCAGTCCCGGCGCTGATCTTGACGAAGTGGTCGATGCCTGACGGATTGCCCATTCTGGTTGGCTTGTTCAGGCTGCCTGTGCCTCCGGTCCCCAACATGCCTGATGAGTTTCGGCCCCAGCCCCAGATGTTTCCGTTCTGGTCCAGCGCCAGTGAATTGCCGCTGACCCTGCTGCCTGTCAGCTGTGTGAAGGTGCTGACGTTTGCAGGCATGGCTACCAGGGACGGAGCAGTCCTCGTGGTGGTGTCGCCCAGGCCGAGTTCTCCATTGCTGTTCCCGCCCCAGGACCATAGGCGTCCCAGATCATCGAGGGCGGAGGAGTGGCCGCTGCCCGCGATGATCTGAACAGGCCTGAATCCGCCTGTCGGGTTGGTGCCGGGTTTGGCCTGGACGGGTGTGGAGGTGTAGCCGTTGAGTGCTACATCGCTCGTGTTGCCCAGATCGCCGTTCTGGTTCGATCCCCAGCCCCAGGCACGGCCCTGGGTGTCAGTCGCCAGGGAATGTGAGCCGCCCGCACTGACCTGTGCGTAGCGGAATCCCGTCGTCTCGCCCTGAGGGGTTGCGACCTGGACGGGTCTGGTGGTGATCCCCGTCGTCGCCACAGTGCTTGAAGGAACGCCCAGTTTGCCGAACTCATTTGATCCCCAGCCCCAGGCTCTGCCTTGCTCGTCTACGGCCAGGACATGAGTGATTCCTGCGCTGACACCAGTGAGTGTGAAGTTAGTTGCCGTCATACCGCTAGGGGCTTGCACACGAATCGGGTTGGAGCTGTATGCAGCTGAGCCATTGGTGGCAACGGCATTGCTGCCCAGCTGTCCAGAGCTGTTAAGCCCCCATGCCCAGACATGGCCCTGGCCATCCAAGGCCACTGAGAAGGCTTTTCCTGCGCTGACCTGTATGAATCGGTTCACGCCTGTTGGTTTGGGAATCTGTACCGGGGTCAGGCGGTCCGTCGTGGTCCCATCGCCCAGCTGTCCGTATTTATTGGCACCCCAAGCATAGATGTTTCCATCCGACCCGAGGGCCAATGAATGATCATCGCCGGCGCTGACCTGGCTGAACCTATTGCCCCGCGCTGCAGGAGGTACCAGTGTCACTTTGGTCTGACCGCTGTCGGGCCCCTGCTTGGGAGAAGTGGTCCATCGCCCGGTGCCTGCCGTCCAGTGGGCTGTCAGTTTCAGGGGACCCTTGACGGGGGAAGTAAAGTCATAGGCCGCATCGCCGTTGAACCAGCCGTCGAAGAGGAAGCCAGGACGGGTCGGGTCTTGATTCGGTCTGGAAGCTGTCTGGTCTTCGACGACCGACTGGCTGGTGGGCTGGCTGCCGTCAGCCTTGTCAAAAGTGACGACATAGGAGGGCGGGTCATAGGTGTAATCCAGGATGTCATCGGGCTGCGGACCATAGAGATTCCAGGTGATGGTCGTATCCACTCGACCCTTCCTGTGGGCTGGCGTCACCACCTGCCAGTTCGTACCTGCTTTTTTCAGATTGCTGCCCAGTGTTTGATCGAATTTGACCGCAGTAAGATCCGGTGTAAGCGGGAAGGCCGCCAAACCAGGTGTCAGCCTCATTGCTTTGCTGTTGTCATAACCCGTGGGGATGGTCGGGTCACCCAGTTGGCCCCCGCAGTTCCACCCCCAGGTATACAGGTTCCCATCTGACCCCAGGGCTAAGGATTGCTCCCAGCCAGCATAGAGCCGAACCCAGCTGGTTTCCTGTCCGGGCACGGACGATTTCGGCTTTTGCACAGGCCGGGGTCTGATGATGTGGCTGGTCTGGCCGGTGGGGACGTCTGGCAAGCCCAGATCGCCGTACCAGTTGACGCCCCAGGTATAAAGATTGCCATCTGAGCCGATTCCCATGCTGTGGTAGTCCCTGCCCATGACCTGCTTCCAGGTGAATCCTGCAGGTGTCCCATTCGGACGAGGTATGAGAGTCGGCACATGCCTGTCTGTTGTGGTGCCGTCTCCCAGACGCCCGCTGTCGTTCCACCCCCAGCCGTAAAGATCCCCGTTCGTAGTGATGGCGAAACTGTAATCGGCTCCTACATTGAATTGCGAGAAGGTGACCCCATTGGGCTGAAGGACTTGGGTGGGTGTCAAACGATCTGTTGTGGTACCGTCTCCTAGGCGACCATAACTGTTCCATCCCCAGGCATAGAGTTTTCCGTCGGATCCCATGGCCATGGAGCTGTACCGTCCCGTGGCCGGCTGGGTAAAGGTGATTCCCGCCGGCTTGCTTACGGGGACGGGTTTAGTGCTGTATGCAGCTGGATTGTTGGGACCTCTCGGAACGCTGGTATTGCCGAGTTGCCCATATGCGTTGAGTCCCCATGCATAGAGATTGCCGTCTGATCCCAAGGCCACAGTATGGTCCCACCGGGTTTCTGCCTGCTTCCAGGTAAATCCTGGCGCGGCCCCATCAGGCTTTTTCACCGGGGCAGGTCTGCTGCGGTTTTCGGTGGTTCCATCGCCCAGCTGTCCAGAAGCATTGAATCCCCAAGCGTAAAGGTTGCCATCCGAACCCATGGCCAGGGCTGAATGATCACCAGCGTCTACTTTCGTGAAAATGAATCCTTTTGGTGCATTGGCTGGCTTAGATACTTTTATTGGGGCTTGGCGATCGATGTTTGTGCCGTCGCCTTGCTGACCGTAAGCGTTTTTGCCCCAGGAATAGATGTTGCCGTCCGAGCCAAGAGCCAGTGACTGGGTGGATCCTGACGTGATTTGTGAGAATTTGATGCCCCGGGTTGCTGGGGGAGTTACCGTCACGGTGGTGCCCCCCGATATAGCTCCATGTGCAGGTGCCAGGGACCAATGGCCATCACCGGCTGTCCATTTTGCAGTCAGCTTCAGGCTGCTGGTGACGGGCTGGTTGAAGTCGTAGGCTACTTGACCGATGAACCAGCCATCGAAGAGGTACCCATGCCTGGTGGGGTCGGTCGGTCGTTTCGCCAGACCTCCCGAAAGGACAGTCTGAGAGTCAGGGGTTGCTGTGTCGGCTTGGGTGGTGTCAAAGGTGACCGAACATTGATTATTTGGGCAGGAGCTCGTCGATCGGGTGGAAGGGGCAGGGCTTGCTGAGCCTTGTGAAGTGGGGGATGGAAAGGCTGGAGAGGGTGTTGTTTGGATAGGGGAATCCAGCTTCTGAGTTTCTGTTGGCGAGGGGGCAATAGAAGGAGTTTGGGTTGAGCTGGGTATACCAGGGGTCACCCCTTCGCCTTGATTTTCCATGCTTTGCGATGCTGTCGGGGATGCGGTGGCATCCGCCTGTGCCAGGTCAATTCCCGAGAGATTTCCTAATATGAGCCCTGAGGCGATAATGGCTGCAAGAGAAGCTATACAGCATGCACGACTTCTGGATGACGATTGCATACGGTCCCCTTTGAAAGCAACGGCGCATGCAACGTGGCACCTGCATTCCCAGCTCAATCCCCATGACCGACGTGCATGACGTTCAATCAAAATCAGTTTATATCATGTGGTTCTGGAATACCAAGTTCTCATTGAGGCCTGTCTTTTGCCTTGGTGGTCGGATTCGCGGCAGGAAATTGGGATTGGTTGTTTCGTGGATATAAAAAGAACTTCCGGCAAGCCGAACCAGCCTGCCGGAAGTTCCTGATTGAGTTGTATGAAAAAGGATCAGTACCAGTTGGTTGACTGGGATTGGGCCCATGCGCCGCAGGGGTTTCCGTAGCGACCCTGGATGTAGCCCAGTCCCCAAACAATCTGGGTGTGGGCATCGGTCTGCCAGTTGGGGCCGGCCGAGGCCATCTTGCTGCCGGGAAGCGCCTGAGGAATGCCATAGGCACCAGATGGGTTGGAGGCATTGGTCCGCCAGCCGGACTCCTTGTTCCACAGCTGCACCAGGCAGGTGAACTGGTCCTCGCCCCAGCCTCGGGAGGTGACCAGACCGTGGGCGATGCTTTGGGCCGTACCCACGGGGACCGTGGTGGTGGTCGAACCTGACTTTGCGGGAGTACCGCCGCCGGTGCCCACCAGAACCACCTTGTCGACGGGGACCGTCTTGACGAAGGAGGCGAAAATGTTGCTGGTCAGGTGCTTGTTGCCGGCTGCCGTGACCAGGCTGGTGGTCTCCATGACGCCGTTCTGTCCCTCCGTCTTGACCTTGGTGGTGCCTGCCGGGAGGGAGTTGGTCTTCTCTTCGATGGTGTTGAAGGGAATGGGCGACTCCTCCGTCTTGACCTGGGCGTCGGCCCGGTCGATGCGGATGACGGTCTTCTCAGTGACGCGAGCGGTCAGGGACGGGGTGATCTGGTCCCCAGGCTGCAGGGTGATGTCCCCGGCCTCCAGCACGGATTTGACATCGGTGAAGCCTGTACCCAGGACCACCTTGTTCTTCCCATTGATCTGCACATTTACATAGGATGTGTTCGCGTTGGCTCCGCCCGCGCCGTTGCGGATGGCCTGCCTGGTGCTGCCGCGGGACACCGTGTCCACATCCTGGGTGGCTGAATAGGATGTTACGCCTGACTTGGCCGAGCTCTCAGTGGATGTGTAGAAGTCGCGCGAGACGAAGCCCGCGCCAACGACCATGCCGAGAACAGTGACGCCGGCAGCCAACCGCAGCCACTGACGCCTGGTCAGAGCCTTGACCGCACTCATCCGTCCTCTACGGTGGTTCGCCATTACTCTCCTCTGTTGGACCGACAGATCCTCAGTGATCAGTCGACGTAACGCTTCCTATCGACCGCATGCTTCCGGTAGCGCCGAAAGGGTCACTGGACAAACACATCACTACTTTAGTGCAAATCGGTCTTGGAACCAACTCGACTGACTCAGGCCTGTGCGGGGGTTGACAAATCGGCCTTGCGTGCCTGGTCGATCAGGTCGTTCAGATCCGAAGACCTGAGTGCGCCGGCCTGCTTGAAGATGATCTGTCCCTGCTTGGTGATCATCAACGTGGGCACTGCCTGGATGTCGGCGGCCGCGGCCAGATCCTGGTTCTGGTCGATGTCCACCTTGCCGAAGACGATGTCGGTGTTGGCCTGCGAAGCCTTCTCGAAGATGGGGCCAAAGGCCTTGCAGGGTCCGCACCATGTGGCCCAGAAGTCAATCAACACCAGGTCGTTGTCCTTGATGGTCTGCTCGAAGTTTTCCGAAGTAATAGTCGTGGTGGCCATGGTAACGCTCCTTGAAGTCGTTTGTCTGTCGCGCGGGAAGCTCCCGTGCTTAGCAACCGCTTTCAATCATCAGCATTCCATCAAGGCTGGAGAAAGCGCCCGAATATGCTCTGGGTGGAGATGTCCGCCGGGGTCCCGTGGCCGGTCAAGCCTGGTACGGATAATGGAGACATGCCAGTGCTGAACGACGAGATTCCCAATGATGACGACTTCGATGCCGATCGCGACCGTGGCGCCTTCTCACACATCACCCCAGAGGACTTCAACCGGGGTTTTTCAGGCTCGAATCCCCCCGGATGGCTGGACCGTGACGCCATCGACCGTGCGCGGCGATGCCTGCCCATGCCCTATGTGGAGGTGGTTCCGGTTCGCGTGGATGAAATGAGCGCCGTCACCCAGGTGGGCACCCTTCTACGCGTGGATGATCAGGGTAACATCGAGCGCACCCTGATCACCGGACGGATCCTCTACCACGAGACCATCAGGGAGGCGCTGGCCAGAAACATCGCCAAGGATCTGGGCCAGCTGGCCCTGCCCATGCTGCCTGCCAGCCCCCAGCCCTTCACCGTGGCTGAGTTCTTCCCCACGCCGGGGGTCTCGGAGTACTACGACCCGCGTCAGCATGCCATCGCTCTGTGCTACCTGGTGCCGGTGGCCGGGGACTGCAAGCCCCAGGATGAGACCCTGGATGTGGAATGGATCGATCCCAAGGGGGATATGCTGGAGTCCTTCATGAGCCAGATGCCCGGCGGGCATGGCAAGGTGCTGATGAGCGCCCTGACCTGGGCCGGTGCACTATGAGCCGCGAATCCTTGGAGGCGGGCATGAGCATTGTCAATACCGTATATCGCCAGGGGGAGGGGCTGCCCCTGGTGCTGGTCCATGCCTTCCCTGTGGACCACCGCATGTGGGATCGGTGCGCGGCCTCACTGATCGCCCAGTCGGATCGTGTGGGTATGACCCCCTTCCCGGTCTATGCCCCGGATATGCCCGGTGCAGGCGATTGCCCCCTGCCCGGGCCGGCATCCTGCGGCCAGGCAGACTCTGACGGTGCCCTGCCGGGTGCGCTGGATGCCATGGCTCGAGCCTTTGTGGACATGATTGTCGCCACGGGGGCGCAGAAGGCCATCTGGGTCGGGCTTTCCATGGGAGGCTACCTGGTCGAGGCCGTAGCCAGGCTTTACCCGCAGATGGTGGCCGGTCTGGCCCTGTGCGACACCACCATGATGGCTGACCGTCCGGCCTCCCGGGCCAGGCGGCTGCAGATCGCCCGAACCTGCGAGGAGGAGGGGACGCTTGATCCGGTCATGCACTTCGCCAGGCCCCAGGAGGGTGATTCCACGGTCAAGCGTTCTCCTGCCTTCGTGCAGACCATGACCGAATGGATACAGTCCCAGGATCCCCGGGGCATCGCCTGGCGGGAGCGGATGGCTGCGGGTCGCCCGGATCAGAGCGATCTGGTCGGCCGCATCAGAGTTCCCGTGGCCCTGGTCAGCGGCCGCTGCGATCCCTTCAGCCCTCCACGCGCCATGGAGCCTCTGGCTCAGGCCATGCGTCAGGCCGGCACCGACGTTACCTTCACTGCCATTGACGACTGCGGCCACTTCAGCGCCGTCGAACATCCGGATCAGGTGGCCAAGGCCCTGCTGGATCTGGTTCATCGTGTAGGGAGGCTCTCATGAGCGATTCTGAGACGGTCTTCTCCCCGCTGGCCCTTACCGAACCCCTGCCCTTCCTGCCCCTGGCTCAGGGGGATGTGGACTACGACACGGTAGCGCGGCAGCAGCCCGGTCTGCTTGACCAATTGCTGGACCAGGACGGCACTGGGGTCATCCTGGTGCGGGGCGAGAAGGTGGCTGTGCCCAAGGGCAAGGGGGCGCTGGCTGGTCGCACTGGAGCCAGCATCCGTCTGGCCACCCTGCCTGCTGCATACTTGCGGGATCCTCTGACAGGCTCGGCAGACCAGTGCGAGCCGCCCTGCTACTACCTTGGGAAGGCCGACCAGCAGGCCTGGCTGGCCCTGGATCTGGATCTTGCCTGCACCAATCAAGCTGTTCAGGACCCTCTTCGTGATCTGGCTCAGGCCGCGAATCAGCGCTTCGACTGGCTTGGCCTGCGCGAGTATGCCCCTCATGGCCGTCCGCGTCAGGTGGGCCTGGCAACCTGCGCAGTCGCCCTGTCCGTATGGCATGGACGTCAGGCTTTCTGCCCCCACTGCGGCGCGCCGGTTCATCCCTGCCAGGCCGGATGGGCCCAAATCTGCCAGGGGGATGAATCAGGGGACCAACACACGCTCTTTCCCCGCATCGAACCCGCAGTGATCATGGCCGTGGTGGATGGCCGCGATCGGCTCCTGCTCCAGCACAACCAGAAGTGGCCTTCCGGCTTTCGTTCGGTCACTGCCGGATTCGTCGAGGCTGGGGAGAACCTGGAGCATGCAGTCCGGCGGGAGACACTGGAAGAGGTGGGCCTGAACCTGGGGGAGATGCGGTACCTGGGCTCCCAGCCCTGGCCCTTCCCAGCCTCCCTGATGGTGGCCTTCAGAGCCAGATCCCTGGATACGGACATCCGGGTGGACGGTCAGGAGACCGATGAGGCCGACTGGTTCACACGGGAGGAATTCAGCGCCGCTCTGGCCTCGGGCCGGTTGCGCATACCCCAGGCGGCCAGTGTGGCCAGGCATATGATTGAGCAGTGGTACGGCAGCGAGCTCTGATTCATCCGAGTGGTGTTGCGCCCCAGGACCTGGTCTCGTCGTAAGATATTTCAAGGAACTGTCAGCAGCGAAAGGTGTGTTATGGCCATGGAGGGGCAAGAAGAGCCTCGTATCTCGGATGTCGACCAGGCCGAAACAGTGACCATGCCGCCGACGATCGGGGAGGGGCCTGACCCTGTGGACCTGTTCGCCGACGAAGAGGCAGAGCGGGCTTTCGGGGCAGGTGCCGCCCACAAGGCTCCTTCGACCGGCCATCGAGGACGCACCATCCTGGCCCTGCTGCTTCTGGCTGTGCTGATTCTGGTGGGTTGCTGGTTTGGCGTCCGCGCCTTCTTCCGTGATCGGGTGGCCCCCGGCGTCACCCTGGGTGGGCAGGTCATGATGGGGCGGACCAAGGACCAGGTCAGGCAGATCGTCGATCGGCAGGTTCGTGACTCCCAGGTGGAACTCAAGGGTGAAGGCACCTCTGCCCGGGCAGGACTGAAGGACCTGGGCGTAAGCGTGGATTCGGATGCCACGGTCACCAAGATCATGAACGCCAAGGGCTCTGCAGGCCTCTCCCGGCTGAACCCATTCCATGGCGAGGCGGTGCCGCTGGTGGCCGAGCGGGATCAGCTGGCCATGGACAAATATCTGACTGAACGGTTCATTCCCCGCCAGGATCGTTCCGTTCCCTCCACCATCGTTTTTGATCAAGGTGCACACGCCTTCCGGCCCCAGGAGGGTCGTGGAGGCAAGGCGCCTGAGCTGGGCCGCGTGCAGGATGCCGTCTCATCCTTGATAGACAAACCTGGAAGGCGTCTGGCCGTAGGGGTGGTCTACAAGGATGTGACCATGCCCATCAGCCTGGACACCGCCAATCAGGTGGCCTCTCAAGCCAACCAACGACTGGCCAAGGACCTGGTCATCAAGGGTGCTGATGATGATCTCATGACCGTCCCGGCGGCAACAGTGGCCACCTGGGTCAAACCGGTCACCGATCTTGACAAGGGGACCATGGAGCTGGGCTTTGATCGGCAGGCCATCAAGCAGTATCTGGACCAGGAGCTGGCCCGGCAGCTGGACCGGGATATGGTCACCGCCGTCAACGTCAAGAACACCAAGGGTGATGTGGTGGCCGAGACCACCAAGGGAGTGGACGGTGTCCGGGTCACGGATGTGTCCGCCACGGCGGACCTGGTCGTCAAGGCCCTGGAAGAGGGCGACACGAATCCGGTCCAAGCGAGCGCCGAGATCACGCCCCACAAGGAGCAGACCAGGGTGGCCCGCTACGATGTGCCCGACGGCGACATCTGGATTCAGGTCAACCTCAGCGACCAGACCGCCACCGCCTACCACGGCACCACCCAGGTCAAGACCTTCCCCATATGCTCAGGCAAGCCTGATAACGGGAAATGGTCCGACACCGGCACCTTCTTCATCAATGTGCGCTACGCGGTCCAGACCATGCGTGGGCAGGGTTACGTCACTCCCAATGTCAAATGGGTGTCCTACTACAACGGCAGCGAGGGCTTCCATACGGCCAGCTGGAACTCTGCCGGCATCGCCAAGGGAGACCCTGCCCAATACGGATCCCACGGCTGCATCAACATGTATGAGCAGGACGCCAAGTGGATCTTCGACAACGCCCCCATCGGAACCATGGTCAAGGTGGAAGGGCAGGTTCCGTCGGGTCCGGCCCGCTAGGAGCACTTGCTCTGACAGACGGTCGAGTAGGCTGGAACCATGAGCGATGAACACAGTGATGGAACCTCCCGCCTGGATGTGCCCGAACACCTGCGGTATTCCCAGGATCATGTCTGGATCGACCCCAGCCAATCCCCGGCGCCCATGGGCGTGACCGAATATGCGGCGGACCAGCTGGGAGACCTGGTTTTTCTGGACCTGCCCGAGACTGGCACCCACGTCGATGCCGGCGATGAGGTCATCGAGCTGGAGTCCTCCAAGGCAGTTGAGCCGGTGGTCTGCCCGGTGGCAGGCACCATCGCCTACGTCAACAGGGCAGCCTCGGACGATCCTGAGGTCATCAACTCCGATCCCTATGGGGAAGGTTGGATAGCCAAGATCGACCTGGAGGACGATGAGCCCGATCTGATGAGCGCCGAGGAGTACGGTCAGCTGCTGAAGACCCTGAACTGACGGGTCCGGTTATGACAAGGCGATCCGGCCGCAATGAAGACCTCTTACGGGTCCATTCGGTCAGCACCACCTTCGATTCAGCTGCGCCCGGGGAGGGCATCGAGAGCAGGCCGGCCCCGGTCCGCCTGCTGAGGCGGCTGATTACTGGCGCTTTCGACCTTTGGGTAGGGCTGTCCATCAATATGACCGGGCGTCTGGGCTGGTCGGCCGACGTTCAACCATACGTGGGCTACGGTACCGAGTCCTACTCCCGGCTGGTCTGCCGTACCATTCTGACCGACGGGCGCAGACGTGAGGATCCGGCCATACGTGGCATCCGCGGTCTGCTGACCGTACCCGCACCCAGGACCAGGGTCAGGCTGGCCATCGACAGCACGGCCATCGGGAGGGTCCAGGTGGGAGACTCCGCGGTCTACGATGCCGTCGATCCCAGTCGCAGCCTGAGTGCGGATGCGGTCTTTTCCGACCGGTCGGGCTACCTGGATCTGGTGGCCGAGCATCGACTGACCCCAGGCGTGCACCGGGTCTCCTACCAGGTGCGGGGCCGCCGGCCGGTGGACGCGCCTTTATACATCGTGCCCGGTCAGACCCCTGTCGGCGTCATATCCGACGTGGACGACACCATCATGATCAGCCAGGTGCCCAATCATTGGAAGGCTGCCTGGAACCTGCTCCTGTCAGATCCACATCGCCGGGCCTCGGTGCCGGGCATGGCCGTGCTCTACAACCGTATCCGTGACCTGGACCCCCGGATACCCTTCTTCTATCTGTCGGCCTCGCCCTGGAATGTGGAGGGATCCATACGCGGCTTCATTCGCGACCACGGCTTTCCGGCCGGCCCCCTGTTGCTGCGGGACCTGGATCCCAGACCCAAGACCTTCGTGCCCTCCATCGTGCAGCACAAGATGGAGTTTATCCGCCAGCTCATGGCCGACTTTCCCAAGATGCGCTTCGTGCTCATGGGCGACGATGGGCAGAGCGATCCCTCCACATTCGCCCAGGTGGTGCGGCAGTATCCGGGACGGGTCCTGGCCATCGGCATCCGTCAGTTGAGCCCCCAGGAGACCGGGCTGGGAACCTTGGTCAAGCGGACTGCCACACAACCGGTACCGGTGACGCAGGTGCCGGTCTTCTACGGGACCACGGGTGCCAATCTGATGCGAACCCTGCTGCCCTATCTGCGTCGTCGCGCCCGAATATAATCGCCCCATGAGTTTTTCGGCCGTCAATTCCGCGCCTCCTCGTGCACAACGCCGTCCCACTGATCGATGCTTCCATGGGGATCACTTCGAAGATCCCTACGAGTGGATGCGCAACCGGGAGGATCCTGCCACCAAGTCCTACGTGCGTGACCAGAACCGTTACTGCCAGGAACGGCTTGCCGGTCAGGAGGGTTTGCGGGCCACCCTGCTCAAGGAGTTCACCGACCGGGTACAGCAGACCGACATGTCGGTGCCCACCCGGATGCATGGATACTGGTATTTCTCCCGGACGCTCAAGGGCCAGGAGTATGGGGTGCAGTGCCGCCTGCCGGTGCGCGACCAGGATGACTGGGACCCTCCTGCTGTTAAAGCCGATGCGGCGCCTGGTTCCATGCCGGGCGAGGAGGTCATCTTCGACGCCAACGCCGAGGCCAAGGGGCATGACTTTTTCTCTCTGGGATGCCTGGACCTGAGCGCCGACGGCCGGTGGATGCTCTATGGACTGGACACCAGGGGCAATGAGCGCTACGACCTGCGCATCCGGGATCTGAAAGACGGTCGAGACCTGCCTGATCGGATCGACCAGGTCTCCTCAGGGGCGGTGCTGACCCCCGACGGACGCTGGGTCTTCTACACCGGCCTGGATAAGGCCTGGCGTCCGGACACGGTCTGGCGGCATAAGGTGGGCACTTCGGCCGACCAGGATGTCATGGTCTACAAGGAGGACGACGAGCGCTTCTGGGTGGGGCTGGGACTCAGCTACGACGAATCCGCCATGCTGATTGCCACCGGGTCCAAGACCACCAGTGAGGTGCTCATGCTGGACCTGAAGGATACGCAGGGCGAGTTTGTGCCCTTGATCCCCCGCAAGGAGGGGATTGAGTACGACATCAGCCTGGCCCGGTTCGAAAATGCCGGTCCGGCGGGGGAGGACCTGCCGGTGGCCGTGGTCTACCACAATGTGAACAACCCCAACTTCGAGGTGGATCTGATCGACCTGCGCAGCCACCGTCCGCCCTTCCGTCTTGGAGAAGGGGTGCGGTTGGCCCAGGGTAGTCCCTACGGCTGCGAGCGCTCCGGAGACCTGGCCTCCCTGCCGCCCGAGAAGCCCTATCGGGATCCAGGCAATCCGGCCATACTCCAAGGCGCTCGCGGGCTGGGCATCGAGGGGCTGGGCATCCACCGCAGCTTCGTGGTCCTGACCTACCGGGCCGACAGCCTGCCCCACATGGCTGTCATCGCCAAGGACCAGGCATTGGAGGATCTGCGGGCGGGCCGACCCTGGCGCTTCCGTGAGGTCCTGCCCGATCAGGCCAGGGACGGCATTGACCGTCTCTACAGCATCGGTCCCACAGACAACCCCTCCTATCAGGCCCCTGGGCTGCGCTACATCCGGGGCAGCTATGGAACCCCGGCTGAGTTGCGGGAGCTGGATCCGGTCAGGGGCGTGGACCGATTGCTCAAGCGGGCCCGCGTTCTGGGCGACTTTAGACCTGAGCGCTATGCCGAGCGTCGAATTCTGGTCCGCGTCAGGGATGGGGCCCTGGTGCCGGTCTCTCTGGTCTGGCGGCGGGGCATGCATCCGGCGCTGGACACATGCGGAAAGACCGGGCCCGATGACACGGTCATCCAGGCCCCCGGCCACCCCGAGCGCCGTCCCTGGCCGGACCAGGATCCGGACAAGCCTGCTCCCATGTTCATCACCGGGTATGGAGCCTACGAGATCAGCCAGGACCCCGGTTTCTCCACAGGTCGGCTCAGCCTGCTTGACCGAGGTGTGCTCTATGCCGTCCCCCATGTGCGCGGCGGCGGGGAGATGGGCCGCGCCTGGTACGAGCAGGGTCGTCGGCTGCACAAGGTCAATACCTTCCTGGACTTCATTGATGTGACCGCCGCACTGCAGGATCAGGGCTGGGCGGATCCACGTCATACCGTGGCCAATGGCGGGTCGGCAGGTGGCCTGTTGATGGGGGCCGTGGCCAATATGGCTCCACAGCTCTATGCCGGCATCGAGGCGGACGTGCCCTTCGTGGACGCGCTGACCAGCATCCTGGATCCGAATCTGCCGCTGACCGTGACTGAATGGGATGAGTGGGGAGACCCTCTGCATGACCAGCAGGTCTACCGGTATATGCGCTCCTACTCGCCCTACGAGAACGTTCCTGACGCTGATCGTCGGCGCCGGCTCTTCGGCAGCGACCACTTCCCCGCCATCCTGGTGACCACCTCCATGAACGACACCCGCGTGCTCTACGTGGAACCGCTCAAGTGGGTGGCCAGGCTGCAGGAGCCGCAGGTGGGGGCCGACGCGCTCATCAGGATCGAGGTCCAGGCAGGGCACGGGGGCATAAGCGGACGCTACCGGCAGTGGGAGGAACTGGCCTTCGAGAACGCCTGGTGCCTGTCCATCATGGTCCCCGCAAGCCGCTGATTCCGGTCTGTCCGGGATTCGGTCGGGGTCGTGAAAGGGGCTTGGTTGGCTCGTTATGCTCGGGGTATGACAAATAGCAAGCAGAAAACATATCACATTGCGGTCATTGCCGGTGACGGCATCGGCAAGGAGATCGTTCCCCAGGCTCAGGCCGTCCTGGAAAAGGTGACCCGGGGCAAGGCAGACATTCGCTACGAGGACTTCGACCTGGGCGCTGAGCGCTACCTGCGTGATGGAGCTGTTCTGCCCGATGAGGATCTGGACCGGCTCAAGCAGCAGGACGCCATTCTTTTGGGGGCCATTGGCGACCCCCGCATCAAGGCTGGCATCCTGGAGCGGGGACTGCTGCTCAAAATGCGTTTCGAGTTGGACCAGTATGTCAATCTGAGGCCTTCCAAGCTTTACAAGGGTGTGGTGTCGCCCCTGGCCAATCCGGGCGACATCGACTTCGTGGTCGTGCGTGAGGGCACCGAAGGGCTCTACGCCGGGGCCGGCGGCTCAATTCGCCGGGGCACCCCCCAGGAGGTGGCCACCGAGGTCTCCATCAACACGGCCTACGGGGCGGAAAGGGTCATCCGCTATGCCTTCCAGCTGGCCATGAAACGTCGCCGCCGTCTGACCCTGGTCCATAAGAAGAACGTGCTGACCAATGCGGGAGACATGTGGCAGCGGCTGGTCGACCAGGTGGGCCAGGAGTATCCCGATGTGGAGCGCGAGTACCTGCACATCGACGCCTCCACCATATTCATGGTGACCGAGCCCAGCCGCTTCGATGTGATCGTGACCGACAACCTCTTCGGTGACATCCTCACGGACGAGGCGGGAGCTGTGGTAGGAGGCGTGGGTTACTCGGCCTCCGGCTGCATCAACGCCTCGGGCACCTACCCATCCATGTTCGAACCCATCCATGGATCCGCTCCTGACATTGCCGGCAAGGGAATCGCCAACCCCACGGCGGCCATCCTCTCGGCCGGAATGCTCCTGGATCATCTGGGTTTCGAGGACGAAGCGGCCAGCATTGAGCGGGCTGTGGAGGACGACATCGAGCGCTCCGGCTCCGCCCAGAGGAGCACCGAGCAGATCGGCAGGGATATTCTGGCCCGGCTGTGATTGGGCTTGACGGCGGCTAGACTGGAGGGCATGACTATGGATGATGCCCCCCAGCCGGACGACCGGCAGTCCAGCGATACGCCGACAGGGAATCCTGGTTTCGGCCCCTCTCCGTCCCCACAGGTACCGCCCGAGCATCGGGGGCCTGCCGGTGGGGATGCTCCTGCTGGAGCAGCTGATGGACAGTGGCAGGCCCCGGGCTACCCGACTGGCCATGATGCCGGCGTCGGGAATCAGAATCCTTATCAGACCGGTCAATATCCCAGTAGCCAGTATCCCCAAAATGGGTACCCGACGGGGCAGAGGTCCAATGCCGGATATCCGTTCGCCCCTCAGTACGGCGGTCAATATCCAGGGGTCTATCAGACAGGACCCTACCGGCCCAGTCAGTACCCGACCGCCGGTTATCCAGCTGGTCAGCAATATCCTGCTGGCCCGTATTCCGATGGACGGTATCCGGGCGGGCAGTATCCTGGCAGTCAGAATCCTCAAAGGCCATATCAGCCCGGACCAGGCTATCCCAGCCAGTATCCGGCTGGCCAATACCCCCAGGGTGGGTATCCGGGCAATCAATACCCGGCGGGCCCGTATCCCGGCACTCAGTATCCTGGCGGGCAGTATCCGCCGCAGTCCTCCATGCCCTGGCCCTATCCTGGCATGCCCAACGGCAGGGGCCCCTATCCCATTTCACCCACCCCGCACAACAAGTTGGCAGCCGGTCTGCTCAGCATCTTCCTGGGCTGCTTCGGCGTGGGCAACTTCTACCTGGGCAGGACCGGCCGTGGCGTGGCTCAGCTCATGCTAACCCTGATCGGCTTTCCCTTCTTCTTCATTGGGCCGACCATATCCATGATTTGGGGGCTGATCGAAGGCATCCTGACTCTGACATCCTCGACTGGTTCCTTCTGGCATCGTGATGCTCGCGGATGGGAGCTGACGGATTGAATCCGGCCCGTCTGCGCGGCGTCGGCAAGCAGATGGGCGGCAAACTGGCGGCCGTAACCCTGACTCTGGGCCAGGGATCCGACACCTGTCCGTTTATCGCCTCATGCAGGATTGACGGCGATTTCTTCACGGAGCCAGCCCCGGCAGCCTCTCAGGAATCCGAAGGGAATCATGGGCCGGTATCCCGGCTGGAGTCCGCAATCTGTGGCCTCCCGTTGCCCCTGGACCCCGGTCTGGCTCTGGAGAGGCTGGACAGGGTCATGGCAGAAGGGGATGGCCAACGGGTAGTCGGTGTGTCCCCTTGGACCCTGGTGACCGCGCTGGAGCGTGCCCTGCCGGATGGACTGGTCATTGACGGACAAGGGGAGTCCGACCAACTGCCGTCGGCACCGGACAGGACACATTCCAGGCAGTCTCAGCCGGATGAGGCCGAGTGCCGCCGTCGTTGGTCTGGCCTGAAGCTGGACCTGATCAGGGACCGTCCACGTCAGCCGGTCATGCAGATGGCCATGGACCAGGCTCTCAATGATGCCGTGGCCCAGGGCCAGTTGCCACCCACCTTGCGCATCTGGAACTGGGCGGCGCCGGCGGTGATCCTGGGGCGTTTCCAGTCCCTGAGCCAAGAGGTCCACGTCGAGCGGGCACGCAGTCTGGGCTTTACCCTGGTCCGCCGCTGCACGGGGGGAGGCACCATGGTCATTCAGCCTGAACGAGCCATTACGTATTCCCTTTATCTGCCTTTGGATTTCGTGAAAGGGGCCGACCTGATCGACTCCTACCGTATTTGCGACTATTGGCTGGTTCGTGGTCTACGCATACAGGGGGTTCAGGCCGGCTGGCAGGGCATGAATGACATCGCCTCCCCAAGGGGCAAGATGGGTGGCGCCGCCCAGCGCAGGTTGCCAGCAGGCTCCCGCGGGCCGGGCGGGCTGCTCCACCACACCACGCTTTCTTATTCGGTGGATGCTGATCTGATGGCCCAGGTGCTCAACGTGGACCCGGAGAAATTCCATGACAAGGCCGTGACCTCGGTCAGAAGCCGGGTGGACCCCATCGACAGGCAGACCAGTCTGTCCCGCCAATCCCTGATCGATGCCCTCCTGGACACCCTGCCCTCCCTGGTGGCGGATCTGCGCATATCCAGACCAGCGCCCGGGGTCGAGCAACGGGCCCGCACTCTGGTCGGGCAGCGCTACGGCCGTGAGGAGTGGACCGCCCAGATCGCCTGACCGGGAAGGGGGGTTGATGTGTGTGGGTATAATCGTGCTCAGTCGCGTCGAACCCGGCGTGAGGTCATCAACCATGCGTGAGTCGGTGCAGACCCGCCAGACATGGCGAAAAGGAGTGCGGAGTATGGCGGTTCATAAGCCCAACGAGATTCCCGATGACGGGAACGCCCTCAGGCAGACCGCCCTATTCAAACAGGTGCCCAGACAGGACGCCGACCAGCTTTTGGACAGCATGCACGAGTCCACCTACGCCAAGGGGTCCACGGTCTTTCGACAGGGGGACACCGACCACCGCATGTATCTGCTGGAGGAGGGCCGGGTCAAGCTGGTCCGCCAGTCACCCGACCGTCGCATTCAGCTGCTCAGCATCCACGGACGCGGGGAGATCCTGGGCGAGATTCCCGTCTTTGACCCCTCCGGCGGGCCGCGTACCGCCTCGGCAGTGGTCATGGTCAACAAGACCAAGGTGGCTGCTCTGGACCACGATGCCCTCTTCGACTGGCTCAACCAGCATCCCAAGGTGGCTGTGGATATGCTTCAGGTGCTGGCCCACCGCCTGCGGACCGACAACGAGCGCATCTCCGACCTGGTCTTTCTGGATGTGCCGGCCCGACTGGCCAAGACCCTGTTGGATCTGGCCACACGCTTCGGCGAACCCTTCGAGCAGGGGCTGATGGTCCCCTACGATCTGACTCAGGAGGAGCTGGCTCAGCTGGTCGGCGCTTCACGCGAGACCGTCAACAAGGCCCTGATGGACTTCTCCAACAGGGGATGGATCTCTCGCAAGGGCCGCACCATCATCATTTTCCAGCCCGGACCGCTGATTCGACGCTCGCGCATGTGAACGCCACTGTTCGGTAGAGCCGACGGCCTAGGATGGAGACCATGCCCGAACAAAAGAAATCCATGTCGGTCAGGCGCTTCTTTACGCTGTTGCTGGCTTACCTCATCTTCTGCGTCGCAGGTGGCGTGGTAGTCTCTGGTTTCCTGTTTCCCGCTGTCTTCGGCATCAACGCCGCCTCCAGGAATCTGATGCCTGCCCTGAAGACGGACAACATCGACTTCAACGTCAACGATCTGCCCCAGCAGTCCCGGCTCTACGCCTCCGACGGGCACACGGTCATCGCCACCTTCTATGCGCAGAACAGGATCGTGGTGCCCATCAAGGACGTCTCCGACTACATGCAGAAGGCCGTGGTGGCCCGCGAGGACCGTCGTTTCTTCGAGCATGCCGGCGTGGACACCCAGGGCGTGCTCAGGGCCTTCATCCAGACCTACATCAAACAGGGCGACACCCAGGGCGGCTCCTCCCTGACGCAGCAGTATGTCAAGAATGTGCTCATGAGCCAGGCTGAGGAGAACAACGACCCCATCGCCGAGTACCACGCCCAGGAGGAGACCATAGCCCGCAAGATGCGGGAGATGCTGATTGCGGTGCAGATGGAGAAGAAGTACTCCAAGGCCGAGATTCTTCAAGGGTATTTGAACATAGCCCAGTTCGGCACCAACGTTTACGGGGTTGAGTCGGCAGCCAGGCGGTACTTCAGCAAGTCGGCCAAGGACCTGGATCCGGGCGAGGCCGCCACCATCGCCGCCGTGACCAAGAATCCCGCCCGCTTCGATCCAACCGTCAATATCAAGGCCTCCCAGGAGCAACGGGACATCGTCCTGGATCTGATGCGTCAGGAGAACTACATCACCCAGCGCCAGTATGACGAGAACAAGGCCAAGCCTCTGGACCAGATGCTGCACGTGCAGTCGGTCGATGCCGGATGCCAGGCGGCTGGAGACGCAGCCTTCTTCTGCGATTACGTGACCAAGCAGATCCTCAACTCCAAGGAGTTCGGCAAGAGCCAGGAGGAGCGCAACAAGCTCCTCAAGGAGGGCGGCCTGGATATTTACACCACCATGGACGTCAACGCCAACGCCGCAGCCATGAAGGCGGCCCGGGACACCATCCCCGTCGATGATCGAAGCGGCTTCGAGGTCACGATAGCCTCCATCCGCCCGGGCACAGGCGAGGTCCTGGGCTTCGGCATCAACCGCATCTACGATGCCACCCAGGACTCGGGCGGCGGCACACGCACGGCCATCAACTACGCTGTGGATCAGGTCGACGGCGGTGGCTGGGGTTTCCCTGTGGGATCCACCTGGAAGCCCATCAACCTGGTGTCCTGGATGAAGGCCGGCAAATCCATCAACCAGCCCCTGCGCACCTCCACCAGCTACCCTCAGACCTCCTTCGCCTGCAAGATGGCGGACGGCACCCCCTACGGGTTCGGCACCGGCAGTTGGCATGTGGAGAACTCCGGCGGCGGCACCACATCTCCGGAGACCCCCCTGCAGGGTCTGGTGCGTTCGCACAACACCACCCAGGCCTCCATGGCCCAGCAGATCGGTCTGTGCGCCATAGCCGATACGGCCAAGGAGATGGGCTACCACAATTCGCCCAAGGATCAGATGGACATCCACTCGGTCAACACCTTCCAGCCGCCTATGGTCATTGGTGCGGTCCAGGCCTCCCCGCTGACCATGGCCAACGTCTACGCCACCATCGCCGCCAAGGGGGTGGCCTGCAGCCCCATAGCCATGACCAAGGTGATCGATAAGAACGGCAAGTCCGTCAAGGTGCCCAAGGCCAACTGCCATCAGGCCATCGATCCGGGCATCGCCGAGACCGCCGCCTATGCACTCAACCAGGGCGTTGTCCAGCCAGGAGGCGAGGCATCCACGACCCAGCTGGACGGGGGACGCAAGACCTTCGCCAAGACCGGCACCCATGAGGACAAGTACATGCTGACCGGCGGATTCGTGCCCCAGGTGGCCGCCTTCGTCACCGTGGGCAATGCGGAGGGTCAGGTCTCCTTCACCAACAGGACCATCAACGGAAGGTCCATGCACACCTGGTACGGCATGTATATTGCCACCCCGGCCTGGAAGGACTTCATGAACACCTACCTGGCCGCAGCCAATATCCAGCCGGACAACTCCTACGGCAATCCCGATCCCCGGTTCACCGGCGGGGTCCAGCAGCCTCAGCCGTCCCAGCAGTCCCAGCAACGGTCCTCGGGCAGACAGCGGCAGAGCTACCGTCACAGCCAAGGAGGACAAGAAGGCAACCAGCGGACCAGTCAGGACCAGTCGCAGACGGTGGATTCGCCGGAGGACTAGGGCCTGTGCCTACAATGGAGACCATGAGGGATTCGTCAACGGGCGGACCACGAGGGGTGCGGCCGCCCGCCGGGAGAGGCAGGAACTGATGGTCCAGGAATACTCAGAGCTGGATGACAAGGCCCCTCGGGCCGACAGCCGGGTCAAGGAAGATCAGGCGATGCCGGGGCCGGTGAGCGGCTCCGGCAGGCTGGATGTCTCCAAACCGATCCGGCCCTTCGAGTCGGATGCCGCCGACGGAAAGAAGAAGGCTGGCAAGGCTGCCAAGGGGGTCAAATCGGCCAAGAAGGGCAAGAAGGACAAAAGGGCCAAAAAGGCTGGGAAATCAAAATCAGGCAGAAGGCGGGAGAGGGCCCTGCCTGCGCTCTTCCAGCCCATGGAACTGCGCGACCAGCATATCCGCAACAGGATCTGGATGCCGCCCATGGACACCTATTCGGCCCTGCGGCACGACGGGGTTCCTACCAACTTCCACTACCAGCACTATGTGTCCCGGGCCCTGGGCGGCTTCGGAGTCGTCATCGGGGAGGCCACGGCCGTCAATCCCCAGGGGCGGATCTCGCCCTGCGATGTGGGACTGTGGAACGACGAGCAGACCAGGGCCTGGCAGGGCATCGTCCGGGATGTCAAGGCCGCCGGGGCAGTGCCCATCGTCCAGCTCAACCACTCTGGTCGCAAGGGTTCCTCCGGGTGCTCCTCCATGGGCTACATCAACGCCACCGTGCCCGTGGCCGAGGGCGGCTGGCAACCTGTAGGCCCAAGCCCCATCGCCTTTGGGAGGATGGCGGTCCCCGTCCAGCTTTCGCGGGCCCAGATAGCCTCCATCGTGGCCGACTTCCGCTCCGCTGCCGTGCGAGCCGTTCAGGCCGGCTTCCTGGCAGTGGAGCTGCATGCCGCCCACGGCTACCTGCTCTCCCAATTCCTTGATCCCCTGATCAACCGACGAAACGACGAGTACGGGGGTGACCTGTCCGGCAGGATGCGCCTGCTGATCCAGGTGACCGATGCCGTGCGCGAGGTCATTCCCTCGGGCATGCCCCTGCTGGTGCGCATGTCCGCCACCGACTGGGCCACCGGCGGTTGGGGCCTGGACGAGACCATCCGCGCTGCCAAGGTGCTCAAGCTGCATGGGGTGGACCTGATTGACGTTTCCACCGGGGGTCTGGTGCCAGGCGTGAAGATTCCGGCCGCTCCCAACTACCAGGTGCCCTTCTCCTACCAGGTGCGCAGCCAGGTGCTGATTCCCACCACCGCGGTGGGGCTGATCACCAAACCCAGGCAGGCTGATCGGATCGTGCGCAAGGGCCTGGCCGATGCGGTCGAGATCGGTCGAGCCAGCCTGCGCGACCCCTACTGGCCGCTCAGGGCCGCCTACAAACTGGGGCTGTCCGCTCAGCAGGCCCCCTACCCTGAGCCTTACCGGCGCGGGGCCTACGGCATCGCACGCTGAGAGCGGCCATGGACGTTGTTCGTGGCGGAGCAGGGATCGTTGTGGTCATGCCCACCTACCAGGAGGCTGACAACATCGGGGTGACCCTTCCTCGGCTTTTGGCATGCTGCCCCGAGGTCGATGTCCTGGTCGTCGACGACAACTCGCCGGACGGCACCGGCGCCCTGGCTGAGGATATGGCCAGTGGCAATCCTCGCGTGCACGTCATCCATCGGCATGCCCGCCGCGGGTTGGGTCCAGCCTACGTACAGGGGTTCCGTTGGTCGCTGGAGCATGGCTATGACCTGATCTGCGAGATGGATATGGACGGTTCCCACCGACCTCAGGATCTGGCCAGGATGCTGGCTGTGGCCCGAGGAGAAACGTATCCGGGCTTGGTCATCGGCTCGCGCAGGGTGCGCGGAGGCCGCACTCAACATTGGCCCTGGCATCGGGATCTGATTTCGCGCGCGGGATCCTGGTATGCCCGCACCGCCCTGGGATCCTCGGTAAGGGACATGACCGCCGGCCTGCGGGTCTATCGAGCGGACGTGTTGAGGCGGATCGATCTGGGAAGGGTCCGATCCAGCGGCTATGTCTTCCAGGTGGATATGTTGCGCCGAGTCCAGGCCATGGGCGTCAGTGTGGTCGAAGTGCCTATTGTCTTCGTGGAGCGGGTTCGCGGCAGCTCGAAGATGGATGCCGGGATCGTGCTGGAGGCCATGGCCCAGGTGACGCTGTGGGGATTTGAACGGTTGACCCGTCGAAACTGACATTGGCTCATATTCGTGTTCGTTTTCATAAGCGACCCTGCAGGCCTTGTTGGGACCTTAAAGGACAAGTTACACTTCGGTGATTGGATTTCTGTAAGAGTCCTGGCAAGCCTCAGGTGTATGGAAGAATGGTCTCAGTACCTGAGAAATGTCGATTTTCGCCCTTGCATCTGGGCAGCGACCGCAGTCCGATTGCCAGCTTGCCAATTTGGGCGAATGTGTGCGATAATGTTCGAATGATATCGTCACAACGCCAACACCTGATATTGAACCGGTTGCGTACTCGTGGCGCAGTCCGTATCACCGCCCTCTCCAAGGAGCTGGGCGTCTCCGCCATGACCATCCGCCGTGACATTGCCGACCTGGCGGACAAGGGCCTGCTCAAGAGGGTCCACGGAGGGGCCGTCACCACCAGCTCGCTTCTGGCTGAGCCGCTCTTCTCGGTCAAGTCGCAGATGGACATGGGCCTTAAGGACACCATCGCCCGTCGCGCCATCGACTATGTCTCACCGGGCGACGTCATCGCCATCGGGGGAGGGACCACGGCCTATGTCTTCGCCCAGCACCTGCTGGAGAGCCGCCAGTGCGCGGGCGTGACCCTGCTGACCAATTCCATCCCCGTGGCCGAACTGGTCCAGGCCATGGAGAGCAAGGATGTGGAGGT
This sequence comes from Bifidobacterium apis, assembly GCF_036986835.1. NCBI lineage: Bacteria > Bacillati > Actinomycetota > Actinomycetes > Bifidobacteriales > Bifidobacteriaceae > Bifidobacterium > Bifidobacterium apis. The sequence goes on along the minus strand of NZ_BTXD01000002.1, from coordinate 455,894 downwards.
CATCGTCACCGGCGGTGTCATCACCCGATCCAACTCCCTGGTCGGCCCCATTGCAGACAAGGTCATCGCCTCCCTGCGGGTCAACACGGTCTTCCTGGGGACCCACTCGGTCTCCATTCCGCGGGGTTTCCTGATGCCAAACTCCTTGGAGGCGGCTACGGATATGGCCCTGATGGACATCGCCGACCGGACCATCATCCTGACCGACCACACCAAGTGGAGCTGCACCTCCCTTTCCCTGTTCGCCTCCTTCGACCAGGTGGACACCGTCATCACCGACGACCAGCTGGACCAGGAGTCGGCCGAGGCAACCCGGTCCCTGGTCAAGCGGCTGGTCCTGGTCCCGGTCAACCCCGAGGAAGGCCAGGCTCAAGAGGGTTCCTCCGACGTGTCTAAGGCCGATGCCGGGAAAGCAGCCCAGATTCAATGAACGACCGGTCACACAGGGGTGCGCAGGTTGCCATAGCGGGTTGCCATGGATTGTCAATCATCACGGACGATGAAGGAGCAGCATGAAGTCAGAGCAGTATGTCCCCCAACGGTATGTTCCCGGCGACTATGCCAAGGGGCACATCCGCATCACCCCCACCAGGCTGGCCGACGGGCGTCGGTTCTTCTACCTGGACGATGATCCCGAGTATGTATCCGGCCGCAGGACCAGGCGTCTGGACGATCCTCGTCCGCTGACCGACCGGTTCGCCCCGCACCAGGATCAGGAGGGCAGGACGGTGCCCTTCCAGCCGCCGCAGATGCGCCGGGACCCTCTGACCGGAGACTGGATCCCCATGGCCACGGCCCGGATGAACCGGCCCATCACCGCCGGGCCACAGGCCACCGCCAAGGGCAACCCCCTGGCCGCCAGAAAGCCCGGAGACCCCTACCAGGATGGGGAGATCCCCGATGTGGACTACAACGTGGCGGTCTTCGAGAACCGCTTCCCCTCCATGATGCAGGTGCCCGATATGCAGGCGGCCGACCAGCCATCCCTGGTGGACGGCAATCCCCTCTGGCCGGTGCGCGAGGCCAACGGACGCTGTGAGGTGGTCTGCTTCGACCCTGACGAGCATGCACTCCCTGCCGATCTGCCTGTCTCGCGTTTGCGGACGGTGGTGGAGGCCTGGGCCTTCCGCACTGCTGAGATCTCGGCCATGGAGGGCATCGAACAGATCTTCCCCTTCGAGAACCATGGACAGGAGATCGGCGTCTCCCTTGCCCACCCCCACGGACAGATCTACTGCTATCCCTTCATCGCCCCCCGCCTTGAGCAGGAGCTGAGGCAGTGCGCCGCCTACCGGGAACGCACCGGCGGCAACCTCCTGGCGGACATCCTCAAGGCCGAGCTGGACTCCGGTCGACGGGTCGTCTTCCGCAACGCCACATGGGTGGCCTATGTGCCCGCCGCCGCCCGCTGGCCGCTGGAGGTCCACATGGCCCCCGTGCGCGACGGGATCCTGAGCCTGGACCAGCTGAACGACCAGGAGCGCTGGGACCTGGCCGTCATGTATTCCACCCTGCTCAAGCGGGGCAACGCCTTCTTCGACAAGGGCGACGGCAGGGGGATGGATCTGCCCTACATCGCCGCCTGGCACCAGGCCCCGCTGCACGATCCGCGACGGGAGGACTACCGGCTCAACCTGCAGTTCTTCTCCTTCCGCCGTGCCGTGGACAAAATCAAGTATCTCGCCGGGTCCGAGTCAGGCATGGCCGCCTGGGTGTCGGACACCACCCCTGAGCGGATCGCCGACCGATTCCGCCAGCTGGGGCCCCTGGACCTGGAGAATGGAGAGAATCAATGACGACGACAGTCCAATTCATACAGGCCTGGACCCATGGCGCTGACGGCCAAGGGGCCACCAAGGCCCGCGAGCTCTTCCAGAAGGTCTATGGCGAGGATCCCCAGGGCGTCTGGAGCGCTCCCGGACGGGTCAACCTGATCGGCGAGCACACGGATTACAACGCCGGGCTCTGCCTGCCCATCGCCCTGCCCAACCGTACCTATGTGGCTGCCAGTCCCAGGACGGACAGCCGGGTCCGCCTGGTCTCTAGCATGGATCCGGAGAACCCGGTCCAGGTTGACCTGGATGGTCTTCAGGCCAGGGGAGTCAGCGGCTGGGCGGCCTATCCGGTCGGCGTGGCCTGGGCCCTGCAGCGGGATGGCTTCCCCCAGGTTCAAGGGTTCGACCTGGCCCTGGCCTCCTGCGTGCCAGTCGGGTCCGGGTTGAGCTCCTCGGCGGCCATGACCTGTGCAGTGGCCCTGGCCCTGGATGACCTGTTCGCTCTGGGGCTGGGCGGTGACGAGGCTGGCCGGGTCAGGCTGATCCAGGCCGCCATCACGGCTGAGAATGATATGGCCGGCGCCTCCACCGGCGGCATGGATCAGAGCGCCGCCATGCGGTGTCGATCCGGCTGCGCCCTGCGACTGGACTGTCGGCCGGAACTGGATGCCATGAGCAACGTGCGCCAGGTTCCCTTCGACCTGCAGGCTGCGGGCCTGGAGCTGTTGGTGGTCGACACCAGGGCCCAGCACCAGCTCAACGACGGCCAATACGATCAGCGACGGGCCACCTGTGAGCAGGCTGCACACCTGCTGAGGGTGGCCAACCTGCGCCAGGTGGCTGACCAGGTCAACGGGGCCGCTGATCCTCCGTCCGCCCTGGCTGCCCTGCTGGAGCAGCTGCCCAATGAGACCATGCGTCGGCGGGTCCGCCACGTCATCAGCGAGATAGGACGGGTGGACCGCTTCATCGAGGCCTTCGGCAGGGGCGATTACGTCCTGGCCGGCCGCTTGTTCAACGCCTCCCATGACTCCTTGAGAGACGACTACGAGGTCACCTGCCCGGAGCTGGATGAGGCTGTGGACGCGGCACGTCAGGGTGGGGCCTATGGGGCTCGTATGACCGGCGGCGGGTTCGGCGGATCCATCATCGCCCTGGCTGACGCCGGCAAGGGCTCCGATCTTGCCCGTGACATCGCCGAACGATTCGCCTCCAAGGGATTCAAGGCCCCCAGAGCCCTGATCGCCCTGCCCTCCTCGGCGGCCACGCGCGAATCCTGAATCAGAGTGCAGACCTCTACGACCCCGCTTCTCCCGGCGCTCCTCTAAGCTGGGGGAGCGGGGTCCCGGTTTTCAGGGGGTCCGGTCAAGGGCGAGGTGGATGAGGAGGACGGTCATGGACAAGGCGATCATCACGGTGGTGGGCAAGGATGCCATCGGCATCATCGGCAAGGTCTGCACAGACCTCTCCCAGCAGGAGATCAATGTGCTGGATATTTCGCAGACCATTCTGGATGGCTTCTTCACCATGATGATGATTGTGGACTGCACCGCCTGCAGGGATGATTTCGATGCGCTGAGCCAGAGGATGGAATCTTTGGGAGAAGATATCGGAGTCTCCATCCGTTGCCAGCGCGAGGAGATCTTCACCAGGATGCACCGGGTCTGAGGAGGCAGCCATGATCACGCGCGATGAGGTCCTTGAGACCAACGATATGATCGACCGGGAGCGCCTGGACGTGCGCACCATCACCATGGGTATCAGTCTGCTGGATTGTGTGAGCGGGGATGTGGACATGCTCTGTAGAAACATCCATCGCAAGATCGTCTCCCTGGCCGGCGACCTGGTGTCCACTGGAGACTCCATCGCCCGCGAATACGGCATTCCCATCGTCAACAAGCGCATCACCGTCACTCCCATATCCCTGGTGGCTGCCGGAGCCTGCCATACCGTGGAGGACTATGTGGCCGTGGCCAAGGCCTTGGACCGCTCGGCCCAGGAGGTCGGGGTCAACCTGATCGGCGGCTATTCGGCCCTGGTCGGCAAGGGCATGACCCCGGCCGAGCGGCTGCTGATCAAGTCCCTGCCCAGGGCATTGAGCCAGACGGAACGGGTCTGCGCCAGCGTCAACGTGGGCTCCACCAGAACCGGCATCGATATGGATGCCGTAGCCCTGATGGGCCGGGTCGTCAAGGCCACGGCCGAGAGCACCGCCGACTCGGACAGCTCCGGCTGCACCAAGCTGGTGGTCTTCTGCAACGCTCCGGACGATAACCCCTTCATGGCCGGCGGTTTCCATGGGGTCAGCCAGGGGTCGGCCGTCATCAACGTGGGGGTCTCCGGACCCGGCGTGGTCAAGACCGCCTTGGAATCAGCCAAGGGAGCGGACTTCGGACAGCTCTGCGAGACCATCAAGAGGACGGCCTTCAAGATCACCCGGGTGGGGCAGCTCGTGGCCCAGGAGGCCAGCCGTCGTCTGGACGTGCCCTTCGGGATCATCGACCTGTCCTTGGCTCCCACCCCTGCTGTCGGAGATTCAGTGGGCGAAGTCCTGCAGACCATGGGCCTGGAGCAGGTGGGCGCACCCGGGACGACTGCGGCCCTGGCCATCCTCAACGATCAGGTCAAGAAGGGCGGCATCATGGCTTCCAGCTCGGTGGGCGGGCTGTCCGGGGCCTTCATCCCCGTATCCGAAGACGCCGCCATGATCCAGGCTGCGCAAGAGGGGAGCCTGACCCTGGAGAAGCTTGAGGCCATGACCTGCGTCTGCTCGGTGGGGCTGGATATGATTCCCATCCCCGGGGACACTTCTGCGGAATCCATCTCCGGCCTTATCGCCGACGAGGCGGCCATCGGCATGATCAATCAGAAGACCACCGCAGTCAGGGTCATTCCTGTCATCGGCAAGCAGGTGGGCGAGTGGGCCGAGTTCGGCGGGCTCATGGGTGGTGGGCCGGTCGTGCCTGTCAATACCCGCTCATGTGTCGACTTCGTCAACCGGGGCGGACACATCCCAGCGCCAATTCACAGCTTCAAGAACTGAGCGCGCTCGCGGGGTTCAGCGGCCGCCTTGGAATCCCAGCTGCCGCCAGGCCTCGTAGATGGCGATTGAGGCGCAGTTGGTCAGGTTCAGGCTGCGCAGGCTGGGCCGCATGGGCAGTCTGACCTGTTCGGCCACATGAGGGCCAGCCATGATGTCCATGGGGTCGGGGATGTCGCCCGGCTCAGGGCCGAACAGGAGGATGTCGTCCGGCCGGTAGTTGACTTCGGTGTAGAGCTTGTCTGCGTGGGCGGTGAAGGCGATGATCCGGCTGTCAGGCATGGAACGGACCAGGTCGTCGAAGTCCGGGTGCAGGACCACGTGGGCCATGTCATGGTAGTCCAGGCCGGCCCGGCGCAGCTTGGTGTCCTTGAGGTTGAAGCCCAGGGGCTCTATCAGGTGCAGGATGGTGCCGGTCACGGCGCACAGACGGATGGCTGAACCCGTATTGCCCGGGATTCGCGGCGAGTAATAGCATAGGTGGGGCGTGGAGGTCTTCACTCGGCTGGCCTGATCGGCCTTCATCATGGCATCCACCACGGAGATGGGGTTGCCATGGGCGTCAGTGACCAGCTCGTCGGGACCATAATTCGATTTGCGGTATCCGTACTCGTACATGCTTTCGACGGCCTTCGATGGGTCGCCGGACCGCTCCTGCTCCTGCCTGTTCATGAGGCCAACCTACCGTCGCCAAACGACAGGCCAGACAGGGCTGGTCGGCACCGTCGGGCAGAATACGGCGGTTGAATGAGGCAGAATCGGATGGCGAAGGGCGGTGTGACCATGGAGAAGGCGGAGACGTCCTCGGCGGAGATTGAGCCCATCCGCCTGCGGCTGTTCGACTGGTGGAGCCGATACGCCCGCGACCTGCCCTGGCGTTTTGGACGAACTACGCCCTGGGGGGTTCTGGTCTCCGAGGTCATGAGCCAGCAGACCCAGATGAGCCGGGTGGTGCCCTACTGGACGGCCTGGATGAAGGTATGGCCGGATGCGGCCTCCTTGGCCGCTGCGCCCAAGGCCGATGTCATCACGGCCTGGGGTCGGCTGGGCTACCCGCGCCGAGCCCTGCGCCTGCAGGAATGCGCTCAGCAGGTGGCCGGCCGGTATGCAGACCGCCTGCCCCGGGATTACGACCAGCTGGTGGCCCTGCCCGGCATCGGCGACTACACGGCCAGCGCTGTCATGAGCTTTGCCTACGGCGAGAGGATCGCCGTCATCGACACCAACATCCGCAGGGTGCTCTCCAGGGTCTTCCTGGGGCGCGAATCCACCGGTGGCGCTGCCAGCCGAGAGGAGCGCCAGCTGGCATGGGAGGTCCTGCCTGAGGACGAAGGACAGGAGCGTGCTAGTGCCGATGACGGAGGGCCACAGGATGCCGGTGTTAAGGACAGCGGCGACCAGGACGATAATGGTCGTCTGGGACTGGCTGATTCGAAGGTCAAGTCGGCAGCCTGGCGGGAGCCGCCCTCGGCCCGATGGAACCAGGCCGTCATGGAGCTGGGAGCCACGGTCTGCATCGCCCGCAAGCCGGCCTGCGACATCTGCCCTCTGGCCGGCCACTGCCGCTTTCTGAAGGCTGGACTGCCCGGTCTGGGCGAAGGCAGGACCAGGCCCCGACAGCACTTCGCGGGTACCGACCGACAGGTCCGCGGTGCCATCCTTCAGGCCCTGCGGCAGGCTTCGGGCGTGCCCGTCTCAAGGAAGGACCTGAAACCCCTGTGCGAGGACACAATCCGACTTGATCGGTGCATCGCTTCACTGGACGAGGACGGTCTTCTGGAGATTGGCCAGGACGGCAGCCTGAGTCTGCCGCAGTGAAGGCCGCCCTGGCGATTAGACTGGAGAAGTATGGCCAAGCGACGCATGAGCGAGAAGAAGCGGCGGATGTACCGTCGCCGCAGGATTGCGGCCGCCCTGCTGGCGGTGCTCTTCCTATTGGTCTGCGCTGGCCTGGTTTGGGGCGTGGGGGCCGGCATCAGAGCCCTGCGCTCAGGCGATGGGGGCCAGGGAGCCTCGACCAGCGCCCGGCAGGACGTAAAGACCAAATCCAAGGATAAGGACAAGCAGGGCAAGGAGCAGAAGAAGGACGCCGGCAAGAAGCGTTCCTCCGGAGCTCCTGACTGCGACAAGGGGGATCTGGCTCTGGAGCTGGCCGCGCCTAATCCCAGTACTGGGGTCGGCGGATCCATCGACTTCACGGTGACCATCTGGCACAAGGGGACAGGCTCATGCTTGGTGGACGGTTCCGATGGCGGCCGAGTGCTGGTCATCACCAGCGGCGAGGATACCGTCTGGCGCTCCGATGCCTGCCCGGTGGGGGCTCGCACCCTGCTCATGGCCACCGGCGACAAGGATGTGCAGACCATCACCTGGCATGCCGACAGGAGCCAGGAGAGCTGTCAGCCTGATCAGAAGCTGCCCCGGGTCAAGGCTGGTTCATACCAAGCCAAGCTGGTGCTCAAGGCCGACTCCAAGGTGGTCTCCCAGCCAGTGCCGATCATGGTCCAATAGCAGCTTTTCCAAGTCGACACGCCGATTGCGTCCAGAGTTCTTGTCTGCTATAGTTTTGTCTTTGCATGAGGTGTGTCATATAGCGGGCATGCATCATCGAGGAGATGCCCGCGAATAGGCATATGGCGGCCATTCGGCATCTCCCTGGGGTAACAGGAATGATCGAGTACGGCGAGCGATAAGGAACGTCCATTTTGGCTGCCAATAAAGCTGTAAGTAGTACCACCGCCACGCAGGCACGCGCTGACGAACACGATATCAAACTGCACAAGGCCACCGATCGTGTCAATTTCGGATCCATCCGCGAACCCATCGAGGTACCCTACCTCCTGGGCGTGCAGACCGATAGCTTTGACTGGCTGGTCGGCAACGACCGTTGGAAGAAGCGGGTCGAGGAGGATCAGGTCAACGGAACCCATACCGTGGCCCCCGTCTCCGGCCTGGATGAGGTCTTCCAGGAGATCTCTCCCATTGAGAACTTCGCCCAGACCATGAGCCTGACCTTCTCGGATCCCTACTTCGAGGAGCCCCGGCACACGGTCCAGGAGTGCAAGGAGAAGGACTACACCTACTCCGCCCCCCTGTACGTGAACGCCGAGTTCGAGAACGGGGATACCGGCGAGATCAAGTCGCAGACCGTCTTCATGGGCGACTTCCCGCTGCAGACCCCCCATGGCACCTTCATCATCGGCGGCTCGGAGCGTGTCATCGTCTCCCAGCTGGTCCGTTCTCCCGGCGTCTACTTCGACCGCACCCAGGACCGCAACTCCGACAAGGAGATTTTCGGGGCCAAGATCATCCCCAGCCGGGGCGCCTGGCTGGAGTTCGAGATCGACAAGCGCGATGTGCTGGGCGTGCGCGTGGACCGTAAGCGCAAGCAGTCCGCCATCGTCTTCCTCATGGCCATCGGCATGACCAAGCCGCAGATCCGCAAGGCCTTCAAGGGCTACCCGCTGGTGCTGGATGCCTTGGAGAAGGAGACGATCGAGACCCAGGACGAGGCCCTGACCGACCTCTACCGCAAGATCCGGCCTGCTGACACCGCCTCGCCCGAGGCAGGCCGCAACCTGTTGGACTCCTTCTACTTCAATACCAAGCGCTACGACCTCGCCCGGGTCGGCCGCTACAAGATCAACCGCAAGCTTGGGCTTGAGGCCGACTTCAACGACCGCAGCCTGCATCCCGAGGACATCATCGCCACCCTGAAGTACCTGGTGACCCTGCATGCCGGCGGGCAGACCTTCCCCGGTCGCCGCGACGGTCAGGACATCGAGCTGCGGGTGGACGTGGACGACATCGACCACTTCGGCAACCGCCGCATCCGTCAGGTGGGCGAGCTGATCCAGAACCAGCTGCGCACTGGTCTGAGCCGTATGGAGCGCGTGGTCCGTGAGAGGATGACCACCCAGGACGCGGAGGCCATCACCCCGCAGTCCCTGATCAACATCCGCCCCGTCAACGCCACCATCAAGGAGTTCTTCGGAACCTCCCAGCTGAGCCAGTTCATGGATCAGAACAACCCGCTGGCCGGCGTGACCAACAAGCGTCGTCTCTCGGCCCTGGGCCCCGGCGGCCTGTCCCGCGACCGCGCCTCCATGGAGGTACGCGATGTGCACCCCTCCCACTACGGACGTATGTGCCCCATCGAGTCCCCTGAAGGCCCCAACATCGGTCTGATCGGCTCCCTGGCCACCTTCGCCCGGGTCAACCCCTTCGGCTTCATCGAGACCCCCTACCGCAAGGTCATTGATGGCCAGGTGACCGACGACGTGGTCTACATGACCGCCGACCAGGAGTCCGAGCACACCATCGCCCAGGCCAACCAGGAGATCGACGAGACCGGACATTTCGTCGAGGACGAGGCCCTGGTGCGTGACGCCGAGGCCGAGGCCAAGGATGTGCCCGTCTCCCAGGTGGACCTGATGGATGTCTCCCCGCGGCAGATGGTTTCGGTGGGCGCCTCCCTGATTCCATTCCTGGAGCACGACGAGGGCCACCGAGCATTGATGGGCACCAACATGCAGCGTCAGGCCGTCCCCCTTGTCAAGTCCGAGCGTCCCCTGGTGGGCACCGGTTCCGAGTGGCGTTCCGCCATTGACTCGGGCGATGTCATCCTGGCCGAGAAGCCGGGCGTGGTCACCTACGTCTCCGCCGACATCATCCGCGTCATGAATGACGACGGCACCCAGTCCTCCTACAAGCTGGCCAAGTTCCAGCGGTCCAACCAGACCACCTGCTACAACCAGGTCCCCCTGATCAAGGACGGGGAGCGGGTCGAGGCCGGCACGGTCCTGGCTGACGGACCCGCCACCGAGAAGGGCGAGATGGCCCTGGGCAAGAACGTCCTGGTGGCCTTCATGCCCTGGAACGGCTACAACTACGAGGACGCCGTCATCATCTCCCAGCGGCTGGTCCAGGACGACACCCTGAGCTCCATCCACATCGAGGAGTACGAGACCGACGCCCGCGAGACCAAGCTGGGTGCCGAGGAAATCACCCGGGACCTGCCCAACGTGGGCGAGGACGCTGTGGCCAACCTGGACGAACGCGGCATCATCCGCATCGGTGCCGAGGTCGAGGCCGGCGACATCCTGGTCGGCAAGGTCACCCCCAAGGGCGAGACCGAGCTGACCCCCGAGGAGCGACTCCTGCGGGCCATCTTCGGCGAGAAGAGCCGCGAGGTGCGCGACACCAGCCTGCGGGTCCCCCACGGCGAGACCGGCACGGTCATCGAGGTCAAGGAGGTCACCCGTGAGGATGCCGAGGAGGACGGCGACGAGCTGCCCAACGGCGTCAACCGGATGATTCGGGTCTACATTGCCCAGCACCGCAAGATCACCCAGGGCGACAAGCTCTCGGGACGCCACGGCAACAAGGGCGTCATCTCGAGGATCCTGCCCGAGGAGGATATGCCCTTCATGGCCGATGGCACCCCCATCGACATCATGCTCAACCCGTTGGGTGTGCCCTCCCGTATGAACCTGGGCCAGGTCCTGGAGCTCCACTTGGGGTGGATCGCCCACTCCGGCTGGGACATCAGCCTGGATCCCGACCTGGAGGCCGAATGGAAGAAGCACATTCCGGCAGGCGCTGAGAAGGCCGAACCCGGCACCGCCGTGGCCACCCCGGTCTTCGACGGCGTGCGTCAGGATGCCCTGAACGGCCTGCTCAAGACCACCCTGCCCAACCGTGACGGCGAGCGCCTGGTGGGCGACGACGGGAAGGCCGTGCTCTACGACGGCCGCACCGGCGAGCCCTTCACCAAGCCCATCTCCGTGGGCTACATGTACATGCTCAAGCTCCACCACCTGGTCGACGACAAGATTCATGCCCGGTCCACCGGCCCCTACTCCATGATCACCCAGCAGCCCCTGGGCGGCAAGGCCCAGTTCGGCGGCCAGCGCTTCGGCGAGATGGAGGTCTGGGCCCTGGAGGCCTATGGCGCCGCCTATACCCTGCACGAGATGATGACCACCAAGTCCGATGACGTGGACGGCCGCGTCCGGGCCTATGGAGCCATTGTGCGCGGGGAGAACCTGCCGGCGGCCGGCATCCCCGAATCCTTCAAGGTGCTGCTCAAGGAGATGCAGTCGCTCTCCTTGAACGTGGAGGTGCTCAACGCGGAAGGCAACGTGATCGAGATGAAGGACGAGGACGACGACCCGAGCGCCGCCTCCGACGACCTGGGCTTCAACATCGGCGCCCGCCCGGACGCCGCCGCCAAGGCCGACCAGTCCGCTCCCGAGCCGGAGTACCGCTGAACCACCAGTCACAGGGATGCCCGCCTGACGGGCATCCCGCCAAGAGGCAAACTTCAGAGCAGTTACAAGATCAGAGACAGGACACAGAGTGCTGGACGTCAATGCATTTGACAAACTGAGAATCGGACTGGCCACGGCCGACGACATCCGCGGCTGGAGCTATGGCGAGGTCAAGAAGCCTGAGACCATCAACTACCGTACCTTGAAGCCCGAGAAGGACGGCCTGTTCGGAGAGCAGATCTTCGGACCCACCCGTGACTGGGAGTGCGCCTGCGGCAAGTACAAGCGCGTGCGCTTCAAGGGGATCGTCTGCGAGCGCTGCGGCGTGGAGGTCACCCGCTCACGCGTCCGCCGCGAGCGTATGGGCCACATCGAGCTGGCCGCCCCCGTCACCCACATCTGGTTCTTCAAGGGTGTGCCCTCCCGGCTGGGATACCTGCTGGACATCGCGCCCAAGGACCTGGAGAAGGTCATCTACTTCGCGGCCTACATGGTCACCAAGGTGGATGAGGAGCAGCGCCACAAGGACCTGCCCGATCTGCAGGACGAGTTCGACAACGAGATCAACCAGCTGGAGAAGAAGCGCGACCTGGAGATCGACAAGCGCGCCAAGAAGCTGGAAGAGGACCTGGCCGAGCTGGAGAAGACCGATGAGGTCAAGGGTTCCATGAAGGCACGTCTGCGCAACGGTGCCGAGCGGGACATGACCGCCATCCGCAAGCGCTACGATGACCAGATCCAGAGGATCACCGCCGTCTTCGACCGCTTCAAGACCCTGAAGCCCGGCGATATGGAGGGCGACGTGGATCTGTGGCGGGAGATGCAGGACCGCTACGGTGACTACTTCGAGGGCTGCATGGGCGCCGAGGCCATCAAGAAGCGCCTGCAGGACTTCGACCTGGAGGGTGCCGCCAAGGAGCTCCGCCACGAGATCGACACCGGCTCCGGCCAGCGCAAGGCCCGTGCCTTGAAGCGGCTCAAGGTGGTCTCCGCCTTCCTGAACACCGGCAACAAGCCCGAGGCCATGGTCCTGGACGTCGTCCCGGTCATTCCGCCCGACCTGCGCCCCATGGTGCAGCTGGACGGCGGCCGCTTCGCCACCTCCGACTTGAACGACCTCTACCGGCGCGTCATCAACCGCAACAACAGGCTCAAGCGCCTGATCGAGCTGGGCGCCCCCGAGATCATGCTCAACAACGAGAAGCGCATGCTCCAGGAGGCTGTGGACTCCCTCTTCGACAACGGCCGCCGTGGCCGCCCCGTCACCGGAGCCTCCAACCGTCCGCTCAAGTCCCTGGCAGACATGCTCAAGGGCAAGCAGGGCCGATTCCGTCAGAACCTGCTGGGCAAGCGTGTGGACTACTCCGGCCGTTCCGTGATCGTGGTCGGGCCCTCCCTGCGCATGCACCAGTGCGGCCTGCCCAAGCCCATGGCCCTGGAGCTCTTCAAGCCCTTCGTCATCAAGCGGCTGGTGGACCTCAACTACGCGCAGAACATGAAGAGTGCCAAGCGTCTGGTCGACCGCGGTGACCCCGAGGTCTGGGGCGTGCTGGAGGAGGTCATCTCCGAGCACCCCGTCCTGCTCAACCGTGCGCCTACGCTGCACCGTCTGGGCATCCAGGCCTTCGAGCCCATCCTGGTCGAGGGCAAGGCCATCCACCTGCCCCCACTGGCTTGCGCGGCCTTCAACGCCGACTTCGACGGCGACCAGATGGCAGTCCATCTGCCCCTGTCGGCCGAGGCCCAGGCTGAAGCCCGTTCGCTCATGCTGGCCTCCGACAACATCCTCAAGCCCGCCGACGGCCACACGGTCACCATGCCCTCCCAGGACATGATTCTGGGTCTGTACTACCTGACCACCGTGGTTGACGGCGCCAAGGGCCAGGGCCGGATCTTCTCCAGCCTGGCCGAGGCTCGGATGGCCCTGGACCTGGGCGAGATCGACATGCAGGCCAAGATCCTGCTGCGGGTCCCTGCCGATTTCGTCATGCCCAAGGACTGGGAGCCCGGTGACCTCAAGGTCGTCGACCCCGAGCCCGGCAGCCCTGACGTGGTCAAGGAAGAGGTCTTCAAGGACGGTTCCAGGCTCTTCGCCACCAACTACGGGCGGGTCCTGTTCAATCGGACGCTGCCTGTGGACTACCCCTTCATCAACGAGCAGGTGCCCAAGGGCAAGCTGTCCGGCATCGTGGACGACATCGCCACCCGGTACTCGACCGCACAGGTCGCGGCCACCCTGGATGCCCTGAAGGATCTGGGCTTCACCCGGGCCCAGTGGTCCGGCGTGACCATGGCCTTCTCCGACATCGTGGTGCCGCCCGAGCGTGAAAAGATCGTCAACGAGTACCAGGGGCAGGCTGCCAAGGTCAACTCCCAGTACGACATGGGTCTGCTGACCGACGAGGAGCGCCGTCAGGAGCTGATCAACCTGTGGACCGAGTGCACCGACAAGGTGGCTGAGGCCATGCAGGAGCACTTCACTCCGGACAACAACGTGAACATCATGGTCCAGTCCGGGGCACGAGGCAACTGGATGCAGATCCGCCAGATTGCCGGTATGCGAGGCCTGGTGGCCAACCCCAAGGGCGAGATCATCCCTCGACCGGTCAAGTCCAACTACCACGACGGCCTGTCGGTGCTGGAGTACTTCATCTCCCAGCACGGCGCCCGCAAGGGTCTGGCCGACACCGCACTGCGTACCGCCGAGTCGGGCTACCTGACCCGTCGTCTGGTCGACGTCTCCCAGGACGTGATCGTGCGCGAGGAGGACTGCGGTACCATGCGCGGTCTGACCATGAAGGTGGCCGAGCGCGACGAGCAGGGCAACCTGGTATTGGTCAAGGCCGCCGACGGCGGACCTTACTCAAGGCTCCTGGCCGCCGACGTCATCGACCCCAAGGACGGCAAGACCGTGCTCTACAAGCGCGGCGACGCTCTGTCCATGGACGTGCTTCGCGACATGGTCGCCCACGGCGTGGAGGAGGTCAAGGCCCGTTCGGTCCTGACCTGCGAGTCCACCCGCGGTGTGTGCGCCAAGTGCTACGGCTGGTCCCTGGCCACCAACAAGCTGGTGGACGTCGGCGAGGCCGTGGGCATTGTGGCCGCCCAGTCCATCGGCGAGCCTGGTACCCAGCTGACGCTGCGTTCCTTCCACTCCGGCGGCGTGGCTTCGGCCTCCGACATCACCCAGGGTCTTCCCCGTGTCACCGAGCTCTTCGAGGCCCGTACCCCCAAGGGCGAGGCTCCCATCGCGGAGTTCCCCGGCACCGTCAAGGTGGAGGACACCGACCGCGGCCGTCAGGTGACCCTGACCCCCGACGACACCTCCGTGGAGGCGCTGACCTACCCGGTCACCCGCCGTGCACCCATGATGGTCAAGGATGGACAGCACGTCGAAGCCGGCACCCAGCTGATCGAGGGCTCCGTGGATCCCAAGAAGATCCTGCGCATCCTCGGCCCGCGCGCCGCCCAGGTGAACATCGTCAACGAGGTGCACACGGTCTATCGCTCCCAGGGCGTGGACATCCACGACAAGCACATCGAGGTCATCGTCCACCAGATGCTCCGTCGCGTGACGGTCATCGACTCGGGCGACACCGACCTGCTGCCTGGTGAGCTGGTCGACCAGGCCAAGTTCAAGGCCGCCAACATGAAGGCCGTCAAGGCCGGAGGCAAGCCGGCCGCCGGACGCCCCGAGCTCATGGGCATCACCAAGGCCTCCCTGGCCACCGACTCCTGGTTGTCGGCCGCCTCCTTCCAGGAGACGACCCGCGTGCTCACCGAGGCCGCCCTGAACCAGAAGGTCGACGACCTGAAGGGCCTCAAGGAGAACGTGATCATCGGCAAGCTGATTCCTGCCGGCACCGGCCTGGCCAGGTACCGCAACGCCACCGTGGAGCCTGACAAGGCCATCCGCGACACCATCTACCCCAACTTCGGTCTGGGTGGCGGCGATGTGGATCTGAGCGACGCCGACCTGAACGATGTGGACTTCTCCAACATCGACTTCGGGGACCTGAAGCTGGGCGACGACTTCAACCCGGACGACTTCCTCAACGACCAGGGCGGCCAGAGCCATCTGGACACCCCTAACGTGCAGGATTCGTCAGCCGGGGCCGGCGATCAGACGGCTGCCACCACGGACACGGGATCCTCGGATGCCGCCAATGGCAGTGACTCCGATCAGAAGCCTTCCCAGCAGCCTGGTTCGGCCACCTTCTCCTCCTCGGAGGACCAGCACTCCAACCAGTGAGTGCATATACGGCAAGTAGCCGCAGATCTGCTTGGGCCGGATAACCCGGCCCAAGCAGAGTCGGCTGCAGGATATGTGATAAACAATGAGGGCTCGTGTGATCTTGGCGATCGCATGGGCCCTCATTGTGTTTTCCTGCTGTTCAGGTTGTCGGCGGACAGGTCAGTGCAGATGCCTAGGGGAAAGCAGGGTGCGCCAACGTCGGGTTCGCGGCAGGGATGCCAGGATGGCGGATCGAAGCTTGTCCACCAGTTGCCAGCAATCCTCGGCCTCCTGTTCATCTGAAGGGTTCTGGTCGAACGAGGCCTGATCGGCCATACTGCGCAGTCGATCCAGATCCCCGCGCAGTCCGGACGACGAGGACCCTGGGGGGTCGGTCAGCAGGGTCTGGGCGATCAGAGCCGCCTGTTCGCTGCGGGTGCCATCCAGGGATAAGCCGGTCTGCCTGCCCAGGTTGCCGATCTGTCGCCAGCCGGCACGGATACGTGTCTTCGGATCGCCGTTCGACCGGGCCCGTCGACGCAGCCAGGACTTGACGGCCAGCAGGAGCAGAACCAGGAGAGCCGGCAGCCAGAGTGGCATGGTCCAGAGCGTCACTTTGGCTAGCAGGGGTCCGTACCGCTTCCAGAAGGAGGGTGAAGACTGCCGGGATGCCTCCTGGCCGCCAACGGTGGTTCTGCCTTGGGTGGTTCTGTCGTCACGAGGAGGATCGACCAGCGGGGGCGGTGGCTGACGGACCACGGTGCGCGGATCGGGCGGTGTGGAGTCCAGAGACCTGTCCGGGGTCTTGGTCTCCGGTGGCGTGGGGTAGAAGGGGACCCACCCGAGTCCCTTCAGATTGATCTCCACCCAGGCCTGGGCATCGCGTCCTGTGAAGTCAATTCGGGTGCTCCCGTCCGCTTCAGTCCTGGTCCGTGCCCGGCTGATGGAGCCGTCGCGATTCTTGGGTAGGAATCCCAAGACCACCCGGGATGGCAGACCCATCTGCCGGGCCAGGAGGGCCATGGCCGAGGCATATTGCTCGCTGTCGCCCACCATGGCCTGGCCCTGCAGGAGCTGATTGATTCGATAGTCGCCATGGCCGGAGGGTGAGGGATAGTCGCCGGCCAGACCATGGGAAAACCATCCCTCCTTGTGCAGCCGTTCCTCGATGGCCAGCGCCCTGGCGCCGCCGCGCGCCTGCATGGAGGTCATGGAGGCAGCCGCCTTGGGCAGGCTCTCAGGGGTATCCGCCAGGGGAGGCACCTGTGCATCTCCCGGATCGCTGTCGGCTATGCGACGGGCTGCGGGTCGGTCTTCGGCCACGCCGTGCACCGTATATCTGGCCCCGGCCTGCAGGGCCTGATTGGTCAGTACGGTGTCTGTGGCCTTGTTGAAGTAGAGGTCCTTCCGTTGCAGGCCCTGATCCGTATCTATGCCGTTGACCTGTCCGGCGGAAGGCAGCCAGGCGTGGTCGAATCCCTCCCGAATCAGAAAGGTCGCGGTAAAAGGCTGTCCGGCCTGTTCACCGTTTTTGGCCTTCACCTGATGTGTTTCTGTGCGGATCTGGGCACCGATGCGCCGGTAGTCGGCGGCTCCAGCGCCTGACGAGTCGGACAGATTCCAGACCTTGCCGTCATAACGGTCCATGACGGCCATTCGGACCGGCGTGCCGGCGGGCAGGTTGCGGACCGTGACCAGGGTATCGTCGCGATGGCGTTTGATATAGGCGCGGTAATCGCTCAAGGGGCTGGTGAACTGGTAAGGGTCCATGGGGGGCTGATAGTGGTCTCGGATGACCAGCCGGGTCGGGGCAGGCAGCAGTCCAGCGGAGAAAATCAGTCCGGCTGTCAATGCCAGGGTCAGAAGCGTGGATGCGAGTCCTTGCAGGCGCAGCAGACCCAGTCCGCTGGCGCACCAGATCAGCAGGAGCAGCCATAGGATGCCGCCCGTCAACGCCGGGTGGAGGCCTCTGCTGGTGCCCAGGACGGCTGTCACAGCCATGGTGGCCAGGATGGGCAGGGTGGCTGCCAGGACGGCCACCGGGTGCGCCGGCCGTCCCAGGTTGCGACCCAGGCCATGGCGGGCCAGCAGCACGGCCAGATAAGAGATCCAGAGCATCAGCGTCCACAGGGCCATCAGCCCTCCTGCCTCCTGGCCAAGTGGCGGGTCGATGGCTGCCAGGGTCTTGAACGCGCCGAAGGTGGCGGACCACCCTTGTGTCAGGGTTGCCCAGGTGGGCAGGACGTGTGCCAGAGTGGTCCCGTTCAGAGCGAAGATGGGACCCAGCAGGAATTGGGCTGCAATCAGTAGCAGAGGCTGCAGGAGGGTTGTGGCAATACCACGCTGGGGAAGCAAGGCGATCAGCAGTCCGGTCAGGCAGGCTGCGGCTCCCACTGTAAGCCAGAGGGGCAGGCTGCCGTAGACGGGCAGCAGCTGCAGTCCGGCCAACAGATTGAGGGGCGCCAGTGCGGCGATCAGAATGATGGGAGAGCGGTGCCGGGTGGGGTCGACAGTGGATTGCAGACCTGCCCGGTCGATCAGACGGATGGGCTCTCTCTGCGCTTGGTCAGGCCATGATGCGGATGTGCTCATGGCTGGTTCTCCATAAGAATGGGAAGGTCCCTTATATTGCCCAAAACGGCGTTGACAAGGCCCGGCTGCGTCTGCAGACTTGGATTGGCATCCAGGTCAGCAGCCAGCAGCATGACCGGGGAGACGCTCTGGGCCGATTCGCCCATCAACGTAGAGGGTTGACGGTCGCCCATCGATCCGGTTACCAGAATGGTCAGGCTGGTTCGCTTGGGAGCGTCGGACAGGTCTGGCTTGTCGTAGCTGTCCTGGCTGGGGCGGATGGCACTGCAAGCATCCAGAAAGCTTCGGGGATCCTCCGTGGGCAGGGTGGTTCCATGGGCATCGGAATCGTCGGGTTCCGGGGCCAGCGCTTGCAGCTGACGGCCATCAAGCAGGCATCGGCAGCCCAGGGAGGCGTAGATTTCAACTGCCAGCTCGAACTCATCCGCATTCCGGTATGAGGTGGCCTGGCCGTCCAGAATCAGGTTGGTCCTGGTGCGCAGGGTGGGCTCGTACTGGCGGACCATCATGGTACCGGCCCGGGCAGTGGACAGCCAGTGGACCCTTTTTATGTCGTCGCCGGGCGCATAGGGGCGAAGGGCATGGAATTCCAGGTCGTCGTCGACAATGCCGGGACCAGGATTCCCCTCCAGGTCGCGTTCCAGTCCGGCTTCAAGGGGCGGCAGGGCCACAGTGCGGGGATGGATATAGAGTTTTCGGGCGCCAGTCAGGATTCGGCGGCGGCGGATGAGTCCCATCGGGTCCCCGGCCTCCATGGTCACGGGTCCCAGATCAATCACCCCACGGGATCTGGCTTCCAGTTTCAAACGGATCTGGTGAGTCTGGCCGGGAGCCAGGGCTGGCAGCGAGGCCATGATGGTTCCTTGGCCTAGAGCCAGACCAATTCGGCCACGGCGGGTGGAGTGGCTGCCCGGATTGCTCAGAACCAGGACCAGCTCAGCCTGGCCACCCACCTCCAGATGGCCTTGGTCCAGACTCGTTTCAGCGCTACAGGACAGGTTGCCCAGGCTCATCAGCAACCCCAGCAGCAGCATGCCTGCACCTAGCAGAGCGCCCGCCATCAGCTCACGCCAACCTGTAGGGACGAAGGCCAGAGCGCACAGGAGCGCAGCCAGCGCCATGCCCCAGCCAAGAGCAGTGACCGACTGCCACAGGTCAGCGGCACGGGATCGCAGGCCCTGTCTGGACCCTGTCGAGGATGCCGATCGTGACTCCGGGACAGATCGACGGGCGAAAGCGGTCATGGCTCACTGCTCTCCTGTGGGGACGGGGACCTTGGCCAGGGCTTCAGCCAGCGCCTGGTGTTCATCCATGTCCGCCAGCCTGCTCTGAGCGGTCAGAATCAGCCGGTGGGCCAATATGGGGTCGACCAGGTCCTTGACATCATCGGGGATCACGTAGTCGCGGCCCTGGGCACAGGCCTGGATCCTGGCGCAACGGACCAGAGCAAGTCCGCCTCTGATGGAGGAGCCGACCAGGATGGCGGGGCTGTGCCGTGTGGCTTCGATGATGTGGATGACGTATTCCATGATGGAGGAATCGCAGAAGACCTTGGAGGCGCAGGCGGCCATGGCCTCCACCTGTTCGGCGTCGACCACCGGTTCGACCAGGCCGGCCCGGTCGCGGATGTCGGCCTCTTGAAGGATTCGCATGCTGGCATCGTGCCCCGGTGCCCCAAGTGAGGTGCGGATCAGAAAGCGGTCCATCTGAGCTTCGGGCAGGGCATAGGTACCCAGCTGCTCGATGGGATTCTGGGTGGCCATAACCATGAATGGCCGGGGGAGGCGGTAGGTGCGTCCATCCACGGTTACCTGGCCCTCCTCCATGACCTCCAGCAGGGCCGACTGGGTCTTGGGGGAGGCTCGGTTGATCTCGTCGGCCAGAACCAGGGAGGCGAAGACCGGACCGGGTCGGAAGGAGAATCGTCCTTGAGACTGGTCGTAGAAGGTCACCCCCAGCAGATCGGAAGGCAGCAGGTCGGGGGTGAACTGGATTCGCTTGCAATCCACCGCGATTGAGGCAGCCAGGGCGCGTGACAGCTGGGTCTTACCGGTGCCCGGATTGTCCTCCAGGAGCACATGGCCTCCTGCGATCAGGGCGGTGACGCATAAGGCGATGGTTTCCTCCTTGCCCAGCACAGCCTGGCCGACGTTGTCGACGATGGAGCGGAAGAGGCTGGCGAAGGTCGGCACATCCACGGCGGCCTGGCTGCTGCCTCCTGTATGGCTGTTGCTGCCGGCCTGGCCTGCTCGTCTTTGCTGACTGGTTTCTGCTGCCTGGTTTCCTGCCTCGGTGAAAGGCTGTTGGTTCTGCCCGGTCTTTTCTGCTCCCCTGGGTTCGTCGGTCCTGACTTCGTATCTGGGGGCCGAGGTCCGCTCCAGCTGGGGGTTGCGGGACTGATCGGTCGCATCAACCAGATCAGGTCTTGCAGAAGCTGACGAGGACCGGGCGAACAGGTCACGGACCGGCTGGCGGACGGGGATGGTCCCGTCTTCCACCATGGTGCGGTCCGATGTGCTGGATTCCTGTCTGGCAGCCACAGGGATGCGGCCGGGTCGGGTCCGGTCGTCGTTCACTTCCGGGGAGGATTCCTGCTGACCCAAACCTGCCATGAGAGCTTGGCGCTGCCGCTTCAGTACATCCAGTCGGTCGGCAGGGATCCGCCGGCTTTCGTTGCCCGCCTCGCGGGCGGCCATGGGGGTACTCCTCCTGGTCGCGTCATCCGGGATGGTGCCGTCCTGCTGGATGGGTTCCTGTGCGTTTCGTTCATCCATGGTCATTCATCCTTGTCTGCTGATGGGACCCCCGATGGGTTAAGGGTTTTGTCGCTTGGCTTGTCGGCATCCTTGGGGAGGGTCAGCTCCTTGGTGGCGGCGGGTGAATGGCCTTCGTACCCCACTCCACGGATGCGGGCGACCGCACGGAAGTTCAGCGTGGCGCCCGGCTTGGCAGACCCAGCGGGCAGAGTGATGACTTCACTGACCTCCGGCTGGTTGCAGGGCAGGGTCCAGGAGGCCTTGTCAGGGTCGAGGCCATCGATACTCACCTGGATGTCTGCGCAGGGTCGGCCGTGTTCGGCGCCCGGGTTCAGAGTCAGTTTGACTTGGTTCTTGCCCTGGTACTCCAGAGTCTGGAATGCAGGCGGATCCGGATGAGACCAGGTGGCTCCGGAGGCTGAGGCCACAGGACCAGATCCGGCCATATTGGCTGGGGTCACGCTCACTGTACAGGTGCCTCCTGCCTCATCATGACCTACGTCAAAGACCGCCTTGGTGGATGTGGCCGACCGCCATCGTGGCGAACCGCAGCCGGAACCATCTCCGTGGACTGTATAGCCCTGGATGGGTGAGCCATGATTCTCTGGCGGACGCCAGGTGACGGTCAGGGTCTCCTTGCTGCCGCCGTCCACGGTCAGTCCCTGCACGCCTCCGGGAAGCACGTCCGGTCTGGCTGCTGCCGGAGAGGAGGCGGGGGACCAGCCCACCTGGTTGTGGGCTTGGACGGTGAAGGAATAGTCATGGCCGTTGGCCAGCCCGTCAATCCGGCAGGTGACGGCATTGCCGCAGGAGCGTTGTCCCGAGCCTGCCGATGAGGTGTAGGAGACCCGGTACTCGTCCACCGGACTGCCGTTGACTGCACCCGGCTCCCAGGCCAGGATAACCGTTCCGTCGCCTGCCTGGGCGGCGCCCGCTAGCATTCTAGGGGCCTGTGGCCGGTCGATGATGCCCACCGTGATGGTGGCGCTGACTCGGCGTCCCGGATCCAGACTGCCATCCTCGACCGTGGCCAGAATGGTGTTTGTGGAGGCGCCGATGTCGCGATCGGCTTTGATGGCAATCCTTCCGTCGCCAAGGTTGGTGGCTGTCAGACGTGAGGTGTCGTCGCTGACCAGGCCGACCAAACGCAACGGAGTGTCGGGGAAGGGGTTGAGGGCGCCGTCGAACAGGTCCAGCTCCAGACTCTGCCCGGCCTTGAGCCCTACCTGACGTGAGGGGACCGAAGCCAGAGGTCGGGTGGTAGCCACGATGCGGAAGGCCAGGACCGTATGTACATCGCCGGATGGACTGGTGATGGTCACCGGCAGGGTGGCCTTGGTGCCGGGTGTCGCGGTCTTGTCGGCGGCCACGTTCAGTTGGCCCCGAGGACTGAGCTTGGCATGGATCGGCCCCTGAGGGCCCCCGGAGGAGAAGGTGCTGTCGGCCGGATCGCTTCCCTGGGGCCAACGGGTCATGGCGGACAGGGAGATGGTCTGTGCCGGTTCCCCGGCCACCAGATCGATGACCGGTGCTGAAAGTACCGGTGGGGATGCCTTACCGCCTACCACGGTGATGGGCAGGGTCAGCACCGACTCGTTGACGATGACCTGGCCGCCTGGATCCCCGTCTCGGACGGCAAAGGTCAGTGAGGCTGGGCCGGCATAATCCCTGGCGGCGGTGAACTTCAGGGTGTGCTCGTCCACGTAGGGGTCGGATCCGTCGGACTTGGTGGCCGAGACGGACTGACGGGAGACGATCCGTGCGGTCTTGCCTGCACCTACCCTGACCTGATCGGCGATGTCGATGGTGATGCTCTGCCCAGCCCTCACTTTCAGGGCCGGAGCGCGGGGTCTTAGGACCGGAGGGAATACTCCGTAGGCTGGGACTTTCACAAAGGCCATTGAAGTGATCTTGTACCGGGTGTTGGTGACGGTGTAGGGCACGGCCCTGGCCTGGTCGGTCAGGTCGATGACCAGCTTGGTGGAGCCGGCTTCGCCTACGATCCTGGCATGGGCACGGGCACTAGGATGAATCCCAAGGCGCAGGTCGTCGAGGGTGCCGGATGGGTTGCTGATGGAGTCGGTCAGATTGACTTCCACGCTGCGCTTGTCCACCGTGTCCTCGGGAGCCACCTGGTAATCCTGGGCTATGGGCGGCTGGATGGGGGCCTGGGGATCCGAGACCACGGTCAGGGTTGCCTGGTCGCTCAGCCCTGCCCGGTTGCGGGCCCCGTAGACCAGATAGGATGTGCCTGGCTGTGAGGGGGCGGTCAGCCGTATCATGTCGTCCTCTACGCTGGCCTGGTCCAGGCCCTGGCGCTCCAGATGGGGGTCCAGGCTCAGGGGCTCGTCGTCCCCGGAGATGTCGTTGAGCAGGACCGGCACATCGGCGACGGTTCCGGGCCGCAGCCTGACCTTGTCGTCCCGGGCGAAGACTCCGGTCACCGATGAGTTTGGGAAGACACCGATACGGACGCGCGCCTGGGCACGCTGCCCCACCCAGTCCTCCACGGCGTAGGTGAACTCGTCAGTGCCGTGCGAGTCGGGGTAGGCCTCATAGATCAGGTAGTCGGCACCGGCTTTGACGATCCTGCCCAGCCTTGGCGCCTGGTTGCCCAGGCCTGACAGGGTGTCGCAGTCTCCGTCCGGGTCGATGCCGGTCAGGGGGACGGGGATGCGCACCTTGGTCCCGGCAGCCACCTGGGCCCGTAGGTCCTTGGGGGTGGGTGCGGGCTTGCTGGCGGGGTCGGAAGCGTGCACCTGGAAGGTGATGGTGCCAGAGGCTGCGTTGCCCAGATCGTCCCTGACAGTATAGGTGGCGGGGAAGTCCCCGGTGCGCTCGCTGGCCTGATACCTGACCGTATCCCCGGATACGAAGGCCAGTCCCGCAAAGTTCTGCTGATCCGTAGTCAGCTGCTGGTCCAGGGTGATGCTGGTTCCGTCAGCGTGGGTGACCTTATCCATGACCGGAACAGTGACCAGGCCCGATGAACGGACCCCAACCGTCAGATTCGGGGCCTTGGGAGCCGAGGCTGCCCTGCTCAAGGAAGGGGGCTGCAGGACGATGGTCCCCTGAGCGCTGCCTTCGGCGTTGGCGACCGTGTAGGTGATGCTCAGCGGGCGTGTAGGGATTTTTCTTGCCGACAGGTAGACCCGGCGGTGGTCCACAATGCCTACCTTGATGCCGGAGTCCGGATCCACGCGCACATCGGTCAGGGCCAGCACTCCGCCCATGGGATCCAGGTCGTTGTCGAGCGGATCGACGATGGCGGTCTGGTCGGCTCCCAGCAGTGCCACGTCGTTGACAGGAACCGGCGGCGCGGATCCGCCCTGGTCATGTTCCACCTCCAGCCTGACCAGCCCTTGGGTCTCCTGATCACCCTGGGCCACCCGGTAGGGCACATAATAGGTGCCCGGGTTGGCGGCAGTGGCGGTGAAGGAAAGGCTCTCGGCGTTGACCTCCACCTGGATTCCATCAGTCTTGTCGACCCGGATCAGGCGGAGGGGCTGAGCGGCATTGGCATGTACGCTCCTGCTCAGGTCCACGGTGACCTCTCGGCCGGGGGTGGCCTGGCGGATGACCGGATCGACCAGCGGAGCCAGGGTGTTGACGGGTCTGACGGTGAAGTAGATGAGTCCCTGGCCGCTCATGAGCCCGTCCGAAACGGTGACTTTGACGGCCAGCCGACCGGAGGTGGCCGATCCGGCGCTCATGGTCAGCTGCCCATCAGCCCTGGTGGACAGGGATATGCGATCGGAGTTGATCGGTTCGGCACCGACCAGCGTCAGAGGGTCTCCGTCGGGATCCTCGAAGCCGGCCAGAGCGTTGACGGTTGTCGCGGCGCCCTGCTCCACCTCATATTCGGGCGGGGTATCGTTCTGTACCGGTGCCTGATCGCCTCGGTCCATCCTGGCCGGGGCTATGTTGAGGTCGATGCCAGCCGAGGAGACCTGGCCGCGTCCGTCGGTGATGGAGTAGTTGATTCGGGCCCGGCCGACGGGTGCATCGCTGGCATCCACCTGCAGGTAGCGGCCGTTCATGACCGGGGTCAGATGCAGATTCCCCTGCGAGCTGCGCGCATCCTCGATTCGCAGAACCGAGCAGTCGGTCTGGTGGTCGTTGCGCAGGGGATCCAGCAGGGCTCTGGAACCGGTCCGAATGCCCAGACTGTCGTCCTCGGCCTGGATGGGTTGGGAACCTGATCGACAGGTGGCCGCGAACCGCTGGCGATTGTCGGCAGAGTCCTGGCGCTGATCGGTTTTGTCTGTGTGCTTGATTTCCATGGTCTGCCACTGCGGCCGGATCACCTTGGTGGAGGATTGCGGGTTCCAAACATCGCCGGTCAGCACGTCGTTGAGGATGACCCTTCGGTGGTTGGCCCGGAAGACCAGGTCCGAGGTGGGGCTGATGGCCTCCAGTGTGGTGGGACTTGGCTGGTTTGACTGGACTTTGGGCACGGCTGTCCCCGTTGCACACAGTCGTAGGAAATTCCGCCCGGAGGAGGCCCAGGCCGTCCAAAGGCATCCGCCCGAGGAGACCGGCTGGGCGGGTTGGCCGCTGCCGCCGGTGCGTACGGTCTCGACCTGATTCCGGGGATGGTCAAGATCAATCAAGTGGACGCTTTCCTGATCAGTCAGGCCCACCCAGGGTCCTTGGCGGTCCATATCCACTGGAGTGGACTGGAGCTGCAGGTCTCCCCGGTGCGGTATCCGGACGGATCCCTGGGGCCAGTAGAGCCGATCACCTGCCAGGAGTACAGGTCTTCCGTCGATGACGCTGAATGCGGTGGCCCGGACGGGGGCGTGGTCGGTCAGTGAGTCCAGCTCGCGGTGGGCCCGGGAGTCTGGTCCGTCGATTCTTAACACGACCCCGTCCGAGGGCCGGTAGGCGTAGACGGTTCCAGACGCATCCGCGGTGACCGCAGCCCCGGATCCCAGGGTCAGCACGGGGTCGCGGCGCTGTGGGTCCATATCTCCTGGAGAAGCGGCATGACCCACCCAGACCTTGCCGGTCCGTGCCTGGAAGAGCACCAGAGTGGGCCCGTTGACCATTCGCTGCACCCTGGCATCCGACCGGGTGGTGTCCCCCAGGGTGGCGGTGGAGGCCGCTATGGGAGCCATGCCTCCTTCACGGCCCAGGATGACCGCGTATCCGCTCTGGGCCAGGTCGAAGTGGTCCGTGCCCGTCGACAGGGCCACGTCCGCCTCGCCGATGTCGGGTTTGAACCGGGCGACCTTGCGCTCGTTCTCGGAGGTGATCCAGATGCTGCCGTCGTCCACCTGGACGGCTCGGCGGTCCACCCCATTCATGAACAAGGCACCCAGGACGAGCAGGACCAGCGCCGTCAGCGTTACGGCCAGGATGGCGGCAGGGCTCTTGAAACGGACGGCCAGGGTATGCCGCAGGCGCAGCCCGGCCCGGCGCATCCGTAGGAAGCGTCCCTGCAAGTCCATAATTCCCTGGGTTCCTTTCCTGCTCTGCTGCACGGGCCAGGATGCCTGACCTATGTCTTTGCCTTTTAATTAATCCCGGACCGCCGTCGATGCTCTCTCTGACGACTGATTTTAGCTGGTTTGCCAGGTCCTGGCGGTCTGTGAAAGTCGGGGTGGTCGAATGTGAAAATTCATCCACCGAGGGTTCATTGGACGGCGCAGATGATGGTGGGTTCCTGGGACATGCTCCTGTCGGCCCGCACCAGGGTAACGCTGATGCAGGTCTGGCCCCCCTGCGGACTGTCGATGCGGGCGGTCGGCTCTCGGGTCTGCACGCTGCGGCCACGGTCTCCGGCGCCGCCCTGGTCAAGGAGATGCCAAACATAGGTGTCTCCCGGTTTGGGATCGGGATTGGCCCAGGTGAAAACAGCCGTGGTGCCCTGGTAGTGGCCCTGACCCTGGGTGGGCGAGGGAACCGGTCCCTCCTGCAGATCCTGGGGGTCACTCGAATCCGTCGGGTCCGGGGACTGCACCTGTTGGGATTGGACCTGGGAGGAGCCCGTAGTCGGCTGTGAACCGCGTTCGAAATGGTTCGGGAGGCCGACAATCAGGGCGTAGACCAGGACTATGGTCAGGACGGCAGCGAGAATCAGTGCCAGCAGGATCAGACGGCGGCGGCCGCCGGGAAACCACTTGGCCTGGCTGTCTCCATGATCAGGGACCGCCTCCCTGTCTGGGTGCAGAAGTGGTTGGGAGATGGCCCCTGCCTCGGTCCAGGGGTGGCCGGACTCCTTATTCTCTGGTCGATTTTCTCCTCGGCCTGCGATGGCCCCGGTCCGGGCGTGTGAGCGTGCATCCGCCGCGGGGTAGGGATCGATTCCCTCGCCGATGAAGGGTGTTGCATGCCCGTAGAGCTGCTGCTGGACCTCCTGGAGGGCGCGGCCGAACTCCAGCGCCGAGTAGTAGCGGTCGTCCCGGTCATGGGCCATGGCCTTCTCCAGGACGGCGGCCAGCATAGGGGAGGCCTCGCCCATGTGCAGAACCGGGGTTTCCGCTGTCAGGATCAGCTGGGCCAGGTGATCCTCATCCCGGGCCCGGTAGGCGTACTCGTAGGGGGAGCGGCCGGCCAGCATGCCGAAGAGCGAGGCTCCCAGGGAGTAGATGTCGCTTGCCTCGGATCCTCCTGAGCGGTTCTCCAGGACCTCGGGGGCCGCCCAGGGTATGGAAAGCCCGCCGGCCCGTTCGCCTCCATAGATGCCCGAGGAGATGCCGAAGTCGGCCAGGACGGGCAGACCCTGGTCGGTGATCAGGAAGTTGCTGGGTTTGACGTCCCGGTGCAGGATCCCCCGTTCATGGGCGCAGTAGAGGGCCGAGGCCATGCGTACTCCCAGGTCCAGCACGCCTTGCTGGCCCATGCCCCCATTGAGCATGATGGTCTTGCAGCTGCCGCCCGGGGCGTATTCGAGTACCAGGCAATCCCGCCCGTCATCGCTGACCAGGGCCTGGTGGATGCTCAGGATGCAGGGGTGGGTGGAGAGCTTGGCCATGGTCTTGGCCTCGCGCAGAAAGAGCTGATGGGTCTGCTGATCCATGCTGCCTTGGAGGGCCACTTTGACCGCCACTGGTCGGTTGAGCCCCTCCTGTTCGTACAGGTAGACGGCGGCGGTGCCTCCCAGGTCCAAGGGGCGCATAAGCCGCAGCCCGGGCAGCACTGGCGCATCGTCCATGGATGGAACCGCACCTGGGCGTCGGGCCTGGGAACCATTCTGCTGCAAGGGACATCACCTCCTAAGGACTGCCTGAGAACTGCTATCCACGATAACAGCACGACGCTCCCGATCAGGCATCCTTTCAACCTCTCGCGGACAGTCCTGGACCAGCGGGTTCCGGACCCTGTAGATGGACCATGCCGGACCCTATTCTTGTAGCTATGAGCAAGCAGCCACCGGTGGATCCGCAAGAGGCCATGGAACCGGTCCGTGCCCTTATCGGCGATCGGCTCCAGAACGAGGAGGGCCGGCCCACCCGGGCCCTGGTGGTGGCTGGTCCTCCCCGCAGCGGCAAAACCAAGCTGGCTACTCAGGCCCTGCTGGCCGGTATGGAGCAGTTCGGCGACGGTGCCAGTATGGCCGTATCAGGTAGGATCGCGGCCGACCAGGTCAGCCGTCAGGTCATTCTCAAGCGGGGCAGGTCCGACCGCACCCGACCTGTGGGCACCCTGCAAGCCCTGGCTTTTCGCCTGCTGACACGGTCCCGACTGGCCCAGGGTGGCCACGATCCGCTCCTGCCCAGGCTGCTCAACGGCGCCGAGGAGGATGCCCTGCTCAGGCAGGTCATGACTGCTCACCTGCAGCATGTCCAGGCCGGGGACGACTGCGCGGTCTGCCGACTCTTGGAACGCTACTTCCGCAACGGGGCGGGTTGGTCCTCCGTCCTGATCGGCGACGGACAGGGACGGGTCGTCGGGGTCGCCGACAGGTTCATCGCCCAGCTGCGGGACATGTTTGCACGCATGACGGAATTGGGACTGGACAGAGGGGACCGGGATCAGCTTCTTGATGCCCTTGCAGTCCAGCCCATGGACCCCGACCGCCGCGACCGCCTGGGTCTGCAGTGGCGGCTGGCCTTCGCCCTGGAGGACGAATACCGCCAGAGCATCACCGAGAGTTACCCGGATGAATTCCGTCTGGACCCCTCCATGCTTATGGTCGAAGCCTCCCGTAGCCTGGACGGGTTGGCTGATGACGACCTGCCTGACCTGCTGGTCGTGGACGACTGGCAGGACATCACCCTGGCTGGTATGGACCTGCTGCAGGGTTTGAACCAGGCCGGTTGCCGACTCCTTCTGGTGGGCAATCCCGACCAGTCGGTCCAGTCCTTCCGCGGCTCCTACCCGGAATTCTTGGCCACTCGCCTGACAGCCCTGTCCAAGCCCATGCAAGGTGCCTCCGCCCCCCTTCTGGCCCGGGACTTCGCCTGTCTGGGCGCCGCCAACGTGACCCTGAAACCCCGGAGGATGGTGGCTCCGAAGGCAGCCGCAGAGCATACCGAAAGCGGTCAGGGGCCCGACCCGGCGGCTCCAGGTTCCTACGCCGATCTGGTGGCTGCCAGGGTCAGCCTGGGCATCGCCGGGGTCGAGGAGAACGACACCCCCCTGCCGGCCAGACCCGGCAAGCTGCCCGCCTGGCCCGGCGCCGGACCGGTGGCGCCACTGACCGACGGAGACAGTCTTATCCGCGACGGCAGCGTGCAGACCAGGCTCTTCCACACCCCCGACCAGGAGGACGACGACCTGGTCTGGCAGATCAAGCACGAGTTTCTGGCCGAGAAGCGTGACTGGAACGACATGGCCGTCATCGCCCACGACAACATGACCCTGCGCACCTTGGGCCGCAAGCTGCGCGTTCAGGGTGTGCCGGTGCGCTTCTCCTCGGTGACCCGTCCGCTCAGCCAGGAGCCTGCCATCCAGGGTCTCTTTGCCCTGGTCGAGCTGGCCCAGTCGGTACTGGATCCCACTACCGCCGGAAGCGACCCGGACGATCCGGTCCAGGTGGCCGCCTGGATCCGTTCGCGCCTGCGCACCCTGATGGCCGGCCCCCTCTTCCGTGTTCCCGCCACTGCCGCTCGTGCAGAGCGTCCCGTCAGGATGGAACGCCTGGAGTCCATCATGGAGACCATGGCCGCCTTGGCCCCCCTGTCCGGCCAGCAGGGGAGCGAGGCGGACTCGTCGCGCTCCTTGCAGGACCTGCCGCTCCTGGGACAGGCCTGGCAGAGCTGGGTGGAGGATCTGGCCGAGCGGCGGGCTCAGCGGGATCGTTCATCCGGTATCAGTGTCGACGATTCTTTGTTGACCAGGCATGACTCCGTCGAGCCGGTGGGCGGGTCTGGTCCCTTCTCCACTGCCTCGGCCCCCGATCAGCCCGTGGATCTGGGCGACCGGGATGTTCAACGGCCAGCCATTCTCTCTGTCCAAGCCCTGGAGACCCTGCTGGTTCTGGACCCGGATGACCGATCCTCGGGAATCATCCTGGAGACCATGACCGCCATCGCCGGGGGCCGCCGGGAGGATCCTGACGTTCAGGTCCTGGACAAGGCCCTGCAGGTTCTGCGTCTGACGGCCAGCCGCACCAGCGTCCTTGAGGACCGTCAGCCCCAATATGTGCTCTGGGAGGCCTGGCGGAGCCTGGATCTTGCCGACGACTGGCAGCGAAGGGCCTTGATGGCCACCCAGGAGGGGGAGGAGGCCAACGACCGTCTGGACGCGCTCATGCGGCTCTTCCAGTACGCGGCCGGGTCCCGTCGTTTCCCCACGGTCGAGGCCTTCATGGACCAGGTGCGCACCATGCAGATCGAGGCCGACTCCCTGGCGCGGATCGGGCCTATCGAGCACGCCGTCACTCTGACCACACCCGCCGGCGCCGCAGCTCTGGCCACCGACTGGCCCCTGATCTGGCTGCCCGCTGTCCAGGACGGTGTCTGGCCCAATCTGATTCCCCGCGACACCATGTTCGGAGCCGAGGAGCTGGCCGACCTGGTCCTGCACGACCGCATTGGTGACCCCCTGGCGGACACGCTCAGCCACGATCCTGCCCTGCGCTCCATCCTTTACGCCGAGAAGAAGGGTTTTCTGGAGGCGCTGACCCGGGCCCGAACCCAGGTGCGCATCAGTGCGGTCTGGAACGATGACCTGGTTCCTTCAGACTTTCTCTACGGCTACCTGCCCGAACGCTATCCACGCACCGCCGATATGAGTCAGGCCGAGTTCAGCATGGTCGGCGCTGGCTCAGGCGGCAGTGAGCGCTATGGGGGACTGGAGGTGTCTCCTAGGGGCCTGACTGCGGCCGCCCGATCCATCCTGGCTGTCCAGGCGTTGCTTCCGCAGGACCAGGTCGACCGTGACCGAGTGGACGATGCCGTGCAAACCTTGCGGTTGCTGGCCGACCAGGGCCAGGATTCGGCCGATCCACGTCATTGGCCTTTCCTCTACAACAATGATGACAACAATGATGAGGATGGTGTTGCCGAGCCGACATTGGATCAGCATGTCCCAGACGAGCAGTCCACGGTTGGGCCGGCCTCGGACCGGCATGCCCCAGATAAACAGTCCGCAGTTGGCCAAGTCCCGGATAAAGAGGTTTCGGTTGAACAGGCTGCCGTGTCAAGGGCTGTGACCGCTGCCGCGGGCGTCGCATCGGTTACTGAAAGAGACCATGCCTCCCGGACCGCGCCTGCTTCCGTCAATCAAGCCGGGCAGGCAGATCGAATACAAAACGGTGACCGGGGTCATGGGCACCGCCATGAACACCGATCCGACCGCCAGGTGGTTCTGCTCTCGCCCTCGGCGGTCGATGCCATCTGGAACTGCCCCCTGGAGTGGGCCCTGGGCGATCAGTTCTCCGGCCCATCCCCATCCAGGGTGCCCACGGAGTTCGGCTCACTGATACACAAGGTGGCCAGCGAGGGTACAGCCCAGGGTTTGGACCGTCCCGGCCAGGGCGATCCTGATGCCCGCCAGCAGCAGGTGCGGGATGCGCTTCTGGGCATCTACCAGGATCTGGCTCCCCAGGAACAACGCCTGCGGGACCCAGACGAGCTCTATGACCAGCGCGGCCGCAGCAGCCGGGTGGAGTCCATCCTGGACAACCTGGCCTCTTATTTCGTCCACTCTTCGGATTCCGAATACGGCCTGGATGGCAAGAGCCCGGTACCGGTTGGTGATCTGCTGGGTGTGCAGAGCGAGCGATCCTTCGATGTCAGCCTGTCCATGGAGGACCTGGTCCCTCTTTGGAAGGCCACTTTCCCTGACAGGCCCTTGGATGCCGACGGGCTCTTCGCCCTGATGTCCGGCCTGGTCGACGGCTTCCCTTCAGCCCTGGATGCCAGGACCACGGTCAGGCTGACCGGCCGCATAGACCGTCTGGAGGTCAGGTTCCTGCCCGAGGGCATCCGTCTGCGGCTGGTGGACTACAAGACCGGCAGGGTCCCCTATACCCAGGGACAGCTCTTCAACGATCTGCAGCTGGTCTGTTATCAGCTGGGCCTGGCCTTCCCGCCCACACCCGGCAGCAGACCGGAGGTGGGGGCTGCCTGGAGCCTGCCCCAGGCTCCCGATCTGGACAGGACCGAGGGGATGAAGCTGAGTCAGTCCCTGCTTTTGCAGCTGCAGGCCCCGCCCAAGGATGTGCAGACGGGGCTGCGCCGGGAGGAGATGGCCTACCAGCCGCCACTGTTCGAGCGTGACAGGCTGGTCACTGTCGCTCAGCCCAGAACCGGCATGCCCTCCCCGCTCAAGTCCAAGGCCGAGCCTGCGGACCTGCCGGATCAAGTTCCGCCCGGGGTGGATGCGGACCTGTGGGCCATGGTCCGAGCCTCCAGAGTCTCCTCCCAGGCTGTATGGGGGCTGACCATGATAGCCAGGGTCTTCTTCGCTGCCGGGGTCAAGCTGACGGCTGGCCAGGATGATGCGGTCTTCGACCCTGCCCGTTGCCATCGGGCCAGCAATGGCCAGGAATGTCAGGCATGGCAACTGGTGGCGCCCAATCTACTGGAGGATCAGGAATGAAGCAGACTGCCGAACAGTCCGCCATCGTCGATGCGGATGTCAATGAGGATCTTCTGGTGGTGGCCGGTGCCGGCTCGGGCAAGACCATGACCATGACCAGCCGGATCATCGCCCTGATACGTCGCGGAGTGCCCTCCGAGCAGATTCTTGGACTGACCTTTACTCGCAAGGCTGCCTCCGAACTCCAGTCCAGGGTTGGGGCGGCGGTCATCCGACGCGACCAGGGCAAAGGCGCCTCGGGCGTGGATCCCGAACGCAACTTCCTCAAGCCGACCGTGTCCACCTATGACGCCTTCTTCCAGTCCATCGTGCGCCAGTACGGCCTACTGGTGGGTATGGATCAGGACACCCGTCCCCTGAGTTCAGCGGGAGCCTACCAGTTGGCCTCCCAGGTGGTCGCCGACCATCTGGATCTGATCTTTCCCGCCGGCGCCTCGGCCCAGGATGGCGACTCCGACGACCTGGGCTCCGCGACCTTCTCGACCACGGTCAACCGGGTTCTGGGGCTGACCGGGGCGGTGACCACCTCCATGATCAGCAGCGACTGCCCGGATTTCGACCAGGCAGTGGAGCGGATTCGCGCCTGGGACCGTGCCTTTGTGGATCGTGCGGACCAGCTCATCGGCGACCAGCCCGTGCCGGACACCGAGCCCACAGTCAGCACGTCACCGCCCAAGCGAAGCAAGAAGGAGACCGACGAGCACTATCAGGGTAAAATCAAGGACTTCCGAGACAAGCGGCAGAACATCCGCCTCTACCGGGTGGATGCCATGCGACGGGCCGTCCTGACACGTGAGAAGCTGCTGACCCTTGTCCAGGACTACCAGCGTGCCAAGCGCCAGGCCAACATGGCCGAGTTCGGCGACTTCACCCTGGCCGCCTTCCAGCTGGTCGAGCGTTTCCCCTCCATCAGCGCCCAGCTGAGACGCCGCTACAGCCACGTCTTTCTGGATGAATACCAGGACACCTCCACCACCCAGGCCCTGCTTCTGGCGGCTATCTTCCACCCGCAGAATCGGCAGGAGAATCAGGGGAGTGCGGACCAGGCTCCCGGCAGGTCGGCCGTGACTGCCGTGGGCGACCCCTTCCAGTCCATTTATGCCTGGCGTGGGGCCAGTCCCGGGGCCTTCCGCACCTTCCAGGCCCAGTTCGGCATGTTGGCCGACCGACCTGACTCCGGCAGCGGGCCTCTGTCTGGCGTGACAGCCTTTGGGCGCTCGCAGGACCAGGACCCGCTGACCCTGTCGCGCACCTTCCGCAACTCCAGCTGGGTGCTCAAGGCCGCCAACCAGCTGACCGTCCCCTTGCGCCATCGGGGCCAGGAGAGCCGGTCGGAAGCGGAACTGCGCGAGGTGGACGTGGCCAGGCTCCGTCCCCGTGAGGACGCTGACCCGGGTACCGTGGGTCTCTTGGGCTACAGCACCGGTGGCCAGGAGATCGATGGCGTGGTCAGGTTCGCCCTCAGGGCCCGCGAGCTCTATGGCAACCAAGGTGACGCGCCGCACGTGGCTGTCCTCTTCCGCTCCAAGGCCGCCCTGCCCAGGTACCGTCAGGCCATGGAGGCTGCGGGACTGAGTTGCCAGGTCGTCGGGTACTCCTCTCTCTTCGACCGGCCCGAGGTCATGGATTTGCGGGCCCTGCTCTCCCTGATATGCGACCACACCGACAGCGATTCCCTGATGCGCCTGCTGGCCTCGGCCCGGTTCGGCATGGACGCGGCCGATCTGAGTGCTCTGGCCTCCCTGGCCGCCAAGGTCAACGAGGACAGCCAGTACCGGGCCCTGGTCCGGGCCGGACTGGTCGAGTCCGACCCCGATCCGCGCCGCCGTCGCGAGGATCTACACCGTTACCGTGACCAGGTTCCCAACGACGTCTTCCTGGTGGACCTGCTTCTGCGTGATGACCTGCCAGACCTCTTGAAGAACTCCGGGCTCTCTGCCAGGGGACGGGTCCTGGCCGCCGAAGCCGCCCGGGTCATCTGCCAGGTCCAGGCCGAGTCCTCGGCCCCCCTGCGCCAGGTGGTCATCGCCGCCATCCGTGCCCTGGACCTGGACGTTGACCTGGTGCTGGCCCGTTCCCTGGCCAATCCTGAACGTCCGCTTGAGCCCAGCCAGGCCAAGGCAGGCATTCAGGCCCTGCTGGACCAGGTGGATGTCTATCTGTCCGAGCTGCCCCAGGGCCTGGGGCCCAGCCTACGTGGGTTCGTTTCCTGGCTGTCCTCCCTGGACCAGAGCCCTGAAATGCCCACTGACGGGGACGACCGACAGGCCGACGTGGCCCTGATGACCGTCCACCAGGCCAAGGGTCTGGAGTGGGATGCCGTAGCGGTGGTCGGGCTCAAGCGTGGAGCATTCCCCAGCAGCCAGGGCGACCGGCTCACGGTCAAGCCAGCCTCGGACCAGCCGGTTGTCCAATCCCCGGATGGCCCGGTCTACCAGTACAACTGCACGGCTCGTACCTGGCTGGTCGATCCTCAGTCCGTGCCGGTGCCGGTCCGGGCTGATGCCATGATCCTGCCCCGCTTTCCTCATGATGCCCCCCTGGGAGCTGACCCCGAAGACCTGCTGGGTCGGCTGGACCTTGTGGGCTTGGAGGAGGAGGCCATGGGCCTGTCTCGGGAGAGCGGGCTGGACGACCAGGCCCGCACTGTCCGGGCCGATGCCATCGCCCCCTCTCAGCGCGAACAGTACGGCCGTCGGCTGCTGGACGACGAGCGACGGCTGATCTACGTGGCGGCGACCAGGGCCCGGCATGATCTTCTGCTGACCTTCAGCCAGGATTCCCAGGCGGAGTCTGCCGCTTTGAACACGCCGGCTCCGGACCCGGATAAGGCCTCCAATTTCTGGACCGAACTGGTGGAGCTCTTCCAGGAAGAGCCCGATGCGGTCAAGCTGGAGCAGGCAGAGGACGCCCAGGAGGGTCAGCCAACGCCACCCCTGGGGCTCTTTGTCGGTGAGAACGCCCAGTCCTACCGTCAGGCCATCGTCGACCGTGCCCTGGAAGAGGTGGACCAGGTCGCCGCCCGAGACGGCGAGCGTGATCAGACGCTCTGGCCTCCGGTTCTGAATGCACGCACACGCGAGGCCCTGAATCGCTCGGCCGCCTGGGCGCGCGCCGGGGAACCAGGCGACCAGGAGATCCCTGAGGAGGGCGATGACGGGCTCTATGCCAATGCAGTCCGTGTCCTCCAGGTCAGCACGGGTCGTCTGGGGGTATCTGACGACCAGCTGCTCACGGACCTGGATCTGCTGCGGCGCACCGGCCGTCGGATCCTGGGGCATGGGGCTAGCAGTGTCACCGCCATCCAGGCCGGTTCGGCAGGGGGCAATCCCAAGATGGAGAGGGACTACTGGCAGGGGCTGGTCAGACCCATACCCAAGGTGGCCTCCCCGCAGGCCGAGGCGGGCACCCGCTTCCACGACTGGGCCAGGCGCTTCATCCTGCCCGAGATTTCCGCCCCCCAAGGACTGGTGGACCTGCCGGATCAGGCGGAAGCACCGAATCTGCTTGATGGTCCGCTGGGTCCTGGTGCCATGGCTGAGAGGGCCCGCATGCTGGCCGGGCTTGACCAGGAGCGGGAGTCCTTGGATTCCAAGACCGATCCCGTTAAGGCCCGTCTGCTGACCTGGGAGCAGCGACTGGCTGAGTCCGATTGGGCCCAGCGCACCCCCGTCTGGGTGGAACGGCCCATCGTCGCGGTGCTGGCAGGCCAGATCGTCAAGGGCAAGCTGGATGCGGTCTTCGCAGGCGGACTGGACCCGGATCGCCCGGATTTGCGCTACACGATTGTGGACTGGAAGACCGGAGCCCGACCCCGTGGGGAGGAGTCGACCAACCGCCGTCTGGTTCAGCTGGACTTCTACCGGCTGCTCCTGTCACGCTTGGAGGGTATCGGCCTGTCGACCATCGACGCCTGCCTTTATTATGTAAGCGAAGACCGGCCCCAGGATCGACTCATCAGGGCCCGTGCCAGGACCGAAGAAGAAATTCTCACATCCCTGGCCGAGGGCATACCCGAGCAGTCGGACGAGGACTGAGTCTGCGGCAGACCCCGCCGGACAAGGGCGATGGGTGCCGCGCATCAGCAATCATGAACAGCAGGCGATCGGCAGACGGCCAAGGGCCGTCGAGGGGCCGGGCACGCCCGAATGGAGCAATGAGACAGATGACAACGTCCAGTAGTCACGACCAGGCCTCCCAGCGGAGGGGGAGCGTGGAAATAAGACCTATGGTCTGGGCGGATATGCCCGACCTGGTGGGGACCTTCGACGCCACCTGGAAGGTGCAGGAGGATCCTGAAGGGACTGTTTCGCGGCTGAGTGCCGCCCACTTCATCCTGCATTACCTCGTGGGTGCCACCAGGGCCCGGATAGCCGTTGATGGGCAGAACTTTCTGGGGGTGACCCTGCTGGCCGAGGGGCGTGGCGAACTGTGCTTCCCCCAGGCCCAAGAGGAGCTGGACCGAGTGGACCAGCAGCTGTCCGCCACGACGCTGGGCGCTCAGACCCTGGACCGAGCCCGCCAGTGGCAGCTGACCGAGGTCAAGCTGGAAGAGAAGTGCGGTTTGGCAGTCCCGCCCCAGGCCGAACTGAGGCTCTTCCTGGTCTCCAGCCGTGCCCGGGGCCGCGGCGTGGGCGGTGCACTGTGGCGTGACACCTTGGAGCATCTGGACCAGGCGGGCATCGAGCGCTTCTACCTGCATACGGACTCTTCTTGCGATGTGGGCTTCTACGATCACCAGGGCATGGAGCGGCTGGCCGAGCTCAAGGGGCGGGACCATGCAGCCTTCGCCGGGCGCGACCCTTCCGACGACCCGCAGTTCTTCGAGGGAATCGACGACATCTTCATCTACGGCGGCCGTGTGAGCGACCAGCTGGGCAAGGACGGTGACCGTGGCGGCCGCTAAATCCCCCTTCCTGCGCCTGTTCACCTATCCGGGCGCCGCCGGCTTCTGCCTGTCGGCCGTTCTGGCCCGCCTGCCCCTGGGCATGATGGGTCTGGGCATCGTACTGGCCTTGAACCACATCTATGACAACTGGACCTCGGCCGGTCTGATGAGTGCCGTCTACACGCTCTGCGCGGCCCTGGTCACCCCCTTCTACGCCCGCCTGTTCGACCGGTTCGGCCAGCGTCGGGTCGGCGTGACCGCCCTGATCGTGCAGGCTCTGGCCATCCTGGGATTTGCCGTGGGTGCCATGCGCCGGGTTCCCCTGGGAGTGCTCTTTGTGCTGGCGGCCCTGATGGGCCTGACCCAGTTCGCCTTCGGAGCCCTGGTGCGCACCCGCTGGGCTTGGGTGCTGCGCGATGACAAGACCAATCTGCTTAACACCGCCTACGCCTTGGAGTCTGGCCTGGACGAGTGCGTCTTCATCCTGGGCCCCATCCTCTCCGCCTACCTGGCAACCTCGGTCAGCCCGGTCTCCCAGCTCTACCTGCCTGCCCTGGCCCTGCTGGCCGGCGGACTGACCTTCTTCGCCATGCGTTCCACCGAGCCTCCGGCCGTCGTTCGTATGGAGACCGTTAACCAGTCTGCGGCGGATCATTCGCCGGTGGACACCCATGGGGACGTCCTGCCCAGTGACACTGACAGCCACCAGGGCTCCCGCTCGGCTCTGGTCTACCCGGGCATCCTTCTGCTGGTGGTGATCTTCGTCGTCTTCAACATGAGCTTCTCGGCGGTGGACGTCTCGGTGACCGCCCTGACCAAGTCCATGGGCCGCGAGGGTGCGGTGGGTCTGCAGCTGGCCCTGTTCGCCCTGGGTTCCCTGTGCGGGGCGCTCATTTTCGGCTCGGTCAGGCTCAAAGGATCCCGCTGGCGCTATCTGACGACCTTCCTGGTGCTGCTGACCCTGGGCTATGTGGTCTTTCGCCTGGTCATGGACAATCTGATCCTGCTGGGTCTGGCCGAGGTGCTGACCGGCCTGTGCGTCTCGCCCATCTTCGCCACCGGCAACCTGATCGTGCGCGAGAACGTGGATGCCAGGGCCCTGACCGAGGGGCTCTCCTGGCTGTCCACCGGCGGATCCATCGGCACCTCCCTGGGATCCACCCTGGCTGGAGTCGCCCTGGATCAGTTCGGACCCCACGGCGGCATGACCATTCCGGCGGTGGTCACCTGCTGCGCTGTCCCTCTGGCCCTGTTGGGCTGGGCCAGGAGCCGCAGGAGGGGTATGGTCGTGAAAAAGACCGAAAATGCACAGTGAAATGAAATGAACAGTCGAGAAGGAGGCAGCCGATGATTCGCGTATCGGTGCTGGGCGCAGACGGACGCATGGGAACCGAGGTGGTGCGTGCTCTGAATGACGCGCAGGATATGCAGACGGCCCTGCTGCTGGGCCCGGGCGATGATCCGGCGGCCATCAATCCGAGCAACACGGATGTGGCGGTCGACTTCACCAGCCCCGATGCCGTCCTTAGCAACACCCTGACCCTGATAGGGCAGGGGGTCCACTCCGTAATCGGCACCACCGGTTGGACCAAGGAGCGCCTGGACCAGGTCAGGCAGGCCCTGGACGGACATCCCGGGCTCAGCGTTTTCATCGCTCCCAACTTCGCCATTTCTGCGGTGCTGGCTGACCGATTCGCAGCCATGGCAGCCCGTTACTTCGAGTCGGCCGAGGTGGTCGAGATGCACCATCCCGACAAGGTCGACGCCCCCTCTGGCACGGCTCTGGGTACTGCTTCCGCCATTGCCGAAGCCCGCCGTCAGGCTGGCATGGGTCCCATGCCCGACGCGACCCAGCAGGCTGATGCTTCCAGGGGCCGGGTGGTTGACGGTGTTCATGTGCATGCCGTCCGGCTGCGGGGCCTGAACGCGCACGAGGAGATCCTCATGGGCAACCCCGGCGAGCAACTGACCATCCGCGCAGACAGCTTTGAGCGCGTCTCCTTCATGCCCGGAGTCCTCCTGGCCGTGCGCCGTGCTGGGAGTATTCCCGGACTGACTGTAGGCCTGGACCACTATCTGTTCTGATATCCGCAAGAGCATCCCCGTCTGCAAGGAGCGTGAAGATATGACTGAGACCGTTGCCCATCTGCTTCCTTCTGCCCCATTTGGCCGGGTGATCCCCGCCATGGTCACGCCTATGAACAAAGACGGATCCGTGAATTACGAGGCTGCCGCCAATCTGGCCCGCACCCTGGTGGCCGATGGGGCCGACGGCATCCTGGTCAACGGCACCACAGGCGAGTCTCCCGTCACCCACATGGAGGAGAAGGTCAACCTGGTCAAGGCCGTCAAGGATGCCGTCGATGTGCCGGTCATTTCGGGTGCGGGCTCCAATGACACGGCGCACACGGTGCGCATGGTGGAGATGGTCCAGGAGGCCGGGGCGGATGCCCTGTTGGTGGTCATGCCCTACTATTCGCGGCCTTCCCAGGATGGTGTGGTGGCGCATTTCCGTTCGGTCTGCCGGTCGGCTGATCGGCCGGTTATCCTCTATGATGTGCCTGGACGGACCGGGTTGCACGTGACTGTGGATACCTATCGTCGTCTTGCCGGATTGCCGCATGTGGAGGCCGTCAAGGATGCTACGGGCGACCTGGCTTCCATGCCCCGCAAACGTCGGGAGACCGGCCTGACCTGGTATTCAGGTGATGACGGGCTTTTTCTGCCTTTCCTGGCTTTGGGTGCGGTCGGCGTCATTTCGGTGATTGCCCACGTGGCCTCCGGACCGATGAAGCGTCTGGCCGACGACTTCGATGCCGGGGACCTGGATGGCGCACGGGATCTGGCCGTGCGTCTGGACCCGCTGGTCCAGGCTCTGAACGGCCAGGGGCAGCAGGCGGTCATGGCCAAGGCTGCCCTGAAGGCGGCCGGCAGGCTGGATCAGACCGCCATGAGGCTGCCCAATCTGGGTCCCGATGAGGATCAGGTGGCTCTTGCTCGAAAGGGCATGAAGGCTGCCGGGCTGATCTGAATCAGCCCTGAAAGTGACGGCGCCATCGCCTGTGACAAGTGCACTCAGGCCGGGCAGTATTTGGTGGCGCCTCTCCAAGTACCGCAAGGGCTCCATGCTTATCGTCCCGCTTGGGGGTCTGGGGGAGATCGGTCGCAATATGAATGTGATCGAGTACAACGGCCACATCTTGCTGACCGACTGCGGCGTGCTGTTCCCGGAGGAGGAGCAGTCGGGCGTGGACCTGCTCATGGTCGATTCCACCAATGCCGAGGTCCCCGGCTTGGAGGGTGACAAGACGGGGATCCTGACGGTTTCGAAATGGGCGGAG
This sequence comes from Bifidobacterium apis, assembly GCF_036986835.1. Classification (NCBI taxonomy): domain Bacteria; kingdom Bacillati; phylum Actinomycetota; class Actinomycetes; order Bifidobacteriales; family Bifidobacteriaceae; genus Bifidobacterium; species Bifidobacterium apis. Next base: position 415,002 of record NZ_BTXD01000002.1, on the reverse strand, counting down.
GGAGCCAAGTCCTTGGCTGTGTCTTCGTCCAAACGTATGAGCATACCCTGCTGTGGATGAAGGGATTCGGGCGCGGAGTGTGGTCATCTGCAAAAGCTGTCGGTCTGTATACATATGCGAAGTTCGACAACGAGGTGTTGAAATTCGTTTCCCATGATCCGGGAAAACCCTCTGTACGGGACCGTTACCCGCGGAACCCGTTCCGTGGCCAAAGACGGTGTAAATGCCTTGAAGTGTCGGGACTATAATCAGAATAAAGGCGGTGTCGGGCGGAAGACGTCGGTGTCTGAGGGCCGTGGTTATTTGAAGCCTTTCTCGCCTATAGCCGGGTTTTGGGTCCCGTGCTAGCGAAGGTGCAGGGCGAAGGGTGAGTGGTGGTGATGTCAGAGCCGAGCGGCGGGGGTGCTGATGCCGGTGAGGTGTCGGATGACGTAATCGATTGGATTGATAAGGTTGATAAGTTTGCCCTGTCGTGGTTCTTGTCGAGCATGCTCGAGAGAGTCCCGCATGCGCGGCTTGGCGCCGTTGAGTTCTCCCTGGGAGGGGTCCTGTGGAAGACGGTGCTGTACGGGCTGGCCTATGTAGCCGGGTTCGCCTGCGGCTGGTACTACCTGTTTGACCAGGACCAGGATTGGGTGCGCACCTGGATAGTTTGCCTTCTTTTGCTTGCTTTCTTTGTCGGATTTGCTGTTCGGAACCTGTTGGGGCGGTATGAGTATGGAAAGGAGCGTCCGGGGCCTTGGTTTGTGGTCTTGTCTTTCTTGTTTGTTCCGGTGATCGGCGTCGTACTCGGGGCTGCCAGTTCTACCTCGGGTGGCGTGTTCCGGTGGGTTCCGGTGTCGGTGACTGTGTTGGTGGTTGTTGGGGTGTTGGTGTTTCCGGTGGTGATGCGGCTGGTGCGCAACAGGTTTGCGTCGTGGGCGGTGATGGTGGTGTTGTGTGTGGTGCCGTCCTGGATGCTGCTCAAGCCGACGGGGTCGGCTGGCGCGTCCCTGTTCTGGTGCTGCCTGGTGGGCGTCGTCGGCGCCTTGTGGTTCGTGCTGGACATGTTGGGGATCGGGAAGTGCGCGAGCATGCATCGTGACGCGACTTTCGAGTGGCTGGCGGCCTGGGCGCTGGCGTTCGATCTGACCCTGACGATCGCCTCCATTATTGGAAACTCCAATTCTTATATGGGAGTCTACAAAGATGACGATGATGTCGGCCGGTGATGCCGGACGGCGGGTTGTGCCATGGGTGTGCCTGGGTTGATGCCGATATCGGATGTTCCGCCTCGATGGACCGTCGGGACGGGTTTATGAAGAAAGGAAAGGTGAGGATTATGGCCAGTGCCCTGTTCTCGAAGAGGCCGCGTCGCGTGGATGTGATGAAGGGGTACGAGCCCATGTATGATGCGACCTTGCAGGAGTGCCTGCAACGGCCCTTCTACCTGTACGCGAGGGGGAAGGGGCGTTCCTGCCGCAAGGAGATGTGGGTTTTCTCCCTGTTCGTCTCGTTCATGGACACCTGCGTGACCCGCGTGTTCTCTTCTGGTCCCCTGACCGTCATACCGGTGCTGTTCTCCCTGGCGATGCTGGTGCCTATGTATGCCCTGACGGTGCGGCGTCTGCATGACCTGGGCCTGTCGGGGTGGCTGGCGCTTGTCCTCTACCTGCTGATTGTGGTGGGCTTTGGTCTGGTTGTCGGTTCGATGGTGTCGGATACCTTGGAAGGGCTGGATCCCTCCGCCCCTTCGCCCCTGGGGATCATCATCCTCCTTCTGGCCGTGGTCATCCGGCTGGTCATCATGTGCGTCCCCTCGCGTCGCCGTCATCCAGTTGTCGATAACGGGAGCTTAGGTACGAGTCAGACTGGCACAGCGCAGTACCCAGTGGACCCGAACGGACAGTGATTCCCCTGCAGTAGCGGAAAGAGTGAAAGATGGGTGGTGGTGATGTCTGAGTCGAGCGGCGGGGGTGTTGGTGTCGGCGGGGTGTCGGATGGCGCTGGGGATCGGGTTGATGCGTTTGTCCTGTCGTCGGTGATGTCGCGTGTGGTCGGGAGCGTCCCGCATGCGCGGCCTGGCGCCCGTGAGTTCTCCTTGGGCGGGGTGCTGTGGAAGACGGTGCTGTACGCGTTGACCTATGTGGCCGGGTTCGCCTGCGGCTGGTACTTCCTATACGACGATAGCCAGGATTGGGTGCGCATGCGGATAGGCCAAGCTGCGTTTCCCGTACTGTTCTCTATTTTTGCTGTGGTTGTCCTGTTGGGGCGGTATGAGGATGGGAAGGGGCGTCCTGGGCCTTGGTTTGTGGTGTTGTCGCTTCCGTGCGCTCCGGGGTTCGGCATCGTATTCGGGTCTGTCGGTCGTACCTCGGGTGGCGTGTTCCGGTGGGTTCTGGTGTCGGTGGCTGTGCTGGTGGTTGTCGGGGTGTTGGTGTTTCCGGTGGCGATGCGGCTGGTGCGCAACGGGTTCTTGTCGTGGGCGGTGATGGTGGTGTTGTGCGTGGTGCCGTCCTGGATGCTGGCCAGGGTGACGGGGTCGGCTGGCGTGTCCTTGTTCTGGTGCTGCGTGGTGGGTGTTGTCGGTGCCTTGTGGTTCGTGCTGGACATGTGGGCGATCGGGAAGTGCGCGAGCACGCATCGTGACGCGGCCTTCGAGTGGCTGGCGGCCTGGGCGCTGGTGTTCGATCTGATCGTGCTGATCGCCTCCCTCCTGGGAGCCTCCAATGATGACGACGACGCCAGCCGATGATGTCGGCTGCGCGGGGCGGGCTGGACCGGTCCGTCCCCTCCGTGGTCAAAGACGATGTCGTGCCTTGAAGCGGCGAGTCTGTAATCAGGATAAAAACGGTGTCAGTGGAAGACGCTGGTGTCTGAGGGCCTTGGTTATTCGAAGCCCTTCTCACCGTTGGTCGGGTCTTGGGGTCCGTGCTTGCGCAGGAGTAGGACGAACTCCGACGATGTGAGATGGAAAGAGACCAATATGAACGGCACTGATACAAGACCGGAATCAACGCTCCGGTGGGCCAAGTGGTGGATTCGATGCTTTGAACGGGAGGGTTGTGTGTGATGGCTGATGGTGTTTCTGGTTCCTTGCGGCTTCCTGTGGGGAGGTCCTGGCTGGAGAGTGCGTCTTCGGTCATGTCGCGGGTGGCGGGGTGTGCGCGTCATGCGCCCGCGGGGGAGCGTGCCTTTTCCCGTGCCGGCGTGGTGCGCAAGCTGGCGGTGTACGGGGCGGCTTTCCTGGCGGGGTTTGTGCCTGGCTGGGCGTTCCTGTACGACCAGGAGGAGCTGTGGGTACGGTACCGTTTTGTGGAGTTCGGCTTGGCGGGCCTGCTCTCGGTTTTTACGATGTGGTGGTTTTTGGACCGGTTTGAGAGCCGTGGGGGGCGTCCGGGGTTCTGGTGCCTGGCGCTGACGATGCCGATGATGCCCTGCTGGGGGGTGACGTTCGGCGCGATGACCGGCGCGAATCCGGGGGTGATGCGTTGGGTGCTCGTGTCGGTGGCTGTGCTGGTGGTGGCCGGGGTGACCTGGCTGCGGTTTGTGTCTGATTGGGTGCGTGGCCGTGTGGCGGCCTGGGCGGCTTCGGCCGTGTCGTGTGTGCTGCCGTCGTGGATGCTGTGCCTGCTGTTCGGGGGTTCCCCCTTGTCGTGCCTGCCCTGGTGCGTGGCGGTGGGCGCAACGGGCGCCTTGTGGTTTCTGCAGGATCTGTGGGCGATCGACTATTGTGCGGGCGACGACCGTGATGCCTCCTTCGAGTGGCTGGCGGCCTGGGCGCTGATCTTCGACCTGATGACCCTGGTGGCCGCCCTGTATCGCGGCGGCACCGCCGCACAGGATCAATGAGCTTGCCCCGGGATGCTGCTCTCTGCTTGGCTGAGCAGTGCCAGGTGATGGATAGGCACGGGTACGCGCAGCGTGGGAGGCGGCAGGGTGACCTGGCTGGCCCTGCCTTCTGGCTTATGTTGCTGGGAACCGTCTCTTTCCCCTTTTATTGATTTGGGCAGGGACGGTGGAAGTTCGGCGCACGTTGCCTGTCCAAGACTGACAGTGGGAGGGGGAGGGTGTCGCGAGGGCGATGAGTCCCCGTCTGCAAGTAGCGTTGAGGTATGTCTGAGCTTCAAACCCATCTGTTGGACAAGGCCCCGTTTGGGCGGGTCGTGCCGGCCATGGTCACCCCCATGAACCATGATGGGTCCGTGGATTTTGAGGCCGCCGGCAAGTTGGCCCGCAGGCTTGTGGCTGATGGGGCGGATGGGTTGCTGGTCAACGGCACCACCGGTGAATCCCCGGCCACCCACATGGAAGAGAAAGTCGATTTGGTACGAGCCGTCAAGGATGCCGTCGATGTGCCCGTCATCTCTGGAGCAGGCTCCAATGACACGGCGCACACGGTACGCATGGCCGAGATGAGCCAGGAGGCCGGGGCGGATGCCCTGTTGGTGGTCATGCCCTACTATTCGCGGCCCTCCCAGGATGGGGTTGTAGCGCATTTCAGGTCCGTCTGCCGGTCTGTGGATCGTCCTATCGTGCTCTACGATGTACCTGGCCGCACTGGGTTGCACGTGACTGTGGATACCTACCGTCGTCTTGCCGAATTGCCGCATGTGGAGGCCGTCAAGGATGCCACGGGCGACCTGGCTTCCATGCCCCGCAAACGCCAGGAGACCGGCCTGACCTGGTATTCAGGCGATGACGGGCTCTATCTGCCCTTCCTTGCCCTGGGTGCGGTCGGTGTCATTTCGGTGATCGCCCATGTAGCCTCCGGACCCATGAAGCGCCTGGCCGACGACTTCGATGCCGGGGACCTGGATGGCGCACGGGATTTGGCCGTGCGTCTGGACCCGCTGGTGCAGGCTCTGAACGGCCAAGGGCAGCAGGCGGTCATGGCCAAGGCCGCTCTGAAAGTGGCCGGTGTCTTGGACAGCACGACGATGAGGCTCCCTAATCTTGGGCCCGGCAAGGACCAGCTGATCCAAGCCGAGAAAGGCATGAAGGCCGCAGGGCTGATGCGTTCCTGACAAGCAACCAAGCGTCGCCCCTGTATCAGACGGGGGTACAGATAATGGAAACACAAGTGACAATGGCAAGAAAACAAGAAGAATCAAACACGACCGGCAAGAGCAGAAATCGTCGGTCCTCCTCCAAGAACGGTAAGCAGGGGTCAAGCAGGTCCCGGGGTGAATCCCGTAGTCGCCGCAACGGCGCCATCGCCCGCGGCAAGGGCACCCAGACCGAGCAGCATCTGGTTGCTCCTCCCAAGTACCGCAAGGGCTCCATGCGTATCGTTCCGCTTGGGGGTCTGGGGGAGATCGGCCGCAATATGAACGTGATCGAGTACAACGGTCACATCCTGCTGATCGACTGCGGTGTGCTCTTCCCGGAGGAGGAGCAGCCGGGCGTGGACCTGATTCTGCCTGACTTCAGCTATATCAAGGACAAGCTGGACCAGGTGGATGCCCTGGTGCTGACCCATGGGCATGAGGACCATATCGGTGGCGTGCCCTACCTGCTCAAGCTGCGTCCGGATATCCCCCTGATTGGCTCCAAGCTGACCCTGGGATTCGTGGATGCCAAGTGCGAGGAGCACCATCTCAAGCCCACCGAGGTTGAGGTCAAGGGCCGTGACAAGCTCAAGGTGGGCCCCTTCAATCTGGAGTTCGTGGCGGTCACCCACTCCATCCCTGACGCACTGGCCGTCTCTGTGCGCACTCCTGCGGGTCACATCATCGACACCGGCGACATGAAGATCGACCCGCTGCCTTTGGATCACCGCCTGACCGATCTGCGCGAGTTCGCCAAGTTGGGCGAGTCCGGCGTGGACCTGCTCATGGTCGATTCCACTAACGCCGAGGTCCCCGGCTTCGTCAAGCCTGAGATTTCCATCGCCCCCGCCCTGGACAAGGCCTTCGCCGAGGCCCAGCGCAAGATCATCGTGGCCTCCTTCTCCAGCCACGTCCACCGGGTGCAGCAGGTGGTCGACGCCGCTCACAAGTTCGGCCGCAAGGTGGTCTTCGCCGGCCGGTCCATGGTCCGCAACATGTCCATCGCCTCCGACCTGGGCTACCTGCATCTGCCCGAGGACACCGTGGTCGACCTCAAGGACGCCCACAGCATCCCCGACGAGAAGATCGTCTACATGTGCACCGGATCCCAGGGCGAGCCCATGGCGGCTCTGGGCCGCATAGCCGACGGGACCCACCGCGACATCACCATCAATGAGTTCGACACGGTCATCCTGGCCAGCTCGCTGATTCCCGGCAACGAGCATGAGGTCTACAAGGTCATCAACAAGCTGGTGCGCCTTGGCGCCAAGGTGGTCAACCGCGACAACGCGGCCATCCACGTCTCCGGCCACTCCGATGAGGGCGAGCTGCTGCACTTCTACAACATCGTGCAGCCCAAGTGCGCCATGCCTATCCACGGCGAGAACCGGCATCTGGTGGCCAACGGCCTGATTGCCGTCAAGACCGGCGTGGATCCGCAGAACGTGGTCCTGGCCGAGGACGGCGACGTGGTGGACCTCTACCATGGCCAGGCCGCCGTGGTCGGGTCCGTGCCCTGCGGATACGTCTATGTGGACGGCGACTCCGTGGGCCAGCTGACCGATGATGAGCTGGAGCAGCGCAGGATTCTGGGCACCGAGGGCTTCGTCTCCGCCTTCGCCGTGGTCGACACCGAGACCAGCAAGGTCGTCTCCGGCCCCAAGCTCTACCTGAACGCCGTGGCCGAGGACGAGAGTGAGTTCAAGTCCATCAATTCCCAGATTGTCGATCAGCTTGAGGATGCCATGTCCAAGGGGACCACCGGTACCTACCAGCTCCAGCAGATGATGCGCCGCACCCTGGGCGGCTGGATATCCCGCAAGCTGCACCGTCGGCCCATGATTGTGCCCGTGGTGGCCGACATCGCCACCGACGTGCAGTCGCAGGACTGATCGCCGCTGCCTGCATACTGATACTGAAGGCTCCGGTCGCCCAGATGGACGGCCGGAGCCTTCAGTGTTATCAGTAAAAAAGGGAGTGCTTACATGCTCACGATGATCTTGACGTGGTTTTCCGCGTCCTCACGCAGCGGACGGAAGCCCTTGTCCACGATGTCCTCGATCTTGATCCGGTCGGTGATGAAGGTGGACAGGTCGATGTTCCGGTCATGGATGAGCTTGATGGCATCGGCATGATCGTTGGCGTATCCCATGGACCCCGACATCAGCTTTTCGCCGAAGCCCATCTCCATGGTCAGGTCCAGGCTGATGGGCTTGACGTGGATGGCCACGACGACCAGGCTGCCCTGGGCCTTGAGTGCCGACAGAAGCTGGTGGACCACCGGTCCGGCGCCAGCCGCGTCGAAGGCCACATCGGCGCCACGGCCATCGGTCTCGGTCTTGACCCGCTCCAGCAGATCCTCCTTGCTGGGGTCGACGACCAGGTCAGCGGCACCGGACTGCAGGGCCTTGTCCTTGCGGGCCTGGGAGAGCTCGGACATGATGACCTTGAGTCCCTTGGCCTTGAGCACGGTTCCCAGCAGCAGGCCGACAGGTCCTGCTCCGCCGACCAGGGCGGTCTGCCCGGGCTCGGTGTGGATCAGACGCACGGCGTGGTAGGCCACTGAGAAGGGTTCGATCAGGGCTGCCTGATCCAGGGGCAGGTCGCCCACGGGGAAGACGCGCTCGGCGGCCACCACCATGTGCTCGCTCATGCCGCCGCCCCAGCCGTTGATGCCGATGAAGCCCAGCTTTGAGCAGTCGTTGTAGTTGCCGGCCTTGCAGGCTGGGCATTCTCCGCAGGCCATCTCGGCCTCGACTACCACGGAATCGCCCACCTTCATGTCGGTGTGCACATCATCGGCAATGGCCTCAATGGTGCCCGAGATCTCATGGCCGAAGACCACTGGCAGGGTCTCCCCGGAAAGAGGGTGGGGGGTGTCTTTGGAGTTGCCGCCGTTTTGCTCGCCATCATAGTAGAGGTGAAGGTCGGAACCGCAGATGCCTGTGAAGGCGGGATGGATCTTGATGGTCCCCGGCTTGAGCTCGGGCTCGGGAATGTCCTCCAGGCGTACATCTTCCTTGCCGTAGTACATCAATGCTTTCATATCGTATATCCTCTCTGATATGCGTGTAGCCCTGCACGGACGAAGTTGAATACCCAACATGACATCCCTGCGGGCAGGTGACGCTCCCTCATTGGAGACCGCCCAATTCTCATATTACCGCGGATATGTGGCCACGGTAATAGGAGTTTCGGTCAGGACCTCGCCACCCTGGTCGAAACCGAAGTCGCCCAGCCAGTGTCCTAACCTGCTGGGCCCCTTGCCGCACCAGACCACACAGGCGCTGCGGTCGGCCTGTCCGCTCAGTAGACGGTTGGCGGTTCCTGTCACCCTGTCGTTGCCTAGACGGTAGTCCAGGAACTTGCCGTCCCCGTGGTGACGGGCCACCCGCTGACGCTGCTCCTGGTCCAGCACCCGCCAGGGGTCGGCGGCGCAGAAGACCCTGGCGGGCAGGTCCTGCTCAGCTGCCTGGATCAGGGCCAGTCCTCCGCCCAGGCTATGTCCGGTAAAGAACAACCCACGGTCGGTTCCAGTTCTGCGTCGGGCCAGGTCAAGCGCCTGCTTGGCCAGGATGTCTGCCTGCTGTGTCTGTCCCGGCTCTCCGTTCAGCGGTGGCAGGAAGCAGGTCAGCGCGGCATGGATGTCGTGGCGGGGGTCGTCACGCAGATTGGTGCCTGCATAGACCACGACCAAATGGGCATAGTCCGGGCCATCTTCCAGATTCGGGGCGGCGATCATCCCTTCGAAGCCGTTTTCGGGGCAGTAGCGGGATCGCAGCACCCAGTAGCTGCCCAGGGCCGGATCCTCGAACCAATGCAGGCCCGGACGGGTCTTGACATCCCCTCGACCGATTCCGTAGGAGTACTGGCAGAGCATGTTGAGCTGCTGTGTGGTAAACCCGGTCCGGACCTGCATGACGCTTCCTTTCTGCCAGACTCATAAGGCAACGACCATGAACAACCGCCTGGAGGTCCGGCTATTCCCGTCCGGACTGCGCCGTGAGAAAAGAGGGGAATCCTCCTGCTGGCCCGTCGGCTGGTGCCCGCATTAGACTTGACATGCCATATCCATACAGGACCTATGCCGATGCCGGTGGGGGCACCGACATCCATGCACGAAAGGAAATTCATGCCCGGAGCCAATCTGACTCGTGTGGAAGCAGAAGAGCGAGCCGTCGTCGTATCCAATATCAGCTACAAGGTCAATCTGGACCTGACCAAGGGGCCTGCCACCTTCCCCTCCACAGCCCTGATCGACTTTGATGCACGGCCAGGGGAGTCCACCTTTGTGGATCTGATCGCCGACCAGGTCAGTCTGATCGAGCTCAACGGCCAGCGTTTGGACCCGGCCCTGGCCTTCCGGGACGACCGGATTGAGCTGAACGACCTGCGCGAGCACAACCAGCTGCGGGTGGAGGCCCTCTGCCGTTATTCGCGCACAGGCGAGGGACTGCATCGCAGCGTGGACCCCTCGGACGGCAACGTCTACCTCTACTCCCAATTCGAGGTGCCCGACGCCCGCCGGGTCTATGCCGTCTTCGACCAGCCGGACATCAAGGCGGTCTTCGACTTCACCGTGGACGCCCCGGCATCCTGGACGGTCCTGTCCAACATGCCTCCCGCCTCCCATCAGGACCTGGACAGCCGCACCGCCGAGGGAACCCTGGAGGGCGGCCGGACCGAGGGCGTGACCCGCTGGGTCTTCCAGACCACCCCGGTCATGAGCTCCTACCTGACCGCCTTCGCCGCCGGACCCTACGCCCAATGGACCAGTGAGTATCAAAACGAGGACGGACGGACCATCCCCATGGGCCTGTACTGCCGGCAGGCGCTGAAGGACTCCCTGGACGGGGATGCCGAATACCTCTTCGACGTGACCAAGAAGGGCTTTGCCTTCTACGCCAAGACCTGGGACCTGCCCTTCCCCTGGGCCAAGTACGATCAGATCTTCGTGCCCGAATACAACGCGGGCGCCATGGAGAACATCGGCCTGGTCACCTTCCGCGACTCCTACGTCTTCGAGTCCAAGGCCACCGGGGCCCAGATCAACCGCCGTGTGGAGACCGTCCTGCATGAGCTGGCCCACATGTGGTTCGGCGACCTGGTGACCATGAAGTGGTGGAACGACCTGTGGCTGAACGAGTCCTTCGCCGAGTTCATGTCGACCCTGGCCACCGCCGAGGCCACCGAATGGACCGACGACTGGGCCACCTTCTGCTCCGGCGAGAAGAGCTGGGCCCTGACCGAGGATCAGCTGCCTACCACCCACCCGGTGGTGGCCCCCATCCGCGACCTGCATGACACCGAGGTCAACTTCGACGGCATCACCTACGCCAAGGGCGGCTCTGTCCTGAAGCAGCTGGTCGCCTACGTGGGCCGTGAACGCTTCTTCCAGGGCATCCACAACTATCTGACTGCCCATGCCCACGGCAACGCAACACTGAAGGATCTGCTGACCGAGCTGGAGAAGACCAGCGGCCGCGACCTGGGCAACTGGTCCCGGCTCTGGCTCGAGGAGGCCGGCATCACCACGCTGACCAGCCAGGTGCAGACCGACGAGCGGGGGATCATAACCGCCATGCGGATCGACCAGACAGCCCCTGAGGAGCATCCTGTCCTGCGTCCCCACCGCCTGGCTGTGGGCTTCTATGACGAGGACCAGTCCGGCAAGGTGGTGCGTACAGACCGGTTCGAGCTGGATCTGGACGGCCAGGGAGCCGAAGTGCCCCAGGTTGTTGGCAAGAAGCGTCCGGCCCTGATCCTGATCAACGACGACGACCTGACCTACGCCAAGCTGCGTCTGGATCAGGATTCCCTGGAGTATGCCACGCAGAACCTCTACCGGATCGAGGACCGTCTGGCTCGGGCCGTGGTCTGGCTCAGCCTCTGGGATATGACCCGGGATGCACAGTTCCCTGCTGAGCGCTTCATCAGCCTGAGCCTGAAGGCCCTGGCCACCGAGCATCAGTCCACCACCTTCCGTTACGCCCTCTCTCAGATCTCCACGGCCGCCCACCACTTCACCGCCTCCCGCCGCCGTCAGCCCATCCTGCAGCTGGTGGCCAGCACGCTCTGGGAGCTGGCCATGAAGGCCCAGCCCGGGTCCGACGAACAGTTCCAGCTTGTCCGCGCCTACCTGGGCTACGGGGACGACGCCGACTTCGAGGATCACGCCCGCGGTCTGCTGAATGGCGACCTGAAGCTGGAGGGGCTGACCATCGACAACAACACCCGCTGGCTGATCATCCACGCCCTGTCCGCCCACGACATGCTGGCTGACGGGGAGATCGACCGGGAGCTGGCCGCGAAAGACACCACGGAGAACCGCGAGTTCGCCATGGGCGCCCGGGCTGCCCGTCCGACGGCCGAGGCCAAGGCCTGGGCCTGGGATCAGGCCCTGCACAACGAGGATCTGACCAACTCGCAGATCGAGGCCCTGGCTGACGGCTTCTCCGGCTCAGGGGACCAGGAGCTCTTCGCGCCCTACGTGGACCGCTTCTTTGCGGCTGTGGACCAGGTCTGGGCCCAGAAGACCTTCCACATCGCGGAGACCCTGCTCAACCCGCTGTCGGCAGGAGGGCTCTACCCGACCAAGGCTGATCCGGCCGCCCTGGTCAAGGCGGGTGACGCCTGGCTGGCCGACCACGCCGAGGCCCCCAAGGCCCTGCGCGGGATGATCATCCAGAACGTGGAGTCCTCCAGGCGCATCCTCAAGGTCCGCGAATACAACGAGCGTCTGCGCTGAGTATTCCGCCCGCCCCGACCCGGGTGGCGACGGGTCAGGGGCGGGGCCATAATGAATCTGTTGCCTGAATGCAGGCTGGTACGTTCGGAGGAGAGCAAATGCCCAGATTATTCGGTACCGATGGTGTACGCGGTTTAGCCAATAGAGACCTGACTGCACAGCTGGCCCTGGATCTGGGCGATGCGGCAGTCCGTGTCCTGGGCCGTGGCGCGGATCGGTCCGCAGGCCGCCGACGGGCCCTGATCGGCCGCGACACCAGGGTCTCCGGGGACTTCCTGGCCTCGGCCCTGGCCGCCGGCATGTCTTCGGGCGGCTTCGACGTGATTGACGTGGGCATCATTCCCACCCCGGGCATCGCCTACCTGACCAGCGTGCTGAACGTGGAGATGGGGGCGGTCATCTCCGCCTCCCACAATCCCATGCCCGACAACGGCATCAAGTTCTTCGCCCGGGGTGGTTTCAAGCTCCAGGATTCCAAGGAGGACGACATCGAAGCGGTCCTGGGCCAGGACTGGGAGCGCCCGGTGGGTGAGGGCGTGGGTCGCGTCTCCCATGACACGGTGACCGCCACCAACATGTACATCGACCACCTGGTGGAGGCTGTGGCCCCCGTCGCACCCGACAAGACCCAGCCCAAGCCCCTGGACGGCCTGCGGATTGTGGCCGACTGCGCCAACGGCGCCACCTCGGTGGTAGCCCCCGAGGCCCTGCGCCGGGCCGGAGCGGATGTAGTGGTCATCAACGCCTCGCCCGATGGCTACAACATCAACAAGCACGCCGGCTCCACCCATCCCGAGCAGTTGCAGGCCATGGTCAAGGCCTCGGATGCGGTCATGGGTGTGGCCTTTGACGGGGATGCCGACCGTTGTCTGGCCGTGGACGAAGAGGGAAACATGGTCAACGGCGATCAGATCATGGGCATCCTGGCCCGCGCCAAGCAGCGCGAAGGCAAGCTGGCCAACGACACCCTGGTGGTCACCGTCATGAGCAACCTGGGATTGAAGCTGGCCCTGAAGCAGATGGGCATCGTCACCGTCCAGACGGCTGTGGGCGACCGTTACGTTCTTGAGGAGATGCTGCGTGGCGGCTACACCCTGGGCGGTGAGCAGTCCGGGCACGTCATCAACCGGGAGTTCGCCACCACAGGAGACGGTACCCTGACGGCCCTTACCCTGGCCAAGGAGGTCGTGCGTTCGGGCAAGAGTCTCAAGGAGCTGGCCGCCGACTTCCCACAGCTGCCCCAGCAGTTGATCAACGTCTCCGGCGTGGACAAGAACGCGGCCCGCACCAACGCCAAGGTTCAGGATGCGGTCGAGGCGGAGGAGCGGATGCTGGGCAACACCGGCCGGGTCCTGCTGCGGCCCTCGGGCACCGAGCCCTTGGTCAGGGTCATGGTCGAGGCGGCCACCCAGGAGCAGGCCGACCAGGTCTGCCAGCGGCTGGCCTCGGTCGTGGCCGACGAGCTGGCCATCTGAACCAACGACCCAGGAAAGGCGGAATCATCCATGTTCGGCAGAAAGGCGGCCTTCGATGCCGATCTCAACTATCGGGTGGAATCCATGCTGGCCGAAGCCGGCAACGAGGAGCTCCTGCCCATCGTGCAGATGGGCGAGCCCGTCCTGCGTCAGCAGGCCCGGCCCTACAAGGGTCAGCTGGCAGCCAAGACCCTGAACAGGCTGCTCAAGGCCATGCGGGCCACCATGCTTGAGGCCCCGGGCGTGGGGCTGGCGGCACCCCAGGTGGGCCTGGGCCTGGCCATCGCCGTCATCGAGGACCATGTCCGCGACGATGAGGATGATCCGCGCCAGATCGACGAGCTGCCCTTCAGGGTCATCATCAACCCTTCCTATGAGCCTATCGGGCAGGAGACCGCAGCCTTCTATGAGGGATGCCTGTCCCTGGAAGGATTCCAGGCGGTCCGGCGGCGCTGGCTGGACATCACGGCCAGCTGGGAGGACCGTTCCGGGCGCAAGCATCACCAGCACATGCACGGCTGGCCGGCCCGCATCTTCCAGCATGAGACCGACCATCTGTCGGGTGAGGTCTACATCGACAAGGCCGAGATTCGCAGCCTGTCCTCCGATGACAACCTGAGCGAGTACTGGGCCTACGACCCGGTCCCCACCGAGGCGGCGCGGGAGCTGGGCTTCACCATCTGAATCCTTCGAACCCTCTAAATTCTCTTGACCCTCTGGTCCAGGGCCATAGCCTCGGTCAGCTCCGGACCGTCCCCCTTCAGGGGCGCCACCGGGTGCATGGTCAGTTCTTCAGAAGCATGACGGCCAGGCTCCACAGCCTGGGGCAGGATCGTGCTGCCCTCTATGCCTGGGTCCAGCCAGGGGTCCACGTTCTCATCAGTGATCAGCAGGGGCATCCGGTCGTGCACCCGGGCGGCCCCCGGCGTGGCCTGCGTCGTCAGGATGGTGGCCGTCAGCAGCCAGGGTTGACCAGGCCTGGCACGCCACCAGGAGTAGAGTCCGGCGATGTTCAGGGTGTGGCCGTCGGGGGCCTGGAAGTAGTAGGGCTGGTGGTCAGTTGTCCACTCGTAGTAGCCGCTGGCCGGAATGATGGCCCTCTGACTCCTGGCCGAGTCCGCGTAGGTCCGCTTGGTCAGGGCGCTCTCCACCCGGGCGTTGTGGGTGGGGTAGGTCATCCGATCGCTTTCGGACCAGGAGGGGACCAGGTTCCAGCGGGCCGGATGCAGGTGCCGCTGCCCGTGTCGGTCCTGGGCCACCAGGGCGATGACCGACCCGGGGCTGATGTTCCATGAGGGTTCGGGCAGTCCGGGAGCCTGCCGGGCACTGTAGTGTTGGGCCAGGCTGGAGTAGTCCAGGTCGGCCGCGAATCGTCCACACATGAAGCCCATTCTATGGATGCTTGGGGCCCCCCGTCGAGGAATCGCCGTAGGCCCTTTCCCGGGCCAGTCTAAATGCTGATTGGCCTCTCTTTACTGCTAGCATGAAAGTGGTCTGCGGTAGCGGTGCATACATTGAGGATGGCCGTGGCCACAGCGGAATATTCAACGTTGTTTTTGCCCTACCTGGCATGAGGCCGGTGCGGCATTGTGATTAGGAGATGGTTTATGCCTCAGAAGATCAAGGCGTCGATTGCCTACGGCATCGGCAAGGGCTTTGCCCAGCCCGAGGAGATCATCATTGACGACCCCATCGGTGCGGAGGTCCTGGTGGATGTGCAGGCCTCGGGTCTGTGCCATTCGGATCTGCATCTGGTCGAGGATGACGACAAGTTCTTCCCCTTCCCGGCTGTGATCGGCCATGAGATCTCGGGCATCGTCGAGGCCGTGGGCCCAGAGGTGTCCGGGATCAAGGTGGGCGACCACGTGGTGGCCTCCCTGGAGCAGGTCTGTGGACACTGCGCCAACTGTCTCAAGGGCCAGCCCCAGTCCTGCACCCAGCAGCAGGAGTGCGTGCGTGGCGCGGGCGAGAAGCCCCGTCTGTCTTTCCCTGATGGCCGGCCCATCACCCAGGCCTTCGGCACCGGCGGTTTCGCCGAGAAGGCCCTGATTCACGAGAACCAGCTGGCTGTGGTCAACAACCAGGTCAAGTGGGATGAGGCTGCCTGCATCGGCTGCGCCACCATCACCGGAGCCGGAGCGGCCATCAACACCGCCCATGTGCGTCCTGGCGACACCGTGGCCGTCATCGGTACCGGCGGCATTGGCCTGAACATCATCTCGGGAGCCCGGATCTCCGGTGCCAAGCGGATCATCGCCATCGACCTGCTGGACAACAAGCTGGAGTTCGCCCGCAAGTTCGGCGCCACCGACGTCATCAACTCCAAGAACGAGGATCCTGTGGCCAAGGTGCGCGAGCTGACTGACGGCGGCGTGGACCAGGCCTTCGAGGCCATCGGTCTGCCCGTCACCATGAAGCAGGCTTGGGACATGCTGGGCGTGGGCGGCACCGCCTACCCGATCGGTCTGACCAAGCCGGATGCCACGGTCTCCCTGGAGATCAACCCGGCCGACCTGCTGGTTCACCAGCGCGGCTTCAAGGGCGTGTGGATGGGCTCCACCAACATCAAGCACGACATCCCCATGTATGCCGACTTCGCTGTGGACGGGCGGCTGAACATGCATGACATCGTCAGCCAGCACATCAAGCTGAGCCAGATTGATGAGGCTTACAAGCAGCTGGTCAACGGCGAGGTCATCCGTTCGGTCATCACCGAATTCGACTGATCACTTCTCACTTCCCACTGTTCGGCATGGTTGCTGAAGGTTATGCCAAACAGGGGTTATGACAGGGGTTCTGATTACAGGAGGCTCCGGGTGTGCAAGGCATCCGGAGCCTCCTTGTTGTTTTGCTGATCCGAGGGCCGAATCAGGCCAGAAGCCTGCCGATGTTCTCGGCCACTGCGGATAGGTTGTCGGCGGCCTTGGCCATGGCATCCTCAAGACTGACGGCACCGGGGCTGATGCTGAAGATGGCGTCGATGCCCACCTTGTAGAGTTTTTCGGTCCCGGCTCCCACGTTGCCCGCCAGGGCGATGACCTTGCAGTCTGGGGAGGACTCCTTGACGGCCTGGGCTGTGCCCATGGGGGTCTTGCCGAAACCGGTCTGGAAGTCGATGCCGCCCTCGCCGGTGAAGCAGAGATCGGCGCCGTGGGCCAGTTCCTTGAGACGGGTGGTCTCCACGACGATGTTGACGCCTGAGGCCATGACGGCCGGGGTGAAGGCCAGGAATCCTGCGCCCAGACCACCGGCGGCCCCAGCACCCGGCTTGGTCTCCACCTCCCGATGCAGGTCCTTGCGAATGACGGCAGCATAGTGGGTCAGGGCCGCATCCAGGGTGGCCACCATGGATGGGTCCGCCCCCTTTTGCGGTCCGAAGACGGCCGAGGCTCCTTCGGGGCCGGTCAGGGGGTTGGTCACGTCCGAGGCCAGGCGAATGCGGGTGTGGGCCAGACGGGGATCCAGCCCGGAGATGTCGATCCGGTCCAGCCTTGCCAGCGCCGCTCCACCCTGGGTCAGCTCATGTCCGTCAGCGTCCAGGAGCTGGGCACCCAGGGCCTGGGCCATGCCGGCGCCGCCGTCGTTGGTGGCCGAACCACCAAGGCCGACGATGATCTCCTGCGCGCCCTGGTCCAGGGCTTTGCTGATCAGTTCGCCCGTGCCGTAGGTGGTGGTGACCAGGGGGTCACGGGTCTGTTCGTTGACGAACTGGATGCCGCTGGCCGCAGCCATCTCGATGGCGGCAGTCCGTCCGTCGCCCAGAATGCCGTAGCTGGCGTTCACGGTCTGACCCAAGGGGCCGGTGACCTGGGTCTGGATCATGTGGCCTGAGGTGGCATCGACCAGGGACTGGACTGTGCCCTCGCCACCGTCAGCCATGGGCACCAGGACCATTTCGGCCTTCAGGGGGCTGCGTCGCAATCCGCGTTCGATGGCTTTTGCAGCCTCCTTGGCGGTCAGGCTGCCCTTGAAGGAATCGGGTGCGATGATGATTTTCATGGTTTGTTGCCTTTCCTGACTCGTCGATTCAGAAGACCAGATAGACCAGCATGGCCACCAGGGTCATGGTCAGACCCACCAGGAACTCAAAGGGGACCACCTTCATCCGCTCGCCCAGGGTCATGTTGATGGACTTGGCGGTGACGTGGAAGTAGTTGCCGTGGGGCAGCTGGTCGATGACCGTGGCGCCCGCCTGCATGGTGACGGCGGCGGCCACCCCCGAGGTGCCAAAGGCCAGGATGGACTTGCCGAAGGAGCTGCTGCCCAGGATGACGCCCGTGGAAGTGGAGGCTGTGGCCGCGGCCATGAGAATGCCGGCGATGGGGGCCAGCATGGACCCAGGCACGCCCATGGCGTGGATGAGGTTGACGATCTGCTTGGGCAGGTCGGAGCTGGTGATCAGCCCGCCCAGGGCTCCGGCTCCGATCAGGATGAGAACCACATCAACCATGCGTTGCAGGCCGGCGCTGGTGTATGTGAGGATTTTGCCGCCTTGTCCCATGGCCAGCAGACCCAGGATAGATGCCAGGGGCAGGATGTACATGGCATCCACCTGGAACCGCTCCAGCAGACCGATGTGCAGAATGGAACCCACGGGATTGAGCAGGAGCAGGACCACGGCGGTGATCGGGGCCACCAGGGAGCGTCCCAGAGAGGGCAGATCCTTGTCCTTGGAGGCTTTAGCCGCATCCTCGCCCAGGTCGTCCATGGTGACGATCCGCCCGCGATGCTGCATGATGGTGGCCAGCAGGACGGCCATGGCCAGTCCGCATAGGGCCGGGATGAAGCTACCGATCATGACTGCCGAGGGCTGTACGTGGAACCCCGAGGCCACGGCGATGGTGTTTGGGTTGGGGGAGATGATGTTACCGGCCTTGCCACCCCCGGATAGGGCGATCAGCAGGGCCAGCTTGGAAATCTTCAGCCTGCTGCCGACCTCGATGGCAATGGGTGCCACGATCAGGACGGCCACGGGGATGAAGACCCCGACGGCGCAGATGATCATGGTGGCCAGGGCCAGGGAGAGGATGGCCATGCGTTCGCCCAGGCCGTCCACTATGGCTCGGGCTATCCGGTTGGCGGCGCCGGACTCCATCATGACCCCCGCCAGCACGCCGGCAGCCAGGACCCGGATTACCGTGCCCATGACGCTCTGGGAGCCGGCCACCACGATGTTGACGGTCTGGCCCAGGGAGGCGCCCCCGATCAGGCAGCCTACGATGGCTCCAAGCATGAGTGCATAGGTGGTGTTGAGCTTCCAGAGAATGAGGATGATGGCCAGGGCCAGGCCCAGCAGGGCGGCCCACCATGACAGGGTAATGTCCATGTCAGTTCCTTTGATCCGTAACTTGTGCCAGGGACCAGGGTCGGCATCGTCGTAGCTGCCGGACCAGTAACGGTCCCATAATTTTTCTCACTTTCAGTGTGGCGCTGTTATGCACTTTTTGCCAGGTCACCCATACTCGAAAAGCGATGGGTGACGCTGACAAAAATGGTTCATGTACCATGTTCGTAAGGAGGCGAACCATGACCATAGACCCTGCGACGGCGCAGACAATCGTCGACAATCTCAAGGATGTAATCGAGTACAATATCAACTTTTTCGACACCGAGGGAACCATGGTGGCCAGCACTGATCCTTCCCGCATAGGCAGCTTCCATGAGGCGGCCCGCCAGGCGGCTGTTGACGGCCAAACCGTTGCCGTGGATCGTCGGCATCCTTATCAGGGAGCCCGTGACGGGGTCAACGTGCCGGTGGTGCTCAACGATGCGGTGGTGGCGGTCATCGGAATCACGGGACCAGTGAACAAGGTGGGCGCTCTGGGCGGGATCATCGAGCGCATGACCGAGCTCATGCTCTGCGCCAACATGGAGCAGATCGCCCGATTCAACCGGCGGATCATGACCAGCAATCTGGTCAACCTGCTGACCCTGGAACACAAGGACGACGAATTGATGAACGCCCTGGCCCTGGCCTTGGACCTGGATCTGTCTGGCCCGCGGCGGGCTCTGGTCGGGCGGGCGCCAGGTATCCGGCTGGAAAGGCTCAACCAGGATCGGCTCTACGAGAGGCTCTGCCAGACATGCCTGTCCTTCGGGGTTCCCCTTTTCGCCGTGAGCCCCAGGGATTTTCGCATCTATGCGCCTCGGATGGAGGATGCCCAGCTTGATGAGTTTGTGACTGCTCTGCGTCAGGCCCTGGGTAGGGTAGTCGGCTCCAAGGTGGTGCTGGGTGCGGGGATGATTCAGGCGAATCCGGGCCAGTACTGGCACAGCTACCGGCAGGCCTGCGTCGCTGCGCGCTGGGCCGGGTTCACTGCCGATGATCAGCAGTATCGGTATGAGCAGATGGGCGAGGGGCTGCTGATTACCTCACTGCCCACTGAGCAGTGTCGGGCCTTTGTGGATCAGGTCTTTGCGGGCCTGGAGCCGGATCGCGTCGATCGGTTCGAGAGGGTTTTCAGTGCCTACACACGCCACAACGGCAGCATCACCCACGCTGCCCAGGAGCTCTTCATCCACAAGAACACCATGCAGAACCGGCTGGATGCCCTGGCCAGAGAGACAGGCTACAACCCCCGCCGCCTGAGCGATTATCCCATCCTGGCCACAGCCTTCGAACTCCGCAGATACCTGGCCTACAAGGATGTTCCCGACGAGAGCGCCTAGTTGCGTGACCATGCTGAGACCGCTGACCAGCCTAAAGGGACGGACTGGACCTGGCCAGACTCTGTGTCCTAATTCTCTGCCGTCTGATGATCGGCGGAAAGCTGCTTCAGCTCGGCACGGACCTTCTGGAGCTTGGCGAAGGCTGTGTTGCGGTTCTGGGTGGTTCTTGCCCGGCCGTGGTCCCCGGCCAGCTTGGCCTCCTGGGCCTTGAGCAGGTCGATGCGCTCGCGGACGGCGAGGCGGCTGTCCAGATCCGTGCCGTCAGTCCGGTCCAGGGTCACCTGGGCACACAGGCTGTCCCAGAGCTGGTCCATATCGTCGCCGACCAGGGTCAACTTGGTCTTATCGGCAGGGCGAGGCCTGCCCAGGTGGAGCGTATGTCTGGTCTCATGACCGGCTTTGGTGGGCAGGGCCCGGCGGACGGCCGGGGTGCAGACGAGGCCCTCTTCGCCCTGGTGAATGGTGATGAAGACCATGCCTGAGGAGCGCATGGCGGCGATATGTTCCAACACGTCCTCCGGCACATCGGGGGTCTTCAGCCCGATGGCCATGACCAGCACCTCATGGCAGTGCGCGCCATCCGTCACAGGGATGGTCCCGGGCCGCAGCAGGGCCAGCATGACGATTCTGTCGACGCTGGTGGAGAAGTGCTGGCGCAGCCGTGAGGAGACGGGCGGTCGCGTGGTGAAAGCCCGTATGGGCAGTTCGCCCTTGGCTGCTGGAATGGCGGTGGTGGGCGGCAGGCCCAGGGAGAGCGCGGATACGCCTTCGTAGCTTGCGATTGTCATCCTTGGCCTTTCTGTCGCTGTTTCCGTCATTCTACCGGCAGCAGCGCGACCAGGGGCAGGAGTGTCCGTTTGCCGGCATTGTATATTAGCTGTAAACCCACAAGACCGGATGCAAAGAGCAGTGCGGGTTGGAGTTATGAGGGCTGAATGATGAGCAATGATGCAAAAATGACCGTAACCGACGAGGAACGCGAACTCCTGGAGGG
The DNA here is from genome assembly GCF_036986835.1 of Bifidobacterium apis. Classification (NCBI taxonomy): domain Bacteria; kingdom Bacillati; phylum Actinomycetota; class Actinomycetes; order Bifidobacteriales; family Bifidobacteriaceae; genus Bifidobacterium; species Bifidobacterium apis. The sequence continues at coordinate 394,086 of NZ_BTXD01000002.1, read as the reverse complement.
CTGGACCGAGGTCGACGGGGATCTGGATGGTTGCAGTCCGGATATTGTTCGGGCCGTTCTGGGCTCCAGGCTGGCCTTCGGACGTATGGACGCTCCCCGCTCCCGTCACTGGCAGGTGCCCGAGGGGGTGGACTGCCTGAACGATATCGCCTATGTGGACGATGGTCTGCGAGCCCACAAGCTGGATCTTTACCTGCCTCATGATGCCCTGCTGCGCAACGGCAGGGTTACCCCGGTCTACATTGACATCCACGGCGGCGGGTTCATGTACGGCTACAAGGAGCTCAACCGGAACTTCTGCACCCACCTGGCCCAGCGCGGCTTTGCGGTCTTCTCGGTCAACTACCGGCTGGTCCCCAGCACGGACTTCATGGGCCAGCTGGATGACGTGCTGACGGCCCTGACCTGGATCAAGAACCACATGGACGAGTATCCGATTTCGCCTGATCGTATCTTTCTAACGGGAGACTCGGCCGGAGGCACCCTGGCCCTTTATGCTCTGGCTGTGGAGTCCGATGACCAATTTGCGCAGAGGCTGGGTCTGAAACCTGCCGGGCTGCGGCCCCGTGGCGCTGCCTTGGTCTCAGGGCTTTTCGACCTGACTCCTTACCTATCGGTGAATCTGGATGGTTTCCAACCCAGTGGCTCGCCCACCGATGCCTTGACTATGGTTGCTCCATCCTTCTTCAGGAACTTCGTGCAGGCTGGGGGCGACCAGGTTGCCGACCTGACGACCATGGTTGATATGGTCCACCTGCCGCCGGTATTCCTGAACACCAGCGCCGATGACTTCCTGCAGGGCGACGCTCTGAAGCTGGCCGGGATTCTGTGCAGGAAGGGCCGCGACTTCGAGCTGCATGACCCGAGGCCCAACCGCCTGCAGACCCTGGGGCACGTCTATCCGGTGGCCATGACCTGGCTGGAGGAGAGCCAGCAGGCCCTGGACCAGATCCACGATTTCTCATACGACCTGATTTGAGCCCCCGTGCGCGCCCGGTTCATCCGTTCGCTGGCTATGATGGGAAGAGAAAGGTGGGCATCGATGGCGTAAAGCCCCCGGTGTCTGCACCGCCGCTTACAGAGGAGTGATTCATGGACGAGAAGACCTTGGTAGAGAAGCTGAGCAACCTGGAGACCATCGACCAGCTGGTGGACCTGTCCAAGGAGATCGGCCAGCCCCTGTCATACAACGACGCGGACCAGCTCTTCGGCAGGATCAACCAGTGCAAGAATGATGTCGCACAGCTGGGCGGCGACACCATCGCCAAGCTGGCCAAGAAGGTCTTCAATATCTGAGGTATCAGAATCTGCAATATCAGATTCCATAAGGGCGGGTCGGCATGCGGTTCCGCCCTCTTTTTATACCCGATTTCATGCCCGGGACCGGGCCTCCTGCTCAATCTGGGCCAGGCTCTTGCCTCGTGTCTCGGGCACCATGACCCAGGCGAACACCAGGGCGCACACATTGATCAGGGCGAAGAGCAGGTAGGTGCCGGTGCCGCCCAGCCGGGCCAGCAGTGTGGGGAAGACCAGGGAAAGTCCGAAGTTGGTCAGGTTCATGGCCACGTTGGCGTAGCCCATGCCACGGCTCTTGACCTGCTGGGGGAAGATCTCGGACAGGAGCAGCCAGGTGACCGGGGCCACCAGGCCCTGGACGAAGACCACGTAGATCATCATCATGCCGATCATGATCCAGGCGGCAGTCCGTGACCCGCTGCCCGGGATGCCGACGAACCGGTAGCAGACCCCGATGGCCGCCAGAAAGATGATGGTGCCTGCAAGTCCCACAGCCAGAATGGCGCGGCGGTCGAAGCGGTCGATCAGTCCCAACCCTCCGATGATGGCCGCTATGGCGGAGACCAGGATGACGGGCACGGTGGCCACCATGGACAGGGAGGGGTCGAAGCCCAGGGTGTCGGTGAAAATGGTCGGTGCGTAGTAGTTGACGATGTTCAGCCCGGTCAGCTGGTTGATCATGGCCACGCCGATGCCCACGATCAGCACCCGCCGGAGCCAGGGGGCCTTGAAGCCGGCGGTCTTCGCGCTCGCCGGATGCGACAGCTCCTGCATGGTCACCCGGGCCTCTGCTTTGTCGCGGGTGGATTCCAGGAAGACTGCTGCCTGGTCCGATTGGCCACGGCGGATCAGGTGGGCCGGGCTGTCATGCAGGAAGCAGGCCAGCAGGGTCAGCAGGATGGCCGGAGGCACCAGGGCCCAGAGCATGGTCCGCCAGTCGGCACCCATCCGGTCCAGGATGGCGTTGACACTGACCGCCAGCAGCTGCCAGACCACGATCATGACCGAGTTGACCGAAACCACCCGTCCGCGTTCCTCCGTGCCGACCATATCGGCCAGGTAGATGGGTACGATGGTGGAGGTCATGCCGATTCCAGCCCCGATGATCAATCTTCCCAGACCAAGCAGGATCAGGCTGGGGGCCAGGGCGCTCAGCAGGGCTCCGGGGATGGCCAGCAGGGCGCCGGTCAGGATGATGCGCTTGGGACCGAAGCGGTCGTTGAACCTGCCTGCCAGGTAGGATCCCAACGCGGCACCTATCAGCAGGGCTGATGTGACCATGCCCTGTTCGCCGGCAGTCAGATGCCCGCCCGGGCCGGAGCCCAGGTTCATGCCGATCAGCGCGCCGGAGATGACGGTCAAGGTATAGCCATAGAGGCCGCCGGCCAGCACACCCAGGGCGGTCATCAGTTGCAGATTGCGCCGCCGTCCTTGAATCGCAGCCATGGGCTCCCCTTTCGCCAGATCATCCGGGCATAATCAGAGTAATCATAGGCATCTGGGGGAGTGGCCCGTCGGTCCGGCTCGCCATTGTGGATAGTGGAATCAGCCGGAGAACCAGCTGCTGGATTCGCTATCCGGATTCGTCATCCGGGCCCTGGTTGCGGGCGATATGAACATTTGAGGACATTGTCCACGACTTGCGCATGTCATAGGGGAGCGAAACCGCTCGATTTCGCATATGATAAACAAGCATCCACCACAAGGACATCGTGGATGCATACGGCCATGGTTCCATACAGCCATGGCGATGAAAGGAAACATTGTATGCGTAAGCTGATTCTCGATCTGGACACTGGTGTCGACGACACTCTGGCTATCTCCTATGCCCTGGGCAGCCCCGAAGTTGAGCTGATCGGCATAACCGGCACCTATGGCAACGTGCTCCTGGAGCAGGGCATCCGCAACGATCTGGCCATCACCGACCTGCTGGGTCATCCTGAGGTCAAGGTCTACCCGGGTCTGTCCCACGCCTGTAAGGCGGACTCCTTCGAGGTGCTGCCCGTCTCCGCCTTCATCCACGGCGAGAACGGCATCGGCGACGTGGCCATCCCCGACTCGGACCGCAAGGCGGAGACGGAGTCGGCCGTGGACTTCATCATCGATGCGGTCAACACCTACGGCAAGGATCTGGTCTACGTGCCCACCGGCCCCATGACCAACATCGCCGCCGCCCTGGCCAAGGAGCCTGACATCGCCCAGCGCATCGGTTCCATCGTGCTCATGGGCGGGGCACTGACCGTGCCGGGCAATGTGGACGCCTGGCAGGAAGCCAACATCTCCCAGGACCCGGACGCGGCCGACGTGCTCTTCCGCTCCGGCGCGCCTGTGACCATGGTCGGCCTGGACGTGACCCTGCAGACCCTGCTGACCTACAAGGAGACCGCCCGCTGGCGGGAGCTGGGCACTGCGGCAGGCAACTTCCTGGCTGACATGACCGATTTCTACATCAAGGCCTATGAGACCACCTCGCCCCACCTGGGTGGTTGTGGCCTGCACGATCCGCTGGCCGTGGGCGTGGCCGTGGATCCCACCCTGGTCACCACCCTGCCCATCAATATGAAGGTGGAGACCGAAGGCGCCACTCGTGGGCGCACCATTGGGGACGAGCAGCGGCTCAACGACCCGAACAAGACCATGCGCGTAGCCGTCGGCGTGGATGTGCCCCGCTTTCTGGACGAGTTCATGACCCGCATCACAAAGCTGGCCTCCCAGGCCGACTGAGGTCCTCCATCCCCGGCAAGTTCACGCAAAAGAAAGAGAATTGAAGACATTATGTCCGAAAAGCAATCCACCGAGGATTCGACAGCCGTACGATCGCTGATCCTGCTGCTGATCACCTTCGTCCTGGGCACCCTGTGCCTGCAGGGCTTCAACCTGGTCTTCCAGCAGGTCGGCAAGGATGCCGGCGCCCCCGACCAGGCCTCGCTGATCACGGCCCTGCCCAGCATCGTCCTGGGCATCGTCTGCTTCATCTACGGGTCCCTGGGTGACTTCGTATCCCTGCGCAAGCTGGTCACCTTCGGCCTGTGCATACTGTTCATCGGGTCCGTGTACGGGTACGTGGCCAACACGATCATGGCCCCCAACATCTGGAATGTGATCGCGGCCCGGCTGCTGCAGACCGCCGGCGAACAGGTGGCTGGCTCGGCCTACCTGGTCGTGGCCACCAAGTACCTCAAGCCCTCCCTGAAGGTGATCTTCTTCGGCATCTTCACGGCAGGCTACCAGGTGTCTGCAGCCATCGGCATCTTTGCCGCCGGCCTGCTCAGCTCCATAGCCTGGCAGTACCTCTTCCTGATTCCCGCGGTCACCATCATCTTCCTGCCCATCCTGCTCAAGAGCCTGCCCACCGGCGGCGGCAACGGCGAGAAGGTGGACTGGCTGGGCTTCGTCATCTTCGGACTGGCCACGGCCCTGCTGACCCTCTTCTTCTCGTACACGGCCTGGTGGCTGCTGGCGGCCTCCGCTGTCTGCTACCTGATCTTCGCCGTGTACATCAGCCGGGCCCGGAGCCCCTTCATCACCCCGGACTTCTTCCGCAACAAGCGCTGGCTGATGGGCATCGGGCTGATCCTGATCTTCTACTTCATGAACTACTGCATGTCGCCCATCTTCAACGCCATCGGGCGTGACGTCTACAAGGTGTCGACCACCACGGTCTCCCTGCATGTGGTCTGGGCCTTCCTGGTGGCAGCCGTGCTGGGCACCACCTCGGGCGCCATCGTGGACAGGATCGGCCGCAAGCCCGCCATCATCATCGCCGCCTGCCTGATGATCCTGGGCTTCGCAGGGACGGCTCTGGTGGTCAACTCCGGCCTGCTGGCCCTGACGCTGACCGCCTGCGTCTACTATGCCGGGGTCGGTCTGATGTATTCGCCCATCGTCTCCACCGTGCTGGACACCCTGCCCCAGGACCAGTCGGGCCGCGGCGTGGGCATGAATGATCTGGTCATGAACGTGACCGGCTCCATCGGCATCGCCATCATCGGCGGTCTGATGGGCAAGCCCAGCCTGGAGGGCTTCAGCATCATGGGCGCCACCGGTCCGGCCGCCAACTACAGCAACCTGCTGCTGATCGGGGCTGCCGTCTCCCTGCTGGGTCTGGTTGTGTATCTGGCCTGCAAGAAGACCATCTACGCCACGACTGCCGACGAGCAGTAAGCAGTTGTAGTCGACCGTTCGAGCTGGATAAGAGGAGTCGCTTCCTCTGTTCCGTTCGGGCGGTCGACTGATATGTGCGGTGGGGGCGCGGGAGGAAGTGTCAGCTCTCTTGGGGTTGAGCCTTAAGTGGCACTGGCCTCCCTGCTCCCCCTGTTCTGGCCTGGGGCGGGGGGATTGATATGCGCCCCCCGGCCTTTTCTTACTCGTGCGAAGCGTGCAATAGACGGTGTTGTTCTCTCCTGTGTTGGCGTGATGCCAGGACCCCTCCCATGCCGGTCATGCCGGTGACCAGGGCGAGCAGGATGCCCTCCCCTCCGGCGCGGGGAAGCACGCCCCCAGGCAGGTATGTGTAAGTCAAAGAGGTGTCGGTCAGGGTGCGTCCTGCACCGCCCATCGTGTAGGCGACGCTGACCGTGACCGGGCCAGGTAGGTGTTCGGGCGTGAACACAGTGACGCTGTTGTTGCTTATATGGCTCAGGTTCGTGCCGGGGCTGGTATCGAAGGTAACGCCGCTGATCACCGGAGACAGGTTGAACATCACCGGCATGGGAGCCGGGCTCGGGTTTCCTGCGTCGGGATTGCCGATTGCGCCATATCGGTTGTCTCCCCATGCTCTGGCATATCCGTCCGTATCGATTGCTGAAGAATGAAAGTAGCCGGCACTTACTTGCGCGGCTTTCAGCCAGGGGCCGGCTGAGCTAGTGGATTGCGCGGAGGCGAACACCCTTACGGGAGAATACCGGTTGTACCCGGCGTTGTCGCCAATCTGATTGTAGTTGCTGATTCCCCATGCCCAGGCGTTTCCGTTTGTGTCGATAGCCAACGTGTGACTGTCTCCGCCGCTGATCTGTATGGCTGTCACTGTGCCCGCATCCGTCGGGTATCGCACCTTTTGGGGAATAGGATTCGGGTCCTCGCCGCTGTTGCTGCCATTGCCGAGCTGACCAACGATGTTGCGCCCCCATGCCCAGGTGTTCCCGTCTTCATCGATGGCCAGCGCATGCCAGCCGCCGGCGCTCACCTTGGTCGCTTTCAGCCAGGGGCCCGCAGCAGCCGTGGATTGGCTGGAACTGAATACACGCTTGGGTGTTGGGTGCGCGGTATTGGTATTAAGCCCGTCGCTCGTATTGTTGCCGAGCTGGCCGTAGTTGTTGTAGCCCCAGGCGTACACGTAATGGTCCTGGCCGATGGCGAGATTAAAAGACCATTGGGTGCCTATCTGCAGGGCATGAAAGACCCCGCTCGCATCAGCAGGGTCCATGACCGCGGCGGGGACGGTCTGCTGGCTTGTGTATTGACCGTTGCCTGCGGATAAGCTTCCCCAGGTGTAAACGGTTCCGTCGGCACCCAGCGCTATGGAGCTTCGCATTCCGGCGGAGACCTGGATTGCTTTTAGACCTGTACCGGAGCCGTTCGGGCTGTGTACGCGCACAGGGACTGACGAATTCGCTGTGGTGTTGTTGCCGAGCTGGCCGAAATCGTTATTCCCCCAGGCGTACGTGTATCCGTCGCTGCCGATGGCCAGCGAGTGGTAGCCGCCTGCAGCGACCTGTACATAAGTGAAGTCGGTCGGCACGCCTGCAGGCTTTTTCACCATGACCGGCGTAGTCCGGTTGGCGGTCGTCCCGTCGCCGATTTGGCCAAAGCCGTTGTATCCCCAGGCGTAGGCGTTCCCGTCGCTGCCCACAGCCAGCGAAAACCCCATCAGATCATTCATAACGTATCCGCCGGCGCTGATCTGGTTGAATCTGATGCCGCTGGTGCTGTCTGGTGGGGTGATGGTGGTGGCCTCGTTGCCCAGCTGGCTGCCCTTGTCTGGGTTGATTCTCCAGGAGGTGTTGGGGGTTTTGCTGGTCCATTTGGCGGTGAGTATGAGGTTTTTTGTGACGGGCGTGCTGAAGTCGTAGGCGACTTCGCCAATGAACCATCCGTCGAACTGGTAGCCTTCGCGCACCGGGTCGGGGGCGGGGCGTTGGACCCTGCTGTAGGGGTAGTCGATTTGTTGGAGGCCGGGTGTCGGGCTCCCTCCTGCCGTGTCGAAGCTGACCGTGTGGGTGGAGGCCGGTCTTGTGTCTCTTAACAGGGTCTGGTCGACGGTGTAGTTGAGGCTTCTGGTGAAGTGCTGGCCGTCTTGTTTGCCGGTGATGGTGATGGTGGCTTGTCCGGGTTGGCGTGCGGGAACCTCCGTCTGCCAGGCGTCGCCGGTCTTGTCGGGTGTCAGTGGCTGGCCGTCCATGCTGGCTGTTTCCAGGGTGGGCGCCTGGGTGGTGTTGAGTCTGGCTGGTTTGCCGGGCTGTCCCTGCTTGTCCAGGCTCCACTGGTATAGGCCGCCCTGCCTGCTGATGGCGGTGATCCTGCCGCCGATGCGGACCGCTTGCGTGTAGGCCTGGTTGCCGTTGTGGGCACGGATGGGTGTTCCGCCGGGCTTCCAGGCCCAGACCTTGCCGTCCTTGTCTGTGATGATGGCCTGGCTGTCGTTGGTGGTGATCCGGCTGGCTTTCATGCTTTCCGGCAGGCTGGCCGCTGTGATGCTGGTGGTGCTGTCGGCCAGGTACCGGGTCTGCCCGTCCTCGTCCAGCAGGAGGAATCCCTGGTTGATGGCCTGGGCCTGGATGATGCGCATGCCTGGGTCCTGTCTGATGGGTTCGGGTTTGACGTTGCCGGTCCTGTCTGCGTCCCGGGTCCAGGCCTGCCCGTCCGCGTCCACGATGAGGGTCCGGCTGCCGGAGGCGACGGCGGTGACGGCCTGCGCCTGCCCGGGCAGGATGGTTGTTTCCTGTTCGTCGGGCTTCGGGTTCGGATTCCGGCTGTCTTTCTGGCTGTCTTGGATGGCGTGGACCTGTCCTTGCCGGTCCACGGCCAGCAGCAGGTCGTTGTTCATGCTGATGCTGGTGAACAGGGTGTCTGGGCCGGTGTCGAGGATTGTGGGCGTGGTCTGTTGGCTGGTCCAGGTGTAGATGTGCCGGTCGGATCCCAATGCGGCCTGCAGGCGGCGGCCTGCTGCGGCCTGCAGGTAGTGGAACCCGTCGGCGGCCTGGGCGGGGGCGGGCACCTGTTCGGGAATGCTGTCCTGTGTCCAGGTGTGGATGCGGCCGTCGCCGGTCAGGCCGAGGATCTGCTCTCCTGCGGCTTGGACGTTGACATAGTAAGGCTCTTGCAGGCTGGGTGGCTTGATGGTCAGCCTGGTGCCGGTGGCGGGCCCGTGCTCCGGGCTCAGTGTCCAGTCCCTGGTCTTCGACCATTGGGCTTTCAGGGTGGTGTCCTGTAGGACGGGGGTCCGGAAGTCATAGGGCTGGCCGTCAAGCATCCACCCGTCGAACCGGAAGCCCCCACGCACAGGGTTGTGTTGCGGAGGGGATGCTAGGGTGCCGGTTTCCACAGTTGATTGGGTAGGCGTGCTCGCGTTATCCGGGTCGAAGCGCACCACATGCGAAGTTTGATCAGCGGTATCGGATGGCTTGGCTGAAGTAGATCCTGTGTTGTCGGGTGTTCCCGTCGTCGATGATGGGGTTCCTGGGCTTGTTCTTGGGCTCAATGGTGTGGTGGTTTGTATCGGCGAGGGCGAGGGCAGTGGGGTGCTTGCTGTGCTGCCGGTGGGGATGCCGGAGGTGTGCTCAGCTACGCGAGGGGTATGGAGGCCCCCCTTGATGGATGGGGGAGTGTCCGCGTCGGCGGTCGCGGTGCCCAGGCCTGCCAGCAGGCCCAGCAGGAGGATCGTCGTCGCCGAGGCGCGACGCAGACGGGTACCCTGATGCATAAGCCGACAACCTTTCGCCCACACCGGACACAGCCACTTTGAACATCCCCAAGAACGTGCCGATGAATCCCTGCCTACAGCGTCCTATCCGTCAGGAAGCGACTCTTTAATCCGCATCGAAACCCAGCCAACTCCCCAACACCACTACACTCATCATGCTACCTGAAAAAACAAGAACACACGACGCCGTTTGTGATATCGGATCCGTATAGGTCAAGCCAGCCTCGGGCTTCGTGCCAGCACAGCGTCTCTGTTTACCGCCTCACTGAAGACAAAGCAAGCAAACATCGTATTGCAACCCGTATTTCAGCTTCAAGTTCCTTGTCTGCCCGGCGATAGAATGGTCTGACGAATCAGGCGCGAGGGAAGCGACGGCTAAAAGTGACGACTCTGGATGATGTAGCTGGCCAGGCCGGGGTGTCGCGGATGACGGCATCCAATGCCTTGCGCGGCAAATCCTCGGTCAAGCCCGCCACGGCGCGTCGTGTGCTGGAGGCGGCTCAGCGGCTGGGATACCGGCCCAATCTGGCGGCCCGGCGGCTCAGCTCGGGCAGGTCCGGAATCATCGGCTTCTCCACTGTGGAACTGGATCGTTCGCCCTTCTCGGCGGCCTTGGCGGCGGCGGTATCAGATCAGGCCGTCAGCATGGGGTATCAGACACTGATTCAGCAGACCAGGCAGATGGCCAGCTATGAGTCCTCCATGGTGGCCGACATCGCCACCCAATTCTGCGAGGGAACCATCCTGTCCGCGCCGGCCCTGTCCGCTGACTTTATAGCCGCGCTCAATCGGCGCTATCCCTTGGTGGTTTTTGATGGCCCTCGACTGGACCGATCAGTAGACACCGTGCGCAGTCCTAACCGCCAGGGTGCCGAGGCTGCGGTGGGGCATCTGCTAGACCATGGTTGCCGACGGATTCTGGTTCTTGGCGCTTCCTACAAAGCCCCGGACGAGCTGGCCCAGTCCAGCCTGGGGTGGGAACAGCGGCTCTTGGGGGCCATGCAGGCAGCACGAGGCCATGGAATCCGCATAGGGCCCGAAGATGTGGTCGACTGTGACTGGAATCAGGGCAGCGCCGACCAGGCCATGGCCGCCCTGCTGGCTCGCCGCAGGGATTTTGACGGGGTCTTCGCCCTGACGGATGTGGTGGCCATCGGGGCCCTGCACGCGCTGGGGGAGCATGGGGTTCGGATGCCCGGGCAGGTGGCCCTGATCGGTTTCGACGGGCTGGAAGTGTCCCGATTCCTCACGCCTGCCCTATCGACCATCCGCGTGGATACGGACCGGGTGGCGGCCGAGTGCCTGCGACTGCTCATGGCTCGGATGAAGGATCCGCCCGGCAGGCATCAGCCCGAGCAGGTGGTCCTGCCTTTCACGCTGGTGGAGGCTGGCAGCACAGCCCGGTCCTGAGCCCTTCAACCGCGAATCAACGCCAGAGTCAGCAGGTCAGGGGTGGGATCTTCGGCTCCGGCCTGGATCTGCACCCTGACGGCCCGGTCGGGCAGGGCATCCAATCCATGACCGTTCAGGGGGTAGCGGTCCAGTGTTCTGCCGTTTTCACGGCTTCTTACGGGCTGGCCCAATTCCAGGCCTTCCGTCCGCAGCCAGTAGGGTGCAGCGCTGCCCTGGTCCCGCATGGCCACCTCCAGCATTTTCGCACCGCTGGAGGCATCCCGCAGCCGGTACGAGAAGCAGCCTCCAGCCAGGGCGTGACGGGTGTTGATTCCTTCGATCAGCTCCTGCCGGTCATTCCTGCCCTGATACTCGTGGTCGATTTCGGACTGCTGGGACCCGCAGTCCACCCGGTCGCAGACCTGCAGCTCGTGGGCCTGCTCCTGTGCATCAATTTCTTCCAGGGCCCGGTGAACACGGTCCGTATCGCCATCCTGCGCCCAGGGCAGGTAGACCGAGTATCGGGAGGCCTCGATGGATGTGAAGGGGACCAGCAGCAGGCGTGAATCGGTCCACCCTTGTTTTCCCTCCACGGGTCGGGAGACGGCCACCTCTATGGCGCCGTCATCCTGGGGGTGGGGCAGCAGGAAGTCCTGGGGCTCTCCCTGGAGCACGGGCAGGTCGCCCAGCGGACGCAGGGGGCCGGAAGCGATGTGCCCGGCACGGGAGTCGTCGGCCTTCAGGCCAATCAGGTCGGCATCGTCGCTGCGGGCGGCCATGACCTTGACGCCGCGCAGCAGGCTGACCCAGTCCGAACCGTCCGGCAGGGGCTCTGCAGTCACCCGGACCCGGTGGCACAGCTCCAGGCTAACTCGGCCGTTCCAGGTCAGATGCAGGTGGTCGAAGCGGGGGTTGCCTTCCGAATCGGGCTTCGCCGGCTCGATGGTCATGTTCGCCTGGCCTTGCGCGATCCGGTAATCGGCATTCTCCAACCACCAGGGATGGCGTATGTCGAGGTCCAGGGTCTGCTGGCTTTGGTCGTCGGCCTCCAAATCGATTCGGCCCAGGTTGGTGGTCCCGGGGCCGGGAGCGTAGGCCAGGCTGACCCGCAGCCCGCGCTGGGACCAGTCCAGGCTGGCGGGGATGAAGAGGTTGACCGCCAGGGACTCGGATTCCTGGCCGGGATCCTTTCCGGGTCGGCGCTCGAAAATCATGGCACCGTAGCGGGCGTGGTTTTCCAGGCCGGTGCCCACGCAGCACCAGAAGGAACGCTGGGCGCTGGAATAGACCCGATAGTGCCGGGGTCGCATGGGGGTGAAGTAGACGAAGCCGTGCTCGCGGATGCCCACCGTGGAGACCAGGTGGTTGACCAGGACCCGCTCATAGAAGTCCAGGTAGCGGGCCTGTCCGGTGCGGTCGTAGAGGTGCAGGGCCAGCTTGGCCATGTTGTAGCTGTTGCAGGTCTCCAGGCCCTCGCGGGAGGTGACCATGGCCGAGAAGTCGTCCGGCGGATTGAAATGCTCGGAGATGGAGTGGGCCCCGATGGAGACCGTGCGCTTGTCCACCACCCCATGCCAGAAGGTGTCCACGGCTGTGCGGAAGGCTTCGTCTCCGGTGATCTCGGCCAGGCGCTCGTAGCCCAGGACCTTGGGTATCTGGGTATTGGCGTGCAGGCCGGTCAGCTGGTCCTTGCCGACGGCCAGCGGCTCGAAGAAGGGACGGTCGGTCAGGCGACGGGCCTGGCGAAGATAGCGGTCGTTCCCGGTCAGCTGATAGAGGCGGGCGAAGGCCTCGTTCAGGCCCCCGTACTCGCAGGTCAGCATGGTCTGAAAATCCTGTTCGTCGATATTGTCTGCCAGGTCGCACCACCAGTCGGCCAGGCGCAGGACCATGACGCGGGCCATGTCGGAGGCGCTCTTGGTTTGGAAGGATTGCCAGCAGTCCAGCAGGCCGGCGAAGAGCTTGTGCAGATTGTAGAGGGGCACCCAGGAGCCCAGCAGATCGAAGGACTGGGCCTGCACCTGGCCCTCCCGCAGGTTCCGGAAGAGCTCGGCGCTGTGAGGCATTCCGCCCAAAAAGCCGTCGCCCGAGGCCTCCTGGCACTCGAGCAGGCCTGTCAGCATGCGGGTGGCGCGCTCCAGGAAGGGCCAGGTTTGCAGAGTCTGCCAGTAGGCCGCCAGCCCGGACAGGTAGTGGCCGCCGATGTGGCCGTCCAGGCCCATGGACTCCCAGTTGGGGTATGGATCCGCCTTGTTGGTTAGACCTGCCTCGCGCCGGTAGGGGGCCAGAAGGCGATCGGGATCCAGGCTCAACAGGTAGTCCGCGCCGGCCTGCTGTGCATCGGCGTAGATGCTGCCGGGGGTCAGGCGGACCTGCGATGGGTTGAAGCGGGCATCCGGCCCAGTATGGTCCTGCACGGACTGGGATTGATGGCGCGCGTCGGTCATGGCTCCTCCTTGTAGTGCCGTTCGGACAGGTCTGCGATGGCTGAGTCGGCGGCATTGCTGATGATAATTGTAGCGCTACATATATTGTCCATTCCAGCAATGCCGCTATACGATGCCAAAGCCGTCTGGCGGAAGAATATGGGTGGCCCCGTTGCGTTGGGGGAGTTGGGGCCACCCGTGTGGTCCGGGCCTGTGTTTGGGGATAGTGATAACCCGGACCTGCTTACACGAGGGAAGTCTTTATTGTTGTCGGCTGAGGGTTTCCAGCCGGTGGCGCCTGGCTGCTGCGGCGCATGCGAAAGCGAGCAGCCCGGCGATCAGCAGGGGGACCAGGCCGCCTCCGCCGGCCCTAGGCAACACGCTGATGGAGTTGTATCGATACGTATTGCTGGTGTCGGGGGTCTGGTCTGCTCCGTTCAGCCTCCAGTCGATGGTGACGGTTGCCATGCCGGGCATATGCGCCGGCGTGGCAACCGTCCAGGTGCCGTCGGGGTTCCTGGTCAGGTCGGAGACTTCAATATTGTCGAACAGGACATGCGTGGGGATGCCTAGTTCGGGGAAGTTGTCCTTGGCTGGACTGGCGGACCAGGTGTCGCCGGTGTCGCGGCCCAGCTGGCCCTTGGCGTTGTCCCCCCAGCTGTAGAGGTTGCCGTCAGATCCCAGGGCCAGGCAGTACGATGCACCTGCGCTGGCCTGGGTGAAGGTGATCCCTGCCGGGGTATCCACCTTGTTGGGCCTGCCTGCCGAGGTTTTGCCGCTGTCGCCCCAGGTGTACAGGCTGCCGTCGGAACCCAAGGCGATGGAATGCTTGCCTCCTGCGCTGGCCTGGGTGAAGGTGATGCCAGCCGGGGTGTCGGCTCTGCCGGGCTTGTCTGCGGGGGTGCTGCCGGTGTTGCCCCAGGTGTAGAGGCTGCCGTCGTCGCTTACTGCCACAGAGTGGCTTGCGCCTGCGCTGGCCTGGGTGAAGGTGACGCCTGCCGGGGTGTCGGCTCTGCCGGGCTTGTCTGTGGGGGTGCTGGTGGTGTCGCGCCCGAGCTCGCCGTGGGTGTTGTCTCCCCAGGTGTATATCTCGCCTTGTGTGTCCACGGCCACCGTGTGGCCCTGGCCTGCACTGACACTGGTGAAAGTAACATCTGCCGGGGTGTCGGCCTTGCCGGGTTTGTCAGCGGGGGAGCCGCTGGTGACGGTACGTCCCAGCCGGCCGGTGCCGTTGTCACCCCAAGTGTAGATGTTGCCGTCCGAGCCCAGAGCCACGGCATGAGATCCTCCTGCGCTCGCCTGGACGAAGGTGATGCCTGCCGGGGTCTCAACCTTGTTGGGCCTGTTGGCTGGGGTGCCGCTGGTGACTGTGCGCCCGAGCTCGCCGTGGGTGTTGTCCCCCCAGCTGTAGATGTTGCCGTCCGAGCCCAGGGCCACGGAAAATCCGTAGCCCGCGCTGACATGGATGAAGTTGACGCCTGCAGGGGTATCCGCCTTGCTCGGGTGGCTGTCCTGCTTGCCGGCGGTGTCGCGGCCCAGCTGCCCATGGCTGTCGTTGTCCCCCCAGGTGTAGAGGCTGCCGTCGGAGCCTACGGCTGCGGAATGGATGTCTCCTGCATCGGCTTGGCTGAGCCGGATGCCGCGTTCCGGTGGCGGGGTCAGCGTGACGGTTTGGCCACCGGTCTCAGGCCCGTTGTCCTTGTCGAGCTTCCACCTGTTGCTGTCGGCACTGCTCCAGTGGGCGGTCAGAGTCGCCGAGCCGGTGACCGGCCTGCTGAAGTCATAGGCTGTGTCGCCGATGAACCAGCCGTCGAACAGGTGTTTATTCTTGGTTGGATCCTTGGCGGGGGGTTTCAGTCGGTTTCCCTCGGTCACGGGTTGGAAACCGAACCCAGTGCCACCGTCGGGGTCGAAAACGATAAGGTAATTGCCCAGGTATCTGTAGGACAGACGCGCGTCTGGACGCTCACCGTTCATCCTCCAGGTGATGACTGTATCTACTCTGCCGTGGTCATGTGGGGGCGTGGTGACGCTCCAGGTGCCGTCCGGGTTGGCGTCGAGGTTGCTGCCGGGCGTCCCGCCGAAACTCACATTATCGGGCTTGGGATCCTCGGGGAAGGCGACCATGCCGGGGCGGCTGTCGTACCTGCCACTGGTGAGGCGTCCCAGCTGACCGTACTTGTTTTCTCCCCAGCTGTACAGGTTACCGTCGGAGCCAATGGCTAGGGAGTGGGAATAGCCGGCGCTGACCTCGGTGAATTGTGAGGCACCTGCTGGTGTAGGCACTTTGCCCGGCTTGACGTCGTATTTGGCTGACCCGGTGTCGCGGCCCAGCTGTTCGCAATCGTTTAGTCCCCAGCTGTAGAGGTTGCCATCCGAACCCAAAGCCAGGGAATGTCTGTGTTCTGTGCTGACCTGGGTGAATTTCGTGACGCCTGCCGGCATGGTCACTTTGCGCGGCGTGCGGTCTTGCCTCGCCGGGGCGGTGTTGCGTCCTAGCTGGCCATATTCGTTCCATCCCCAGCTGTAGAGACTGCCGTCTGAGCTGGTGGCCAGGGATGTCCACTCTCCAGCCTTGATCCAAGTGAATTTCTTGACGCCTGCTGGCATGATCATCTTGCGCGGTGAACGGTCACGGAAGGGATATCCGCCGGCGTAGCGTCCCAGCTCGTCATAAGTGTTGTCGCCCCAGCTGTAAAGGTCACCGTCCGAGTCAAGAGCCATGGAGTAGAAGGTTCCTGCGCTGATTTGAGTGATTTTTGTGATGCCCTTCGGCAAGTTCACCTTGCCTGGCTTGACGTCGTATATGGCAGAACCCGTGTCGCGTCCCAGTTCGCCGTACTTGTTTTCTCCCCAGCTGTAGAGATTGCCGTCTGATCCCAAGGCCAGGGAATGCCATTTTCCTGCACATGCTTGGGTGAAGTGGACACCGGCCGGTGGAGTGACCAGCCTCGGCTGATTGTCTATCTGGGGGTTGTCTTTTGGTGTCGTGCTGACAGTTTCGCGTCCCAGTTCTCCGTCGGCATTGTGCCCCCAGCTGTAGAGATTGCCGTCTGAACCGATGGCCAGGAAATGGGAGTAGCCTGTGCTGACCTGGGTGAAGTGGACGCCGGTCGGCGGGTTGACCAGGCTTGGCGTGCGCTTTTCGTCTTCAGGAGTCTCCAATTTGTAGTTGTTGTCTCCCCACCGGTAGAGGTTGCCGTCCGAGGCGATGGCCTGGGAACCTTCTTCTTTTGCCGGGATGATGTGGCTGAAGCGTATGTCTGGTTTGGTGGGCGGGGTCAGGGTGATTTTGGCGTATCCTCTGGTCTTCCCGGAGGCGGGGGAGAGGCTCCAGGCGCTGGTGCCCTTGGTCCAGTGGGCGGTCAGGGTGAGATCCGTGGTGACGGGCTGGGTGAAGTCGTAGGCCACCTTGGAGTCGCCGTTGGCGTCTTTGGCGAACCAGCCATCGAACAGGTAGCCGTCCCTGGTCGGGTCTTGTTCGGGACGGCTGGCCAAAGCACCGTCCTTGACGTTCTGGGAGTCGATGCCGCTGCCGTCTGCGCTGTCGAAGACGACCCGATACGAAGTTGAACCTGCCTGAGCACGGCTTGCTGCCGTACCGACGGATGCGTCTGTTTGCCGGTCTGCTGTAGTTTCTTCCAGTCTGGTCGGCTGGGCCGGGCCGATCGGTTTCGCGATGGCGTCGGCCGCAGTGAGGCCGCCGATGATCATGCTGGCTGGAAGAATGACAATAACTTTCAAAATGTCTACAACAATGGCTGACCGGGAAGACGCGTCCGGATGGCACATGATCGCTACAAACCCCTTTCCCAAGGTAAGGCGGTCCGATGATGAAAACCCCAAGTTTTTTCATCGGCTGCTTGCCGGGCACGTTCCCGGTAGCTAGAAAGAACGCTAGCATGCAGGTTCGGGTCTGAAGGGGAGCAACACTCGGATAAAACGAGTAAAAAATATTATGTCAAGTTAAGAAGCTGATATTTTCCTCTAGGCGCAGAGATAAAAAAGAAAATGGGTGGCTCCCTGATTTCAGGGGGGAGTGCGGAGCCACCCATCATGGCCGGGCCGTTCTTGGGGTGCGGTCCAGCCGCTTACTCAAGCGAAGTGAATTCGTGCCTGTGGCGTTTGGCTGCTAGGGCGCCGGCGGCGGCAAGCAGGCCTGAGGCGAGCAGGAGGAGTACTCCCGTCTCGCCTGTGAGGGGCAGGATGCCTTTGAAGGTATAGCTGAGGTGGGTCGGGGTCTGGTTGGCGGTGCCCTGGGACCAGTCCACGATCACATCAGACAGTCCCGGATTGTGGGCTGGCGTGGTCAGGGTGACTGACCCGTCCGCGTTCTGCCGCAGACTGTTGGCTGCCGTCTGGTCGAACCTGACGCCGGTAATCAGCGGCGGCGGATATAGCGCCACCAGCGTCGGCGTAATGATCTTCGTGCCGTTGTTGCTGCCCGTGCCGAGTTGCCCACGGTAGTTGTATCCCCAGCTGTAGCTCTTACCGTCCTGACCGATGGCCAGGGAACAAGCCGATCCTGCGCTGATCCGCGCGACCGTGAACCCCTTGCCTGCGTTGTCCTGGCCTGCGGGGGGTGACACTTGTGTGGGGACGAGCAGCTCGGAGGTTCCCTGGTTGCTGCCCAACTGGTCAAAGGTGTTTTCTCCCCATCCCCAGGCTGTGCCGCTCTGGTCGATAGTCAGCGAATATGTGGCTCCGGCGATGATTTGGGCGGCCTGGAATCCCTGGCTGGCATCGGCAGGGTTTTTCACCTGCGTGGGTGTGGACCGGTCGGTCAGCGTGCCATCGCCGATCTGGCCTGATGTGTTCCTTCCCCATGCCCAGGCTGTGCCGTCCTGACCGATGGCCAGCGCGTGGAGTTCGCCCACGCTGATCATCCTGGCCTTAAAGGTCTTGCCGGCGTTCTTGGGATCGGGCACGGGGGCTGGGTCGGCAGCATATACGGTGCTGTATTTTCCTGTGCTTTGGCCGTTGCCGAATTGTCCGTGGTTGTTGTATCCCCAGGTGTATACGTTGCCGTCGGCGTCCATGGCCATGAGGAAGCTGTATCTTGCGCTTACCTGGACCGCCTTCAGCCCCTTGTCGGAGCCGCTGGGATCCTTGGCCAGGGCCGGTGTCAGTTTGGGCGCGCTATAGGTGTCCTGGTCGTTGGTTTCGCTGCCCCAGACGTAGACGCGCCCATTCAGGTCGATGGCTGCCGAATCGGTGAAGCCGGCGGTCACCTGGGTGGCTTTGAAGGGTTGTCCGTCTGGGCCCTTGACGGGCTGTGGCTTGGAGTGGTCTTGCCTGCTGCCGTCGCCAAGCTGGCCATATTGATTTTGTCCCCAGCTGTAGACGGTCTGGTCGGAGCCAATGGCCAGCACGTGGGTTCCGCCTGCGGCGACCTGCGTGTAGGTGAACCCGGTAGCTGCGCCGTCAGGTAGGGGGACCTTGGTCGGCGCGTACTGTGTGGCCGTCGTACTCGGATCCTGGCCCAGCTGCCCGTAGTCGTTGCCGCCCCAGGCGTAGGCATTCCCATCGCTGGTCACCCCTACAGAAAAACCGGCAAAATTATCGCTGGCGCTTATCTGGTTGAAACGGATGCCCCGGCTGGTTTTGGGCGGGGTGATGGTCACCTGCTGGCCGCCCTGGGCATCGCCATTATTCGGGCTGATTGCCCAGCTGCCGATGTCTACAGGGCTCCAATGGGCGACCAGGGTGATGCTGCTGGTGACGGGCTGGCTGAAGTCATAAGCCACCTTGGATTCGCCTTTTGAGTCCTTGAGGAACCAGCCGTCGAACAGGCAGCCGTCTTTGGTCGGGTCTGCGATCGGGCGTGTGGCCTGCCTGCCTTCGGTGACGGACTGGGGTCCGGGCATGCCCGAGGGTGCTGTAGGGGAGTCACTGTCGGAAGAAAAAGTGACATGGTAGGTGTTCACGTATTGGTAGGTCAGGTGGGTGTCGGGCTGCTGGCCGTTCATGCCCCAGATGATGGTGACATCGGTCTTGCCTGCTGCATGCTGGGGCGTGGTGACGCTCCAGGTGCCGTTTGACTGGGCGTTGAGGTTGGTGCCGGGCGTCCCGCCGAAGCTGACGCTGACGGGTCTGGGATCCTCGGGGAATGTGACTGTGCCGGGGAGGGCTTCAGAACGACCAGTGGTCGTGCGTCCCAACTGGCTTCGGCTGTTGTCTCCCCAGCTGTAGAGGTTGCCGTCCGAGCCTAGGATCAGGGAGGAGGTATTTTCTGCGTTGATCTGGATGCAGCTGATGCCTGCCGGCAGGGATACTTTGCCCGGTACGAAATTTCTCAAACTGTTGGCATCACGCCCCAGCTGGCCGAATTTGTTGCTCCCCCAGCTGTAGAGGTTGCCGTCCGAGCCTACGGCCAGGGTGTGTTGGTTTCCTGCGCCGAACTGGGTGAATCTCGTGACGCCTGTGGGTAGCGTCACTTTGCCTGGATCGATGTTTTGTGTGGGTGTGTCGGTGTCTCGTCCCATCTGGCCGTAGCTGTTGTAACCCCAGCTGTAGAGGTTGCCGTCTGAGCCCATGGCCAGAGAACACCATCCCTGTGCGGCAATCGCGGTGTATTTCGTAACGCCTTTCGGCAGGATCACTTTGTTCGGCAGGGTTCCTGGCTGTTCGCTGTTGGTGTTGCGTCCGAGTTCGCCCTGAGTGTTGTCCCCCCAGCTGTAAATGTTGCCGTCCGAGCCCAGAGCCAGGGAATAGAAGGTTCCCCCGCTGATCTGGGTGCAGGTGATGCCTGTCGGCATTGACACTTTGCCTGGCGTGGCGTCGTAGGTCGCTGATCCCGTGTCGCGTCCCAACTGGCCTCGGCTGTTGTCTCCCCAGCTGTAGAGGTTGCCGTCCGAGCCGATGGCCAGGGATTGCGAGTATCCGGCGGTGAACTGGGTGAAGTGGACGCCGGTCGGCGGGGTGACCAGGCCCGGTCTGTCAGCTGGCGTGATGGTGGTGCTGCGTCCCAGCTGCCCGTTGTCGTTTAGTCCCCAGCTGTAGAGGTTGCCGTCCGAGCCCATGGCCAGGGAAAGGCTCATTCCTGCGCTGGTCTGGGTGAAGTGGACGCCGGTCGGCGGGGTGACCAGGCCTGGGGTGCCTTCTGGCGCCTTGCTCGGTGCGGCGGCTGGTATCTCATTGGTGTCGCGTCCCAGACTTGCTTTGTTTTGTCCCCAGCTGTAGAGGTTGCCGTCCGAGCCCATCGCCAAGGTATGCCATAGACCCGAGCTGATGTGGCTGAATCGTACGCCGGGTTTGGCGGGTGGGACCAGGGTGATCTTGTCGCCTCCGGCGGCTGACCCGGAGGTGGGGGAGAGGCTCCAGGCACTGGTTCCCTTGGTCCAGTGGGCGGTCAGAGTGAGGTCTGCAGTGACGGGTTGGGTGAAGTCGTAGGCAAGATTGCCGGTGAACCAGCCGTCGAACAGGTAGCCGTCCCGGGTCGGGTCCTTGGCGGGCCGGCTGGCCAGTGCGCCGTCATCGACGTTTTGAGGGTCGATGCTGCTGCCGTCGGCGCTGTCGAAGGTGACGGTGTGCCTTGTTGAGCGTGCCTGGGGGCGGCTGTCAGGTGTTTGATCGTGTTCGGGTGTGGTGTTCGGTGGCGATGGTGTGGTGTTCAGTGGCGAGGGTGTTGGTGTCAATGGGGACCGGGGTGTCGTCGGCGTGGTCTGCAGCGTTGGCTGGCTTGTGTCGGTGTTGGTGTTGGTGTTGGTGTCGGCTGAGGCGAGGCTGCCCATAATCAGACATGCGGGCAGGATGATGGCAAGCAGAAGGCTCGCGGCAATGCATGGCCGGGCAGAAGCATCCCTATGGTGCATGATGGCTGCGAACCCCTTTCCCCAAACAGGTGGCTCGATGATGAAAATCCCCAAGTCGCTTCACGAGACGTGTGCCGGGGACCATCCCGACAGCTGTATCGCAGTCTATCACGCGCGGACGGGCAAGAGTGAAAGCAACACCCGGGTGAATGCAACACCCGGTTGAATAAAGAAGGGTGGCTCCGCTGTGTTGGGGGATTGCGGGGCCACCCTGTAGGGCCAGGATCGTCATAATTTGGGGATAGACGTAATCCGGGCCTGCTTACTCGTGCGAAGTCTACTGATTCAGGCTTCCGGCCTTTCTCATGCGTCGCGCTGCCATGGTTGCCGTGATGATGAGCAGACCAACGGCGAGGGGCAGGAATATGCCGGTGCCGCCGGCCCGAGGCAGGACGCTGATGGAGGTGTACAGGTAGGTGTTGCTGGTGTCAGGGAGTTGCGTAACCCCGTTCAGCGTCCAGTTGATGGTTACCGTAACCGGCCCTGGTGTGTAAGGCGGCGTAGTCACATTCCAAGTGCCGTCATTGTTGGCTGTCGGATAAATTCCGCTCGTATTGCCGAACTGAACGAGTTTGGGAATGCCGACTCCAGGGAAAATGATCTTGCCTGGATGCGGATCATGGTCACCGCTGATGTCGCGTCCCAGCATACCTTGGTCGTTCTTTCCCCAGCTGTAGGTGTTGCCGTCCGATCCTATGGCTGAAGAGTGATTGCCTCCTGCCTGAGGCTGGATGAGGGTGATGCCGGCTGGAGCGTCCACTTTGGTGGGCAGATGGTCGGATTTGCCGCTGGTGGTGCGTCCAAGTTGTCCGCAATCGTTGTATCCCCAACTGTAGAGGTTGCTGTCCGATCCTGTGGCGAGGGCAAAGTAACTTCCCGCCACAAACCGGGTGAAATGAACACCTGACGGCATGACGACCCTGGAAGGGGTCGCAGAAATCAGTTCCGTGTTTCCCAGCTGATCTTTGTTGTTGCCTCCCCAACTGTAGAGATTATTGTCGGAGCCGAGAGCCAGCGAGAAGTTCAGGCCCGTGCTGGCTTGCGTAAATGTGACGCCGGTTGGGGCCTTTACTTTGTAGGGCAGAGGGTCATATAGGTCAGTTGTCGTACTACGTTGGCGGCCCAGTTGGAACGAATTGTTGTATCCCCAGCTGTAGAGGTTGCCGTCCGAGCCCAGGGCGAGGACATGCTTGCTGAATGGACCTGTGAAAACCTGGGTGAATGTGATGCCTTCGGGTGCAGCGACTCTAAGAGGGTCTCTGCTCTTTAATCCTGACCTGCCTTGCCCTAGTGCACCTTCCCTATCGTCTCCCCAGGCGTAGAGGTTGCCATCGGAGCCTAATGCCAAGGCGAAGCTATCGCCCGCGTAGACTCGAGTGTAGTGGATTCCCGCAGGCGGCGCCACTTTGTCTGGGGGATTGCGATTGTTGGCGAAGGTGTTGCGTCCCAGCTGTTCACAATCGTTGCTTCCCCAGGTATATACATAGCCGTCTGAGCCAAGGGCCAAGGCGAACTTTTGTCCTGCAGCGGCCTGGGTATAGCGGACTCCGGCGGGAGTTTCCACCACGACAGGCTTATCTGAGGGGGTGTGTCCAAGTTGGTAATTATAATTTGTTCCCCAACTGTAAAGGTTGCCGTCTGAACCGAGAGCCAGGGAAAAATCCTGTCCCGCTTGGATCCAAGAGAAGCGGATTCCATGTGGGCCTTGCGGCGGGGTGAGTTTGACGCTCTGGCCGCCGGTTTGCGGTCCTTCCTTCTTGTCGATGTTCCAGTGCGAGACGGGACTGAAGTGGGCGACCAAGGTGATGTCGCCGATGACGGGCTGATTGAAGTCGTAGGCTATATTGGAGTCGCCCTTGGAGTCTTTGAGGAACCAGCCGTCGAACAGATAGCCGTCCTTGGCCGGATCCTTGTCGGGGCGGAAGGCCTGATCGTCATCCATGACCCGCTGGGCATCTGGTGTTGGTGTACCGCCTGCGCTGTCGAAGGTGACTGTGTACGTGGAACCATCATACTTGTAGGGCAGGTGTGCATCGGGCTGATGGCCGTTCCTGATCCATGCGACTGTTAAGTCCACCCGGCCCTTTTCGTGCGCTGGGGTGCGGAAACTCAAGGTGCCGTTCTGGTTCTTGGTAAAGTCGGTAATCGGGGTTCCATCCAGCTTGGCGCTGATGAATTTGAATGCTTGTGGGAAGTCGGCCTTGTTTGGTGTGGTAACTGGCACACTGCTGGTGTTCCCGGCACCCAGCTGGCCGCTGCTGTCGTCTCCCCAGTCGTAGAGGTAGCCGTCCGAGCACATAGCCAGGATGTGCCTGTACCCCGCACTGAATTGAGTATAGGTGATGCCGTCGGGCATGTTCGCTTTGTCCGGCTGGTTTGTGGTTTCACCACCTGTATCTCGTCCCAGCTGGCCGCTGCTGTTGTCTCCCCAGCTATAGATGTTGCCGTCGGAACCAGTCGCCAGAGAGTAGTCGTATCCCGCGCCGACCTGCCTTGTTCTGATGCCGTCAGGCAGGGCTACCTTGCTGGGCTGGCTGGTGCTGCCATACCCCCAGTTGTATGCATTGCCATCTGAATCAATAGCCAGTGTGTGGCGGTATCCTGCGCTGACCTGGGTGAAGCTCAAACCGTCCGCAGTATCCATCTTGTATGGCTGATTGGCCGGTTCGCTGGCGGTGGGTGTGCGTCCCAGCTGGCTGTTGCTGTTGTCTCCCCAGCTGTAGACGCTGCCATCAGAGGCGAGTGCAAAGGAAGCCGTGCCGCCCGCGGACACCTGGGTGAACTTTACGCCTTTTGGAAGCGGTATTGGGTTCGGGTACGCGTGCCCATAAATCGACGAGTCACCATGGAGTTCGCCGGTTTCGCGTCCCAGCTGGCCGCTGCTGTTGTCTCCCCAGCTGTACACAGTTCCGTCCGAGCATGTGGCCAGCGCATAGTTTGGTCCTGCGCTGACTTGAACAAAGCTTTTGGAGGAATTTGTAGATGGGACCACCTGATTTGGCACGGGACTTGATGAGTGGACGAGACCTAGTCCTGACTGGCCTTTTTCATTGCTTCCCCAGCTGTATAGATGGTTACTGATATCGATGGCCACAACAAATTCGTCTCCTGCGCTGACCTGGATGAAGCGGGTGCCACCTGGAACGTCTACTCGTCCAGGCCGATCGGCAGGTTCGCTGGCGGTGGGTGTGCGTCCCAACTGCCCCTCGCTGTTGTTGCCCCAGCTGTATAACACTCCGAGCGAGTCAAGGGCTAGTGAAAAGTCTTTTCCTGCGCTGAACTGGCTGAAGCGAATATCTCCTATGGCCGGCGGGGTCAGGGTTGCTGTCGTGTTGCCGGTGGCAGGACCATGGTTGGGGCTGAGACTCCAGGAATTGAGACCCTTGACCCAGCGGGCTGTCAGCGTGAGGTTTTCGGTGACGGGCTGGGTAAAGTCATAGGCGACATCCCCAATGAACCAGCCGACAAAGGAATAGCCTTTGCAGTAGGGGTCTGGGGGACGTACCACCCTGCTTCCACGGCTGAGCGTTGACTTTTGTGTTGACGAACCTATTGTGCTGTCAAAAGTTACTGTGTATGTTGTGGCCAAGCGTGGCTGGACCGAGTTTCCGTTGCTTTCGTCTGCCTTGTCAGCATTATTGGAATCACTGTCAGACGGGGTGGCCGTAGGAGCAGGGGAGGAGTCGGAAGAGGGAGTCGGCTTGGTGGGATTCTGGGGTGCGGTAGTAGCCGACGGCGATTCCGATGTGTCTGGGGCAGTGGAAGGCGTTGATGGTGTTGCTGAGGTGTTTGGGGTTGCTGTAGGTGAAGAAGGTGTCGCGGGTTTTGTTGACGGGCTCTGCGAGATTACGGTGCTGGAGGAAGTGCCGGGGTTTTGCTTATCTACCCGAGCGGTCGGTCGACCCCCCCCCCCCGGTGCCTTCTAGAGCAGTCTGCGCGCTCGCGCTGGCTGCACTGGAATCGTTCGTGACTGGCTCGGCAGTGGCAGCAAGGCCAGTCAGAAGGCTGGTAGGCAGGATAATCGCGAGCAGAAGGCCAGCAACAGTGGATGACCGAATCTGCTTTTTCCGACGATGACGCATGATGGGTGCGATCCCCTTCCTCAAAATCAACGGCCCGTTGATAAAAATCCCAAGAAAAACGAGCTGCACGCCGGGAACGGTCCCGGCTTCTACTTCATCATGCTACCACGCTCTACACACATTGACTGCGGGACTGGAATTCGGCGGAAGTGCCGGTGTCAGCCGCTGCCTTGTGGGTGTCTATATTGCGTTGTTTTCCTTTTGCTGCTGGGGTTGAAGGGGGAGGGTGGGTGGCTCCGCTGAGTTGGGGTCTGCGGGGCCACCCTGTCTGACCGGGCCACCTTGGGGTATGGCCTGGCTGCTTACTCGTGTGAAGTCTTCAGGCTTGCAGGCTTTGTGCTTCCCGCTGGTGGCATCCGGCTGCGATGGCACCAGCGGCGGCAAGTATTCCAGCGGCCAGCAGGATCATGGTCCCGCCGCTGCCTGCGCGAGGCAGCATGCCTTCGTAGGTGTAAGCCAGGTGCGCCTGGGTCTGGCTGGTACCGCCAAGTGTCCAATCCACAATCACGTCAGCCAGGCCCGGATTATGGGCGGGAGTGGTCAGGGTGACGGAACCGTCAGCGTTCTGCCGGAGGGCGTCGACCACTGTCTGGTCGAAGCTGACGCCGGTGATCAGCAGCTCCGGGTTGAAGGCGATCAGGGCCGGGGTGCTGCTCTGAGTCGTGCCCCCGTCGCCAAGTTGGCCGTATGCGTTGTCGCCCCAAGCGTAGGCGTTACCGTCCTGGCCAATGGCCAGGGAGTGGTTTCGTCCTGCGCTGGCACGTGCGGCTGCGAACCCGCTGCCGGCCTTGCCTTGGCCGGCGGGCGGCGATACGCGCGCGGGCTTTGGCTGGTCGCTGGTGGTGCCGTCGCCGAGCTGGCTGTCGGTGTTCCATCCCCATGCCCAGGCTGCGCCGTTCTGGTCGATGGCCAGGGAGTGATGCACGCCGGCGCTGATCCATGTGGCCTGCAATCCTTGGCTGGAGCCTGTGGGGCTTGGCACCCGCCTGGGAGAGGGCTTGCTGGTTTTCGTGCCGTCGCCCAGCTGTCCGTGGTCGTTGTAACCCCATGC
The DNA here is from genome assembly GCF_036986835.1 of Bifidobacterium apis. Lineage (NCBI taxonomy): Bacteria > Bacillati > Actinomycetota > Actinomycetes > Bifidobacteriales > Bifidobacteriaceae > Bifidobacterium > Bifidobacterium apis. The sequence continues at coordinate 368,104 of NZ_BTXD01000002.1, read as the reverse complement.
CCAGGCTGCGCCGTCCTGGCTGATGGCCAGGGCGTGGTTGGCTCCTGCGCTGATCTGCGCGGCTTTGAAGGTCCGGCTGGTGTTCCCGGGGTCGGGCACGGGTGCCGGATCTGCGGTGTATGTGGTGCTGTACTCTCCTGTGGCCGTGCCGTTGCCAAGCTGCCCGTAGTTGTCGTATCCCCAGCTGTAGAGGCTGCCGTCCGTGTCCATGGCCATGATGAAGCTCCATCCGAGGCTGACCTGGGCCGCGTGCAGTCCCTGGTTTGAGCCATTGGGGTCCTTGGCCAGTGTCGGCGTCGGTTTGGACCTGCTGTATGCGGTGTAGTTGTTGTTTTCGCTGCCCCAGGTGTAGACACGCCCCTCCTGGTCGATAGCGGCCGAGTCGTAGGCGCCGGCGCTCACCTGGACGGCTTTGAAGGGCTGTCCATACTCGCCTTTGACGGGTTGTGGCTTGGAATGGTCTGTGGTGGTGCCGTCGCCCAGCTGCCCGTGGTCGTTGGCCCCCCAGCTGTAGACGATGCCGTCGCTGCCTACGGCCAACACGTGGTAGCCGCCTGCCACGGCCTGCGTGTAGGTGAAACCGGCTGGCACGCCGTCGGGCAGCGGGACCTTGACCGGCGTTTTCTGCGGGGTGCTGTTGGCGGTGTCCTGGCCGAGCTGGCCCTGCTGGTTGCTGCCCCATGCGTAGGCGTTCCCGTCGCTAGCCACACCTACGGAGAATCCGCGGAAGTTTCCGGCCTGGTAGCCGCTGGCGCTGATCTGGCTGAAGCGGATGCCCCGGCTTATCTTGGGCGGCGTGATGGTCGCCTGCTGGCCACCCAGGGAACTGCCCCTGACCGGGTTGATCGACCACCCGCCGGTGTCGGCTGGGCTCCAGTGGGCGATCAGCGTGATGTCTCCGGCGACCGGATGGCTGAAGTCATAAGCCACATTGGAACCGCCTTTGGCATCCTTGAGGAACCAGCCATCAAACAGACAACCGTCTGCTTTTGGATCCGGATAAGGGCGCTTGACCTGCCCGCCCTCTATGACGGACCGGTCTGCCGGCATGCCTGAAGGCGTCGGACAGGCAGCGTCCGTGGATGTGAATCCCACCTTGTATTTGGGCCCGGTGTATGTGTAGGACAGGTATGCGTCCGGCTGCGGTCCGTTCATGCTCCAGGAGATGGTGACATTCACCCATCCCTTGCTGTGCGGCGGAGTGGTGACGCTCCAGGTGCCGTCCGCGTTGGCGGCCAGCCCTGTGCCCGGTGTCCCGCCGAATTCGATGCTGGTGATCACGGCATGGTTGGTCAGGGGAATCGTACCTGGCTGATAGGAATCCCGTTTCTTGGTGTCTCGTCCCAGTTGGCCGTTGGAGTTGCGTCCCCAGCTGTAGAGGTTGCCGTCGGAGCCGATTGCCACAGCATGATCGCCGCCTCCGATAACCTGGGTGTAGTCGACGTTCTTCGCTGGCGGGTCGATTTTGGTTGGTTGGGGATCTGTCGTATTCCAATATGGCCTTGCCAGTTGCGCATGGCTGTTGTTTCCCCACGTGTATAGGATCCCTTGGTCGTCCAAGGCGAAGCCATTCCAGTCTCCCGCACTGATTTGGATTATGCGTGTCTTTGTGGGCACGTTGACCTTGCCTCGCGGGTTGATCCTTGCGCTGCCGGTGTTTCGTCCCAGCTGGCTGAAATTGTTGTATCCCCAGCTGTAGAGCACCCCATTCGAATCCAAGGCCAGGCAGTGCATGCCTTTGGCAATTACCTGCGTGTAGCGGACTCCGGCAGCAGGAGGATCCACTTTTCCCGGACTGTCGGCCGGCGTGGTGCTGGTGTCGCGGCCTAGCTGACCATGACCATTGCCTCCCCAGCTGTATAAGTTCCCATCAGTGTCGAAGGCCATGCAGTAGTCATATCCGGAGGTGATGCGGGTGAAACGGATTCCGGTCGGGGTGTCCACTTTGCCTGGCCTGGTGCTCGGCGTGGTGATGGTCTCGCGTCCCAGTTCGCCGTCGCTGTTGTATCCCCAGCTGTAGATGCTGCCGTCCGAGGCTAATGCTTCTGAGTGGTACTTTCCTGCGCTGACCTGGGTGAAACGAACTCCTGCAGGGGCGTCCACCTTTCCCGGAGTGTCGGCTGGCGTGGTGCCTGTGCCACGCCCAAGCTGACCATAACTGCTGCTGCCCCAGCTGTACAGGTTCCCATCCGAATCAAGGGCCAGGGAGTGATCGTAACCTGCACTGACCTGGATGAAACGAAGTCCGGCTGGGGTGTCTTCCCTGCTTGGCTGCCAGTTGTAGTCGGAGCCATACATTTCTCCCCAGTGGTAGATGCTGCCGTCTGATCCCACTGCCACTGAGTATTGGTATCCTGCACTGAACTGGCTGAAGCGGATGGTCCGGGCAGGAGGTGCAGTAAGGGTGATAAGAGTGTTGCCAGCTGTGGGGCCTTGGGTGGGTGAGAGGTCCCAGACATCACCGTTTTTGGTCCAACGGGCTTCCAGAGTCATGTCGCCGGTGACTGGCTGGCTGAAGTCGTAGGCGGTCAATGTGCCGCTGATGAACCAGCCATCAAACGAATAGTCTGGTCGGGCTGGGTCGGCAGGCCTCTGCGCTTGGGCGCCTTCATCGACGGTCTGATCAGGTGTGGTGGTCCCGCCCTCTGTATCAGTGAACTTGATGGTGTACTGGGTGGTTGAGCGGGTCTGGGGATTTTCGACGTTCGTGCTTGGCGCAGCGGATGCTGTAGGTTGAATTGGCTCCAGGGGCGACGATGTGTGTAAAGGCGATGGTGTGGCCAGTGATGGCTGGGGCATCGAAGGTACGGTTGTCGGCGTTGCCTTACTGGGGGAAATGCCGGAATTTTGCTTAGCTACGCGAGGGGTCTGACGACCCCCCCCCCCCGGTGCCTCCTGCTATGGCTGGCGCGCTCGCGCCGGCCACAGCAGGCTCGCTGGCGGTGGTGCTGGCATCGGCGCTGGTGCCGGCGAGGAGGCCTAGAGGCAGGACGAAAGATAGCAGAAGACTGACGGCCGCGGCTGGTCTGATCGACATGTGCTGATGCTGACACCTATTAAGCATAATCCCCTTCCCCAAAGGCTGACCCACCGGCCCCTACCGGTTGAAATACCCTTGGAGGCTTCCATGACGTAGCGTATATCCCCATCCCTCTGTGCGAGGGTACAAGCAGGAAGCCTTGCGTCTTTCAACTATACTACGTGCCGATAAGGTTCTCTCAGGTGGAATGTCGGGGAAGTAATTCTGAGTAGAACATGAAGTTTATGAGTGCGTGTTATGGGTACGTGGCAGGGAACGATCCATTGGCCACTGATCAGGCAGGCCATCCGGCGATGAGGGCGTGCAGGCCCTTGCGGTAGCTGGTCTCCATAAGGGCACTGATTCCATTGTCCTTAGAGGCGAAGAGTGTTTTCAGGTCATCGAATCCTTGGGTATCCTCGGCCAGTCTTTTGGCCAGATCCGTATTGGTCTGGCCGCCCGCACCGCCGACAGGGGGAGAGGCCTGGGCGATGGCACTGCCCAGGGTCAGTCCGGCCAGGCTGTTGAGCAGGTGGATGGTGTCGGAATCGACCTTGAGCCCATGGGCGGTCAGCTGGTTCAACCAGGTGCTGACCATGTGGAAGGACTGGTCGGTGTTGATGGGATGCGTGGCCATGAGCGGGAGCGCCCGGGGATGCGAAAGCAGCGTCCGGTGAACCTGAAGCATGACATCTTCAAGCGCTTGCCGCCATCCCATGTCCTGGGGTATGGAGTTCAGGTCGGTGGCTGACTGCCAGATGAGCTCGACGATTCCATCAAGCAGGGCGGCCTTGCTGGGTACATGGCGGTAGATGGCTGGTCCTGACACCCCCATTTGCTTGCCCAAGGCGCGGATGTTCAGGGCCTCCAGTCCGTGCTCGTCGACGAAATATAGGGCAGAGCGCAGAATGTAGTCTCGGTTGAGCGTCGTCTTGACGGGTGCCTTGGGTGGGTCAGCCATGCTTCCTCACTCCTTCCGCTGTACTCCTCTCTTGAATAGTACCGTTGCCAGGAGAGCCAGGGCGAGCAGGAAGGCCAGCAGGATACGCAGGTCAGGCCATACATCCGCCATTCCGGCACGGTCGAAATTGATTTTTCCTACGGCATCCATGGCCCAGTAGACGGGACTGCCCTTGGCCAGCTTCTGTGCCCAGTCCGGGAATCCGGAGACAGGGCTGAGGGCTCCGCCCATGCCAGCCAGGAGCATGCCAAGAATGTTGTTGAAGGACATGGCCATGTTTTGCGAGGACGAGAAGATGTAGAGCAACAGGCCGAAGAGGGTCAGCACAATCGAAATGACCAGGCAGACCGCGGCCAGGGCCAGGACTGATCCATTGGGCCGGTAGTGGTAGAGCGCCGTCCCGATCAGCATGACTAGAGAGACCTGGACCACCTGCACTATGAAGGACACGCTCAGTTTGGCCATGACCAGGTCGAAGAGGGAGACCGCCGACACCCGCATCCTGTCCCAGGTGTGCCATTCATGCTCCTGAAAGAAGAGTTGGAGGACCAGCTGCAAGGAAAACATGGCGAAAAGAATGGCGAACCCAGGAAGCGCCTGCTCGGATCCGTTGGCGCCCAGATGCCCTTGGGCTCTCAGCGAGTCCCGGTAGGAGGGCAGCATGAAGGGGATGATGATCAGTGGAATGGCCACGATGACCGCCTGCAGCCAGATGCTTCGCAGCTCGATTTTGAAATTGAGGCGGAATGTCGCTAAATATCCGTTGAAATGCACGGCGTTCACCTGTCTTCCCATGCTCGTGACCCGGCAGGGTCGCTTGAGGATGTGCCCATGACGGTCATGTAGGCCGACTCGATGTCAGGCTGGACGATGGTGATTGATGCCAGACGGGCACTTTTCATGGCCGGCTCCTGCAAGAGGCGGGCCAACTCCTGCTCTGGACTGGACACCGGGTGATCGGGCTCCAGGAAGCCGTCTGCCGTCCGCCATCCCGGGACCTGGCCTGGGGCAGGGCCGACGAATGAGATACGCAGGGATGCCCGGGCATATTTATGGAGTACCTCCTGCAGGGAGCCCCGGACCTGGATCCGCCCGTCGATCAGGAAGGCCAGGTCCGCGCCCATCTCTTCCATTTCTTTGAGGTAGTGGGTGGTGTAGATGATGGTGGTGCCCTGTCGGCTCATGGCCTTGACCATGTCCAGTATTCTGGAGCGAGCCTCCACATCCGCTCCAACAGTGGGCTCGTCCAGGAAGAGCACCGGGGGATTGTGGACCATGGCCATGGCGGTGTGAAGGCGTCGTTTCTGTCCTCCCGATAGATTCTCGGCTGCTGTTCCTGACTGGGAACCCAGCCCCATGAGCTCCATCAGCTCGTCGGCCCTTCTGCTGCCCTGCTTGGTGTTCAGCCCTTGCAGGCCGACCATGCCACGTAGGTTGTCTCGGACGCTGAGATGGGGATAGATGCCCAGGTCCTGGGGAGCAAGTCCGATGACCCGGCCGAAGATGCGCGAGGGGGTTCGATAGGGGTTGCGCCCCTCTACTGAGATGTGGCCTGAGTCCGGCTCGCCCAGCCCGGTCAATGCCGAGATCAGGGTTGACTTGCCTGCTCCATTCCTACCCAGCAGACCCAAGATGCTGCCGCGCCTGACCTGAAGATCCACACCCTTGAGCACCTGCCTGCTCCCGAATGATTTACGCACCTGGCAACAGGACAGGGCATATTCCCCCGAATCGTTTTTTGCGGGTTGCAAGGTATACCTCCTGACTATTGTAGTTTAACAACGTTAACTATAATAACATCGTTAACAACCAAGTTTCATCATGCTTTTCGAAGGCAGCGGGATTCTGGCGTGGCGAGGCGGGGATATACGCCTCGGACCGCCTGGAAGAACTATGCTTTTCCTTAGCAGTGTTGGGAATCCGATAATTGCTCTTCAATGAAGAAGACTCGGGGGATTTCAAGCGTGAGCGGGACACGATCCTGTCCCTGCTGCTGTGCCTCCGGTTGGCCGTTATCCTGGCTTAGCGATTCCGCAGATGCCAGCCTTCAGGGACCTGGTGGGCGATGGCAATAGCTGGCGTATACAGTAGCTGGCCTATGACAGAAGGACAGAAGAATGATGGCCCTGCTTGCGAGGAAGCTCCAGCTGGAGAGCAAAGCAGCAGGATAAGGAAATGGGGTGGCCCCGCAATCTTGGGGTTTGCGGGGCCACCCCGCTTACTCGGGCAAAGAGCTCAGTGGCGCCGTCTGCTGGTTTCTCGCTGATGGGAGGCTGCTGCCGTGGCGCCTGCGGCGGCGAGCAGTCCTGCGGCGAGCAGGACCAGAAGGCCGGTGCTGCCGGCCCTGGGCAGGATGCCCTCGTAGGTGTAGCCCAGGTGGGCGGTCGTCTGTGCGGCTTGGTCTATGGTCCAGTCGACGGCCACGTCGACGGGTCCTGCGTCGTGGGGCGGGTTGGTGATGCTCCAGGTGCCGTCCGTGTTCCGGTACAGGCTGGTCCCGGCGATGCCGCCGAACTTGACACCAGTAAGAACCAAAGGCGTCGGATCGAAGGCAACCGCCAGGGGGGTTGTGCTTTTGGCTGTCGTTCGGTTGCTGCCCAACTGCCCGTATTGGTTGTCTCCCCAGGCCCAGAGGTTGCCGTCCTGCCTGATGGCCAGTGAATGGAGCTGTCCGGCGCTGCTTCGAACGGCTTTGAAGGTTTGGGCCTTGTTTGCGGGGTCCTTGAGGGTCGCAGGCTTGTTCTGATTGACGGTGCTGCCGATGCCAAGCTGGCCGTTGCTGTTCCATCCCCATGCCCAGAGGCTGCCGTCCCGGCCGACGGCAAGGGAGTGGTTCACGCCCGCGCTGATCTGGTCGGCTTTGAGGCTTTGGCTAGGATTAGCAGGGTTCTGCACGGTTTGTGGCTTGTATTTGTCGCTGGTGCTGCCGTCGCCCAGCTGGCCGTACCCGTTGTATCCCCAGGTCCAGGTGTTCCCGTCCGCATCGATGGCCAGGGCGTTCCAGCTTCCTGCGCTGATTTGGGTGGCTTGGAAGGACTGATTGGGCAGTCGGGCCGGATTGGATGAGTAATTGGTGCTGTCGCTGGTGCCGTTGCCGAGCTGGCCGTTCGTGTTGTATCCCCAGGTGTACACGTTGCCATCAGCATCCAGGGCCATGACGAAGCTCCAGTTGAGGCTGACCTGGACCGCATGCAAGGTCTGTTCAGGATTGCCCGGGTCGGCGGCTGGAGTCGGGTTCTTCCTGGCTGCGCTGTATGCGGGCCTCTGTCCCTTGCCGGTGCTCTCGCTGCCCCAGGTGTAGACGCGGCTTTCGGAGTCGATGGCGGCTGAGTCGGCGACGCCGGCGCTGACCTGTACGGCTTTGAATGGCTGGCCGCTGGTGTCCTTGACGGGCTGGGGCTTGTACCGGTCTGTGGTGGTGCCGTCGCCCAATTGCCCGTGATCGTTGCGTCCCCAGCTGTAGAGGATGCCGTTGGATCCGATGGCCAGGACGTGCGAGTCGCCGGCTGCAACCTGAGTGTAGGTAAAGCTGGAATCCGCGCCGTCGGGCATGGGGATTCTGACGGGAGTTTTCTGCGTGGCGGCATCAGCCGGTTTCTGAGCAAGCTGCCCGTACTTGTTGTTGCCCCATGCGTAGGCGTTTCCGTCGCTGGCGACGCCTATGGAGAAGGAGCCTCCGGCGCTGGCCTGGTTGAAGCGGATGCCCCGGTTGATGGTGGGCGGGGTGATGGTCACATGCTGGCCGCCGAGCACGTTGCCCTTGTCGGGGTTCAGGGCCCAGTGGGTGTCCATTTTGGTCCAGTGGGCGGCCAGGGTGATGTTGCCGGTGACCGGCTGGCTGAAGTCGTAGGCGATCCAGGAGTCGTTGCTGGTGTCCTTGATGAACCAGCCGTCGAACAGGCAGCCATCCGCTTTCGGATTGGGGAAGGGGCGTTTGGCCTGTTTGCCTTCGGTGACGGTCTGGTTTTGGGGCATGCCGGAGGGTGTCGGGTAGGAGCCGTCCGTGCTGGTGAAGGTGACGGTGTAGGAGTCCAGGTATCTGTAGGCCAGGTGGGCGTCCGGCTGCTGGCCGTTGAGAGTCCATGAGACGGTTGTGTCCACTTTTCCCCGCACATGCGCGGGTGTGGTGACGTTCCATGTACCATTCGCGTTCTTGGTTATGTTCGTACCTGCCGTCCCGCCGAAGCTGACCGCAGTGACTGTGGTGGTACCGGGCAGGTTCACCCGGCCGGGGATATGCCGATCGTTGGTGGTGTTGTCGCCCAGCTGGCCGTTGGCGTTTTTACCCCAGGAGTACAGGTTGCCGTCCGAGGCCAAGCCGAAGGAGTTGTTGTCCCAACCGGCGCTTGCCTGAACCCAGGTCAGTCCGGTTGGCGCGTTCTGCGGCGCAGCAACCCGGACAGGGGTGTTTCGCTGGGTAGTGGTGTTGTCGCCCAGCTGGCCATTGTTATTGGCACCCCAGGAGTAGAGGTTCCCGTCTGAGCCAATGGCCAGTGATGCAACAGAGAGGAGACTTACTTGTTTCCAAGAGAAATTAGGTAGCACTCCATTGGGTTTATGTGCTTGAGTTGGCCCGTACACGTCAACGGTGGACCCATTGCCAACGTTGCCGTTTCCGCCATAACCCCATGTATATATGTTGCCGTCGGATCCGATGGCTTGCGAGTAGTAGTCCCCCATTTGGAATTGTCCCCAGGTCAATCCGGAGGGGGCCCCTTGTGGCCAGGCGATTCGTACGGGCGTGATCTTATTATCGGTGATTGATCCTGTACCCACTTCACCACGGGTATTTGCGCCCCAGCCGTAGAGCCAGTTATCCGATCCCAAGGCCAGAGAGTGCCATCCCCATCCGCTCATCTGCTTCCATATGAATCCGGAGAGCACTCCTTTCGGCATCTTCACCTGGACGGGGGTATGCCGTTCAGTGGCAGTGCCGTCCCCCAGTTGGCTATGATCGTTGCTGCCCCAGCTGTAGAGTTTGCCGTCAGATCCTAGGCCAAGAGCATGCAGGCTACCTACCGCTTCCTGCTTCCATGTGAACCCGGATGGGGCATTTTGTGGCAAGTTAACAGGTTCGGGGGTGTAATGCGGGGTTGTAGTGTTGTTCCCCAACTGGCCATAGGTATTGTCGCCCCAGCTGTAGAGCTTGCCATCTGATCCCAGACCGACGGAGAACAAGTATCCGGCTGAGGCCTGGACCCAGGTAAAATCCTGGGATACGCCCTGGGGTTTCTTCACCGGGACCGGCTCATGACGTTCAGTGGTGGTCCCGTCGCCGAGTTGGCCATGATCATTGCTTCCCCAGGCGTAGAGGTTGCCGTCCGAGGCGACTGCAAGAATGTGCCCCCTTCCAGCGCTGACCTGGCTGAAGCGTATTCCTCGGGGTCCGGGCGGGGTCAGGGTGACTTTCGTGCCGCCGGCGACCGGCCCCTGCACAGGGCTCATGCTCCAGGCATCCGCCTTGGTCCAGTGGGCGGTGAGATTCATATCGTTGATGACGGGCTGGTTGAAATCGTAGGCGACGGGTGTTGAACCGATGAACCAGCCGTCGAACAGGTAGCCGTCTCGGGTTGGATCCGCTGGACGTTTCACACGCTCTCCGTCAGCTATGGTTTGTGTTGTGTCGGTGCCTTGGGGATTGCTGAAGGTGACGGTGTGCGATGTGGAGGCGCGCGCCTGCAGCTCGGCGCTGTCTTTCTCGTCGGGAGTGCTGGTCTTGTCCGGCGTGGGGGAAATGGATGGGGTCGGCTGTGTGGGATTCAGAGGGGAGGGTGTGGCCAGGGGAGATGGCGAAGTAGGAGCGGTTGCTGTTGGAATGTTTGCTGTTTCAGTTGGCTGGGTGGTGATGTCAGGAGGATTGCTGGACTTTTGTTCAGCTTCACGACCCCCCTCCTCCCCGCTAATTCCAGGTGTAGTCGGCGCGACCGCGTGGGCCGCGCTGGATTCGGTTGTGGCGCTGTCTGCTGTGGCATAGGTGCAGACCAGGAGGCTTGCGGGCAGGATGATGGCCAGCAGGAGGCTGACCAACAAAGCCGGTCGAGCGGATATAGGTATATCAGAGTGCTGACGAGGCATAGTGTGATCCCCTTCCCCAGGAATCGCAGCCATATTGTCAAGAATCCCCAACATCCGACGAGTCACGCGCCGAAGACAACTTTGGCCACTCATATAATTTTACCATATATGTGAAAGCAAAGTGAAAATAAAACATGGAAAACTGTCGTCAATCATATGGTGCATGACCGTCTTTTTTCTTCTAACCGTGTAGATGAATGCGTGACTTCAAGTTGTTAGTGATTATAGAGCCATCCTATTGGTCTGGCTGTTTACTTGATGTAGCTTCGGACTGTTGCAACGGTCACGGAGAAAAGCCCTGAGGAGAGCTGAAGAAGGATTCTGATGCTGCCCATACATGGCCGGTTGTCCTTGTATGTATAAAGCTAATTGGGCTGGAGCATGGTTGCCCAGCTGATGCTATCGAGAGTGAGCTCCAGTAGCGGCAAAGGTGAAGCAGTTCTTTGACGATCTGTCTGCAGACTATGAGCTACTTTGGCGTTACCTCGGATGCTGTTCGTGTTGGTGGTCAGGAGTGCTTTGCCGGTCAGCCGTTTGCGAGCTGCTTTTTTTGAATTGCTGGTTTGAACTATTGCGACTCAAGATGCAGGATGCTCCTGATTGCTATGGCTTGCTTGATAACTAACGCCCCAATCTCGCATAGCGTTGATGACCGGTCTCAGGCTCTTGCCTGTTTCGGTCAAGGAATATTCCACCCGAGGAGGTACCTCCGCATATACTTTGCGGTGCACAAGGCCATCACGCTCCATTTGGCGCAGGTTCGAGGTCAGTACCTTCTGCGAGACATTGCCAACGGAACGGCGCAGTTCGCCAAATCGCATGGTTCCGTTCAACAAATCGCGCAGGATCAGTGCCTTCCACTTATCGGAGATCATCAGCAAAGTGGTCTCCACGGGACACGTCGGTAACTCGCGCTCCATCTAAGCTCCAATCTAAAGAATGCAGGGAAATCAGCAAAAGTTCCCAACAAGTAACTATAGAACATATTTATGCCTACTTCTATTTTATTCAGTATGGCAATAAGGTACATCATGACAGCAGAAAACAGAACGAGTCCGTAACGAATATGGAGGGAACCATTATGAAGATTGCAGTAATCGCGGCAAATGGTAAAGAAGGCCAACTTGTTGCCAAGGAAGCCTTGTCGCGTGGAGACGAGGTAACCGCTGTCGTACGAGGTGAAAATAAGTCGGCAGCTCCACACGCCATAGTTAAGGATCTATTCGATTTGACCACAGCAGATTTGGCTGACTTCGACGTAACTGTGGATGCCGTCGGCACATGGACACCGGAGACTCTGCATGTCATTCCGGATGCAGCCAAGCATCTTGCTGACATATTGTCAGGAACTGGCATCAGATTGATTGTGGTAGGGGGTGCCGGAAGCTTGTTTGTTAATAAGGAGCACACTTTGGCACTTAAAGACACCCCTGATTTTTTAGATGACTACAAGCCGGTGTCCGCTGCCCACAGCAAGGCGCTTGAGGGCCTGCGTAGCCGTTCCGAGGTTAAGTGGACCTACATCAGCCCTGCCGCTGATTTCCAAGCCGATGGAAAGCGCACAGGTTCATACGGGTTGGCAGGTGAAGAACTGACTACAAATTCTAAGGGAGAGAGTTTCATCAGCTATGCCGATTATGCAATTGCTGTGGTGGATGAGGCCGAATCGGGCAAACATGTCGGTGAACGCATCTCCGTTTATGCCGAGTAGTTGCATAGAGCCCAAGCCGTTTTAGTTGAGAACACAGTATTAATCTGCTCCTTTTCAAGGAGCGCCGTTTCCGTCATGGGAAGTTGAAGTAGATGCCTATAACCTAGGTGCCCTCATAGATGTATCCCATCAGGACGGTCGTCTGTAAGGCTCGGTTTATGGTTCAGTCCATGGCCATGCCGACATGTCCTGCTTCGTGGGGCGGGTCGGTGATGCTCTAGGTACCGTCGGTGTTTCGGTAAAGGCTGGTGCCAGATATGCCGCCGAACTTGACACCAGAGAGCCACAGGTGTCGTATCGAATGTTACTTGGGCAGACATCAGGCTGTTTGCCGCATTCTCGATCCAGAGTTTGCCCGTACTGGTTGTCATTCCAGGTCCAGATTGAGAGCCCCCTATGTTGATAATGGCTGTTGTGAACCGTTGGCTGGAGTTTCTCGCACCTGTTCAGGCACTGATGTATCCTTCGTGCTTTTGATACCTAATTGGTTACGGCAGTCACCCGCTTACGCGTAGTTTTTTGCTGAGGGATCCTAGGAAAAGTCTTGGGTGTTATTTGCTTGGAACCCTTGGCGCTGCCCTGGTTGAAGTGGATACAAGGATTGATTGCGTGTGGTGGCGTTCAATGTGTATCCGCGTTTAGCTGTGTCCGTGCCTGCCGATCTGCCGCGTCCGGCGGCCTTTGAATCGCCATTTCATGTGCAATCTGACTCCTGAACAATATCCGTCCATCAAGAGGCTTCGTCTATTTACAAATAATTGATCAACGTATCGTAAGTGTATGGATAGAAGGATAGTGCGAAGTAGAAAAGCTCGAAGAAGGGCTGCGCGAAAATGGGGAGTACGCAGGACGATCGTATCGAGCGAACAACAACAAGTGCTTGATCGATTTAGGGATAGCGTGAAATTATAAGGGAAAAGTCGACCGGAGAAAGCAGGGACGATAATCCTTATCAACAATATTGTGATCGCCATTCTGGCAAGTATTTTGCTCGTCTTTATGTTTATCTTGCAAGCTAGCTTGGCTCCGCAGCTGAGTTACTGTCTCATGATCGCTATAACCGATCTTTTATCGCTGCATCTTCTGGTTTGTCTTTTTCTTACCGTCATAACGCCTATGGATCTGACTGTAGAGATGTCCATTTTTGTCCACAACGTCTACGTTTTTTGTCTAACAAATTCTGTGATGTATTTTGTTAACCTATCTGCTGGCAAGCTAGTAAAATTGAATCATCGAAAGGAATCTACCGCTGTGCTGAATGAACTGGCACCTTTTGTATGTTTTACTTTTATGGATTTGGCTGAAATAGCTGCCTTGTTTTTCTGTTTTTATGATGTCATTCATGGTCGAGTTGGGCGGTCATGGGATAGTTGGTGGATTCAGACTGCCGTTTACCCCATTTTGGGTGTAATACTCTTAATAGTCTTCTGGATATTGTTAGAGGATAGTGGCGAAGCAGGTATTCATAGTTCGAATATCTGCTCTATGTTCATTGCTCTGCCTGTTTCCGGCTATATACTGCAGATATTCAACCAACGCCTTGCTCCTAAAGAGGATGTATTTAAGCAGAAACAGGTCCACCTGCTCTCTATTCGGTAACCTTTAAAATAACGCAGGTTTGTGCTCGACTCAATGTCGATCAGAGTGCTGATTAACACACTGATGGTTTGTCTGGAATTCTAAAATGGAAAATTACGTGAAGTCTTTGTGCTCATTTTCGACGAACCCTTTTATAGGTACTCTTCTCCCTCGAGAGTCTCAGGGCCCACCGCAAGGTCTACGGTCTTTTCAGGATGACGGCAAATGATTTCAGTGCCGACATCTGTAATAACAATTGTTCCTGCACTGCCGCTTTCAGCTGGTGTGGTTTGCACTAGCTTGTGAGTTGTCAGGAGCGTTAGCAAGTCCCTCCAACACCAGCGTTCCATATGGAAGTCTTTGGCGTTGATATGCGAGCTTATGTCCAGATCAAGATCCAGCTTTGCCTGATCCGTGCTGATAGGGGTCTGTATGGAGGGCTGCAACATCTGCAATAGCTTGGGAACACCGACCTTTCCCGTGAACTTCAGGAAGACGAAGCTACTATTCCCGTATTCCGGAATAAGTGCTTTCCCAGAGCCGGTTATCGTAGTTGTTGCTTCCAAGAGGTCGAGCTCCGCATCTCTGAGGGTTTGATTCTGAGCATTCTTCGGCTCTTGTCCTCTGACCCAGCCCTGTAGATTACTCTTGTCCTGCTGATTCAGGGCTTTGTAGATCATATAAGCGATGTCTTTGGGGCTGTCGCTGGCGTTCCAAAATTGAGCAAGTCTGCCGTTTGTGGCCTCATTTCGAAAAGTAAAAAGTTGCTTTTGTTTGTCAGGATCCTGCTCGTAGCTCTTGTACGGAAGGTCCTCTGGATCCTTGCATACGAAGGCCAGCACCTTGATGTTGGGCATCGCTTGAGCCATCCTGTATTCTTTATGGGTGTAGCTTATGTTTTCGCCAGGGATAAGGCTGCCGTATCGGCCGCCTAAGATAAGTACATAAAGGTCGGTGACCTCCATCTTGTCCCGAATGTAATCGAGTTGGCTCTCATCTATGGCTGTGAACTGTTCCATGCCGATTGGGTTGTAGTCCTCAGTGTACTGTAGTTGTTCTAGTACAGCCTTTCGGATGTCTGCCATGTCCTCAAAGGTAGAGCTGATAAACACGTTATAGAGCTTCTTCTGACTTGTCATTTTATGATCCATAAGACGCGGGTTTGTTGTCAGGCTGCCTTTTGCAATTTGATTGGGGATATGCAACGGCGGATCCAATAAGAATACAGGTGAATTTCGCAATAAATATAAGTTGAATTCCGGCGTACCCTCTGGGATGTCACTTCCGTAGGTTTGTTGTAGAAATTTTTGATCGTATTCAATTTGCTTTTTAAGACATACTGGCTTGATCAGTAGCGTGCATCCAGTTTCTACCTCAATGACTTGAGTGAAGCTTTTCAGCACATTATGTAAAGTTATCAGGACGCGACTGTCTCCAGCCCTCAGTCGGCGGCCGATTCTGTCATTGAAATGCAATGCCGTCACCGCAAGCAGGGCTTGCGCCGTACAGAAGAATCGAGTGGTTTGTGGAGGCAGACCAACATAGAGTGGAGCTATCCGCTTGAAGGCTTGACTACACTCATTACTGGACTCGTCATAGTCTTCTGGATTTTTTAGTAGACGCACGGTATGTGCATGTGCGGCACGCTCAATCTTGTCTGTAATCCCAGGATCCATATACAAATCATAAGCATGCCCAGGCAGACCTAGAAACTATTAGTAAGTGTTCAGGTTGTGATATAAAGACATATCTGAATTAGTCTAATGTCAATGTGGCCCGAATATTAAGGACCTTGATTTTAAATTTGCCTTACTCTGGATTCCTCCATGAGAAACTGCTGTTTACTTTCTGACTGTTTAATAGTGTCCGTCGGTTTTCATTCGTGGCCGACCTTTCGTTCCCTGGGAGTTCATTACGGATTTGGTATGTGAAACAGAAGGAATACCAGGAAAATAGATATGGTCATCAATGCAACGGCGAAGAGAGCAAACTCAAAACAGTGTTATGCATGTCAGGAGTTCAGCAGGTAAAACCGATAGCTATGGGACCATGTAGCACTATGTAGGACGGCCACTGAGAGATTCATAACGGACGATTTGGGTTCGTCGATGTGTTAAGTATGCGGTGTTGGCAGTAATACAGGTCATGGTTGACGTATCACCCAGGTTTTCTATTCGTGTGCTAGTGCACACGTTCTGATTGCAGTTGATCTTATGCTAGTTGGCCATAGTTGATTACTTGATCAAACCTGGTTTCCGCGTCAGCAATTTATCGAGGTAGTGGCAAATACCGATACAAAGTGCAGCGACTCGGTATGCTTTCGTGCCAAAGCTTACTAGGCAAATGCCGACTCTTTCTGCCGTTATACGCCAGGCAGCCCAACAGTATGCAGCAGCGAACGAGCGACGTTCAGGGTGCTGATTTAGGTGTGAGTCCCCATGAGCAGACTTTCGGTCTGGGCTATCTTGATACGTCCAGATGGGACTGCACCAAGATTTTCTTGAGACGAAACTCCAACGGCGATAGTTCGTCTCAAGCCTGAAGGTCTGCTGCAAGATGTCATAGAGATAGGCAAAGGGGCAGCGAGATGGTACTGAACACGTCGACTCACTTGCCTTCTATTTCCATGGTCGTCCCATGTGGTCGCTGATATTTGGCCGAGTGCAGCAAAAGGGCGAGGCTGGCGTTGGGTGCCAGCGAAATGGAGCACCGACAGATGGATGGGATGGTCTTGCAGTGCAGGCCGAGCGGAGTGGGTCTTTAGCATCAGCCATTCCAGCAAGCCACCCGGCTCTGTAAAGCATAACAATCGGCGATACAGTCCCCCTGGTTGTCGATGGCCGGCCCCTCATGGCCTTGCTGCAATTGGTTCCACAGGTTGGGGTAGTCCTGAAGATTGAATCCACCGCTGTGTTGAGTAGTTGGGGCGGATCCGCCTCCTCCGCCGCCATGTTGACCGGTGGTTGGACGGGATTGTGTGTAGCCTTTCCGCCTGTTGCTGGAGGTCGCCGATTTTCGTTGCGGAGATCCTGACCTTTGGGCTGCCTGCTGCGAGGCCTATGCTGCCGCCACCGAATCCACCACCTCCGTCAGCATACGCAGCAAGCGGTGAAAACAGCGTAGAAAGCACAGCAACCACAGCAGCCGCTATGGTCGCTCCATTCTTCCACTCTCTCGTATTCTTCCCTTATCATTAAAAAGGCAGCCCCTTATGGGCTGCCCTAACTGGCTCCCCACTATCGCGCTCATCCGGCAAGATAGAACCGCGATAGCGGGGCGCATTTTTTATTGGTTTATTGGTTATAAGAATTGATTACCCTATCGGGCACACACTGTTACCGTCTACACAGCCTTGAATAGGCTTCGATGGAGTCAGATCAAACCCTGAACCCGATCCGGTGGAGCCGCCAGAATTGGAATGGTTCGAGCCAGAGCCGAAATGAGAATTGTTGTCTGATCGATTAGTGGTAGCGGATCCTGACGAGCCACCGGTCAAACGGCGCTTAGTGGATCCCGAAGAGCCGGAAGACGAGGATCCCGAGGAGGACTTTGACTGAGGCTGAGACTGCGACTGAGCGGCCTGCGCGGCAGCCGCGTCAGCAGCGGCCTTAGCGGCCACACTATCGTTCACGCTATTGACTGGAGCAGTCAACGATGTCTCAGCATCCCGATACTTCTGTGGATTCTTCACGTCCTTACCGGCAAGCACCTTGTTCGCCATATCGATGGCCTGCTGCAACGTCTCGCGGGTCTTGTTGTCGGCAACCTTACCGTTCGTGGAGTCAAGCGTGCCCTGGGCTGCACTCACCGCCTGGGCCAACGACGTCTTCGCATCCTCCAGGGCCTTCGCATCCCGGGAGGCAAGCACGGCATCCGCCGCTTTGGACACGGCCGCGTATTCACCGTCAAGCTTCTCGGCCCTTCCGGCCTCCGTGTTCAGCCCGTCGGTGGGCATGGAAGTCTTGCATCGGATTGTCGGCTGCCTGATCCCTTCGGCGTCCTTCACGCTGCGCGCCAGGGCCACCACGGTGCTCGCATCCTTGACCTGGTCGGACTTTATGCCCGCCGCCTCACGGTAGCGGGCCATCCTGGCCGGACCGGTCTTGTCCTGCAGGGCCTTCACCGTCCGGCTGCAGGAGTCCAGCGCCGCATCATGCCGGCGGGATTCCACCACGCGCCAGCCCACAAGGCCGGCAACAACCACCACCACGACCACCAAGGCGACAACCGCCGGAACCAGCCACTTCGCACGCCGCCCGCCCGACGGGGCTCCCCCGACCGGATCGGACACGCTTTGCAGGTCCATGGTCCCCTCATCAGCGTGGTCCGCCATGAGCATCCTCTCTTCCCATCCGCGCGGATTGCTGTTGCCCCCCCCCCCCCCAGGGTAACCGACCGCACAGTGCCAAAGTGAACTCCTGTACTTAAGCCAGCCGTCCTTACCTCAGAATCCTGTCGATGTTAGACACAGATACATCTTGGCTGGCAATCTCCGACTCACGGCAGGGGCTGGATATGCATCTACAGGCCAAGCTGGAGCGCAGGCGCAGCAGCCGGCCCGCCCATCGTCCGATCTTTCCAGGAGTCATCATTTATGTTTCCCTTCCACTATCATGAAGGGGACGGCCAATATGGTCGCCAACAAACAACGCCAGCGGGATGGGAGACCTGGTAAGAAACCGGTCCCGCTGGCAAATTCTCAATCAATCAGCCAAGGACACACACGCCAGCCGAATTACAACCATGGTTCCCAATCGGCTTTTGATTCTTTAATTCATCAATCCAGCTATTATCCTCACCGCCGCCTTGCGGAGTAGATGGAGCGGATCCGCCGCCTCCGCCGCCCCGGTTGCCGGACGGCCGGTAGGCGGGCCGGCGGGATTGCGTGGAGCCTCTCCGCCCACTGTTGGAGGAGGTCTGACGGTGTCGGGTGGTGCCCTGACGTTGCGCCGGCTGCTTCTGCGCCTGCTGCTGTGCGGCCTGCGCTGCCTGGGCTGCGGCCTGCTGGTCGGCCTGGCTCTTGGCCTGCACGGAGGCGTTCACCCGGTCGATGGCCGCCTGCAAGGCGCCTACCGCATCCCGGTAGGCCTTGGCTTGATCCCCCTTGGCTTGGCCGGCCTGGTCGATGGCCTGCTGCAGGCCGTCACGGGTCGCATTGTCGGCAACCTTCCCGTCGGAATCGGCCAGCAGCCTCGCCGCCTCCTCCTTCTTCGCGTCCAGGGCCGCCTTCGCGTCCTCAAGGATCTTCGCATCACGGGACGCGGTCACCGCCTTGGCAGCCCTGTCCACAGCCGCATATCTGCCGTCGATTTTTCTCGCCTGGCCGGCCGCCGCGTTCAGATCCCCGGTGGACATGGCGGCCTTGCACCGGACCGTCGGCTTCCTGAGCCCCTCGGCGTCCTTCACGCTGCGCGCCATGGCCACCACGGTCTTCGCATCCTTGACCTGGTCGGACTTTATGCCCGCCGCCTGGCGGTAACCGGCCAACCGGTCCGGACCGGTCTTGGCCTGCAGGGTCTTCACCGCCCGGCTGCAGGAGTCCAACGCCGCACCATGCCGACGGGATTCCACCACGCGCCAGCCCACAAGACCGGCAACAACCACCACCACGACCACGGCGACAACCACCGGCACCATCCACTTCGGGCGCCGCCCGTTCGAAGGGGCTCCTCCACCCTCGGGCACAATCGCCGGAGGAGCAGAAACCTCACTCACAACCGGAGCGGGCATGCTCTCCAGACCCGCAGCCCCCTCGCCATCATGGTCCGCCATGAAACACACCCTCTTTCCCTCAGCCTCTGTCTCTTTTCAGGATCAGTGATTGATTGGGCAGGCGCGCATTGCCACCTCGCATATTTGTGGCGATGCCACTCTGTCACCCATCAGAGTCTGCCTCTGCTGCACAGTCTTCGTGGTCTCGTCAAGGCTGCAAACAACTTCCGTGCGCTGCTGTGCAGTGAATCATTGATGCATTGATATTCAATATTTTATCAGGAAGCCGATTATGAATCCTCTGACGATACAAAATTTAGTGTAATTCGATAGGTGGATGATTAAATGAGAGTGAAAATACTGCCGGAAGGTATATGAGTGTATCAGGTTCAGAACAGGTTTGCGGTCGTCTCTCATGCATCAGTAAGAGCAATTGAAGGGGAAATGCTAAAAAGAGAACAGTTAACCTTTCTCATACAACCTGTGTCTTCTTGTTCAGACTTTCTGCCTTTGTTGATATAGCTTGGTTTGACTGGCAAAGTGAGGGCACTGTCATCCATAGAGGTTTGGGGCAGAGAGTCGGTCAACGCTTTTCAACGCTTTCATGTTCACATAGGAAAACAAGGTCAATTGCCGGATATGGCTTCTCTCGGTACCGCTATCTGTATGTCTAGGTGCGAACTGTGATTGGACCCGACTATTAATTTGGAATTTAAACAATCGCATTCCGACATCACCAATTACGGGGATCTGCGATGCAGGCACGAGACTTAAACCTTGTCGGGGGATGGGCTCGCAATAGTTGCATACATATCTTTATTGGTGATAGCTTGAGGCCTCTTTTGATTTTGCATGAGTGATAATAAATTCGTAGTTATCTTTCAGCCTGGTACGTTGTGTGTGATGCTCGGCGAAGAGAATCGGAGAAAGGGTTATGGGCGATAAGGATCAGGAATCAGAAGTTGAGGAAGCAGACGAAGAGGCCAAGGTCGATAAGGCTCCGCCGACGGTCGTGCCGGGAGATGAGGATACCACGTCAGGTAGGCGATATCGGAAGTGGCTGGTTGCGGTGATTGTCGCCGTTGTGGTGGTGGTCGTGGCTGGTCTTGCGGGCTGGCGCGTGGTAGAGAACCGCCGGCATGGTTCGGCGCTGGAATCCTGCAACCGGGCTGCCAAGAGCCTGCAGGAAAGGACTAGCTCTGCAAAGATGGCCCGCTACCGTGAAGCATCAGGTGTGAAAGCAGACGAGGTCAAGGATGCGAAGACCGTGGTGGCCATGGCGCGCAGCGTGAAGGACGCCGAAGGAATCAAGGAGCCGACAATCCGGTGCAAGGCCTCCATGTCCACCGGTGAGCTGAACACTGCAGTCAGCAAGGCTAAGAAGCTGGGCAGCGATTATGCGGCTGTGGACAAGGCTGCCAAGGCGGTGACCGCGTCCCGTGATGCGAAGGCCCTTGAGGACGCGAAGGCGGCCCTGGACGGGAAGAAGGGCGAGGCGTCGAGGCTGCTGGCCGATTCCGACGGGAGGGTGGCCGACAACGCGACCCGTGACGCCCTGAACCAGGCCATCGGCCAGGCCGGCCAGGCCAAGGGGGATAAGGCGAAGGCCTACCAGGATGCGGCGGATGCGCTGCAGGCGGCCATCGACCGGGTGAACGCGTCCGTGCAGGCCAAGAGCCAGGCCGACCAGCAGGCCGCAGCACAGGCGGCGCAGGCCGCACAGCAGCAGGCGCAGAAGCAGCAGGCGCAACGGCAGGGCACCACCCGACACCGTCAGGCTTCCTCCAACAGTGGGCGGAGAGGCTCCACGCAATCCCGCCGGCCCGCCTACCGGCCTTCCGGCAACAGGGGCGGCGGAGGCGGCGGATCCGCTCCATCTGCTCCGCAAGGCGGCGGTGAGGATAATAGCTGGATTGATGAATTAAAGAATCATAAGCCATATGGACAAGCATGTAATTCAGCTGGTGTGTGTGGCATTGGCTGATTGATTGAGAATTTGCCAGCGGGACCGGTTGCTTGGAAGGTCTCCTATCTCGCCGGCCTTATTTGTAAAAGGCCATCGGGCTGTCGCTTCTCATATTCAGATGTAGGGGAATCTTAAACGATGGCTTTGGGAAGATTGGACGTTAGGTCGGCCGAATTCTGCATCTGGGCTCCGGCATAGGTGGGCTTAAGGCTACGCCCATCGCTGTCTTTGAGGAATAGATCGCATACGGAGCTGTATCGACAGTGTGGGCTGTGAGCATGACATGTGCCTAGCTTCGCAGACAGAAAGAGAACGATTGAATGGGAAACCACGGTTTTGCCTACGGTGGGGTCTACATTTTCGACCCTTGTGTGAATTGAACACTTATCGGCCAAGAGTCATCTTTGATTTGCTCCGACGGGGTCTTGTAGGTGGGAATGGCTGGCTTTTGGGCTTGAGCCCACTTTAGATTTGTGCGGGCCGTTACGCTGGAGGAAGACAGTAGCTCGTTTCAGTAAGAAAAAGGGATTTGTCATGGTGGATCACGGGGATGAGGGGACTACAAATTTGCGGGGTGTGTCAGACACGATTGAGGGTGAGTCTTCGACTCCGCCGAGAATTGTATCGGAGGATGGGGGTGCCCCGTCTGACAGACCGCACCCCAGGTGGTTGGTTCCGGTAGTCGTGATAGTGATTGTGGCGGTGGCGGTAATAGCAGGTCTTGTAGGCTGGCGCGTGGTTGAAAACCGTCGGCATGATGCGGCACTCGAATCCTGCAACCAGGCGGTGAAGCCCCTGCAGGAGAAGACCGGATCGGCCAGGATGGCCCGCTACCGTGAAGCATTCGGCGTGAAGAGGGACCAGGTCAAGGATGCGAAGACGGTGGCGAACATGAGCCGCAGCGCGAAGGCCGTCGGCGGGCTCAAGCAGCCGACTGTAGCGTGCAAGGCCCCCATGTCCACCGTTGATCTGAATGCCGAGGCTGGCAGGGCAAGGAAGCTGGACGGTGAATACGCGGCCGTATCCAAGTCGGCTAGGGCAGTTCTCGAATCCAAGGATGCGAAGACTCTGGAGGATGCTAAGACGGCCTTGAACGCGAAGAAGGACGAAGCGTCAAAGCTGTTGGGCGATTCTGACGGGAAGGTGACCGACAACGCGACCCGCGACAATCTGCAGCAGGCCATCGATCAGGCCGGACAGGTCAAGGGGGATGAGGCGAAGGCTTACCATGATGCGGCTGGATCCTTGCAGGCGGCCATTGATCAGGTGAACTCCTCCATGCAGGTCAAGAGTCAGGCCGATCAGGAGGCCGCGGACCAAGCGGCCCAGCAGCGGACACAACGGCAAGGTACCACTCAACGCAGGGCAACTACCTCCAACAACAAGCGGGAAAGCAATATGTCCCACCAGCCAGCATCCAACAAACGAGGTGGCGGATCCTCACAGGCGCCTGCAACTCCATCAGTCCCACAAGGAGATGACGGAGGCTTCGATTGGCACCAATGGTTCGAAGAACATAAAACTCCGAGCCGCTGTCATCCCGGGGAATTCTGCCCTATTGGCTGATTCATTGAAAATTGAGAATTTCCTAGCGAGACAGGTTGCTTAGCAGGCTTCCTATCTTGCTGGCGTTTTGTATGCGACCGTAATGGAGTCCTCTTTATAACAGGAGATGCAAACCTCTATAAGTGTCCTGAAAGATCAGAAGGTAGGCTGGTTAGTTTTTGCACCCGGGCTCCGGCATGGTGGGCTCAAGCGCCTGCTATGGCCGCCTCTCTTGGCCGCTGTGATCGTTATTCAGAAATAAATTGTATGTGGGGGGGGGCATCTGCAGTTTGCGTTGTATTCCCAGCACATAGGTCAAGGACGTGAGCTGATTCCCATTCCTGGGAGAATGGATGCGTAAAGAGATCCCCTCATTTTTCGCCGGAGCTACATATACGGATTATGTGAGAGCTAAACGCTCAATGGTCAAGATCGTTTTGTTTTATGCCGACGGTCTTTGTGGTAGGAGCTGCTGCTTATGTATTTGGGGACACTCTAGCTTTGTGCGGTCGGTTACGCTGGGAGAAGGAAGTAGACAGCGCAAGTGGGAAGAAGGGTTACCTCATGGCGGACCAGGGAGATGAGAGGAGTACGGACTTGGAGAGTTCGTCTGATTTAGTTAAAGACGAGGCTTCGACTCCGCCGACGGTCGTGCCAGAAGATGAGAAAGCCGCGTCGAGGAAGCGGCGCCCCAAGTGGCTGGTTCCGTTGGTGGTGGCAGTAGTTGTAATTGTTGTTGTGGCTGGTCTTGTGGGCTGGCATCTAGTGGAGTCTCACCGGCATGATTCGGCGCTTGAATCCTGCAATCAGGCCGCCAGGTCCCTGCGGGGCAAAACCGGCTCAGCGCAGTTAGCCGAGTATCAGGAGGCTTCTGGTGTAAAGGTGGACCAGGTCAAGGATGCGAAGACGGTGGCGGATATGAGCCGCAGTGTGAAGGCTGCCGGCGGACTCAAGCCTCCTACTATTCAGTGCAAGGCCTCCATGTCTACTAGCGAGCTGAACACCGAAGCCAGTAAAGCCAAGAAGCTTGACGGTGAATATGCGGCCGTATCCAAGTCGGCTAAGGCGGTGACCGCGTCCCGTGATGCGAAGACGCTTGAGGGCGCGAAGACAGCCCTGAACTCGAAGAAGGACGAAGCGTCGAAGCTGCTGGGTGATTCTGACGGGAAGGTGGCCGACAACGCGACCCGTGACGATTTGCAGACAGCTATGGATCAGGCCGGCCAGATCAAGGGGGATAAGGCGAAGGCCTATCAAGAGGCGACGAATTCGTTGCAGGTGGCCATTGACCGGGTGGACGCCTCCATGCAGGCCAAGAGCCAGGCCGACCAGCAAGCCGCAGCTCAGGCGGCGCAGACACAAGCCTCGCAGCAGACTGCCAAGCGCTCAAAATCTTCGCAACAAGGATTATCGTCCTCACACAGCAGAGGGAGGAGAGGCTACACGCCCTCTCGCCCAACCACCAGTCAACATGGCGGCGGAGGCGGCGGATCAGCTCCAACACCTGCGACACCGCAGGAAGATCATTCAAACTGGAGAGAAAGGCTTCAAAATGGCACTGTTTCAAATGGCGGAAAGCCGGTCTGTCAAAAGGGTCAGGCTTGTGGCATTGGCTGATTGATTGGAAGATTGAGGATTTGCCTGCGGAGCCCGCTGTTTGGAAGCTCCTCTGTCCTGCTGGGGTTGCTTGTGGGTGGCTATGAGGTTTGTTGCATTTACGGTGAGGTATGGGAACCATGACCGGCGACCGATGTCTCCTAGGAAGTTTGAATGCTGGGCAGGCCGGCTGCTGCGCCTGGGCTCCGGCTTGGCCTATGGGTGCATATCCAGCACCTGTGTGAGCCGGAGACTCATTAGCTAAGATTTATCTCCGGTTTATGCACTGGGTTCTGTGGTAAGGATGGCTGGTTTATGTACAAAAATTTACTTTAGTACTGTGCAGGCGGTTATCCTAAAAGGGGGAGGGGCAGCCATAATCCGCGCGGATGGGAAGAGAGGATGGTCATGGCGGGCCAGGATGATGAGGGGGCTGCGGGTCTGGAGAGCGTGCCCGACCCGGTCGGGGGTGAGGTTTCTGCTCCTGCGGCGATTGTGCCGGAGGATGGTGGAGACCACTCGGGCAGGCGGCGCCCGAAGGGGCTGGTGCCGTTGGTTGTCGCCGTGGTCGTGGTGGTGGTGGTCGTGGCTGGTCTTGTGGGCTGGCGCGTGGTGGAATCCCGTCGGCATGATGCGGCGTTGGACTCCTGCAGCCGGGCGGTGAAGGCCCTAAAGGGGAAGACCGGCTCGGACCGGTTGGCGCAGTACCGTGAGGCGGCGGGCATAAAGGCGGACCAGGTCAAGGATGCGAAGACCGTGGTGGCCATGACACGCAGCGTGAAGCACGCCGAAGGGATCAGGCAGCAGACGATCCGGTGCAATGCCTCCATGTCCACTGGGGATCTGAATGCGGCGGCCGGCCAGGCCGGAAGAATCGACGGTGAATATGCGGCTGTGGCCAGGGCTGCCAAGGCGGTGACCGCGTCCCGTGATGCGAAGGCCCTGGATGATGCCAGGACCGCCCTGGACGGGAAGAAGGGCGAGGCGGCGAGGCTGCTGGCCGATTCGGACGGGAAGGTGGCCGACAATGCGACCCGTGACGGCCTGCAACAGGCCATCGGCCAGGCCGGCCAGGCCAAGGGGGATAAGGCGAAGGCCTACCAGGATGCGGCGAATGCCCTGCAGGCGGCCATCGACCAGGTGAACGCCTCCGTGCAGGCCAAGGCCCAGGCCGACCAGCAGGCTGCAGCAAAGGCCCAGGCCGCACAGCAGCAGGCGCAGAAGCAGCCGGCGCAACGGCAGGGCACCACCCGACACCGTCAGGCCTCCTCCAACAGTGGGCGGAGAGGCTCCACGCAATCCCGCCGGCCCGCCTACCGGCCTTCCGGCAACCGTGGCGGCGGAGGAGGTGGATCCTCGCAGGCGCCGGCAGCCCCATCAGCCCCACAAGGCGGTAACGGTAATGGATCTGGCGGGCATAAAGTCTTGCCCCCGTTAGATACAACGCATCATGGTTGTAATCCGGATGGTTCCTGTGGCATTGGATGATTGATTGAGAATTTGCCAGCGGGACCGGTTTCTTACCAGGTCTCCTATCCCGCTGGCGTTGTTTGTGGGCGACCATATTGGCCGTCCCCTTCATGATAGTGGAAGGGAAACATAAATGATGACTCCTGGAAAGATCGGACGCTGGGTGGGCAAGGCGGTGGTTGTGACGGTTGCTGTCAGCTGTTGTAGCCGTTATTGCGAAATAAATTGCATGCGGGAATGTACTCGGAGTTCGGGTTGGAGGTCCTGTATATGCCAAGGATCTGTGCCGACTCCCCTTCCTGGTGAGACTGGCTGGGCAAAGAGACCTCTTTATTATTTGCCGGAGCTGTATATCCAATCCCTATGCGAGTAGAAGATTTCATTGGTCAGGATTGATCTTTGGTTTTACAGGGAGTGTTTCAGATAGGAACGGCTTGCTTCTGTGCAGGAGGAGGCTTGAGTTTTGTGCGGGCGGTTACGCTGGGATAGGACGGCAGTAATCCGCGCGGATGGGAAGAGAGGATGGTCATGGCGGATCAGGATGATGAGGGGGCTGCGGGTCTGGGGAGTGTGTCCGCTCCGGTCGGGGGTGAGGCTGCGACCCTGCCGGCGATTGTGCCCGAGGGCGGAGGAGCCCCCTCGGGCGGGCGGCGTCCGAGGTGGCTGGTTCCGGTGGTTGTCGCCGTGGTGGTGGCTGTGGTGGTGGTCGTGGCTGGTCTTGTGGGCTGGCGCGTGGTGGAATCCCGCCGGCATGATGCGGCGTTGGGCTCCTGCAGCCGGGTGGTGAAGGCCCTGCAGGACAAGACCGGTCCGGACCGGTTGGCCGGCTGGCGTGAGGCGGCGGGCATAAAGACGGACCAGGTCAAGGATGCGAAGACCGTGGTGGCCATGGCGCGCAGCGTGAAGGACGCCGAGGGGATCAGGCAGCGGAAAATCCGGTGCAAGGCCTCCATGTCCACGGGCGATCTGAACGAGGCGGCCGGAAGGGCCGAAAAGCTGGACGGTGAATATGCGGCCGTGGACAAAGCTGCCAAGGCGGTGCTTGCCTCCCGTGATGCGAAGGCCCTGGAGGATGCGAAGGCGGCCTTGAATGTGAAGAAGGGCGAGGCGTCGAAGCTGCTGGCCGATTCTGACGGGAGGGTGGCCGACAATGCTACCCGTGACGGCCTGCAGCAGGCCATCGACCAGGCCGGCCGGATCAAGTCCGGCAAGGCGAAGGCCTACCAGGATGCGACTGGATCCTTGCAGGCGGCTATCGACCAGGTGAACGCTTCCATGCAGGCCAAGAGCCAGGCCGACCAGCAGGCCGCAGCCCAGGCGGCGCAGGCCCAGGCCGCACAACAGCAGCCAGCGCAACGTCAGGGCACCACCCAGCGCCGTCAGGCCTCCTCCAACAGTGGGCGGAGAGGCTCCACGCAATCCCGCCGACCCGCCTACCGGCCGTCCGGCAACCGTGGCGGCGGAGGAGGTGGATCTTCGCAGGCGCCGGCAGCCCCATCAGCCCCACAAGGCGGTAACGGAGGTATCGATTGGGACCAATGGATAGAACAACATAAAACACCCAGCCCATGTAAAAAGGGTGAAGCTTGCGGTATTGGCTGATTGATTGAGAATTTGCCAGCGGGACCGGTTTCTTACCAGGTCTCCCATCCCGCTGGCGTTGTTTGTGGACGACCATATCGGCCGTCCCCTTCATGATAGTGGAAGGGAAACATAAATGATGACTCCTGGAAAGATCGGACGCTGTGTTCGCCGGCTTGGCCTGTAGGTGCATGTCCGGTCGCTGCCGTGAGTCGGAGACTTGTCGGCAAAGATGTGGCTGTGTTTCGCATCGACAGGATTCAGAGGTATCGACAGGATTCTGAGGTGAGGATGACCGGCTTAAGTACAGGAGTTCACTGCAGCACTGTGCGGTCGGTTACCCCGGAAGGGGGGTGGCTGTAATCCGCGCGGATGAGAAGAGGGAGTGTTTCATGGTGGACCATGATGATGAGGGGGCCGAGGGTCTGCAGAGCGTGTCCGATCCCGTCGAGGGGGAGGATCCGGCGCCGCCGGCGATTGTGCCGGATGGTGGGGGTGCCCCGTCGGGAGGGTGGCGTGCGAGGTGGATGGTGCCGGTGGTTGTCGCCGTGGTGGCGGTGGTGGTGGTCGTGGCCGGCCTTGTGGGCTGGCGCGTGGTTGAGAGCCGCCGGCATGATGCGGCGTTGGACTCCTGCAGCCAGGCGGTGAAGACCCTGCAGGCCAAGACCGGTCCTGACCGGTTGGCGCAGTACCGTGAGGCGGCGGGCATAAAGGCCGACCAGGTCAAGGACGCGAGCACCGTGGTGGCCATGGCGCGCAGCGTGAAGAACACGGAAGGGCTCAGGCAGCGGACGGTCCGGTGCAAGGCCTCCATGTCCACCGACGGGCTGAACGCGGCGGCCGGCCAGGCCGGAAAAATCGACGGCAAATATGCGGCTGTGGCCAGGGCTGCCAAGGCGGTGATTGCGTCCCGTGATGCGAAGGCCCTGGAGGATGCGAGGGCGGCCCTGGACGGGAAGAGGGAGGAGGCGTCGAGGCTGCTGGCCGATTCGGACGGGAGGGTGGCCGACAACGCGACCCGCGACAGCCTGCAGGCGGCCATCGGCCAGGCCGGCCAGGCCAAGTCCGATGAGGCTAAAGCCTATGAGGATGCGGTGGATGCGCTGCAGGCGGCCATCGACCGGGTGAACGCCTCCATGCAGGCCAAGAGCCAGGCCGACCAGCAGGCCGCCGCCCAAGCCCAGGCGCAGGCTTCCACCCCGCGGCAGGCAGCCCAGAGATCAGGATCTTCGGAACGAAAGTCGGCGACCTCCAACAACAGGAGGAAAAGCTCCACGCAATCCCGTCCAGCCACCGGTCAACGTGGCGGCGGATCCTCGCAGGCGCCGGCAGCCCCATCAGCCCCACAAGGTGGCGGATCTAATTGGCGCGACAGACTAAATCGTCCGGATACTTCAATGCATGGTTGTAATTCGGCTGGTCTGTGTGGCATTGGCTGATTGATTGAGCATTTGCCATAGGTTTTGATTTTTTGGAGAGTTTTTATTCTGCTGGTGTTGCTCTCGGGAGATCAAGGGGCTGTCTCTTTCATAGCACTCTGCTGTACTCGCGAGAGAAAACGATATGGTTCGGCCTGGTTCGAACGTTGTAAGTATGGGCAATGATGTCAATGGCATTTTGAATAAGCCCTTAAGCCACACACGAACGTGAGAAGTTATTCTTAGATTTCATACTTCGCTTTAGGTTCATGTTGCCTCACTAATGGGGTTCAGGTAGTAGCTTGTCGCAGGAGATGATCCGCACTGGATGCGGGCCGTCACTGTTGCTATGGCGGGTGCTGATACAGTCGTTGCGAATGTGACCAATACTGGGAAGGGTTTGCGTCACACCTTCCCATCTCATCCTCGCCTGTCTGGCCTTCTAGTGCATCAATAGGGCGACGTGCCGGATCAGTGTGGGAAGGCTGTACCCGGAATTATGCGGTCTGCTTCGGCAAACTCCGAACATGTGGATCGAGCAATGCAAGCAATTTGACACCATTCGGCTGGTCGCATGAGAGTTTGTGCGGATTACCCTGTTTAATGTCGATCTTTGCAAAGGGGAAGAAATTCTGCCCGTCACCTGCCGGGTAATTCAAGTTCGAAGAAGAGCGCTGCATGGCTTGTCCGTTCACCTTGCATTGTGCGGCTTCTGTCTGCTTAAGGTCGGCCCGTTTTGCTAGTACATACAGGGTTCCCGACTTGTTCGCGGAGATGGTTGTGACGCTGCTGTCGCCAGAAACGTCGTACTTTGTCAAAGATGAAAGATAATTGGAGACCTGTTCCACGGACGGCTCTGAACGGTTCGATCCCTGGCAGCCCGAGAACAGGGCCACACTCATCAATACTGCTACGAGGGCAATTATCTGTTTCTTCCAGATAGCCCTAGCCGTTCTTGCCTCGCTACGGAACGGGGCTGACAATGCCGTGAGCCGTCCCATGTGTCCCTGGTGATCCCGCTGATGCGCATCTGCCGGATCAAAGTCCGTCTGTCCCAAAGCCTTTGTCTTCTTCATCAGTTCTCCTTAGGTAGGTGGGGGGAGAGTTCACGACGCTGTTGATTAGATTTAAGTTTCATAACCCAGAAGAGCGGTTATTAGTTCAAGCAAGTTTAGCTCTTTATTTAAGATATACAAATATTTGCCGATCGGTATCTGCAGTGGTCGAATGCTGGCCATATTTACCTGGTTGGCCGTCGCTCTTAGCATCACGAGCGCGGTCTCTAACCTCGGTAGGCCTGAAAACACAACAGGAATTGTGCTCTGCTTTGGGGAAGTCCTTGAAGGTGTGTCATTGTCACAACGTTGTCTTACTGGCCATTTATCAATACAGAAGCAGCGGCTGGAAAATTAATATGAGTCTGCCTGCATTCCTGGGTTGTGCGGCAAGCTCAGTGAATGTCTTCTGCCCTCTGGCCATTTCTTGTATCCAGCAATACATGCCATTGCGCATCGGCTTGTCTGAATCGTTAACATCCAATTCGATACCCATTTTGAAGAGAAAAAGAAAGTGAAGCGCGCATGGCAGTTCTTTTGTTACCATCACCGAAAATATGGTTTTTGCCAACATTTCTGCCAACCTGCTTACCTGAATGAAAATGTCAGTGAATTCATATCGCACAGCAGGGCTGATGCCAAAGCAAATGCAGAAGAAAGCAAATGCAGAAGACTAAGTAAACCGGAGTCAGCAATTTGCTCTCAACTACTAGGTGTTGTTTCTGTTTGCCCCGAATATCAGTTTTACCCAAAACTCCAGTTTGCAGTATTTCCAGCTTGTGCAAATCAAATATTCTGCTGGTTTGTTCTTTGCAACCAACTTCTCATTCTTCATGTGTCCTTCAACAGTTTCAGTGCGTTGGGGAATCGCTCATTCACTGCACGGACACCACCGGCCAAGGTCCTGCGCAGATCAGGATGATCAATGCCATCGTGAGAGCTGAGTATGGCTTTTTCAGTGATTTCGTTGTTCTTGCGGGGTTGATACACCGCTTTCCAAGCGGAACCGTTGCGATGTGAATAGTCCATAAGTTCGAAGGCTGCCAATGGTCCGTATAAATCGACCATCCTTTGAACCACATCCTTTGCCTCTTGGAGGTCTGCTAAGGAATTGGCCTGATCATGATCCTCTGACATGGCTGGGGGGACCCATAGTCTACTGCGCCGAGGAAAGGGACAACGGGGCCAACCTGCACCTGCTGCATCTGGACGGCAACGCCTTGTCGGGTGATGCAAGCCGCGTGAAAGTCGAGCCTTTCACTTTCCAGGCTGGGGCGTATCTTGATGATCCTCAGGCCGAAGGCTATCCTGATTCCCTATTTTGCCTGGTCCAACCGTGGCGAAAACGAGATGAGGGTTTTCCTGGACGTGGGCTGAAGGCCAGCATCACTCAAGCACGTTGCGGTTTCTGAGATTGACGCATGGCGGTCAAGATCAGCAGCAGGATCAAGGCGTGCTGGAACCGTTGATGGTGCCCCACCTCTGTACGGTCCTGCCGAGCAGCAGGGGGGGGGGCGGTGCCAGTGTGTCGATGACCAGTCCGTTTGTCTCCATTTGCCGCAGGATTTTTTGTTGTGGACGGGCGGATGTTGAATTCCATCTCGATGTCCCCCCCCCCCCCGGGGTGTGGTCTTGGGACTCGCCTTGGCTGCTTTTCTGGATCCCTTGTGCAGAGCTCCGTATGGAATAGTTCCAAGATTCAACCGGTCTAAGGACGCGGTGGACGTGCATTGCTGGATTTCGGCAACAAATATCATCTTCTTGCTATGCAGGGGAAATGCCCGATTCCCGGGCTTACCGTATAGGCAAACAGAGGTTTTTCCTTCCGGCTCATATGTAGGTGGTTGGAAGTTGGCTACTCCCGCATGGCATGGTCTGAGACAGTGCAGCGCACGTAATCATGTCACTTGACAGGGTCCTTATCTGTAGCAATGGCGCCTTGAATGCCAGGACCCCGGGATGAGCTGACGGGTGGACAGTTTGACTATTCAGAGAAGAATGAAGGTACAGGACATGAGCATATCCCACAAGGTCTTTGCAGGATTGATGGCAGGGGCCGTTCTTCTGACTGGTGCATCGATGGCGACTCCAGCCATGGCATCGGAGGATGAGCAAACAATCAATGTGACGCCGAATCCCTGGTATGCCGATGGCCCCTTCCAGGGTTGGGGAACTTCCCTGGCATGGTTTGCCAATGCCACAGGCAACTATGGAGAACCCGGTTCAATCAGTCAATCCAGCGGAGACCCTCAGACCGATGCCAAGGCTTTGGCCTATGGGCGGCAACTTCGTGAGGATTTCTATACGAGCATCTTCGGTAAGGAGGGTCTTGGTCTCAACAAGGCTCGCTACAACATAGGCGGTGGCAATGCTTCGGACGTGGCATATGGCTATCCGTTCATGCGGCAGGGAGCCGCTATGCCCGGCTACTGGGCCCAGGACCCGGACGGCTCCTTGGGCCTTTACGGCGGTCTGGCGACGACGATGGCCAACAAGGCCGGCATTGATCGGGCTTTCGATCCTCACAACGACGCCTCCTATGTGTGGGGATCTGCGACCTCTGATTCCCCGCAGGCCCGCGACGTCAAGGCTCAGGAGTGGTGGCTGAAAAGGGGAGCTCAGAACCATGACATCGACCACGTCGAAGCCGCAGCCAACGCGGCTCCCTGGTTCATGACGGAAAGCGGGTATGTGAGCGGCGGCGATAGCGGGAATGCCAACAACCTTGCGGATGCGGACAGATTCGCTCAGTATCTGGCTGCGGTAACCCGGCATCTGTCACAGCTCAAGGCTGACAATGGGAACCGGGTTGGGATCAATACGGTCGAGCCTCTCAACGAGTCGGAGACCGGATACTGGAGTTCGCCGCGAGGCCGGGCTTCGGATTCCTGGCCAGCCGAGGACAGGGCTCTGATCGACCGATACTGGAATCGGTATTACCAGGGTAAGAACAAGGCTGTTACGCCGTATACCACCGAGGTCAAAAAGCCCCAGGAGGGTATGCATGTCGATACTGGGACAGCCGGCAATGTCATACGCGCGCTCAGATCGGCTCTGGATGCAGAAGGCCTGCAGCAGACTTTGGTTTCAGCTACCGATGCGACGGATTCAGGCCAGTTTGTCGATTCCTACCATCGCTATCCGCAGGATGTCAGGGATGCCATCGGCCAGTACAACACCCACGGGTATGGCACCAACCGCCAGCGGGCTGCCCGGGACATTGCCCAGGGGGATGGCAAAGCCTTGTCCATGAGCGAGGTGGATGGCTCCTGGCAATCCGGAGGCTTCAATCCCTATGGTTTCGACAATGCCTTGGGCATGGCCGGAAAAATCAACGCCGATGTCTACGCCTTGCAGCCCAAGGATTACACCTTCTGGCAAATCGGTGAGGACCTTTACAATGTGGCCACTGGCGACAAGGATATGAATGGCAACAGTGCCAATCCCAAGGGGGAGGACACCAATTGGGGCACTGTCTTTCTCGATTATGATTGCTCGGTTGCCGGCGTTGACGGCAAGCTCTACTCTCGCAGGGAAGTGGACAACAATGGAGGCCAGACCTCGGGAATTCGCCCCTGCCGGATCGTGGTCAACGCGAAGTACAATGCTGTTCGCGCCTACACTAAATTCATTCATCCAGGGGATTTCATCACCGCCAATAACGCTACCAAGGACAATATGACCGCCAGCTCGGCAGATGGCAGGACCCAGACGGTGATACACCGTAACGGCAGCGATCAGCCGCAGACGCTGGTCATCGATCTGTCAAACTACGGGGGCATCGATTCCGACGCGAGCGGAAAGCTCTTTCTGACTACCGAACCTGATCATCAGCAGGATATATACACGGCTGATATGAGCTATATGAACAAGTACTCCAATAAGGAGCAGCCGCATGGAGTCACCATTGATGCGGCAGCCAAGACGGCCACAGTCAAACTGCCGGCCCGTTCCATCGCCTCCATACAGCTCACCGGCGTATCCGGGGTCTCCCCGCAGGCCCAGGTCAAGGATGGCAGCACGGTTCAGCTTCAGGGGCAGCAGTCAGGAAAGATGCTCACCGCATCGTCCGATGGTATTCTCACGCTTGAAGGCATGGCCAAGAATCCGGATCAGGGACGAGCCCAGGCTTTCACCGTCCACAGCGTCGAGTCCTCTGCCGTCAGTCCCAAGCTGCCTCGGTACCTGATCTCTTCTGCAGACGGGAGCAGGTTCCTTTGCGCGGACGGCCGGATGCGGGCGGGTACCAGGGCATCCATCGGTACCGATGCACGGTTCATCTGGATGCTCAATACGGAAAACGGCAAGACCTTCAGCCTGGTCAACCAGGCAGATAAGGTTGCCCTGGACGTGACTGGCCAGCGGACCGATGCGGGTGCCACGATCTCTGTGGCAGAATCGACGGGAGCTGACAACCAAGGTTGGTACTTCAGGTCTACGGAGCCGACTGGTGCCGAGAAGACTAAGGTCCAGGTTCCGCTTGGCGGATCCGTGATCATGCCTCAAACAGTGATTCCCTATTATTCCTGGGGTCAGGGAGAGCCAGTGCCAGTGGTCTGGAAGACCGAGGCCGTTGATGTGGGCAGGGAGGGAACCTATCAGGTTCAAGGTGTTGCCACTGATTTCTTTGGCAATACATTCCCTTGCCAGGCATCGGTTTTCGTGGGCGAATTCACCGTGACCGATCCTGTCTCCGCCACTATTCTCTTCGGTTCAGATGCCCAGGAGGCCCGCAAGGCGATGGAATCCACCACTGTCTACGCCCATGTCAAGGCTTCGCCGGCCATCAAGGTCGACCCTCATGCTGTCAGCTGGGATTGGGCTGATCTTCAAGGAAAGCTGGACCGGGCGCACGAGGGTGATGTGGTGCCTGTGAAAGGTACCCTGGCCATAGGCGGAGAGCGTTCCCTGCCCCTGTCTTTCAGTCTTTACCTGGAGGCGGCCAAACCACAGAATGTGGCTGATGTCAGCTACAACCTGACTGTTACCGACCAAGACGTTGAGTATGGCAAGGAGGATCAGTGGAGGAAACTCACTGATGGCAATATGCGGGAGGAAGCCTGGGCGACATGGAATTCGGCCGGCAACTACCGCCATAGCCCAACTGCCAATCTTGACTTCGGGCAAGTGCGTCAGCTGGATCGGGTGGCCATCACATACAAGGATCATCCGCCGGTGTCGGCCAAGGCTGAATACACCAACGATGGTGCCAACTGGAAGCCGCTGGGGAAGGTCGTCAACAACCCGCAGCCTGGTCAGACCGTGACCTTCCAGGCAGCAGGCATGGTAGGAGCCAGCAAGGTCCGCATCGTCAACACGGTAGACAACGCCTGGATGGATGCGGCGGAAATCGAAGCCTGGGCCCGTCCATGGGTAGGCCCGGTCAGAAATCTGGCTTGGGGCGCCGGCACCCACTTCTCAGTCAACGTTCAGGATGGTGATACGGCTGGAAAAGCCATTGACGGACATGTCGCCTCGGGGTGGTCCACCCAGTCGGCATCTTCGGATGTCGATCCGACAGCCACCTTCAACTTCGACAAAATCCGGACTATCAGTCAAGTCAAGACCGTCTTCCACTGGGATGGGCGAGCATCCTGGCCAAAGTCGCAGACCTTGGAATATTGTGATCAATCCGACAACTGGCACCGGCTGGAAACCAAGACGGGATGGTATCTTCCCCAGGCCGGTGGTACTGATACCTCCACACAAGCCGATGCGCCTACGGTGACCTTCACCCTTTCCAAACCTGTCCAGGCAAAGGCGGTGCGGCTTGTCAACAGTCTTCAGGACACGAAAACCTATATCAACGTGGCCGAGATCGAGGTAGACGGCACGGAGAGTCTTTCGGCCTTCGAGCCTGAGCCAGGCAATGATTCCAACCTGGCTGATTTGCGCTTGGACGGACAAACCATTACAGATTTCTCGTCCGAGCGCAATGATTATGTAGTCGATTTGCCGGTTGGTTCCGAAAGCAACCCGGTCTTGCAGGCCTTTAGCAGGGACAACGCGGCTAAGGTGGTTCAGACTGATGAAGGAATGACGATTGGCGGCAAGAGCCTGATTACCGTCACCTCTGCTGACGGTTCGCGCTCCAGGGTCTACTCGGTCCGCTACCGATCCTTCGATTTGCAGGGTTTGCAGGTCGTCCCGCCAACGAAGACCAGCTATGCCATCGGCGAGCGGTTTGACCCAAGCGGATTGGCGGTCAGCGCTGTGTACATCTCCAAGGATAAGGATCGCGTCGAAGTCAGGTCTTTGGCCTTGGACGATCCCGAACTGTCTGTGACGGGCTTTGACTCTACTGTGGCCGGCAAAAAGACCGTTGTCGTGGCCTACCGTGGAGTGAACGCCAGCTTCAGTATTTGGGTAAACGCCGCCGGGCGGAATGCGTCCGGTACAGGCGCTGGCGGTGTGTACGGGAATCATTCTCCGCTCGGTGGACCTTCACATGCGGTTCTCGCGCATTCAGGAGCCTCCATAATCTCGGTAGCCCTGCTGGTCGGAGCTCTGGCGCTGACGTCGTTCGCGGCATTGCTCGGCAGGCGGTACCTGTCAAGTAGGCGATAAGGGCACTTCGGCTTTCTTGGCTTCTCACCCTATGCACGGTTCTGGTTCGTCAATGTTGCAATTGCCGAACCAGAACCGTGCTCAGGTGGTCAGACGACAAACCCTTTACAGCGAAAGCAATATTTCAATATTAGATAGCAGTTTTCATGTACGGAGCGTTCTATTTGTTTATAGACTGAAAGTACGTTAATGATTGCACTATCAACGTAATGAAAAGAGGCACAAGGATGTGTGCATGTGAAAAACAGTCGTGACCGTTTACAGCAAAACATCTACATTCAACAGAGTTGTCTGAATGGCTGACAGTTTCTGACATCTCGATGCCCAACGACCAATTGCAGGGGGTCCGTTCCCTCAATTCCGGTTTGTTGACCCAGTTCTTCTTCGTCGTTGTTGACGGTGGGGTTGGGTTCACGCAATCAGACATCTCAAAGGAGAATAATGACATTTTCCAAATCGGCGGCAGGGCCAGCTGATGTCGCGAACAATCAGCAGTCGAGCACCGTCAACAAGCACAGACGGGATTGGCGCGGTTGGAAGTTCATGGGGCCTTTCGCTGTGGCTTTCCTGCTGGTGTTCATCATCCCGATCATCTACGCAATTTATATTTCTTTCTTTGAAAAACGGATGGTTGGCGGCACGGTTTTCGCCGGGCTCAGCAATTACAAACGTTTGTTCGCAGATGGTCATTTCTGGAGTTCGGTCGGCCGTGTCAGTGCTTTTACCCTGATCCAGGCGCCGCTCTGCCTCTTTCTGGCAGCCTTGCTGGCTCTGGCGATTGACTCCATGAGATTGCATGGAACCAAGTTCTTCCGAATTTCCACATTCATGCCGTATGCCGTTCCCGCCGTCGTGTCCACGCTGATCTGGGGATTCATGTACGGGGCCAAGTATGGACTGGTCGGCTCTTTCAATTCATGGACCGGCTTGCATCTGGACCTGCTGGCTTCCAATATTCTTCTGGTATCTATCGGCAACATCGTGACCTGGGAATACACCGGCTACAACATGCTGATCTTCTATTCCTCCCTGTCTACGATTCCGCATTCGCTCTATGAGGCGGCGGCAATCGACGGGGCCAGCGAATGGCAGATCGTCAGGCGTATCAAGATGCCGGAGTTGCGTGGAAGTCTGGCCATCACCGTGATTTTCAGCATCATCGGCTCCTTCCAGCTTTTCAATGAACCCTCGATCATGCAGAACATGGTGCCTGGGAACACCATTACCAGCTACTACACGCCGAATATGTACGCCTACAGTCTGAGCTTCGCGGGCAACCAGTCGAATTACGCTGCGGCCCTGGCCATCGTCATGGCGGTGATCACCATGGCGATCGCGTATGCGGTCCAGCTGAACAGTCTGAAGGAGCAGATGAAATGACCTCTGACATTTTGGATGAGTCGCCTTCAGCGATTCGGGCGCGTGAACGCAGACGTGCCAAGCGAGTAGCCAGGGATGAAAGGGCGGAACGCAAGCGCGCCGCAAAAAACGGATTCTCCAATCCCGCGAACCCTCGTCGCTCGATGACCCTGACGCTGGTTACCGGCATCTTCGCGCTATACTGCCTGTTTCCATTCGCCTACCTGATCATCAACGCCACCAAGACGCAGTCCGACTTCACCTCGACCTTCGGTCTTTGGTTTGGTCACACCTTCGCGCTTTGGGACAACATAACCACGGTCTTCACCTATGAGGACGGCATATTCGGACGTTGGCTCTTGAACACGCTGCTCTACGTGGTTGTGGGAGCGGGTGGCGCAACCGTACTGGCCATCATGGGCGGATACGCCTTGGCCAAGTTCGCTTTTCCTGGCCGCAAGGCAGTCTTCGCGGTCGTACTGGGTTCCATCAGTGTGCCCGGCATTGCCCTGGCTGTTCCGCAGTTTCTTCTGTTCGCCAAGATGGGCTTGACCAATACGCCCTGGGCCATGATCCTGCCCAGCCTTATCAGTCCCTTTGGCCTGTACCTCATGTGGATATTCTCCGAGCAGGCTGTTCCCACAGAGCTCCTGGAGGCGGCCAGGGTTGACGGTGCAGGGGAGTTCAGAACCTTCCTGACCATCAGTCTGCCCCTGCTGGCTCCCGGAATCGTAACCACGGCCCTGTTCGCCATAGTGGCCACCTGGAATAACTACTTCCTGCCCCTGATCATGTTGAAGGATGCCAATTGGTACCCCCTGACCATCGGGCTGAACCAATGGAAGAACCAGGCCAACACTGCCGGCGGTCACGCCATACAGAATCTCGTCATCACCGGATCGCTGATCACTGTCATTCCTCTGATGATTGCTTTCCTGATTCTCCAGCGGTACTGGCAGTCCGGACTGGCTGCAGGAGCAGTCAAGGAATAAATGAATTTTTGAAAATTGCGGTCACTTAAGCCATCACAAGGTGAGTGGCCGGGAAGGGAGTCTCTCGTCTGTCATATGGCAAGGATTCATCCCAATAAAAACCTGATGAATAGTACTAAGAGAAAAGAGTGATGTAATGAAACATGCAAAAGGGCTGAAGCGTCTAGTAGCTTGTGCCGGCGTGCTGGCCATGTTTCTCGGTGTCACTGCCTGCGGAGGTAACAAGCAGAGTAGTGGTGACGAAAATGTGGAGCTGAGCGTCTGGGCATGGGAGCCCACCTTGAAAGCCGCAACCAAGGAGTTCGAGAAGAAGTACCCGAACATCAAGATCAAACTGCAGAATGCCGGGACAGCCAAGGAGCAGTACACTGCACTTGACAATGCCTTCCAGGCAGGCAAGGGAGCACCTGATGTGGCGCAAATCGAACTCTATGCCCTGAGCCAGTATGCCATCAATGATCGGCTGACCGATCTGAGTGACAGGACCAAGGGTTACTCGAAGTTCTACAATCCCGGCACTTGGAATTCGGTTCTGGTCAACAAGAAGCCCTACGGGCTGCCCTTTGGCTCTGGAGCCATGGCCTTCTTCTACAACAAGGATGTGTTCGACAAGGCAGGCGTCGATGCGACCCAGATCAAGACCTGGGATCAGTATTACGAGGCTGCTAAGAAGATTCGGGCGGTGGGTTCCTACATCGCTGCGGATTCAGGTGACGCGGGCTTCTTCGACGCCATGATCTGGCAGGCCAACGGGCATCCTTACAAGCTGTCCGCAGACGGCAAGGATCTGTCCATTAACCTCGATTCCGACAAGGGGACTCAGAGTTTCATCAAGTGGTGGCAGAAGATGATTGACGAGGATTTGGTCGACACCAAGACCGTCATCTGGACCGAGGACTGGAACAAGAGCCTGAACAATGGCAAGCTCGCCTCTGCGCTGATCGGTTGCTGGATCCCAACTACGCTGGTCAACGTGGCACCCGACCAAGCTGGCAAGTGGAGGGTCACAACCATGCCCACCCAGGATGGGTCTGCTGTCAACTCCAACCATGGCGGTTCGTCGCTGGCGATTATGGCCTCGAGCAAGAAGACCGATGCAGCCTATAAGTACATCGATTTCATCTCGCGGAACCAGGCCAGCATTGACGCTCGTGTGGCAGGTGGTTCATTCCCTGACGATGTGAAGACCACTGAATCGAAGAAGTTCAAGGAGGCCACCACTGTCAAGAACACCAAGGGCGAGGACATCGAATACTTCGGCGGTCAGAAGTACAACGAAGTCCTGGCCCAGGCGGCAAGCGATGTGATCCCTGGTCACGCCACGCTGCCCTTCGAGGTCTATGCGCGGACGGTATTCGCTGACGACGTCGGTTCCGCCTATACCGACAAGAAGATCACTCTGAAGCAGGGTGTGGATGCCTGGCAGAAGCACCTTAAGGAATACGGTAAGCAGCAGGGCTTCAACGTGCACTGATCTTCATAAAGTAATGGGAACTCTGCCGTTGCCTTGTATTGTTTGAGTATGAGGCAACGGCTTTGCTGTAAGGGCAGGGACGATGCCCTGTGACTGATGAATGTATTGTCTCGTGGCTTCATGCGTAAGGTTGAAGCTGCTGGTTGCTTGCGTATTCCTGCGTTTGTTTAGGGGTCGTCAAGAGCGGCTGTCCTGATTTGTAGAACGTGTTTTTGCGGAAAGGAGGGTGCATCGTGGCGAAGCCTGCTGAACACGGCATTGATGTCATGGCCTCTGACTTTTTGATTCACACCCCTTCGGCTATTGCGCGAACAACATTTTTTTATCCGCTACGGGTGGGCAAATTCTCCTATGAACCCGGCTACAGGTTGGAGCGACGGTCCTTTGACAGCTATCTGATCATTCATATCGATAGCGGCAGGTTGACACTGGACCTGCCTGAAGGGTCCTTCGTAGCCGAGGAGGGCCGATTTGCGCTGCTCAACTGCTACGCACACCATGCTTACGGCACCGATGTCCCGACGACCGCCCAATGGCTCCACTTCGACGGCGTCATGGCCCAGCCCTACTACGACTACATCATCAGGAAGCTGGGCAATGTCTTCATGCTCTCCTCCGAGACCTATGCCTTGGAGCGGATGCGGACCATTACCTCTTTAATGACGGCGGAAAACGGGTATTCGGAGGCGCGGATGTCCAAATACATCACCGACCTGCTCACCGAGTTTGCCGATGAGCAGCCGCAATCCTTCAAACGAAAGCAGGAGGAGGTGGTTGAGGACACGATCGCCTATGTCTCCTCCCACTTGCATGAGCCGCTCACTGTCTCGGAGCTGGCAAAACGGGTCTTTTTGAGCGAGTACCACTTCATTCGGTTGTTCAAGCAGGAGACCGGCATCACACCCCATGCCTACCTGGTGGATTCCCGGATCCATGCGGTCCAGTATTTGCTGGTAAACACAGGGATGTCCATACGACAGATTTGTCAGCAGTGCGGTTTCACATCCGAATCCTCACTGTGCG
The DNA here is from genome assembly GCF_036986835.1 of Bifidobacterium apis. Taxonomy (NCBI): domain Bacteria; kingdom Bacillati; phylum Actinomycetota; class Actinomycetes; order Bifidobacteriales; family Bifidobacteriaceae; genus Bifidobacterium; species Bifidobacterium apis. The sequence goes on along the minus strand of NZ_BTXD01000002.1, from coordinate 327,002 downwards.
CATCCTTCAAAAAGAGCACGGGCATGACGCCCATGAAGTATCGCAGGCTCAAGCAAGGCGAGTAACTGACACGTATTGATTGTGCTGTCGGCTCCAGCGGCTTACCCGTATAAACGCATTTCTAAAATGCGCGGTTTACCCAATCTCACAGCCTGGCCTTCCACGGATCTGTCCCTCGACATTGGCGGGATCGAAGGTGAACGATAATGCGTTATCGTAATTCGGCACGGAGTACTTCTGTTAATTGCGTTGCGCAAGTTATGCTGCAACGCAATTAACAGAAGCCAATCTGCTGGACGGGCCGCCGGGCCAAGTCAGACCATGTCTAAGCAAAACCACGCTCGTACCTGCTCAGCTAGGCTTTCTTTCTGGCTACCATTGAGAAGGTCAGGGGGATCTGAGGCTGATCGTGGGGCATGACCCATCCCTGGAGATTAGAACTGTACTCAAGCATTGGCAGTGACTGCCAGTCGTCCACATTGTGCTCGCCGATGGCCTCTATGGTCAGTCCAGCATCCAGAAGAGCGCTGCTTATTTCCTGGAAGTCGTGAGCCCAATTGTGATTGGTGGTGTGGGTAATTTGGGGTTTTGTCCCATCTTCGAGCGAGTCGGTTGCTGACGTGTAGCTTTGATCCGTCTCGTAGGTCGTTTCTGTTCCGCCAAAATAATCTTGAACTATCGACATGCCCTCATTGTTCAAGGCGAAAAGCAGTGGATGGTTGTCGCGGATCATGAATATTCCACCGTCTGCTAGCAGGGAGGCGATTGAACGAGCCCAGTCCTTCAAATCGGGAAGCCAGGTGATGGTTCCGCAGCTGGTGACGATTACATCGAATGAGCCTTTCTGCTCGGGCATGGCATCGGCAGCGCAACGAGCATCACTTTGAACATAGGTTATGGATGCGCCGGCCCGTTCAGACAGTTTCCTGGCATAATCCAGCGAGGTGGGAGAGAAATCCAGGCCATATACATCTCGTGCTCCCAAGCGCCACCATGACAGGGTATCAGAGCCTATATGGCATTGCAGATGCAAAAGGTGCAACCCTTTGATGCTGTGTCCTGGCAGATGGGGCTTCAAGACCTCGAGATCTCGCAGGGTTACTGACGACAGGGCCGATGGGTCATCCGCAAATGCGTCAAGGTCTCCATAGCCACCGTTGGCATGCACAACTGCCCTGTCATTCCAGTTGAGGAGATTATCCTCTACATCCTCGTTCTGGTGCATTTGATGAGACACGGTATTCCTTTCTGATTAGGCTTATCAACAGTGATCGAGCCGGACAGTATCCAGAGCAGGTTTTCAAGTGCATATTTGCGCAGACTCGTCAGTCATGTGCGAATATGCAACTCTTTATTATCCTGAATATTTACTTCGTTGGCAAATATAGGGTGCTTCGGATGCGATTCGAGCACTTTTTCTTCTTGGTTACTTCTGATTGGTTTTGGACTTGCGACGTGTCTTGGAGGTTCGCTGGGTTTCTGGCCGATGGGGCGTTTTTAGGTATCCCGTTATAAGTTTTGGTGTCCTCCCTTGTCTGATTTCCGATTCTGTTACGGCTTTTAGGTTGTGTCTTTCATGGTTTTGTCGCTTAGTGGTAGTGGGCAGTAGGAGAATGAAAGGTGAGCAAGAGGCATCATACTTGCAACGCGTGGGTGAGCGTCTTCTTGAAATGGGGCAAGGATGACTGGGTGATTGCATAGCTGGCTGATAACCTAGTCCCGTCGATCAAAGCAAGCGGTCAGCAGTAGTTCGTTCCTGACTGAGGCCTATGCTTGGCTGGAAACGGATTAAACAACTGGAGCAACAAAGGACGGATCTGGGCAGCAGAATACAAAAGTTGGACAGATCTGTATGACCAGGCTGTGATAAAACGGCGACCTGAATTAGGTAGATCGTATGCTGCCGTTGAAGATGTTCGCCTGTTTATTTATAGAAGACTATTGACCACCAGTCATCGTATCTTGATGCCTGCTAGAGCAGTGGTTTGGGGATGCTCTCAGAGATGTGTGTGGAAGGGAATCGGAGGCTCTTTTCAATCATTAAACGTATAGTTGGGTTTGCGGTGGTGAGGCTGTAAAAGGAAGGAATTATCTTGTCGTGCGATAGCCAATTGTTAATCCTTGGGAATGGTTTTGATCTCCAATGTGGATTGAAGTCGAGTTTCAAAGATTTTATGAAAACTAGGCAGGCCGTGTTCTTCAAAACACGTGGTATGGTTGCGTCTTCACCTATCCCACCCGATACAGGCTATATGGATGCGGCGCACAACCAAAAAGTAAAAGGTAATTCCCCAGTGTATTGGTATCGGTATAAAGGATTGACGATTTGGGACTTCATCCTTTACGAAGATCAGCAACAACGGGCATGGTATGACGTCGAGGAATGCATCAGAAAATGGGTCGATTGCCGGCTGAACCCCAGCAACCCTCAGTATGTGCCACCTATACAGCAAGTGCACTCGGACTATCTGAAATACAGGCAATCGCATCAGCATCAAGATTTTTGGAAACAATGGGAGCGGAGGTATAATCCAGAAATTTCCAAAGAAACGGAAAATGTCATCCTGACCTACGCGCAGGATTTCTATCTATGTGATGAGGGAATCGGAGGGCTTTTCCATGAATTCATGGATGAGCTCCATCAATACGAGCAAGCATTTGCCACATACCTCAAAGAACAACAAACGCAAAACAAGGACTATTTCAGCTCGGCCACTAATTTGCTCTTGAATTTGGTTAATGATCAGATGTCTAGTCCAGTCCTCAGAGCCAATCCTCTCCGGTGGACGTATACATCACACCCAGAATCAATCGGCATACTGAATTTCAATTACACAGATCCGCTAAATACTAATTGGGGAGGCAAACCGGACGCTCTCAACATCCACGGCTTGGCAAGCCAGGGGGACATCATCTTTGGCATTGACGGAGCGAACCTGAGTGAAGTGCAGAACCACTATGCGGATACCGTAAAATTCACCAAGACATACCGTCTCATGGCGTTCAGCAGTCACTCTCACCGATCCTTGGTCCGCCCGTACCTTCCTAATTCAACAGAGGGTGCGACAGACATGATCAAGTTCTTCGGCCATTCTCTGGGCGACGCGGATTACTCGTACTTCCAGGCCATTTTCGACGAAGTGAACCTCTATGAAAGCAACACGCACCTGATTTTCTACTATAACGCGAACCGCAGTAACGATAAGGAGAAGGGGGCGGCAGAAAAGACAAAGGACAAGGCGCAGCAGGAGATGTTCGAGAAGGTCAACCGTCTCATAACTACCTACGGGCGGACCTTGGACAACGAGGATCACGGCAAGAATCTTTTGCACAAGCTACTGCTGGAGGGCAGGCTGACCATCAAGCAGGCCCCCATAGACTTTAACCCGGCGTATTGGGAATACGACTGAAGACGCCGCATCCCCTCATAGGTAGGGACCCTGAAAGACCGGCATGGGATTCAGCACCATTTGCAAGAGAGCTAGAAGCTCTTGGTCTTGCACGGATTCGTGCACCTGTGGTAGATGTATTCGAGGCACCTGATAATCTGTGCCATTGTATCGTCTTTCCAACTGGTGTCGGCCGATGTCATGCTGCCTCCCGATAATGCCTGGGTGTCTCGTAGGTGCTCGAGGAGGGATTCTCAGCGTTCCGCCGTCAATCGGACCTGTGACTCCACAGTTAGACTAGGCACTCGTATGGATCATTGTTCCACCCCTCAACGGCAGCATGGACCTCGTTATCCGCCAGGCTTGCGGGCATGCATACGTGCCATCGGTCGTGATGGAACCTTGTCGCAACGTACACCTATACACTCCTGCCGGGTGACAATGAAGTCCCCAGCACCAAGGAGATGACATCCAACGTCAGCACGATTTAATCATGGCCGAGCAGTATGTCACGCCACCCCTTCTTTTTGCTCTTATTTCGCTACTTACCCGATCCAGTTTCTTACCCGATCCAGTTTCATGTCGACGATCACCGCATGCGGGATGATCCTTTTTCATCTGGTTCCTTCCTCGGCAACATTTTGCATACGACACTGAATGTTACGGAAAGATGCGCGGATAGGTGGACGTGTGTCTTCACGCTCATCAGCACACTGGACACTCCTAGTGAGGTGTAACCGGTCCTCGCTGCGGTCATGTCCGCGGGCTTCGACGTCGAGGACGTCCGACACGCACAAGAAAAGGGAACAAGCCAAGGTTTGTACGACCTGACAGGTCTGTATAAAGGCATGAACAGGACCATGGGAATGACGACCTCCGCCACACTTCAGACTATGCAATCCTTGTGCGAAGCTGAACTCGTCACCTACCCGCGAACCGATAGCCGATGCACCACCCATGACGACACAGTTGGGTTGAGGTTACTGGCGTGACTCGGAATCTCGTCGACGGTTTCACCGGACACTGGCCCATAGCTACCGAACCGAAGTACGTCGTGGATGACCGGGAGAAAGAGGGAGACAGCGTCATCCTGTCCACGGCCAACTTCGATAAGAACCATGTCGACCGCTTTTGCAGGACCCCGAGTTGGTTATCGTCAAGGTTGGATGAGGAGGCCGGCAATCCCCGATGTGTACGACTGCACCACCGGCACAGCACACATACTGGGGTGGGAGGCATCGTCTCACCGCCACTGCTGGCATCTCTCTGGTCATGCCTTTAGCTGTGGAACGGCACTGGGAGATGGAGGGCAATCGGTACGGATGATTCAAAGAGTCAGGAACTCATGCGCACGCGTGTGGAGATCCACTGCATCGGCTGTAACGTCAACAGAGCGCCCACCTCGTCAATGCCAGATTCTGCGTTGATCCGAACCAGTCCGCCAACATGGCGGCGTTTTTATCTGCGGCGAGGACCTGCTCGCTAGGGTCAATGCCTTGATAGGAACTTCGGTTGGAATCCGGGCGAGAAGAGCATATGCAGTACACGCTCGGTATGAGAGAATCTTAAGCAGAACAAGAACGGAAGGAAACGCACATGAGCGAGTACGAATCGCTGAGCACCAAACAACTTGCCGGGCTCTTGTACTCCATGGGCCGCACCTTTGATGGACTGCAGTCGACCTTCATGGCTACTGAAGAGTTCCTGCGTACGGGCAACCCCCAAGTTGTCAATTCCAAGGCTGACTACAACCTTCTGCTTGATTTGCGACAGGCTGCAGAGTACACCCTGCACTATGACTATGTGCGCAAGCCAATCGACCTGGCGTACGTAAAATCTATCAATGCGCAGATGACAAGGACCGCTGCCATGGAACCCGGCAAGCTGCGCGACGAACGCACTCCCGTCATGGTCAACACCCCTTTGGGAAGGTACGAGCCGCCCGTACCTGATCCTGTTGCTATCGCATCTCTGATAAAAAGCACCGTTAGGGGAGCAGCTGAGGAGGATATTCTGAAAGATGCGGTGCGTCTTTTCGTTGGCTTAGCAAAAATGCAGCCATTTGGTGACGGCAATAAGAGGACCGCGCTGCTCGCCGGCAATGGGTTGCTGATCGGGCACGGTGACCAGTATTTGCTCACTGTGCCTACAAGTGATGAGGACAGAACCTGGTTCAACCGGGAATTGGCCGCTTATTACCTCAACAATGATCAGACGATCATTCGCCACTTGGCCGAGTGGAACAGGCAGCAGGCACTGCAGGCCGAGCAGAAAGAGAATCGGGACGACGTGCCGTCCTCTTTTCCCCAACAGACTCGCGGAACTCAGATGGATAGCCCCACTCTGTAGCGTCTTCTTACTTTCGGTTTGGGAAGGTCAAACGAGCATAACGATCAGCACATGGTGTGAATCAGCCCGTGCCCGATTGACCGCTCTGACTTCGATGGACTGCCCGGCATCTGCATTCAGCCGGACCGCGTATAAGCTCGACTAACGGTACCGACACCTAATCCGCGACGGGCCACCCATGCCAATGTACACGTGTGGAAGCAGGCAGCGGGGGTTACTTAAGGCGTCGCGTCAGAGTGCATAAGCCATAGGGTTGGGAAACTATTGCAGAGAGTAAAGCCTGGTACTTCCTTATTTCTGAACTTTCAGGGTGCCCCGGATGCGATTCGAACGCACGACACCTTCTTTAGGAGAGAAGTGCTCTATCCCCTGAGCTACCGGGGCAACGGAAACTACTGTACCACGAAGTGGGACTTGGGCAGGTCGCCGGTGTGCAGGCCCAGGGGGAGGCCCTGTAGCCGTGCTCTTCCTGGAGAAGTTGGCTCCCTATTCCAGCCCACCATACGTCCATGGTTTACAATTGCTCAACGGCCGAACTGACTATACATCCCTAAGAGGGGGATCGGGTCGGCGATGATTTGCTGGAGGAGACCATGGCGAGATTCAGACAGTCCTTCCTGGTGAAGCATGTCTTTGGGTGGACGGCCAGGTTGCTGGCGTTGGCCAGCTTGGTGGCCCTAGCGGCGCGTGCCTGCCCGGCATGGCTGTCATCGATCCCATACCTGCCGGATCTGGCCGCTCTGACACCCTGGTTCATCCTCTTGGGCCTGCTTGCCCTGGTCCTGGCTCTTATGGCTTCAAGATGGTTTACGGCTTTGGTTCTTATCGCCGCCTTGGCTCTGAATGTCTACTGGCAGTACCCTTTCTACCAGCAAGGATCCGAGCTCAACGGGCAAGCTGATCAGCTCATGGCCCTTGAACATCCCGATCGCTACGACGATGTGGCCCGGGTCATGACCCTGAACGTCTACAAGGGTCGGGCCGATGCCGATCAGATAGTCAAGACCGTCAGCGACAACCGGGTCGAGGTGCTGGCCCTGCAGGAGGTCAGCGAGGATTTTGTGGACCGTCTGCACAAGGCCGGCATCGACCGCTATCTGCCCCACGAGCAGCTTTCCACATCTTCGAAAGAATATGCCAACGGTCTTTGGACGGCCGCGCCGATGCAGTCGCCCTCAAAGGACGATGTGGGTTCTCGCTCCTCCATGATGCCGGCGGCCAGCATTGACTTCGGCAGGGGGAAGACCAGCGTCAGATTCGTCTCGGTCCATACCACCTCGCCGCAACCGGGTAGTTGGAATGCCTGGCGACGCAGCGTGTCCGACCTGGGGAAGCTGCGAAAGCACGAGCACACTCGATACGTGCTGATGGGAGACTTCAACGCCACCTATGATCATGCCGTTTTCCGAGACATGCTGGGGGAGCGGTTCAGCGATGGGGCACGTCAGGCCGGGCATGGCATGAGCATGACCTGGCCGGCCGACAGGGCCCCTTTGCCCAGGTTGGCAGCCATCGATCATGTTGTGGTGGACCGTGACATCAGGGCCAACCGTCTGCAGGCCGTACCTATTGCAGGTTCGGATCATGCGGCCCTGCTGGCCACGGTGATGGTGGAGTAGAAGAGATGTCGGAGTAGGGGACTTCAGGCATCCAGGTTGGACTGGGTGCCGGCCTGGGCCCCGGCGCTCGCCTGCTCCTGCTGGGCTGCATCAAGCTTGGCTCGCACCTGGCCCAGCAGCTCCTGGGCGCGCTTGGCCAGGGCTTCGCCGATCTCCCACTGACGCATGGAGGCATCCAGATCCAGGCCGCCGGCCTCCAGCGCCTGAACCGCCTGGATCAGCTGGTCCCGGGCCTGCTCATAGGGCAGTTTGGCGATGGTCTCGCGTTCCTTCTGGCTCAGGGCCGAGGCCAGTACCGGCTCTTCCTTGCCCTGCCCCTTGGTCTGCTCCTCGTCGGTGTCGCTCATGCCTGCTCCTCTTCCTGTCTGATTCTTATCTGGTGCGTTATCCAAATCCCTGATGACGCGGATGGTTATCGCGGACGATTATATGTGGCCGACCACCTGGGATCGGTCACTGCCCGCTGACGACCCTGGTCTCGATCCGGCCCTCTTTGACGGTCAGGGTCAGATCCTGATCGGCCTGAACCTGCTGTGGGCTGACGACCACCTTCCCGTCCAGAGTCTGCACGACTGCGTATCCGCGGTCCAATGTGGACTGGGGAGAGAGGGCGGTCAGCGAGGACTGGAGCTTCTCCACGGTCAGGGAGGCGTCATCCACGATCCGTCGCAGGGCGATGTCCAGGCGGACCAGCGACTCGTCGACCAGCCGCTGGGGCTTGTCCAGCATGGTCTGCGGCTTGGTCAGGCTTGGGCGGTTGGCGTATCCCTCAATCAGCCGTATCTCGCCTTCGACCATATTTTGGATGCGCGCGTTTATGCGCATCCGGGCCTCCTGAATGATGCCATCCTGCTCGACCAGGTCGGGCACCACCCGCTTGGCTGCGTCCGTGGGGGTGGAGGCGCGCAGATCCGCCGCCAAGTCGATCAGGGTCCAGTCATCCTCGTGGCCGATGGCCGAGACGATGGGGGTGACGCAGGCTGCCGTGGCCCTGACCACGGACTCGTCCGAGAAGCCCAGCAGATCCTCGAAGCTGCCGCCGCCCCTGGCCACGATGATCACATCCACAGCCGGATCAGCATCCAGCTTTTGGATGGCCTCGACCACCTCGGGCGGGCACTGGGGACCCTGAACGTGGGCGTGCACCACGGAGAATTCGATGGTGGGCCAGCGCAGACGAGCGTTGGTGATTACATCCCCTTCGGCTCTGGCCTTGGGTGCGCAGATCAGGCCGATGCGCCGGGGGAATTCGGGCAGGGGAACCTTGTTTTCAGCATCAAAGAGGCCCTCGCCCTTGAGCTTGCGCCTGAGCTGGTCGATCTGCTCCTTGAGGTCGCCAGTGCCCACACGCTTGATCCGGTCGGCCATGAAGCTCAGACGGGTCTGTTTGATCCACAGGTCGGGCCGCCCGTGCACCACCACCCGGTCGCCCTGGCGGAATTCCCTGGCCTGGGTGGCGAAGGCACGGAAGCCCATGACGTTGATGGAGATGTCCTCGAAGTTGTCGCGCAGGGTCAGATATGCTGAACCGGTCCGGCGGGTGTTGATCTCCACGATCTGACCCTCCACCCAGGCTCCGGGCCAGCGGGCCACTGCGTCGTGGTACTTCTGGCTGAGCACGCTGACCGGCCAGGGATCTTCCTCGGTGGTATCGCGTGCCAGGCGGGGCAGTTGATCCAAGGGTTTGGGGGTCGGTCCCGACGAGGTTGGGCCAGCCGGTGCGCCCATCGACCCGCGCATGTTCGAACCCGTGTATGCTCGCACCTGATGCCTCCTGACCATCGGTTCCGCCAGCCTGACCAACCCATCCGGCATGGCCTGTGCAGGACGGTATGCGGGTTGGTCAGCGAAGGAAACGTCCTTTCAGGGTCTCTCAATACGGGGACAATTCCATGTCCTCTGCAGGTCCGCTGCAGGCCCTCTCTCGATTGTTCCTAAGCCGATTTCGCCGAGGGCACAGTGTCATTTCTCCCGTTTGCCGGGAGGCCGTGATTGAGGTGAAAGTGTGGAGGAGAAGGGTTGGAACAACGCCTTGAGGCAACTGCCATCGTCTGCGGCTTGCCTGCAGCAGAGGCGGTTTTCCCGGCGGCTGTGTCATAGGAGGCTGTGTCATAGGAGACAGTCTTGTTTCCCCTGGATCGCGAAGTTATTCATGCTCTGGCGGTAACATAAATAAAGTAAGCCGGATATGATGTGGTGTCTGCTTTTCGAACCCATCATGCGGCGGTCTCACGGATTGAGGTTGTTTCATGTCTGATGGCGTCGACATAGCGGGTCGATATAAGGGCACAGGACCGCGGGATCTCCTGCGTGTGGGTTTGGACATCGGTTCCACCACAGTCAAGGCCGTGGTTCTTGGCACAGGGGATAGATTGGATCAGGCGCTTTTCAGCGACTACCGCCGTCACCACGCCAATGTGCGGCAGTGCGTGGCGGAACTGGTCACGGACATCAAGCTTTCCCTGTCACGGGTTGGCCTGGCCGGCAATCCCATCAGCCTGGTGATCACCGGCTCGGGCGGATTGGAACTGGCTAGCCAGCTTCAGGCCGAGTTCGCCCAGGAGGTCATTGCTGAGACCGAGGCCATCAACGCCACCTATCCCGAGGGGGACGTGATCATCGAGCTGGGCGGCGAGGATGCCAAGATCACCTATCTGAAGCCCACCCCGGAGCAGCGGATGAACGGGTCCTGCGCTGGCGGAACCGGAGCCTTCATCGATCAGATGGCCACCCTGCTCAACACCGATGCTTCCGGCCTGAACGATATGGCCTCCAAGTACAAGACCATTTATCCCATCGCCTCGCGCTGTGGGGTCTTCGCCAAGTCCGACCTGCAGCCCCTGATCAACGACGGAGCCGCCAAGGAGGATCTGGCTGCATCCATCTTCAACGCTGTTGCGACTCAGACCATTTCAGGTCTGGCCTGCGGACGTCCCATCCGCGGCAACGTGATCTTTTTGGGTGGACCACTCTTCTTTATGAGCGAGCTGAGGGAAGCCTTCAAGCGGATCCTCCAGGACAGGGTCAGTCGCTACATCATCCCTGAGAACGCGCACCTCTACGTGGCCTATGGCGCCGCCATCATGGCTGGCCGCCACGACCAGGACGACCAGGACAAGGCATCGCAGGTCAAGACCGACTACTCGCCGGAGACCGATGTGAACGACCCCTTCGGCCCGGCCTGGGGGCTGGACCAGGCGGAGGTCGACAAGGCACGGTCCGAGAAGGCTTCGAACCTGGACAAGATGGCTCTGCAGGATGCCATGCAGGATGGCCGCACCACCACCTTGGTGAACGGTGAGAATAAGGTTCAGGCGACCGAGGCCACCAAGGATGCCGGCAAAAACCAGGACATGCACTTTGATCTGACTTCCTTGGATGGTGTCCTCTCCGCCCTGAAGGGCCTGGAGAACATGCCTTCCACAGCCAGAACGATCCGCCCACTCTTCCTGAACGAGGAGGAGCGCAGGGAGTTCAACGACCGTCATGGTGCCCAGGTCATCCCCACCGGGGATCTGTCCGGAGCCAAGGGGCCGCACTTCCTGGGCATCGATGCGGGCAGCACCACCATCAAGGCCGTGCTGATCAACGACGACAAGACCATCGTCTGGTCCACCTACGGAGTGCATAAGGACAGCCCGCTGATCGCCGCCGCCAACATCGTCAAGGAGGTCAGGAAGTCCCTGCCCGAGGGCGCCTACATCGCCCGGGCCTGCGCTACCGGATATGGTGAGGGCCTGGTCAAGGCCGGCCTGCATGTCGACGAGGGCGTGGTCGAGACCATGGCCCACTACCGGGCCGCCGAGGAAATCAGTCCAGGCGTCACCTCGGTCATCGACATCGGCGGGCAGGACATGAAGTACATCGCCGTCAACGACGGAGTCATCGATTCGATCTGTGTCAACGAGGCCTGCTCGGCCGGCTGCGGGTCCTTCCTGCAGACCTTCGCCCAGTCCATGGGCATCAGCATCCAGGAGTTCACCAAGCAGGCGCTGGCCTCCGAGGCCCCGACCGATCTGGGCTCCCGCTGCACGGTCTTCATGAACTCCTCGGTCAAGCAGGCTCAGAAGGAGGGCGCCTCCCCGGAGGACATCGCCGCCGGGCTCTGCTACTCGGTGGTCAGGAACGCCCTCTACAAGGTCATCAAGCTGCGTGACGCCAACGCCCTGGGGCCGGTGGTCGTGGTCCAGGGAGGCACTTTCCTCAACGATGCCGTCCTGCGGGCCTTTGAGCTCCTGACCGGTCGCCAGGTGACCAGGCCCAACATCGCCGGACTCATGGGAGCCTACGGCGCCGCGCTGACGGCCCGCATGCACTGCCCGCAGAATGAAGAGGTCGAGGATTTGGCTGCGGCCAGCTCCCACGTGGCCCACCCCTCCATGAACGTGGTCGACAGGGAGAAGTCCGTGGCCAGCACGCCTACCACCCCCAATAGGGCGCCGGCTTCCACCAAGACGAAGTTGTCGCCAGCCGCCGTCAACAAGATTGCCTCCAAGAACGACCAGGGGTTCAAGGCGACCCTGCCCGATCTGAAGGTGCAGGACGGCCATGTGGTCAGCTCCATCCTGGCGGGGGGCGATCTGGACAACCTGTCCATGACCACCACCCACGATGTCTGCAAGCTCTGCCAGAACCACTGCAAGCTGACCATCACGGAATTCGAGGACGGCGGCCGCTATGTGACCGGGAACCGCTGCGAACGTGGCGGGGACAAGAACAGGAAGCGCTCCGACCGCCCCAACCTTTACGACTTCAAGTACAAGCGGGCCTTTGCCTACCGTCGCCTGACCCCGGACAAGGCCACCAGGGGTGATATCGGCATCCCCCGTGTGCTCAACATGTACGAGGACTACCCCTTCTGGTTCACCCTGCTGACCTCACTGGGCTTCCGTGTCATGATATCCGGGCGTTCCAACCATGAGCTCTTCGAGAGCGGGATGGAGTCCATCGCCTCCGAGAACATCTGCTACCCGGCCAAGCTGGTCCACGGGCATATTCACTCCCTGGTCGACAAGGGCATCAAGACCATTTTCTACCCCTGCGTCACATACGAGCAGGAGCTGGTTCCCGATACGGACAACCACTACAACTGCCCCATCGTGGCCAACTACCCGGTGGTGATCGAGGCCAACATGGCCGAGCTCAAGGAGAACGGCGTCCGCTTCATGCGGCCCTACTTCAACCTGTCCAACAAGGAGAAGATGGTCGAGCGGATCGTCAAGGTCTTCGACTGGGCCAAGGTGAGCGAGGAGGAGGCCCGGACGGCCGTCCAGGAGGCCTATCGTGAGGATGCCCGGTTCAAGGAGGACGTCCGCCAGGAGGGTCTTCGCGCCCTGGCCTACATGCAGGAGTACGGGGTCAAGGGCGTGGTCCTGTCGGGACGCCCCTACCATGTGGATCCCGAGGTCAACCACGGCATTCCCGAGACCATCTGCTCCCTGGGCATGGCCGTGCTTTCAGAGGATTCGATCTGCGAGCTGGACGTGCATAAACTGCCCAAGCTGAGCGACTATATCATTCCGGCGGCGGGAGAGCGGGCCCTGGCCTCCAACAACCCCACGGCCGCCAAGTTCCGCAAGACCGTGCCGAGTTTCGGCGACGACCATCAGAAGATGCCCTTGAGGGTGACCGACCAGTGGGCCTACCACTCCAGGCTCTACTCGGCAGCCAGGTTCGTCTCCGAGTATCCCGACCTGCAGCTGGTCCAGCTGGTCAGTTTCGGATGCGGCGTGGACGCCATCACCACCGACCAGGTCCAGGAGATCCTCGCCGATAAGGGCGATGTCTACACGCAGCTGAAGATCGACGAGGTCTCCAACCTGGGTGCGGCCAAGATCCGTCTGCGCTCGCTGAAGGCCGCCATGGACGAACGCCATCAGCGGGATCTGGCCCAGGAGGACAGCGAAGACCAGGAGGAAACCGCCGTTATGGAGCAGGCGCCCGCGAAGGTCCCGGCTAAGGTTGCTGACGACCCATCGCCTGACCGGGTCCAAGCGGAGGATTCATCCGATTCTCAAGATTCGCAAGACTTTGCCAGCGATATGGAAGCAGTAGACGAAGATGCGTCTGACAAGCTGACATCCGATGGGTTCCGGTCCACCAATGCGCAGAAGATCAACCTGTCCCAGCGCAAGGCCGATATTGTGGCTTTGGCACGGTTCGTGGCTCTGCACGATAAGAGCGACCAGGGTCTGATAGGCCTTCACCCCATGGGCATCAGGCCCATTCGGGAGACCATGGCTTCGCGGCAGAAGGAGCAGGAAGCTGACAGCCAGGGCAAGGATGTTCAGGCTAGCGGGGCCGCTGCCAAGCCGACCCTGTCCAAGTACGCCACCGAGCATCGCTTCACCAAGGAGATGGGGCACAAATTCACAGTGGTGGCACCGCAGATGTCCCCCGTGCATTTTTCCCTCCTGGAGGCGGTCTTCTCCAGCGCCGACTATCACTTCGAGCTCCTGAAGCATGCCACAGCCGAAGACATCAATACCGGGGTCAAGTACGTCAACAACGATGCCTGCTTCCCTGCCATCATCGTGGTGGGGCAGCTGGTCAACGCCTTCCTGTCCGGCAGGTTCGACCCGCACAAGTGCGCGGTCATCGTCACTCAGACCGGCGGCATGTGCAGGGCAACCAACTACTATGGCCTCCTACGCAAGGCCATGGCTGATGCGGGCTATGGCTACGTCCCGATCATCACGCTGAGCGTTCAGGGATTCCGGGCCAATCCCGGTCTTCAGGTAACCCCAGCCCTGCTGCACCGGGCCGTCAAGGCCTTCTACCTGGGCGATGCCATGATCGAGTGCCTGCTCAGGGTCCGCCCCTACGAGCAGGAGCCCGGCTCTGCCAACAGGCTCTACAAGCTCTGGGACACGATCTGCAAGGAGACCATCGAGCACCACGGGTACTCTAAGACCGCCAAGCAGGTCTACGGTCACGGCTATCTGCCTTATCGCACGCTGATGAAGCGGATGATTCGGGCCTTCGACCAACTCCCGCTGCGCAATATCCCCCGCAAGCCCCGGGTGGGCGTAGTAGGCGAGATCCTGGTGAAGTACCATCCCGATGCCAACAACCACGTGGTCGACCTGATCGAGAGCCAGGGCTGCGAGGCCGTGCTTCCCGGTGTCTGCGACTTCATGGTCAACGGCATCTCCAACGCTGAATGGAACGAGGAGATGCTGGGCACCGGTGGCCAGGTGGGTGTCAAGAAGATCGTCCTCAAGGCGGCTGACGCTTATCGAGCGCCCATGATCGCCGGCTTCAAGGCCTCCCATGGAAAGTTCGACATTCCCGCTCACATCACCGACCTGAGGGAGAAGGCCGCCTCGGTCACCTCCCTGGGCGTTCAGGCCGGAGAGGGTTGGCTCCTGACCGGCGAGATCATCGAGCTGATCCAGTCCGGCGCCCCCAACATCGTCTGTGCGCAGCCCTTCGCTTGCCTGCCCAACCATGTGACCGGACGTGGCATGTTCGGCAAGATCCGCAGGACCTACCCTGAGGCCAACATTGTCTCAATCGACTATGATCCCGGCGCCTCAGAGGCCAATCAGCTCAACAGGATCAAGCTGATGATCGCCGCTGCCAAGAAGCCGGGCGACCAGCAAAAGCTCAGCCAGGACCGTAAGGCTGCCGTCGAATCCCATCCTGCGGAATCGACCGTTCAGGACGAGGAGAAGGTTCTGGAGAGTCTGTAGTCGGTCGAGGCCGGTGTTCGGAGCCAACGCGCCGGCCTCGGAATTGCTGAACCACGAAGATCAAGGAAAGAGGGGGTTCCCATGACCAGCCGCGAGGAGATCAAGGCTCTGCTGGACACCGACCAGATATACATCGCCGATACGCCTGAAATGAAGCAGGTCCAGGACGCCCAGCAGGATCTGGTCTTCGAGTTCAACGCATGCCGTCCCAGTCAGGTGGAGAAAAAGCAGGACCTCTGCAAAAAGATGTTCGGCTCCTTCGGTCAAGGCAGCTGGATTGAGGGACCAGTGCGGGCCAACTGGGCCTGCAACACCTACTGGGGGAGCAAATGCTACGCCAACTTCAGCCTGGTTCTGGTTGACGACGGACGAATTGACATAGGTGACCATACCATGTTCGGACCCAACGTCACCATCGTCACCACCGGGCATACAATTCGGCCCGATATACGCATATATGGAACGCCCCAGTTCACCGTCCCGGTCAGCATCGGCAAGAATGTATGGATCGGAGCAGGCGTCATCATCATGCCGGGTGTGACCATCGGAGATAACACGGTCATCGGCGCTGGTTCCCTGGTCACCAAGGACATCCCCTCTGACGTGGTCGCCTACGGTCATCCCTGCAAGGTCGTCCGTCCCATCGACGAGCACGATTATGAATACTTCTGGAAGGATCGCCGGTATCAGGCGCCTTATGATGCAAGGCCTTTCAGGATGGATCAAGTGGGTTGATTCCCCGGATACCATCATCACTTGAGGCTAGGTAGTTTCTGATGACTGGTCTGCGCATCGGCAGAGGGTGGTTCCTACCACTATGCAGCCTGTGCTGATCAGCGGCACCCATCCCAGAGCGGCAAGGGGAAAAGCAAGTCCTTGAACAGGTTCCATTCCTGGACATAGTCGATTTTCGGCTCCCGCAGCAGTCGTATTTGTATGCCGTCCATGACTTCCACGCTCATCCTGACGCTGTCTTGCATATCGCTGGACCAATTCATGCCGTCGGGGAGCGCCCAGGGGAACTTGGAATAATGCTCCCACACTTCTTCTGGTCTGCGGAGAAAATAATCATGCAAGGGATGGTTGGTGGAGATGGCTTCGGTTTCCAGGACCGTATATAGCTGGGTGAGTTCAGGCTGACCCGCGTTGTGGGCTACCAGATAGTCAAAATAGGCCGGAAGATGCGGGTGATCGGGGTCGGACCCGGGCAGGCCTGTCTGCACGAATTCCTCTGGAGTGCCATTGGCGTCATAGATATCCGTGACCAAGAGGGAGAGCAGTCCTTCTTTGCTGCCTACATAATGGAGGACGCCTGGTTGGGACATCCCCACCATGTCAGCGACATCTTTGAGTGATATGCCGTTGTATCCATGTTGGCTGATGAGATGGGCGGCAGCCTGTGTGATTTCGGCCCGTCTCACCTCTGGTGATTTTCTGGTTCGGCTCGCCATTGTCTGCTCTTTCGGCTCCTTTTCACTATCCTTGAGCGCCTGGGTACTGCCGGTCGTCTGATACTCATGGTACCTGGGGGCCGGATTCATAACAGTGACGCCCGCAGATTCAATAGGGTTTCGACTCGGTAGAGTAAAGAGCAAAGAAGTTCTGGTGATTTAGGTTCTGCGCCGGATCGATGATTTGACAAAGTTATCGAATAACTGTTAGATATATGATTATCTAATGGTTGGTAGATATGGTTGTCTGCCACACATTGGACGTGTCAGAGAAGACTAGTTGAAAGAGGTCGACACCATGAGCGACTCAACAACCCCGGCATCGGACGATTCTGAACTTCTGCAGGCGCATAAGGCCGCCCTTGCTGCAGCCCAGCGGGATCCACTGTTATCGCCCGAGACCGGCAAACCGGTTCCCAAGAAGACCCTGTTTCGGTTTGGCGCGAGCTTCCTGGCCTTCGGCATTCTGTGGATGTCGGGCCTGGGAATTGTCAGCATCGTGCTGCTTCCAGAGCATCTCAAGCAGGTCCCAGGCATTGCTCCCGAGGCGTTGATGGGCATAGTCAATGCCTGTACCGCTGTGGCTTCGCTGGTCTCCAACCTGCTCTTTGGAAACTTCTCTGATCGTAGCCGCTCCCGGTACGGGCGTCGAACGCCGTGGGTCCTGGGCGGTGCAGTCCTGGGCGGTGTGACCCTGTTCCTGACGGGCATGACCACCAACCCGGTCCTGCTGACCATCGTCTATTGCCTCTGCATGTTCGGCCTGAACTGCATGATCGCCCCTATGGTGGCCATCCTGTCCGACCGCGTGCTCTCCGGTGTGCGCGGGACCCTGTCCGCCTTCTATGGAGCAGGCTCTACCATCGGTTCACCCATCGGCTCTCTTATCGGCGCGGCCCTGGTGACCCATATGTTCACGGGCTTCGTTCTCGCCGGTCTACTCATGTTCCTGGGTGGTGTCGTGGCCATTCTAATCATGCCCAGGGAAGGCTCGGCTGCTTACCTGCCCAAGGATGAAGGCACCCTCATGGATGTGCTCAAGTCTTTCCAGCCTCCGCGCTTTCATGGGGCCCATGACTTCTATAAAGCCTTTGTCGGAAGACTCTGCATGCTGTTGAGCTATCAGATGATCTCCGCCTATCAGCTCTACATCATCGAAAAGTATGTAGGTCAAACCGTAACCCAGGCTGCCGCAACCATTTCGGTCATGTCAGTCATCACTATGGTGGTATCTCTTTTGGGTTCTTTGGTCTCCGGCCCGATTTCGGATTTGATCGGACGGCGCAAGGTGCCGGTGGTCGTCGCCTCCGTCCTCTTCGCTCTCGGCATTGCCATGCCCTGGATCAGCCCCACGGTCATGGGCATGTATCTATACGCCGGCATCGCCGGGTTCGGTTATGGAGTCTATTCTTCCGTCGACCAGGCGCTTAACGTCGATGTTCTGCCCAGCAAGGAGGAAGCCGGCAAGGATCTCGGCATCCTCAACCTGGCCACCACGCTGGGGCAGATGGCCGGCCCTCTGGTCATGTCCTTCATCACGCTGAACTGGGGTTATGCGGCGGCCTTCCCCACGGCCATCGCCTTCGCCCTGCTGGGATGCGTCTTTATCCTGATGATCAGAAACGTCAAGTGACACCGGCGTCTGTGGACATACGGGAAAACCATGTAAAGGAGCAGAAGATTCATGAATAGGAAGGCAGAACTGATTTGGGTTGCAACCACTCGGCAGGAGGCCATGCAGGAACAGCACTTGGCTGTCTCTGCGCTGGAGTCATCGCCCGATCTGGAATACACCGGCGGTAAGTTGCAGGCTCTGCGAGGGTTTGGTGGCTGCTTCAATGAGTTGGGGTGGCTGCCCTTGCAGGAGCTGGGGGAGGAGAAACGTGATGGGGTCATCCGTGAGCTCTTCAGTCCGGACGAGCTGAACCTGACCTTCAACAGGACCCCGGTGGGCGCCAATGACTTCGCCGCGGGTTGGTACAGCTACGACGAGACCGACGGCGACTATGACCTGGAGCATTTCAGCGTCGAACATGACGAGCAGACCCTGATTCCATACATCCGCCAGGCCCAGAAGTACCAACCGGACATGGGACTGTTCGCCAGCCCTTGGAGTCCGCCCACCTGGATGAAACGGCCCAAGGTCTACAATTTCGGGCGAATCGACATGAGCGAGCGCAACCTATCTGTTTATGCCCGTTATCTTCTGCGGTATGTACGCGAGTATGACCGCCGCGGCATCCACATCGACCAGCTGCATGTGCAGAATGAGGTCTTCGCGGACCAGAAGTTTCCATCCTGCCTGTGGTCCAGCGAGGACATGCGCATCTTCATCCGCGACTACCTGGGTCCTCTCTTTGCCAAGGAGGCGCCGAACACGGCCATCTTCCTGGGAACGCTCAATGGTCCCGAGGATATGAAATTCGCTCCCGAAGGCATGATCCTGGAAAACTACAACCGGTACGTGGACAACATTCTCTTCGACGAGAACTGCCGCAGGTACATCGCCGGCATCGGTTACCAGTGGGCCGGCCAGCATGTCATCGAGCGCACCCACCAGTCCTGGCCGGAGATTGAGCTGGAGCAGACCGAATCCGAATGCGGTATGGGCGGCAACACCTGGGAATACGCCGAATACGTCTTCTCGCTGGTCAACCGGTATCTTCGGGCTGGAGCAACCTGCTACACCTACTGGAACATGGTCCTGGGTCAGGGCATATCCACCTGGGGCTGGCGACAGAACTCCCTTTTCTCCGTCGATACTGCCACTGGCCAGGTCAGACGGAATCCCGAGTACTACGTCATGCGCCACTACTCACACTATGTGCGCCCGGGCGCCCGCCTGCTGGATACCCGCGGTCATTTCAGCTCCATGGCCACAGCCTTCGAAAACCCGGATGGATCGATCGTTGTCGTGGCACAGAACGCCTTGGATCGTGCCATGCCCTTCTCCTTCTCCGGGCCGGAAGAAGACGGCGAAGGGAGTCAAGGTTTTAAGGCGACCCTTGAGCCACGATCCTTCAACACCTTCGTCCTATAAATTGAGATTCTTAAAGTAAGATTGGAGTTCATCATGACAGACAACGCAGTCCGCACGCGCCTTCCGGACAGGCTCATCTTCGGATGCGCCTACTACGACGAATACATGCCCTATGAGCGGGTGGACAAGGACATGTCCATGATGAAGTCCGCCGGCATCACCACCATTCGTATCGCCGAATCCACCTGGAGCACCCTGGAGCCCCAGCCCGGCGTATTCGACTTCAGCCATGTGGACCGGGTGCTGGAAGCGGCTGGACGCTTCGGCATTCAGGTCATCGTGGGCACGCCCACCTATGCCGTCCCCGCCTGGCTGGTCGCCATGCATCCGGATGTTCTGGCGGACACCCCCAAGGGCCACAACCGGTATGGCGCTCGTCAGATCATGGACATTGTCAATCCTTCCTACCGGTACTATGGCGAGCGCGTCATCCGCAGGCTGATAAGCCATGTGGCCGATAACCCCCAGGTGATCGGCTACCAGGTCGACAATGAGACCAAGTACTACGACTGCGTATCGCCCGACATGCAGCGGCTCTTCGTCAAGGATCTGCGACGGCGCTTTGACAATGATCTGGACCGTCTCAATGCGGCCTTTGGCCTGGACTACTGGTCAAACAGGATCGACTCCTGGGAGGATTTTCCCGATTTGACCGGGACCATCAATGCATCCCTGGGGTCGGCCTTCGATCGCTTCCGCCGAAGCCAGGTCAGCCGCTACCTGGCTTGGCAGGCTGGCATCGTGCGCGAATATGCCCGCGACGACCAGTTCGTCACCCACAACTTCGATTTCGACTGGGGCCCGGGCTGGTCATATGGCGTCCAACCAGCCGTCGATCACTTCGAGGCGGCCGAATGCCTGGATGTGGCCGGTGTGGACATTTATCACCCCACTGAGGATGACCTGACCGGAAAGGAGATCGCCTTCGGCGGGGACATGACCCGCAGTCTGAAAGGTGGCGCCAACTACCTGGTCCTGGAAACCGAGGCCCAGGGGCAGAATGGCTGGTTGCCCTACCCGGGCCAGCTACGGCTGCAGGCATACAGCCATCTGGCATCGGGTGCTGACGGAGTCATGTATTGGCACTGGCATTCCATCCACAACTCTTTCGAGACCTACTGGAAGGGGCTGCTTTCGCAGGACATGGAACCCAACCCCACCTATGAGGAGGCCGGCCAGTTCGGCAGGCAGATAGCGCAGAAGGGTGTGGGGGAGCGCCTGGTCAACCTTCAAAAGCGCAACAAGGTTGCCATCATGGTGAGCAACGACTCCCTGACCGCCCTGGACTGGTTCTCCCTGGAGACCGGCTTCCCCCGTCAGCAGGGGCAGATCTCCTACAATGATGTGGTCAGACGGGTCTACGATGCCCTCTTCGAACTCAACATCGAGTGCGACTTCATCAGCGACAAGGCTGACCGGTCCCAGCTGGGCCGCTATGCCATGGTCCTGGTTCCTGCCCTCTACAGCAGCAATGAGGATACGCTGAAGGCCCTGGCTGATTATGTCCGTCAGGGAGGTCACCTGGTGGCCACGCTGCGCTCCTTCGTGGCGGACGAGAACCTCAAGGTCTGGCATGACAAGGCTCCCCACCTGCTGACCGACGTGTTCGGCATCGACTACAACCAGTTCACTCGTCCCGGCAAGGGTCTGACCCTGGATCTGCACGGGTCCGACCAGGCCGGACTGGCCTGCCAGGGACTGATTGAGCTGCTGAATCCGAGACCAGGCACTCAGGTCCTGGCCTCTTATGACCACCCGGTCTGGAAGCGGTACGCAGCCGTGACCCGTCATGATTACGGCCAAGGCAGCGCGGAGTGGATCGGCACCCTGCCGTCGGCTCAGGGCATGCAGATGTTGCTTTCGGATGCGGCGGATGCGGCTGGCTTGAACGGTCCCGCCCGGGACCTGGCTGGTCTGGTCACCGTGCGGGAGGGCATCAATTCCCTGGGGGAGCAGGTTGCCTACCTGCTCAATTATTCCTCCAAGGAGGTCAAGCTGGAAGCGCCTTACGGAGGGCATCTGCTGGTGGCCGACGGGCAGGCTGATTCTCAGGCGCAAGTGGACCAGGGCCAGCCCATGACCATTGGACCCTGGGACCTGGCGATCATCGTTCGATAGACCGGCTTCAGGTTGACCGGACTAAGTATATGAGTGGATGAGTGCTCCGAAAGAAAGGAAGGTGCCCAGATGGTATCAAGAAAGTTGACGGAAGACCTGCCCTACCGCAATCCCGACCTGAGCGTGGATGAGCGAGTGGCCGACCTGCTGGGCCGGATGACCCGTGAGGAGAAGGTGGGCCAGATGATGCAGCTGGATGCCCACCAGGGGGTCGACAAGGAGGTGGTGGACCAGCATGCCGGGTCCCTGCTGCATGTCTCTCCGCAGAACATGATCAAGGCTGACAAGGCCGTTCATCGCACCCGTCTGGGCATTCCCCTGCTGATTGGCGACGACTGCATCCATGGCCATTCCTTCTTCCGCGGGGCCACCATCTTTCCCGAGCAGCTGGGCATGGCAGCCTCCTTCGACCCTGAACTGGTCCAGCGGATGGGGCGAGCCACAGCCCAGGAGGTCGCCACAACAGGCATCCACTGGACTTTCTCCCCGGTGCTCTGCATCGCCAGGGACACCCGCTGGGGCCGGGTGGATGAGACCTTCGGCGAGGACCCCTTCCTGATCGGCGAGATGGCCTCGGCCATGGTGCGCGGCTATCAGGGCGGATCAGCCATGACCGGAACCCTGCCCAAGGACGCTGTGCTGGCCACGGCCAAGCACTTCGCCGGCTACTCCGAGACCCAGGGCGGGCGCGACGCCTCCGAGGCCGACCTTTCGCACCGCAAGCTGCTCTCCTGGTTCCTGCCGCCTTTCGAGCGGCTGGCAAAGGAGGGCGTGGCCACCTTCATGCTGGGCTACGAGTCCATCGACGGGGTACCGGTCACCATCAACAACTGGCTACTCAACGACGTGCTCCGAGGACAGTGGGGCTACCAGGGCACCCTGATCACCGACTGGGACAACGTGGGCCGGATGGTCTGGGAGCAGAAGGTGCAGCCCGACTACACCAGGGCCGCCGCGGCCGCCGTCAAGGCCGGCAACGACCTGATCATGACCACGCCCGGTTTCTACCAGGGAGCCTTGGATGCACTTGATGCCGGGCTTTTGCACGAGGAGGACCTCGACCGGGCGGTCAAGCACATCCTGGCTCTGAAATTCCGCATGGGGCTCTTCGAGGATCCACGTCTGCCCGACCCAGAGGCCCAGAAGGTGGTCATCAACTCAACGGAGCACCAGGAGCTCAATCTCCAGGTGGCCCAGGAGTCGGTAGTTCTTTTGAAGAACGACGGCATCCTGCCCCTGTTCGGCGGGGTTGATGCCGATGGCCGCCCTGGCGATGATTCAGCACATAGCATCGCCCTGGTGGGTCCGCTGATTGACGATGCCCAGAACCAGCTGGGGGACTGGGCCGGCGGCTCGGGTCAGTGCGACTGGATCAAGGACCAGCCGCGGGAGATGATCTCGACCGTGGCCGACGGTCTGCGCCGGGAGCTGCCTGAAAACTGGCGGCTCGACTGCGAGCAGGGCGTCGACGTGCTCCGTCTGGTCGACGACCCGGCGGGCAAGCTCTTCCCCGACGGCCAGCCCAGGCCCAAGGTGGCAGCCCCGGCCAGGATCAATCAGGACCGCTTCGACAGGGCAGTGGACCTGGCCAGGCAAAGCGACCTGGTGGTTGCCGTGGTCGGCGACGTGGTCCAGCTGGTGGGCGAGGGCCGTTCGACTGCCACCCTGGAGCTCTACGGTCCTCAGCGTGATCTGCTGGATGCCCTGACGCAGACGGGCAAGCCCATGGTCATCGTGCTCATGTCCTCCAAGCCGCTGATCCTGCCTCCGTCCGCACAGTCTGCCAGGGCTCTGATCTGGCAGCCCGACCCAGGCATGCAGGGCGGCCGTGCCCTGGCCGGGATTCTCACCGGCAAGGTTGAGCCCACAGGCAGGCTGCCCATCACCTTCCCCAGGCATGCCGGGCAGCTGCCGGTCTACTACAATCAGATCCGGGGCCAGCATGGTGACCGCTATGCCGATCTGACCCAGGATCCGGCCTTCGCTTTCGGTCAGGGTATGGGCTACACCACCTTTGCCTACGGAAAGCCCCAGGTCGATGGACCGGATACCGTCGGACCCGAGGACGCGGTCAGGGTGACCGTGGACCTGACCAACACCGGCCAGCGGCCAGGCACTGAGGTGGTCCAGGTCTATATCAGCGACCTGGTGACTTCCGTCAGCTGGGCTGACCGCGAGCTCAAGGCCTTCCAAAGGATTCAGCTGGATCCAGGGCAGACCCGGAAGGTGGTCTTCGATCTGCCGGTGTCCGAGTGGACCCTGGTCGATGCCGACTGCAACCGCAGGGTCGAGCCTGGTCAGTTCCAGGTGCTGGTGGGTTCCTCCTCGCGCAGGGAGGACCTGCAGGCCGTGACGGTGACCGTGGGTTGACCACTGTCCGGTAGCGGAACTCCTCGCGTGTTGGTTGCCCAGGGCCCTCGCCCGCTCCTACCATGACAGCATGAGCAAAAGCGTAGGCGCTGGGTATGCGCACCTGTTGACGGTCCCCAATCCGCGGCATGTGGCCAGCCTGGTCGACTACTTCTCGCGCGGGTCAAAGCCGCGGTCCCAGTGGCGGTTCGGCATCGAGATTGAGCATCTGCCGGTCCGCAACGATGGGTCCGATGCCCCGGTTCCCTATGAGGGTGAGCGGGGTATCGAGGCCCTGCTGTCGGCATTGGAGCCCTGCTACGACGGCGATAAGGAATACCGGGAGGACGGTCACCTGGTCGGGCTGAGTAGACCGGGTTGCGTGGTCTCTCTGGAGCCCGGGAGCCAGGTGGAGTGCTCCTTAGGCGTGGTCCGGGACAGCCGAGAATTTGAGGATCTCTACCGTCGCTTCCGTGCCGAGGTCGATCCCGTTGCTGAGCGTCTGGGGTTCCGGCTGGTTGAGTACGGGTACCGTCCGGCCGGGTCCTACGCGGATGTGGGGGTCAATCCCAAGGAACGCTATGCGGTCATGAACACTTACCTGGGTCGCATCGGCCAGTGCGGACCCATGATGATGCGCAGCACCGCCTCCACCCAAATCAGCATCGACTACCAGGACGAGGACGATGCCATCGTCAAGATCCGTCTGGGCACGGCCATCGGGCCCATTTTGGCCTACTTCTTCCGCAACACTCCAATTTTCGAGGGCAAGCCCAACCGCATGCCCCTGCGGCGCCAGCGCATCTGGGACTGGCTCGACACCCAGCGCACAGGTCTGATTCCTGGGCTGTTCGAGGACGGCTTCGGCTGGGAGGACTATGCCGTGGATATGCTATCCACCCCGCTCATGGTGGCCGACGTCTCCCACACTCCGGAGGTGGAGGGGCCGCAGGGGCAGCAGGTCTTCATCGCCTGGCATGAAAACGCCGGTGAGATCTATCCTGACCGCCGTCTCAACGATGCTGAGATAGCGCACATCCTGACCACGCACTTCAATGATGTCCGTCTGAAGAATTACATCGAGCTCAGGCACTGGGATTCCCTGCCCATGGAACGTGCCAGCCGACTTCTTGAGGTCGTCGGTGGCATCTTCTATGACTCGGATCGATTCGCCAAACTGGTCGGACTTTTGGACGGGGTGAGCGAGGAGGATGTGCTTGCAGCCAAGGCCGACCTGCAGGTCCGTGGCGGCCAGGCCAGCCCCTATGGTCGCTCCCTGGACTTCTGGCGGCAGGCGCTAGGTGCAGAGGACACTCTGGATGAGCTGCCGGGTGATTCTCGTCATCCCGATCGCTTCCAATCCTGACGACTGTTCGTTATGCGAACGGGCGAGGACGGTTTCCTGAGGATGGTATAATCTGGTCACCAATGGGCCTTGATCCGTCATCAGCGGGGAGCCCTCGGAAGAACAGGATTGCTCGCGGCGGTCCTCAGTAGAACCGACGGGTGGGCCCGCATAGCCCAGATCAAGCGGTCCGACGTGGGTCATTGGCCGGGCAAGCGAGGTGGTACCGCGGTGGGCCCCATGGGTCCCTCGTCCTCGACATGGCGATATGAACGACCAGCGAGGAGTGTGAACGGTGAATCAGACCACTGATACCTCAGATGCGAAGAATCGGGACGGCGAAGTCTATCCCAAGGCGGTGGTGGACCCGGCTCTGGCCAAGGTGACGCCCAATCCCTCCTTCCCCCACATGGAGGAGTCCGTTCTGGACTATTGGGATCAGGACGACACCTTCAACAAGTCGGTGGATCGCCGCCCGTCCGGCGATCACGCCGACAACGAGTTCGTCTTCTTCGACGGTCCGCCCTTCGCCAACGGCCTGCCGCACTACGGGCACCTGCTGACTGGCTACGTCAAGGATGTCATTCCCCGCTACCAGACCATGAAGGGCCACAAGGTCAACCGGGTCTTCGGCTGGGATACCCACGGTCTGCCTGCCGAGCTGGAGGCTCAGCGCGAGCTGGGCATCGACAGCGTGGATCAGATCGAGCAGATGGGCATCGAGAAGTTCAATGACGCCTGCCGCGCCTCGGTGCTCAAGTACACCAGCGAGTGGAAGGACTACGTCCACCGCCAGGCCCGCTGGGTGGACTTCGACCACGGCTACAAGACCCTGAATGTCTCCTACATGGAGTCGGTCATGTGGGCCTTCAAGACCCTCTACGAAAAGGGTCTGGCCTACGAGGGCTACCGGGTGCTGCCCTACTGCTGGAAGGATCAGACGCCTCTGTCCAACCACGAGCTGCGCATGGATGCCGACGTCTACCAGGACCGGCAGGACACCACCGTCTCCGTGGCCGTCAAGCTCAGGGACGAGGACGCTTATGCGGTCTTCTGGACCACCACCCCCTGGACCGTCCCCACCAACCTGGCCATTGTGGTCGGCGCCGACATCGAGTACTCGGAGGTCAGCCCGGTGTCCGGGCCCTTCGCCGGCAAGCGCTTCTATATCGCCACGGCCCGCCTGGGAGACTACGCCAAGCAGCTGGGGGAGGACTACCAGGTGGTCCGCACCCTCAAGGGGTCCCAGATGGAGGGCTGGCGTTACTGGCCGGTTTTCCCCTACTTCGCTGGAGAGCAGGCCGAATCCGAGGGCGGCACCCCCGGCCCCAACGCCTATACCATCTACACGGCCGACTACGTCGACACCGTGGAGGGCACCGGCCTGGTCCACCAGGCTCCCTATGGCGAAGATGATATGAACACCCTGAACGCCAAGGGGATCCGCAGCGTGGATGTCCTCGATGCCGGGGCCGTCTTTACCGAGCAGTGCCCTGAGTACCAGGGCATGCAGGCCTTCGATGCCAACATGCCCATCGTTCGCAACCTGCGCGCAGGAGATGGCCCTCTGGCACAGATCCCAGCCGAGCATCGGGCTCTCCTCTTCCAGGAGAAGAGCTACGTCCATTCGTATCCCCACTGCTGGCGTTGCGGCACACCACTGATCTACAAGCCGGTCTCCAGCTGGTTCGTCTCCGTGACCAAGATCAAGGACCGTCTGCTGGAACTCAACCAGCAGATCAACTGGATCCCCGGAAACGTCAAGAACGGCCAGTTCGGCAAGTGGCTGGCCAACGCCCGTGACTGGTCCATCTCCCGCAACAGGTTCTGGGGCTCGCCCATCCCGGTCTGGGTTTCGGACGATCCCAAGTACCCCCGGGTGGATGTCTACGGGTCCCTGGATGAGCTCAAGAAGGACTTCGGCCGTTACCCGACCGATGACAAGGGACAGATCAACATGCATCGGCCCTGGATCGACCAACTGACCAGGCCCAACCCGGACGACCCGACCGGCAAGTCCACCATGCACAGGATCACCGATGTGCTGGACTGCTGGTTCGAGTCGGGATCCATGCCCTTCGCCCAGTTCCACTATCCCTTCGAGAACAAGCAGTACTTCGAGGACAGGGATCCCTGTGATTTTGTGGTGGAGTACATCGGCCAGACCCGCGGCTGGTTCTACACCATGCACATTATGTCCACGGCCCTCTTCGACAGGCCGGCCTTCAAGAACGTGATCTGCCACGGCATCGTCCTGGGCTCCGACGGCCAGAAGATGAGCAAGCACCTGCGCAACTATCCGGATGTGAACGAGGTCTTCGACAAGTACGGATCCGATGCCATGCGCTGGTTCCTGATGAGCTCTTCCATCCTGCGCGGCGGCAACCTGGTCGTCACCGCTGATGGCATCCGCGACACGGTCCGTCAGGTCATGTTGCCGGTCTGGAGCTCCTACTACTTCTACACGCTCTATGCCAACGCGACCAATAAGGGCGCCGGCTACCAGGCCCAGGCACTGACACCGGACCGTGTGGCCGACCTGCCGGAGATGGACCGCTTCCTGTTGGCACGGACGCGTCGGCTGATTCAGTCGGTGCAGAAGGCCCTGGACGACTTCGCCATCTCGGATGCCTGCGATGCGGTGACCGACTTCATCGACGTGCTGACTAACTGGTACATCCGCAACAACCGCGACCGCTTCTGGGGCGAGGACCACCAGGCCTTCGACACCCTCTACACGGTCCTGGAGGCCTTCGCCCGCGTTTTGGCCCCCCTGGCACCCATGGAGGCCGAGCAGATCTGGCGTGGTCTGACCGGCGGCGAATCGGTCCACCTGGCCGATTGGCCCTTCCTGGCCGATGAGGCCACCGGGCGGGAGACCGAACTGGGACAAGTCCTGCGCGACGATCCTGCCCTGGTAGCCGCCATGGAGAAGGTCCGCGAGGTGGTTTCGGCCACCCTGGCCCTGCGCAAGGCCGAGCAGATCCGTGTCCGCCAGCCCCTGTCCCGGTTGACCGTGGTGGTCCGTGACCCCGATGCGGCCCGGCCCTACGTGGATGTGCTCAAGTCCGAGCTCAACATCAAGGATGTGGAGTTCTGCACCCTGGATCAGGCCGGCCAGCACGGCCTGCGAATCATCCACGATCTCAAGGTCAATGCCCGGGCTGCCGGACCCCGACTGGGCAAGCAGGTCCAGTTCGTCATCCGGGCCTCCAAGCAGGGCGACTGGTCCGAGCAGAACGGGCATGTGGTCGTCACTACCCCCGACGGACCGGTGGCCCTGGAACCAGGCGAATACGAGCTGGACAACCGGATCGAGCAGGAGGATGGCTCCCAGGCCGACAGGTCGGCCTCCGCAGCCCTGCCCACCGGCGGCTTCGTCATCCTCGACACCCAGCTGGACGACGACCTCCTGGCCGAGGGCTATGCCAGGGATCTGATCCGCCAGGTTCAGGATGCCCGAAAGACCGCCGGTCTGGACATCGCCGACCGGATTCGGCTGACGCTGACCCTGCCTGCCGAGGATGCCCCCAAGGCCCAGCAGTTCAACGACCTGATCGCCCACGAGACATTGGCCACCAGCCTGACCGTCAATGTCGGCGATGTGGACCAGCCGCAGGTGGACCTGGTCAAGGCCTGACCCGTAGTCGCATAAAAGGGCTCCCATCCTGTATTGGACGGAAGCCCTTTTCATTCGATCTGTCTGCTGGGAAGGCCGATTGCCTCAAAATCGGCCCTGCTGCTGGCAACGAAGCTTGCAGATCAGCCCTTGACCTTGTCGCTGACCTGATCCAGGGTCTGCATATCCTGGTCGCTCAGTTCCAGATGGGCAGCAGCAAGCAGGGCCGGCAGCTGCTCAGGGGTGCGTGCGGAGGCGATGGGGGCCGCAATCCCAGGTCTGCGGTTGAGCCAGGCTAGGGCTACGGTGGCCAGTTCGACCCCGTGAGCCTTGGCGATGCCGTCCATGGCGGCGACCACGTCCAGTCCCTCCTGGGTGAAGAAGTCCTTGACCATGCCCTCGCGCTTCTTGCCCTTGAGGTCGTCCATGGTCCGGTACTTGCCCGTCAGGAAGCCCGAAGCCAGCGAGAAGTAGGGGAAGACCGCCAGATCCTCGTCCTTGGCGACCTGCATGAGGCCACCCTCATAGGTTTTGCGGTAGACCAGGTTGTACTGGGGCTCCAGGGCCACCGGCTGGGTCAGACCCTCTTTGCGTGCAATGCTGAACCACTCGCGGATCCGGTCCGGGGTGTAGTTGGACACTCCGATGGCCCGGACCTTGCCCTCCTTGACCAGCTTGTCGAAGGCTGTCGCAGTCTCCTCCAAGGGGGTGGAGCTGTCGTCGAAGTGCGCGTAGTAGAGGTCGATCACATCCAGGCCCAGTCTGAGCAGGGAGGCATCGGCGGCCGCCTCTATGTTCTTGGCCGAAAGACCGGAGTACTGGGGGTGCTGGCTGACCTTGGTGGCCACCAGGACCTTGTTGCGGTTGCCGTTCTTGGCCAGCCAGCGGCCCAGGACGATCTCGGACTCGCCGCCGGAGTGGCCGGGGGCCCATGCCGAGTAGACGTCAGCTGTATCGATCAGGTTGCCTCCGGCTTCTGTGTATGCGTCCAGGACCCGGTCAGACTCGGATTCGTCGCTCGTCCATCCGAAGGTGTTGCCTCCCAGGACCAGGGGGAAGATATCGGCGTCAATGTCGCGTAGCTTTGCCATGTTCATCCTTTCAGTCTGAAGTCTTGTTACGCCGAGTCTATTACCGCTTTATCGTCAGAGGGGATTAATCCAGTCGGGTTCATCATGTATAAAGGATGGGAAAGGCTGGAATGGTGCGGTTTGTAGGTCCGGCATCCAAAGGTTTTAAGCTCGAAGGAGAACGCTTATGAGTTTGGGCATTGTCATTCTGGTCGTTGTGCTGGTCATCTTCCTCCTGGGAATCTTCGTGGTGCCTCAGCAAAAGGCATATGTCATCGAGCGCTTCGGCAAGTACCAGCGGGTGGCCCTGGCGGGCATTCATGTCAAGATTCCCCTAGTGGACCGGGTGGCGACCAAAACCAACCTGCGGGTCAACCAGCTGAACGTCAAGCTGGAGACCAAGACCAAGGACAACGTCTTCGTCACGGTTGAGGTCTCTGCACAGTTCCGTGTGGAGGCAGCCAACGTGGCTACGGCCTACTACGAGCTGGGCGATCCGGAGGGCCAGCTGCGCTCCTACATGGAGGACGCCCTCAGGTCGGCCATTCCGGCCCTGAGCCTGGATGATGCCTTCGCTCGCAAGGACGATATCGCCTCCGACGTGCAGCAGACTGTAGGCCAGGAGATGCAGCGTTTCGGTTTCTCGGTCATCAAGACCCTGGTCACTGCTATCGATCCCTCCAACGAGGTCAAGCAGGCAATGGACTCCATCAATGCGGCCCAGCGTGAGAAGGAGGCCACCAGGGAGCGTGCCGAGGCGCGTCGGATCGAGATCGAGACCCAGGCCAGGGCTGATGCGGAGAAGACCAGGATGCAGGGCGAGGGCCAGGCCAACTACCGGCGGGAGATCGCCAACGGTATTGTGGACCAGATCAACAGTCTGCGGGCCGTTGGCATGGATATCGACGCTGTCAACAATGTTGTGCTTTTCAACCAGTATCTTGATGTGATGCGTTCGCTGGCCGAGTCCGGCAATGCCAAGACCCTGGTTCTGCCTGCGTCGACCCCCGGCGGGTACAACGACCTCTTCAACCAGATGACCGCTGCATTGATGACCGCCCAGAGCAGCCAGGAGAGTCAAGAGAGTGTGAATCCCCGAGACGGCCGCGGGGAGGTACGGACAGAGGGCGGGACCGAGGCACCGTCTCTCTAAGATCTCATGGAGGAGCCGAAGAAAATCCGCCCTTTACGTGGCAGGCCCGGCGGAGGCGGATTTCAGCTCTTCAGGAAGTCGGCTATGGCCTCGGCAGCCCGATAGCCCTTGTCGTACATGGCGTTGAGTCCCTTGAGTGACTTGCTCAGCGTGGTCAGCCCGCACAGACTATCCGGGGCCAGGATGAGTACCTGGCCCTTCTTCTCGGCTTGTTTGGCTATGGCCACCTCGTCGTTGTAGGTGCGATAGCGCTCCATCAGGCGCTCGGCGGCCGCCGGATAGGTCCTGGCCAGGATTCGGGCCGGCAGGACATCCTTCTTCTGCTCGCGCAGAATATCCCTCTGGCGCGTCAGGACCAGAACGATGCGCTCGTAGCCCTCGTCCATGGCCTTGCGGACCGGGACTGGATCGGCGATGCCGCCGTCCAGATAAGGCACGCCATCGATCATGTAGGGCTTATTGGCCACCGGCACAGTGGACGAAGCCTTGAGGACGTCATAGTTGTCCTGGGCCAGGTCCGACTTGTCGAAGTAAGCGGTGGATCCGTCACTGGCCTTGCAGGCCACAATGGTGAACAGGGCGGGATTGGCCTTCAAAGCAGGGTAGTCCAGCGGGCATTCCCCATCATGGGCTGACAGTTTGCCATAGACGTAGTCCAGGTCGACAAAGGTGTGCTTGGTCAGGAAGTTGCTCACACTCGCGTACTCCTTGCGGGAGGAGTAGACGGTGTAGAAGCGGTAGCAGCGTCTGAGCTGGCCCGACAGGAATGAGGCCAGATTGGCGCTTCCGGCCGAGACCCCGTAGCAGTGATCGAAGGTGATGCCCTGCTCCATGCAGCGGTCGAAGACTCCGGCGCCGAAGATGGACCGGTAGCCGCCGCCTACGTCGATAACGGCTGTTCTTTTGCGTGCCATGGACACCTCGTTTCCTGACAGAAATCCGCGCTTGATGACAGCTTATGCGTGAACGTTGGACAAGCTGTTCAGGGGCGGCAGGAGGCCAGCAGCCGCTTGGACAGATCCAGCATGGCTGGTGAGGAATCAGAGTTGGCGATCTCTACTCTGCCGGGGCCAGGGCCCGGGTTGAGGGCATCGGCTTGGGCTAGCAGATCCTTGAGGTGGCGGGCCGTTCCCGGGTTGCCGTCGATCAGCGCCAGGTCCGGCGGGCAGATGCTGGCGATGGACTGGCGGAAGAAGACGAAGTGGGTGCAGCCCAGAACCAAGGCATCCAAATTCTGCAGATCATAGGGGTCCAGATAGCGGTGCAGGGTGGCATCGACCAGAGTTTGATCCTTTAGCTTGTCAGACTCCACAATGGTCACCAGGTCTGGGCAGGGCTGGGTCAGGATGGTGTGCTTGTCGGAGAACCGTGCCATCAGGCGCGAGAACTTGGCCTCCTTCAGGGTCAGCGGGGTGGCCGTGACCAAAACTCGTTGAGGCCGGCCTCCGCCTCGTGTGCAGGCCAGTTTCAGCGCCGGCTCCATGCCGATGACAGGGACCGGGTAACGTCGGCGCATCTGATCCACGCAGACGCTGGTGGCGGTGTTGCAGGCGATGACCA
The DNA here is from genome assembly GCF_036986835.1 of Bifidobacterium apis. NCBI lineage: Bacteria > Bacillati > Actinomycetota > Actinomycetes > Bifidobacteriales > Bifidobacteriaceae > Bifidobacterium > Bifidobacterium apis. The sequence goes on along the minus strand of NZ_BTXD01000002.1, from coordinate 294,246 downwards.
AGGCCTTGACACCCTGGTCCATGAACCGGTCGCCGATGACCTGGCAGCGCTGGGTGATCTGGGCCGGCTCCTTGGTGCCGTAAGGGGCGTAGGCTGAATCACCGAAGTAGAGCAGATTTTCTTGCGGCAGGAGGCTCTGGATGGCCGCGGTGACGCTCAGACCGCCCAGCCCGGAGTCAAAGATCCCAATCGGTGCATCTGATGCCATGTGATCCGCTCCTTCCGCAGCCGAAAAACCAGCCTAGCCTGTCGCCGAAGGGCCGTACGCTACAAGCATGAGTATTCCCCGGACTGTTTACAAAATGCAAGCCACCGGCAACGATTTCGTGGTCTACGCCGATCCCCGGGGGGATCTGGAACCTACGGCCGACCAGGTGCGATGGCTGTGTGACCGGCATTTCGGGGTCGGAGCCGACGGGGTCATCCGGCTGACCCACCCGGCTGATGTCAGCGATCTGAGCCAGGAGCAGGTGGATACCTGCGACCATTTCGGTTGCCAGTGGTTCATGGATTATCGCAATGCGGACGGTTCCTTGGCCCAGATGTGCGGCAACGGGACGCGGGCCGTCACCCTCTTCGCCCAGAAGCAGGGGCTGACGCCGACCATGGAGGGCTCATCCTTCCTGTTGGGGACCCGGGCCGGGGTCAAGCGGATCGTCTCGCGCAGTCCTATGCAATGCGAGGGCGAGCATGTGTTCAAGGTCAAGGTCGGATCCTGGCGGATGGGTCCAGTGGGGGACCAGCTGGTCGACGGCGCGGCCCTGTCAGGCTCGGCTCCCGGCACCCTGGTGGATATGGGCAATCCCCACGCAGTCATTATGAACTCAGTCGCTGCCGAACCAGAGGCCGATGGGTTGCCCGAGACTATGACTGACCTGCTGGCCAGGACTGATCTGCCTGGCCTGGGTGATCTGGACCTGTCGGTCCCGCCGCGGGTCAGGCCTGGGCTGGACGAAGGGCAGAATGTGGAATTCCTGCGTCTGGATGCCCTGGATGCTGAGAATGGCAGCGGCCGGGCCACCATGAGGGTATATGAGCGTGGCGTCGGCGAGACTCTGTCCTGCGGGACCGGTCTGTGCGCCAGCGGTGTGCTGCTGCGGGCCTTGACTGGGATCGATCACTGGACCATTCAGGTGGGTGGAGGCCGTCTGCAGGTGGACGTGGACCCGCAGGATGTATGGCTGACAGGACCGGCCAGAATGGTGGCCCGTCTGACCCTGGAGAATGTTCCCGGCTGCTGATCAGCCGAAGAGGGCGGATCCTTCCACAGCCAGAACGATGGTTGCCAGGGCGACCAGCCAGATCAGGTCGACCATCAGGTCGAAGTGCCGCTGGTAATAGGTCTGTAGCCATCCTGGCCGCTTGCGAGGCAGCCCCTGCTGGATGACCGTGGCATGGCTGAAGGCCATGAATTGCAGGCTGGTCGCGAAGGTCATGACCAGGCACCAGGGGCAGAGGGCATGGATGACGAAGAGCGACTGGGTGAACAGCCAGAGCGCATAGGCCAGGGCGGCAAGAGAGGCCAGCCAGGTCCCTGCTGCCAGCAGTCTGGGCATCTTGATCCGGCACAGGCCCACTACGGCCAGCGTCAGGAATACAGATTCTGCTATCAACCCCAGAAAGGCATTGGGGACCGGCAGGGTGCCCAGGCGAATCAGCTCGGCCTGGGGCGACTGGGCCACGGCTGAGCAGGAGACCACCGAGTTGATGTCACAGCTGAGCTGGCCCTGGGGGTGACGTGCCAGCTGAAGTGTTTCCGCTGACAGGACCAGGCTGGCATAGAGGGTTGCGAGTGAAGCCAGGGCGGCAATCAGATAGCTGGAAGTGGCTGAAGAGGTCGGTTCGCTCATAGGGTCCATCACCTCGGTGGTCGGGAGGGTTCTCTGAGACGGGAACGCGTTCACGAGTTTAGGATGGAGGCATGACGCATGAGGATACTGTCACGACCTCCGGCTGGGACCTGCACTGCCACACCGTGTTCTCCGACGGCACCGTGACGCCGCGAGGGATGGTCGAGCAGGCGCAACAGCTGGGTCTGGAAGGTCTGGCCATCACCGACCATGACACCAATGCGGGCTGGGATGAGGCCCGTCAGGCGGCCCAGAACCTGGGAATGCCTCTGCTGCCGGGCACCGAAATCACTGCGCAGGATGGCCGTGTCTCGGTTCACATGCTGGCCTATCTCTACGATCCCAAGGATCCGGTCATCACCGGACTCTTCGCCAAGACCAGGGAGGCCAGGCTGACCAGAACCAGGACCATGGTCGAGCGGATATCCCGGGATTATCCAATCACCTGGCAGGATGTGCTGGACCAGGTCAAGGAGGGGTCGAAGACCACGGTGGGTCGTCCGCATATCGCCGATGCCCTGGTCAAGGCCGGTGTCTATGCAGACCGGAGCCAGGCCTTTGCCGGGGTCTGTTCCTCCGGAAGCGCTTACTACCTGCCTACGCCATCACCGACCACCCATCAGGTGCTGGCAGCGGTCAACCATGCGGGCGGAGTCCTGGTCATCGCCCACCCCGGTGCGGTCAACCGCAATCCCGTCCTACTCTCCGATCAGCAGATCGCCGCGTTGGCCAGGGAGGGGCTGGGCGGTCTGGAGGTCTGGCACCGGGACAATCCGCCTGAGCAGCGCCGACGGCTCCTGGCCCTTGCCCAACGCTGGGGGCTGCTGGTGACCGGAGGATCGGACTGGCACGGCCAAGGCAAACCCAATCGGATGGGGGAGAACAGCACCACTGATGAGGTGGTGGCGCGAATAGTGGATAGGGCTCGGGGGAGCCGTCCGGTGGCCTGGAAGGGTTAGCGGATACGAATCGGGGGCGGTCGGACCACCAAGGACCCGGCCGCCCCCATCAGGCAATCACAACCTCAGTCAGAGGAACCTCCCAGAACGCCGAAGCCCACAGGATGGGTGGTGTCGGAACCGACCACTGCGTAGCCCAGGGATTCCTTGGGAACGATGATGTGCCGACCCTTGTCGTCCACCAAATCGATGGGTCCGCCCTCGTTCAGGGCCTGGGCGATGTGGGCAGCCACCTCGTCCGCCTTGGCATTGGTGCTGAAGTTGACCGTGCGGGCCACGTTCTTGATGCCGAATTCGATATCCATTGCTACCTCCAAGGTTGTTCTCCGTCGCCCAGACCTGCCGGTCCACGGATCTTCCGGTCTCATTATTCGCTGACCCGGATGATTACGCTCTAAGCGTCCCCGTGGGGCTCCTCCGGGGAAGAGCCGGTTTCCGGCGGCGATGCCGATGTCTGTCCGTCTGTGGTGAGTGTGGGGGTCTGCTCGGGCAGGGGTTTTCTGGGAAGGACGATGGTCTCTGCCTGATCGCTTGCAAGAGCCTGAGCTGGCGAGGCATCGTGCGGCTGGGAAGCAGCCGAGGGCTGGCCGTCTCCGGATGGGTCTGCGGACGAGCCGCTTACTGCAGCCTTCGGGTCCGCTTCGCCATCCACATCCTCGTCACTGGTGGTTGGGTTGCCGATGCCGCGGAAGTGATCGCTCAGGCCTGATTCCTCCTCCTTGGGAATAGGAGCAACAGCTGGTGGCTTGGATTTATTCCTGGCATCGGAGTGGTCCATGGCGGTCTGGGCCAGAGCCAGGTCAGCCATTTCCGCCCTGTTGATGGCGATGGTGGCAGAACTTTCATCCGACGCTTCTGCTGAGTCGAGGTCCGGCTTTGGTGTTGGATTCTCCTGTACCTTGGCGGCAGAGGGATCTTCAGCATTGTCGTCGCCCAACAGGGTGCCCACGGTGATGGTGGAGGGTGCGCCAGCGGGTGACGGACTTGGCGTCTTCTGCTGCCGACGGGCGCGCTGGTCCTGCTCATGGTCGCCCAGCTGCTGGGCCAGGCGCTCAACCTGGGCCTTGAATTGGATGATCCGTTCGTTGTCTGCATGATCCAAGGCGGTGATGAAGTCGCCCACCTGCTCCATCTGCAGCCAGAGATTGGCCCGGAGCATGATCAGATCGTCCAGTCGGGCCCCCATCATCCTGCCGTAGGCTGCAATGACTGCGTTGCGGCGTGATCCGTCAAGCTTGGCGAAGATCCAGGCCAGGTCACGGGCAGGATCGTTGATCTGCATGTCCTGCCAACCGTAGACCCCGCTCAGTCCTGAACCTGCATAGAGCAGATCACCGTCTGAGAAGCCCCCATGCACAGTGCAGGTGTCGAAGGACCAGAGTCCGTCGGTTGCCACGATGGAAGCCCAGGAATCGGTGATTTCCTTGGGCACATGGCCGTCCATGCGCAGCCGCTTGATCCATCCGCGCAGTTGTGCCGCGATTTGAGCGGTGGAGAAGGCCGGATATCCGTGGGTTTTCAGAAAATCAGGGCGCACCCTGTGGATGGCGCCGATGGCTGTGCCCGCGGCCGTGCATTCGTTCAGGGTCAGCAGATGGAGGGGACGGATTCGGCCTGGGCAGTGGGTCATGACGGCAACAGCTGTGGTGCCGGTCGGGCTGTCGGCCTTCCCGCCTGGCTGGTAGGCCAGGATACGCTCGACCTGGAAGCCCATGGCCGCCATCTCCTTGGCATCGGCCAGGGCCTGGGCCGCCTTGACTCGAGCGGCCAACCGACGTTTGCCAGCCTCCGAGCTGGTGGCCCAGACGTCGTAGACGTTGCCGGTCGCGTCCTGGACCACCGCACAGTCCACGCCCTGTGCACGGTCCAGGCTGCTGAGCTGGTCGCAATCCCGCGCGCCGGTCACGGGCACCTCGGGCATGGCGGCCGACGCCAGGGCGGCCAGGGTCAGCTTCGTTCGTTCAGTCACATTCTCAAGGATAATACAAGGACTGTTGTGGATACGGTTGTCCACTTGACCACATGGGCGCGCCGCCGCCGGTTCCGGTACCGGCCTTTGACACAATGGGGGTGTGCATGAGGATGAGGAACGATTGCTGGAGGGGCTGGATCCCACCCAGCGGCAGGCGGCTACCGTGCTTGACGGGTCTGTGCGGATCGTCGCAGGGGCCGGGGCTGGCAAGACCAGGACTATCACCCGGCGGATGGCCTATGCCTGTGCATGCGGCAGCTGGGAGCCCTCCAGAACCTTGGCAGTGACCTTTTCGGTCCGTGCTGCGGCTGAGATGCGCGATCGACTGACCAGGCTTGGCGTGTCGGCCTCCCTGCAGGCGGCGACCTTCCATTCGGCGGCCCTGCACCAGCTCAGGCGGGTCTGGCCCCAGGTCAGCGAGACCTATCCTCCCGATTTGATTGAGGATGTGGGCCCCTTGGTGTCTTCTGCCTACCAGCGGGTCTGCGGGCAGGAGGCCGACCCGGGCCAGGTCAGGGACCTGACTGCGGAGATCAACTGGGCCAAGGTGGGGCTGATTGCCCCCCAGGACTACGTTCGGGTCTGCGCAGCCAGTCACCGTCTGCCGCCGGCCGGTCTGGAGGCTGATCGGATGGCCGATCTGTACACGGTCTTCGAGAGTTCCAAGGCCGCCCATAATCAGATGGACTTCAACGATATTCTCCTGCTGGTCTGTCACATATTGGAAGAAGACGGCCAGGCTGCTGCAGATATTCGAGACCGAATCGGCTGGCTGACGGTGGACGAGTACCAGGATGTCTCGCCCCTGCAGCACCGGCTGCTCAAACTTTGGCTCAACGGCAGGCAGAACATCTGCGTGGTGGGGGACCCGGCCCAGACCATCTACTCCTTCGCGGGGGCCACCTCCTATTACTTGCTGAACTTCCCCCAGGAATTCCCTGGCATCAAGGCCGATCTGGACCTGTCCACCGACTACCGGTCCACAGAAAGGGTGGTTCGATACGCCAACGGTATTCTGGCGCGCTCGCCGGTGCGTGACGACTATCTGAAGCTGACCTCCGCCCGTCAGGAGGGTAGCAGGGTCGCGATGACCCGTTATGAGGACGATGCTGATGAGGCTGGGGCCGTGGCCTCCCGTATATCCTCCATGATCCGGAAGGGGGCCCGGCCCGGCCAGTTTGCAATACTGACTCGGATCAACGCCCAGCAGACCCTGATCTGCCGTGCGCTACACGAACATGGAATCGGCTACCGGGTGCGCACCGAGTCAGGCTGGCAGAACCAGTCGGTCAATCTGAGCAAGCAGGAGGTGTTGGAACAGCTGGAGGGAGGCATAGGCCAGGGGAGGGTCACGGTCTCTACCATTCACGCCGCCAAGGGATTGGAGTTCCCCCATGTCTTCATCGTGGGCTGTGCCGAGGGGTTGATTCCCTTTGGTTCACCGCCGGAGGGGGATGCCCTGGAAGAGGAACGCCGTCTCATGTACGTAGGGGTGACCCGTGCCGAGGACACACTGCACCTTTCCTACGCGGAGCATAAGGACGGCAGCGCCTTCGTCCGACGCGCTCCCAGCCGGTTCATTCACCGCTGAGCGCTATCGCCTGGGCCCTCGGAACATGGGGGAGCCGCTGTTCAGGCGTGGTCGTTGTCCGAGTCGTCTCTGTCCGAGTCGTCTCTGTCCGAGTCGTCCTGGTCCGGGTGGCCATCATCGAAATTCTTGGTATCTTTGCCGGCGCTGTTCTGGCTGCCAGGAGCCTCATGGTCTGGATGCCCCTGGTCATTGGAAGCGTCGGAGTCTGCCGGGGTGATCGGGTTGGCAGAGGAATCCTTCTCTTCGGCATTCAGCAGTTTGTCCAGCTCGGCATCCCAATCCACTGAGGTGGCGGGAGTGTCGGCCTTCTGCTCGGATTGCCCGTCTGCAGAGGTCGATGTTCCGACTTGGTCGGCATCCTCCTTGACAGGCAGGGAGGGCAGCAGATCAGGATGGGACCAGTGATCGTCGCGGCCCCGCACGCCCTCGTCAGCGGTGATGCGCTCCCAGAGATCGGCGGCCTCGCGCAACCGCTTGGGATGGAGATGCAGTCCCAGCAGGGATTCGAAGGTCTGCTCGGCCGGCCCTCCCACGGCGCGCTCGCGTCGGGTCATCTCCCGCAGCTGCTCCAGGTGGGGCAGGTGGGCCATGCCAGCGTTCCATACCACGCAATCCACCCAGCCGTCGACCAGGGCCAGCAGGTCGCCCAGGCTGTGCAGGGCCTCCTTCTGCTCAGGGGTGTCTTCGATGCCGACATTGCTGAGATTGATGGCGCCGGCAATGGATTCGGGGTTGATTTGCTCAGCATCGCGCAGCTGGTCCTCCACAGCGTCCAGGTCGATGGAGACTCCCCGGGCGTATTTGCCGATCAGGGCCTCGAAGCGCGGCATCAACCAGGGGACGGCGGCGTAGAGCCGGGCGTGGGCGGCCTCCTTGAGGGCCATGTAGCGGGTGACCTCGTCCAGATCCAGTTCAAGGGATTTGGCGTAGGTCTTGATGTTCTGCGGAATGAGGGCGCCGGCGGGGTTCTTCAGCAGCGGGATGCCCTGGTCGAATCCTCCGCGGACCTCCTTGGCCAGCTCGCCGGCGGCCTGCCCCAGCTGCATGGCGAAAGAGGTGTTCCCCAGCAGCTTCATCAGCGTGGTGGGATCCTTGAGGTTGTCCGGCAGTGGAATGGGCACAGGTCCGGCGAACATCCCGGAAATCTCGCCCTGATCGAAACCTTGGAAGCGCTGGCTTATGACGGAGGTCAAGGCGTCGCTGACCGCCTGGGCCACCGGGGAGGCGAACTTTACCCAGGCGTCTATGCTGCCCTCGATCCATCCGGCACGGGTCAGGGCTTGCGTTTGGCCCGGGGCGGGGTCGAAGGCGCAGACGGTGTCCAGCCAGAGGTTGGCTTCGCTCATGACTCGGGCCACCCTTTCGCTGTCTTCGGCTGTGACTGTGGTATCGGACTGGTCGGCCCTGGTGCGTCCCAAGGCGATGTTCTTGGCCAGTGCAACATTGATGGGACCCTGGTCAGCCTGGGCCTGCATATCGGCAGGTGTGTTGAGCCCTCCAGCAGTGAAGGCCTGGATCAGGGCCTGAACCTCGGCGGGTTTGGGCAGTTGATCGGCTCCCTGGGCCGCCATTTGGGAGCGGATGGACTCAGGCAGCTGCGAGAACTGACTCCAGGCCAGCTCGCCCTGCACCGGGCCGAAGCACTCGATGAGCCATTGGTGGATTGCATTCTCGTCCATTGCTTTGATTCCAGTCCTCGCCAAGGCAGACCGTCCGCCCTCAAGGTTGACGTCTGCCGGGATTATCGTCTTCATCAACCATAATATTGGAGCTATGACACTTCCGCACGGGAAATCGGATCACTGCGCCACAGGCGCACCCGAAAGGCAAGCCGGGACGCTTGGCGGACCCACCCGCAAAATGCTGGTCGGCGGTCTTCTGGTCATTCTGGCCATCTTGGTGCTCTTCCTCCCATCGCCCTATACCATCGAGACGCCCGGCCCCACCCAGGATGTGCTGGGAAGTTCAAAGGGCTCACCTGTCATCAAGGTGAAGGGCGGCCAGGTTCACCATGACAAGGGTCGCCTACTGATGACCACGGTCAATGCCCGCGGAATCCCCGGCTACCCGGCCTCCAACCTTGATGCCCTGGTGGGCTGGGCCGACCCCCACGCCACGGTGCTTCCCCAGGAGGCCGTGGTCCCCCCCGGACAGAGCGTTGAGGAGTACAAGCGCCAGGAGCAGGGCGACATGCACGGCTCCCAGAAGGCCGCATCAGCCCAGGCTCTGGCCTTCCTCAAGGCCCGAGGATATGACGTTTCAGGCCTGCAATTCAGCATGAGGGTGGCCGACATCGGCGGTCCCTCGGCCGGACTCATGTACACCCTGGGGGCCATCGACAAAATCACTCCGGAGCAGGAGACCGGCGGTCTGACCATCGCTGGAACCGGCACCATGGATCAGAAGGGACGGGTCGGGGCCATCGGCGGTATCCAGCTGAAGATGCTGGGTGCCAGGCGGGACGGCGCCACCTGGTTCCTGGCCCCGGCGGCCAACTGCTCACAGGTGGCAGGTCATGTGCCCAAAGGGCTGCGCGATGTCCGGGTGTCCACCTTGGACGATGCCTACAAGGCCCTGGTGGCCATCGGCCATGGCCAGGGGGAGGGGCTGCCTCGCTGCACAGCCGCCAAGGGCAAGTAAGACAAGGCCGGTCCAATTGGTGAATTCCGGCAGTCTTGTTATGCTGAAGCCGTGGCTGAGACTACAACCTATACAGCGGAAGAGTTCGGTTTTCATCCCGGAGATATCGTTCAGGAATGGATGTGGGACGACGATGTCGACGACGGGATCCGGACCAGGATTGAGGATCTGACCGGCGAGGAGCTGGTGGACGAGGACTATGACGCAGCCGTGGATGGGGTCATCATCTGGTGGCGGGACGGCGATGCGGAGGACGATCTGGCGGATACCATCATGGATGCCTCGGCCATGGTCAACAAGGGAGCGCCTTTCTGGGTGCTGACTCCCAAGCCTGGCAGGCCTGGGGCTTCGGCGCCAGGGGTCGTCTCCAATGCGGCCAAGACTGCGGGCATGAACGCCCTGATGCCCACCACCGTCAGCGAGGATTGGAACGCCACCCAGCTGCGGGCTTTCGGCAAGGGCAAGTAAGACTTCTGGCTGCATAAGCGCCAATGAACGAGGTGGTGGGCATCGGGGTCAACCGGTGCCCACCACCTCGTTTGTCATTCATGAGGAATTCCCGGAAGAATCCGTTGGCCAGCGGCCTTTACTGCTCGCCCTTCTCAGCAATGGCAGGAGCCACCGTCGTGGCCTTGTTCTGGTATTCGGCCAGCAGGGTGCGCGAGCGGATGTCGCAGAGGTTGGCCACCAAGGCCACGATCAGGATGACCAGGCCCACCAGGAAGATCCAATGCAGGCCGTCGAAGACGATGGTGCGGGCCGGGCCCAACAGGCGTGAGGGGATGCTCCCTGCCGTAGCCGGGTTGATCATGCTGTTCATCATGTCCTCGGTCAGTCCCTTATGCTGGGGCACCTCGCGGGCGATGACCGTGTTCATGACGATGCCGAAGATGGAGACCATCAGGGTCTGCCCCAGGGAACGGGCCAGAGTGTTGAAGCTGGTCGAGGCGCCTACATCGCCGGCTGGCACCACGCTCTGGGCGGTGATGGTCGAGGTGGTGATGGTCAGGCCGAAGCCGAAGCCCACCACGGCGGAGATGACCAGGAAGACCCAGTAGGCGGTGGCCTGGGGGACGGCTATGTAGCAGACGCAGGCCGTCAGGATGAAGGCCAGGCCGATGTTGGTGGCCCGGTGCGGTGGGTGGTGCATGGTCAGCGGTCCGGCCAGGTAGGCGCCCAGGAGCCAGAGAATGGAGGAGGGGGTGACCACAAAGCCGCCCAGGGAGGGGTTCATTCCCAGCACAGACTGCATCCAGATGGGCATGTAGGTGTCGAAGCCCATGAGGAATCCGGCCACCAGGAGCATGCAGATGTTCTGGATGACGAAGGTCCTGATGCGGAAGAGCCGCAGAGGCAGGATGGGATCCTCCTGGCGGCCCTCCACATGAAGAAGCAGGACAAAGGTGACCACGGTGGCCGCAGCCAGGATCAGGGTGATTCGCACATCGCCTGCCGATCCCAGGCTCTGCAGGCAGAGCATCAGGCAGATCAGGCAGATGCTGAGCAGCCCGATGCCCATGTAGTCGACGCGCGTTTCACGCGCCTTGATATGCTCGCTCAGGAAGATCTGGATCATGATGATGACCAGCAGGCCGATGGGCACATTGATGGCGAAGACCCAGTGCCAGCTTATCTGCTGGACGATGAAGCCTCCCAGCAGGGGGGCGATGATGGAGGCGATGCCCCAGGCCGAGCCGTTCAGGCCGATCATGCCAGCCCGCTTGTCCAGGGGGTAGATGTCGGCCAGGACCGTGTATGTCAGCGGCTGGATGGCACCGGCCCCCAGACCCTGCAGAAAACGGGCGCCGATCAGTTGGGGCATGGACTGGGAGAGGGCGCACAGGGTGGACCCGATCACGAAGACCAGCAGACCGATGGTCAGCAGCGGCTTGCGGCCGAAGCGGTCCGAAAGCTTGCCGTAGATAGGCGTGGTGACCGCCGTCATGAGCAGATAGATGGAGTAGACCCAGTTCATGATGGACAGCCCATGCAGGTCCCCGATGATGGTGGGCATGGCGGTGGAGACGATGGTCCCCTCGATGGCCGTCATGAAGGTGGCGATGAAGACCGCCACCGTCACCAGGGTGCGGTTGGTCTTCCTGCCACTGCCTGTATCGACTGTCTGTGACAATCCGAACCCCCTCTTCTATGGTGAATATGGTGTGTTTCTCTTCTTTTGCGGACAAGGCCCGCGAATTCCTAGTGGATTATAGCCGCACCGTGCGGCCTTGTCACCGTGTATTCTGCTAAGGTAGTGTGCTGGTCCCGTGGCTCAGTTGGTTAGAGCGCCACCTTTACACGGTGGATGTCCCCGGTTCGAGTCCGGGCGGGACCACAGGGGTTTTCAGGGGGCATGCCCGGAATCGCGTCTTAGCGCTCACGTAGAATCGATGCACGACGATCGTTGGCAAGAAAGGTCAGGAGGTCGATGCCTGATGTCAGCTAAGCCTGATGCCCGTGGAACCGAGGCGACCATCGCGCGCTCGGGCAAGCGCAAGTGGGGATATGACACCAAGCAGGTGGACGCCTTCCTGGAGCGGGCTCACTCGCTCTATGAGAGCCAGGACCCCGATTTGACCCAGGAGGAGATAGCCAACGCCTCCTTTGATCTGTGCAAGAACGGCTATATCATCACCCAGGTGGATGCCGCCCTCTCGCGGCTGGAGAGGGTGATTTCCGACCGACAGACCAGCCTGGAGATAGCCCGGGTGGGCGTGGATGGTTGGACGACCAGAATGGTCAGTCTGCAATCGGAGCTGACCACCCATGCCGGCAGGCCCTCGGGCAGCGTCTTCAAGCGTGGGGATCCTGGCATGCCCTCATACGACTGCAAACAGGTCGAGCGGCTGATCGAGCAGGTCCTCAACAAGACTTCTGACCAGCTCAACCTGCAGGAGGGGCGGAAGACGGATTCGGGCAAGTCGAGGAACACCGACATCACGGCTGACCGCGTCTCCAATGTCATCTTCACCCAGCGTCGGGGGCCCAAGGGTTATGACGAGCGCCAGGTGGACTTCTTCCTGGCCAAGGCCGTCGAGCTTCTGGAGCAACTGGAGTCCTTTGCCAGGGTCAGCGAAAGGGCCAAGAGGGACAGAGCCAATGCAACGGCGCCTGCTGCTGTTCCCGCGCAGTCGCAGATGCCGGTTCAGGACCCTTCAGCTTCGGGCGTTCAGCCACTGATCGGACAGAGCCAGGCACCCGCCTGGAGCATCCCCAATGCTTCCGCTGTCGCAGGCGATCAGGGCAGTCAGGACGATTTCGCCCAACTGCACCAGGCAGAGCGGGCCATCTTCGAGGCTCCGGCAGCCAGTCCGCAGACGGCATCTACGGCGCCGACGGCGCAACCCAACAGTTCCCTGAGTGCTCTGGCTTCGGCGGTCAACCAGCGGCTGGCCCAGGAAGCCGCTGGTACGGCCCCGGCAGCATCGGCGGCAGCTGCTCCTGCCTCCTCAGCAGGCGTCAGCGGCGGAGCCCCAGCCCCCGTTGCTTCAGCCAATCCCACCCCTGCCAATCCCTTTGTCTCCGGTCAACAGGAATCGGTCATGCCCGCCTCCGTGCCGCCTGCGGCCGCCCAGTCGACCCCTGCGCCAACCAGCCACAATCCTGTGGTTCCCACTGCAGCGTCCGCGGCACCCGCGTCGGCTGCTCAATCCGTGCCTTTCAACCCGGTGGCGCCTTCTTCGCCCTCCTCCGCACCACAGACTCCTGAGCCTGCTGTATTCCAGCCGACCCCTTCGGCACCCGTAGCCTCCACCCCGCCTACTTCGGCAGGGGATGCCTTCTTCACCTCCACAACAGGGCCGGAATCGCCAGTGCCTCCCTCGACGACAGGGGCTGATGCTGACGGCTCGTCTACACCCGGGTCCACCTCAATCATCTCCTCGCCCTTCGTAGATGGTCCTCTGGGCGCAGGTGGACCCCTGGGCAGCTATGAGGAACCAGCGCCAGCGGCGTCTGAGGCCCAGGAGCGTCCCTGGGCTGAGACAGCCGGAAGCAGCACGGATACGCCCGACTGGGCCAAGCCCCGGTATTCGCAAAACACACAGGGGAACAAGCAGGACCAGGACCCGGATTCCTATCTGGCTTCGCTGCTCAACCAGGATCTGCCCAAGATGGATCTGGACATCCCCGATATTTCTTTCCCGGCCTTCGGCGACGAGGGGGAGCAGGATAAAGGCGGTCGATGAGTCATCTGACAGCAATGAATACAGGCAGTGAAGGCAGGCAGGACGGTTTGTCAGTCGAAAGAGAACGTACCTTGGTGGATTGGTCGCCCAGGGTCGATGCCGATCGGTCTCGCAGTCTGGTCATCCTGGGATCCACGGGGTCCATCGGCACTCAGGCCCTGGATCTGATCAGTCGCCATAGGGATCGGTTCCAGGTGACCGGGTTGGCCGCAGGTGGCGCGCATGTCGAGCTCCTGGCCCGCCAGGCCCGCGATTTTGGCGTGACCCGTCTGGCTCTGGCCGACAAGGCCCAGGTTCCGGCCCTGCAGCAGGCTCTCAATGCCTTGGGATTGACCGGTATCCATGTAGAGGCAGGCATGGAGGCGGTCCAGGCTCTGGCCGGTTCCGGCAGCGATCTGGTCCTCAACGGCATCACCGGATCAGTCGGTCTGCGTCCGTCCATCGCGGCTCTGCAGGCCGGATCCCAGCTGGCTCTGGCCAACAAGGAGTCCGTGGTGGCGGGCGGCCATCTGCTCTTTGACGCCGAGATAAGGCCGGGCCAGATCAACCCGGTCGACTCCGAGCATTCGGCCATCTGGCAGTCCCTGCGTTCGGGGCAGCATGGGGAGGTGGCCCGTCTGGTGGTCACCGCCTCGGGAGGTCCCTTCCGGGGCTGGAGCCGCCAAGCCATGCGCGAGGTCACCCCTGAGCAGGCCCTGAACCATCCCACCTGGTCCATGGGTCCGGTGGTCACCATCAACTCCTCCACCATGGTCAACAAGGGTCTGGAGGTCATCGAGGCCAGCAGGCTCTTCAGGATCGAGCCCGAACGGATCACCGTGGTGGTCCACCCCCAGTCCGTGGTCCACTCCATGGTCCAGTTCCAGGATGGGGCCACCATAAGCCAGGCTTCGCCTCCTGACATGCGTCTACCCATCGCCCTGGGCCTGTCGGCACCCGCCCGTCTTGACAATGTGGCCGCGGCCTGCGACTGGTCCAAGGCCAGCACCTGGACTTTCGAGCCCCTGGACGACGAGGCCTTCCCGGCGGTCAACCTGGCCAGGCGGGCTCTGGGCAGCTGCGAGCCCATGACTGCGGTCTTCAATGCCGCCAACGAGCAGGCGGTCAGGGCCTTCCTGGATCACCGGCTGCCCTACCTAAGCATCGTCGAAACCATCCGTTCGGTCATGGATGCCATGGAAACGCATCTTCCGGGAACATTCACATCCGTGGAGGTAATGGAGCAAGTCGAGCATGAGGCACGCCAAAGGGCTGATGCTTTGATAGACATGACAGCGTGAGTAGCATTCCCAAGACCGAACAGTCGACATCCTCCCAGGGGTTCCGCAAGACAGGCGAGCAGGCCATCAGCCAGACTCCGCTGCATCCTCGTCGCCGCTCCCGTCGGATCATGGTGGGGTCTGTGCCGGTCGGCGGGGGAGCCCCGATTTCGGTGCAGTCCATGACCAACACGGTCACCGCTGACATCAACGCCACCTTGCAGCAGATCGCCGAGCTGGCCGCCGCCGGCTGCGATATCGTGCGGGTGGCTGTACCCAGCCAGGACGATGCCGACGCGCTTCCCATCATTGCAAAGAAGTCGCCCATCCCGGTCATCGCCGACATCCACTTCCAGAGCAAGTACGTCTTCCAGGCCATCGATGCCGGCTGTGCAGCCGTCAGGGTCAACCCGGGCAACATCCGCAAGTTCGACCAGGTCGGCCCCGAGATCTGCAAGGCGGCCACCGACGCGGGCATCTCCCTGCGCATCGGCGTCAACGCCGGCAGCCTGGACAAGGACATCTACGCCCGCTACGGCGGCCCCACCCCCGAGGCCCTGGTCGCCTCGGCCCTGAAAGAGGCCCATATGTTCGAGGACGTGGGCTTTCACGACTTCAAGATCTCCGTCAAGCACCACGATCCCGTCACCACGGTCCAGACCTATAGGCTCCTGGCCTCCAAGGGCGACTGGCCCCTGCACCTGGGCGTGACCGAGGCCGGGCCCTCCTGGCAGGGGACCATCAAGTCCTGCCTGGCCTTCGGCGCGCTCCTGGCCGAAGGCATCGGCGACACCATCAGGGTCTCCCTGTCCGCGCCGCCTGTGGAAGAGGTCAAGGTGGGCTGCAAGATTCTGGAATATCTGGGGTTGCGCCAGCGCCACTTCGACATCATCTCCTGCCCCTCCTGCGGCAGGGCCCAGGTGGACGTGATCGAGCTGGCCAAGGAGGTCACCGAGGGGCTCAAGGACATCACCGCCCCCATTCGGGTAGCTGTCATGGGCTGCATCGTCAACGGACCAGGCGAGGCCAGGGAGGCCGACCTGGGAGTGGCTTCGGGCAACGGCAAGGGTCAGATCATCATCAAGGGCAAGGTGGTGCAGACCGTGCCTGAGGACCAGATTGTCCCCACCCTGCTGGAACGGGCCAAGGAAATCGCCGCCCAGATGGATGCCAAGGCTGCGGCCGAGGGTGAAACCCTGCCGGAGGCAGGACCCATGGTGGTCCCGGTCACCGGCCGTGCCAGCTGAGGGCGTAAGCGCCATCCCCGCCACCGGCTACAATGACCGACGTGTCCCAAGAGGTTGAGCGTTCCCTCCCTGCAAGCGGGTGGAGCAGGGTCAGGCGGCTGATGACCAGCCTGCCCGTCTTCATCATCCTTATGGGTCTGCTGGCCTCTGTCTCCCACTTGACCGCCGTTCCCTGGAAATACGAACCGGTGGATCAGAATTTTCCCACCCTGACTCCGGACACCGCGGTCACCTTCGACTGGCCTGCCGGGGTTGACAGGGATACCGTGGGGCAGTACCAGGTCGAATCCCGTCACCAGGAACTGAGCGTGGAAAGGCCCGCCACTGGGGAGCACCAGCGTATCCGGATTCTGATCCGCACCCCCAAGGGGGCTTCAGGGAATCGGCCGGCAGTGGTCTTCATGCATGGCGCCGGATATGGCACCTGCGACAACTCCTTCGGGGACGTGGCCCGGACCCTGGCCTCTGCCGGTTTCGTCACCGCCGTGCTGGACAAGCCGGTCTGGTCCACCACGGATGCCGACCGGGACTATCCCGCTTCGGCCAAGGCCTACGAGCGGGTTGCCAACCTGCTGCGCGACCGGGATGATGTGGATGCATCCAAGGTAGGCATCTATGCCACCAGCGAGAGTACCTGGATCGCCGCCATGCTGCTGACCATGGACCACCGGATCGCCTTCCAGATCCTGCTGAGCCCCATGGTCTATTCCCCGCGGCACGCCATGGGCTTCTTCGTGGCACAGGACTTCGCCATCGCCGGGGCCAACCAGGGCTACCAGTCGGTGGTCCGTCGGCTCTTCAGCACCGATGCCTCCCTCTTGGGTCTGAACAATCTGGACATCGATCCCACCGACCGCTACACCTATGCCATTCCCACCCTGTTGGCCTACGGGGCCAAGGATGTGATGACCGCCCAGGTGGAGGGGGTGCAGCGCGTGCTGTCCCAGGCCCACGCCTCCGGCAACGAGAACGTCACGGTGCGTTCCTACCCGGTCTCCAATCATGTGCTGCGGCTGGGGGATGAGGCCCGGACCGGCACGCCCCTGGCCGACCACTACCAGCAGGACATGATCGATTGGGCGGTGGGCCAGGTCCATGGCCTGCATCAGACCAGCCCCAGCGTGGGCGGGGCCACCATCCACCAGTCCATAGCCGTGCCCACTGACCTGCGGGGGCGGCGCTCGCTGACCATCTATATGCTGGTCCTGCACCTGCTGACCCTGGTGCTTTTGCTGGCGGCCCTGGTCATGGCCCTGGTGGCCGGTGTGATGAAATTGTTCCGCCTGCGACGACGCAAGGACCCGGTCCTGGGCTTCAGCCATGGCTTCGGCGGCACCCTGGTCACCATCACCGGCACCACCCTGGCTACCCTGGTCCTTTTCGGAGCTGGTCTGGGTCAGGTCATCATGGCGGTGGTACGACTGGGGTGGGGCGGTGTGCCCGATCAGGCCGGGGTCAGCTACTGGAGCTGGCCGGTCATTCAGGTGGTCTGCGCCCTGGTCATCTGGGCCTGGTCGCGCACCTTTGCCCGCATGGTCGAAGTCGCCTCCCTGAGGGGATTGGACCGGCTGCCCGACCAGGTGCGCACAAGCAAGGCCGGCGGCCCCAGTCTGCGCCAGCAGATGCGGAGCATGGATCCCAGGCCTGTGCTGGCCTCCACCCGTTTTGGCGTTGCCCTCTTCGTCGTCACCACCCTGGCCATGTTCGGGGTCCTGCTGATCTTCGCCTTCTGGGGCCTGTTCATCTACCAATGAAAGGACGGGACCGTCGTGGCCATCTATCGTGACGAGGGCCTGGTCCTCAGAACGGTCAAACTGGGCGAGGCCGACCGGATCGTCACCATTCTGACCAGGGGGCACGGCAAGGTCAGGGCCGTGGCCAAGGGGGTACGACGGACCAAGTCCCGCTTCGGCGCACGGCTGGAGCCATTCATGCGTGACGATCTGCTCATCTCCCGCGGCCGCAACCTGGACATCGTCTCCCAGGCCGTCTGCATAGCCGCCTATGCGGATGCCATATGCGCCGACTATGACCTCTACGCCAACGGGGGCGTCATGCTTGAGACAGCCGACAAGCTGGTGGTGGGCGAGCATGAGCCGGCCCCGGAGCAATACCGTCTGCTGGTCTCCGCCCTGGCCAGCCTGGCAGGTCACCGGCATGGACCCCGTGACATCGGCGCCTCCTACCTGCTCCGGTCCCTGGCGCTGGCAGGCTGGAGGCCCCGGCTGGATTCCTGCATCGTCTGCGGCCGAACCGACCAGCTGACCCATTTCTCGGTGCCCGGCGGCGGTGTGGTCTGCAGTCGGGACAGGCCTACCGACGCCGTGGCAGTGGATCCCGCCACCCTGACACGCTTCCGGGCGCTGAGCACCGGGGACTGGTCCAAGCTGGACGGCAAGGGTTCCACCCCCCTGTGCGACGGTCTTGTCGAGAAATGGGGCGAATATTACCTGGAGCGGCCCATCAGATCCCTCAGGCTATTAGATTCTTGAAGCATGAGCTTTGACCCCGTCGACTACACCTCCCTGGATGTGCCTGCAGCCCCCTTCTCCGATCCCGCTCGTATCCCGCACTTCCCCGAGGGCTCAGTCCCGCGACACCTGGGTGTGATCATGGACGGCAATGGCCGCTGGGCCAAGCAGAGGGGCATGGAGCGCACCCAGGGTCACCGGGCCGCCGAGCCGGTGGTCTTCGACACCATAGCCGGAGCCATCGAGGCCGGGGTCCGATATCTGAGCCTATATACCTTCTCCACGGAGAATTGGAAGCGCTCGCCGGCCGAGGTCCGCTTTCTGATGGGCTTCTCCCGGGACATCATCCACCGTAGGGTGGCCCAAATGGATGACTGGGGGGTGCGCGTGCGCTGGGCTGGCCGTCGGCCCCGGCTCTGGAAGTCGGTCATCGACGAGCTGGAGGCGGCCATGGAGCGCACCCGGCACAACACCAGGATCGATGTGATCTTCTGCATCAACTACGGGGGCAGGGCTGAGCTGGCCGATGCAGCCACCGATATCGCCCGGGAGGTGGCGGCCGGGCATATCAAGGGCTCCAAGGTCACCGAAAAGATGATCGCCCAGCACCTCTACAACCCAGACATACCGGACTGCGACCTGGTCCTGCGCACCTCGGGGGAACAGCGCACCTCCAACTTCCTGCCCTGGCAGGCGGCCTATGCGGAGCTGGATTTCGTACCCGAGCTCTTCCCCGACTGCGGGCGCGAGGTGCTTTGGCGGGCCATCGACGATTACATCCACCGGGACAGGCGCTTCGGCGGCGTGGACCAAGCCTAAAACCAAGCCTAAAGCAGATGAGGCCTCCGATTTTGTGAGGTTAGCCATAGTCGTCCAAATTTACACGTCTGAACACTCTCGTAATGCCCTTGAAAGGTAGTCTGTGTCATATCGCAGCGGAGCAAGCCATGTCTGCTGTGGAAATCAGGGCAGCAAACGAAGCGAAGGAGTGACAGGCGTGGACGACAAGCAGCGCATTATGCAGATCATCGAAGATAAGTCACAGGAGTTCATCGAGGCCGCCGACCATATTTGGGGCACCCCCGAGACCCGGTTTGCCGTGAAGGAGTCGGTCCAGCAGCACTACAAGGTGCTGGAGCAGGAGGGCTTCGACATCGAAAAGGGCGTGGGCCATATGGACTATGCCTACGTGGCGACCTGGGGATCGGGCCGTCCGGTGATCGGCATCACCGGCGAATACGACGCCCTTGGAGGCCTCAGCCAGGTTGCTGATCTGGGCGAGCACAAGCCACTGGTCGAGGGCGGCAATGGGCAAGGCTGCGGCCACAACATCCTGGGCATGGCCGCTGTAGCGGCCGGAGTCGGGATCAAGACCTTCATGCAGGAGAAGGGGCTCAAGGGGACCATCAAGGTCTTCGGCTGCCCGGCTGAGGAGTCGGGCTACGGCAAGGCCTTCATGGCAAGGGATGGGGTCTTCGACGGGCTGGACCTGGCCCTGTCCTGGCATCCCTCGGATGTGACCCAGGCCTGGGGCTCCTCCAGCCTGGCTGTCCTGCAGGCCTACTTCGACTTCACCGGCGTGCCGGCGCACGCGGCTGCGGCTCCTGAGCTGGGCCGGAGCGCCCTGGATGCCGCTGAACTGATGAACGTGGGCGTGCAGTTCCTGCGCGAACACATGATCGATGCGGCCCGCGTGCACTACGCCTTCATCGACGCAGGCGGCGAGTCGGCCAATGTGGTGCAATCCCACGCCCGGCTCTACTACTTCGTGCGCGCCCCCAGGATGGACCAGGCTCAGGATCTGTTCAAGCGTGTGGAGAAGATCGCCCAGGGTGCGGCTCTGATGACCGAGACCCAGGTCAAGGAGGAGTTCGACGCGGCCTGCTACAACTTCATCCCCAACCATCCGCTGACCGAGGCCATAGACAGGAACCTGGACCTCGTCGGCCCCCTGCCCCTGGACCAGCAGGAGTTGGACTACGAACGCCGCTATACGGACACGGTCCCCGAGGCCGGCAAGCAGCGGGTGCTCAGCCGCACCAAGGAGGCCTTCCCCGATCTTTCGGATGAGGAAGTCAGGAAGATGGCCGAGTCCACCATGGCCCTGAAGAAGTATCCGCTGGCCTTCACCGATACGGCATCGGGGTCCACCGACGTCGGCGATGTCAGCTGGCAGACGCCCACCGCCCAGTTCAGCGGCGGCTTCGAGCCCCAGGGCACCTCTGCTCACTCTTGGCAGTGGGCGGCCAACGGCAAGTCCTCGGTGGCCCACAAGGGTCTGCTGGCAGCAGGAAAGACCCTGGCTCTGACCGCCTACGATGCGTTTACCAACCCGGACCTGGTCAAGGCCGCCAAGGAGGACTTCGACAAGACATTCGCCGGCCAGGAGTACAAGGTCGTCATCCCTGACGATGTGATGCCCCACTGACCTACCTACCGTTCGGCTGCCGCCGGCCCCAGTGATCCATGCGGATCACTTTGCCCGGCGGCGGACGGCTTCGACTGAAGGATGACAGACCAATGGCAATCAAGCAATCCTCAAAAACGGCGAGCGGAACGCTGATCTTCTCCCTGATGGCCGGTTACTCGATCGTGTACATGGACAAGAACATGATCTCGACCGCCATCATCCCCATCTCTGAGCAGTTCCACCTGGACTCGGGGCAGACAGGCATCATCATGTCGGCCTTCTTCCTGGGCTACTCGCTCATGCAGATACCCAGCGGCTGGCTGGCCGACCGGCTTGGGGCCAAGCGTGTGTTGATGGCCTCGATGATCATCATCGGTCTGTTCAGCTACCTGTTCGGCCTGGCCAATGGTCTGGCCTTCTTCATCATCGTCCGGTTCTTCGCTGGCATGGGCCACGGCGGCTACCCGCCCTCCTGCTCCAAGTCTATTGCGGAGAACTTCCCCCAGGAAAGGCGTACCTTCGTACAATCGCTGATTCTGTCGACCTCGGGCATCGGCGGCATTCTGGCCTTCGTCCTGGGCGCCAACCTGGTCGCCATCAACTGGCACCTGGCCTACGCCGTGCTGGGCACCCTCTATCTACTGGCCTTTGTCTGCATCCTGATCTTCGTGCCCTCCAAGCCCCGCCAGCCCGAGGTTGACCAGAAGCCCGGAACCAAGGGTGCAGGGTTCCTGGAGGTTCTGAAGAATCGGAACGTGCTGGTCCTCTTCGTGGCCATGCTTCTGCTCAACATCCTCCTGTACGGCAATATCTCCTGGATGCCCACCTTCATAAAGAACACCTTCGGCCTTACGATTGGCCAGGCCGGCATCCTGCTGGCGGTCAATGCGGTCTTCACGACCGTCGCCACCATCTATGCCGGTCAGCTGCTCTCGAAGCTCTTCCTGGGCAGGGAGAAGGTGGCCATTCTGGGCGCCGGGGTGATCAGTGCCGTCCTGGTGGTCTGCTTCGTCTTCTCGCGCAGCATCTGGCTCTCCCTCCTGCTGCTGATCCTGGTATCCTGCGTCTCCGTGGTGGCCTTCACCGGCATCTTCACCTGGCCCCACAAGATCATGGACCCGCACATCATCGGCTCCGCCATCGGCATCATCAATACCGGCGGCACCCTGGGCGGATTCCTGGCCCCCATGATCATCGGTTACCTGGTCAAGGCCGCAGGCGGCTCCTTCGTCGGAGCCTTCCTCTTCATGGGTGCGGCGGCCATCGCCTCCGGACTTATGGCTTTGCTGGTCAAGATCGGCAAGTAAAACCGGGGCTGACGCGGCCTCGTACAGGCTTCCGGTCCCGAAGCTCAAAGGTCTGAGACCGAGTCATGGCTGACTATCTATGGCAAGGAGTCACTGTGAAAGGACCGGTATCTCTTCTAGGATCTCCGATTCTTTGGTTCTGACCATGGCTGCTTGAAGGCGATGCTTGCAAGATAAAGGGCCCGCCCCCTGAGGGATTTCAGGGGGCGGGCCCTTTCCATGTCGAAGAGTTGGATCAGCGATCCGGCTCTTCCCAGATGGTGTCCAATTTGGCGATGGAAAGGGAGTCGACCAGGGCCTTGCCCTCGCCTGATTCGGCGATCAGGCGGATGCCGCGGGGCCCTTCGGCGGGGAAGGAGTAGGAGGACATGATCTCAAGCCCGTCGTTGATGACGACCTCGACCGAGCCCCGGTCCACGATGATGCGCAGCTTGAGCTTGCCCGAGGACTTGTCGACGGGAGCTGTGCGGTAACCCCGGTCGCCGTAGGTGTTGCAGTGGCGGTCGAGCACCACGCGGCCCAGCTGGTCGTCATAGCAGACCAGCGTGTGGTCACCTGATTGGGTCCGATGAATCTCCAGGCCGATGCGCTCGGCCTGGGACTTGTTCAGGTCGATTTCCATATTGATGTCAGCGGTCTGCGCATCGTCCACCAGATCCCGGCTGCCGTTGACCTCCAGCTCGATGGGACCGAAGTCCTGCTGGTCCTGGTCCAGGTTGGAGAACTCGCGTATGGGCAGGCAGCGCAGATGATCACCGGCCAGGGTGACCTCGCGAGGCACCGTGAACTGGCCGCACCAGCCATCCTCCTGCATGGGGATGGGTTCGGTGAAGGGGCTCATCCAGCCGAAGACCAGCCGACGGCCGTCAGGGGCCTGGAAGGTCTGCGGTGCATAGAAGTTGTGCCCGTCATCCCAAAGGTGGAATTCAGTCTCCTGATGGAAGTCGCCGCCGGGCTGCCAGCTACCGATCACGTAACCGGCGTTGTTGTGGTTGCGCGCCTCGAACCCCTGGGGCTTAAGGCCCATGGCCGAGTAGCAGATAACCCATTTGTCCTCCAGGGGGAACATGTCGGGGCATTCCAGCATGAAGACCTCAGGGTCGGGGTGCCGGTAGATGACCCGGTCGAAGGTCCAGTGCTCCATGTCATTGGAGGTGTACATCCAGATCTCGCCGCGTTGTTCGGGGGTGCTGACTCCGAAGACCATGTACCAGAGCCCGCCCATCTTCCACACCTTGGGATCGCGGAAGTGCAGGATCTTGTCGTCGGGGCAGGGGACTACAACCCCCCTCTTTTCGAAGTGGATGCCGTCTGAGGAGACAGCCATGCACTGCTCTTGGAGGTTGCCGTCATCTTCATTGACCCCATTGCGCCAGCGGTGACCGGTGTAATAGATGGTCAGACGGCCGTCGTCGCCCACCACGGCCGATCCGGAGAAGACTCCGTCCTTCTCGACCTCCAGGGTGGGTGCCATGGCCAGGGGCTCGCGCCGCCAGGTGACCAGGTCGGCGCTGGACACATGCCCCCAGTGCATGTTTCCCCACTCGCTCCCGTAGGGATTGAGCTGGAAGTAGGCATGATAGCGCCCCTTGTAGTAGCTCAGGCCGTTGGGGTCGTTGATCCATCCGGCCTTGGAGGCGATGTGGCACTGGGGATACCAGCGGTCATTGCGGGTGGCGAAGAGCCGGTTGATGCTCTTCTGGGCCTTGTCCAGTTGAGCGTTCATGTCGGCGTTTTCCTTGGTTGTTGGCTGGTTCATCCTTGAATCCTTTCGGGTTGGATGGGTCCTGATGATGGTTGGTATGGGGATCAGCCCTGGGTCACGGCGGACTTCTGCGAATCCCTGATGAAGGGATCGCCGTCCACCTGCTGGTCGTCGCGCTTGAGCACGAAGATGCCGTAGATCAAGGCGACCAGCACTACCAGTGAGATGGTGTAGAAGGTGACCTGGTCGCCGGCGCGGTCGTGGAGGATGCCCAGCGGGGTGGACATGGCCACCTGGCCGACCTGGGAGGCGATCTGGAAGCCCACCATGTAAAGGGTGGCGGACAGCTTGGGGTTGAAATGCAGAGTGAAGTAACGGAAGGCAGGCAGGCTGAAGAGCGGGACTTCAATGGAGTGGAAGAGCTTGACAACGGAGACCATGACCGGGTCGTGGAAGAAACCGCACAGACCGATCCTGGCGAACATGACCGTAGCTCCCAGCAGAAGGGAGTTACGCACGCCGATCTTGCGCATGATGATGGGAACCACGCCCATCATGGCTGATTCCAGGAACACTTGGATGGAGTTGAGGATGCCGTAGACCTCGTGACCCTGTTCCGGGGTGGGGAAGAGGTTGGCATAGTAGTTGGGGAACATCTGCTGGTCGAAGACCGTGTAGAAGGTGTTGGTGAAGATCACAAAGACGATCAGGAGCCAGAGGGCGGGCATGCCCAGGACATGGATCATGTCGCGCAGGGAGGGCTGGGACTTTTCGCCCTCGGGGGTGGACTCTCGCTTGATCTCCTCGCGTTGCTCATCGGGGATCCAGAAGGCGTAGACCAGGAGCATGCACGCGCCGAAGGCGGACCCCAGCCAGAAGTTGATCATCGGGTTAATGTTGAAAGTGAACCCTGCGATCAGAGCCACAATGGCGTAGCCGAAGGAGCCCCAGGCGCGGGACTGGCCGTATTCGAATCCGAATTTGCGGCTGTACCGCTCGGTGATGGCCTCGATCAGGGAGCAGCCTGACATGAAACCTGCGGATAGAACGATTGAACCGAGTACGGCGCCCAGGATCAGGTTGGAATGCATGAGGGGGGCGTAGATGAACTGCACGAAAGGTCCGACCAGCGCTGCAATGGCCGCGATGAAGATGGCGAGCCTACGCTTGACCCCCAGTTCGTCCTGTATTACCCCGTAGACAAACATTATTATCAGCGTGCCCACGGAGTTGATGGAGTAGATGTTGCCGACCTGGGTGTTGGTCATGCCAAGGCCGTTGATCAGCCATGGCGAGTAGAAGGACCACCAGATGCCCCAGGCGCAGAAGAAGAAGAATATTCCGGTAGAGGATTCCAAATATGATGGATTCCTCCATGCTGATGATTTGGCGGCCATGCTGCCCCTCCCTCACTTGTTGTGCACCGCTTCTCCGCAGTGCTTTCCGGTTCGATGCACTTACTGTGTGCAGAGCGAATCCTGGTAGGTATAGTAAGTCGTCAATCGATTTACGTCAAACGATTGACAATCGTTCTGCGTGCCTGTGAGCACAATTAGCAGCTAGCGGGGATGTTGGCCGATTGGCAATTGGCGCGAAGCCCTCCGGAATTCGACCTTGTTTTACTATCTTGCGCTAAGGAGGGAGTGTGATTCGGCTTTAGTCGCTGGCCGGGACCAGGTCTGAGGTGGCATCGAGGCGGGTGGAACCTTTGCGGATCAGGGCGCAATGGATGCGCACCCCGCCAGCCTGATCGAGCGGCGGCAGGACGGCACGGGTTTCGGGCAGAGGCAGGGCAACGCGACGGGGGTTGATTTGCGCCAGCAGTCGTCGCACCGCCCAGAAGCCCATCTCGTAGTGGGGGAGTTCGATTGTGCTCAGGGGAGGTGCCATGGTCTCGGCTATGACCTGGTGGTTGTCCACGCCCACCAGATTGAGGTCCCTGCCGATGGACAGATGGCGGGCTGCGGCCGCCTGGTAGAGGTAAATGGAGCGCGAATCATTGAAGCAGAAGACCCCATCGGGGTGCTGGTCGTCCATCAGGTCGTTTGTCTGATCCATGGCCTCCTGGTTGAATCCGACCAGTCGGATCAAGTTCTGACCTGTGGGCAAGCCAGCTTCCTTGAGAGCTGCCCGATATCCGCGCATTCTGTCTTCCTGCGCCGGCAGATCCTGCGTGGTGCCCAGGTAGGCCACCCGGCGGCAGCCTGATTCAATCAGATGGCGGGTGGCATCGTAGCCGATCAGAAACTCGTCAGGCGCGATGCTGGGGCAACGGTCGGCCCGCTCCACCGCGTTGACCACCACGGCAGGGCAGGAGCGCAGAGCCTGGGGCAGGTCGACATCCTGGTCATACATCTTGGCGAAGAGGAAACCGTCCACTCCATAGCGCTTCAGGGCCTGAATCTGTTCGGCTTCCCGAACGCCCCCGTCGGTGGAGACGGTGAGAAGCACATAGCCGCGCTCGGCTGCCGCATCCTGCGCACCCTGAATGATGGCGCCGGCGTATGGCGTGGTGGCCACCTCTTGGCTGATGAAGCCCAGCATGCCGGTCTTGCTGGTGCGCAGCGACCGTGCCATGGGATTGGGCCGATAGCCCAGGGTCTTGGCTGTGTTGCGCACCTTTCGGGCGATCTCCGACTTGACCCTGCCCTTGTCGCGGCCGTTGAGCACCAGGGAGACCGTGGAAACGGACACGCCTGTGCGTTCGGCGATCTGCTTCATCGTGATCATGGGCACACCTTAACTTGCTCAGGCGATTTCAGCCCGGCTGATCTTCGGTGACAGTGAGCTTTCAGCGGTTTTCCCCGCCTAGGATCCGGTCGACCCGCTCCACCTTTTCGTGGATCTGGTCCCGCTTGCCGGAGCGGATGTCCAGCTTGAGGCTGACGCCGGTCCTGTACCCCCGCTCGGCCAGGACCCGTGTGGCCTCTTCCACGACCTCCATGACCCGGTGCAGATCACCTTCGATCACGGTGCTCATGGCATTGGTCTGGTTGGGTAGCCCCGAGTCCCTGATGACCTTGATGACCTGGGCCACATAGGTGGACAGCTCCTCACCCTGACCGGAGGGTGCGATCGTGACCTCGGCTACGGTGTTCAGATAGGATGGGTCGTTCATATCGGGCATATTGGGAACCTTTCCGCATCGATTGGTTTTCGTAGGCAGGATGCCCGGTGTCCCCTGCGGTCACCTGCGCGGCCTCCCGCACCTGCCTTGATGGTAGGCCTCTACGCTGACAGCAGGTCACCCGCCGAAGGTATGCTGGAGGCCGGTCATCAGGTCGTAGCCCCCAGGAGGGGGTTCCCGAGCAGAAGGTGTGATCAGTGGCAGTATCGAAACTGGATGAGGTCATCTCCCTGGCCAAGCGCCGAGGATTCGTCTTTCCCGCAGGGGAGATTTACGGCGGGACGCGCTCGGCCTGGGATTACGGACCCCTGGGCGTGGCTCTCAAGGACAACATCAAGCGTGAGTGGTGGCGGACCATGGTGGTCACCCGCGACGACGTGGTCGGCGTGGACACCTCGGTCATCCTGCCCACGGCGGTCTGGGAGGCCTCGGGCCATGTCTCCGTTTTCAACGACCCCCTGATCGAGTGCCTGAACTGCCACAAGCGGCACCGGGCCGACACCCTGGAGGAGGCCTACGTTGAAAAGCACGGCCATGATCCGGAAAACGGCCTCAAGGACATCCCCTGCCCGGACTGCGGCACCAAGGGCCGGTGGACCGAGCCGCGCGACTTCAACATGATGCTGCAGACCCACCTAGGGCCGGTCCAGGACGAGAAGAGCCTGCACTACCTGCGTCCCGAGACCGCCCAGGGCATCTTCGTGGACTTCAAGTCCGTCATGGCCTCCTCCCGTTCCAAGCCACCCTTCGGCATCGCCAACATGGGCAAGAGCTTCCGCAACGAGATAACCCCCGGCAATTTCATCTTCCGTACCCGCGAGTTCGAGCAGATGGAGATGGAGTTCTTCGTCCATCCCGGCACCGACGAACAATGGCATCAGTACTGGATCGACGCCAGGACCCGTTGGTACGTGGACCTGGGCGTCAAGCCCGAGAACCTGCGCCACTACGAGCACCCAAAGGAGAAACTGGCACACTATTCCAAGCGGACCGTGGACATCGAATACCGGTTCGGCTTCCAGGGCTCCGAGTGGGGCGAGCTGGAGGGCGTGGCCAACCGCACCGATTACGACCTCAAGGCCCATGCCGAGCACTCGGGCGAGGATCTGAGCTACTTCGACCAGGCCAGCGGGGAACGCTACATTCCCTACGTGATCGAGCCTGCAGCCGGTCTGACGCGCTCGCTGATGGCCTTCCTGGTGGATGCCTATGACGTGGACGAGGCCCCCAACACCAAGGGCGGGGTCGACCGGCGCACCGTGCTGCGTCTGGACCCGAGGCTGGCCCCGGTCAAGGCCGCGGTCCTGCCCCTGTCCAAGAAGCCTGATCTGCAGCGGATCGCCCATGACCTGGCCGCCGACCTGCGCCAGAATGAGTGGATGGTGGACTACGACGAGTCCGGCGCCATCGGCCGCCGCTATCGTCGTCAGGACGAGATTGGCACGCCCCTGTGCATTACCGTGGACTTCGACACCCTGGACGACAAGGCGGTCACCATCCGCAACCGCGACTCCATGCAGCAGGACCGGGTGGCCCTGGACCAGGTGGAGGACTATGTTCGCCGGGTCGTCGGCGAGCAACGGGTGCGTTACCCCATGGGCCCCTCCGACCTGACCGGTGCGCGCGCCGCTGACGGCTATACGGACCTGGCCAGCGAGCCGGGTACGGACGAGAGCGAACCCATCAAGGTGGCCGAGGCCGGTGGCCGGTACTGAGACTGATCGACAGACCCCGAAGGTTGCTCCGGTACAGCTGGGCCCGATAACCGTGCCTGTGCCGGTCATGCTTTCGCCCATGGCGGGCGTGACCAACTGGCCCTTCCGCCTGCTCTGCCGCGAGTACGGACCCGATGGACTGTATGTAGGGGAGATGGTGACGGCCCGGGCCCTGGTGGCGCGCAACCCCAAGGCCTTCCGGCTCTGTCGCTTCGCCCCCCAGGAGAAGGTGCGCTCCCTGCAGCTGTACGGGGTGGACCCTCAGATCATGGAGCAAGCCACCAGAATGGTGGTTGATGCGGGCTGGGTCGATCATATCGACATGAACTTCGGTTGCCCTGTACCCAAGGTCACCAGACATGGCGGTGGATCCGCCCTGCCCTGGAAGACCGACCTCTTCGCCGAACTGGTCCATCGTGTGGTTGCTGTCTGCTCGCCTGCCGGGATTCCCGTCACCGCAAAGATCCGGGTGGGCATCGACCACCAGCACGAGACCTTCCTGGAGGCGGCCCACATCGCCCAGGAAGAGGGGTGCGCCGCCGTGACCCTGCATGCCAGAACCACGGCTGAATACTATGGCGGCCATGCCGACTGGGACCGGATCGCCCAGCTGGTCCAGGCAGTCGATATCCCCGTCTTCGGCAACGGCGACATCTGGACCGCCGAGGATGCCCTGGACATGTTCGCCCAGACCGGCTGCGCAGGCGTGGCCATCGGCCGGGGCTGCCAGGGTCGTCCCTGGCTCTTCGCCGATATAGCGGCGGCTCTGGCCGGCTCCCCGGAACGTCAGGAGCCCACCCTGGGCCAGGTGGGGGCCATCATGGCCCGCCACGCCAGGCTTCTGGTCAAGTTCTATGACGGCGATGAGCGCATGGCCGTCCACGATATGCGCAAGCACGTGGCCTGGTATCTCAAGGGCTTCGCCGTAGGCGGCCAGGTACGCCGCGACTTCATGTCCTGCGAGAGCCTGGAGGATATGGACCGCTGCATCGCCAATCTGGACCAGGACATGCCCTATCCGCGGGCCGTGGCTGGCAAGCCAAGAGGCAGGGTCCGCTATGCCAAGAAGGTCCGCCTGCCCTATGGCTGGCTGGATTCGCGGACCACCACCCATCAGGAGCGCGAGACGCTCTTCGGCAACGACCCCATGGACGCCTCCTACTGAAGCCGGAAATATTCCCGTCACCAACCATGCGCATCCGGGTCTAGAATCAGGGTTTAGAATACGGACGGAACGGCGTGGAGGTTCTCTCGGAAGGCCAGGGCGGTTGGCTCTGACCTCCCGGACCCTGGGCCCACGGCCGTCAGGGAGGGTCGGAACGCCTGTGGGCAAATGCGTGTTGGCGTATATGACCTGCGCTAGAGTTGAGCGTAACGTGAGTGACGGGAGCATACTGTGAGCGAGATTGCCCAGAATGACAATTTCAATGACAAGACCAACATCAAGGTCGTTGGTGTTGGTGGAGCCGGTGGCAATGCTGTCAATCGTATGATCGCCGAAGGTCTGCAGAATGTCGAGTTTGTGGCCATCAATACCGATGCCAAGGATCTCCTGCGCTCAGAAGCCGATGTGAAGATCTCCCTATCTGATGCCAACAGCCGCGGCCTGGGAGCAGGAGCCGATCCCGAGAAGGGCGCCAAGGCCGCCCAGGACCATCAGTCCGACATCGAAGAGGTCCTCAAGGGCGCCGATATGGTCTTCGTCACTGCAGGCGAGGGTGGCGGCACCGGCACCGGTGCCAGCCCCCTGGTAGCGCGTGCAGCCCGTCAGCAAGGCGCGCTCACCATCGCCGTGGTCACCCGTCCCTTCACCTTTGAGGGGCCCAGGCGCTCCGCTTCCGCCGAATCGGGCATCGAGAACCTGCGAAAGGAGGTCGATGCCCTTATCGTTATCCCCAATGACCGGCTTCTGGACCTCTCGGATCGCACGGTCTCGGTCATGGATGCCTTCAAGACCGCAGACACGGCCCTGCTGGCCGGCGTTCAGGGCATCACCGACCTGATCACCATGAACTCCTACATTCACGTGGACTTCTCCGATGTCACCGCCATCTTGAAGGATGCCGGCACCGCCCTCTTCGGCATCGGCGCAGCCCGGGGCGAGGATCGAGCCACCCAGGCCGCCGAGATCGCCATCTCCTCCCCGCTTTTGGAGGAGAGCATCGAGGGTGCCCATGGGGCCCTGATCAATGTGGCCGGCCCCACCGACCTGAGCATGCAGGAGGCCTCTGCCGCCGCACAGCTGGTTCAGGATGCCATCCATCCCGAGGCGCAGATCATCTGGGGCCTGGCCTTGGACGATGCCTACGGGGACGAGGTGCGGGTCACGGTCATCGCCGCCGGATTCGATCCCACCCCGAAGAAGGACGAGACCCCGGCTCCTGCAGTGGACACGACCACCGCACCGGCAGCGGCCACCCCGGTCCAGGAGCCCCAGCAGCCGCTGACGACCCCGTCCGTCCAGGCGGAGTCCGATGAGACCTCCGAACACGATGTGGTGCCCCCCGCCTCCGGCGATGACGGCACCTCCGACCCGGGATATCTGGATATCCCTGACTTTCTGCGGTAATCAGGCGAAGGAGCAGGTATGGCAGGATTGATGAAGAACGCAATGTCCTTTTTCGGCATGTCGGATGTCGTGGATGACGATGACGACGACCTGGCCGACGATGACGAGGCCCGCGATGGCTTCGACACCGATCACTCTGTGACTCCCATGGCTCCGCAATCCACCTCCAATAGCCAGGAAGCCGAGTCCACGCCCTTCCAGAGCCGGATCAACCGCATCACCACCATCCATCCCAAGTCCTACGAGGATGCCCAGATGGTCGGCAGGGCCCTGCGGGACGGGGTTCCGGTGGTCCTCAACCTGACAGGTGTGTCCGAGTCGGTGGCCTACAGGATCGTCGATTTCTCCGCCGGTGTGGTCTTCGGGGTGCGCGGGTCCATCGAGCGGGTCACCCCCAGGGTCTTCCTGCTCAGCCCCGCACAGGTCAACATCAAGGTGGAGGAGCCCGAGTCTGGTTCCTCGGCCAAGGGGCTTTTCGCCCAGTGACCGACGCCCTGGAAGCCGTGTCCGCAGGAGCCTGAAGACGCATGCTTGTTCCTTTTATTCGATATCTGATAGACATCTGCATTGAGACCTACCTGCTCATCCTCTTCGTGCGGATGATTCTGGACTGGGTCCTGGTTCTGTCGCCCAGCTGGTACCCCCGTGGCTTTGTGGCCTCGCTCATTCGGGTCATCTATGCCCTGACCGAGCCGCCCCTGCGCTGGCTGCGCCGGTACATCCGGCCCCTGCCCATGGGCAGGATCCAGCTCGACGTGTCCTTCATGGTGCTCTACGCCGCCCTGATCATCATCCAGGTGCTGCTGGGGTAGAAAGCAAGACCGCGGATACGGCAGACTCCGTGCTAGCATGCAGTAAGAGAACACAATCGGGCTGGTTGGCCTGAAGCGAGGTGGAGAAACATATGGCTCTATTGACGCCTAATGACATAAGGGAGCATACCTTCCAGACAGTGCGGTTTAAGGAAGGCTACGACGTCGACGAGGTCGACGACTTCCTGGATCAGGTCACCGATACGGTTGAAGCCCTGGGCAAGCAGGCCATGCAAGGCAACGCCGCTTCCACCCAGTCCCTGGGTACCGATGTGGCCTCGCTGAACTCAAAGATTTCCGACTTGACGGCTCAGGTGGAATCCCTGCAGACGGAGAACCGGGATCTGAAGCAGGCCCAGGGTAATGCCGCCCAGCAGCCTGCCGTGGATGCCCAGACCAAGCGGCTCCTGGCTGAATCCCAGAGCCAGGTCAAGACCCTGGCCTCCCAGAACGACCAGCTCAAGCGTCAGGTCGAGCAGCTCAACTCCCAGATCGACCAGCTGACCGCCCAGGCCGCCGCGGGCAACAACACCCAGGCGCTGACCAACCAGCTGACCGCCATGCAGAAGGAGCGCGACCAGGCCCGCCAGCAGGTTCAGGCGCTGACCAACCAGCTCAATGCCTCCCAGCAGAGCATGGCCACGGCCCGCCAGCAGGTCACCCAGGCACAGAAGGCCTCTCAGCAGCAGCAGCAGCGCACCGAGCAGCTCAACAAGCAGCTGGAGGAGTCCCGCAAGCGCGAGGAGCAGCTGCGCCAGCAGGTTTCCAAGGCCGAGCCCTCCACGGAAACGGGCAGCCTGCAGCGGATCGCGGGCGCTGGCGCCGAGGCCAGCAGCGAACCCGAGAGAGCCACCGCCATGCTCACCCTGGCCATGCAGTTGCACGATCAGTACGTGGACAAGGGCAAGGCCAACGCCTCCCAGCTGGTCGCCGAGGGCCACGCCCAGCACGATGACATCGTCAAGAAGGCGGAGGACTACTCCAAGAGGACCCGCGCCGAGGTGGACGAGTACTCCAAGCGAGTCCACTCCGAGGCCGATGGCTACTCGCAGCGCGTACGCTCCCAGGCCGACGAGTACTCGGTCAAGACCCGTTCCGATGCCGATGCCTATTCCAAGCGCCAGCACACCCAGGCCGACGAGTACGAGACCCAGGTGCAGACCCGGGCGCAGGAGTACGACAAGAACACCCGCGACAGTGCCGATCGCTATGCCGCCGATGTCAAGAACAAGCTCATGGATCAGTCCAAGGTTCTGGAGGAGAACATCCAGGGGCTCAAGCAGTTCGAGGCGGGCTACCGCAGCAAGCTGACCGAGTTCCTCAACCAGCTGATCAACCAGATTTCGGACACCAGCAATTACCAGTCCATGGAAAAGAAGTCCGAACAGGCCCACTGATTCCATCCGGTAATGACGAAGAACACACACAAGGGACGGCTGCGCGGGCGCGTGGCCGTCTTCGTCACTCTGGCGGCAGTGGCCATAGCCCTGGACCAGGTGACCAAGGCCCTGGCTCTGGCTCGGTTGGGCAACGGTGTCAGGGTGGCCTTGCCTGGACCATTGCGTGGACTGCGTCTGGTACGCAACCCCGGGGCCTCTCTTGGATTGGGGTCGGGGAGTACCTGGATCATATCCCTGATTGCCCTGGCAGCCTGTCTGCTCATCATTGTTCTGGCTTTGCGCACCACCTCCATGCTCTGGACTTTGGTGCTTTCCCTGGCCTTCTCCGGGGCAGCAGGCAATCTGATCGACAGGGTGGCCTATGCCTCCGGTTTTCTTGACGGTGCCGTGGTCGACTTTCTGGACTACGGCTGGTCGGTGGGCAATGTGGCCGACGTCTATCTGACCCTGGCAGGCGTGGCCGTGGTGGTACTCATTATCTGCAATGTGCGATTCAGCGACAGGGACAAGCCCGAAAAAGATGGGGGAGCGGCCAAGTGACCCGGCTTCTTCCCGCACCGGATGCCTTGGTGGGTCGGCGCCTGGACATGGCCCTGTCCAAGATGCTGGGCCTGTCCAGGGCCAAGGCCAGCGATCTGGTGGCACAGGGCCATGTGCGGATCATGGGCCGCCGGGTGAACAAGGCCACCACCCTGATGAGCGGCGATCTGATAGAGCTGGACGAGCCCGAGCCAGCCAAGCAGGTGGAGCCGGTGGCCGAGGACATGCCCGTGGTCTACGAGGACGAGGACGTGGTTGTCGTGGACAAGCCGGTGGGGGTGGCGGCGCATCCCTCCATAGGCTGGACCGGCCCAACCGTCCTGGGCAGCCTCCTGCAGCGGGGCACCCACATCACCTCCATGGGGGCCCAGGGCCGTCAGGGCATCGTCTCCCGCCTGGACGCGGGCACCAGCGGCCTCATGCTGGTCTGCAAGTCCGACCTTGCCTACAAGGAGATGCGCCGGCAGTTCGCGCGGCATGAGGTGGTCAAGATCTACCACGCCCTGGTCCAGGGCAATCTTACCGAGGACAAGGCCACCATCGAGGCCCCCATCGGCCGGGCACGTGTCTCGGACTTCCGCTTCACGGTCACACCTGCCGGCAAGGAGGCCATCACCCACTGGGATGTGCTGGAGCGCTTCGGCTCGGCCACCCTGGTCAGCGTCAATCTGGAGACCGGACGCACCCATCAGATACGCGTGCACTTCTCCTCCATAGGCCATCCCCTGGTGGGCGACCACATGTATGGGGCCAACCCCGACCTGGCGGAGCGACTGGGCCTGAAGCGGCAGTGGCTGCACGCCATGCGCCTGGAATTCCGCCATCCCCGTACCAAGATCTGGACCAAGGTGGTCTCCTCCTATCCGGCTGATCTGCGCCGCTCCCTGCAGATCGAGCGTCAGAGCGCCTCCGGTATACGCAGCTAGCGGACTCCGGCGATTCGGCCAGGGTCCTGGGTAAGTTGGAGATATGTCCTCAACCCGGTCAGACTTCGTTCACCTTCACACCCACACCCACTATTCCACCCTGGACGGGGCCAGCAGGATCCCCGACCTGGTCGCCGAGGTGGGACGTCTGGGACAGCCGGCCGTGGCCATCACCGACCACGGCAACATGCACGGGGCCTACGAGCTTTGGCGGACGGCCGTGGACGCCGACATCAAACCCATCATCGGTATCGAGGCCTATGTGACCCCTGAGACGGCCCGCCAGGACAAGAGCCGGGTCCACTGGGGAACCGACGAGCAGCGTTCGGACGATGTCTCCGGCGGCGGCTTCATCACCCACATGACCCTCTGGGCCAGCGACGATACGGGCCTGGTCAACCTGATCAAGGCCTCCTCGGTAGCCAACCTGGAGGGCCTGGTCGGCAAGTGGCCCCGCATGGACAAGGACCTGCTGTCCACCTACCACAAGGGGGTCATCGCCACCACCGGCTGCCCCTCGGGCATCGTCCAGACCAGGCTGAGGCTGGGCCAGTTCGACGAGGCGCTGCGGGCCGCCGGGGAGTTCCAGGACATCTTCGGCAAGGAGAACTATTACGTGGAGCTGATGGACCACGGGCTGGAGATCGAGCATCGGGTGACCAAGGATCTGCTGGAGATCGCCCGTCGTCTGGATGCCCCCCTGGTGGCCACCAACGACTCGCACTATGTGCGCAAGGAGGATGCCTCGGCCCAGGACGCCCTGCTCTGCATCAACTCGGGGTCCCGGCTGACCGACCCTGGACGCTTCAAGTTCGACGGCACCGGCTACTACATCCGTTCGGCCCAGGAGATGCGTGAGATCTTCAAGGAGTTCCCCGAAGCCTGCGACAACACCCTGGAGATCGCGGAACGCTGCAACGTCATGTTCGACGACCACGAGGACGGGGCCTTCATGCCCCGTTTCGACTGCCCGGAGGGCTGGGACGAGACCTCCCTCTTCCTGAAGAAGGTGGACGAGGGGTTGAAGAACCGCTACCCGGACGGGGTGCCCGAGGAGGTCTCCCACCAGGCCGACTACGAGTGCGGGGTCATCTGCCAGATGCAGTTCACCGGATACTTCCTGGTGGTGGCCGATTACATCAACTGGGCCAAGAACCACGGAATCATGGTGGGTCCGGGCCGTGGATCGGCGGCAGGATCCATGGTGGCCTACGCCATGGGCATCACCGAGCTGGACCCGCTCAAGCACGGCCTGATCTTCGAGCGCTTCCTCAACCCCGAGCGCGTCTCCCTACCCGATATCGACGTGGATTTCGACCCCGAGGGGCGCATGAAGGTCCTGGACTACGTGGCCCGCAAGTACGGCTCCGACAAGGTGGCCCAGTGCGTGACCTACGGCACCATCAAGACCAAGCAGGCCCTGAAGGACTCGGCCAGGATCATGGACTACGAGTACTCCGTGGGCGACCAGGTCACCAAGGCCCTGCCGCCCACGGTCAACGGCAAGGACATGAGCCTCAAGGAGATCTTCGACCCCCGGTCCAAGCGTTACCCGGAGGCCAAGGAGTTCCGAGACCTGTACGAGTCCAACCCGGACGTCAAGCGGATCACGGAGGAGGCCAAGGGCATCGAGGGCATCATCCGCCAGACCGGCGTGCACGCCTGCGCCACCATCATGGCCTCCAACCCCATCACCAATACCTCGCCGTTGATGGAGCGCACCGACGGCACGGTGACCACCACCTTCGAGTACCACACCTGCGAGACCCTGGGGCTGGTCAAGATGGACTTCCTGGGGCTGTCCAACCTCACGGTCATCAGGGACACGGTCAACAACATCAAGCGCAACGGCAAGGAGCCCATCAGTATCGAGAAGGTCCCCCTGGACGACAAGGAGACCTACCAGCTGCTGTCCAGGGGCGACACCTTGGGTGTCTTCCAGCTCGATGGCGACGGTATGCGATCCCTGCTGCGCATGCTCAAGCCCGACAACTTCAACGACATCTCCGCCCTGATTGCCCTCTACCGGCCGGGGCCCATGGATATGAACTCGCACATCAACTATGCCAAGCGCAAGAACGGGCTGCAGAAGATCGAGCCCATCCACCCCGAGGTGGCCAAGCCCCTGGCGGGTGTGCTTGATGAGACCTACGGCCTGATCGTCTACCAGGAGCAGGTCCAGTCCGCAGCCCGGATTCTGGCCGGTTACTCACTGGGCCGAGCCGATGTGCTGCGAAGGGCCATGGGCAAGAAGAAGCCCGACGTCCTGGCCAAGGAGCAGGTGCCCTTCTTCGAGGGCATGAAGGCGCATGGCTACTCCCAGGAGGCCGCCCAGGCGGTCTGGGACGTCCTGGTGCCCTTCTCCGGCTACGCCTTCAACAAGGCGCACTCGGCGGCCTACGCCCTGATTGCATACTGGACCGCCTACCTGAAGACCCACTATCCGGTGGAGTTCATGGCCGCCCTGTTGCAGAACGAGCGGACCAACAAGGACAAGACCGCCCTCTACCTGGGCGAGGCCAGGAGGATGGGCATCCGCATCCTGGCGCCCGACATCAACGAGTCCGTGTCCGAGTACTCCGCTGTCGGCGACGTGGTCCGCTTCGGCCTGGGCGCCATCCGCAATGTGGGCGACAAGGTGGTGGCGGACATCATCAAGGAGCGCCAGGGGCCCCGGGGCAAGTACGTCAACTTCATGGACTTCGTCAAGCGGGTGCCCATGGAGGTGCTCAACAAGCGAACCGTGGAATCCCTGATCAAGGGCGGCGCCTTCGACAGCATCGACCCCAACCGGAGGGCCCTCTTCCAGATCCACGACGAGGCCGTCGATCAGGTCATGCCCATCAAGCGCAAGCAGGCCGAGGGCCAGTTCGACCTCTTCGCCGATGCCGATGACGACCAACCCCAACAGGACGCACTGGGCGATGCCCAGGTGACCGTGCCCGACATCGACGAGTGGGACAAGTCCACCAAGCTCAACTTCGAGCGGCAGATGCTGGGCCTGTATGTGTCCGACCACCCGCTGAGCGGCATGACCTCGGTTCTGGCCGGCATGCGCGACATGTCCATCGCCCAGCTGCTCAACCGGTCCAAGGGCATGGACGGCAAGGCGGTGACCCTGGCCGGCCTGGTCACTGCAGTGGACCGCCGGGTCTCCAAGAAGGGCAATCCCTGGGCCATCGTCACCATCGAGGACCTGGAGAGCTCGATCCAGTGCATGTTCTTCGGCAAGGTCTACGATGCCCACTCCGACGACCTGGTCCTGGACTCGGTCATCCGGGTCAGGGGTGTGGTCGAGCTGCGGGACGAGGCCACCAATATCCGCGTCAACGATATGGAGGTGCCCGTCCTGGAGTCGGCGGACGAGCGGCCTCTGACCATCACCCTGCCCAGGCAGGCCCTGGATCGGGGGCACATGGAGCGGCTGGCCCGGATACTCAAGTCCCACCCCGGCTACTGCCAGGTCCGTCTGGCCGTCACCGACGACCGGGGCAATGTGCGCCTGCTGACCTTTGGCGACGGCTTCCGCACCAGGCACGACACCTCCATGATGGCCGAGATCAAATCGGTCTTCGGGCCCTCCTGCCTGCCGTCGGCCTAGGACGCGTCCGGAACCGTCTCACCATTTGGGACGGCGGTGAGTCGCTGGCTTTGGCGACACAAAAGTTCACTACCATCAAAGTATGTCAAAGCTCATGATGAGAACCATGGATCTGCGCGGGAAGACCATGTCCCGCGCCCAACTCCTGGCCGCCATGCCCCGGGCCGATATGGGTACCCGGGAGGCCAGCGCCCAGGTGCAGCCCATAATGGACCAGGTGCGCAAGCACGGGGCTGCGGCCCTGCGCGACCTGGAGGAGAAGTTCGATCATGTGCGTCCCCATGATCTGAGGGTTCCGGCATCGGCCATGCAGGAGGCCTTGGATGGGCTGGATTCCAAGGTCAGGGCGGCAATAGAGGAGTCCGTCACCCGCATCCGTAAGGTCTGCACCACCCAGGTGCCCAAGCCCATGGCCACCGACCTGGCACCCGGCGCCCGGGTCAGCGAGCGGTGGATCCCGATCGAACGCGTAGGCCTCTACGTGCCGGGAGGCAAGGCCCTGTACCCTTCCTCGGTCATCATGAACGCGGTCCCCGCCCAGATTGCCGGCGTTGATTCCCTGGCCGTGGCCACGCCGCCCGCATCCGACGACCCCCGCGGTCTGCCAGCGGCCATCATCCTGGCCACCTGCGCCATCCTGGGGGTGGACGAGGTCTATGCCGTGGGCGGCGCCCAGGCTGTGGCCATGTTCGCTTACGGGGCCAAGGGATCCGAGCCTCAGGACGGGGAGATTCTCTGCGACCCGGTCGACAAGATCACCGGCCCTGGCAACATCTTTGTGGCGACAGCCAAGCAGATGGTCTCCGGCATGGTGGGCATCGACGCTGTGGCCGGACCCACGGAAATCGCCATTCTTGCCGACGGTCAGGCCAACCCCGACTGGGTTGCCGCAGACCTGATCGGCCAGGCCGAGCATGACGAGCTTGCCGGCTCGGTGCTGATCACCGACAGCCAGGACTTGGCCCAGGGCGTTCAGGAGGCTCTGGAGCGCAGGGTGCCTCGGACCGAACACGCCGACCGGGTGTGCACATCTCTGAGTGGCAACCAGTCGGGAATCATCCTGACCGACGGGATCGACCAGTCCATCGACGTGGCCAATGCCTATGCCGCCGAGCACCTGGAGGTTCAGACGGCCGATCCTGACGCCGTCATCGACCGGATTCGAAACGCCGGAGCCATCTTCCGCGGCCCTTACTCTCCTGTGCCCCTGGGCGACTACATGGCCGGATCCAACCACGTCCTGCCCACCGGCGGAACCGCCCGCTTCGACGTGGCCCTGGGAGTACACACCTTCATGAAGCCTGTTGAAGTCATTGAGTACGACCAGGAGGGGCTCAAGCCCATCGCTGCCAAGATCAATGATTTCGCGGTATCCGAGGACCTGCCCGCCCATGGGGAATGCGTCCTGAGCAGGTTCCTGGACGACCCCTACGACAAGGCCGGCCTGGAAGCCAACGAAGAGAAGGCCGGTCTGCGGTGAGTGCCATACCAGCCGATCTTCCCCTCCGTGCGGACCTGGTGGGGGAGGAGCCCTACGGCGCCCCCCAGCTGGATGTCCCGGTCTGCCTGAACGTCAACGAGAACCCCTACCCCCTGGACCAGGAGGTGGTCGATGCCATCTGCCAGCGCGTGCGCCTGGTGGCCCCCGGCCTCAACCGCTATCCGGACAGGGAGCATGAGGAACTGCGGCGGGCCCTGGCTGCCTACCTGAAGAAGGAGTCGGGGACCTCGCTCCAACCCGGGCAGCTCTGGGCGGCCAACGGGTCCAATGAGATCATGCTCCAGCTCTTCCAGGCCTTCGGTGGGCCGGGCAGGACGGCCCTGGGCTGCGACCCGACCTACTCCATGTATCCCGAGTACGCCCGGGATACCTTCACCGACTGGGAGCTGGCCCATCGGCTGCCCGATTTCAGGCTGGATGTTGAAACGATCATCGAGCGCATCAAGGCTTTGAGGCCAGCTATGGTCCTGGTGACCAGCCCCAACAATCCCACTGGGACGCCCCTGCCCATGGATCAGCTGACCAGGCTCCTGGAGGCCTGCTCCCAGGTCCCTGTAGCGGGCGCGGATCCGTCCGCCCGGCCCATCGTGGTCGTGGACGAGGCCTACATCGAGTTCCGAGACCCGGGTACGCCCTCGGCGGTCAGCCTGATCGGGCAGTACGACCACCTGGCCGTCAGCCGGACCATGTCCAAGGCCTTCGCCTTCGCCGGCGCCAGGGTGGGCTACCTGGCTGCATCCCAGGGAATAATCGACGCGGTCCGCATCGTCCGGATGCCCTACCACCTGAGCGCGCTGACCCAGGCTGCGGCCCTGGCTGCCCTGGAACACACCGACCTTCAGCTGGCTCGTGTGGATCAGCTCCGCCAGACCCGTCGGGAGACCGCCGAGTGGCTGGCCGGGCAGCAGTTCCACGGCCGACCCTTGACCGTGGTCCCCTCGGCCTCCAACTTCATCCTCTTCGGCATCTTCCCCGACCGGGATGCCGTCTTCGAGGCCATGAAGGATGAAGGCGTGCTGATCCGGGCCGTGGGTCCCCAAGGGTATCTGAGGGTCTGCATGGGCACGGACGAGGAGATGGAGCGATTCCGGCAAACCCTGGTCCATGTCCTCAAGCGGTTCTAGGAGGATGCAGACCAGCGGCACGGCTATGCTGGTGGTCTAGACGCCGTGCAGGAGCCACAGTGCGGACTGGAGTGCGCGGCAAGAAAGCGGAGGAGCAGCAATGGCAGGCAGAACAGCCACCATCACCCGCCAGACCAGTGAATCCAAGGTGAGCCTGAGTCTGGACCTGGATGGCACCGGAGTGACCGATATCGACACCTCGGTTCCCTTCTATGACCATATGATGACGGCCCTGGGCAGGCATTCCCTGATCGACCTGACCATCAAGGCCAGCGGGGACACCCAGATAGATGTCCATCACACCGTCGAGGACGTGGCCATCGTCTTTGGCGAGGCCCTGGCCCAGGCCCTGGGGGACAAGCGGGGCATCAAGCGCTTCGCCGACGCAACCGTTCCCCTGGACGAGGCCCTTGCCCGAGCCGTGGTCGATATTTCCGGCAGGCCCTATGCGGTCTGCACCGGTGAGCCGGAGGGGTTCGAGTACGCCATGATCGGCGGGCACTTCACCGGTTCCCTGGTCAGGCACGTCATGGAGTCCATCGCCCTGCACGCCGGCATCTGCCTGCACCTGACCCTCTTGTCGGGCAGGGATCCGCATCACATCGCCGAGGCTGAATTCAAGGCCCTGGCCAGGGCTCTGCGTTTCGCCGTGGAGCCTGATCCCAGGGTGAAGGGCATCCCCAGCACCAAGGGGTCGCTATGAGCACTGATGAACACGACAACAACGACAACAAGGATCAGGACCTGCCGGATTCCGGCCATCATCTGAGCGAGGAGGAGGTCGAGCGGGCCCTGGCCAGCTTTGAGGCTGAGTTCAATCAGGACCAGGACCAAGCGGATCAGCCGGTTGAGCACTCCGAATCGAGCGTGGACGACGAGGCTGGGCTGAATTCCGAGCCTGCTGACCAATCGTCAGCGGAACCGGACGGGGCTGATGGCGTTGAGGCTGATTTCGATCAGGAGCTGGAAGGCCTGATCGGCAACCGGGCCAAGGCCGCCGTCATGGTGACCCGTCTGGCTTCGGCGGAGCTTCTGGCGGCCTTCTGCCAGATCTCCGACATTTCCGCCTGGTGTATCCAGGCCCGTGAGGGTGCCGTGGCCGTCCTGAGAAACCTGGACGGGGACGGACCCGAGGCGGCCATCCGCGATCTGACCACGGTCGTATCCGGACTCAGCGCCATCCTGGCGGTCAACCGGGCCGACAAGCTCGAGGTGACACTCTGGATCAGCGGACAATCAGGGCAGACGCTTGCGCCGCCCATCCTCTTTGCCGCCACCGCTGACTTCGTGGAGGATCTGATGATCGGGACCACCACGGTGGACAGGCTGCGCCAGGACGGGGCCGCCGTCTTCGACTCGGGGGAGTACAACCGGGAGAAGGCCATGGGCATCATCGCCTCGCACACCAGGTTCGGTGCCGGCGGATCGACTCGCCAAGGCCGCGTCGAGTAATCGAGTCGAGTAGAAGTTCAGGCAAGAGGCTTGGCTAGGAGGAACATGACCCGGATACAGGTGCTTGACTATGGGTTCGGCAATGTCAGATCCATGGTGCATGCCCTCTCCCAGTTGGGGGTCGATGCGCAGATCAGCGCCGACCCGGACCTGGCCATGAAGGCCGACGGCCTGGTCATCCCAGGTGTGGGAGCCTATGGGGCCTGCATGGCGGGGTTGCGCGCCGTGGGCGGCGACCGCATCATCCTCGATCGTCTGGCCCAGGGACTGCCGGTTCTGGGGGTCTGCATAGGCCTCCAGGTCATGTTCCAGTTCGGGGACGAGGACGGCCGCAGCGAGCCTGGTCTGGGCCTGATTCCCGGTCGTGTGACCAAGCTGGATGCCGATGTGGTGCCCCATATGGGCTGGGACCATGTCCAGGCGCCTCAGGGAACACGACTCCTGGCAGGGGTCCAGGACCAGCGTTTCTACTTCGTCCACTCCTATGCCGCCATGGCTGCGCAGGGCGATGACCGGGTCAGCGGGACGCAGCCCGATCTGTGCCTGCGGGTATCAGCATTCAAAGAACATGGTGACAGCCGGCCAGGGTCATTCCGGCCAGGGTCGGACAAAACCTCACAGGGCGCCTCTTTCGGTGAACCGCTGGTTACCTGGGCCACCTATGGACGCAGCAGGTTCGTGGCCGCCTATGAATGCGGTCCCTTGAGCGCCACCCAGTTCCATCCTGAAAAGTCCGGACAGGCCGGCGCACGGTTGTTGACCAATTGGGTGCGGACCCTTCCCGGGGCTTCCGGACTCCCCTGCGAGAAAGGTGAATGAGATGCTGACGCTTCTACCCGCTGTCGATGTCCGTGACGGAAAGGCGGTCCGCCTGAGGCAAGGGATCTCCGGCTCCGAGAAGGTCTATGGTGAGCCTGCCGATGCAGCCAAGGCCTGGGTGGACCAGGGTGCCGAGTGGCTCCACCTGGTCGACCTGGATGCGGCCTTCGGCACGGGCGACAACCGAGACAAGCTGGCCGCCCTGGTCAACGAGCTGGGCGATCGCGTCAAGGTGGAGCTCAGCGGCGGCATCCGCGACGATGCCAGCCTGGAGGCAGCCCTGGATGCAGGCGCCACCCGGGTCAACATCGGCACGGCGGCCCTGGAGAACCCGGAGTGGACCAGCCAGGTTCTGGGTCGCTACGGAGAGAAGGTCTGCGTGGGGCTGGACGTGCGCGGGCACACCCTGGCCGCCCGGGGCTGGACCAGACAGGGCGGGGACCTTTTTGAGGCCATGGAGCGACTGGACCGGGACGGGTGCAGCCGGTACGTGGTCACCGACGTGACCCGCGACGGGATGATGACCGGTCCCAACCTGGATCTGCTCGGCCAGGTGGCTGACCGGACCCCGGCCAAGGTGACCGCCTCGGGAGGTATATCCAGCCTCGATGACCTGGGCCGGATCC
The DNA here is from genome assembly GCF_036986835.1 of Bifidobacterium apis. Classification (NCBI taxonomy): domain Bacteria; kingdom Bacillati; phylum Actinomycetota; class Actinomycetes; order Bifidobacteriales; family Bifidobacteriaceae; genus Bifidobacterium; species Bifidobacterium apis. The sequence continues at coordinate 250,436 of NZ_BTXD01000002.1, read as the reverse complement.
TGGATCTGGCCGATCGGGGCGTGGACAGCGCCATCCTGGGCAAGTCCCTCTATGAGGGGGCCTTCACCCTGGAGCAGGCGCTGGACCTGGTCTCGGGGCATTGTTAACGCTATAAGCAAGTCTGCGAAATATAGGAATGGGAGCATAGGCTCTATGGATAAGCAAGAGGAGTTCGCGCTGCGCACTGTCGAGGAGCGCGATGTCCGGTTCATTCGTCTCTGGTTCACCGACGTCTTGGGAACCCTAAAATCGGTGGCCATAGCGCCCACCGAGCTGGAAGTGGCCTTCGAGGAGGGACTGGGCTTTGACGGCTCGGCCATCGAGGGCATGACCAGGGTCTCCGAGGATGACATGATCGTCAAGCCCGACCCGTCCACCTTCCAGATACTTCCCTGGAGGGGCGGACCCCAGGGTACGGCGCGGATTTTCTGCGACGTGCTCACACCGGACGGCGAGCCCAGCAGCGGTGACCCCAGGCATGTGCTCAAGCGTGCCCTGGCCAAGGCCAAGGAGAAGGGCTTCATCTTCTATACCCACCCGGAGATCGAGTTCTACCTGTTCGAGAACCAGGATGACTGGTCCCAGGTTCCGACCCCCATCGACGAGGGCGGCTACTTCGACCATGTGCCCCGCAGCCCGGGGATGGACTTCCGCCGGGCCTGCGTCAACATGCTGGAGCAGATGGGCATCTCGGTGGAGTACTCCCACCATGAGGCCGGACCGGGGCAGAACGAGATCGACCTGCGCTATGCCGACGCCCTGACCACCTCCGACAACATCATGACCTTCCGGACCGTGGTCAAGGAGATCTCCCTGGAGCGGGGGATCTACGCCAGCTTCATGCCCAAGCCCTTCACCGACAAGCCGGGTTCGGGCATGCACACCCATCTGAGCCTGTTCGAGGGGGACACCAACGCCTTCTACGAGGTGGGCCAGGAGTTCAACATGTCCCAGACGGCCCGGCAGTTCGCCGCCGGCATCCTGGCCCATGCGGCCGAGATCTGCGCGGTGACCGACCAGTACGTCAACTCCTACAAGCGGCTCTGGGGGGGAGCCGAGGCACCCAGCTACGTCTGCTGGGGGCACAACAACCGGTCCGCCCTCCTGCGCATACCCCAGTACAAGCCCGGCAAGGGCAACTCGGCCAGGATGGAGTTCCGGGGGCTGGATCCGGGGGCCAACCCCTACCTGGCATACTCGGTGCTGCTGGCTGCCGGCCTGGACGGGATCGAGCAGAAGATGACCCTGGGCGAGCCCACCAGCGACGACGTCTGGGAGCTGACCGACGCCGAGCGGCAGGCCATGGGCATCGAGCCCCTGCCTGACAGCCTGGACGCGGCCCTCAAGGTCATGGAGAAGTCGGACTTCGTGGCCCAGGTGCTGGGCGAGCAGACCTTCGAGTACTTCCTGCGCAACAAGCACCGGGAGTGGGCCGGATACAGCCGGCAGGTCACCCCCTACGAGCTGGCCTACTACCTGCCCAGGCTTTGAATCCGGGGCTCACTGGTCCGATCGGCCGAACCAGCTGTTGTAAATGATGACGAAGTTGCGATTGCCATAGCTTGAGCAGCGGTTGCCCTCGCCGTCGCCTGCCCGCAGCGCTGCCTCGTTGGGCTGGTAGGGCGTATAGATGTAGAGCAGGGCAGTGGCATCGTTCTCGATGTAGACCTTGCCGCTGCCACAGGAGGCATCGGGGCTGAAGCGCACATCGTTCAGGGCCTTGGTCCGGTAGCCGTATTGGTCCCGGTGGGCCTGGTAGTAGCGGAACCGGTGGGCGGCACCGTAGACCTGGTTGAAGAATCCGGCGTAGCGGGCGTCGCAGTCTGCATCGTCAGGGCAGGAGAGGCCCATGGCCGACTGGAGCTGGACCTGGGTGGGGGGCTGGTCGGTGGCCACCAGGTGCTGCTCCTTTTGCAGCATGGTCAGGAGGACCTTCTGACTGATCCCGCAGGAGCGGGCTGACCCGTCAATGATCTGAGCCGCGCTCTGCCCCTTGCCGCCCTTGTAGGCATCACATAGGCCGTCGCCAGGGCGGTCGGGGACATCCATCTGCAGACTGCGCAGGCAGGTGGAGCCGTTGCAGGATCCCCCCTTCTGGTCCAGGAAGGCCTGGACATCGTCGGCGTTCATGTCCACCGTGTCATGGAAGCGGTGATCGGTGATGATCCTGCCTGGATTGAAGACGTACTCCTGGGAGAGCTGCTCCTGGTGGCGGATGACGCGGCCGACCATCAGCCGGTAGGAGACGAAGCGGACGGCCAGGATGCACAGGGCGACCACCAGGACTATGGCCATCAGGGCTGCCCCCAGGGTCTGCGCGCGGCGGAGGGTCATCCGTCCGCGTTTGTTGCCGCCCCTGCGTGCTCGTCCCGATGGCCTTGTGCTCATGGTTTTCCTTCCAGCGCCTTCCTGATCCTTTGCAGGCTGACGGGGATGGCCGTCCCCAGCTCCTGGGCCCAGATGGAGACAAAGTACTCCTCCATCATCCAACGTCCCCTTTGCGCACGGTCCATGGCCTGGTCTCGTCCGGGACCGGCGGGCAGGGCCTGGGCCGCCTTGGCCGCCTGGTCCACCAGATCCTGGGCGGTCTGCGCCTGCCATGCCCATCGTACGTCACGATCCTTGTCCCTGCGGGCCTTGTCCAGGCGCATCAGGTCCGCCTTCAGGTATGTGTGCAGGCGGGGGAGGGCATAGGGCGGATCGGCGCCGATGAAGCCCTTGGCCACCAGATTGGCAGAATGCTGGCGTATCCACTGCAGGACCGAGAGCAGGGGAAGATCGGCCGGGCCGGACACGGCCTTGTCCACCTGGGCCGAGGTCTCCAGAATGGCGACCACATCCCTGGCCACCTGATAGACGGTGTCCTCGTAGACCTGGCTGACGCCGGCCACAGCCTCCTGCAGGGTCCGGTCGTCGGTGACGGCTTCGGTGTGGGGGATCAGGCGCTTGACAGCGGCCATCTGCAGGTCCTCGGCAAGGGCAGAGGTGCCCGGGTAGGGGGCCGAGGCCAGCATCAGGGCCTCCCGGCTCAGCCAGCGTGAGGAGATCCGCTGGGCAGGCAGGTGGAGCTTGTCCAGGGCGGCCTGCCAGATCAGTTCCTCGCGCGGTTTGGTGGTGGCGCCGGACTGGTGGAGCAGGTCGGCGCTCTTGACCACCTGACCCTGTCGGGCGGCCTTGCTGGCCTGGGAGTCCACCCGGGACCGGGCCGACTGCCGGGCCTGTCCGGCCAGGTCGCGCTGCAGGTCGGCCAGGGACTTGGACCGGCCCAGGACCTTGGGGTGGCCCTGGCCCTTGCGGCCGTGGCCCTGGCGCCGATCCTCCTCCACCTGGAAGGTGGGGCGCAGGTAGTCGGGTAGCCGTTCCAACCTGGCCTGGGTGAAGACCGCCGGGTGCAGCTGGGCGCCGACCGTATCGATGGCTGCGGCGGTGAAGGCCTGCTCGAAGTCCGGCCAGCCCCCGGCGGGGATGGCTCCTGCACCGTTTTCATCCCCGGCTGCAGGCTGGTCCGCCGACCCATAGGTGGCCTGCTCTGCCGATGCCGGATCGGCGCCGGGCAACAGGGGATAGTGGCCGTCTATCCAGGCGCGGATGGTCCGGGCGGCGTCAGGGGCGGGGACGAACTGGACCCGCAGGGCCTTGGGCAGGGACTTGATGGTGGCTGTGATCAGGTCGTCCAGAAGACCGGGCACGGTCCAGCTGAACTGTCCGGGCGTCAGCTGGTTCAGGCAGTGCAGGGGGATGTGGACAGTGATGCCGTCGTCCGGCTCTCCCGGCTGGTAGCGGTAGGTCAGGGGCAGATCCATGGGCCGGCCGTCGATGCCCAGGGTATGCCAGTGGTCGGGGTAGTCCCCGGGTCGGTAGGAGGCGGACTGGTCGTTCAGGCGCTCCACCTTGTCGGGGTCGAAGTCCAGCAGGTGGGGGTCCGCATCGTGGCGCTTCCGCCACCAGGCGCCCAGTGCGGCCAGGGAGGTGGCCTCCTGGGGAATGCGCTCCTGGTAGAAGTCGTAGAGGTCCTCCTCGGTGACGGTGCCGGTCACCTGGCGGGTCCGGCTGGTCCGCTCTCCGGCTTCGCTGAGCACCTGCCTGTTGGCCTGAATGAAGCCGTCATGGGGGAAGCGCTCGCGCACGTCACCCTCGACCAGGCCCTGGCGTATCAGCATGTCCCGGGCCTGGCCGGGGTTGATGCGGGCCCACTGGACCGTCCTGTCGCGCACGATGGGCAGGCCGTAGAGCAGAACCTTTGAGGTCGCCACCGCGGCACCACGGGAGGCCGACCAATGGGGCTCGGCGTAGGCGGTCCTGGTCAGGGACTTGGCCAGGGGCTCGGCCCAGGCGGGGTCGATGGCTGCACAGCAGCGCGCCCAGAGCCGGGAGGTCTCCACCAGCTCGGCGGCCATGATCCAGGGCGGATTGGCCTTGGCCAGTGCAGAGCCGGGGAAGATGGCGAAATGCGTGCCGCGCGCCCCCTGATAGTCGTTCTTGGCCTGCCGGCGAGCCCGCTTCATGGCCTTGGCCCGGGCGGCACCATGCAGGCCGGCGAAATCGGAGGCCTTGGGTTCGTGGACCACCTGCATGCCCATGCTGGAGAGCAGTCCGGCCAGCATGGACCGGTGGATGCCTTGGTCGTCCCAGGAGCAGACCAGGGCGTGTGCCGCCTGCTGCCCAATCGGCAGGGCCAGCAGGGCCTGATCCGGTCCCTTGACGGGGACGGGGGAGCCCACCTTCATGTGCAGGCCCCGGCACATCTGGGCAAGCTGCCGGTAGAGGTCATGCCACTGCCGCATGCGCAGGAAGGCCATGTACTCCTGCTTGCAGGCCTTGCGCAGGGCCCCATTGGAGGGTTCCTTGTCCTGCGGGAAGAAGCGGTTCCAGATGTTCAGGGCCGTCAGGAAGTCGCTGGATGGGTCCTCGTAGCGGGCATGGATCCGATCGGCCTCCTCGCGCTTCTCCTCAGGTCGCTCGCGAGGGTCCTGCAGGGAGAGGAAGGCCACGACCACCAGAACGGCGGCCAGGGTGTCCGGGGTGGCATCCTGGCCGGCCTGCAGGATCATTCTGCCCAGACGGATGTCGATGGGGATCCTGGCCAGCCGTCGTCCCAGATTGGTCAGCCGGATGAGGCCCTGCTGGCGGGAGATGGCCTGCAGCTCGGTCAGTTCCCGCAGACCGTCGCTGACTGCTCGGGTGTCGGGCGGGTCGATGAAGCCGAAGTCGGTAACGTCCTCGGCCGTATGGGCCACGCCCACCGAGAGCATATGCAGGATGACCGAACCCAGAGAGGTGCGCAGGATCTCCGGGTCGGTGAACTTGGGACGGGTGTCATAGTCGTCCTTGGCATACAGGCGGATGGCGATGCCGTCGGCCACACGTCCGCAGCGGCCTGCACGCTGATCGGCCGAGGCCTGGGAGATGGGCTCGATGGGCAGGCGCTGGACCTTGGCCGACTTGGAATAGCGGCTGATCCTGGCCAATCCCGGGTCCACCACGTATCGGATGCCCGGTACCGTCAGGGAGGTTTCCGCCACGTTGGTGGCGATGACGATGCGCTGATGGCCGTGGTGTTCGAAGACCCGGTGCTGTTCCTTGGCCGACAGGCGGGCGAAGAGGGGGATGATCTCCAGGGCGTCCGGGCGGCGCATGTCGGAGGTTCGCGGGCCGAAGTGGCGTCGCAGGGCGGTTTCGTACTCACGGATGTCGCGCTCGCCGGCTGCGAAGACCAGGATGTCCCTGGGGCCGTCCTCATGGGTGGAGTGGATGACCAGCTCGGCGCAGGCCCGGGCCACCGCCTTGGGGATGTCCGGTTCCTCCCTGTCCTGGCCTTCCCCATCGGAGTCGAACCCGGGTACATGCCGCATCAGGGCAGGTGCCGATCCGGCGGGCTCGTAGAGGGTTTGGACCGGATAGGTGCGTCCGGAGACCTCCAGCACGGGCACCTGGGTGTGCAGGGCCTTGGCGAAGTGGTCCCGGAACTTGACCGAATCGATGGTGGCCGAGGTGATGATCAGCTTCAGATCGGGCCGTTTGGGCAGCAGGGCGGTCAGGTAGCCCAGCAGAAAGTCGATGTTCAGGCTGCGCTCGTGGGCCTCGTCGATGATGATGGTGTCGTAGGCCCGTAGCTGGGGATCGCCCTGGATCTGCGCCAGGAGGATGCCGTCGGTGACCACTCGCAGGCGGGTGCTCCTGCTGGACTTGTCGGTGAAGCGCACCTGGTAGCCGATCTGTTCACCCAGCCTGGTGCCTGTCTCCGAGGCGATGCGCTCAGCCACGGTTCTGGCGGCGATCCTCCTGGGCTGGGTGTGCACGATCTGGCGGCCGTGGTCGCCACGACCCATCTGAAGGAGGATCTTGGGAATCTGGGTGGTCTTGCCCGAGCCGGTCTGACCGGAGACGATGACCACCTGGGAGGACTGCACGGCGTGGACGATGTCCTCCTTGGCCGCACTGATGGGCAGCTCGGTGGGATACTCGAACCTCATGCCCGGCCCACCTCGATGATCCGGTAGCCCTTGGACGAGGCATACTTCTCTGCCGTCCAGCCGGAGCCCAGGGCCTCAGCCAGCCAGGGAATCAAGGAATCGGCGCCCAGGTTGCGCTGGACCACCAGGTAGGCCCGGCCTTGGGGCTTCAGTCTGGGCAGGTAGGTCATCAGCAGGTCGTGCAGGGCCGCCTTGCCCACTCGGATGGGCGGATTGGACCATATCAGGTCGAAGCGTAGATCGTCCGGCACCTGTTCCGGAGTCAAGGTGCGAATCCTGTCAAGACTTTGGGTTTTTGCATTGCGGGCAGTCAGATCCAGGGCTCGGAGGTTGGTGTCCACAGCATAGACCTTGGCTTTGGGTGACTGCATGGCCATGCTCAGGGCGATGGGACCCCAGCCGCAGCCCAGGTCCAGAAAGTCACCCTCGGCCGGGGGCTGGGGGACGCGTTTGAGCAGGACCGAGGTGCCCAGGTCGAGCCTGCCCGACGAAAAGACCCCGTTGGAGACCTCCACCTGGCAGGTGCGGCCGGCGAGTTCAACCTGGATGGTCCGCCGCTGGTCGGGGGAGGCCGGACGGGCTACGAAGTATTGTTCGCCTCCGTCCGTCCCGGTCCTGGAGGATTGCCCCCGGCTGCTGCCATGGTCCCTGTGCGTCATGTCCATCCTGTCCGTCTTTGAAGACTGCCCGTCCGTCGGGCGCTCGCTGATGTCTGCTAAGAAGATGATAATAAAGACTGTGTCATGATTCCGCCTACACCGGATTCGTTCCCTAGTCCATAGATCAATGCAGAGGTGCCTTTGACCCAAGAAAAACCGACCCAAGAGCATGGTTCAGCAGTTGACGATGCCCGCCAGGACCCGCTCTTACACAAGTCCGAGGTGCTGACCCGCGGCGAAGGGCAGGTCGGGCAGGACCAGGATCAGGAGTGGGAGGAGCGCAGTCGACTCAATGCCTTCCGCCATGTCGAGGGGCTTGGCGAGCTCCAGGACGTGACCGAGGTGGAGTACCGCAAGGTCCGTCTGGAGCGGGTGGTCCTGGTCGGCGTCTGGTCGGGTTCGCGGACCACGGTCGGTCAGGCCGAGGAGTCCCTGCGCGAGTTGGCCGCCCTGGCGCGGACAGCCGGGGCCGAGGTGCTGGATGGACTGCTCCAACAGCGTGTCAAGCCTGATCCGGCCACCTACCTGGGCTCGGGCAAGGCACGGGAGCTGGCGGATATCGTGGCCCGGCTGGGCGCCGACACCATCATCACCGACGACGACCTTCATCCCTCCCAGCGACGTGCCCTTGAGGATGTCACCAAGGTCAAGGTGGTCGACAGGACGGCCCTGATTCTGGACATCTTCGCCCAGCACGCCACCAGCCGAGAGGGCAAGGCCCAGGTGGAACTGGCACAGCTGGAGTACATGCTGCCCAGGCTGCGCGGCTGGGGCGGATCCCTCTCCCGCCAAGCCGGAGGACAGGCTGCCGGGCAGGCCGGCGGCATAGGCTCCCGCGGACCCGGAGAGACCAAGATCGAGACCGATCGGCGGGTCATCAGGCGGCGGATTTCCCGGCTGAAGCGACAGATTGCCCAGATGGCCCCCTCGCGTCAGGTCAAGCGTGGGTCCCGGCGGCGTTACCAGTTGCCGGCTGTGGCCGTGGTGGGTTACACCAATGCCGGCAAGTCCTCGCTGACTAATCGGCTGACCGGGTCCGAGGAACTGGTTGAGAACGCCCTCTTCGCCACCTTGGATACGGCCGTCAGGCGGACCAAGGCGGCAGATGGCCGGCTCTACGTCTATGTGGACACGGTCGGGTTCGTCCGCCGCCTGCCCACCCAGCTGGTCGAGGCCTTCAAATCCACCCTGGAGGAGGTGGGTCAGTCCGACCTGATTCTGCACGTCGTGGATGGCTCCCACCCCGATCCCTTCGGGCAGATCAGGGCAGTGGATGCCGTGCTGGCAGACATCCCCGGCGCCGAGTCCATTCCACGCCTGCTGGTCTTCAACAAGGTGGATCTGATCGACCAGGATGCCCGGCAGCGGCTTGCCAACCTCGAGCCTGAGGCCTTTTTGGTCTCGGCCAGGCAAGGTCAGGGTCTTGAGTCCCTGCGCAGGCGGGTGGAGGAGCTGCTGCCCGCACCCGCCGTGCATGTCCAGGCCATCCTGCCCTACACCAGTGGTTCCCTGCTGGAGCAGGTGCGGCAGTTGGGACGGGTGGATTCATTGGAATACCGGGCCGATGGGGTTGCGCTGAGCGCTGATGTGGATGACCGGCTGGCGGCTGCCGTGCTTGACCAGGCCATTGATCAAAAGCCCTTGCAGGCTCCGGCGGGTGACACGCCATCGGGAGGACTGAACTCCTAAGGGGCGGATGCACGCCAGGTCACCTATGCTGGGTAGACTACGTATGTTGTGTCAGCGGCAAACCCGTTTCCCGGGTTCCGATAAGAGAGGTCCATAAAACTATGGCGGAATCATCAATCAAGCCAACCAAGCTAGCGATCGTAGGAGCCGGAGCCGTGGGGTCGACCCTGGCCTTCTCGGCGGCCCAGCGCGGTGTGGCTCGGGAGATCGTCCTTGAGGATATCAACGCCCAGCGTGTTGAGGCCGAGGTCCGCGACATGCAGCACGGATCCAGCTTCTACCCCACGGTCACCATCGACGGCTCGGACGATCCTCAGATCTGCGCCGACGCCGACATGGTGGTCATCACGGCCGGAGCCAGGCAGAAGCCTGGGCAGACTCGGCTTGACCTGGCCGGCGCCACCATCAACATGATGAAGTCCATCATCCCTCAGATGGTCGAGGTGGCCCCCAATGCCATCTTCCTGCTGATCACCAACCCCGTTGACATCGTCACCAGGGTTTCCCTGGAGCTGTCCGGACTGCCGGTCAATCAGATGTTCGGCTCGGGTACCAACCTGGACTCTGCCCGCCTGCGCTACCTGATCGGCCAGCAGACCGGGGTCAACGTCAAGAACGTCCATGCCTACATCGCCGGCGAGCACGGCGACTCCGAGGTCCCGCTCTGGAGCTCGGCCACCATCGGCGGCGTGCCCATGTGCGACTGGATGGAGCTGCCCGGCCATGAGCCCCTCGATGCGGCCAAGCGTGAGGAGATCCACCAGGAGGTGAAGAACGCCGCCTACCAGATCATCGAGGGCAAGGGGGCGACCAACTTCGCCATCGCTATGTCCGGCGTGGACATCATCGAGTCCATCCTGAACGGCACCGACCGGATCCTGCCGGTCAGCTCCCTGCTGGAGGATTTCCATGGGATCTCCGACGTGTGCATGTCGGTTCCCAGCGTGCTCAACCGTGACGGGGTCAACACCCATATCAACACCCCTCTGAGCGACGGAGAGCTGGCTGCTCTGAAGCGTTCCGCCGAGACCCTCAAGGAGACGGCAAGCAAGTTCGGCTTCTGAGTATTTCCCAGAACACCCTTGCCTTGTGCCCCCTGGTGGCATACCTTGGTGACTGATGAATCGGGGTATGCATGAGCGCTCATGAAGGTGTTGTCCAGGGCGGCGGGTCCGCCCATCGTCGACAGTTGCTGACGACCTTGGCACTGACGGGGTCGGTCTTCGTGGCCGAAGTCGTCGGCGCCTTGGTCACCCGCAGCCTGGCCCTGCTGGTCGACGCCGGGCACATGATGACCGACATGGCCGTGCTGATCGCCTCCACCGTCACTGCAGTGTTGATGGAGCGCCGCCCCACAAACCGGCGGACCTGGGGCTGGTCCCGCCTGGAGGTCATCACGGCGGCTGGCGGGGCTCTGGTTCTGCTGGCTGTGGGCATTTACGCCATTGTGGAGGCTGTCTTGCGGCTCTGGTCACCTGGGCGGGACCAGGTCCATCAGCAGGGGCTGTTGCTCTTCTTCGGCATCCTGGGTCTGGCTGCCAATGTGGGGTCCATCCTGGTCCTGGCCTCCGGGCATAAGGACAACCTGAACATGCGCGCCGCTTTTCTCGAAGTGGTCAACGATGCGCTGGGTTCGGTCGCGGTTCTGGTATCAGCAGTGGTCATGATGCTCACCGGCTGGGCCGGATTTGACGCCGTAGCGGGAGGTCTGATCGCTCTGCTGATGATTCCGCGTGCTATCAAACTGCTGGCCAGCAGTGTTTCCGTGCTTCTTGAGGAGACCCCAGCAGACCTCGACATGGCCAAGGTCAGGAAGCACCTGGAGGATGTGCCTGGCGTACTTGAGGTTCATGACCTACATGCCAACAGCGTCTCCACCGGCCTGCCTCAGCTGACAGCACACGTAATCGTTCCCAAGGGTACGACGGCCGTTGAAAACGAACGTATTCTGACCAGCATGCAACGCTGCCTGCGCGATCATTTTCCGGTCTCGGTCGAACACACGACTTTTCAGATAGAGCCGCAGGGGCACAGAGACAGCAGCGGCGAGCATTTGGACATGTAGCCTTCAGACCTTGCGCAGAACGGTGACCACCTTACCCATGATGACGGCATGGGTGCCGTCAATAGGGGAGTATGCCGGGTTGTGGGGAATCAACCAAACGTGGCCCTTCTCGCGTCGGAAGGTCTTTACCGTGGCCCCATCGTCCAGCAGAGCCGCGACGATATCCCCGTTCTCGGCTTCCTGCTGACGGCGGACGACAACAAAGTCTCCGTCGCAGATGGCGGCATCGACCATGGAATCCCCATGGACCTCGAGCATGAATAGCTCACCGGATCCCGTCAGACGTTCGGGCAGACGCATGACATCGTCCACATGCTGCTCGGCCAGAATGGGCTGACCGGCGGCGATTCTGCCGACCAGGGGCACGTCGCGCGACTGCATGATTGCCTCGTCGGCCTGCGTGTCGGGGAAGGGTACAATCTTGGCGGTTCCTGCAGCCGGCTCAGGCTGGTCCTGAACCAACTCTATGGCACGTCCCTTGTTGGCAGTCAGACGAATGTAGCCCAAATCCTGCAAGACCTGAAGCTGGTGCTTGACGGAAGAAGTGCTGCGTAGTCCTGCGTCTTTGCCGATCTCCCTGTAGGAGGGCAGGAATCCGCGCTCTGCCAGGTGCCGCTTGATAGCTTCCAAAACCCTGGCCTGGCGATCGGTCAGCTTAGGTCGGGATCCCTTATTCAGGCTCTCGGCGTTGACGGAGGTTTCAGCGGCTTCCTGAGAGTCGGCGCTGTTGGTGACAGTGGCCTGGTTGAGGGAGCTCGTAGCCATGGACCCGGTAAAGGGGATGGTACTCACGATGGGCTCCTTTCCTTGCAAACTGAACTCAGTCTAACCTGCCGGGAGTGAAAAATCAAACAAATGTTCGAATCAGCCTTGCCAAATGGCTCTTGCGGTGCCACAATGAGAACATCTGTTCGATAGAACAAATGTTCGAAAGAGGTGTGCCATGGTTGTTCGTACCTGTGCCAGTTCCCGCATGTCTGCGCCGTCGAACCTGTTTTCGGCCTGCCGGGCGTATGTAGGTTCTGTGTTCTCGTCCGTCATGGCTCATCTTCGTAGAGCTGTTAAAGCCTGTGTGTCCGAGCAAGGTTTTCTGAGTGTCGTTGTGCATAGATTTGCGGTTTTTCTGGCTGTCGCTGTTCTGACCCTGGCTGGAATCGGATTGATGGCTCGACCGGCCAGCTCCGCTCCAGGACCGCAGGAGGTCATCACCAGAACTGTTCGTCCGGGCGATAACGTCTGGTCCTACGCGGCCTCGATCACACCACAAGGTGAGGATGTCACTAAAAACGTGGACCGCATCATGCAGATCAACAATATGTCTTCACCCAATCTGCGTGTTGGCGACCGAATTCTGATCCCCAGCGACGATTGAGACCGTGACTTTCAATCCAGTGAATCAATGAAGGGGTTTCAATGACTTGTCGTCTGAACGAAGGCGATAGCTGAATTCGAGGAGTTTGTCCAGGGTTGTACGCTGATAGGCCCGGTATACGTGGGTCTCGCGGTCCTTTGGCGCTATGATATTATCTATGCATTGTCCTTTCTGCCAGAATCCCGATACCAAGGTTGTGGATACGCGAATCAGCGACGACGGCCATGCCATCAGACGCCGCCGTGAGTGTCCGAACTGCTCGCGTCGGTTCACCACGGTGGAGACTTCGATTCTCTTGGTCATGAAACGCTCAGGCAATGCCGAGCCTTTCAACCGCGACAAGGTCATCTCTGGTGTGAGGAAGGCCTGCCAGGGTAGGCCCATCGATGAGAATGACCTAAAGCTCCTGGGCCAGCAGGTCGAAGAGGATCTACGTTCGCGCGGCCTGGCCCAGGTTGATTCGGAAGAGGTCGGCAGGGCCATCCTGAAGCCCCTCAGGGAGCTGGATGAGGTGGCCTATCTGCGCTTCGCTTCGGTATACCGCAACTTCAGCAACCTGGAGGACTTCCAACAAGCCATCGATACCCTGCGCGCCGAGGACCAGTCAGCTGAAGAGCAGTCTGCAACTGCACAGTCCTGAAATTAGCTACTCAGGCACATAGGCACATCATCCCAGGTCCAGCAGCCTCTGATCCTTGGATGTCTGGGCGATGACCAACTCCTGGGTCGGTCGCGTCATGGCCACATAAAGGTCGGCCGCCGCGCTCAGTCTGGAGGGGGCTTCATCCTGAATGGCTCCAGGTTCAACCAGAACCACGGCGTCGAATTCCAGTCCCTTGGTGTGGCCGGTGGTCGTGACCATGATCTGGTGCTCCTGTGACTTATCAATATGGAGCCGGGAGCTGACCTCGGCTTCCAAGGCACTGGGAACGATGATGGCCAGGCGCCCGGTACCGTCTTTGCCTAGATGGCGTTCCGCCAATTCGCCCACCAGGTCAGGCAGCTGATCCAGCAGGCTGGCCTGATCCTCTGCTCGCAGATGACTGACTGATCCTTCCACCTCGCGCACGGCCTTGAGTGTGGAAACCTCAAGACCCTCGGAGGCTGCGAAGGAGGAGGCCAGGTTGGATACCTGGCGAGGGTTGCGATAGTCGATGGTCAGCTGCCGCAGGTCCCACCCGTCCGGGCCGAAAAGCTTGTCCATGGTGGAGGCCCAGGACCGTGTGCCACCAAGGGCCGCTGTCTGGGCCACATCCCCGACGATGGTAAAGGACCGGGATGGGCAGCGCCGGACCAGCATCCTCCAGTCCATGGCCGTCAGCTCCTGGGCCTCGTCGACCACGATGTGCCCGTAGACCCATTCTCGGTCGCCGGCCGCCTGGGTGGCTGCCTGGTTATCGTCCTGGCCGTTGATGGAATCCAGCAGCATCTGCGAGGTCACGATGCCTGTGCCGATGCCGTTTTGAGCCAGAGTGTCGCTGGCAAACCGACGTTCCTCCTCGCGGCGGGCCTTTTCAGCCTGATCTCGATCCGCCTGGTGGGGGTCGGGGCCCAGCAGCTCCATGGCCTCGTCCAGGATGGGGATGTCGGATACGGTCAGTTCGGCGCCGTCCTGGCGGGTCAACAGGTCAATCTGTTCAGGAGTCAGCCAGGGGGCGAACCGGCGCAGACGGTCCGGCCTGGACCAGAGGTCGTTGACCAGCCAGCGGGGGTTCATGGGGAGCCAGGCCAGATTGAGGGTCCGTCGCACCTGGTCGTTCAGACGCAGCAGGGAGGTGACCCGGGCAAGTTCCTCGGCTCCGGGCTGATAGTCCACTCCCTCGGCATAGCGGGTGGTCATGGCGTTCAGGGCCGAGCGCACGAAGGTGTTTCTGGCCTTGTTGTGGGGTTGATGGCTGCGGCGTGCATCGACCAGGGCCTGTTCCAGGTCGACCGCCAGCATGGGTACGGCAACCCCGTCCACCTTGACCGTGGGCAGGGAGCCAGGTACCCGCTCCCGAGATGCGACGGCGTTGGCTACGGCCTCGGCCATGCGGATGTCCCCCTTGAGTCGGGCCACGTGCGGGTCCTCCTGGCGTTCGGTGCTGATGCCGGGGATGAGGTCGCCTATGGTGCGGCTGAGCACTCCGGTCTCACCCAGGGAGGGCAGGACCTGGTCGATGTAGTGCAGGAAGGCGTTGCTGGGCCCGACGATGAGCACGCCCGAACTCTCCAGTCTGCGCCGGTGGGTGTAGAGCAGATAGGCCGCCCGATGCAGGGCCACGGCCGTCTTGCCGGTTCCCGGCCCGCCCTGGACCACCAGCGGACGGGTCATGGGGGAGCGGATGATCCGGTCCTGTTCGGCCTGGATGGTGGCTACGATGTCGGTCATCTGCCCGGTACGGCGGCTGGACAGGGAGGCCATGAGCGCGCCCTCGCCGGCAAGCGTGCCGCCCTGGGCCGCCTTATCTACCTCGGGGGCGGATAAGTCCAGGACCTCATCCTCGATGCCGGTGACCTGGCGGAAGTTGAGGGTGATGTGCCGACGCATGACGATGTCGCCGTGGTCCGCCGGGGTGGCCTCGTAGAAGGGGCGCGCGGCCTCGGCACGCCAGTCGGTCAGAATGGGCTCGTGGTTGCTGTCCAGCAGACCCAGCCGTCCGATATATCGCCGGCCGCCCTGGGCCGTATCCAGTCGGCCGAAGACCAGACGGTCCTCCACGGCCCGCAGCTGGGTCAGCCGGTCCTCATACATGTTGGCGAAGGAATCCCGCTCGGTGCGCTGGGTGGGGGATCCGTGTGAGCCGGCGGCCCTGACTGCATCCAGTCTGGTCCTGGCCTGTGTCCGCAGCTCGTCCAGACGGCCGTAGGCCCTGTCCACCGCCGTCTGCTCTTCATGCAGCTGTGAGGAATAGCTCGACATGTGCGTCCGTTCTGTCCAATGTTCAAAAATCGGATGATCCAATATACCGCTCGACCTCTACTTTTTCGGCTCTGAAGACCCTCGGCCGCGCTCTCTTTGACGGGTGGCGAAACGCCGGGCCGGTCCCTTTGGTGAGTCGAATGGTTGGGTTTGGGCCTGAAATGGTGTCATGGTGGTGAGCAATGGGGATAAGTGGGGTAAAGTGGGGAGCATTGCGTAGGGGACGCTACCCGATGGGGTCGTCCCATGGTTACCAAACTGGCATTGGAGGTGGGGCATGGCCGATACATACGAGGCAGATGCCTCCTCGCCTTCCCTGCCGCCCATGCTTCTGGGTACCTACACACCCAAGATGGATTCCAAGGGACGCCTGGCTCTGCCGGCCAAGTTCCGCGCTCAGCTGGGTCAGGGTCTGGTCATGGCCCGCGGTCAGGAGCGTTGCGTCAGCCTGCTGCCCACCGAGGAATTTCGGCGGATGGCCGTGCGCATCCAACACACTTCCATGGGCGACAGGTCAGCCAGGGACTACCTGCGCGTATTTTTGTCAGGCGCCGTCGACCAGATCCCCGACAAGCAGGGGCGCATCCTGGTTCCGCCCATGCTTCGCTCCTACGCACGGCTGACCGGCCCCGTCGTGGTCATCGGTGTGGGAACCCGTGCCGAGATTTGGGATCAGGATTCCTGGTCCTCCTACCTGGAAAGCAAGGAGCAGGGCTACGCCGATATTGCCGACGATGTTCTTCCGGCGGTGGATTGCTGATGGAGGCCCTCATGGAAAATCGCAATCCGCCCGACCAGGAGGCTGTGGACAGCGGCATGGTCCATCGTCCCGTCCTGCTGGAGCGCTGTCTTGCGCTGGCCCGGCCCGCCTTGGAGCACCGGGGGGCCGTGGCTGTGGATTGCACGCTGGGCCTGGCCGGTCACGCCACCGCCTTCCTCAAGTCCTGTCCTCAGGCCCGTCTTATTGGCATCGACAGGGATCTTGAGGCTCTGGACCTGGCCACGGGCCGGATGCGTGACGAGGGCCTGGCCGACCGCTTCACCCCGGTGCATGCCCCCTTTGACCAGCTGGATCAGCAGCTGGATGCCCTGGGCCTGGGCCAGGTAGACCTGGTCTTCATGGATCTGGGGCTGTCCTCCCTGCAGATCGACCAGCGCGACAGGGGGTTCACCTACCGGCAGGACGCTCCGTTGGACATGCGTATGGACACCAGCCAGGAGCTGACGGCTGCACAGGTTCTGGCCGAGTACGACCAGGACCAGTTGGCCGGCATCTTCTCCCGGTATGGGGAGGAGCGCTATGCAGGACGCATCGCCCGGGCCATCGTGGAGGTCAGGCAGGAGCAGCCGCTTACCACCTCGGCCCAGCTGGATCGTCTGGTTGACAGGGTTGTGCCGCGTGGCCACCGTCCTCCGGGCAATCCGGCCAAGAGGGTCTTCCAAGCCCTGCGCATCGAGGTCAACGGAGAGCTAGACCGCCTGCGGCGAACCCTGCCTCAGGCCATTCTTCGCTTGACCCAGGGTGGTCGTCTGATTGTGGAGTCCTACCACTCCCTTGAAGACCGTATGGTCAAGCGCTTCATGGCATCAGGGCTGCATGTGGACCTGCCGGCGGGCATGCCGGTGGTGCCCGATCAGGCCCGTCCCTACTTATCGGATCTGACTCATGGGGCCATCAAGGCCGATGTGGCCGAGCGGGAAAGCAACCCCCGGTCCGCCTCGGTGCGCCTGCGGGCCGTGGAGATGATTGGGACAATCCCTGAGGAGCGTCGTCATCGGCTTGAGTCCGAAGCCCGTGGTGAGTTCTCAGATGGTCATCATCGCCATCCCGGCCACGGCTCGGAATCGAGGCGCCGGTCATGACCATGCCAGCACGTTCGGTCCGTTCCAAGGCCTCCCCGGACAAGGGGCATCCCCGCATCCAGGAGATGCCCACCAGGCCTGAGCTCAGTCTGATCAAGGGCACAGGCAAGGCAGGCAAGGCGCGCCAGCAGGAACGAGGTCCAGTGGCTGAGGGGGTCCGGCGTCTGATCGGCTGGACGCGGACCCGGGGCAATCCTCTGCTGCGGATTATGACATCGGTGGTTTTTCTGGCGGCCTGCATGTTCGGCTCCCTGATGCTGCGCACCCAGATGGTCCAGGATTCTTTCGAGGCCACCCGGATCCAGCATGAGATCAGCAATCTCAACCAGGACGTCCAGGATGACCAGAACAAGCTCGACCAGCTCCAGGCCTCTCTGCCGGACAAGGCCCAGCAGTTGGGCATGCAGCCACAGCAGGGTCTGAACTCCATCGATCTGCAGGGCTACAAGCCTCCTCAGGATGCCCATGGCAAGGCGGGGCATCCATGAGCGGCAAGGGAACCAAGCGCTCCTGGCATCTTTCCTTCTGCAAGCGTTCGCTGTCTGTGGGCCTGATTCTGATCCTGGTGGCCGCTCTGGCCCTGGGCAAGCTGGCCTACATCCAACTCTTTGACGGAAGGTCCATGGCCCAGGCTGCTGCGGCAGGTCGCACCGTGCCGCACACCATCAAGGCCCAGCGTGGCCGCATCCTGGATGTCAATGGCCGGGTGCTGGCCCAGAGCCTGGAGCGATACAACATCATCGGCGACCCCGAGGCGGCCGCCTCTTTCATACCAATCAACTGCACCAAGCGCACCGGAAACGACTGCCACAGCATCAAGGGCCATCCGGTGGGTGCCGACGGTGCTGCCGGCGTGGCACGTCTTCTGGCACCGGCCCTGGGGATGAACGCCATGGAGCTGGGCGGCAAGCTCAGCGTTCCCGGACGGTACGTGGTCCTGGCCAAACGGGTGACTCCCGAGGTCAAGCGCTCCATCGACAAGCTGGGGCTGCAGGGGATCATCACGGCCGAACTGAGCAGCGAACGCACCTATCCTCACGCGGATCTGATGGGAGCCCTGATCGGGGGCATCGACGACAGCGGCAAGGGAGTGGCCGGGATCGAGCAGATGGAGAATCGGCGGCTGACCGGCACTGACGGCTATACGGTCTATCAGCAGGGGATGCTGGGCCAGGAGATTCCCGGAACCATGACCCGTCAGCGCAATCCGGTCAACGGCAAGGATGTGAGATTGACCATTGATCAGGACGTGCTTTGGTATGTCCGCCAGGCCCTCAAGTCAGGCTGCCAGAACTATCATGCGGACTGGGCACTGGCGGTGGTTCAGGACACCCGCACCAACGAGATCCTGGCCCTGGCCGACTCCGACGATTACCAGGCGGGCAGCGACCAGGCCAAGGTCAACTCCTCCAGGGCGGTGGCGGAGACTTTCGAGCCCGGATCGGTCGGGAAGACCATCTCGGCCGCTGGCATGCTCCAGGAGCAGGCGCACTCCATGACCGACCGCTTTACGGTGCCCGACCACATCACCCTCGACAACCAGCAGTACAAGGATTCCTTCAACCATGGGGACGAGCATTGGACGCTGGCCGGAATTTTGCAGAATTCCTCCAACGTGGGCATGGTCATGGCCGGCCAGAACTATCCGGACCAGAAGCGTTACGACTATCTGACCCGCTTCGGCATCGGCCAGGTCTCGGCCCTGGGTCTGCCGGGGGAGTCCAAGGGGCTGCTGACCACACCTCAGACCTGGGACCGGCGCACCCGGAACACGGTGCTGTTCGGCCAAGGCTATGCCACCAACGCCGTTCAGCTGACCAATGCCATCGCCACCCTTGCCAATAAGGGGGTCCGTTCCGACCAGACCATCATCCGCGGTCAGGGCGCCCCCAAAGCTCATCAGGTCAGGGTCGTGGACGAGAAGGTGGCCGCCGAGGTCATGAACGCAATGGAATCGGTGTCAGAGAAATACGATAAGACGGTCAAGGTGGAAGGCTACAGGATAGCCGCCAAGACCGGCACCGCCGAGGTAGCCGACAGCTCCGGCAGGCTGGGCGGCATCGTCAGCGACTGGGTGGGCATACTGCCCGCTGACGATCCCCGCTTTGTGATCACCGTGGTGCTGAAGAACCCCCACAGCAGCGCCGGGATTTTCGGCGGCGTCACCGCAGGTCCCATCTTCGCCCAGATCGGTGAATTCCTTATGCAGAAATACCAGGTCCCCACGTCCCAGCCCAGAACCGATGCTATCCCGGTAACATGGTGATACCGGCAGGCATCATGGCGTTCCCGGACGAAGGAGAGATTGCAGCATGAGTGCGCTGAGTGAATCAATCTCCCGACGGTTGACCCTGGGTCAGCTCAAGGGGCGCTACGGGCTTACCCTGGTCCCCGACTTCGCTGAACCAGTCACGGTGACCTCACTGGTGGACGACCTGCCCTCAGTACGGCCCGGCAGCCTTTATGTGCCTGCAGACCAGCAGGTGGACCAGGGCATGAT
Organism: Bifidobacterium apis; assembly: GCF_036986835.1. Taxonomy (NCBI): domain Bacteria; kingdom Bacillati; phylum Actinomycetota; class Actinomycetes; order Bifidobacteriales; family Bifidobacteriaceae; genus Bifidobacterium; species Bifidobacterium apis. The sequence goes on along the minus strand of NZ_BTXD01000002.1, from coordinate 230,913 downwards.
CGAGGAGGCCGAGCGTCGAGGGGCCTACGCAGCCCTGCTGCCGACTTCGGCCCGCCAAGAGGTGGGACGAGCCAACATACCCCTGCTCTTCGGCACCATGCACCCCTGGCAGATGGGCCAGTTGCTGGCCAATGCCGCTGGAGACCCTTCTGGAGCCCTGGCTGTCTTTGCCCTGGTCGGTTCCCAGGTGCAGGACCAGGTGGATCTCCTGGCCGACTTCCTGCACGTGTTGGGCAATCCCGTCGGTATTCTCAGTGCCAAGGGCTCATACTCGCTGGACCGGCGACTGGACCTGGAATACCCCCTGAGCATGTTCGATGTGCAGCGCAGTCTGTCCATTGCCCTGGAGGACGGAGCGGCCGCCGTGGTCATCTCCGTGGATGAACAGACCCTGGCCAGGGATGCCCTGCAGGCGGTGAATCTGGATGTGGTGGCCTTAGGCGCCCAGGAGGGCTCAACCCGCGATATGCGGCATGTACGCCTGATCTCCAGGGCCCGCCGATACGGATTCAGCCTGGGCGGGCACACCATTGTGGCCCGACGTAACGAGGAATCGGACGACCTGGCCCGCCAGTCCCTGCCCGCCGATGCAGAAAGCGACGACCTGTCCCTGTGCATCGCCATGACCATGGCCGCCGGAGTCAAACGCAACAACATCAGGAGCGCCCTGCGCGTCTCCCGTGAAATGTCCTGAGAGGTGAGGATGAGTCAGTCTGTAGGGGCCGGGTCCATGCCCATGACCCTGGAAGAGGTCGTCGAATATGTGCACGGTCGGCTGGTCGAGGCCGGTCCCGGTCGCGAACCCGATCGGCGGTCGGTGCGCATGCGGGTGGTGACCGATTCCCGGCAGGCGGGGGCCGATGGACTCTTCGTAGCCATCAAGGGCGAGCATGTGGATGGCCATGACTATGTTCCCGGTCTGGGTATCAAGGGCTGCCGCGCGGCCCTGGTCGACCACCTGGTTCCAGGTGCTGACCTGCCTCAGATTCTTGTGGACGATACAGTTGTGGCTCTGGGTCTGTTGGCCCGGGCCAACATAGACCGTCGGCGCGAGGCACAAGGTCCCTTCACTGTCATCGGCATCACCGGCTCTGTCGGCAAGACCACGACCAAGGATCTGCTGGCCTCCCTGCTGGCCCTGCTGGGTCCTGTGGTGGCTCCGGTCGGGTCCTTCAACAATGAGATCGGTCTGCCTCTGACCGCCTTGGAGGTCGGGCCGGACACCCGTTACCTGGTGGCGGAGATGGGCGCCAGCCACGTGGGCGAGATAGCAGGTCTGACCCGGATGGTTCCCCCGGACATGGCCCTGGTCCTCAAGGTGGGAGTGGCCCACCTGGGTGAATTCGGCTCTGTGGAACGCATCGCCCAGGCCAAGAGCGAGATCGTGCAAGGCCTGGTTCCGGGCGGGACCGCCGTGCTCAATGCGGACGATTCCCGGGTGGCCGCCATGGCCTATCTGGCCTCTGGGCCGGTTCTGCGGTTTGGCATGGCCGCTGAGGACGGCGGGCGGGATCGCAACCTGGACGGATCGGCTCACTATCTGGACAGTGACAGTCTGGACAGGCCGGCCTTCGAACTGTACCTGCGTGGCCAGCAGCCGGTTCGGCTGCGTCTGGGTATCCCGGGACGGCACAATGTCATGAACGCCTTGGCCGCCGCCACGGTGGCCCACGCCCTGGGTCTGGACGCAGAGCGCATTGCCGATGAGCTGGGTCGACAGCGGCGAATAAGTCCGCATCGGATGGCCCTATCGTCGGTCCGGTTGCCGGATGCCTCCTTCACCCTGATCGATGATTCCTTCAATGCCAACCCCGACTCCGTGCGGGCCGGGCTGGATGCCCTGGCTGCCTGGAAGGGATCCGATGGCCCGGTCTATCGGATAGCGGTCCTGGGGGTCATGCTTGAGCTGGGCGATCGAGGGGAGCAGCTGCACCAGGAGATTGGCGCCTATTGCCGTCGTCAGGGCATTGATGCATTGGTCGCGGTGGGTTGCCGGGACCAACAGATGGATACTCTGGTCCAGGCCCTGGTCCGTGGTGCCGGCGGCCCATCCGATCCGAGCGAGGATCAGCCTGGGGCCATGCGAGTACTCTTTGCCCAGGACGCTGACCAGGCCGACCAGATGGTCCGCCATCTGTGCGCCAGGCATTCGGACCGGCAGAATTTGGTTCTGCTCAAGGGCTCGCACATGTCCGGCCTGTCCGATCTGGCCGACCGGTGGCAGGGCTGAGCCATGAGTCCACTGGCATCCCCGCAGCGGGGTCTAATATTCAAGGACAGCATCCAAGAGTTGGAGTACACACTGTGATTGCCCTCATCATCGGAATCCTGGTCGCCCTGGTGGTGACGCTGGCGGGGACCCCCCTGCTGATACGGCTGGTCCACCGCCTGCACTACGGGCAGTACATCCGCCAGGACGGGCCCAAGTCCCACCTGGTCAAGCGCGGCACCCCGACCATGGGCGGGCTGGTCATCAACCTGGCCATTCTGCTGGGATGGGCGGCCTCGGCGCTCTACCGCTACCTGTCACGGGGGGAGTCCGTGTCCCTGTCGGCCATGCTGGTCCTGTTCGCCATGCTCTCCATGGGCTTCCTGGGCTTCATCGACGACTTCGCCAAGGTGCGCAAAAAGCAGAATCTGGGCCTGTCGGTCAGGGCCAAGTTCATCGGCCAGTTCATTCTGGCCACCATATACGCGGTGCTGGCCCTTAAGCTGCCCACCAAGAACGGTTACCCCAGCGCCCAGGCGGGCATATCCTTCGTGGAGCAACCCATCATCGACTTCAGAATGGCGGGCAGCGTCCTGTCTGTGGTGCTCTTCATCATCTGGGTCAATCTGCTGATGACGGCCTGGAGCAATGCGGTCAACCTCACCGATGGCCTGGACGGGTTGGCTTCGGGCTCCTCCATGATCGCCTTCGTGGGCTATACGGTCATCGCCTTCTGGGAGAGCTACCACTTGAAGGGCGGCGGTCATCCCGGCCATGCCTACGCGGTTTCCGACCCCCTGGACCTGGCCATCATCGCCTGCTGCGCGGCTGTGGCCTGCTTCGGCTTCCTCTGGTACAACACCAATCCGGCCTCCATCTTCATGGGAGATACCGGATCCCTGGCTCTGGGCGGGCTCTTTGCGGCCCTGTCCATCGCCACCCATACCGAACTGTTGGCGGTCATCCTGGGCGGGCTCTTCGTGGGAGAGGCAGCTTCTGATGTCATCCAGGTGGGCTACTTCAAGCTCACCCACAAGCGGGTCTTCAAGATGGCGCCCATCCACCACCACTTCGAGCTGATGGGCTGGCAGGAGTCCAAGGTGGTTGTCCGATTCTGGATGGTTGACCTGATCTTCGTCCTGCTGGCCCTGGTCTGCTTCTATGCAGACTGGGTGGTCCGTTCCGGGCTGCCCATCTGAGTGCGTCCATTCACGGTACCGGACTTCGGCAGCCGGTATCATGCCAAGCAGATGCCGGAGCTAGCGGAATGAGGTGTTCATGGATATGGACTTGAGCCGGAAGCGTGTACTGGTCGCGGGGCTGGGCATTTCCGGACGGAGCGTGGCCGTAGCCCTGCGAGGACGGGCAGCTGGTGTGATCACCGTAGACCAGCGTGCCCCGCAGGCTGATCTCCATGACTTCGACCAGGTGGATTGGAGCCGGGTGGACCTGGTCATGGCTTCGCCAGTCTTCAATCCGCGTACTCCATTCATCCTTGAAGCGCAGCGTCGGGGCATCCCCGTGGTCAGCGAGGTGGAGATGGCTTGGCTGCTGCGGGTGCCCTCAGCACGGACCGGCCGTCCAGCACCCTGGATCGGGATCACCGGCACCAACGGCAAGACCTCGACCACCAGGATGGTCTCCGCCATGATGCAGGCCAGCGGGTTTACGGCCCCGGCGGTGGGCAACATCGGCAAGGCCGTCTCCACAGCCGTTCTGGATCCCGACAATGACATACTCTGCGTGGAACTGAGCTCCTTCCAGCTGCACTTCACCTTCTCGCCGGCCCTGGAGTGCGCGGCCATCACCAATCTGGCCGACGACCACCTGGACTGGCACGGGGGCTTCGAGGCCTATGCGGCCGACAAGGCGCGCATCTACCGGGGCGTGCGCAAGGCTCTGGTCTACAACGCCGACGACTCCCGGGTCTCTGATCTGGCCGGACAGGCTCAGCCAGCCTCCGGCTGCCTGCGGGTGGGCTTCACCCTGGGTCGGCCCGAGTCTGGGCAGTTGGGCGTGGAGGACGGCTGGGTCGTGGACCGCAGCGGATTGACAGGTCAGGACCTTGAGGGGGGTATCCGGCTGGTCAGGGTGGCCGATCTGACGGACCTGTGCGAGCCCGATGGCACGGTCTATCCCCATCTGCTTGCTGATGCCCTCTGTGCTCTGGCCCTGGCACTGGGCGCTGGGGCCCGGGTCGATGCGGCCATTAAGGCCATGCGCGCTTTCACGCCCGGCGATCACAGGATCAGTACCGTGGCCACCCTGGGCCAGGGTTCGCAGGCCATCCGATTTGTGGACGATTCCAAGGCCACCAACGCCCACGCCGCTGAGGCCTCCCTGGCCAGCTACCATGACGGACAGGTGGTCTGGCTGGCCGGAGGACTGGCCAAGGGCGCCCGTTTCGATGATCTGGTCCGGTCCCGCAGGTCCAAGCTGGCCGCAGCCGTGGTCATTGGCCAGAATCAGCAGCCCATGATCCAGGCCATCAAGGACCAGGCACCCGATCTTCCGGTTACCTTGATCGACCCTGGTGCAGGCGACCAGGTCATGGCTCGTGCTGTTCGCGCGGCCGGATCCTACGCACAGCCTGGCCAGGTGGTTCTGCTGGCACCTGCCTGCGCCTCCATGGATCAGTTCGCCTCCTATGCCGACCGGGGCGATCAGTTTGCCCGGCAGGCAACGCAATGGGTCCACGAGCATGAAGCGCGACACTGATCCGCACACGGCTTCCTCCCGGGGGGCTGGCGGCAAGGGGGGCTACCGGGGATGGCGGGCCATTCTCAACCCGCTCTGGTGCTACTACGGCTTTCTGGCCACGGTCGTCGCCACCACGGTCTTCGGCCTGATGATGGTCTTCTCCTCCTCGGCTGTGGATCTGGTGGCCCAGGGCAGCTCACCCTGGAGCCAGGTCATTCGCCAGAGCGTTTACGCAGTGTTTGGGCTCTTGCTGGCCCTGCTGGCTGTGAGGATCAGTGTCGACCACTACCGGAACTGGAGCACCTGGTTTCTGATCGCCAGCCAGGGTGTCCAGCTGCTGACCCGCACTCCGCTGGGGCGTTCTGCCAACGGCAATGAGGGGTGGATCTCGGTCGGGGGCGTCTCCATGCAGCCGGCCGAGCTGCTCAAGCTGGCCCTGTGTCTGTGGCTGCCCCAGGCTCTGATAGAAGCCCAGCGGCAGGTGGGCAAGAATTCGGATCTGAAGAGTCTGGCCAAGGCCTATGCCAAACCGGCCGCCGGTTTTATCGTCAGTTTCCTGCTGATCATGCTGGGCAAGGACCTGGGTACAGCCATGATCATCGTGATCATCGGCTTCGTGGCCTTCCTGGTCTCGTGCTTCCCCCTACGCTGGCTGCTCAGCCTGGCGGTCCTGGGGATGGCGGCGGTCATCGGCATTTCGGTCTATGGCAACAGCAACCGGACCCAGCGGATCATGGCCGCCTACGGCAAGTGCTCGGCCGATGACATTCAAGGGGTCTGCTACCAGTCCATCCACGGGCTCTACGCCATGGCCTCGGGGGGTCTGACCGGTGTCGGGTTGGGCAACTCCCGGGAGAAGTGGAACTATCTGCCCGAGGCGCACAATGACTTCATCTTCGCTGTCATCGGCGAGGAGCTGGGCTTTGTAGGGGCGGCCATGCTTATTCTGGTCTTTGTGGTCATGGGCTGGTGCATGCTGAGAATCGCCCTGACCACCAAGGACCGATATGCGGGCATGGTGCTGATCTGCCTGGATGTGTGGCTGGTGGGCCAAGCCCTGGTCAACATCTGCGTGGTTCTGGGCCTGCTGCCGGTCATTGGACTGCCCCTGCCCTTTGTATCGGCTGGAGGGACCGCCCTGATCTCCTGTCTGGCTTCGGCCGGGGTGGCCCTGAAGATGATTCGGACCCAGCCGGACGTGATGGCAGCCACGGACGGGTCCTGAGATGCGGAATGGATTTGGCGGAAAGGAAGCGGATTCGCGGATGACGACAGCGACGAGGACCGAGAAAGGGATGCCTGGGGTTGCCCAGGAGCATGCCGGAAAAGGCGCTGGTCCCCATCTGGTGTTGGCCGGCGGGGGGACGGCAGGGCATGTCAACCCCCTGCTCAGTGTGGCTGCGGCCATTCGGGAACGCTGTCCCCAGGCTTCTGTCAGCGTGATCGGCACTGCTGTCGGGCTGGAGCACGACCTGGTACCGGCAGCCGGGCTTCCCTTGGATCTGATTGAGAAGGTGCCCTTCCCTCGTCGTCCCGGCAAGGCCGCCCTGGACTTCCCCCGGCGTTGGCGGCGTGAGGTGCAGCGGGTCCGAGGCTATTTGCAGGCTCGGTCGGCCGACCTGGTGGTCGGCTTTGGCGGCTATGCCTCGGCGCCGGCCTACAGGGCCGCACGAAACCTTGGTCTGCCCATCGTCGTCCATGAACAGAACGCACGAGCGGGCATGGCCAACAAGCTGGGTGCCCGCTGGGCTGATTTCGTGGGTACGGCCTATGAGGATACCGGCATCCGGGCCCGGTCGGGAGTGCCCGTGCGCCGCGTGGGCCTGCCCCTGCGGCCGGCCATCGCCCGACTGGCCAAGCAGATGGAGGCTGATCCTTCAGGAGCCCGCAGGGAGTCTGCGCAGTCCTTGGGATTGGATCCCGATAGGCCCATCCTGCTGGTCACCGGGGGGTCTCTGGGCGCACTCAGCCTGAACAAGGCGGTGGCTGGCGCGGCCCGGCAGCTGCTGGACCGAACCCAGGTTATCCATCTGACGGGCCGTGGCAAGGCCGACCAGGTCAGGAAGCGGGTGGCGGCTGACTTGGGCGATGGAGCCATCAATGATCTGGACCCGGACCACCAGGGCCAGGGGGACTATCACATGGCCGAATACCTGGAGCGGATTGATCTGGCCTTCGCCTGCGCTGATCTGGTGGTCTGCAGGGCCGGTGCAGGCTCAGTCAGCGAGCTGGCCGCCCTGGGTGTGCCCGCTGTCTACGTGCCCCTGCCCATCGGTAACGGTGAACAGCGATTCAATGCTCAGCCGGTCGTACAGGCTGGGGGAGGACTCATGGTGGATGACGCGGCCCTGGACGCTCAATGGATAGCCGACCACATCCCTGCCCTTATGGCCGACAGGGATAGGCTGGCTGACATGCGCCGCCGGGCCTGGGGATACGGGATCCGCGATGCCGCCCAGGTGATGGCCGAGCAGATCCTGACCATGGCCGCCAACACCTCGCCCGCAAGGACTCCGGGAGGGCCTAATCGGGCATAATGGAGGCAGGCGACGGGTGACCGTCCTGAATGGTCCTGAACTGTTGGAGGAGATGCAACTACTGTGCCCAAGCATGAATTGAATACGGTGCCCGGTCGGCAGGATGGCAGTGACCGGTCCCTGCCGGTCCTGGACCCCTGCCTGCCTGCCCTGGCCCAGGCCGGAGTGCACGACCCCAAGGATCTGGGTCCCACACACTTCATCGGCATCGGCGGAGCCGGGATGAGCGTGCTGGCTGAGATGCTCCACCAGGAGGGGGTGCAGGTCTCCGGATCCGACCGCGCCGAGGGGGAGAAAACCCGTCGTCTGCGTCAGCTGGGGATCCGGGTCGCCATCGGTCAGGATGCCCGCAATGTGGTCGGGGCGCGCACAGTGGTCTGGTCCAGCGCCATCAAGCCCGACAATCCCGAGATTCTAGCAGCACGGGACGCAGGCGCTCGGCTGGTCCATCGCAGCGACATTCTGGCCCTGCTCATGGCCTCCAGGATTTCAGTCACCGTGGCCGGAGCCCATGGCAAGACCACCACCAGCGCTCTCTTGGCACACCTGCTGACCAAGGGCGGCCAAGGGAGCCTGGCCGATCCCAGCTACGCCATCGGAGGTAGCCTCCAGAGCGACCGGGGGCCCATGGACGGTGGGCATGTGGGAGCCGGACGGGTCCTGGTGGCCGAGGCGGACGAGTCCGACGGCAGCTTTGGCAAGTACACTCCCGACATCGCCATCATCACCAACGTGGAGCCCGACCATCTGGACCACTACGGCACGGCTGACGCCTTTCATCAGGCCTTTGTGGAACATGCCCGGCATGCCCGCCGCTTCCTGGTGGTCTGCGGGGATGACCAGGGTGCCCTGGAGGTGCTGCAGCGGCTGCATGGGGACTGCCAGGCCAAGATTATTGTCTATTCATCAAATCCCGAGCTGAGTGCTGACTCCCTGCCTGGGATTCTGGGTCTGGTCCGCATCGGGTCCGAGTCCGAGAGCAGCGGCAGCGGTCGTGAGCATTGCCGTCTGGCTCTCCCCGAGCAAATGCTCCAGGCGGCGGGGCTGGAGGTCGGCAAGCCGCTCGATCTGCAGGTGGATTTGGCGATTCCCGGCATCCATAACGCCCGCAATGCCGCCGCAGCCATCATCGCTGCCATCCTGCTGGGAATGGATCCTGATACGGCCGCCGCTTCTGCCGCAGACTTCCGTGGGGCCTCTCGGCGCTTCGAGGTCCGTGGAATCCAGCATGGGGTCACCGTAGTGGACGATTACGCCCATCATCCTACGGAGATCGCCGCCCTGCTGACCGCTGCCAGGCGACGCTATCCGGGCCGGACCATCAGGGTGCTCTTCCAGCCCCACCTGTATTCGCGCACCGCCATCTTCGCCGATCGTTTCGCGGCTGCTTTGTCCTTGGCGGACGATGTGACCGTCACCGACATCTTCCCCGCGCGTGAGCTGGCCAGCGATTTTCCGGGTGTTGATGCTGGAACAATCCCCGACGCGGCACGCAAGGCACAAGACCCGGAGTCTCAGGATTCCGGGAATAGGTCGGCTGGGGCCGTTTTCCGGGCCTGCCCGGACATGCATCAGGCGGCTTTGGATCTGGCCGAACGGGCGGAGCCGGGTGATGTGATCCTGACCGTGGGCGCCGGCGATGTCACCGACATGGGGCCGGTCATTCTTGACAGGCTGGCTGAACGGGACGAGCAGTGAAGACCGGCAAAGGTCGTCGCGCCTCCAGTGGGGCTTCATCCAGGACCCGGGCCGTCCGGGCTGCCAAGGCCACACGGACGGCCCGGTCTGGGCGCACCAAGTCTTCGGGAGAGGAACAGCGGACCAGCAGAACCGCCAGATCGGCCAGGTCGACTGTCGCCGAGGATGCAGCGCTTGCAGGCCGCCGGTTCAAGACTGAAAAAACCGGCAGCGAGGGCAGGCGTCTCAAGCGGTCGAAGCGTCTTAAGGGCCGTCCGAATCGTGCCAAGAATCCAGGCGGATCCCGGACTCGCAGCGCCAGGTCGGCCTCTTCATCCTCCCGCTCCTTGGTAAAAGGGAACAAGGCTTCAGTCTCAAAGTCTGCGGCATCCAAATCCGCGACCTCACGCTCGACAAGTTCGGCCGGAGGATTCGTCGATGCGCGGACCATACCGCCGGACCGGCCCGTTTCTGGCAGGATCGGCACGGATCAGGAGGAGCAGGGACTGGGGATTTTCGTTCGTCCCAAGGTGCTGGACTTTCAGGCCCGGGTGCGCGAGAAGAGGAAGGTCAGCCGCAGGCTGGTCCTGATCCGGACGGGTATCGTCATTCTGGTCATGGCTCTGATCGCGGGACTGGCATGGCTGCTCTTCCTCTCGCCGGTCTTCCGTCTGCAGGCCGACCAGATCAATGTGAGCGGCGGCAATGCCTGGGTGTCCGACGATCGGGTGGCCTCGATCGTGGCCCATCAGGGGGATCGCTCGCTGCTGCTGGTTTCCACCAATGGCGTCGAGCAGGAGATCAGCAGCATGGCAGGGGTGACCGATGCCAGGGTCCGCAAGAGTTTCCCGCACGGTCTGGAGGTGACCTTCGATGCACAGGAGCCCACAGCGGTCTTCAAGGATGCGCAGGGTAAGCTGACGGCCGTCGACAGGCAGGGGAGGGTGCTCAACACCGTGGCCAATCCGGTGGATGGGGTGCCGGTCATCCAGGTGGCCACCGTCAAGCGGGCCCAACAGGATCAGGCGGTCAGGCAGACCCTGCGGATTCTGTCGACAATGCCTGAGGCCATGCGCCATTCGGTGACCAAGGTGACTGCGGAAACCCAGGACTCCATCACCACCGAGCTCGACCAGGGCAAACATGTCATCATCTGGGGTGACGGCTCAGACCTGAAGCTCAAGCAGGCCGTGGTAGACAAGATCATCAACGATTCCTCCAAGATCGGTGACAAGCATCAGCTGGATGTTTCGGCGCCTCTGCGGCCCATCGTCAAATAGCTGCTGGAGGGGTTGTTTTCTTTATCAGCCTGTCGGTGTCCAGCAGGATGGTCACAGGGCCGTCATTGACCAGATCCACTCGCATATGGGCACCGAAGCGCCCTTCGGCAACAGGGACACCGGCCGCGGCCAGCGCCCGGTTCAGGTCCTGCCAGACGCTTTGGGCGTGTTGGGGCTCTCCGGCCGCCATGAAGCTGGGACGGTTGCCGCGACGCAGATCCGCATAAAGGGTGAACTGGGAGATGGAAAGGATGGATCCGCCGCAGTCCATGACCGACTGGTTCATCCGGCCCTCCTCGTCAGAGAAGATACGCATCCGGGTCAGCTTGCGGACGGCATAGTCCACCTGGTCAGCCCCGTCGCTGTCCTGGACGGCCACCAGGAGCAGGAGCCCCGTGCCGATGCTCTGGGGTTTGAAATCTGGATCCGGCTGCCCCTGTTCGTCGACCACATCGACCCGGGCACGGCTGACCCGTTGTATAACGATTCTCATGCCTTCAGTCTAAAGACCTCAGGCGTTGTTGTAGTGTCGCATGGAAAAGCTGGACCGGTACCTGGTTGGGGTCAGGCCGGAGAAGTGTTTGAAGACCCGCATGAAGTACTTGGGGTCGTCGTACCCGCAGGCCTCGGCTATCTGTCTGACGCCCATGGAGGTCGACAGGAGCAGCTCCTGCGCCCGTTCGATGCGGATCCGCCGAATCTGCCCGGTGATGCCTATGCCGAATCGTCGCTTGTAGATGGTCGACAGGTAGGAGGGCGAATAGTTGAAATTTTCAGCTACGCTGGCCACGCTGATCCGGTCGCAGGCATTGATACGAATCCAATCCTGAACCTGCTGAAGGTTGCTGTCCTCGTCGTCCGCTTCTTGAGGGTTCTTGGGCTCGGGCCTTCCCATGGAGATCTCCATGAGCAGGCAGGTCATGAAATAGCTGCAGTAGGGGCTGGGATTCGGGTAGGTGCGCTGATAGATGTCCAGCAGCTGGTTGAACATGACGGTCACCCGGTTGTTGTCTGCCAGACGAAAATCCAGGGGCAGCACCACTCGTGCCACGCTCTGGTTCTTTTTATTCCTCTGTTCGTCAGGCAGATTCTGAACCCTTTGCCAGTCAGGCAAGGTGAAGTGGGCCCAGTAGAAGGTCAGCGGCTCTTGTCCCAGCCGTCGACTGCCCTCATGAGGGGTGCCGGGCGGGATCAACAGCAGACCGCCCGCCTTCAGATCATGTTGCCGTCCGGCTACGGCAAGCGGGAGGATGCCCTCTTCAACCAGAATCAGCTCAAAACTGTCAACGGTGCGGCGCTCGTGGATCCATCCGGGGGTGCCGATGAAGCGCCCTGCGGATTTGAAGACCGCCGTATCGTTGGGGAAACTGGTGATGATTGCCTGATTCGTGTTGACCGTCCTCCCTGTCGCTGAAACCTCGGCCTTCGGTTGCGGTCAGTGACTAGCCACTTCGACGTAGGCATGGTAGGGCTGGTCATGGTCAATGGTCCAGAGGGGGACGAAATCCAGGCCGCTGTCCCGGTGACGGAAGACCAGTTCCTCGCCCTGGCGTTCGAAGGCGGACCCGGGATCCTTCCGGTCGATGTCAAGGCTCTGCATATCGGTGCTGGGGCTCAAGGCGGCCAGCACGTAGGGTCCCCAGGCCACGGCGGCCAGGGAAGGTCTGTCTGGGGTGCCGATCAGCCGGATGGCCGGATCGAACGTCAGCGTGATGGTGGTTCCTGACCAGGAATCCAGACCGCAGGCGCTCGCATCCAGGACCGCTACAGCCGGGTTGGTGCCCATAAGAGCCTGGGACACTGGGGTTCCGTCGATGTCGACATGGACCCTGCCGCGGGTCCAGGCGGGGATGCGTAGGGCCAGGCGCGGCCTGTCCAGGGCCTCTATGGTGATGATCACCTTCTCGGGGTGGCGGTCGTCCACGTCAACGCTCAGGGCCATCTTCTGGTCCATGTCGTTCAGGCTGCAGGGCAGATACTGCTCGATCCACAGGGTCGTCTCGTCTGTGTAGAAGGCTCCATCGGCGTAGTAGAAGTGTGATTCAAGGCCGGTGCCATGGCAGCAGCTGTTCTCCTCATCGAACTCCTTGCGGCCGCCCGGCTGAGTGGGGAAGAAGTAGAGGCTGCCACCCTGGGCCACATGGTCGGTGCTGGCGGCGATGTGGTTGAGTGTGGTCAGCTCGGTGTAGTCTGCATACTCCTGATCGGGGTCGAATGAGAACAGGAGCGCCGACAGCTTGAGCAGGTTGTAGGAGGCGCAGGACTCAGCAGTGTTGTCCTTGAGCAGGGCACCGATCACGTCGGGCTGCTGGAACATCTCGCCTTGCCCGGTGCCGCCCATGGCGTAGATGTGATGACCCATGACCGACTTGAGGAAGAACTCGGCCTGCTGCAGGTAGTAGGGCAGCCCGGTCTGGCGGAAGAGCTCCACCGAACCGATGACCTGGGGGATGTGCTGGTTGCCATGCAGCCCGCCCAGGGCATCCACCTTCTGACGCATGGGGACCATAAGACGGTCGTTATCGAAGAGCCGAGCGGCCTCCAGGTGCTCCTTACGGCCGGTGATGGCGTACAGATGGGCCAGGGACTCATTCATGCCGCCGAACTCGCCGGCGATGTACATGCTCCACATGTTCTGCAGCTGCTCGTGGGGGAGCCGGTGGACGCGGTTGTAGACCCAGTCGCCCAGGTCCGAGGCCACGCGCAGAGCCGTTTCATTGCCGGCAAAGTGGTAGGCGTCGATCAGCCCGGCCAGAATCTTGTGCAGAGTGTAGTAGGGTGCCCAGATGGTGGGGTAGGGCGCGTACTTCTCCAGCTTGTCGAACTGGCTCTCATCGTAGGCCGACAGGAAGCCCGGCTTGGTGGTCCCGCTCTTGGCGAAGGCGGCCTGGACCTCGGCCAGCCCGTCGACCAGATAAGTCAGCTTGGCCCGGATATCCTCGTCGCCGGTGGCGGCATAACCCAGGGCGTATGCGGACAGGACGTGCCCGGTGGTGTGGCCACGCAGGTTGGAGTCCGGAGCGTCCCAGCCGATCATGGGCTTGGCGCCCTTGGTGTCCAGGTGGGCGGCCCGGCGGAACTCCACCAGGAGCTGATCGTCGTCCAGGGTCTTCAGGAAGGCTATCCGTCGGCGCTGGTTGCCTGCCAGCATTCCATCACCGTTGAGCCGCACTCGGGAGATGGGCACGCGGCGGACTTTGGGGCTGGAATCCACTGGCTGTTCGGGGTCTTCGTCAATCACCTGAACCTTGCATTGCAGGCGGATGTCGCTGCCGTCGATGGATCCTTGGAAGTCATGCTCGCCGGTCTGTTCGTCCCGCTGCTCAACGCCTTCGTCCCAGTTGACCCGCTGGGAGACCTTCTGTCCGTCCTTGGTCAGCACGGCCGTGAACATAGGCAGATAGTAGGTGGCGCCCTTGCGCGCCTTGATCTCGATGGGGTAGACCTTGCGCACTTCAATCTTGTTGGGCATCTGCAACACGGTCACGTCGAAGCAGCGCTGCGCCTTGGCACCGCCCTTGGTGACGGTCGCGGTCAGAGTCACGTTCCGGTCGCCTAGGCCGTATTCGGGCTGATTGACCTTGCCTTGAGGGTTCACCCATCGATCGTCGCTGCTGGTCCACTCGATGGCAGTTTCCTCCACCCCCTCGGTCGGCAGTTTTAGGTCGAAATCCACGGTGCCCGTGTTGCCGATGTAGATCTGACGGGCCGCCTCGTCGACGCAGTCCTGATCAGTGTGCATGGATGATGTCATGATGAATTACCTACTTCCTCCGTTGACAGGCGGATTCTGGCCGGTCATGCTTTCCGTCGGGTCGTCTCCGATCCGTCGGCGCCGCTCTGCCCCGACGCCTTGGTGCGCCTTACCTCATCAGTCTATGGACGAAAGCCCGATCATGAAGGTGGGGGAAATCGTCGAATGGGTGGACAATCTTGCGTCTTTGGCTTGGAGTTGTTCTGGTTAGCTTCTATATCTTCCTAATCCTTGCAATGACGCGCGTTCTGAGTAAGGAACGACCCGTCAAAGGAGTTTTGTCAGGCGACCGTCAGACGGTATTACCGAGAAATATCCACCTTTTTCCGTTCTCATTGCACCTATGGCCGAGGGACAGAAGATTTACCGTTCACAGTGGAACAGCCTGTGGTTCCACGCAGAGCAAAAGGGTGCCCGCACAACGAGGGTAGGCACCAGTGAGAAGCGAGGAGAAGCGTATGGCAACATCATCGGAACATGTCGACGAGCAGTCGGACAAGGACCAGCAGGGTTCAAACCTGGTGGTCGATGAATCCGGTCTCAAGGTCGATCATCGTCAAGAGGAGGAATTGGAACATCTAAGATCAGATCGTTCCTTCTTCGGTTACCCCAAGGGCATTGGCATACTGGCCACGGGCAACCTTTTCAACTCCATCTGCTGGGCCTCTTACGGGGCTGTGATGATTTACTATCTCTACAAGCCCTGGACCAAAGGATTGGGATTCACCCAGGGTGAGGCGGCCCAGCTGATCGCCATCGTGGCGGCCATCAATTCCATGTTCGAAATACTGGGTAGCTGGTTGGCTGATCGAGTTTTTGGCGCTCGCAAGGCTTTGGTCATCGGCAATATCACCAAGGGGCTGTCCTGTGGCCTTCTTGCTATCCCTGCATTCTCAATCGGTCAGGGTCGGGCTTTTGCCATAGTGGGCATGGTCCTCATGAACATTCCTATCGTTGGTGCCTCCAACGCCTCGTTGACAGGCATGCTCTTCCATCGCGATGACAGTCGCCGTGACGGGGCCTTCGCTATTCACGCCATCGCCAATAACATAGCGGGCTTTATCACTCCTGTGATTTCTGCTCAATTGGGGCTGGTCAACTATCATTACGGTTTTGCTATCGGGGCTGTCGCGGCTCTGCTCTATGCCGCTATTATCGGATTGCCCGGTAAACGGTTCTTTGGATCCTTGGGTTCAAAGCCGTCCAGACCCTTGAGCGTCCAAGAGAAGAAGCGCTATAGTCTAATCGCTCTGGTGGCCTTGGTTGTCATCGCTGCTTTTATAGCCGTGTTGCTCTTGTCCAAGAAGGTCAGTGTGAACAGCCTGGCCAATACTGTCAGTTCGTGCACATTTGTTGTGGCGATTCTCTTCTTTGCCATTATCTGGCGTTCCAAGCGCATCAGCAGCACTGAACGGCATCGGTTGCGTGCAGTGACTCCACTGTTTATCATGCAAATCGTGATTGGTGTGGATTACGCCATCCAAGGAACCACCTTGCTGATGTTCTTGGATCAGCGGATCAACCGCAAGTTCTGGGGCATCGAAATCGCGCCAGGATCTTTCACAACTATTGTGGGTATTATTTCTTTGCTCTCGGGGCTCTTCTTCAGCTGGTTCTGGGTCACTGATCTTGGCAAGCGTTGGAAGTCGACCAGTCGTCTCTGCTTCGGTTTCTTTTTCTCCGGCATCGCCAATTTCCTCCTGATTGTGCCGACTGTCGTGCTCAATCCTCACGCCGGAAAATACTCGGTGGTTTGGCTGCTGGTTTATTACTTGGTCAGCAATTTCGGTGGATTCCCTTACGGTGTTGCAGCTAACTCAACTGTTGCTGCCATTGCTCCGAAATCTTACGAGACGCAGATGCAGACCTCACTAACCTTGTCTGCAGCCATCGGTACCGCCATCATGCTGGTCGTCTACGGAAGGTTGAAGTCGCTGGATCAGCAACTTCCTCTATTCCTCATCATTGGCACTTTGGAAGTTGTTGTTGCTGTTGTGGTAATGATGTTCAGCAAGCGTTTTGAATCCATGATTCTCGATGATTGATGAGTGGACTGGTCTTTGTCGAGCGAAGATCTTGACAGGGGCCGAGTAATAGTGAAGAGGTAAGCAGTTCCGTAACGGCCCTGTGCTGGTTGTCAATAGCGGCATCGGAGGTCATCAGCAATTTTGCGGCTTCCGGTGCCGCTTGTTTGTACTGATGCAACTATTAAATGACCACTGCGGTCATAATCCAGTCGGTCTGAATGTCCTCGCCCAAGGTGAAGGTATGCTCGCCGGTCCGTTTGAAACCCATGGCTTGGTAGAAACGTTGGGCGGGATTATTGTGCTCCCATACGCCCAGCCAGATTTTGCTCAGGCTCTGGTTCCTGGCTCGTTTGAAGGCCTGATTGACCAGCCTGGTGCCCAGTCCCTGGCGTTTGAAGTCCGATAGAACGTAGAGCCGCTCGATCTCCATGGAAGTATCACCGAACTGCTCCGTCTGGGCCTTCCCGGTGTTGAGCTGCATGTAGGCTGCGGGAGTGCCGTCCACGCTGGCCAGCAGAAAAACGGATTCAGGTTCGGACAGTTGCGACTTGACAAGTTCGGGGGAGAAGGAGTGACGGAGGTAGTCTTCCATGTCCTCCCGGCTGTTGTCGGCGGCGAAGGTGTCGCGGAAGGTAGTAATGCCCAAGGTACGTATCAGCCCGGCATCATCCGAGGTGCATTGCCGTATTGCTGCGGTCATGATGGTGATTCCTGCTCTCTTGATCTTGATTCGATTGCTTGGATATATCTGTGATGATGGTCATCACTCTTAATTGACGACCTTGAGTCCGACCACGCAGGCGACCAGACCGATGATGAGTAGAATGCGGGCGAGCGAAATTGGCTCCGAGCCCGTAGCCATGGCGTATAGGACAGTCAGGGCAGCTCCGATGCCGACCCAGACCGCATAGGCCGTGCTGGTTGGGATGTTGCGCATGGCAAAGGCCAGACCCACCATGCTGAGAATCAATCCCACGATAAAAACGATGTCAGGGACGATTTTTGTAAAGCCCTGAGACTTGCCTAATGCGGTAGCCCAGACCGATTCACAGATGCCGGCGAGTATGAGTATGATCCACGAGGACATGGTTCCCTTTCGGCAAGTCTTGTCGCTGTCCGGGTACTTGACCATCGTCCGGGAACCTGTATTAGATTCTGAACATCAGAGTAGCACGGGTTGAATCGTAAGATGTAGAGTCAGATATTTTTATGGCGGTTCAAAAGCTGTAAATGATCAATGCTGATTCAATTTGCCAGAGATCCTGATCAGTTGGGATTACATGGCTGCTTATCCACGAGGAATGGAAAACGCTGCAACCTAGGTGATCTGGTCGATTAAAGCTGTCAAAAGCACACATGGTTACATCGCATGTCTTGGCTTCATCGCCTCACTAGCGTCAGTATCAGTTGCCACCTTCCTTTGAAGCTGGAAAAACTATGAGTGATGATTTTTTGTAGTATTTCCTCGTTATCAGCCCCTGAGCTTATAGATGTTGATAAGTACTGACGATCATCGAAGATAGCAGCTAAATAGATTTTACAGTCCTCCTGGTCGCAACAATTGAACTCTGGATCATTGGTGTCGATTTTATTTATCAAGCGTGTGATAGTGCGTTGACGTTTTGTTGCATCAGGACTTATATCGTTTTTCTGTTTGAGGTTATCAGATTCTAGGGTTTTCTGAAGTTCCTGAGTTGATAAAGAAAGCAAGGGAACTTGATTTGTGGTGCGGAAAGCGGGATCACATATTTCTGCCCATTCTCCTTTTTCGGCGGGTATTATGACGGTATGCATCAAATACTCGCGATGAGTATCCACGGATAATTCAGAGCTTAAGTATGATGCCGCAATTTTTGTGAATGCTTCGTAGTGAATCTGTTCAATATTACGCTGGTCATCTTTTATCAAATTGCTAACCCACCATTTATGAATAGGTGCTAAAAACCAATTCCAGCAGGGTAGCAGATAGATGGCGACGATCAATATCGGCACCAAAAGAGTAATTAAGAACATAGGCAAAGTTGTTGGATTCAATACGATGGCAAAGGGAAGCACTGATATAAGCCAAGAAGACAATACTGTAAAGACTCGATATATCCATTTACAAACCATGCGACCCTTGTAGTGTTCTAGGTTCTTTCTACTTGGGTGACCGCCAACGCCGATGTCTAGCATAAACAGAGGATCTAACAAGCAAGGAACCAGCTCAAAAGCAACAGTTATAATAAACGTCCCTATAGAGGCTAATGGGTGATTGTTTATTCTGGCGAATAGCGCTGCTATTCCATATGTTATAAAAGCAGCAGGAGTAGTCATGAGT
Source organism: Bifidobacterium apis (assembly GCF_036986835.1). NCBI lineage: Bacteria > Bacillati > Actinomycetota > Actinomycetes > Bifidobacteriales > Bifidobacteriaceae > Bifidobacterium > Bifidobacterium apis. The sequence continues at coordinate 212,409 of NZ_BTXD01000002.1, read as the reverse complement.
ATCAATCCGCAAGTAATACGAAGAAAAGCATCGGCTATCGGGTGCCTTCTGACCAATGATCCCTTGGCTAATGACTGATATTCATTGAGATGATCTGATCTCAGCATTTCGTTTTCCTGTATCATGTGAAACGAAAAGACCTGTTTTACGCCGTAGCTAAGAGCAAAGGCTGCGATATTGAGGCTGACGATTATCAATAACAGGCTCAGACCAAAATCGTTCTGCTGCAACATATCAGGGGATATGTAGCCTGTGAAAATGCTAATAGCACATGACAGGAAACAGACGAATACAATGAATGCTCTCGCTTTGCTGGATGATTCAGGAGTTTTTGTTTCCAAAAAAGCTGTGACAATAATGACGCTTATGATTAATGTCCACAAAGCCAGCAGCATATTTGCTGAGTCTTTATAAGGATTGTTAAGCACGAAATTGTGTAGGAAGGTATTTTGCTTATACCGATTTAGCTCTGCTTTATTTTCAATTAAGTTATATTCTGCCAACCTGAGACCGATTCCTGATGCTAAAAGCAGGACAGAGTATGCTATTGCTACAAAGAATTGCCTTACATTTTCAGCGTGCCAGCTTTCTGCTGGACGGAATATTGGAGCAATATTCGAATGATCTCTTGTAGTGGACATAATTGAAACCTGCTCTATCATCGTCTCTCATTGTGACCTTATATAGTTAAATATAAATATGATTAAAGGACATGTAGTTTGTATACTGTCCTGGTTGTGGATCGAGAAACAAAATGACCATCGAACTGGCCAATGCGTTGGAATTGCTTGTTTGCTAGATCTTTCCAGTTAAAGGGCTTCATTTTAATGCCGCGATGCCTAGACTATGTAAGGCATACGATCACAATAAGCTCGGTCTCATAAGGATGAATCAGGGTTAGTTCAGGGTCGTTTCAGGGGTTCGCCGGATGTTGTCTTCAGCGTCGGTCAGCTATTCATGTAAATAGAGGAATGTAGTCGAGTGTACGCACGAGGATGTGGCAGGTGAATGAAACATGACTTGGGCCTTGCGTGACCTGAAAGCCAATAGTGGCATCTGGGCTGGCGTCTTTATCGTTCTTGTGGTCACCCAAACCCTGCTCTGCGCCACGAGCGTGAGCATGGGCGTCAACAGCTATTACCAGGGTCTGTCGGTCAAGACCAGGGATCCTGCCAAGAGTCTGGCTTCGGCCCTGAGTCTGGTCTTTCTCACGGTCATTGTGCTCGGCTGCCTGGTGATCAAGCACACCCTGCAGGCATCAATTCGGCAACGTCGGCAGGGGCTGGCCCTTCTCTCACTGCTGGGAGCTACGCCTAAGCAGGTCCAGGTGCTTACCCTTTTGCAGGTGATGATTTTGGCTCTGTCGGCTTCCCTTGTTGCCGTGGCTCTTTCACCTGCGCTGGCTGGAAGGATCCTCGATTGGTATTCCACAGGGATGCGAATGCCGGTACATTTCGCTTTTACCTGGGGCGGTTTTCCGAGGTCTGCCCTGACTGGTCTCGCAGTGGGGTTGGCCACGGCCGTCTTGGCGACCAGCCGAACATTGCAGGATTTGGGAAAGATGACACCAGTCCGGGTGGTGCGCCGTGCTGAGGAGAGCGAATCGATTGACCGCCCCCGACATGGACGTGGTCTTGTATCCCTTTTTCTTGGGCTGGCCTTGCTGCTGTTGCCGTTGCCTGTCTTTGCCTATCTTTCGCACAGCGGCTCTGGGCCCTTGGATCCTAAGCAAGTCCAGGCGGTCATAAGTGCCGTTGGAAGTGGACCGCTTTTCGCCATTCTCTTGCTTCTGATTGCCTTGGCACGTTCTGGGGGACCAGTTATAAGCTGGGTCACTCAACTTTGGACTGCTCTGGTGCCGTCATCGTCTGCCGTCTGGCGGATAGCGCGTTCACAGGCTGTGGCCAGGAGTCGAGACACTACATTCGGCTCAACAGTTATAGCTCTGACTGCCTGTATGTTTCTGGTTGGCGGTCTGTTGGCTGCCGGAGGCACCAGTACCATCGCCATGAACAAAGTACCGGGAATAGCAAATGCCACATCGGGTGGAACCCTGGAGTTGCTCTATGGTTTCTGGGCAGCGCTGCTGGTCGCCCTAGTCGGTGTGATCGCGGGGTTTGCCATTGCCGCTCGGGATCGTGACCTCGATCTCGTGCTCCTGTCAATTGCCGGCGCAAACCCGCAGCAGCTGACTGCTATATCCATATTGGACGGCACCATCGTGATGACTACGGGCATTATCATCGCAGCGGGCGGCACCGGACTGGTCGGACTGAGTACAGCTATGGTCTACTGGCCGCTTGTCCATAGTCTGTCCATGGTTTTTCCTTGGCGGTTCTTCCTTGTATGCGGGTTCCCGGTCATCGTCGTCGGTTCGCTGGCGACCATGCTGACGGCGCGGCCTGCTTTGTGGCGCTCGCCCATAGCTATTCTGCAAGGTGCCATAGGCGAATGATTGACAATGAACTTTTACTCCTGGACTCGCGATGCATAATTGAGCGGTCTTGCCGAGCATTGATCTCGGCCATGGCTGTGTGACATATTCGTCAATCTGCGGTTCCTTGCCGTATTGACCGGCACTGGTCAATACGGCAAATGCATGTTGGTTGCTCGAAGAAGGGTATCGTCATTATGGCATGTTGATCTTGAGGAGATCCTGCTGACGATTAATTTTTAACTGAGAAGTGGATAAACAATTGGCGGTCAAATTTGTGTATTGGGTACAGTGATTCGTGCCAGTCGGAACAAGGTTCGATCACCCAGACTTTCAATTATGTCACAGTGTTTGGTCATGGCTGCCGGTGGTCATCAAAGTAAGAATCATTTGATTCTTGTCGCGCTTGTACACCAGGAGCCAGTCTGCGTCAACATGTAGCTCCTCGTATTTGGACCAGCGTCCCTTCAACTGGTGATTTCGGTATTTACGTTTAAGTAGTGCTGAATTGTAGTCAGCCAAGTCGTCGAGCACTTGATCGAGCCTGCTTAAGTCGAAATGCTTCTTCTTGATTTTCTTGACATCACGCAGGAATTTCTGCGTATATGCAAACTCATACATGATGGATGATGTCTTTCATATCCTCTACATCACCCACGTGAGTGACCGGTGAAGCTTGAGCTTCCTCCATTTCCCTATCAAAATTGGAGAGTTGGGAGCGAAATGGAAGTCCCCCTTCGCGCAAAGACTGAGAAAGAAACATATTTATTGCTGTGCCGAGATCAAGGCCTAGATCTTCGAAAAGCTGTGAGGCCCGACGCTTCATATCCTCACTGGTGCGAATTTGAATTCTCGCTGTCTCTTTCATTGTTTTCACCCGTTTCGATTGCTCTGTTGGTCGTTCTAGTTCCAGAATTATATCATTTTTGCTCCGAATGGAGTTATATTGGAGTTATTTTAACTCCGCGAGTGAAGAAACGAGCATGACTTGAGATTCATGAATAAGGTTTTTGACAATGTGACGCACTAAAAAATGTGGGGAGTTGGATTCTTGAACCGTAAAGGCGGTATGAAAAGGGCCGGCCAAGTTGCCTCGGCCGGCCCTTGTTTTGTGGAGCTGCGGGGAATTGAACCCCGGTCCGGTGACCGCACCCTCAGTCTTCTACGTGCGTAGTCTGCTGGCCTTTGTGGCTATCTGTCTGCCCCCACCTGTGTCGCAGACAACCGGTGGCGGGCATAGCCGCAGTAAAAGTCCCCGAACCGCCCTGTGGCGCGGCAGTTCAGGCAAGTCTTCTTAATGACGCTCAGCATCCCCCCGAAGGCGAAGGGGAGTGAACGGAGCAGCTGCTCACTGGTTAATCCTGGCGCGAAGCTCAGGCAGCGAGAGCGAACTCAGTGCGGTTAGATTTAGCACTTGTTGTTTGCGGGAGGACATTAACGAGCGGACCCCCGCGTTCTCGGCACGCTTCCCTGCGACGAACAGGTCACCGTCGAAACCGATCAGCCCCAATCTTGAATTATCAAGCTCCGCTGGCACCGATTCGGGCCAGCCTCGTCAGTATACAACAGATGGGCGCTGCGGATATTCCCGCTTCTCCCTCAACATTGACTGCAATTTTGGTCAAGCCACAGAGCCCAGTCGGTTGGTGGCATAGTCGCTGAAGGCATGCACCTCCTCCACGTCCTCGTGGAAGGCCTCGCGTTTGGTGTCGTTGAAGAGGAAGATGTTGAAGCGAGGCATGTCATCTCCGGCAAAGGGGATGAAATGCAGGCCATCGCCAGGGTGCACGCCGGCCGAGGTGATCAGGCTGCAGACCAGGCCGGATGTGGTCACCATTTTCAGTGTTTCCACGTCGGAGACTTCAATCAGGTGGCTGACCGGTTCAGATAGGTGAATCAGCCGTTGGGCGGCCTGGGCATGGACGAAATCTCGGTTGAGGGTGGCAAAGGGGACATCCCCGGGAAGCATGGACAGATCCTCGGGGTGCAGGCTGGTCATTCCCGCCGTGCCCAGCCGTTCGACCATGGACTGGGTGCAGACCATGCCGAAGGGGAAGGAGGCCAGCTTGGTAGTCTCCACGCCATCCACGCTCAACGACTCGTCGACGCTGGCCACCGCCCCATAGTCCACACGGTGGGCCTCTATCTGGCTCAGCAGCTTTTGGGACCCTATGGTTTCTACGGTCGTGTTCTTGTCTGGTTCGCACTGCCCTTGCCGCCCCTGCCCGGAGCTCAGCAGCGAAGAGATGATGGGTGGCAGGCCGATTGTGCGCCGTCGAATCCCGGTCCTCGCAGCCAAGGCCTCGGGCAGGGAGTTAATCAGGTCCAAGGCCTGGCCGACGTGGTCCACCACTGTTCTTCCGGATTGGGTGAGCTGCGTGCCGTCACCTGCGCCGAAGCGCTGCCTTTGGACCAGCCTGGTTCCCAGATGCTTTTCCAACCTTCTGATGGCCTGCGAGACGGCAGGTTGGGAGATGCCCGCCTCCAATGCGACATCGGTGAAACTGCCGTACCGGGCCAGCATGGTAAGCAGCTCGAGGTCGCGGACATTATCCATATAGGTCATGAGCCGCTTCCCTTGATTGGTGCTCAGATTATTGCTTATCCTTATTGTTTATCCGTCAACTTTGGCGAAAGACTACTTATAAGAACCATATCATTATCATCTGGACTTGAGAAGATTGACCCTTGAGAATATTTACAGTTCCTGACCCATGACCGGGGTCCGGTCGCCACGATTATCGGTTATCAATCGTGCCGGCCGGACCCCAATTTCAATGTCGCAAGAAGCGAAGGTGCAGGTTTCGCTCAGGCGTCGTAGTGCCACTGGGCCTTGGCGACGGCGGCGTCCACATCCTCAATCGGCTCCCGGTTCAGACCTTCCTGGACCGCCTGTGCAGCTACAGCAGTGGCCACCCGGCGTGAGATCTCCTTGAGATCGGCCACCGGCGGCAGCACGGCTGTTCCGGGCTTGTCCACGTCGATCATGTCGGAGATGGCGTAGGCTGCGGCCAAGAGCATCCCCTTGGTGACCAGCCGTGCCTTGGCGACGATGGCCCCGAAGCAGATGCCGGGATACATGAGGGCGTTGTTGCCCTGTCCGATGGAATAGGTGACCCCCTGGTAGTCAACAGGCTTTGAGGGGGTGCCGGTGATGACGAAGCCGCGGCCGTGGGTCCAGGCGATTACGTCGGCAGCCTTGGCCTCGGCCAGTTCCGTGGGGTTGGAGATGGGGCAGATCAGCGGCCGCTCCACATGCTTGGCCATGGCCTCAACAACGTCCTGGTTGAAGGCTCCGGCCCTGGTCGAGGTGCCGATGAGCACCGTGGGCTGGAAAGCGTCGACAACCTGTGCCAGCGAGGTCTTGTCGGTGACTGAGGCGAACTCGTCCGGCTTGCGGGCATATCGTGTTTGCCCCTCGGTCAGATCATCCTGGCCCTGCTCGATCAGCCCCTGACGATCGAAGAGCAGAACCCTGTTCCGGGCGGTCTCAGGATCCATGCCCTGGCGGATGATCAGGTCGTCCACGATCTGGTCGGCGATGCCCACGCCGGCGGTCCCTGCCCCGAAGACCATGATCCTGGTGTCCTTGGGGTCGGCTCCGGCGATTTTCCTGGCGGCGATCAGTGCAGCCAGGACGGTCACGCCGGTGCCCTGGATGTCGTCATTCAGTGTCAGGATCCGGTCCTCGTAGCGCTTGAGGACAGGCGCCGCCTCAGGCCTGCCGAAGTCCTCCCAGTGGATCAGGGCCTCCGGGTAGCGCTGCAGGACCTGCTGGACGAAGTCATCGATGAAGTCGTCGTAGCGCTGGCCCCTGACCCTGGCGAAGTGATTGCCCACATAGTCCGGATTGTCCAGGAGGGCCTGGCGGTTGGTGCCGACATCCACCATCACCGGTAGAACGCGCGAGGGGTCAATGCCGGCAGCCGCAGTGTAGACCGCCAGCTTGCCCGTCAGGATCTCAGCGCCCTGGGCGCCCCAGTCGCCGATGCCGAGAATGCCTTCCGCGTCGGTGCAGACCACCAGATCGATGGGTCGGTTGCCGGCGTACTGGTCCAGGGCGTCGCCGATCCCTTCGGGGTGATCGATGGAGATGTAGGCCACGTCGCTGCCCGAATAGAACTCGTCGTAGCGTTGGATGGACTGGGCCACGGTGGGGGCGTAGACGATGGGCATGTACTCGGTCAGGTGCTTGTCCATGCTCCTGTAGAAGAGGCGACGGTCGGTGCGGCAGATGCTCATCAGGTAGAGCCGCTTGTCCAGATCGGTGGGCTGGGCCAGGAAGCGGCGGTAAACGATGCGCTCGCGCTGTTCGTCATCCTGGACGGCAGCGGGCAGCAGCCCGTCCAGCTTGAGCTCGCGCCGTTGTTCATAGTCGAATCCCAGTCCCCGGTTGGCATAGGAATCGTTGATCGTATCGAATCCTGTCATGGTCTCACTTGTCCTTCACGATTGGGGCCGGCCGCGTTGCCGGACCTCTGCAATCAGCCTAGAAAAGCCCTTGGCAGCCCGGCAAATAAGCATTGTCTATATGCCGCCAAGGGGATCATTCCAATCTTTGACGGGTCTTTAAGGCCTTCAGCGGCTGCCGGATGCGGCGTCCTTCATATAGGCAGCGCTTATTTGTCGTCCCTGCCGCCTGCCGCATAGCATAAGTCCACACGAGCAAGCCGACGAGGAGGTCGGCGGTTTTCAGGCGGTCATACGCCGGACCATGAGCGAAGGAGCAAAGATGGGTGAAACAGTACGAACAGGCGGGGGCGAGGGAGACCCCCAGACAGAGGCCAAACAGCCTTTCAATACGGGCCAACTGGTCAAGGCTCTGATCTGTGTGGCGGTAGGGCTGGTCATCTTCCTCATACCGCCTCCCAAGGGGTTGACTCCCCAGGGCATGCACATGCTGGGAGTCTTCGTGGGCACCATCCTAGGGCTGATTTTGCAGCCCCTGCCCACATCAGCGGTGGCTATCATCGGCATGACCGTGGGGATGCTGACCGGGGCATTGGACCCCAAGAAGGCGGCTTTCAACGGACTGGGCAGTGCCTCCATCTGGCTGATCGTGGCGGCCTTCTTCATCGCTCAGGGATTTGTCTCCACTGGACTGGGCCGCAGGATCGCCTTGGTCTTTCTGTCCAAACTGGGCAAGTCCAGCCTGGGCATAGCATACGGGCTCTCGGCCGCCGACCTGGTCCTGGCTCCGGCCACCCCGTCAAACACGGCTCGTCTGGGCGGCATCCTTTTCCCGATCATCACGTCCATCAGCGACGTGCAGGATTCAAAGCCGGACACTGATGAGTCCCGGCGACGCATCGGCGCTTACCTGGCGATTACGGCCAACAACGTCAACGCCATTACATCGGCCATGTTCCTGACGGCTATGGCGGCAGGCCCGGTCGTCGGGCAGCTGGCCCAGAAATTCCATGTGGACATCGGGTGGGGCACCTGGGCCCTGGCCGGCATCGTGCCCGGCCTGCTCTGCCTGATCCTCATCCCCGCCCTGATCTACCGCATCTTCCCGCCCACCCTGCGGAACGTGCCCCAGGCTCAGGAGGATGCCAAGGATGAACTCAAGGGACTTGGCCCGCTGAGCATGCACGAGTGGATCATGGCCGTGACCTTCCTGGTCATGCTGGTCCTCTGGGCGACCGGCTCGGTGATTCATATCAATTCCACCACCGTGGCCTTCCTGGGTGTGGCCGTGCTGCTGTGCACCAAGATCATCACCTGGCAGGACATGGTGGCCAACAAGTCGGCCTGGTCCACACTGATCTTCTTTGGTGTTCTGGTAGGCATGGCGGAACCGCTGAACACCCTGGGCGTCACCACTTGGGCGGGGGAGATCATCGCCGGACTGGTCAAGGGCATGCCCTGGGTGTTGGTCCTGGTCATTCTGACGATCTTCTACTTCTTCATCCACTACATGTTCGCTTCCGAGCTGGCCCAGGTGGCGGCCATCTACACGCTCTTCGTCAGCGTGGCCGTGGCTGCCGGTGTCCCCGCCATGCCTGCGGCGCTGATGCTGGGATGCGCCAGTGGTCTGATCGGCGCCATGACCCATTACGCTTCCGGGCCGGCGGCCTTGATTTACGGTGCCGGATATGTCAAGACCTCCGAGTTCCTGCGGATCGGCCTGATCTGCGGGCTGGTGACCGTGGCTATCTTCCTGACCGTGGGTCTGGGCTGGTGGCGGCTCATCGGCATTTGGTAAATTCCGAGACCGTAGATATAAGTTTGGCCCCGTCCTGTCGACAGTTCGACCTGGCGGGGCCAAATCATATTCAAAGGACGGGGATCATTGACCCTGCTGGCCCAGGTAGTCGGGGATATGCTCGGGATATTCGGGCCAGGCGCCCGGCTGGGTGCAGACGAAGGCAGCGGTGTTGACGGCAGCCCGGTGGGACTGGGTCAGGGAGGCCCCCAGCAGGCGGTTGATGGCGAAGGTGCCGGAGAAGGCATCGCCGGCACCAACAGTGTCGGCCACAGTGATTTCAGGCGTGGGCAGGTGGGAGGACTGGCCGTCCGCCAGATAGATTGTGCTGTAGTCGTTGCCGGCGGTCAGCACGATGGTGTCCAGGTGCCACTGGTCCATGAACCAGCGGCAGAGTTCGTCGTCGGTGGCTCCGGGCACACGGAACATGTCGCGCAGGGTGACCAGCTCCTCGTCGTTGAGCTTGAAGACCGTGGCCATGTCCAGAAGCTCCTGGATCAGGTCCTTGCTGTAGAAGGTGCCGCGCAGGTTGATGTCGAAGAAGCGCATGGCATGGCTTTTGGTGTGGCGCAGGACCTGCAGGCAGGTCTCGCGTGACTGGCTGCTGCGCATGCTCAGCGTGCCATAGCAAACGGCGTCGGCCTTGCTGGCCAACCCGGCCAGGTCATCCGTGTATTCCAGATGATCCCAGGCCACATCGGGCTTGAAGACGTACTGGGGGATGCCCTCGGTCAGCTGGACCTCGACGGTGCTGGTGGGGTGGTCGTTGTGCTGCAGGACGGCATCGACGCCGGCCTTCTGGACCGCCTCCTCAAGCTCCCGGCCCAGGTCGTCGCGTCCCACGGCGCTGATGGCGTAGCCTTCCGCCCCGTTCTTCGCGGCATGATAGCTGAAGTTGACCGGCGCGCCACCGGCCCGCTTGCCTGTTGGCAGGACGTCCCAGAGGATCTCGCCGATGCTGAGGACCACGGGTTTACTGGTCATGGTGTTCCTTTCCTGATGACGGGCGATGCGTCCGCCTTGTGCTTGTTGACTTCACAGCTGGTCGGCCCATACTGGCCGGATGTTCCAAAAATTGGCTGGCAGCCACCGCAGCGGCCCCGGTCAGCGTGGCATCGGCAGGTAGGTTGGAGAGCAGAATCTGCGTGTGCTCCCGTAGGCCGGGCAGGGCACGTTGGGATACTATGGCCCGAACTCGTTCAAGCAGGCGGGTACCGGCGGCGGCCACCATGTCTCCGATGACGATCTGGGCGGGGTTGTAGGCGTTGACGATGGTCACGCAGCCATATCCCACGTAGTCGGCTATCTGATCCACCAGGGTCTGGGCGGTCTGCTGGCCTGAGCGGGCCTGGTCGAACAGGACCGCGCAGGCCTTGGCATGGGTCATGGCTTCGATTCCAGGGAAATGATCCCGCATATCCGGCTGGCGCATGCGGCGATGGATGGCTACCGCCGAGCAGTAGCATTCCAGGCAGCCGCGGTTGCCGCACTCGCAGGGCAGGCCGTTCAGATCGATGCTGACGTGGCCGATTTCGGTGGCCGCTCCCCGGCTGCCGTCCACCAGGGCGCCCCTGTCGATGACTCCCAGTCCAACGCCTTCGCCCACCAGGAAGTAGGCCATGCTGGATGCGCTCACGCCTGGGTCGAACAGACTCTGGGCCAGCGCACCGGCTCGGGCATCCTGCTCGATGAAGGTGGGTACGCGGAAGGCCCGGCCGAATTCGTGGATAAAGTCCACCCCACGCCAGCCGGGCATGCTGGTGACCAGGGCGATGCGGCCGGTATCGCGCAGGTAGGGGCCCGGTACGGCCATGCCCACGGCCACGATGGCGGGGTGCGCCTCCAATCGCGCTTCCACTCGTGTTCTGACCTCGGCGACGGCGCCGGGGATGTCATCGGGGTTGACGGGGGGCAGCTCCTCCGAGTCCAGCAGACGGCCGCTGATGTCGAACAGTCCGATGCTGACCAGGCTGCGGGCGAACTTGACGCCGATGACCTGGTAGCGGTCGGCGTTCAGTGCCAATCCGATGGATCGACGGCCACCCTCTGAGTCCATGCTGCCGGTCTCGCTGATCAGGCCCAGGTCGATCAGGCGGGCCACCAGCTTGCCCACGGCCGCCGGCGTCAGGTTGATGTCCCGGGCCATCTGGGCTCGGGAACTGGTGCCGTGCTGGTGCAGGTACTGGACGATGCGTGACTGGTTGAGCTCGGAGAGGGCCTTTGGTGTGCTGGCGTATGGGCTGCCGCGCATGTCAACCTCCTCCTTGAGTGGTACAGTCACTACATTTTCGTGTACTTTATAAACAACGTTTATATATTAACATCGTTTATTAATCTTGCGCAACCTGTATCAACTCGTTTCAACCTGTTAAAGGTTTCTCGATAGAGGCAATTCCATCGTTGAACGCGTCATCGTTGACCAGAAAGTTCGCCAGTTTCTGCTTCTTGACCAATGCGACCAATCGTAGGTTCTTGCAGGCTTGCCGTCTTGTGCGAATGCTGTTTGTGTAGAGGATATTCGACTCTGCCGGTGTCCGCTCGGCCTGAATGCCGGAATCTCTTCTTGTCTCCGGCGTACGGGTAGGCTGAGGAGGTGGCCATCGTTGGCCATGGCTGGAGCATGTCCCTGACGCGGTCGTCAGTGGCATCAGCCTGTGGCGGGAAAGGTATGGAGTATGAGTCTTGACAATGGCATCGATGCCGTCCCCGCTCCGCCTAGGGAGCGGCCATTGGCCCTGATTCCCCGGCCGCTCCACTTGCAAAGGGATCGGGGCCGGTTGTTGTTGCCGGTGGCGGGCAGAATCGTCTGCGGTTCAGCGGTTGACCAGGAGCTGGGTTCAGTCCTGAGTGGCCAGTTGACAGATACCATTCAGCAGGCCACGGGGATGGTCTGGGATCATTCGCGAGGGCAGGCGTGGAATGGCGCGATCAGTCTGGATCTGGACCAAAAACTTGGCCCCCAAGAGTATCTTCTGTCCATCGCTGATCAGGGGGAGCGCCGTCCGATCGTGGATATCCGCAGCGGCGACGGTCAGGGACTGCGATGGGGGGTGCAGACCCTTCGCCAGATCATCATGCAATGCGGTCCTGTACTTCCCGCCCTGCACATCCAGGACCGCCCCGCCTACCCAACACGCATCTACAGTCTGGATGTGACCCGCGGTCGGGTGCCCACCATGGACTGGCTGCGGCACTGGGCGGACATATTGGCCCTGTATAAGTTCAATCAGCTGCAGCTCTACATCGAGCACACCATGGCTTTCCCGGGCATGAGCGAGGCCTGGAGGGGTACAAGCCCTCTGGAACCCGGGCAGATCACCGACTTCGATGACTATTGCGCCCGCCTGGGCATCGAGTTGGTGCCTTCGATTTCCACCTTCGGCCACCATTACACCAGCCTTCGCACTCGCGGATTCAGGAATCTGGGCGAGTTTCCCGAGCAGGCGGACCGGCCATACTCTTTCATAGAGCGTCAGGAGCATCACACCATCAATGTCAACCACCCACAGGCTCTGGCATTCTCTACAGGGCTGATTGACGCCTATGCGCCGCTTATGCGTACGCGAAACTTCAATATCGGCGGAGACGAGACCTTTGATCTGGGCAAGGGGCGTTCGCGGCAGGACGGTTCCAGCAAGGATCCTGCTGACATGTATGCCGACTATCTGATCAGCCTGTGCGATCACCTGCATGCACACGGCCGTCATCCCATGTTCTGGGGTGATGTCGCTGTGTCCATGCCCAAGGTCCTGGACAGGTTGCCCAAGGACTGCACGCTGCTCAACTGGCTCTATGACCCGCAGGTAGAGCCGGACAAGGTTGCTCTTGTAGCCTCTACAGGGGCCCGGCAGATAGTCTGCTCGGCCGTTCACGACTGGAATCATCTTCTGCCTGGAATCGACAATGCATGGAACAACATCAGCCGTCTGAGCCGATACGGGATCCAATACGGTGCCGTTGGGGCCATGGTCACGGACTGGGGCGATTACGGGCATATCAACGATCCGCGTATGAGTTTGCCTGGCATGGCCTACGCCGCCCAGTGCTTCTGGAATCCCGATGACGATGATCGGGACCGGGTGGACAGGGATATGGGCCTGCTGGTCTATGGGGATGCGACGGGGGACTATCTGCCGGCGCTGATTCAGGCAGGCTCCAGTGTGGTCTTCGGCTGGGACGATATGGTGCGCTACTGGGAGCTGGACGACCGCCACGGCGGTCTTAATCAGGATGTGGCATCTACAGTGCCAGGCGTGCCTGAACCGGATCCGTCTGCCGATGTCGACGAAGCTCGCCGTAACCTGCTTATGGCTTTGCGCAATCGCCTTGAGCAGGTGGATCAGCGTGACGCTCTGCTGGTCGACGCGGCTGCACGCATGGGCAGGGCGGCCGCCGAAAGCCAGGCTGATGCGCGCAGAACTTTGCAGGCTCAGTTGGTGGCTGTCCATGGCCAACGCCTCTTTAACGCATTGGGTCGTAGTCTGGCCGTTTGCCATGGCGTTCTGCCTGGAGCTCCGGATGCCGGCGCCGACCGGGGCCTGGCCGATGCCTTGGAGATCTGGTTCGAGTCCTACGCCACGGTTTGGCGTCAGGTCAGTCGCGAATCGGAGTTGGGGCGGATCGCCTCCGTGATTTGGGGCTTCGCCGACATTCTTCGGAAAGGGACGAACTCCTGATCGGATCGGTTGCGATGGTCATGTCGAAAGGTCGGGAGAGCGCAAGGATGACCATCAATGAGTAGAGCGTCGCTCTGCGGCATTTTGAGCTTTCCATGCATGGTGTCTTAGGTTTGCATAGATGTCGAGTTGAACAAATCGCTCAAGCATCTGCCCGTCGGTCATTGCCTTGGCTGGTTTCTTATGTCAAGGCTTGAAACCGGCGGGACAGATTATCGGACCAAAAGGAGTTCGGCTTTCGTCGTTGGGTGCTAGTTGAGTGCGGGGTCTTATAGGGCGAAGGAGTTTCTTGAAAACCACTGAGTGGTACCTGGGTTAGCGATACCACATCTATATAATTCAACGAATTGACAAAATAGATTCATCCCTCTACTCTTGATATTCAGGAGGCAGGAACCGGTTTCCTCCCCTGTGAACGCTGTAACGGCGGATGCAATTAAGCAAAGGAGCATTTCGGATGGGTCTGTGGGACGTCGACAAGATCGAATACGTGGGTCGCCAGGGCGTGAAGGAAGGTCTGGGTTTCCGTTATTACGACAAGAACAAGGTGGTGGCCGGCAAGCCTATGAAGGACTGGCTGCGCTTCGCTGTGGCATGGTGGCACACCTTCAACCAGGGCCTGGTGGATCCCTTCGGAGATCCCACCGCGCAGAGGCCCTACTACCGCTACACCGATCCCATGGATCAGGCGCTGGCCAAGGTGGACTACGCCTTTGAACTCTTCACCAAGCTGGGGGTCGAGTTCTTCTGCTTCCACGACCGCGATCTGGCTCCCGAGGGCGACACCCTGCGCGAGACCGACGCCAATCTCGACAAGGTGATCGACCGCATCGAGGCCGCCATGAAGGACACGGGCGTCAAGCTGCTCTGGAACACCTCGTCGCTCTTCACCAACCCCCGCTTCGAGGCCGGCGCCGGCACCTCGCCCTTCGCTGACATCTACGCCTACTCGGCAGGACAGCTCAAGCACAGCCTGGAGATCGGCAAACGGCTCGGTGCCGAGAACTACGTCTTCTGGGGTGGCCGCGAGGGCTACGAATCCCTCTGGAACACCCGCATGAAGGAGGAGCAGGACCACATGGCCGCCCTCTTCCACATGTGCGTGGACTACGCCAAGGAGATCGGCTTCGACGCGCAGTTCCTGATCGAGCCCAAGCCCAAGGAGCCCACGCTACACCAGTATGACTACGACGCGGCCACCACCATCAACTTCCTGCGCACCTACGATCTGCAGGACAACTTCAAGCTCAACATCGAGGGCAACCACGCCAACCTGGCCATGCATACCTATCAGCATGAGGTCCGCGTGGCCCGCGAGGCCGGATTCCTGGGATCCCTGGATGCCAACCAGGGCGACAAGCTGATCGGCTGGGACATGGACGAGTTCCCCTCGGACCTCTACGATGCCACCGCCGTCATGTGGGAGGTGCTGGCCAACGGGAGCATCGGGCCCCGCGGAGGCCTGAACTTCGACGCCAAGCCGCGCCGTTCCTCCTTCCTGCCCGAGGACCTCTTCAGGACCCACATCGTGGGCATGGATACCTATGCTGCCGGTCTGCTGGTCGCAGCCAAGATGCATGAGGACGGCTACATCGAGCAGCTGCAGCAGGAGCGCTACTCCTCCTTCGAGTCTGGCATCGGCGCCACGGTTGAGGACGGCACGGCCACACTGGCCTCCTTGGAGGAGTACAGCCTTGACAAGCCGCAGGCAGAACTGATCGCCGCCGACAAGTCCGACCATCTTGAAGTGGTCAAGGCCACCATCAACAACTACATCGTCGAGGCTCTGGCCCAGGCCTGAGCTTTAGCTAAGCATCGCTCAACCCTGTACGACGGAATTCGCCCCGTCGGGCAGGGTTTTCTCGTGCGCTTTCGGCTACCCGGGATTCCTGTATGTCATCGTGAGGAGACACTCGGAAGTGTCTGCGGAAAAACAAAGCGGGGATTTTCTGATCTGAGTAATGCCTAAGGCTTGAGGAATGGCCATTTCTGGAGAACTGCATTTCTGTTCTTCTCAGCAACTTTTCTGTGTTTCCGAGGATTTTTGTGGCTCTTGTGTGGTAAAGGGCTATAATGGAACTAAATCGCTTTAGTAGATCATCGAAGAACTACTGCGAACAACATGGAGGTTGTCGATGTCGAATGAGGCAGAGGGCATGCCAGACGGTAATCGCGAAAGTGACGAACCAGGACCTATTTTGGCCGGTTATTACCGCGCCTGGCACGATAACTGCGGAAAGCCGAAAAGGGGTTCGATTTCACTTGGCGATGTGCCTGCAGACCTGGATCTTGTGTCAATCATTACCAATGGAGAAGTCGATGATGATTTCTGGGTCGCTCTGCCGGCCTACATTGAAAAACTCCATGCGCAGGGCACAAAGGTGGTCAGAACCTTGTTTTTGGACTGCCTCTATCGGGATGCCTACGAGGATTGCGGCAAAGTCCACACTTTTGCCAGGCTTGGCGCAGAAAACGGCGGACCAGATCGCCGTGCGGACGAGATAATTGCCAACTACCTGGAGCCCTTTGACTACGACGGCCTGGTGATTGATGTCGATCATGAACCTGAGTCCGAGCAAATGGCTGCCGTCGCCGAGGTGTTTCACGCTTTGGCGAGAAAGTGGGGACCGGGTTCAGCGTCCTCACGCCTCATGATTTTCGATCAGGATATTCTTCTGCCTCAGACCAGTCTGATTGCTCAGGTCTATCAGGATTGCTCCTATTACTTTGCCGACACCTATGGCATGGATGTTCGTCGTATTCAGGGACTTTTCGAGCAGGTTCGCGACTTTGTCCCTGCTTCGAAATTCGTCACTGGTTTTTCATTCTATGAAGAAGGAGGCCCTCGATGGGGTGATGTCACATATCCGATTGAAGGAAGCAGGGTCAAAGATCTCCTATCCTGGCATCCGTTTGATGCGTACCGCACGGGGGGACTGTTCGCCTATGCAATAGATCGCGATGGGGTTGCCCAAGGTGACGATCGGTTGCGGCGAACCGATTTTAAAACCATGCACTATTTGAAAGAAGAATTGGAGAACAAAGGAGTCTCTCATGAATAAACTAGGAAAGATATCAGTCATGTTGCTGGCCGCAGCTACCAGCGTCGGGATTTTATCGTCGTGCGGCTCTTCCGAATCGGATAAGAAAACAGTCAAGTTTGCCTACCAGGCCACCGGAGACACCAGTGCCATAAGCAAGTGGATGAAAGACGTCAAATCCCAGTTTGAGTCTGAGAACAAAGGCGCTACTTTGAAACTGGAGCCCATCAAGTCGAACGGGGATGACTACGGCAGCAAGCTGGCCTTGATGAGCAAATCCGAAAAAACCGCTCCGGACCTCATGATCCTTGACACGGAAATGATCCGTCCCTATGTCGCAGCCGGTTACCTGAAGCCCATTGATGACCAACTGAAAGGGTGGAAGGACTGGTCGCAGTATTTTGACAGTTCCAAGAACGCCGGCAAAGCCGATGATGGAAAAATCTATGCGGTGCCTCTGGGCACTGACACCAGGGGCATCTGGTATAACAAGGACATTCTCAAGAAGGCCGGCCTGAGTGACGACTGGCAGCCTAAATCCTGGGATGAGGTGATTGATGCAGCGACAAAGATCAAGAAAACGCAGCCTGATGTAATACCGATGAACCTCTATGCCGGCCGTCCTCTGGGAGAGGTCTCCGTCATGCAGGGCTTCGATATGCTTCTTTACGGCACCAAGGGTGGCACACTGTACAACACCAAGACTCAGAAGTGGGTCACTGGTTCCAAGCAATTCAAAGACTCCCTACAGTTCATCAAGGATATTTACAGCAAGGGTTTGGCACCCACGCCCCAGCAGGCTCTGGATCCTCAGCTTGGTGACAAGGTCGGGCAACAGTGGATGCCTCAGTCGAAACTTGGTATGTCAATCGAGGGCAACTGGCTGGCTTCATCGTGGATGCCCGGCGGCGACAGCGAATGGACCGACTGGCAGAAGCATATAGGTTGGTGTGGATTCCCAACTCAGAACGGTCAGAAGCCTGGTCTGATTTCCATGTCTGGCGGTTGGGGCCTGGCGCTGTCCAGCCATACGCAGAATCCTGATCTTGCTTTCAAAGCACTCAAAGTTTTCCAAAATGAGAAGCATGCTGCCGCGTACGACACAATCTCCGGATCGATCGCGGTGCGCAAGGACGTAGAGCAAGACAAGAAGTACCTGGGATCCAATCCCACTATCAAGTTCTTCACGGATTTGGCCAAGTACAGTCAGTACAGGCCGGCGAACTCCCAGTACAAAGAGGTTTCCGACCAGGTCGCCATAGCCACGGAAAGTGTATTGACCGGCCAGAAGTCAGTCAAGGATGCAGCGGCTGAATACGATTCTGCGATAGCCAAAACCGTAGGTGCCGATCATACAGAAGCCGCGAAGTAAACGAATTCCATTCGCAGGTTTTCTTTCGTGACTGAGAGAAGAAAATGAATAGCAGTACAAGAAAGAAATTGATAAACGCTGAGCACTACACCCCGATTCTGCCAGCAGCGGCGATGATGTTGATTTTCCTGCTTGGCCCAATCATATGGTCCCTGTATGCCTCGCTGACCGACTATTCAATGGTTGGTTCAACGGCTGTCAACCCACACTTTGTTGGTCTGAAGAACTATGTGGCGCTCTTTACGGATCCTGTTTTCCCCAAGTCCCTCTGGCTGACCATTCTTCTGATTCTGGCCTCGGCACTAATTGGGCAGAACATATTGGGCATGGTATTGGCTCTACTCAGTCAAAAAGCGCCCAGAAGACTGACGAAGGTCGTTGACTCAATAGTTGTTCTGGCTTGGGTCATTCCGGATATCGTCGGGTGCTACTGCGCCTACGCGCTCTTTGCTGGCGGAGGCACTCTTGACGCTTTGGGCAAGGTGTTGGGAGCCGATTGGTCGGCTCTTCTCTACTACCATCCAATGACCATCGTCATCATTGTGAATGTCTGGCGCGGCACCGCCTTTTCAATGCTCATCTATCAAGCTGCTTTGAACGACATCTCCAAGGATGTTATCGAAGCTGCTGAGATAGACGGCGCGAACGCCTGGCAGTCTTTCTTCAGAATCAAGCTGCCTATCATGCGGCACTCGATTCTTACCAATCTGATGTTGATCACCCTGCAGACACTCTCTGTCTTCAGCATCATCATTGTGCTGACTGGCGGGGGGCCTGGCACGAATTCGAGCACCCTTCCCGTTCTCGCCTACTTGGAGGCTTTCAACTTCTCGAAGTTGGGATATGGAACCGCCATTTCGGTGATATTGGTCGTCGTGGGTGCCCTCTTCTCGGTGCTCTATATCAAGCTGCTAAGGACGAATGATGAAGACTGAAGCCACTCTTGATCCAAGGATGAACGCACCACACAGGTATGACTGGATGAAACTGGCCGCTGCGGTACTGACAGCCCTGATAGGGTTTCTTTTCGCTGCGCCCATGCTCTGGCTGCTGGTGGCCTCCTTCAACGCGCATGCGACCCTGTCTTCGTTCAACTTGGGTTTTTCCTTCCAGAACTTCGTCAAGGTATTCAACATGCAGACCTTCGGGTTGCCTATCGTCAACTCGCTGATCATCAGTATTGGCACATCGGTCCTGGTGGTGACTTTCTCGGTCCTGGCAGCCTATCCTCTCTCCAGATTCCGTTCCAAGACCACCAACCGGACCGTTAACGCCATCCTCTTCGCCAGCTGTCTGCCGATTACAGCCATGATGGTCCCTGTTTACGGGATATTCGTCCAGCTTCATCTGATTGATTCACTGACCGGAACCGTTCTGTTCATGACTGCCTGCGGATTGCCGCAGGGCATCTTCATGATGAAGAATTTCATGGATTCAGTACCGGTTACTTTGGAGGAAGCCGCTTGGGTGGATGGAGCCACGAGGATGCAGGCCCTGTTCCATGTGGTCGTGCCCCTGATGGTTCCATCGCTTCTGGTCATCTTTATTTCGGAATTCGCCGGGAACTGGGGGAACTTCTTCGTTCCCTTCATGCTTCTGATGTCTCCGGATAAGGAGCCGGCAGCCGTCAGCATATACACCTTCTTCGGGCAGCATGGCACGGTTGCCTACGGCCAGCTTGCAGCGTTCTCCCTACTGTATTCAATACCTATTCTGATTATTTATGAAGTTACGAATAGATACATTGGCAACCAAACCCTGCTTGCCGGTGCAGTCAAGGAGTAGAGACGAAGCGTCGATGCTACGGAGAGGAGGGGAATCGACATTTTACCAGCTTCGGTTAAAGCAAAGGCAAGTTTGAAAAGAGATCAACCATGAAAATCCGGAGATTGTTAACGGCATCAATGGCCATATTGGCCTTAGCCGGAACGTCCGCGATAGGTACGGCTACTGCCTGGGCCGAGCCTGCTGTTCAGGGGAAGACCCACGAGATGACCGTCGCCTATTTCAGGGCCTGGAGGGATACGCATTCGGATCCGACTGTCAATTTCAACTCGATGTCGGATCTGCCCAAGCAGGTGGACATAGCCATCGCCTTCCCCAACCCGGAGACCACTCAGGCCTTCTGGGACACTCTTCCTGGGCAGATTGAGTCCCTGCACAAGCAGGGTACAAAAGTGATCAGGAGTCTGGATATCAGCCTCTTCTATAAGGATGATTTCAACGACCCTCATGATCATCAGTCTCTTTCGCCCATGGAGAGCAACGCAGAGGGGTACGCCAAACGCGCCAGCGAGCTCAAGAAGTCCTATCTTTACTTCCCTGGACTGGACGGCTTTGTTGTCAATGCCGAGGCGAGCATGACCTCCACTGACGTTCAACGAGCCACGGGGGTTCTCAGGGCTATGTCGAGCTATTACGGGCCCAAGTCACCTGAGCCGAGTTCCATCTTTGCTTATAACACCAACAAACCTGGGACCAACAGCCTCTATAGGGGAGTGTCCGACGTGGTCTCTTACGTATTCGCCGACGCTTATGGGCGTTCGGTCGGAGCCCTCCAGCGGGACTGGGAGACCTACAAGGGTACAATCAAGAGCAGGCAGTACATTCCGGGTTTCTCGTTCTATGAAGAGCGTGGCGGATGGTGGTATGACACCGAAGAGCCGATGTCAACCAGCAGGGCCATGCAGTACGCTCTTTGGGAGCCTGACGGCGGGGCCGATGGCGCACAAAAAGGCGGCATTTTTGAGTATGCCGTCGATAGGGATGGAGTGCGTCGTGGCGACGACAAGCTTCAACCTACGACCTTCGAATGGACCAAGGCCCTTTCGGCAGCCATGAACAAGAAGTGATGACCATCTGAAAATTGAGGGTCCTTCTGCCTTCCGGCACCTGGACCCTCTTTTATTGTTGAGGGCTTTCCCGATTGCTAGTGCCGATTCAACATATTGGGGGAAACGATCTCGGATATATACCCTTGAGAGTTGCCAATTCGCGAACAGTGAACAAGAGCCATTTCCGGGAGCTACAACATAAGGCTGAGGTGTGCTCGGAGGCTGCAAGTCTTGATAGGTCAATGGGTTTTCTCAAAGCAGTTGCAGGTCCCAAAATGTCGTGATACCGCCCTTCGTCAGGTATCCATCCTGGTGGAATCTGGGCTTATGCTGACTTTTCGAACTTGTGAATAGAAACGCGCTATTTTGTTGGGGGCCATATCTTTGGATATTGGATAGGGTACAATTGAACTAAACCGCTTTAGTAGAGATGCAAAGCGGACCTACGAGGAGGTTGTGAGGATGCAGCTGAAGATAGAACGCGTGCTTGACAAGTGCGATCGTGTCATGCGTCAACGCGTGCTACCGAAGATTGAGCGGCCCATGGGCAAGGTCCAAGTCCGCTCTTTCGTCATTTCCGGGGAACCGATACCATCATCGGAGTTCTTCAAGAAAGTACAGAGCAAGAGTGTGGACTTCCGGCCTCTCTCCTTGGGGGATACCTGGGGCACGACCTGGGGGACCACCTGGATGGAGGTGACCGGTCGCGTCGATGCCGACTGGGCGACCAGGGCTCCTATCGAGCTGGTGGTCGACCTGGGCTGGCATCCGGATGCGCCGGGCGGTCACTTTGAGGCCCAGGCATATAGGAGTGATGGTTCGATCATCAAGGCCGTCAATCCCCGCAACCGCTGGATTCCGCTTGACGGCACTGACCTGGATGGGAATCCGACACATGACGAGGCTTCGGTCATCGACGCTGACGGAACCTTTACCATCTATCTGGAAGCGGCCTGCAATCCGCTCCTGCTTGGCACCCCCGCATTCGTGGAGACGCAGCTGGGTGAGGGAACCACAGGTCGTGCCGATGAGCCCAATGTCCTCAAGCAGATGGATGTCTGCCATTTTGACCATGAGGCATGGAACTACTACATGGATCTTGAGGTCACGGCCCAGCTGATCCGCGAAGGCAACACGAGCCAGCCTCGGTACTGGCGTCTGGGCAAGGCCCTGCAGCGCTCGCTGAATATCTACGATGAACGTGACCTGGCCACACTCGTGCCGGCTCGACAGGCCCTGGCCGGTGTACTTGCAGTGCCTGCGACTCCCAGCGCACTGGATCATGCCGCAGTGGGGCATTCCCATATTGACTCCGCCTGGCTCTGGCCCAAGCGGGAAACCAGGCGCAAGGTGGCGCGGACTGTATCGAACATGCTTGCGCTGATGGAGCGCGACCCTCAATTCATCTATGCCATGAGCTCGCCCCAGCAGTATGCATGGCTGGAGGAGGACCATCCTGATCTTTTCGCCCGTGTCAAGCAACGCATCCAAGAAGGCAGGTTCATCCCCGTCGGAGGGATGTGGGTGGAGTCTGACGGCATGCTGCCCTCAGGGGAGTCGCTGACCCGGCAGTTCACCTATGGCAAGCGGTACTATCGGGAGCATCTGGGGGTGGATACAACCGTGGTCTGGGAGCCGGACAGCTTCGGCTATACTGGTCAGTTCCCGCAGATTGCCCGCCGTGCAGGCATGACATCCTTCCTTTCGCAGAAGATCTCCTGGAATGATACAACCAAATTCCCGCATCATACCTTTGATTGGCAGGGCATCGACGGAACGGCCATCTTCACGCATTTTCCTCCCATGGATACCTATGCCTCCAGCATGACGGCCCGCGAGCTCAACCACTCCCAAGAAAACTATCAAGACAAGGACATCTCGACCAGGGCCTTGGTTCTGTTCGGTTATGGCGATGGTGGCGGCGGCACCACCAGGGAAATGCTGGGACGCTATGAGCGCCTGCATGACGTGGAGGGATCGGCCAAGGTGCGGTATCAGGCTCCTGCAGACTTCTTCCGCCAGTCTGAGAAAGAGATCCGCGCGGAGGCCGGTTCCGAAATGCCCGTCTGGAAGGGCGAGCTCTATCTGGAGCTGCACCGTAAGACCCTGACCTCCCAGCAGGATATGAAGCGGGGCTGCCGGCAGGAGGAGGCCATGCTGCGCACGGTCGAATACCTGTGCGCCTACGCCGGCTTGGTCGATGACTCCTACACCTACCCCCGTCAGGAGCTGGACGAAATCTGGCGCACGCTTCTGCTCAACCAGTTCCACGACATTCTTCCAGGTTCCGCCATCTCCTGGGTGCATAGGCTGGCCAGGGAAGACTACCGCAGGGACATCGCCCGTCTGGAGCAGATCGGCGATGATGCTGCACACGTCATAGCTTCCGCCCAGCCACAGGCTCCCATGGTGTCCGATGCCAGGCTGGTGCCCATGGACGGCAAGGGTCAAAAGGCTTGGAGGGCCGGCGGACCAGTCCATGCCCAGGAGGGGCCTGAGGGCATCCTGCCTGTCCAGGTCAGTAAAGAGGGCGACGGATTCATCCTGGACAATGGTCTTATCCGTGCCGTCGTCGCTTCAGATGGTGAAGTCCATTCCATTCTTGACAGGACCTCTGGCAGGGACCTGGTCCCACAGGGCTCCTCGGTGGGCGGATACGAGCTCTTCAAGGATGAGCCCTACATGTGGGATGCCTGGGATCTGGAACGTGATGCCCTGCTGACCGCTGCTCCGGTCGATGACCCAGTCACCATGGAGGCCTTGGAATCCGGTGTTCGGGTATCGCGTCGGCATGGGGAGACCACCATCGTGACCACAATCGGGCTGACCCCGGGCAGCAGGCAGTTGGACTTCACTGCTGACGTGGATTGGCACCAGGATGAGCAGCTGCTCAAGGTGGACATTCCCGTCGCCGTTCAGGCCAGGTACGCGCAATTCGAGTGCCAGTACGGCTTCATCGATAGGCCCATTCAGAAGAACAACGCCGCTGAAGAGGCTCAGTTCGAGAGCTGCACGCACCGATTCGTCAGGATCAGCGACGACGACCTTGCTGTTGGCGTGGTCAACGCTTCGACATACGGCGGCGACACCACACCGATTCACTACGACGAGAAGGCTGGCAAAGAGGCAGGCACCTTGGTCAGGCTGACCCTCCTGTCCGCTCCGGTCTTTCCCGATCCGCATACCGATAGGGGCAAGCACAGCTTTGCCTGGTCCATCGTCCCTGGGGACACCCAGGCTGACATTCTGCAAGCAGCCTATGCCCTCAACGCGCCGGTCTTCCATCATGGACTGCCTGCCGTTGAGCCCCTGGCTGGTGTCGAGGATATTCAGGGTACCACCGTCATCGACTGGATCAAGACGGCTGATGACGACAGCGGCGATGTGATCGTCAGGGTCTACAACCCGGATTCTTCGCCATCCAAAGCCAGATTGCGCACAGGATCCGTTCTGCAGGATGCGACTGTGAAAGAGACCAATTCCTTGGAGGACGGACCTGTGCCCGAGGGTGTGCGGCCAGGCCTGTGCTCCGAACAGGGTGCACAAGCTGATGGGGCCTTGCTGGATCTTGTTCCCTTCCAGTTCACCACATTGAGACTCTCCAGGCGCTGAATCGCCTGACCAAGGGTGTCTGTCCGGCCGGTTCGCTCGTCGTTTTGGACCGGCCGGAAGCTCCACAAAGAAGTGAGTAGTAAAAAAGAAAGGAAGCTCCGATGAGAGCACTGAAGAAGTTAGCAGTATTGATCTGCGCGACTGCCATGGCGGGTTCGTTGGCGGCGTGCGGAGGAAGCAACAGCAGTTCAGGCGGGTCGAAGGACGGCAAGCCGTCAGGCGAGATCTCCTTCCAGACCTGGAACCTGAAGAACGACAAGTACACTCCGTATTTCAAAAACCTGATTTCGGCCTATGAGAAGTCGCATCCCGGCACCACCATCAAGTGGATCGATCAGCCCTCGGACAACTATGAACAGAAGCTGTCCGCCGACGCAGCAGCCAACTCCCTGCCCGACATCATCGATGCCGGCCCCTCCCTGATGTATGGCCTGGCCAAGGCCGGGGCCCTGATGAACATCAGCAAGGAAGCTCCCAAGGCCCAAAACAACTATTACAAGAATGCCTGGGATGCAGTGACCTTCAGGGGCAAGGACATCGAGGAGGGCGCCTACGGCTTCCCCTGGTACGTCAACGATGGACCGACCTATTACAACACTGAGCTCATGCAGAAGTGCGGGCTGGATCCCAACAAGTTGCCTGTGACCTGGGACGACTACTTCTCCCAGGCGGACACCATGGTCAATAGCGGTTGTGGGGCCTATATGTCCACCATGCTGGGCGGTTCCGTCGATGACTATGCATCGGCCGGCATCCCAATCATGAACAAGGACCACACCAAGTACATCTTCAATTCCCCCAAGGCCGTCAAGCACCTGCAGCGCTTCGTCGACCTCTACAACAAGAAGGGAATCCCGCCGGAGGCCCTGAGCGCACAGTGGTCTCAACAGGGCGAGTTCTTCCAGAAGGGCTCCATCGTGGCTATGGGTGGCAGCGCCTACTCGGCGGCGGACTTCAAGCAGAACTCTCCTGACCTGTACAAGCATCTGGCTGTGGGCACCAAGATCAGCGATCAGGGCAAGTCCGCCAGCCTGGCCTATGAGATGCTGGCCGTCAATGCCCAGACCAAGAACAAGACGCTCGCCCTGGACTTCGTCCAGTATGTGACCAATGCCAAGAACCAGCTGGCATTCGCCAAGAAGTCCAACACCTTCCCCTCCAGCAAGGGAGGTCTTGACGATCCCTACTACGCCAACATCGACACCAGTGATGTCCAGGGCAAGGCCCTGAAGATCACTCTGAACTCCGTCAAGAATGGATACTCAAGCCGTCCTGCCGAGTTCACCGATGCCAACGGCCATGACTACCTGCAGCAGCAGGCTGCTCTGGCCCTGCAGGGCAAGCAGACCGCCAAGGAGTCCTTGGACAAGGCCGTCAAGTACGCCGACGAGAAGCTGCAGTAACTATGAGCCGCACCGACTCTTCCGACATCCGGCCGAAGGCTTCTGCCCTCGGCCGGCACGGTGGGTCCCAGGCCGGGGTCCAAGGCGGCAAGGGGACCCACTGGACCACGGCCCTGGCCCCCTACCTCTTTGTCTTCCCGGCCTTTGCCATCGTTTTCATCTTCGTCATCGTAGCTGCGCTGAATACCTGTCGGCTGGCCTTTACTGATTCCACGCTGCTGCGGCCGGGCAAGTTCGTGGGCATCGAGAACTTCGTAAAGATCGTGCATGACGACTATTTCTGGACCGCGTTGCTCAACTCCACCCTCTACGTGGTCTGCGTGGTCCCCTTTATGGTCATCCTTCCCCTGATACTGGCCAATCTGGTAAAGGGGAACTCCAGGATCATGGGGTTCTTCAGGACCTCCTTCTACACTCCTGTGGTCATGTCGGCCGTGGTGGTGGGAATGATCTGGACCAACCTGCTGGATCCCAAGGGGCTGGTCAATTCGGTTCTGGAGTCCCTGCACATCATCCACAGTCCGATTCCATTCCTCAGCGATCGCTGGCTGATACTGTTCACATCCATGTTCGTCACCATCTGGCTGGGCCTGGGATACTACATGGTCATCTACCTGACCGCCCTGGCCAACATCGACGTCTCCCTCTATGAGGCCGCCTCGCTGGATGGGGCAGGATCGGTAAGGCAATTCCTGTATGTCACCATTCCAGGAGTGAGATCCACCATCGTGCTGATCATGATGCTGTCCACCATCGCGGCCTTCCGCGTATTCAACGAAATCTACGTACTCACCAACGGCACGGCTGGTCCCGGCGGCGAGGACATCACCATGTCCATGCTCATCCAGAAGGAGGGCACGGGCATCCAGGCCAGAACGGGCTATGCCAGCGCTTTGTCACTGATTGTTCTGGTTGTTGTCGGAGCCATGCTGATTCTGCAGCAGATTATCCAGAAGCGGGGGGAGGACTCATGAAAACCGGTCACTCCAAAGTCACTGTTGGCAAGGTCATTCAGTACCTTGTGCTCATACTGGTCTTCATCCTGCTGGTGGGGCCCTTCGTCTGGGAGCTCTCGCTCTCCTTCAAGGGCAAGGGCGACAATGTCTATGCGGTTCCGCCCTATATCATCCCGAAGACGCCCACCTGGAACAATTACATATCCGTCTTCAGGCAGGTTCCGGTCTTCCGGTACATGCTGAACACGGTGATCGTCGCCATTCTTTCCATCGGTGGCAACGTCATCTTCTCGACCATGGCCGGATACGCGCTGGGCCGGCTCAAGTGGCGCGGGCGCAACATGCTCTTCACTATTTTCATGGGCACCATGGTCATCCCCGTCGAGGGTGTGGTCATCTCCCAGTTCCTGATCGTCAGAAGCGTCGGCCTGCAGAACACCCTGTTGGCTGTCGCCCTGCCAGGCATGGTGGGCGCCGTCAATATTCTGCTCATGACCAATGCCTTCAAGGGCATCCCGGACGAGCTGGAGGAGGCGGCCGAGGTGGACGGAGCCAATCTTTGGCAGCGGTTCTACCGGATATGCGTGCCCCAGGTCAAAGGCACCATGACCGTCGTCGGCATCTTCGCATTCGTGGGCGCCTGGAATGATTTCCTCTGGCCTCTGATTGTCATTTCCGACGAGTCCAACTACACGCTCACACTGGGCATGAACCGACTCAAGGGCATGTTCGTTTCGGATCCCAGATTGATAGCAGCGGGGGCGTTGGTCTCCCTGATACCGATTCTGGTCTTCTTCGCCTGCTTCCAACGCTACTTCTTCCGTGGTCTGGAACAGGGTGGCATCAAGGAATAGCGTCATCATGAAATTTGGAGTCAATTACACCCCCTCCCACAACTGGTTTTATTTCTGGCTGCATCCGGATTGGGATGCCGTCGCCGAAGACCTCGACGACATTGCGTCCATTGGGCTGGACCATATCCGCATCTTCCCGCTGTGGACGATTCTCCAGCCCAACAGGACCTGGATCAACGATGCCGGCCTGGACGACCTGAGGCATATGGCCGCCTTGGCGGATGAGCGAGGACTGGATGTCTATTCGGATGTCATCCAAGGGCACATGTCCAGTTTTGACTTCGTGCCCTCCTGGCTGGTCTCATGGCATGAAACCAATATGTTCACGGATCCGGACGCAGTCCAGGCGCAGGCCCGGTTGGTCGCTGCGGTCTATGAGGCCCTGGCGGACCTGCCGCATTTCCGCGGTCTGACCATCGGAAACGAGTGCAACCAGTTTACCGACCGTGTCCATCCGCGCCGGATGCCCTCCACCTCCAAGGAGGCTGAAGGCTGGCTGCTGCAGCTGTTGAACCCGTTGAAGGAGAGGGCGTCCCAGGAAGGCCGCGTGCTTCTGCATTCCGAAAACGACGCGACCTGGTATCAGGATGGCCACGCCTTTCTTCCGCGATATGCGTCCAACATCGGAGATATGACCTGCATTCATTCCTGGGTTTTCAACGGCGCCGCGCAGGAGTGCGGTCCCTTGGCCGAGGAGAGCACGCGTCACGCCGAGTACTTGGTGGAGCTTTCAAAGGCTTTTGCCGATCAGCCCCATCGGCAGGTTTGGGTGCAGGAGATCGGTGCACCGCTCAATGTAATGGGCGCAGAGCAGACCGCTGACTTTTGCAGGTCTTCAGTGGAGCATGCTCTCGACTGCGGCGACATGTTCGGCATCACCTGGTGGTGCTCGCATGACGTCGACCAGCGGTTCGGTGATTTTCCTCCCTTTGAGCATCAGCTGGGTCTGTTCGATCAAGAGAAGCACCTCAAGCCCATAGGCCAGGCCTTCGCCCAGGCGGTGAAGGACTACTCCGGCAAGGAGGATTCTCGGCCCAGGTCCACGGCTTTGGTCGTGGATGTGGACGAGAACGATGATCCCTTGCTCAGATCTGCCTGTGCGCCCGGCGGGTCCATCTTCAACAAGTGGATGGAACTCAGCCGTCAAGGTTCAAGGCCGGCCCTGGTCACCTCCCTGCATGCGGCGGATAGGAGCTGGCTGCAGGACAGGGGCATCAGTGAGTGCATCGCCGTCAAATCTGTTGGCGGAAGCACCTATAGCGCCGTATCCGACCCCTCCCTCCTGCGGAAAAAGTCCTGACCGCGGCATACCCGGCTTCCCGATTCGGCTCCTGCTCTCGTCTGAGGCTGGAATGTGAGCGATAACAAGCTCTTCGGCCTCAGACGAGGTTGTGGGCCACGGTTTTGTGCGGATGAGGGTCTAAGTTAGGGTTAAAGGCCGATATTCGTGTGCGCCTCAGGCGTGTGGCAGGCAGTCTGGCTTGCTGAGTCGGCCGAGCCGGATCACGGGTGTCGACGAGGATGGTTGATATGAGGTGGCGCATGGGCGGCGAGTCTGATGGCGGAGAAACAGAAGCCAGAACGGGCTCGTCCGTTCACAGGGAGATGGATGATGCCAGGGTCAGCCTCAAGGACATAGCCAACGAACTGGGGATATCCCAGACCGCTGTCTCCTTCGCCATCAATGACAAGCCCGGGGTCTCCGACCGGACCAAGCGCAGGGTTCGCGAAGCAGCTGCCAGAATGGGTTGGAAACCAGCATATGCCGCCCAGGCTCTGGGCAGTTCCAGGACCATGACAGTGGGCTTTGCCCCAGCCCGTTCCATGGATGCCTTCCAGACCGAAGGCTTCATGCTGCATTTCATGGCCGGCATACATGCCTCCCTGAGCCGGTCGGGCTACGGCCTGCTCTTCCGCCCCTGCGTCACCCTGGATGAGGAGCTGGACACCTACAGGGACTGGGCCAGACGCAAGCGGGTCGATGGGGTGGTACTGGTGGACCTTCTCTCCGATGATCCCAGGCCCCGGCTCCTGCATAATCTGGGCCTGCCCGCTGTGTTGGCCGGGGGGCCCGACTCGGACAACTACCTGCCCTCGTTGTCCATCGACGATTCCCGAACTATGACGACGATCATGGACCATCTGAGTTCGCGTGGACATGTCCGGATCGCCTACTTGTCGGGGGACGCGAACCTCGACTATAGCCGCGCTCGTGTCTCTTCATTCCGGGAATTCGTCCGTCGGAAGAACCTCGGGGAACCGAAGGTGGAGTTCACGGATTTCACGCCTGATAAGGCCGCCGCCCTTACTCTTCGTCTGTCATCGGGGAAGAATCCGTATACGGCTTTTATCTATGAGAACGAGATCATGGCGGCGGCCAGTCTGCGCGTAATGCTGGAACACAGGATGGCATCCGCAACTGTGCCAGGATCTGATAATGTTATTGCGGCCACTGACTCGGTTTATATGAGTCTGCCGGCCATGGTCAGTTTCGAGGACAGCTTCATCTGCCAGAGCACCTATCCCTCCATCACGTCGGTCCATCGTGATGCCGGGCTCTACGGCACCAAGGTGGCCAACCTGCTTCTGAAGATCTTCCGGGGGGAGCAGGTGGGGGGCAACCGCCGCATCCTGACCCCCAAGCTGGTCATCCGCGAGAGCACGGCGCGTCCTGTTCGATGAAACCCGTGACAACTGCCGGGAATGGTGTGCTATGTAACCGGTATCATGGTCGCATGTGAGCGTAAACAGTCATACCTGTGAAACGTCTGCTGCCAAGGCCACCGAAGAGGATGGAGTCGTCATGTTCATACCACGTTATTACGAGGATCCGGCCACGCTGCATGTGGGGACCGAGCCCAACCGTGCCTACTTCGTGCCGGCCGGCGCCCCCATGGACACGCGTGGCGACCTGCGCAGGCGCTCCGACCGGTACCTGGACCTGGATGGGGACTGGGATTTTCGCTATTACGCCAGCATCGACCAGCTGGACGCCGAGGTCCAGTCCGCCACCGAGGCCGAGGATCCGGTCTTCTTCGAAGCCGACTACAGCCCTTCCAGGGATGCGGGTCGAGGGGTGTACCAGCCCATCCATGTGCCGGGCGTCTGGCAGACCCAGGGCTATGACAATCCCCAGTACACCAACGTGCGTTATCCCTTCCCCTTCGATCCGCCCAGGGTGCCGGCCGACAATCCCTGCGGCATCTACCTGCGCGCCTTCGACTACGAGCCTGAACCCTCAGCGCCTCGTGCCCTGCTCAATTTCGAGGGTGTGGACTCCTGCTTCTACCTCTGGGTCAACGGTAATCTGATCGGCTACAGCCAGGTCTCCCACGCCACCAGCGAGTTCGATGTGACCGACCACCTGCGTCCGGGTCGCAACCAGCTGGCCGTTCTGGTGCTCAAGTGGTGCGATGGCAGCTATCTGGAGGACCAGGACAAGTTCCGCATGAGCGGCATCTTCCGCGATGTCTACATCCTGCGTCGGCCCAAGGCACGTCTGCGCGACTGGTTCGTCCATACCGACCTGGACGAGGACATGAGTCATGCCAAGGTGACCCTGGACTTGGATCCGACCGGCGTATCGGACCATGACGATGCCGCTCTTGATGTCCAGGCCCTGCTGACCGATCCCGATGGGGTGGTGGTGGCTCGGGCCGAGCTGACAGGTTGCAGGGGGCCTGCGCAATTTGTCCTGGAAGTCGGCCACCCTCGCCTCTGGAATGCCGAGGACCCCCAACTCTACCGACTAACGCTGTCGACCAGAGCCAGCGCATCTGCTGCCGGCGATTCGGATGAGGTCATCACCGAGTACATCGGCCTGCGCACCATCAGCGTGGACGGTCAGGTGGTCAAGGTCAACGGTAGCCCCATCAAGATCCATGGGGTCAACCGCCATGACGGGGATCCGCGCACCGGCTTCGCCATCGATCAGAAGCAGATCATGCGCGACCTGACCCTGATGAAAGAACACAACGTCAACGCCATCCGCACCTCCCATTACCCCAACAGCCCCCAGTATTACGCCCTCTACGACCAGCTGGGCTTCTATCTGGTCGCCGAGGCCGACCTGGAAACCCATGGCATCGAGGCCCTCTACCATGGTCCTGAGTGGAAGGAGCCCGATTACTGGAATGGTCGCATCGCCGACGAGCCGCGCTTCACCAAGGCCATCGTCGACCGTGTCCAGCGCAGCGTGGAGCGGGACAAGAACCATCCTTCGATTCTGATATGGTCCATGGGCAACGAAAGCGGCTACGGCTGCGGCATTGAGGCTGCTCTGGCCTGGACCAAGTCCCGGGACCCCTCCCGTCTGACCCACTACGAGTCGGCCATCCACGGCTCGCCCCGGGAGGATCTGGACTATAGCAATCTGGACATCACCTCGAGGATGTATCCCAGCATCAAGCAAATCGAGGATTACTTCACGCCGGAGGGTCCTCACGGCATCAGCAGCCACGGGGATGACGGAGACGGGGGCCGTCGGCCATACTTCCTCTGTGAATACTGTCACGCCATGGGACTGGGCCCCGGGGATTTGGAGGACTACTTCCGAGTCATTCAGGCCTATCCAGGGCTTCTGGGCGGCTGCATCTGGGAATGGGCCGACCATGCCATCGACCAGGGCAGGGACTCCAAGGGCCGTCGGATCTATGCCTACGGTGGCGACCACGGCGAGTACCCCAACGATGCCAACTTCTGCATGGACGGCCTGGTCTACCCGGACCGGCGGCCCCACACCGGCCTCAGGGAGTTCAAGAACGTCTTCCGCCCGGCACGTCTGGTCGGCTACGATCCCCAGACCCGTCTGCTCACCCTGCACAACTATCTGGACTTCACCTTCCTGGACGAATACCTGAGCCTGAAGTGGACCCTCCTGTGTGATGGGGAGCCGGTTGCCTCCGGGACGCCAGAGCTTGATCGGGGGACCGGCCTGCACATCGCCCCCCACGCTGAAGGCACCGTGGGTCTGCCGTCTATGGATCCCCCTGAGAAGGGCCGTCTGACCCTGCTGGTGGAGTACGCCCTGGCCAAGGTCGATCCGGTGCTTCCGCAAGGGTATCCACTGGGCTTCGATCAGCTTGAAGCTGCGGACATGGGAATGTCTGAGCGTCCCAATGGGGTGGCCAGGGTCATCGGTGCCGATCCTGGCAGCGGAGCCCGGGGCGCCCACCGGCCGGTGGTCAGGCAGACCGATGCTCGCTTCGATGTGGAGGGGGCTGACTGGCGCTATGTCTTCAACCGCCGTACCGGCATGGTCGACTCCATGAGCATCGACAACCGTTCCCTACTGACCGCCCCTATGGAGGTCAACCTCTGGCGGGCGCCCACCGACAACGATGCCACCATCAAGCAGGAATGGCGCAAGGCCGAATACGACCGGGCTAGTACCAGGGCCCTATCCTGCCAGCTGGAGACCAATCAGGACAAAGGATTGACCGTCATCAAGACTGAACTGTCCCTGGTGGCACCTTTCATTCAGCCCATGGGCAGCATTCTCGCCACCTGGACCCTGAGCGACCAGGGTGGGCTGGATCTGAAGATGGAGCTGCATCGGGATCCCGAGTTTCCCTATCTGCCCAGGTTCGGCCTACGGCTCTTCCTGCCCCAGAGCCTGCAGCGGGTCACCTACTGCGGATATGGGCCCTACGAGAGCTACCGGGACATGCATCATGCCAGCCACTATGGCGTTTTCCATGACACTGCGTCAGGCATGGTCGAGCACTACCTGCGTCCTCAGGAGAACGGCTCCCACTATGGTTGCGACTACGTCATGGTGGAGGATGACCGCTCCCTGCTGCAGGCGGCCGGGGATGGGCCCATCAGCTTCAACTGTTCCCCCTATACGCAGGAGGAGCTGACCGTCAAGGGGCACGACCACGAGCTGGAGGAGTGCGGCTCAACTGTGCTCTGCCTGGACTATGCCACAAGCGGCATAGGCTCCAACAGCTGCGGACCTGAGCTGGATCCCGCCTATCGCCTGGATGAAACCGATCTGGTCTTCGGACTGCATCTGCGGGTGCGGTCCAAGTGACCCGGACTGGCGGGGCCTTTCATCCCCGCCAGCGCAGGTACTGCTGGTAGACCTTTTCGCAGGGGGCTCCCGTCAGCGTGGTCTCGATGTCCACCGGCCAGATGGGAGGCTCCCCTTCTCCAGTCAAGGCCCAGGCCGCCTGGCGGGCAGCGCCAATGGCCACATACTCGTCTGGCCGGGGCAGCTGCACATCCATGCCCAGGATTCCCGGGGCATAGGCTCTGACCGCTGGGGACTTGGCGCCGCCGCCGACCAGAAGGATCCTGGAGACCGTGGTGCCCAGCCGTTTCAGCAGTTCCAGGCAGTCACGCTGGGAGCAGAGCAGCCCTTCCACGAATGCCCTGGCCAGGTTGGTGCGTGTGGTGTTGGCCAGGGTCAGCCCCTCCAGCCTGGCGTGGGCATCAGGGCGGTTGGGGGTGCGCTCGCCGTCGAAGTAGGGGATTAGGGTGATGCCCTCGGCACCCGGCGAGGACTTCTCCGCCAGCTCGGCCAGACCGTCATAATCCGTCCCCAGGGCGGCCAGGCCTGCGTCCAGGATGCGTGATGCGTTGATGGTGCAGGCCAGTGGCAGCCAGTGGCCGGTGGCATCCGCGAACCCGGTCACCGAGGCGCTCATGTCATAGGCAGGAACCGGACTGACCGCAGCAGCGACACCGGAGGTTCCCAGGGAGATGGAGACATCACCCACTTGCATGGCCAGGCCCAGCGCCGTCATGGCGTTGTCGCCGCCGCCCGGTGCGATGATGCAGCCGCCGGGCACATCCCGACCGGCGATGCGGGGGTCGGCCTTGGCTCCGACCTGGTGGGGGCCAAGAACCTTAGGCAGGATTACCCGCTCAGCCATGCCATCGGGCAGGGCCATGGCCAGTAGGTCACGGCGGTAGCGGTCAGTGGCTGGGTCGTAGTAGCCGGTGCCGGAGGCATCCGAACGATCAGTGAAGAGATTTTCCAGCCCGGGTTCGGTCCCCGGGTCGGCTTCGGGGCCGTGACCGGCGATGACCCAACTCAGCCAGTCGTGGGGGAGGCATATGGCCGCGATGGCTCTGGCATTATCCGGCTCCACCCGGCTGACCCAGGCTACCTTGGTGATGGTCAGCGAAGCTACGGGGGAGGAGCCCACAGCTCGCACCCAGGCTTGTTTGCCGCGCATGGCCAGGTCCAGGTTCGAGTTCGGATTCGATTCCGGTCCCTTGTTTGGCTCATCACTTTCCGTCCGGGCGTTTTCAGCCTCGCCGGTCTTGGGCCCGGCTAGCCGATTGATGAGATCGTCGGCATCGGGAGCTGAACGCGTATCGTTCCAGAGCAGGGCATCCCTGATCACCTGTCCCTGGCTGTCCAGCAATACCATGCCGTGCTGTTGGCCACCCACGCTGATGGCCGAGACATCGTTCAGACCTCCCGCCTGGGCAGAAGCCTCCTGAAAGGCCTTCCACCAGGCCATGGGATTGACGCTGGTACCTGCCGGGTGAGGGGCCTTGCCGAAGCGGACCAGCCGACCGGTCCGAGCTTCGGTGACCCTCACCTTGCAGGACTGGGTCGATGTGTCCACTCCCGCCACCAGGATCTCATTCATGTCAGCCTCCTTGCTTTCTGGGCTCCTGTCCTTGGAGTACCCAATCATAGTATCTTAATTATTAAATCGATAAACTAAATGGCCCAGGTCCGAATGCGTTTCAATGTCTCACCTGCCGTCAGGCTGGAACGTAAGATGTTGAAGGGCCCAGGATTCTGTAGGCCTGTGTCCTTTCATGAAAGGTTGTTGAACCGTGACTGCCCTGCGCTCCATCAATCAGGATGATCTGAGGAACCACAACCTCTCGGTCATCATTGACACCATTCTGCGGTCGTCTACCTCGCTCAGCAGGGCGGATTTGGCCAAGGCCACAGGGCTGACCAAGGCCACCATGTCGCTCCTGGCGGGACTCCTACTCAGGAATAAGGTGGTGCGCGAGGAGGAGCCCGAGACCTCGCAGAGCAGCCACGGTCGACCCAGCACTCCCTTGTCCATCGCACACGGACGCTGGGCCGGTCTGGGCCTGCAGATCAACACCGACGGCTACGGCTGTCTGGCCATGGATCTGGATGGGACCCTGATCGATTCGGCCTGGGTCAAGGACGATATGCACGAGGCGGAACCTGATCAGGTCTTCGCCAATCTGGAGAAGCTGGCCAAGCCCATCGAACGCAAGCTGTCACATCACCACTACCGCACAGTGGGTTCGGGCCTGGCCCTGCCCGGTCTGGTCGGTGGCGACACCACCCTGCTCATGGCCCGCAACCTGGGATGGGAACGTCTGGATCTGCAGGACTTCCCCCTGGTTCGCCGTCTGGCTCCCCGAGTGGGCAACGAGGCGCGTCTGGCAGCCCTCGCACAGATTCCCGGCTACGCCGTCCAACGTCCGTCTGGCGGAGATGATGGGCCGCTTTCACCCACCGATTCCTTTATTTACATCTCGACTGACATCGGCATCGGCGGGGCTGTGGTGCGTCGAGGGGCCGTCGAGGTCGGCGATCATGGGTTCGCTGGCGAATTGGGACATGCCTCGGTGGATCTGAACGGGCCCACCTGTCGTTGCGGCCGCCGCGGATGCCTGGAGACCTACGCCGGGCGTAGGGCCCTGGTCGAAGCGGCTGGCATCGCCACCGGAGCCGAGGCAGTCACGCCTCAAGCTATGGAGGAACTCTGCCAGCGTTGGCAGCAGGGAGACGCCAAGGCGGTCGATGCCATTGACCGCGGACTCGATGCCATGACCTCGGTCATTGCCTCCGCCATCAACATTGTCGACGTGGATACGGTCATCCTGGGGGGATTCTGGTCGCACTTCGGGGGAAATCTGGCACAGCGCCTGCAGGATCGTCTCAATCAGCTGACCCTGGGCCGGGATGCTGTGGACATCCGTGTGCTCATCCCCTCTGAGGCCGACTATCCGGCCCTCAAGGGGGCAGCACTGGTGGGTCTGCGCCGTTTCATTGACGATCCGCTGGACTTCTTTCAGGACTGAGTTTCGAGGACTGAGCTGTCCAGGGTTCAATGACCTGCCTGAGACTGATCGGAGTCGGACTGGTCGGAATTTGCGGGCAGCTCTCTGCCGCCAGCCTTGAAGAGGGCGTGGGCGTCCCCGCCCTGCAGGTGTTTCAGATAGGTTCGAGCCCGGGCCATGCGTTCCACAGTGGTCTGGGCCAGAGGGGCAGGGAGTTGATCGGGGTTGAACCAGCCGACTGACAGGCTCTCCTCGTCACCCACAAAGGGGTCGGCATTGCCGCTGGGGTCGGGCCGGCAGATGAACAGATGATCCATGTACATGGTACGGTCACCGTTGGCATAGGTGACCACCTCCCGGGAGGATGTGACCGCCGCCAGGTCGGTGACGATCACATCAACCCCGGTCTCCTCCTTGACCTCGCGGACCACGGTGTCGGCCGGGTCCTCGCCCGGTTCGTTGATTCCGTAGACCAGGGCCCACTGGCCGGTGTCGGAGCGCCGGCCCAACAGGACCCGGCCCTGGTCGTCGGTGACGAAAGCCGTCACGCCGTTCAGCCAGAGCAGGTCATGGCCTATGGACCGGCGCAGTCTGAGCACGAAGTCAGGAGTGGGCATATGTCAGTCCCGGTCCGGGTCGGCCAGCGCAGCCCGCTGGGCCATCCAGGCCTCTACCTCTTCCACGGTCTTGGGGATTCCTGCAGACAGCCACTGAGGTCCCTGCTCGGTCATGAGCACGTCGTCCTCCACACGCACGCCGATGCCGCGGAATTCCGGGGGAACCAGCAGGTCGTTCTCCTTGAAGTAGAGTCCGGGCTCGATGGTGAAAATCATCCCAGGGGTGATGGGTGCGCCCTGGTAGGACTCGTACCTGGCCTCCGCGCAGTCGTGCACGTCCAGACCCAGGTGGTGGGCGCAGCCACAGGCGTGCCAGCGGCGGTGTTGCTGGCCCTGGGGGGAGAGGGACTCCTCCACGCTGACCTTGAGGATGCCCCACTCGTGCAGGGTTTCGGCCAGCACACGCATGACGGCATGATGGATGTCCGAGTAGGTGGCACCAGGCTTGGCGGCCTCGAAGCCGGCCTGCTGGGCCTTGAGCACGGTCTGGTAGATTCGCTTCTGCAGGGGGCTGAAGGTGCCGCCTACGGGGAAGGTGCGGGTGATGTCGGCCGTGTATAGGCTGTTGACCTCCACGCCAGCGTCAATCAGGAGCAGGTCGCCCTTCTGGACTGTTCCGTCGTTGCGCATCCAATGCAGAATGGGGGCATGCTTGCCCGAGGCGATGA
Source organism: Bifidobacterium apis (assembly GCF_036986835.1). NCBI lineage: Bacteria > Bacillati > Actinomycetota > Actinomycetes > Bifidobacteriales > Bifidobacteriaceae > Bifidobacterium > Bifidobacterium apis. The sequence goes on along the minus strand of NZ_BTXD01000002.1, from coordinate 174,719 downwards.
TGGAACCGTAGCCCACGTCGTTGCCCTTCTCGCGGGCGTTGGCGTTGAAGACGCCCTCCAGCATCCGCTCGGAGCGGGGTTTGCCCACCACCTGGGGCAGGTGGGTCAGAATCCGGTCGAACCCGTCCTTGGTGGCGGCGATGGCCTTGCGCATCTCGCCCACCTCGTAGTCGTCCTTGATCATGCGGGCCTCGGAGGTGAACTCTTCAAGCTTGTCGTCGGCTTCCTCATTGCGGTCCGGACCGCCGATGCCGTTGGCCTTGCGGGCGGCCTCCACCTGGTTCAGGACCTCCTGGTCGGCAGTGCGGATCACCCGCATCTTGACCGCCCCCTGGTCCGGCCCGAGATCCTTGGCGATGGCATCAGGGAAGGAGGCGATGTCCTTGGTGGGGATGCCGGTCATGATGGCCAGCTCCCGCAGTCCGGCCCGGGGACCCACCCAGTACTCCCCGTACTGGGATGACCTGTAGTAGTCGCGGGTGGACTGGTCGGCCCGGGGATGGACGAAGAGCTCAGGGGTATGGGTCAGGCCCTTGGCGGCCTCAGGACTGTCGGGGTCCACCGGGTTCAGAACCAGGATGGCTCCGGGTTCATAGTCCTCGCCCAGTCCCGTGTAGTAGGCGAAGGTGGTATCTGGGCGGAAGGCGTAATCGTTGTCGTTGTTACGGGTCTTGTAGGAACCGGCGGGAATGACCAGGCGTTCGCCAGGGAAGCGTTTACCCAGTTCACGCAGACGGCGCTCAGTGTATTTGCTGGACTCCAGCGGCTCGATCTGCGGCTCCTGGGCCTGCCAGCCGGTGGTCATGAACTTCTGGAAGGCGGGGGAGTTGGGGCGCAGGGTGCGGTTGTTCACCCGGTCCTCCATATTCTGCTCATCCAGGTCCACATTCTTGGGATCGGTGTCTCCTTGTAGATGCTCCTGAGCGGATGCGGTCACGTCCAGCCTCCTTGAAATTCCGGTTCTGACTATGTTGGTTCCATGGTAGTGCGTTCGGCCGATGTGACAGTCGGCTGTTTCGGCCTTCAATCGGGGTCGGTCGCGCATAGAATAGGCGGGAAGCATCCACAGCCAGCAGGAGGCGCAGGCAGAATATGTCATTCGAACACCCCAACAGCAAGGGTCAGAATATTCGCGATGTCGAGCGGGCTATCATGTCGCGTCCCGCCGAGCATGACAGCCCCAATCTGGACCTGGACAGGATGGGGATGATGCTGGACCTGCTGGGCCACCCCGAGCACAGCTTCCGGGTCATCCACGTCACCGGGACCAACGGCAAGGGGTCCACGGCGCGGATGGCCGAGGCTCTGGTGAGGGCCTATGGCCTGCGCACCGGGCTCTATACATCGCCTCACCTGGAACGGATCAACGAGCGGATCGCCATCGACGGCAAGGAGCTCTCAGACGAGGACTTCGTGGACCTATACCAGCAGATCGAGGATTTCATCGCCATGGTGGACGACCGCTTCGCCCAGCAGGGCAGGGCTTCCATGAGCTTCTTCGAGGTTCTGACTGCCATGGCTGTCTGGGCCTTCGCCGACGCCCCCGTGGACGTGGCCATCGTCGAGGTTGGGATGGGCGGCCGCTGGGATGCCACCAACGTCCTCGACGGGGATGCCTCCATCATCGGGCCGGTGGACATGGATCACATGCAGTGGCTGGGGGATACGGTCGAGCAGATAGCGGGGGAGAAGGCTGGGATCATCAAGCCCAAGTCCACGGTCATCGTCGGCGCCCAGCCCCATGAAGATGCCGTCATGCCCATCATCGAGCAGGCCGTGCGCGAGCAGGGCGCCCCCACACTGTTGAGGGACGGCAACGAGCTGGAGGTGGTCTCCCGCATGCCCGCAGTGGGCGGCCAGGTGGCCACTTTGCGCACGCCTCAGGGCCTCTACAAGGATGTACCCATCGACAAGTTCGGAGAGCATCAGGCCCACAACGCCCTGGCGGCACTGGCGGCGGCCGAGACGGTCATCCCCGTCAACGGGGCTCTGGACCAGGATCTGGTGGCCGAGGCCCTGAGCCAGGTGCGCATCCCCGGACGGATCGAACAGGTGCGCACCTCGCCCACCATCATCATCGATGGCGGGCACAACCTGAACGCAGCCCAGTCCCTGCGGGCGGCCATCGAGGAGAACTACGACTTCAAGCAGCTGGTGGGTGTGATCTCCATGATGGCCGACAAGCAGGTGGAGGACTACCTGGGCCTGCTGGAGCCTGTGCTGGACAGCGTCGTGGTCACCGAGAACTCCTGGAAGGGCCGGGTCATGCCGGCCGAGGATCTGGAGCGGCTCGCAGTCCGGGTCTTCGGGCCTGACAGGGTGGTCCGGCGCGACCGGATGCCTGATGCCATCCAGACGGCCGTCGACATGGTCGACAGCGAGGACCAAACCGGCGTGGGCTATGGCCGGGGAGTGCTGATCTGCGGCAGCTTCGTCACCGCCGGCGATGCCCGCACCCTACTTGCCGAGCGTCCCAATCCCGATCTGGCCAAACCTAAGGCGGAGCGCGCCTGATGTATCTCAAGGAGCTGACCCTCAAGGGCTTCAAGTCCTTCGCCTCGGCCACCACCCTGCGTTTCGAGCCGGGCATCACCGCTGTGGTGGGCCCCAACGGATCAGGCAAATCCAACATCGTCGACGCCCTGGCCTGGGTCATGGGCGAGCAGGGGGCCAAGAGTCTGCGCGGTGGATCCATGGAGGACGTGATTTTCGCCGGCACCTCCTCCAGGCCGCCGCTGGGCCGGGCTCAGGTCACCCTGACCATCGACAACACCGACCGGACCTTGGACATCGATTACACCGAGGTCACCATCAGCCGGACCATCTACCGCAACGGCGGGTCCGAATACGCCATCAACGGATCAGACTGCCGCCTGCTGGACATCCAGGAGCTGCTCAGCGACACCGGGCTGGGCCAGCAGATGCACGTCATCGTCGGCCAGGGGCGGCTGGATGCCATCCTGCGGGCTGATCCGGCCGGTCATCGGGCCTTCATCGAGGAGGCGGCCGGAATCCTCAAGCACCGCAAGCGCAAGGAGCGGGCCCTGCACAAGCTGGCCAACACCGAGGCCAACCTGTCCCGTCTGGACGACCTGATCGGCGAGATTCATCGGCAACTGGGGCCGCTGGGACGCCAGGCCAAGGTCTCCCGCCGGGCCGACATGATCCAGGTCAGCCTGCGGGACGCCCAGGCCCGCATCCATGCCGACGACGCCCTGACCTCGCAGAAGAAGCTGGAGGATCTGCGCTCGCGGATGGTTCAGACCCGTGGGCAGCTGGCCAGGGGGCAGGAGGAGCTGACCAGGGTCAAGCTGCGCATCGAACAGCTGGAGGGGCTGGATCGGCAGTCCAGCCCGGCTCTGGAGGCGGTCAACCAGCAGTGGAACGACCTGACCAAGCTCGGCGAGCGGTCCGGATCCCTGGCATCCTTGGCCAGGGAACGCAGCCGTTCGCTGGAAGCCGGCATGGTGGCCGACCAGGGGCAGGATCCCGGTGTGCTCAGGCGGCGGGCCGACGAACTCAAGGGCCAGGCCGACCGGGAGGAGGGCCAGGTCGGAGCCGACAGGATTGCCCTGGATGGCTGTGTTCAAGCCCGTGCGGATCTGGAGCGGCGGTTGGCCGCTCACCGGCAGACCATGACCGAGCTGCGGCAGGCGGCCAGAAAACGGCAGGCTCGGTTGGGGGACCTGGCACAGCTGGTGGCCAAGGAGGAATCGGCTCTGGAACTTTCCAGGCAGCGCGAGCGTGACCTGACCCGGCAGCAGGATCAGCTCAGGGAGGGCCTGGAACGGGCCAGGAACCGTGTGCGGGACCTGGACAGCCAGGAGGAAAGCCCCGACCAGGATGGCAGACAGGCTCTGGACCAGGCAGGCCAGGTCAGGGACCAGGCCCGCAACAGACTCAACGATCTTCAAGAGCGGGAACGTCGGATCCAGTCCGATGCCATCTCGGCTCAGGCCAAGGCCGATGCCCTGGCGGACACACTGGACCATCGTGGCGCTAGCGAGGCTCTGTCCCAGGCCGGGGATCCGGCCCTGCTGGGTCAGCTGACCGACTTCGTCCGCGTAGAGGAGGGCTGGGAGGAGCCCCTGGCCCAGGCCCTGCACGACTATGCCTCGGCCCTGGTGGCCAAGGATGGCCAGACGGTCGACCAGGCCCTGGAGCGGGCGCGCCGGGACCGTCTGGGACGCGCCGCACTGATTTCGGCATCAGGCCAGCTCGAGGGGGCAGGCGTAAAGCCCGGCGAGGGCCCCTGGCGGTCGGCCGCTGACCTGGTGGCCCTGCGGGAGCATCCTGCCGATCCTGACCGGGCCCAGGGGGTGCTGGATGCTGTCCGCAGTCTGCTGGCCTCCACAGCTGCCGTCGATGACGTTGATCAGGCCCACCGTGCCCTGGAGGACGGATGGCAGCAGGCGCTGACCCGCCCGGGCGACCTCTATGACCGGGTTGGCGCTGTGGGCGGATCCGCCCCGGCCACCAGCGACCTGGCGTTGACCGCACGCAGGGAGAAGGCCCTGGCACAGGTGGAGGCCCTCCAGGAGGAATCCAAGGCACTGCGGCCGCAGATGGATGCGGCCCGTGCTGTTCTTGAGCAGGCTGAGAAGAAGCTGCAGGAGGCGCGCAACCAGTGTACCGAGGCCCGGGTCAAGGCCGAGCAGGCCGCCCGGGAGCTGGCAGCTGCCCGCAAGGAATCGGATCGGGCCCAGGCCGGGGTCAAGGATCTGGAGGCTCGCCTGGCCCAGGTGCGCGACCAGGTGCGTACCCACGAACTCAAATTGGATGACCTCAAGGCCGGACTGGCCCGAGCCCAGGAGGACGGGGGGTCTGACCCTGATGACCCGGAGGGCATGGAAGAGCGACAACATGAATTGGAGACGGCCCTGGACCAGGCCCGCACGGCCGAGATGGAGGCCAAGCTGACCTGGACCGAGACCGACCGGCGGCACGCCTCCCTACTGCGACAGATTGATCTGCTGCGGGATCAGGCCGACCAGGCCGAACGCCATCGGCAGCGGATAGGCGAGGAGAACCGTCGTCGCAAGGCAGGCATGGCCTCCCTGGGGCTGATTGCGCGCAGGGCCGACCTGCTGGCCCAGCTGATCAAGGGCAGGATGGACCATACGGCCCGCCGCCGGGATCAGCTCAGGGCCAAGGCCTCGGCACACGACAAGGAGCTGACCGATCTGCGGGCCGACAGGGACGCTCTGGAACCCAAGGTGGCCGGTCTGCGACAGGACGAGCATGGTCTGGATCTTGAGCGGGAGCGTCTGGCCGGCGAGGACGGCCGTCTGCGCCAGCGCATCCAGGATGACCTGGGCATGGAACCGGAGGAGCTGATCCGCGAATACGGCCCCGACCATCCGGTGCCTGTCCTGGATGACGAGGGCAACCCCGTGCCCCTGGACCAGGAGCCGACGGAGGAGGACGGGGATTCGTCGGCCTTCAAAACGGTTCCCTACCAGCGCGGTGAGCAGGAGAAGCGGCTGGCCAAGGCCAAGCGGGACCTGGCCGCCCTGGGCAAGGTCAACCCGCTGGCCACCGAGGAATACGAAGCCCTGGAGTCCCGCAACCGCTACCTGCATGAGCAGCGTCAGGATGTGATAGGTTCCCGGGACGATCTGATGGCCCTGGTCAAGGATCTGGATTCGACCATGGTCACGGTCTTCAAGGAGGCCTTCGACGACACTGCACAGGCCTTCGAATGTATCTTCGCCACCCTCTTCCCCGGAGGGCGCGGGCGGTTGCGGCTGGAGGACCCGGACGACCTGCTGACCACAGGCGTTCTGGTCGAGGCCAGTCCAGCCGGCAAGAAGGTCCGTCGGCTCTCCCTGCTTTCGGGTGGGGAGCGTTCGCTGACGGCCCTGGCCCTGCTCCTGGCCATCTTCACGGCCCGGCCCAGTCCCTTCTATGTCATGGATGAGGTCGAGGCCGCCCTGGATGACGTCAACCTGACCAGGCTGCTCAAGGCCTTCGAACAGCTGCGGGAGCATGCCCAGCTGATCATCATCACCCATCAGCAGCGGACCATGGGCATCGCCGATGCCCTCTACGGAGTCACCATGCGGGGGGATGGGGTGACGGCCGTCATTTCCCAGCGGCTGAAAGAGCCGAATCGTTCCGGCCGCGAAGAGCCAGAGCCCGATCAAGGGTGACCTCTGCCAGGACTGCCTGAGAGTCCACGATAGGCAGCTGCGGCATGGGGTAGGCCTCGTTGAGCACCGAGAGCTCCGTGCAGCCCAGCAGGACCGAATCGCAGTGGTAGTCGTTCAGGAAGGCTTCGAGGACGCTCAGGTAGCGGTCCCGGTCCAGTCGGCCTTCCTTGACGTCGTCGTAGATCAGCGCACTCACCCGGTCCTGCAGGGCCTGGTCCGGGTCCACCAGCTGGTAGCCGGCGCTGTCGGCCGGGCCCTGGTAGATGGCGGCATGGCGGGACCCCTCGGTGCCCATGTACCCCATGCGCGGATGGGATTTCGCAGGATAATGCCGATCAGCCCAGTCGATGGTGGCCTGGGGCATGCTCAAAATGGGCACCGGGGTCAGGGCCTGGAGCCTGGGCAGAATCTGATGGGCGGTGTTGCAGGCCATGACCATGAAGGAGGCGCCCATGGCTGTGGCCTGGCGCACGTCCTCGGCCAGATAGGGGAAGGGGTCATCCTTGCTGCGGCCCAGGATGAACTCGGTGCGGTCGGGCACGGTGGCGTGGTTGAAGACCACGTAGTCCAGAAAGTCCTGGTCCCGGTGCGCCCCGGTCATCCGGTCCAGCACCCGTACGAAGCTCTCGGTGGCTAGCGTGCCCATGCCGCCCAGGACGACGAAGAAGTTCCTCATGCCAGTGTCCTCTTGTCACGGAAGTAGCGCCGGTAACGACGCCGATAGATTGCGAACATGTGTCGGATCAGCAGCCAGCGCTTGAAATTGCGGTCCTTGCCGTACTCCAGGGTGGTGCCCCAGTCCCCGCGGCGAATCATGGCCATGGCCTGTCGCTTGTCCTCGGATTCGGCGCAGTATTTGCGGAAGATGTCCTTGGGGATCTCCATCCAGAGGCGATGCCCCCGGCCGAAGACGGTGCGTCCGTTGAAGGGGGTGTCCAGAACCAGGTCGTCCACGAAGTAGCGGGCCAGGTTGAAGCCGTTCAGGGTGACCACGTAACTGCTGCGGCCCTGGCGCAGATTGATCTCGAATAGCTTGTAGACGCCGTCGCGCGGGTCGTACTTCATGTCGAAGTTGGCCACCCCGCTGTATTTGATGTCCTCAAGGAAGGCCTTGATCCGGTCGAAGATGTCCTGGTTGTAGTCGGGGATGATGGCCGCGTAGTTGCCCACGGCCTCGGGAGCAGGATCCTCCAGCAGGGGATGACCCAGGAACATCATGCGCACCCGGTGGTGACGGTCCACGTAGGCGTTGAGCACCCTCATGTTGTCATCGCCCCCGGGCACGAAGTCCTGGATGACCATCTTGGAGGTGTATCCGGCCTGGTAGGACCTGCGGATCATGGTGTCCAGCTCATCCGGGTTGCTGAAGATGAAGGCCTTCTTCCTGCCCGGGAAGTCGATGCCCAGCCACTCATCGCTGTCCGCGGGCTTCATGGCCACCGGGTAGTCGAAGGGCAGGTTGCGGTGGCGGCCGGCTTTGACGTCATCTGCATCCACCGAAACAGTCTTCGGGTGGGGAAGGTCATAGCGGTCGCAGAGCTCGTAGAATGAGGATTTGAGCGAGAGGGACCGGTTCAGTTCCTTGTCGATGGCGTTGAAGACGAACCGCTCGCGCAGGGGCTCACCGAACTCGTCCAGCAGGTTGGCGTAGGTGTCCCCGCAGGGCAGCAGGAGCAGGGTGGCCCCTGGGTGGTCCCGGTGATAAGCGTCGGCCCAGTCGTTCAGGGTGGACACGAAGACCTTGGGATTGGTGAAGTCGTGGACCAGGTGCAGGTCCAGGATCTTGCTGTATTTGGTGGGGGAGAGCTGGTAGTGGCCGAATGCGGTGGAGACCAGGCCGTAGGCCTCGTGGAAGGCTCGCGCCATCCCGTAGGTGTTGATGTCGGTTCCCAGTATGACCGGTTGGAATTCTTTCATATTTCTGAAACCACCTACCATGTGCTCGTGCGCCCCACCCTGCCGCGGGGCATTCGGCTTTCCATCTTAGAACCTGTCGGAATCGTCAGACCTTGGCTGCGCCTGTGGCTCCCAGGTCGTAGCTTTTTGTGCCCAGCAGACGTGCCACTACGTGGTCGTCGCCCTCGTAGGGCACGTGGCGGCCCTTGTTCTTGAACCAGCGTTCCTCGCCCTTGCCGGTGACCAGAATGATCCGCAGACGATCCCCCGGCTGGCCTGGTTGGCCAAGACCCTGTTCGATGGCCTGGGTCCTGTCCAGCACCATGCTGGTCTTCAGGTTGGCGTTGGTGACGAAACTCAGCATCTCCTGGTCCACATGTTCCGAGCTTTCCTCGTTTTCGTCGTCAGCGGTCAGGATGAGCCGATCGATACGGTCCTGGGCTGCCTGGACGATGCCCTTTCGGCGGTCGATTCCCCTGCCGCCGGTTGCTCCGCAGACCAGGGTGATCTCAGGTTTGCGCTCGCCGTAGCGCTCATCCACAAAGTCCAGAAGGGCCTTCATAGAGGCGTAATTATGGGCGTAATCGACATAGACAATCCGGTTGTCGGCTTGGAAGCATTCCATCCTGCCTGCGATGCGGATCTTCTCCATGGCGTGGAGTGCATCGGCATCGGGTTCCAGCCCCAGCCGGTTCAGCATGGCAAAAGCGGCTATGGCGTTCAGGGCGTTGAAATCACCGGCTATGGACAGGCTGATCGGGGTCATGGGACCACTGGAGGGGCCGATCAGATAGTCGTTGCCCTTGCCTGGAGCCTTGCGAGCCACGAAGTCGGCCTCTTGTTGGCCGAATCCGAAGGTGGTCACTGGAATGCCGGCGGCTCTCGCATCCTGACGGATCAGGTCGGCCCTCTGGATGTCGGCTCCCATGACCAGCTGCCTGCTGTTGTAGGCTATGCGGCGCTTGCAGTAGAGGTAGTCCTCGAAGGTGGGGTGCTCCATGGGACTGACGTGGTCCGGGGAGATGTTCAGGAAAGCACCCAGGTCAAAGGTCAGTCCATAGACACGATCCACCTTGTAGGCCTGGGAGGAGACCTCCATGACCAGGTAGCGCATGCCGTCATCCACTGCCTGGCGCATCATGCGGAAGAGGTCCAGCGACTCGGGCGTGGTCAGCTGGGATTCTACGTAATGGCGGCCGTCCAGGCAGTTGTCCACCGAGGAGAACAGGGCCGCCCGACCTCCGGAGAGTTCGCCCAGCATGGCGTGCAGGTAATAGGCGGTGGTGGTCTTGCCCTTGGTTCCGGTGATTCCCACCAGGGTAAGCTGGTTCTGGGGGTAGCCGTAGAAGGCGGCCGAGAGCAGGCTCATGGACTTGCGCACGTCGTTGACGATGATTCCCGGGGCGCTGGTGTGGGCGGACAGATCCTGCTGGGCCACGTAGGCTGCCGGGCCTTCGGGGCCGCAGGCATCCATGTACTCGGGCAGGAAATGCCCCTTGCAGAAGAGCAGGCTGCCGGGTCCCGCCTGGCGGGTGTCGTAGGTGACGTCGGTGAAGGGCTTGAGCAAATGGTGATCCGCGGGCTGATCCAAGGTCCATCGGTCACCCTGAATTACCTCGCGCAGCTGATCGTGTTTGCGCAGCAGTTCCAGGGCCGAAGCCATCGTCAGCGCCATGCCGTCTTCCTCCTCGTCTGATGGGATTCTTTCAGCCCGACTACAATCCGGTCGAGGCCAGGTCCAAGTCTATAGTCCCGGCCAGGCAGGCACAGAGGAGTCGCGCCACCCCTTGACCGAAAATATACATATGCTTCAGGTCCCATACCGGAAGTGACTGGGCCAACCATTGCCCGGTGATGAAAGGTCAGAGCCAGGAGTCGGTGACCGGGCGGCGGCCCTGGGAGATCAGGTGCTGGTTGAACTGTTCCCGCCATTTGGCCTGCGCCTGCCGTTGCCAGTCCATCAGGGAGTCCATGGTGATTCGGGCCACCTGGGGGAAGAGGGTGGTCATGGGCTTGATCAGGTCCACGGCGGCCACCGTATCCGCCGTGGCATTGTGGAAGTTGCCGTGGGGGATGACACCGTAGTACTCGCTGGTCATTCCCAGGTTGCGGCGGCCCGACCGATGGGAGATCTCCCTGTCCAGAACAAGAGGGTCCACCACCAGCAGATCGCCCTCGCTCAGGGGCTTGACCGAGCCCGCGCACCAGCGCGCGATGTCCCCGTCCAGCATCTGCACGTCGAAGGGGGCGTTGTAGGCCAGCAGGGGGATGCGCTTGTCCTGGGCGCGGGCGATGAATCCGGCCATCTGCTCGGTGGCCAGCTCAGGCTCCATACCCTCGGTGGCCAGCTGCTGATCGGTGAACCCGTTGACCCGACTGGCGCCCTTGCTGATATGCCGGTGCGGATTGACTATCCAGGTGGCTACTGCATCTCCTGAGTAGCCCTTGGTCGGGTCGCGCAGAACCAGGCTGGCCGAGACAATGCCGTCCTTGCCCGGTCTGGTGCCCGTGGTCTCGGTGTCGAACCCCAGAAGCCAGGAGTCCCCTAGGCGAGTTGATTCCTCCTGTTGCGGGGCGGACTCAAGCGCCTGCTCCATGCTTGTGTACTCGGTGTTTTCCATAAGCGTGATTTCTCCTTCGTCATTATGGTAACCGAGGAGCTACCGGCCCGCGACCGGGTCGGAACCGCAACGGGCGAGGGGGGATGGCACAATAGGGGTGTGGCAGATACCAGCGAACTCGAAAGCAGAAAACGTCAATTCGAGGCCCTGGCCATGCCTGCGGTGGATGTGCTTTACCGACAGGCCATGCGCCTGACCAATAACCCCGACGACGCCCAGGATCTGGTCCAGGATACTTTCGAGCGCGGATTCAAGGCTTTTGACCGCTTCCAACCCGGCAGCAACTTCGAGGCCTGGATGACCACCATCGAGCGCAACGCCTACTTCAACCAGTATCACAAGGCCAAGCGGCGCCCTCAGAGGGCCAACGACTCGACCGGCGAGTACAACGACTGGGACATCTATTCGGCTTCGGAGCACGGGTCCGAGGGGCTCAAGTCCGCCGAGCAGGAGTACATGGAGACCTTCGCCCCCGAGGAGATCATGGCCGCCCTGGACCGGCTCAGTCCGGAACGCCGGCGGGTCTTCATCGATGCCGCCATCGACGGCAAGAGCTACCAGCAGGTGGCCGATGAGGAGGGCATCAAGATCGGCACGGTCATGAGCCGGCTGAACCGTGCTCGATCGCAGCTGCGCCAGGAGCTGGAGCGGTATGCCCAGGAGCGCGGCTACCAGCAGGGTCGTGATGCTGCAGGCAAGCCCTCAGCGGAACAACATGGCGCTGGTGCTGCCAGGCCTAGTATAAAAAAAGAGATCAGCAGTAAGGGGCACTGAGGGCCCCCGAAGATTGGGTACCAGGAAGCGGGCAGGAGCATGGACGGACGCGTGGAGATGAGTCACTACGCCTACGATGACGGCGGCTCTGTCAGGGTATCCCACACCAGTCTGCGCATCTACCAGGATGCCTCCTGCGTGGATCCCAGCGATTGCTTCGATCCGGAATCCTGCTGTGATGATCGGGAGCGCATGGTCATCGAGGAGCTGCGCCGATATCTGCGCCCCGAGTGCGCACCGGACTGTCTGCTGGATCGGCTCAGGCATATGTTCGATCAGATGGATGAACTGGAGCAGGGGACCTCGGATCGCACTACAGACAAGTAGATCCGGTCAAGTAGGTCCAGCTTTTTTGGGCAGAGCAGCGGTTCTGTCCGGCTATTCAGGCTATTGCAGAAATCATGGTCTTGCACGTGTGGCCATGTTTTTTTTTTTTAAGTATATATGCAAAACCCCGGCACCGTTGGTGCCGGGGCAGACGATCAGGTGTTCGGCCTCTTGCCGTGGTTGGCGGCCTTCTTGCGGCGATCCCTGCGCTTGCGTCCGCGCATGCCCATGATTGGACTCCTTTGCTACTGATGAACCTATAAGCCTTGCCGATTATCGCACACCGGGCTGACCTTTGTCGACCAGCTCGGTTGCTCAGACTCTGCTCAGACCTCTTGTGCCCGATACCCCACCTGGGTGGTGTAGACGGCGGCAGGCTGCAGAATGACCAGGTTCCGGCCGGTTCGGAAAGCGTTGGCATAGGCGGTCATGGGCTCCACGGCAACGCCGGCCGGGCGCATGCCTGCGTCGAAGCCGGTCCCGGTGCAGACCTGCCATGAGGTGATGGTCTCATCGCCCCAGAGCTGAATGCGGATGCCGTCCGGCCGGGTGAACCAGGCCGAGCAGGTGCCGTCGTCGTCCCGCTCCACATCGGTCCAGGCATCGTCGAAGTTCGCATCCTCGCCCAGCACAGGACCCTGGCGCAGATCGGTTCGCCCCTGGACGGGTTCGGTGCCGGTGGGTAGCAGCCTGTCCGGATCGACCACCACATGCGTGCGGCAGGGGATGGACAGGGTGCAGGGGGCGTTGTCCTTCTGGATCTGGTCACCTACACCCTGCTTGCCGTTGGCCAGCCAGGGGTGGATGCCGAAGGCCCAGGGTGCTGCATCGTCGCCCAGGTTCAGGGCCCGGGTGGTCATGGTGAGCCCCTGGTCGTCCAGGGTGTAGGTGACGGTGACCACCACGTCGAAGGGGTATCCGCCCATGTCCGGCACCCGCCAGGAAAGGCTGACGGAGTCCTCGGTCAGGGCTTGCAGCCGCCAGTAGGCCCGGTATCCGTAGCCGTGGATGGCGGTGTTCCGGTCGTGTTCGTCGATGGGCAGGGTGTAGGTGTGGCCCTGGAATTCGTAGATGCCATCCTCGATCCGGTTGGGGAAGGGGACCAGCACGTTCCCGTTGCTGCAGGGTACGGTTCCATCCGGGTCAAAGGAGGCCAGCAGGTCCTTTCCCTGGTATTTCAGAACGCGCAGGATGGCTCCCAGCTCGGTCACCACCGCCTCGTAGTCCCCGTGACGGATGCTGTACTGCTGTCCTGTCCGGGGCACGGCCCCGCCCATCATCTCGTTCGTATGCATGCTCCCACTTCCATAGTGCCGTTGATGCTTGGTACGCCACCATCCTAGCGCCTGGGTGGTCTTGGCTTCTTGGTGAAAGAGTGGCGGATGGACTACCGGGGTGCTCTTCGGCTTTCTACCATGGACTTGCATTGTCCGGTACCGTCCGGATTGACATCGATAAGGAGCGGCAGTGGCAGGATTTCGGACCACCGTGTGCGAACAGCCGACCCCACAGGGGCACGGGCGAGTCATCCTGGCCGATCCGCGCGGGTTCTGCGCGGGGGTGGACCGTGCCATCCAGACTGTGCAGACCATCCTGGATGCGGACAACCCCCACCAGAGTCAGGGTCTGCCCCCGGTCTACGTGCGTCGGCAGATAGTCCACAACCGGCATGTGGTCGAGGACCTGGCCCGGCGAGGAGCCGTATTCGTGGATGAGCTGGACCAGATTCCCGACCAGGCCGTCCGTGCCGGGGTGCCTGTGGTCTTCTCGGCCCATGGAATCGCTCCCTCGGTCGTCAAGGAGGCCCAGCGGCGTGGGATGCGTGTGGTTGATGCCTCATGCCCCCTGGTCAGCAAGGTCCACCGGGAGGTCCACCGCTTCGTTCGCGACGGCTACTCGATTATCTACATAGGCCATCGGGGGCATGACGAGGCTATCGGAGTCATGGGGGAGGCCCCGGACCGGGTTCATCTGGTGGAGCATGAGGATGATATTGAGGCTTTGGACTTCGGACCCGACACCCCGCTGGTCATGCTGACCCAGACCACTCTGAGCCTTGATGAGACCGCCGACCTGGCTGCGGCCCTGCGTCGACGGTTCCCCTGGATCCAGGAGCCACCGGGCTCGGACATCTGCTACGCCACCCAGAACAGGCAGCAGGCGGTCAAGCTGGTGGCCGGTCAAGCAGACTGCATGATTGTGGTGGGTTCGGCCAATTCCTCCAATTCGGTGCGTCTGGTCGAGGTGGCCCGTCAGGCCCTGGATGCGCGCTTTCCTGGTCAGGGCGAGATGAGGGCCCACCGTGTCGACGATGCGGGCGAGCTGGACCCGACCTGGCTGCAGGGCATGGATTCGGTAGGACTCACCTCGGGTGCCTCGGTTCCCGAAAATCTGGTTCAGGGGGTGCTGGAGACCCTGGCTGCCCGAGGGTTCACCCAGGTGACCCGGGAACGAGCAGTCGACGAGCACATGCACTTCGTCCTGCCTGCCGCACTTCGTTCAGCACGCGCATCAAAGAAAGTCCCGCAACCACGGGGCTAAGGCCGCCGCTCAGATTTTTCAGTCGGTGGCTAGAGGTGCGGTCTTGGCCTTGAGGACACGGATCAGATCCCGAGGGTCCAGCCCAAGGCTGATGCCGCGCTTGCCGCCGGAGACCATGATGGTGTCGAACTCCAATGCGCCCTGGTCCAGCACGGTCACGTGTTGGGTGCGCTGGCCGAAGGGCGAGATGCCGCCCAGGACGTACCCGCTCTCACGCTCGGCCTGGGCCTTGTCGGCCATGCGGGCCTTCTTGGCGCCCACGGCCGCCGCCAAGTGTTTGAGGTTCAGGTGGCCGGTCACCGGCACAATGCCGATGACCCGCTCCTTGCCCGTGTCGGCCATCAGGGTCTTGTAGACCGTGCGCGGGTCCAGGCCCAGCTTTTTGGCTGCCTCGATACCGTACCCCTGATCCATGTGGTCCGCGTTGTGATGATACTCGTGGATGGTGAAAGGAACCCCCAGACGCTCCAGCTGGGCCATGGCCGGAGTCGCGGCATCCGAATCCGCCCGCTTCTTCTTGCTCATGACTCCATGCTAAGGTACTGACCGTTTAGGGAGGCTGAGGGGTGTCTTTGGCGCGATCGCGCGGAAAGGGTGGTCCATGACCGCTGTCAATGCCTGGCTGCTCGATGCGGTGACGGGCGGCTGGGGGCTGGCCGTGCTGTTCCTGGCCGCCTTTCTGGATGCCCTGATCATCCCCATACCCACGGAGCTGATGGTCCTGGCCACGGCTTCTGCCTTCCGGGCCACAGGAAGACCCCTTCCCGTCCTGGTCTTTCTGGTATGCGCCCTGGCCTTTGCAGGCGGCGATGCCTGCACCTATGGACTGGGACGGCTGGTCCCGCTGAATCGTCTGGCCGTCTTCCGAGGTGCCGCAGGCAAGGCTGTGACCTCGTGGGCCCATCGGGCCCTGCTGCAGGGGGGTGGCTTCTTCACACTGGCCTCGCGCTTCGTGCCCTCGGGCCGGACCGTGGTCAATCTGACGGCCGGCGCGGCGCGGTATCCGCTGAACCGTTACCTGCCCCTGGCTGCCCTGGCCGGCCTGCTTTGGTCGATTTATATGTGGACCCTGGGGTATCTGGCCGCCTCGTGGCTGGAAAACAATCCTCTGGCCGTCATGGCCTTCGGCTTTCTGGCGGGGATGGTCGTCGGCCTGGTCTGCGACCTGGCCATGCGGGCGCTCACCCGGAGGCGCTGATCACAAACAAGGGGCCCGCCCCCGTAGGGAACGGACCCCGAAATCCTTATGGCCGGAGGAGCCGGCCGGATGCTCAGTCGCCCAGCTTGGCGAAGTAGAGCAGGGTGCGGATCATGTTGCTGGTGAAGCCATACTCGTTGTCGTAGAAGGCAACGGTGCGGACCAGCTGGTCGTCACCGTGGGTGTTGACATCGGTCTGGGTGGGATCGAAGATGCCGCCGTGGGTGTCGCCGATCACGTCGGAGGAGACGATGCCCTCGTCGTTGTAGCCGTAGTAGTCCTTGCCCTCGAAGGCCTTCTTGGCGGCGTCGTTGATCTCGTCGACGGTGACCTTCTTGTCCAGGACGCAGGTCAGCTCGGTGACGGAGCCGGAGGGAACGGCCACGCGCTGTGCATGGCCCTGAAGCTTGCCGTCGACGGAGGGAACGACCTTGCCGATGGCCTTGGCGGCACCGGTGGAGTGCTCGATGGTGTTGATGGCGGCGGCGCGGGTGTTGCGCGGCTTGTTGCCCTTGGGGCCGTCCAGCAGCATCTGGGAGCCGGTGTAGGCATGGATGGTGGTCATGTAGCCGATGCGGATGCCGAAGTTGTCATCCAGCATCTTGACCATGGCGGCCAGGGAGCCGGTGGTGCAGGATCCGGCGGAGATGATCTTGTCGGAGGCCTTCAGGGTCTCCTCGTTGACGCCGTAGACCACGGTGGGCGTGGTGTCGTCCTTGGCGGGGGCGGAGATCAGAACCTTCTTGGCTCCGGCGTTCAGGTGGGCCTGGGACTTCTCGGCCGAGGTGTAGAAGCCGGTGCACTCCAGCACATAGTCCACGCCGTCGTTCTTGACCCAGGGGATGTTGTTGGCGTCCTTCTCAGCATAGACCGGGTATTCCTTGCCGTCCACCACGATGGCGGTGTCGGTGGAGGTGACCGAGACAGGGGTGCCGTCGTCGTGACGGAAGGTGCCCTGGGTGCTGTCGTACTTGAGCAGATAGGCCAGAATGGCCGGGGTGGTCAGATCGTTGATGGCGGCAACCTCGATGTTGGAGGCGTCGCCGCCACGGGCCTGGAGCTCAAAGATGCGCCGGAAGGCCAGACGACCGATACGTCCGAATCCGTTGATGCCAATCTTTACTGTCATTCAATTCTCCCTTGGAGATTGGCCGTATACAGCACAAAAAATACCGGACCGTATATGGCCGATTACTGATAACATCTCATAGTTTATAGAACCCTGTGTACTTATAGCAAGCGACTACGCGGGTTCTGCCAAGGAAAAAACGAACAAAAAAATTGGTAGGTTTTGTTGTTTGTTTGCGCAACAAAACGATCAGGAATTGTGAGTATTTTCGTTCGTATCAGCCAGCCAATCCTCCCACTGCTGCTGACGGAATCCGACCAGGACACGCCGACCATCCAGCAGGATGGGGCGCTTGACCAGCATGCCGTCGGTGGACAGCAGCTGCAGAGCCTGCTCCGTGTCCATCTGCGGCAGGCGTTTGCTCAACCCCTGGCTGCGATAGGCCTGACCCGAGGTGTTGAAGAATCGCCGCACGGGCAGGCCGCTCATGTCCAGCCATTCGGTCAGTTCCTCCTGGGTGGGTCGGTCCTCTTTGATGTCTCTCTCGATGAAGTCCACATTGTGGTCACGCAGCCAGGTGCGGGCCTTGGCGCAGGTGGAGCAGCGGCTATAGCAGATGAAGAGCGGGTGCCGGACTGTCGGGGTCGCGGACTGGGTGGTAGATGATGCTGTCATGGTTTTTCCTTTCCAAGTGGAGTTTCAAGTCAAGAGGAGGCTCATGCCAGCCGCCGGGAGGGATGGGTCTCCAGGGAGCCCAGGTCGGCCTTGGGCTCCAGGCTGGTGCTCCAGACCGGCTGGGGCGCCGAGGTGGGGTAGGTGACGAACACGGTTCCCTGCTCCAAGGCTATGTGTGCAGGCCTGCCGGGCAGGAACTCGTTGCTGACACCGGTCACCTGCTGGCTGGTCATGGTCATGCCGTCCGTCTGGTATTTGAGGCCCTGTTCGACCACGCCCAGAGCCTGGTCGCCAGCCGCCAGGACCGAGACCATGGACCTGGGCGGGCAGTCCCAGGCGGGGAAGTCCAGGCTTCCAGGGCCAAGGGCCGTGACCAGCATTCCCTGTCCCCAGAGTTCGGCCCGGCCCCCGCTGGCGGCGATCAGATGGATCAGGTTCAGGTTGGCCAGCGTGTGGTCCATGCGCCCGCCCAGGCCACCATATATAAGGAATCGTCGGCAGCCCCGCTGCCAGCCCACTTTGACTGCAGCCAGCAGGTCCGTATCGTCCTTCTCGGCAGGCAGGACCCGGCGGGGGATGTCTGTTCGTAGCCTTCGGCTACCAGCGGGCAGGGAATCGAAGTCGCCCACGACCAGGTCGGGCTCGTCACCATGCTCCAGGGCCGGCTCCAGTCCTCCGTCCGCCGCGATGACCAGGGCCTGTCCTCCGCGTGCCACCTCTTCGCCAAAGTATTGTCCGGCGCCCCAGATCCGGCAGAGCGGTGCCTGACTCGCCTGGCTCGTATGGTCCGACTGACCGTCATCCTGCATGGGATTCTTCTTTCTGCGCTCGCCCATCGGACGCGCCCCCATCATCCCAGACCAACCAGACCGACCAGGAAGGCCAGCCAACCCTGCACCAGGGCCATGTAGGTCAGGGTCCCGCAGGCGATGCTGACCATCATGTTCCGCCAACGCAGGTGAACCAGGGCCGTGATCAGCAGGGCCAGGGCCTCGTAGAGCCCATGGTCGCCCCCCATCAGGTTGGTGTGCCTCAAGGAATAGACCACCAGCAGTCCCATGACGGCGGCGGGCAGCAGACGTCCCAGCCGGGTCACCAGTGCCGGCGGCCGACGCCCCTCCGGCCAGATTATGAAGGGCAGGAATCTGGTGGCCATGGTTCCCAGGACCACAATGCCTATGGTGATCAGTTGCTGTGCAGTGGTCATGAGGCCTCCCTCTGGTTGTGGAAGTCCAAGAGGATGAAGATGGCCAGGATGACCACCATGGACGGGATGATGAACCGGTCGGGTCCGAAGACCAGCAGGCAGGCCAGGGAGGCCAGCAGACCGATAAGGGCCGGCACGCGGGCTTCGGCCTGCCGCCACTGCTCCAGAAAGAGGACCAGGAACATGGCGGTCAGCACGAAATCCAACCCCTTGGTGTCGAAGTTCGCCAGGTTGCCCAGCACAGCGCCCAGGGTGGCGCCGCCCACCCAGTAGATCTGGTTGAGCAGGGTGACGAAGAAGAGATACCAGCCCTTGTCGGTCCCGGCCGGGTGGGGGTCGGCGGACTCCAGGGCGAAGGTCTCATCGCACATGCCGAAGATCAGGTAGGGCTTCTTCCGGCCCGTCCCTCGGAAGACCGGCAGCATAGCCAGGCCGTAGAAGAGGTGCCGCGCATTGACCATCAGGGTCAGCATCAGCGCGCCCCATGGATTGAAGGTGGACATGAGCAGGTCCACGGTCACGAACTCCATGGACCCGGCATAGATCAGGGCACTCATGGCCAGCGGATAGATCACCGGGAATCCGCGGCTGGTCATCAGAAAGCCGTAGGAGATCCCCAGCACAAGGAATCCGGCCATGATGGGCAGGGTCCTCGGGAAGGCCGCAGCCAGGGAGCCCAGGATGGTCCCGGATGCCCCCGCATCTTCGTCCACCTCTTCCTGCGCTCGCTGCATGACCCGCCTCCTGGCCTCGTTTTGGAGATGGTCATATGATAATCGCCCCTTGCGCCGCATGGGCAAGCCGGTCGACAATGTGAGAAGGCTGTCAAGAGGCGAGGGAGGCGGAATAGGCGCTCTCCGGCTCCTGTTGAACCTATCGATAGGCACCGGCATGTGAGGAGGAATCATGGATAAGAACAAGATTTCGACCAACAACCCGGCCACGGTCGTTCTGGCTGGAGGATGCTTCTGGGGCATCGAGCGGTTCTTCCAGGAGGTGGACGGGATCATCGATACCCAGGTGGGATACGCCCAGTCCACAGTGCCCAACCCCAGCTATGAACAGGTCTGCAGCGGTGTCACCGATGCCGTGGAGAGCGTGCGGCTGACCTATGATCCCCGGACGGTCAGTCTGCGGACCCTGACCCTGCTTCTGCTGGATGTGATCGACCCCTTCTCGGTGGATCGGCAAGGTAACGACCGGGGCCGGCAGTATCGGAGCGGTCTCTACTGGGACCCCGAGCATCGCGAGCAGGAGGAGCCCGTCTTCCGGCGCGCCCTGGAGGAGCTGGAGCGCAGGACAGGCCGTCATCCCGCTGTGCAGGTGGAGGCCCTGATCAACTTCTATCCGGCGGAGGAGTCCCACCAGGACTACCTGTTCAAGAACCCCGGCGGTTACTGCCACATCCCGCTGGAGGCCATCGCCAACGCCGCCTCCCGCCAGCGCTACATCGAACGCATCTGGTCCCTGGACCCCGAAAGCTACGAGGTCACCCAGCATTCGGCCACCGAACGGCCCTTCACCAACGCCTACGACGGCGAGTTCCGCCCGGGCATCTATGTGGACGTGGTCAGCGGGCAGCCGCTCTTCTCCTCGGCGGACAAGTACGACTCGGGCTGCGGCTGGCCCGCATTCACCAAGCCCATCGATCCCCGACTGCTGGTCAACCGCAAGGACTACAAGCTGCTGGGTCGGCCCCGGATCGAGGTGCGGACGGCACAGACCGGCATCCATCTGGGACACGTCTTCGACGACGGACCAGCTGACCGTGGCGGGCAGCGCTACTGCATGAACTCCGCAGCCCTGCGGTTCGTACCGCGGGATCGGATGGAGGAGGAGGGCTACGGCGACTACCTGCCCCTGGTGGACGCGGCAACACGCTGACACTTCCGCTATCGATGGCACGCCGGAGCCTCTACTCTATGTGGTTCCGGCGTACTCCGTACATAAGGCCTGTCAATTTCCCGTTCCTGCTGTCCTTTTGAGATGTGGAGGCAGGCTCCTTTCTCTCGTCAGGGGTGGCCTCAAGCTATGTCACAGCCCTGGCACGCCTCAGGCATGCCTATTCGATCGGCTTTGGCAAGGGGACCTACAACGAGTCAGACCAGGCTGGCTAGCTGTCTCCATGCTCAAGCGCCATAGCACCAGCGAGTCCCTGGAAGGCGACCACGCCAAGCGCAACAATGCCTGCCGCAAGATCTGGACCGTCTACTCCTTCCTGACCTGATATGATGTCCACTTTATCCACAACGGAACCAAGCCAGAGCTTCAAGGTCTCGGAAAATAAAGCGGTACCCTT
This sequence comes from Bifidobacterium apis, assembly GCF_036986835.1. Classification (NCBI taxonomy): domain Bacteria; kingdom Bacillati; phylum Actinomycetota; class Actinomycetes; order Bifidobacteriales; family Bifidobacteriaceae; genus Bifidobacterium; species Bifidobacterium apis. The sequence continues at coordinate 153,960 of NZ_BTXD01000002.1, read as the reverse complement.
GAAACAGCTTCAAAGAGCTGGATAAGGGGGTACCCTCCATGGCTTTACGCCCTGATGTTGCCAGAAGCAGGATGGCGGATGCTGCTGAACTCTATTGGGTGCACGGCATGAAAGTTGCTGCCGTGGCAAGAGAGCTTGATGTGTCCACGTCAACTGTCTCACGTCTGCTGTCTGAGGCGAAACGTCGCCACATCATCGAGTTCACCATCAATCGTCAGGAGGACTCGGCGCTCGAGCTGAGGCATCACCTTGAGGAGAAGTTCCATATCCACGCAGTTGTTGTGGGTACTGGCGAGATATTGGATGCTACCAGGCGAAGGGTTGCCGTAGGGGATGCCGCTCAATCGCAGATTTGGAAGATGGTCAATTCCGATATGGTCATCGGTGTGGCATGGGGTCGTACTACAGAATCTCTTTCCCTTCAGCTGATACCGAAGCATCTATCGGGTGTAGAGATTCTGCAGCTTCATGGTTTTGGGAATACGCTTTCCTTCGGGGAAAATTATTTCACTCAGATTCTCACTCGCTTTGGCACCGCATTTGACGCTCAAGTTCATTTGTTCCCTGCCCCTGCCATCTTCGATTCCAGTGAAACTCGTGAGATGATGTGGAAGGAGACCAGCATTCGTCAGATGCTGGAATTGCGCCGTTCCTTGGATCTGATCATAACCTCTGTTGGTACTCCGTACGGGGCTACGCCAAGTCCTCTGTTTAGTTCTGGAGTGCTGTCCCGACATGATCGCGAAGAACTCAACCGTGAGCATGTAGTGGGGGATGTGACCTCCACCTTCTACCGCAGCGACGGCAGCATGCGTGATTTGGCTATCAATAAGAGGTCGACCGGACTGAGTCGAGAGGAATTGCTCAGGGTGCCGACTCGTCTGTTTATCGTAGCCGATGAAAACAAGGTTCAAGCCTTGACCACGGCTCTTAATGCCGGCTTGGTTACTCACCTGGTCGTTGACCAAACGACGGCAGCACATCTGGTACGGCAGTAAGCGATATTGCTCCACACGCAAAACAGGCATGCATTGTGGCATGGTCTGGATCGTGGCGGATTTTATGGTTGATCAACCTGTTCCATGCGGACTACACCCAAATGCATGGCTGGTCATATAGTATCTTGTTTCCTTCATCCCTATTCCATTAAATACCTCATAGATGAAAATATTCCCACAAATATTCGGTATTTCATGCTGATTATCACCATTAATGCATAAAGCATTCGCTTTTGATGGGTATTTTTGCTATCACTAAAAGTACCGCAAGGGATGGCGATGTCCTGAAGCGGATCTGAAAAACAAAAGAGCCCAGTGTCATGCTCCTGGGCTCACCATCTTTCCGGGTGAAGAGCTCGGGGACAGAGAGGACTGCACACGATGGCGTGTCGGATTGATGATGTCGGTGAATTCGCAACTCAGTCGATCAGGGGATTCGTCCAGGCCAATCCTGGGTATGTCAAGGCATGCCCGGGCGGTGTGATTCGTTCTACGCGCTCCAGGAATAATCAGGTTGCGCTGGTAATCGGCGGAGGCATGGGACACTATCCGGCATTCGCGGGACTCGTAGGGCCGGGCATGGCTCATGCGGCCGTGCAGGGTAATATATTCGCCTCTCCATCCGCCAGGCAGGTTGTTGACGTTTGCCGTCGAGCCGATCAAGGGCGAGGCATAATCCTCATCTTCGGCAACTATGAGGGAGATCGACTGAATTTCAACCAGGCTGCACGCACGCTTCGTGCCGAGGGCCATGATGTACGAGTTCTGCCGGTTACCGATGATCTTTATTCCGCCCCTCCAGATCGAATCCAGGAACGCCGAGGCATAGCGGGGGATATGGCGGTTTTCAAAATCGCCGGGGCTGCTTGTGCGGCAGGAATGGATCTGGATTCCGTGGAAGCCTTGGCTGTACGTGCCAATGCATGTACACGAAGCTTGGGTGTGGCATTTTCCGGATGCACGCTGCCCGGGTCGGACAAACCACTGTCCAGTGTCCCTGAAGGCCGTATGTCGCTAGGGCTCGGAATTCATGGAGAGCCTGGAATCGGTCAAACAGATAGGCCTACTATCGATGGTTTGGCGGATCTGCTGGTCAGACGCCTCATGGAAGAAAGACCCGAGGACCGTCAAATGCATGAGGCACATGTGGCTCCCATTCTTAACGGCTTGGGTGCTCTAAAGTCTGATGAGCTCTTTGCAGTATACGATGCTGTCCAGCGACGTCTGTCACAGCTGGGTCTACGATTGATCCAACCTCTGGTGGGGGAGTTTTGCACCAGTTTTGATATGAGCGGGTTGTCGCTGTCCTTGTGCTGGCTGGATGAGGATTTGGAACCTCTCTGGTCTGCTTCCGCAGAGACACCGGCTTTGCATTTGGGTAATCGTATGGATGCAAATCAGACGGATATAAATGCTCAAGTGTCTGTGCATGAGGATGGTCCGATTCAAAAAGAACAGTGGGCCACTCCGGAGTCAAAACTTGCTGCTCAAAGCATAGCCAGAATCATGCAGACTGTGATGCAATGCGTCAACGACAATGTGAATTATCTGGGACAAATAGATGCGGTGGCGGGTGACGGGGATCATGGACTCGGCATGCAGCGCGGTGCTCAAGCAGCGTCAGAAGCTGCAGATGAAGCAATTGCAGCTGGGTCCGGTTGCCGAACTGCATTGCAGAAAGCTGCTGAAGCCTGGGCCGATAAGGCAGGCGGCACGTCAGGAGCGCTCTGGGGCGAATTGCTTACGTCCCTGGCAGGTCATCTCTCCGATTCATCGAGACCTGGCACGGAGGAGATCGCAGAGGGCTGGCGAGATGCCGACAAACAACTCATGGAGTTTGGCGGGGCGAAACCGGGAGACAAGACCATGGTTGATGCCGTGCATCCTTTTGTGCAGGCTTTTACGAGCTGCGGGGGTTCGCTGGCAAATACTTGGAGTCACGCCGCAGAGGCTGCTCGCCATGGGGCTGAGGAGACAGCCGATATGCTTCCCAAGAAGGGTCGTGCGAAAGCCCATGGCAGCAAGGATCTGGGTACTCCAGACCCAGGAGCGGTCTCATTTGCCATGATTGTCCAAGCCGTAAGTCCCGTTCTTAACGATTTGGCCAGCGAAGAACAGTGTAAAGCCGACAAGGTGGTGCTCTCATGAACGTGGCCGTGAACAAAAAGCCAGTGATTGCCACTTGCCTGAATGGAGCGCCTCTGCAAGGAGCGGACGGCAGATCCATGACCGAGGCCGACCCTAGCGATTGGGCCAAGGTTTTCACAGCGATAGCAGGTGCTGGTTTCCATTACGTCGAGCTGTCGGATGCCTGGATCAGGCCGGCGGATATGACTCCTGCAAGGAGGCTTGAATTGGTTGAGACTGCACGGAGCTGCGGGGTTGAATTGCCTTCCTTGCATGTGCAGCGGGCCAGTGTCATTCAGCCGGGAATCGGGCAGAGAAATCTGGCGTATGCGCACGCCAGCATTGACGCTGCAGCGGAGATGGGCATGAAAGTCTTTTCAACCGGACTGCATCAGCCCCTGAACTCCTCGCAGCGCAAGGCCTTTTGGTTCTGGCTGGGACAAGGTCCGGTAGACCCGCCTGACGACCCTGAGCGCTGGCAGACCGCAGTGCGCAGAATCAGAGAGTTGGGCCGTCATGCCAATGACGCAGGAATGGTCATGGCTTTGGAGATGTACGAGGACACCTATCTGGGCAGCGCTGACTCCGCCGTTCGTTTCGTATCCGAAGTAGGCCTGCCCAACGTGGGTCTCAATCCTGACGTGGGCAACCTGGTCCGCCTACACCGGCGGATTGATGATTGGCGCGAAATCTATCGGAAAACGCTTCCTTATGCGGTTTACTGGCATCTGAAGAACTATCAGCGCGACGAAGCCCCTGACGGTTCCTGGCATGTTGCTATACCCACAACCTTGCGTGACGGCATCATCGATTACCGTTGGGCCGTCCATTATGCCCAAAGCTGTGGATACCAGGGCATGTTCATCTGTGAGCACTACGGAGGCGATGTTCTGTCTGTCTGTGCTCACAACGCTGAATACCTGCAGAAACTGCTTTCTCGGCCGTGACCATCGAAACGATGAACAAATCGGTCAATGATTCGGGGAAATAAACCAACACCATATCCAACAAAGGAGTACATATGAGTGCAAATACATCAACAAAACCGCGTATTGCCTTGACGTTCGGCGATCCGGCCGGCATTGGCCCTGAACTTGGCGTCAGACTGCTCGCTGATCCCAAAAACCGCAAGTCCGCCGACATCTATGTTCTGGCTGACAGGGTTGAGGTGGAGTCCGCGGCCGAGAAAGCCGGTCTCGAAGTCCCCATTGCTGATCAACCTAATGATGATGCTGTAGCTGTTCTTGACGATCATTCGCTGCCTGAAACCGCTATCCCCATCAAGCAAACTTCTAAGGAAGCCGGCGAGCGCGCACTGCATCAGCTCAGTCGCGGACTTGATCTGGCGCGCGATGGCAAAATTGAAGCCATGGTCTTCATGCCACTGAACAAGACCAGCCTGCACCTTGGCGGTATGAATGAACTCGATGAACTACGTTGGTTCGCCAAGAAACTGGGATTCAATGGGTTTACGAGTGAAATCAATATCATTCCAGGATTGTGGACTTCAAGGGTGACCAGTCACATGGGACTCAAGGACGTGCCGGGCCGTATCACCAAGGATGGTGTGGTCAGCGCAATCACTCTGCTGCACAACTTGTTGCATGACTCGGGCATAGCGGAACCCCGCCTTGGGGTTTGCGCTTTGAACCCTCACAATGGCGAGAACGGCATTTTTGGCCGTGAGGAGATTGATATCATTCGACCTGGTATCGAGCAGGCTCGGCAGGCCGGTATTAACGTGGAGGGGACCTATTCGGCTGACACCATATTCATTGGTGCCAAGGACCGGTATGACGGTGTCGTTACGATGTACCACGATCAGGGCCAGATCGCTATAAAGCTGATGGGCTTTGACGGTGGAGTCACCGTCCAAGGCGGTCTTCCCGTCTTCATAGATACGCCTGCTCATGGAACGGCATTCGATCTGGTTGGACAGAACAAGGCCAACATCACTTCAAGCCAGAATGCCTTCAACATTGCCTGCGCCATCGGATCAAGCAGGGTCAATCGCTGATCGTCAAGATCTTACCGACGGTCAGGCGAAAAGGATCGACAAAGAATGTCATCCATTTGTCTAACTGTTCGACGTGCCCCGGCATCCTCATGATTTCGGGGCCGTCTTTTGAACATACATTCAAGGAAAGAGTGTCATGCTTCCAGTTCTTAGCGGCATTGCCGCCATCATTGTTTTAATAGTTCTGATTGTGTACTGCAAACTGCATCCCTTTGTGGCGCTCATCATCTCATCTTTGGGCCTTGGTTTGGTCAATGGCCTGGGCACGGAGAAGACCGTCAAATCCTTTACTACGGGGTTCGGTTCCCAGCTGTCCACCACGGGTATCGTGATAGGTTTGGGAGCGATCATCGGCGGGATGCTAGTCAGTAGCGGCGGAGCCGAACGGATAGCCAACGTGATCGTGGGCAAGAGCAAGAAGGCTTTGATCCCTCTTGCCGTAGGCCTGGTGGCTTTGATTGTCGAATTGCCCAATTTGTTCGAGGTTACTTTCGTGCTCCTTATTCCTATTGTGTTCTCTGTGGCTAAGAGGACTCATACCAGTGCGCTTTACGTAGCCATTCCTATGGCAGCCGGTATGATGACCGCCCATGGTCTGCTTCCTCCCGGCCCAGCTACCGTCATCGGTGCAGGTGCAATCGGGGTGGATCTCGGGTTGGTTTCCATGATCGGCATCGTGATCTGCATTCCTGTGTTCGCGGCCGGTGTTTGGCTATTCCCCAAGCTCATGCAACGGTATTACCTTCGTTATCAGGTAAGCGATGGTTCTGAGTACGCCACCAAGGACGACGCCCTGGCGCAGGCTCCCAGCATGCTCAAATCACTGCCTTCGGTTTTACTGGCCCCAATTCTGCTGATCATCGGCACCATTGGCAAGGCGGTCTTCTCCAAAGGTTCAGTCGGTTATGTGATTACGCAATTCTTTGGGAATACTGTGGTCGCCTTGCTGCTGTCGGCCTTGTACGCGCTGATCTTCCTGGGGCTTGGTTCGGGCATGAATGCAAAGAAGACATTGAGTCAGAGCAAGACAAGTCTCAAAGGTGTGGTCAACGTTCTGCTGATCATCGGTGCAGGTGGTGGCCTTAAGGAAATGCTGCAGAGCACTGGTCTGAGCGATCAAATAGCGACTACCACAGCCAAGTGGGCGATTCCCACCGTTCTATTGGCCTGGCTTATCGCTGCTCTCTTCCGAGTGGCTCTTGGGTCTGGCACAGTCGCTGTGGCTGCTGCGGCGGGCATTGTGGCTCCCATGGTCGCACAAGCAGATGATTTGCATAAGGCGCTGGCTGTACTAGCCATCGCCGTAGGAGCGATGATCTTCTCTCATGTAAATGATGGTGCCTTCTGGCTCTTCCAGGAGTACCTGGACATGACAGTTCCTCAGACGCTGAAGACATGGAGCTTCCTGGTGACTGTCCAATCGGTGGTAGGTCTGATTGCTTTGCTGCTGGTGGATGTCGTCCTAGGCGTTGTGGTATAGGCCGCTAGCCCACTAAGCCGATATTCGAGATTCAAGGAAAGGTGAAAGATAATGAGACTGGCATTTGGAGCCGATCCTAATGCTGCAGGGTTGAAGAATGTGCTCATGGAGGAGGCAAGACGGCTAGGTCACGAGGTGATCGATTTTCCCACTGATGATCCGATCTATGCCAACGTGGCCATTGCCCTTGCGCAGTCTGTGGTTCGGGGTGAAGCGGATCGGGGCGTCCTGCTTTGCGGGACGGGTCTGGGCGTTTCGATCTCTGCCAATAAGGTACCGGGAGCCTATTGCGCCTGTGTGTCGGACATATATCAAGCCGAGCGTGCACGCCGCAGCAATGATGCGAACATCATCGCCATGGGTGCTCAGGTTCTAGGACCTGAAACAGCCAAATGTCTGTTAAGGGCCTATCTGGACAGTGAGTTCGATCCTGATTCCAGAAGTGGCCCAAAGGTGGCGCGCATCCGCGAATTTGAGCTTCATCAGCAATGATGAATCCGTGGGCAGCAGACAGTCAATTTTAATAGCGCAGAGTGGGGAAGATGAACAAGCCGATTGTAGCTATAAGCCTGAAAATGTATTTTACAAGAAAACAGACACTGGCATATTGTCGACGATTAGCCGATCTTCTCAATGCCGCAGCCCTACCACTGGACAAGGTGACCATGGCGGTTTTGCCGGATTTCCTTACGGTGGAACAGGCTGGGCAGGCCCTGCTGCCCACGGATGTTCATCTTGGCATTCAGGATGTGTGCGATCAAGACCGTGGCCCGTTTACTGGAGAAGTCTCCCCCCTGGATGCTTTTGACCTGGGTGTGACCGTGGCCGAAGTGGGTCATGAGGAACGCCGTCGCTTGTATGGGGAAGATGATGAACTCATCGGGCGAAAGGTTCGTGCATGCTGGCGCAATGGGTTGACACCCCTGCTGTGTGTCGGTGAGCTCAGCAACCAAGGTCCTGATGCAGCCGCTGATTACTGCTTAGAACAAATCGAAATGGGATTGGGTGAGAAGCATGACCTCCCAGCCTGGATTGCATATGAGCCTGTCTGGGCCGTCGGAGCTTCCCGACCCGCTCCGGTTGAGTACGTTCGAGAGGTATGTTCGATTATCAAAAACAGACTTGGCTCCAAATACCACAATCTGTCGCTGATATATGGAGGGGCCGCTGCTCCGGGATTGTTGACTGAGCTTTGGCCAACTGTCGATGGGGTGTTCCTAGGTCGTTTCGCCCATGATCCCGCTGCTTTCCTGGAAGTCGTGAAAGAGGCCTGTCGCTTGATAATCCAGGACTTGGAGGAGAAAAACGGTCAGAGTTGACCGCTTATTGGTGTTGTGCTAGCATAACCAACGGCTTGAGCAATCAAGAAAGCGGGTGACCCACCTGGAAGTCTCTTATGACTTCGGGTTCGAGAAGTGGCGATGTTCTGTTGTATTTTACAGAAGCGCCCATGAACGCGGAAGCGTGTCGTTTACAGCGATGGTCTTTTCGCCTGGACTCATGTGGATCGGCTGCAGGCAGTGGATGTTGTGGTATTTGAGAAGGAGTCATCATTAGCGACGAACCAAGGATTAACGACGATATACGAGTGTCTCAGGTACGCCTGATCGGGCCCAACGGCGAGCAGGTGGGAATCATTGCGACCTCCGTCGCCCTCAACCTGGCCAAGGAGGCCAACCTTGACCTGGTCGAGGTTGCACCCAAGGCCAAGCCTCCGGTCGCCAAGCTCATTGATTACGGCAAGTTCAAATACAACGAGAAGATCAAGGCTCGTGAGGCGCGCCGCAACCAGAGCATGTCGGAGATCAAGGAGATTCGCTTCAGATTGAAGATCGACGACCACGACTTCGAGGTCAAGGAGGGGCACGTGCGCCGCTTCCTGTCCGCCGGAGACAAGGTCAAGGTCACCATCATGCTGCGTGGGCGCGAGCAGTCCCGGCCCATCGGTGGCGTGGAGCTCCTGCGCAAGCTGGCTGACGACGTCGCGGATCTGGGCTCCATCGAGTTCGCCCCCAAGCAGGAGGGGCGCAACATCATCATGACCCTGTCGCCCAAGGGCAAGAAGGTCCACACCCAGTCCGAGCAGCGTCGGCGGGGTGGCCAGGCCCGTGCCGAGCGCAAGGCCCGCCAGGCGGCCCATCTGGCTGCCAAGGCCGACAACAATACTTCTCCCAAGCAGATGAAATCCAAGGAGGGCAGCAATGCCGAAGATGAAAAGTAACTCCGCCGCATCCAAGCGCGTCCGGACCACGGGTTCGGGCAAGCTCATGCACGCCGGGACCGGTATGCGCCACAATCTGGAGCACAAGTCGGCCAAGAAGCGTCGTCACCTGTCCACTGACGAGGTGCTCGCTCCGACCCAGTCCAAGAACATGAAGAGGATGCTGGCCCGCTGAGCGGGTGCTGTCGCGTCGAGTGAGATTTTAGAAAGCTGAGGAATATCTATGGCACGAGTCAAGCGGGCAGTCAACGCGCATAAGAAGCGTCGGGTCGTCCTGGAGCGGGCGTCAGGCTACCGTGGCCAGCGCTCCCGTCTCTACCGCAAGGCCAAGGAGCAGCTGCTCCATTCATATACATACAACTTCCGGGACCGCAAGGCCCGCAAGGGTGACTTCCGCAAGCTGTGGATCCAGCGCATCAACGCCGGATGCCGCGCCCAGGGAATCACCTACAACCGCTTCATCCAAGGTCTGCGCCTGGCCGGGATCGAGCTGGACCGTCGTGCCCTGGCCGATCTGGTCGTCAACGACATCGACACCTTCAACGCCATCGTGGCCGAGGCCAAGAAGGCCCTGCCTGCCGATGTGACCGCCCCGGTCGCTGCCTGATCCACTGATCTGAACACCGTATTGCAGGAACCCCGCCTTTCGCGGGGTTCTTTGCATATTTGACCATTCCTCGGCGGGACGGTAAGTTGATTGACGACAACGATGCCGGGAGCCGCCATGAACGATGATCACAGCGTAGACGCATGGGCTGTCTCGGCAGAATCGGCGGATCAGGTCAGTCCATCACCGGGCAGCGGCGCTGTCAAGCGGGCCGGATTCAGTCAGCCGCGCCCTATTTTGCGGTCGCGGGTTTTTCTCTATGTGACGGAGTTCTTCTCGGGTATGGCCGTCATGGCCGCCGAGCTGGGGGCCTCCCGCTTGCTGGCTCCTTACTTCTCTTCCTCCCAGATCGTGTGGACCATCATCATAGGGACCATCATGATCGCCCTGGCCCTGGGTGCCGTGGTCGGCGGCCGCTGGGCCGACAGGAACCCCGACCCGGACAGGCTCTACCTGTGCATTATGGCCGCGGCCGTCTGGATCGCCCTGATCCCCCTGGTCGGCAAGTATCTGATCATCCTGATCTCGGGACTGCTGATCGTGGCCGTCTCGACCAACTTCCTGGTCCTGGCGGCCTTCATATCCTGTCTGATAATCTTCGTTCCGCCCCTCTTCCTCCTGGGCACCATCACCCCCGGCCTGGTCAAGAGCGCCACCGATTCCCTGGACGACAACGCTTCGGTGGTCGGTCGGCTCAGCGCCTGCAACACCGTGGGGTCCATCCTGGGCACTTTCCTGCCCACCTTTGTGACCATCCCGGCCGTGGGGACCTTCGTCACCTTCCTGATCTTCTCCGGGATACTGCTCCTGGTGGCCTTGGTCTACTTCCTTTCCTCCCATGCGCACCGCCTGGCCTGCCTGATCGCCACGGTGGCCTTTGTGGTCTCAGCCGCCCTGTCACCGATGACGGGGTTCGCCTTCTGGGAGAAGGGCCTGGCCTACGAGGGCGAGTCCATCTACAACTACCTGCAGGTCAAAACCCTGGCGGACAGAACCATCCTTTCCACCAACGTCCTCTTCGGCGTTCAGTCGGTGACCATGAAACATCCCGGGATGACCGGCATGTACTACGACACGGCCCTGGCGGCACCGCTCATGGCCGATCAGGCCCGCTCGGCCCTGATCCTGGGCATGGGGACCGGGACCTACGCCCGGCAACTGAGGCGGTACTATCCTCGGATGGCCATCCAGGGGGTGGAGATCGACCGGACCATTAGTGACCTGGCCACCAAGTATTTTGATCAGCCCGCCGATATTCCGGTTTCCACCTACGACGGCCGAGCCTGGCTGGCAGCCAGTGGCCAGCGCTTCGACCTGATCATGGTCGATGCCTATCAGGACATCACCATCCCCTTCCAGATGAGCTCCACCGAGTTCTTCAATTTGGTCAGGAAGCACCTGAATCCGGGCGGGGTCATGGTGGTCAACATGAACATGATCGACGACGGTCAGGGGTCCATCAATGCAGCCCTGACCAATACCATCACCAGGGTCTTCGGATCCGAGGCCATTTTGACGGCCGACGTGCCACAGACCACCAACCGCGAGCTCTTTGCGCGTCGCCCCGCTTCCGACGATTTTCCGGGATCAGAAGGAGATAAAAAGGGGTCCATGCGGGACTACCCGGGTTCCGATCTGCTGGCGGAGGCGGCCGCCAGGGTCAGCCCTGATCCGGACCTGTCCCAGATGATGGAGCAGGTCAGCTCCCGTCTGAGCACGGTCGGGGATGCAAAGGGGAGGATATTGACCGATGACAATGCGCCGGTGGAGTTGTTGGGCATGCACGCCATCGACGGCATCATCAGCAGGGAGGCCGGCCCCTACCGACGGATTCTTCAGCGTGAGGGGATTCAAGGACTGATCCGGGAGGTCTCTTGATGGGCCGCCGCAATGCCGAGCGCCTTGGAAGCATGGAAACAGGGAAGTGGGGCGTTAGAATATGGCCTAAAGACCAGCGCTGATGAAGAGAACCGGAGGTTAAGCGGTAGTGGACGGTGATCATCAGGAGGGGCTGACTGCATTATTGGATCAGTTCCTGGCCTACACCGGTCTGGAGCGGGGTCTTGCACCCGCCACGGTCAAGGCTTATAAGTCCGATCTGACCATGTACATCGACTGGTTGTCCGGTCGTGGCATCACCGGTCTGGAGCAGATCCAAACCGCCGACGTGGAGGGCTTTCTGGCCCATCTGGCCGACGAGAGCCCGGCCAGCCGCTCGCGGAGGATGGCCGCCGTCCATGAGTGGCACCGGTTCGCCCTCAAGCAGGGGGTGACCGACCGGGATGTCTCCCGTACCGTCAAGGCTCCCAAGGGCACCTCAGCCCTGCCGGATGTGCTGGATGTGGACCAGGTGACCCGGCTGCTGGATGTGGCCGCCATGGGCGGGTCCAAGGATCCGGTGGTCCTGCGCGACAAGGCCCTGCTGGAATTCATGTACGCCACCGGCTGCCGGGTCTCGGAGGCCGTCGGCACCGACCTGGAGGACATGGACCTCAACGAGCGGGTGGTCCGTCTGACGGGCAAGGGCGACAAGCAGCGTCTGGTGCCCATGGGCTCCTACGCCTGTCAGGCCATGCAGGCCTACCTGAATCTGGGACGGGCCAGCCTGTGCAATCGGGCCACCAAGGGCAGGGAGCTGCGGGCCGTCTTCCTCAACAAGCGGGGCAAGCGGCTGACCAGGCAGACGGTCTGGCAGGTGGTCAGGGATGCCGGTCGCCGGGCTGGCCTGAACAGACCCCTGCACCCCCACACCCTGCGGCACTCCTTCGCCACTCATCTGCTGGAGGGAGGCGCCGACGTGCGTTCGGTCCAGGAGCTGCTGGGCCATGCCTCGGTGACCACGACGCAGATCTACACACACGTCAGCCCGCAGGCCCTGATGGAGACCTACCAGACCGCCCATCCTCGCGCTCGCTGACCCGCCAACCCGCGAATGCGGTCGGAAACTTGATAGGGTAGAGGCATGCCTACGGATTTGTTAGGGCGCGAGTATGAGACGTTCGCTGCCCCGGAGCCTTTGAAACAGCACGGCCCGGCCCGTGTCCTCGCCATGTGCAACCAGAAGGGCGGCGTGGGCAAGACCACCTCATCGATCAACATCGCCGGGGCCATGTGCCAGTATGGGCGACGGGTGCTGATCGTGGATTTCGACCCCCAGGGCGCGGCCACCGTGGGTCTGGGCATCAATGCCAACAGCGTTGACAACACCATTTACACCGCCATGTTCGACACCTCCCTGGATGTTCATGAGGTGGTCCGGCACACCCGTTTCGACGGTCTGGACATCATTCCGGCCAACATCGATTTGTCGGCCGCCGAGATTCAGCTGGTCACCGAGGTCGGTCGGGAGCAGGCCCTGGCAGCCACCATCCGGCCTCTGCGGCAGGAGTATGACGCCATCATCATCGACTGCCAGCCCTCGCTCGGTCTGCTGACCGTCAACGCGTTGACTGCTGCGGACGGGGTCATCATTCCCGTGGCGGCCGAGTTCTTCGCCCTGCGTGGCGTGGCCCTGCTCATGCAATCCATAGAGAAGGTCCGCAGCCGCATCAACCCCGACCTGCAGATCTACGGGGTGCTGGTCACCATGTACACCAAGACCCTGCATTCGGACGAGGTGCTTCAGCGCATCTACGAGGCCTTCAAGGGTAAGGTCCTGCACTCCATCATCAGCCGGTCCATCAAGCTGCCCGACGCCACGGTGGCCGGCGAGCCCATCACCATGTTCGCTCCCGAGCACAAGACCGCCAAGGAGTATCGGGAGGTCGCCCGGGAGCTGATCGCCCGCGGCATCGTGGCGTGAGCGGATCAGCGGACGGCTTCGCCGTCGACCTGGATGTCTACCAGGGGCCCTTCGACCTGCTGCTGGGCATGCTGGCCAATCGGAAACTCTCCCTGACGGAGGTTTCGTTGGCCTCCATCACCGGGGAGTTTCTGGACTATGTGCGCACCTTGGACTTCAGTCAGGGACTGGACCAGGCCAGCGCCTTCCTGGATGTGGCCTCGGTTCTGGTGGAGGCCAAGAGCGCCGCCCTCCTGCCTGTGGAGGACGAGTCCATGCGCGACCAGGCCTCCATAGATGCCCTTCGAGAGCGTGATCTGCTCTTCGCCAGGCTGTTGCAGTACCGGGCCTTCAAGCAGGCGGGGCAGGACTTTCGAGCCAGGCTGGCCGCCAACTCGGGCCGCTACCCGCACCCCGGCCATCTGGAGCCCCAGCTGGCCCATCTGCTGCCTGATCTGGTCTGGACCCTGAAGCCGGAGGATCTGGCCCTGCTCTGCGCCAATGCCCTGGTCAACGCTCCGGCCTCAGAGGTTCGGCTGGACCAGCTTCACGTGCCCCTGGTCGATCTGAACAAGGAGGCCGACCAGGTTCGTCAGGCCCTGCTGGAACAGCCCGGTCAGCCGGTGGCCTTCGCCGATCTGGTCGCCTCCTCCAAGGGCCGGGCTCAGGTGGTGGCCCGATTCCTGGCCGTGCTGATCTTCTTCCGGCAGGAGCTGATCCAGTATCGTCAGGATGGCCCATACCAGCCGCTCTACCTGCGCTGGGTAGGGCCGACCCAGGAGCCGGAAACGGCCTTGATCAGTGAGGGGGACTTCACATGAGCCAAACCTCGGCTCCCGACACCCGTCCCGAATATGTGGACTTCGACGTGCAGGACTTTCCCGGAGGATTGGCCGCCTGCCTGGAGGCCATTTTGGTGGCCACGGACCGGCCGCTGACCGCAGAGGACTTCTCCCGGGTGCTGGCCGTGGATCCGGAACCGGTCAATGCCGCCCTGGAATCGTTGGCCGAGTCCTACAGCGACCGAGGATTCGAACTGCGTCGGACCGCCCGGGGCTGGCAGCTGACCAGCCGGGCCGCCTACCAGCCCGTGGTGGCGGCTTTCGTCAAGGACGGCCAGACGGCACGCCTCTCCCAGGCGGCCCTGGAGGCCCTGGCCATCGTGGCCTACCGACAGCCCATGACCCGTGCCCAGGTGGGCCAGATCCGCGGGGTCAACTCCGACGGGGTCATCCGGGCCCTGCTGGTGCGCGGCCTGGTTCGCGAGGAGGGCCTGGACGAGCAGACCCATGCCGCGCTCTTGGTCACCACCGACCTCTTCCTTGAGCGGATGGGTCTGCAATCCTTGGAGGATCTGCCCTCCCTGGCCCCCTTCCTTCCCGACGAGGACTCGGCCCTGGCCCAGGCCCGCCAGGAGTTGTCCGGCCAGCTTCAGTCCCCGGATCCGGCCCAGGGTTCGCCCCAGGGCGAGGAGCAGTGAACGCCTGTCACACAAGGCGGTTACACTTGTCTCTGTTTGTCCAATTCCTGGACCACGCCAGCCGGCAGACAGGTCGGTAAGGGCATGGATAGCATTCACGAGAATGAGGTTTTGATGGCGGTACGCGGCGATATACGAAATGTGGCGATTGTGGCACACGTTGACCACGGCAAGACCACCCTGGTCAACGCCATGCTGCAGCAGTCGCACGTCTTCTCCGAGCGGGAGGAGGTGCCCGATCGGGTCATGGACTCCAACGACCTGGAGAAGGAGAAGGGCATCACCATCCTGGCCAAGAATACCGCCGTCAAGTATACAGGCCCACTGGCAGCCAAGCTGGGCCAGCCCGACGGCATCACCATCAACGTGGTGGACACCCCCGGCCACGCCGACTTCGGCGGCGAGGTGGAGCGCGGCATCTCCATGGTCGACGGCGTGGTACTGCTGGTGGACGCCTCAGAGGGGCCCCTGCCCCAGACCCGCTTCGTCCTGCGCAAGGCCCTGGAGGCCAAGCTGCCCGTCATCCTGGTCATCAACAAGACCGACCGGCCCGATGCCCGCATCTCCGAGGTGGTTTCCGAGTCCACCGATCTGCTTCTGGGTCTGGCCCAGGACGTGAGCGAGGAGGGAGTGGACCTGGACCTGGATTCCCTCCTGGACCTGCCGGTCATCTACTGCGCAGCCAAGGCCGGCAAGGCCTCCGTCAACCAGCCAGCCGACGGTGCCGTGCCCGACAACGACGACCTGGAGCCGCTCTTCGAGGCCATCCTGAACAACATCCCCGCCCCGGAGTATGAGGATGGAGCCCCCCTGCAGGCCCATGTGACCAACATCGACGCCTCCGACTACCTGGGCCGTCTGGGCCTGGTGCGCATCTACAACGGCACCCTGACCAAGGGCCGCCAGTACGGCCTGTCGCGCGTGGACGGGTCCATCGAGAACTTCAAGCTGACCGAAATCCTGCGCACCAAGGGCCTGCAGCGCTTCCCGGTGGACGAGGCCGGCCCCGGCGACATCGTGGCTGTGGCCGGTGTGGAGGACATCATGATCGGCGAGACCATCGTCGACCAGGACGATCCCCGCCCCCTGCCCCTGATCCACGTGGACGACCCGGCCGTCTCCATGACCTTCGGCACCAACGATTCGCCCCTGGCCGGCACCGAGGGCAAGGACCACAAGCTGACCGCACGCATGCTCAAGGACCGTCTGGACCGCGAGCTGATCGGCAACGTCTCCATCAAGGTGCTGCCCACCGACCGTCCCGACGCCTGGGAGGTTCAGGGCCGTGGCGAGCTGGCCCTGGCCATCCTGGCCGAGCAGATGCGCCGCGAGGGCTACGAGCTGACCGTGGGCCGCCCCCAGGTGGTCACCAAGACCGTGGATGGCAAGCTTCAGGAGCCCATGGAGTCCGATACCATCGACGTGCCCGAGGAGTACATGGGCGCGGTCACCCAGCTCATGGCCGATCGCAAGGGCCGCATGGAGACCATGACCAACCACGGTTCCGGCTGGGTCAGGATGCAGTTCACCGTGCCCTCCCGTGGCCTCCTGGGCTTCCGCACCGCCCTGCTGACCGCCACCCGAGGCACCGGCATCTCCTCGTCGATCTCCGCCGGCTACGCCCCCTGGGCGGGTGACATCAAGACCCGGCAGAACGGGTCCATGGTCTCCGACCGTTCCGGCAAGGCCAGCCCCTACGCCATGCAGAAGCTCCAGGCCCGCGGCGAGTTCTTCGTCAAGCCCCAATCGCCCGTCTACGAGGGGCAGATCGTGGGTATCAACAACAAGCCCGGCGACCTGGACATCAACATCACCCTGGAGAAGCACATGACCAACATGCGTTCCTCCACCGCCGACGTGCTGGAGACCCTGACCCCGCCCATCGACATGAGCCTGGAGGAATCCCTGGACTTCGCCAACGATGACGAGTGCGTGGAGGTGACCCCCGAGTCCATCCGCGTGCGCAAGATCATCCTGGACAGGGATGCCTGGTACAAGTGGAACGCCCGCCAGCGCAGGGCCAACAAGAAGTAAGTCTTCTCTCACAATCAGAACAGTCCGACCCGGCCGCCCTACGGTGACCGGGTCGGACTAGTCTTGAACCCATGAAGTCTCAGGTTTCCAAATCCAAGGGCCCAGCCGCCTCCCATTCGACGGGGGAGTCTGGCAAGGCAAGTCCCTTCCGTTGCCTGCTGGGCCTGCCAATCGGCCTGGTGGTGGGCGTGCTGGGGACTCTGGTCCAGCGCTCCGGGGCCGCTCAGGGTCTGCCCTGGGGGATGGTCCTGGCCTACCTGCTGGTGGCCTTGGCCGCCTGGTGGGTCCGTTGCGACAGCGGCACCATGGGTCTGGCACTGCATCTGGTGGCTTCGACGGTCACGGTCTGGCTGCTTTCCATGCGGGGGCCGGGCGGCGATGTGCTCATGCCCTACGCCAACTTCCCTGCATTCTTTGCCAAGTATGCGGTCTTTCTCTGGATGGGCGGGCTGGTTCTGATCCAGACCCTGGCCATCTGCCTGCCGTCCTCCTGGTTTGCTGACGGCCCCCTGCGTCGTCGGGGGCGATCCGCTTGAGCCAGGCTTCGTCAGACCGTATTCCCCTGTATTTCCTGGGACCCGAGGGGACCTTCACCCATCAGGCCGCCCTCGAGGCCTCCAGCCTCATGGCGACAAGGCTGGGCTGCCAGGCGGATCTGATGCCTTGCACGGACGCGGCTGCCATCGTGGCCGCTGTGGAAAAGGGCCGAGGTTGGGGAGTGCTGGCCTGGGAGAACAACGTGGAGGGCCATGTGGTGCCCAACATGGATGCCCTGATTGACGCTCAGGCGGTAGCGGGCTTCGGCATGGTCCGCCTGCCCATCGTCTTCGATGCCTTCGTCCGGTCCGACCATGGTCCCCTGCGCCAGGTCGGGGCCCATCCTCACGGACTGGCCCAGTGCAAGGGCTTCATCAAAGAGACCGGCCTGGATCCGGTGACAGCCAACTCCAACGCTGCGGCCTGTCGTGATTTGAGGACCGATCAGGTGGCTCTGGGGCCGCGCATCTGTGGGAGCCTCTACGGACTGGAGACCTACCGGCGTGAGGTGCAGGACTATCAGGGGGCCTGCACCGACTTTCTGATGCTGGCACCCCGGGATCAGGCTGCCGGGCTGGCACGCCGCCTGGCGCCGGCAGGGGATTTCGAGTCCATCGTCACCTTCATTCCCCTGAATACCGGGCCGGGCGTGCTGGCCAACCTGCTGGACCGCCTGCGTGATGCGGGCCTGAACATGACCTCTTTCATGTCCCGGCCCATCAAGGGGCACGACGGGACCTACAGCTTCGTAGCCAGCATCGACGCCGCACCCTGGCAGAAGGGCCTGCATCGGGTGCTTGCCGACCTGCTGGACAGGGGGGACTGGCTCAAGACCCTGGCGGTCCATCCGCGCACCCCGCATCCAGCGCCCCCCATCCGTGAATGGATGCTGCCCAGGGCGGGGGCCTTCCGGGGTGAGGACCCCGATTCCGAGACGATCAGCAAGGAGTTGTTATGGTAGATGAATCCGCGCCCTTCCCACACATGGACCTGTCAGGGCCCGAGCACATGCATCCAATAGCAGGCATGGCCGCCTCGCCGGTGCTGACATCGGCCCACAAGATCGCCGTGGCGGGCCTGGGTCTGATCGGCGGATCGCTGGCTCGTCGCCTGGCCGCCCGGGGTCGATTCGTGATTGCGTGGAACCATAACGACCGTCCCTATGAGCAGGCCCGTAGCCAGGGAATCCATTGCGTTGACACCTTGGAGGAGCTGGCCAAGGGCAAGGCCGACGTGCTTGTGCTGGCCACCCCCTTGCGGGCCATGCCCGACGTGCTCCAGACCTTGGCACCCGTGCTGACCCGTGGCACCACCCTGACCGACGTGGGCAGCGTCAAGGGTCCGGTCCGCAGGCAGGTCGAGCAGGCCGGTCTGGCCGATCGTTATGTAGGCGCCCATCCCATGGCAGGCAGCGAAGGCTCCGGCTATGAGGACTCGGACCCGGCCCTTTTGGAAGATGCCCTTTGGGCTCTATGCGTCGATGAGCATACGGACTACAGCCGCTTTTTGACAGTGGCCGACATGGTCACCCAGGGGCTTGGCAACCGGCTGATTGTCCTGGACGATGCCACCCATGACCGTGCTGCGGCATTGATCTCGCATATGCCCCATGTGGTGGCCACCGCCCTGGCCAACATGCTGACAAGGTCGCCTGACCGCCGTGTGGCTTCGGCCCTGGCGGCCGGATCCTGGCGGGACATGACCCGTGTGGCCCTGACCGACCCAGAACGGACCCGGGCCATGGTGGAGGAGAACGCCGACCAGGTGGCCGACCTTCTGGATGTCCTGGTCGAGAATCTGCAGGGCATGGCTTCCCTTTTGCGGGTTCAGAAGCCGGAGACCGGCGAAAGGCGTAGGGACTTCTTCCTCCAGACCGATCCCTTCCGGCGCTATAAGGCTGCCTTGAGCGACCAGGAGCAAATCTCCACAACTGATTTGGAACTGGATTCGCAGGAGGGCAACTGGCGGAAGGATCTGCTGGATTCGGCCCTGCGCGGGGAGCAGGTCTCGGCCTTCCTGACCACAAGCCGGGCCCGGGTGTTGCACCCGCCGGTCATCGACTGAGATCGGAGGGGTCCGGTCGGGGCGAACGGCGTTCCGGGACCGGTTTCAGCGCCACCATGTCTGCCGCCTGAAGGGTCACGCGCTCTCCGGGACGCGACCCATTGGCCGCCGGATCCCTGTCCAGGATCAGCCGATGCCCGTTCCAGTCGACCACATGGCCCACATAGTCGCGGAACTTGGGCCTTCCGTCATCCGGGTCCGATCCCAGGGCAATCCTGACCACCAGCCGTGCTCCGGCCGGTATGGTTGCTGGCAAACGCATGGCCATCCACCTCCTGGGTCAGTATCGCCTGCGGCTGCGACGAGGGCTTAAGCGCCTAGACTGTATTGCACATGCAACACAGCCAAGCGAAGGGAGCGCCCGTAGTGGACCAGGATCTGCAGGACTTTACCGACTATCTTTCCCGGGTTGCAGGCAAGAGTCCCAATACGGTGCGTTCCTACCGGGCCGACCTGTCGGGCTTCCTGCACCTGATGCATCTGCATGGCATCGATGACCCAGCGCAGATCGACCTGGCCACCATCAGATCCTGGCTGGCTCACGAGGCATCGACCCATGCCCGATCGACCATGGCCCGGAAGACGGCCGCACTGAGGTCCTTCTTCGGCTGGCTGAGCCGGCACGACCGGATCAAGACCGACCCCACCCTGGCCCTGAGCAGCCCCAAGCAGTCCGAGCATCTTCCTCGGATTCTGACGCATGACCAGGCCCGCACCCTGATGGATACGGTCGACCAGGATCCGGTCGAGCCCCGGGAGGACGCGAAAGTTCAAGCGGCCCTGCAGGTGCGGGATGCTGCCATGCTGGAGCTGCTGTATGCCACGGGCATGCGTGTGGCCGAGCTCTGCGGACTTGACCTGGATGATGTGAACCGGCACAGCCGCACTGTCAAGGTCCTGGGCAAGGGATCCAAGGAGCGGGTTCTGCCCTATGGCCTGCCCGCCGACCGTGCTCTGGACCGTTGGCTGGGGGAGGGGCGTCCGGTCCTGGCGGGCGCAACGGCCAAATCGTCCCTAAAGGCAGGTCATGCCCTCTTTCTGGGTCAGCTGGGCGGCAGGGTTGGTCAGCGTCAGGTCCGCAAGGTGGTCCACCAGGCGGCCGGTCAGGCCGGTGTGCCCGACATCGCCCCCCACGCCCTGCGGCACTCGGCCGCCACGCATATGCTGGATGGGGGAGCCGACCTGCGCGAGGTTCAGGAGATGCTGGGCCACTCCTCCCTGCGAACCACCCAGCGCTACACCCACGTCTCCATCGAGCAGCTGCGGGCCCGGTACAGGCAGGCGTTTCCCCGGGCCTGAGATTCGGCAAGTGAGACGAGACCTGTCCTGTGAAACATACTGGTATCAGAATGTGGCGTATCGCAGCCTACACGTCGGTCAAGGAACGGCGGTCAAGAACCTTCCAAGTGTATGCGCGAGAATGAGAGTCGGCTAAAGGGGAGCAGCAGCAATGAAAAAGGGATCACAGCTTACGCTCGTATCCGTAACCATCTGTGCCTTGGCGCTCTTGGCAAACGGCTGCGGCAGTGGCAGCGGCACCAACACCGAGGGTGCCGAACAGTCGTCCGGCAGCCAGGCCAGCAACAACGCCGTGGTCTCGGTCCACGGATGTGAGCCCGCCCAGCCGCTCATTCCCAGCAGTACGGCGGAGAGCTGCGGCGGGCAGGTCGTAAACGCCATCAACTCCAGACTGGTCCGCTTTGACGACCAGGGCAAGGCCCACAATGATCTGGCTTCGGAGATCAAGGGCAACGACGACATGTCCCAATACAAGATCACTTTGGCTGATGGGCGCAAGTTCTCGGACGGCACCCCCATCACGGCCAAGTCCTTCACCAAGGCCTGGTCCTGGAGCGCCAACGTGACCAACGGTCAGCTGAACGCCAGCTTCTTCGCCAACATCAAGGGCTTTGAGAACCTGCAGAAGCAGGGCGTGCCTGCGGATGCCCAGTTCTCCGGATTGAAGGTCATCGATGACAAGACCTTCACCGTGGACCTCAGCTCGCCCTCGTCCACCTTCCCCATCCAGGTGGGCTACATGGCCTTTGCGCCCCTGCCCGAGTCCTTCTACAGGGATCCCAAGGCCTTCGGGGAGAACCCGGTCAGCTCGGGTCCCTACAAGTTTGAGTCCTGGCAGCACAACGCCCTGATCAAGCTTGGCAGGAACAGCGACTACGACGGGGAGGTCAAGGTCCAGAACGGTGGCATCAACTACAAGGTCTACACCGACCTTGGTTCCGCCTATTCGGATGTGCAGGCGGGCAACCTGGATGTGATCGACAGGATCCCCACCTCCGCCGTCAAGACCTTCATGACCGACAGCATGGTGCAGAGCTACAACAAGCCCGGATCCGGTCTGCAGATGTTCACCATTCCCACAGCCATGGAGCACTTCGGCCAGGATCAGGAGGGTCACCTGCGTCGTCAGGCCATCTCCATGGCAATTGACCGCAAGATGTTGATCGACAAGGTCCTGGGCGGTCTGGGTGTCCAGCCCACCGACTTCACCGCACCTACCATCCCTGGCTATGCCAAGAACCTCAAGGGTTCGGACAACATCAAATACAACGCCAAGAAGGCCAAGGAGTACTGGGCCAAGGCCGACGCCATCAGCCAGTGGCCGGCTGACAGGACTTTCAGGATGCTCTACAATGCAGACGGCGGTGCCAAGGATTTCTATGACGGCATGGCCAATTCCATCAAGAACACGCTCGGAATCAAGGCCGAGTCCACCCCCGTGCCCACCTTCAGCGAGTTTCGTGGCAACATCAAAAAGCGCCTCTACAATGATGCGGCCTTCAGGTCATCCTGGTCGCCGGACTACCCATCGCCTGAGACCTACCTGATGAGCAACTTCGCAAGCTCTGCGGCCGATGGGAATGGGTCCAACGACGGCGACTACAAGAACCCCAAGTTCGATGCCCTGCTCCAGCAGGCAGCCAAGGCCAAGGACACCGATGAGGCCAACAAGTTCTTCCAGCAGTCGGAGGAGATTCTTCTGCAGGACATGCCGGCGGTGCCGCTCTACTACGCCAACAACACCGGTGCCTCTGCCAAGATGGTCCATGGTATGCGTCTGGGCTGGGATGGCTTCCCGATCTTCGCGGAGCTTTCCAAGGACCAGTGATGTCAAGCAGCTGCGGGCCTGAGACCGGGAAATGAGATGAGACTTGCTTTACGAAACATCTTCGTACCAGAATATGGCGTAATGTGGCTTACACGTCAGTCAGGGATCCTTGAGGTTCGGTCATCCCAGTGTTCCTGGTCATAGACGTGAGGTTGACACTCAGTAAATATAAGAAATATAGGGAGCAGCAATGAAGAAGGGTTCACAGCTTACGCTCGTGTCCGCTACCATCTGTGCCTTGGCGCTTTTGGCAAGCGGCTGCGGTGGAGGTTCAGACACCAAGGGCGCACAGCAGTCGTCCAGCAGCCAGTCCAGCAACAATACCGTCATTTCGGTCCATGGGTGTGAACCGGCCAAGCCGCTCATTCCCAGCAACACAGTTGAGAGCTGCGGCGGGCAGGTCGTGGATGCCATCAACTCCAAGCTGGTCCGCTTTGACGACCAGGGCAAGGCCCATAATGATCTGGCTTCGGAGATCAAGGGCAACGATGACATGACCCAGTACAAGGTCACCCTGGTCGATGGGCGCAAGTTCTCGGACGGCACCCCAATCACGGCCAAGTCCTTCACCCAGGCCTGGTCCTGGGCGGCCAATGTGAACAACGGCCAGCTGGCTTCCAGCTTCTTCGCCAACATCAAGGGCTATGACGATCTGCAGAAGCAGGGCGCGCCTGCGGACGGGCAGCTGTCCGGTCTGAAAGTCGTGGATGACAAGACCTTCACCGTGGATCTGAGCTCGCCTTCGTCCACCTTCCCCATTCAGGTGGGCTACACCGCCTTTGCGCCGCTGCCTGAGTCCTTCTATAAGGACACCAAGGCCTATGGCGAGAACCCGGTCAGCTCGGGTCCCTACAAGTTTGAGTCCTGGCAGCACAACGCCATGGTCAAGCTCCGCAAGAACACCACCTACAAGGGTGATATCAAGGTCCAGAACGGCGGCATCGACTTCAAGGTCTACACCGACGTTGCTGCGGCCTACTCCGATGTGCAGGCGGGCAACCTGGACGCGATCGATACCATTCCCACCTCGGCCCAGAAGACCTTCATGACCGACAACCTGGTTCAGGGCTACAACAAGCCTGGTTCCGTCCTGCAGATGTTCACCATCCCGACCACCATGGAACACTTCGGCCAGAACGAGGAGGGCCACCTGCGTCGTCAGGCCATCTCCATGGCTCTGGACCGCAAGATGCTGATCGACAAGGTCCTGGGCGGTCTGGGTGTCCAGCCCACCGACTTCACCGCGCCGGCCATTCCCGGCTACTCCAAGAACCTCAAGGGTTCCGATAATCTGAAGTACAACGCCAAGAAGGCCAAGGAGTACTGGGCCAAGGCCGATGCCATCAGCAAGTGGCCTGCCGACAAGAGCTTCCAAATGGTCTACAACGCCGACGGCGGAGCCAAGGACTTCTACGACGGCATGGCCAACTCCATCAAGAACACACTGGGGATCAAGGCCATAGCCACGCCTGTGCCCACCTTCAGCGAGTTCCGTGGCAACGTCAACAAGCGCGCTTACAACGATGCGGCCTTCCGGTCGGCCTGGTCGCCTGACTACCCCTCGCCTGAGAGCTACCTGCTGAGCAACTTCGCCAGCTCGGCTGCCGATGGCAACGGGTCCAACGACGGCGATTACAAGAATCCCAAGTTCGACGATCTGCTGAAGCAGGCTGCCAAGGCCAAGGACACCAATGAGGCCAACAAGCTTTTCCAGCAGGCTGAGGAGATCCTTCTGCAGGACATGCCGGCGGTGCCGCTCTACTACGCCAACAACAAGGGTGCGTCAGCCAAGAATGTGCATGGATTGACTCTGGGCTGGAACAGCTATCCGAACTTCGCGGAGTTGTCCAAGCAGAAGTGATGATCGTGCCGGAAACGGCATAATCCGTCGTCACTGACCCGGCCGGATCCGCATCAAAGCGGATTCGCGCCCGGGTCTTGTGTACTGGCGGCGGATTCGGGAAACCAACCAAAGGAAAGAGCAGCATATATGAAGAAGCAATCGGCCCTGACCATTGCTGGCGCCGGACTGTGCGTCATGGCGCTCACGCTGGGCGCCTGCGGCGGATCCGGCGGATCCGACTCCTCAGCCAAGGGGACCGACAGCGGCAGCTCGGATGCCGTCATCTCGGTCTTCAACCCTGAGCCGGCCAATCCACTCATTCCCAGCATGACCAACGAGGTGGGCGGCGGCAACCCCATCGACGTCATGTTCTCCAAGCTTGTCCGCTTCGACGACAAGGGCAAGCCAGCCAACGAGATCGCCAAGCAGATCAAGGCCAACGAGGACAACACCCAGTACACCGTGACCATCAACGACGGCTGGAAGTTCTCGGATGGCACCCCGGTCACCGCACAGTCCTTCACCAAGGCCTGGTCCTGGGCGGCCAACATCGCCAACAAGCAGCTGGGTTCCAGCTTCTTCGCCAACATCAAGGGCTATGACGACCTGCAGAAGGAGGGCACCCCTGGCGATGCCCAGCTGTCCGGCCTCAAGGTCATCGACGACAAGACCTTCACCGTGGATCTGACCTCGCCCTCGTCCACCTTCCCCATCCAGGTGGGCTACACCGCCTTTGCCCCGCTGCCTGAGTCCTTCTACAAGGACACCAAGGCCTTCGGCGAGAAGCCGGTGACCGTGGGACCCTACAAGTTCCAGTCCTGGGAGCACAACAAGGCCATTAAGCTGGTCAAGGATCCTTCCTACAAGGGCGGCATCAAGGTCAAGAACGGCGGCATTGAGTTCCGCGCCTACACCGATGCCACCGCAGCCTACCGCGACGTGCAGGCCGGCAACCTGGATGTGCTGGACACCCTGCCTGCCTCGGCTCGCAAGACCTTCCAGACCGACAACACCGTCCAGGCCATCAACGACCCGGGCTCGGTCATCCAGATGTTCACCATCCCCAGCTACATGAAGCACTTCGGCCAGGATCAGGAGGGCAAGCTCCGTCGCCAGGCTATCTCCATGGCCATCGACCGGCCAACCATCATCAAGAAGGTGCTGTCCGGAACCGCCAAGGAGGTCCACGACTTCACGGCCCCCGTCATCCCCGGCTATTCAACCAGCATCAAGGGATCCGACGTGCTCAAGTATGACCCGTCCAAGGCCAAGGAGCTCTGGGCCGAGGCCAACAAGATCTCCCCCTGGGGCGAGGGCGACACCTTCAAGATCGCCTTCAACGCCGATGGCGCCCACAAGGAGATCTACGACGCGGTCACCAACTCCATCAAGAACGCCCTGGGCATCCAGTCTGCGGGCAATCCTCTGCCCACCTTCAGCGAGTTCCGCTCCAACGTGCAGAACCGCAAGTTCACCGACTCGGCCTTCCGCTCCGGTTGGCAGCCTGACTACCCCTCGCCCGAGAGCTACCTGTCCAGCAACTTCGCCAGCTCGGCAGCCAACGGCAATGGGTCCAACGACGGTGACTACAAGAACCCCGAGTTCGATGAGCTGATGGACAAGGCGGCCTCCGCCAAGAACATCGACGAGGCCAACAAGATCTACCAGCAGTCCGAGGAGCTGCTCTTCCGCGATCTGCCCGCAGTCCCGCTCTACTATCAGAACTCCAACGGCGTGGCAGCCAAGAACATCAAGGGATTCTCCTTCACTTGGAAGGGAACCCCCGCCTACTACAACCTCAGCAAGTGAGGTGACGGGAGTCTGAATCCCGCACCTTAAAACTGACACCGCCCGGGCCGGCGCGGAAGGATCCACTCCGCGTCGGCCTTGGTGTTCTTGCACCCCTGTTGAGGTGTGCTGGTAGACTCAAACAAGAATTTTTGCGGCGGCCCCGATCCCCATGCCGATCCCGGTCGCGGATGACAAAGGAGAATAGCCGATGGGAAAATATCTTCTGCGACGTATTCTGCAGATGATCCCCGTCGTTCTCGGTACGACACTGCTGATATACGCGCTGGTCTTCGCGCTTCCTGGCGACCCTGTGGCCGCCATGTTCGGGGACAAGCCGGTCAACCAGGCCGTTGCCGCACAGATACGCTCGGAATACAATCTCGACAAGCCCTTCATCGTGCAGTACGTGCTCTTCCTGAAGAACGCGCTGACCTTGAACTTCGGTAACACCTTCGCCGGCCAGCCCGTCATCAGCGTGATCGGCAGGGCCTTCCCGGTGACTATCAAGCTGGCCCTGATGGCCTTCGTCTTCGAGGGCATCTTCGGCGTGATCTTCGGCATCATCGGAGGCCTGACCAAGGGCAAGTGGTCGGACAACATCATTCTGGTCCTCTCCCTGCTGCTGATTTCGGTGCCTACCTTCGTCACCGGCTTCATCCTTCAGTACCTGTTCGGCGTCAAATGGAAGCTTTTGCCAGCCACAGCCGGAGCCAATCCGGGCTTCATTGATCTGCTCATGCCGGCCATCGTGCTGGGGTCGGTATCCATGGCCTCCATCATCCGTCTGACCAGGACGGAGATCACCTCCAACATTTCCGAGGACTACGTGCGCACGGCCCGGGCCAAGGGCATGAGCAACCGGTCCGTCATTATGCGGCACGTGCTGCGCAACTCCCTGATCCCTGTGGTCACCTACCTGGGCGCCGACATCGGCGGACTCATGGGAGGGGCCATGATTACCGAGCGTATCTTCAACATCCAGGGTGTCGGCAACACCCTCTACCAGGCCATCCTGAGGGGCGAAGGCACCCTGGTGGTCTCCATCGTGACCATTCTGGTCCTGATCTTCGTCATAACCAGCCTCCTGGTCGACCTGCTCTACGCAGTGCTCGATCCGCGGATCAGGTATGCGTGAGGGAGAGGGACCGACTATGAGTGAAACGGCAATGAACGAGTCAAGCGAACAGAACGAAAGCCAGGCCCGCGTATACTTCCCCGACCCCTTGCCGGGGCAGGAGCGGTTCGTGGCCCCCATCGACGAGACACCCCTTCGCGAGGTGGACTCGGTGGATGAGGACGTGCCGCCCACCAGCATGTGGGCCGACGCCTGGAAGACCCTGAGGCGCAACCCGCTCTTCATCATCTCCGCAATCCTGGCGATCGTGGTCATCCTGGTGGCCCTCTTCCCCAACCTCTTCGCCAAGCAGGACCCCATGGCCTGCAACCTGTCCAACTCCGTGGAGCCGGGTCGGCCGGGACACCCCTTCGGCTTCGACCTGCAGGGCTGTGACGTCTACAGCCGTGTCATCCACGGGGCCCGGACCTCGGTGGCCATCGGCATCATGACCACCATTCTGGTTACCGTCTTCGGCGGACTCATCGGCGCAATCGCTGGATTCTTCGGTGGCTGGGTCGACGCAGTGCTCAGCCGCATCACCGACATCTTCTTCGCCATCCCCATGATTCTGGGCGCCATCGTGCTCCTGCAGATGTTCCGTACATCCACCTCACTGTGGAAGATCATCCTGACCCTGACCCTCTTCGGCTGGGTCAACATGGCGCGTATCACCCGAAGCGCCGTCCTGGAGGCCAAAAACCTGGAATTCAACACCGCATCCACGGCCCTGGGCTCCACGCCCCTGCGCAACCTCTTCCGGCATATCCTGCCCAACTCACTGGCCCCGGTCATCGTCATGGCCACCATGTCGCTGGGTACCTACATCGTCTCCGAGGCCACGCTGAGCTTCCTGGGCATCGGCCTGCCCTCCACCGTGGTCTCCTGGGGCGGGGACATCTCGACGGCCCAGACCCTCCTGACCACCAACCCCTCGGTCCTCTTCTATCCATCCGCAGCCCTGGCCATCACCGTGCTGGCCTTCATCATGATGGGCGACGCGGTCAAGGATGCATTGGATCCCAAGAGCAGAACGGCCTGAGTGGAGGAAGCATGACTGAAGCAGACAAGAACATGACCACCAATCAGGAGCAGCAGCCCCTGCTCGACGTGCGGGACCTGCAGGTGGACTTCACCGCCGATGGACGCACGGTCCACGCGGTTCGCGATGCCTCCTTCAACGTCTATCCCGGCCAGTGGGTGGCCATCGTGGGGGAGTCCGGCTCGGGCAAGTCCACCTCTGCCATGGCTGTGCTGGGCCTTCTGCCCGGTACCGGCAAGGTGACCGGCGGCAGCATCCGGCTCAAGGGCCGCGAGCTGGTGGGCCTGGATCGCAAGGACTACGAGGCGCTGCGCGGCTCCCAGGTGGGCCTGGTTCCGCAGGACCCCATGAGCAATCTGAACCCGGTCTGGCGCATCGGCTCCCAGGTCAAGGAGGCGCTGACCGCCAACCATATGGACGTCTCCCGGGAGAAGCGCTCCCGGCTGGCCAAGGCCCTGGCCGGCGACGAAGAGGTGAAGGTAAAGAAGTCCGACGACGAGCTCTTCATCTCCTCCAAGGATCTGCCTGGCCTGCTCGAGGCCGCCCGTAAGGCCCTGAACGATGCCGGGGTCGCCGACGTGGACAAGACCATGGAGGCCATGAAGGCCGAGTGGGATGTGGGCTCCGAGACCCGCTGGGGCGTGGCCAAGTCCCTGATCGACGCCGGTGTGGATGACGACACGGCCTGGACGCTGGCCAAGGAGCATGTGACCGGCTCGGACATGAACGACCGCATCGCCGGCCTGCTGTCCGAAGCTGGACTGCCCGAGGCCGCCACCAGAGCCCGGCAGTATCCACACGAGTTCTCCGGTGGTATGCGTCAGCGCGCACTGATCGCCATCGGCCTGGCCTCACGGCCCGACCTGCTGATTGCGGACGAGCCAACCAGCGCCCTGGATGTGACCGTCCAGAAGCGGATTCTGGACCACCTGCGCAGCCTGACCGAATCCCTGGGCACCGCCGTGCTCTTCATCACCCATGACCTGGGTCTGGCGGCTGAGCGCGCCCAGCACATCGTGGTCATGTACCGGGGTCAGGTGGTGGAGTCCGGGCCCAGCCTGGAGGTCCTGCAGCACCCCCAGCACCCCTACACCAAGCGGCTGGTCCAGGCTGCGCCCTCACTGGCCTCTCAGCGCATCATCTCCGCCAAGCAGCGCGGCCAGGATGCCGAGGGCCTGCTGGAGCACCACGTCAAGGGCGAGAGCACCCTGGAGCGCAGCGAGCACGTCATCACCGTGGAGCACCTGACCCGCGAGTTCAGGCTGCCCCGGCGCAAGGAGATGTTCAAGGCCGTGGACGACGTCTCCTTCTCGGTCAAGCGGGGGACCACCCTGGCCATTGTGGGGGAGTCCGGTTCGGGCAAGTCCACCGTAGCCAACATGGTCTTGCACCTGCTGAAGCCCACCTCGGGTAAGGTGACCTACGAGGGCCAGGACATCGCCGGCTTTGGCGGTCGTCAGCTCTTGGAATTCCGGCGGCACGTACAGCCGGTCTTCCAGAACCCCTATGGCTCCCTGGACCCCATGTATTCCATCTACCGCTCCATCGAGGAGCCCTTGCGCATCCACAAGATCGGCAACGCCAAGTCCCGGCAGAAGCGGGTCAAGGAGCTGCTGGACATGGTGGAGATGCCCGAGTCGGTCATGGGGCGCTACCCCAACGAGCTCTCCGGCGGACAGCGTCAGCGCATCGCCATCGCCCGGGCCATGGCCTTGAATCCGGATGTGATCATCTGCGACGAGGCCGTCTCCGCCCTGGACGTGCTGGTCCAGGACCAGGTGCTGCGGTTGCTCAACGACCTGCAGGCCGAGCGAGGACTCAGCTACCTGTTCATCACCCACGATCTGGCCGTGGTCAGGCAGATCGCCGACGAGGTGGTGGTCATGCAGCACGGCCGGCTGGTGGAGCATGCCACCACCGACGAGGTCTTCGACCATCCGCAGCGTCAGTACACCAAGGATCTGCTGGACGCCATCCCCGGTGGCAAGCTGCGCCTGGGTCTTGACTAGGTATCCTTTGCACAGACTCACAAGGAAATGAGGCATCATGGGATTGTTCGGTTTCGGCAAGAAACGCGCCAAGAAGCAGACCGAGGAGGACGTTGAGGATCAGAAGGACCAGTCCAAGGAGCACGACGAGTCCACTGAGAAATCTGATCTGACGACTGAAGCGGACCGCGATGAGACGGCTGCGGAGCAGGACGAAGCCGAGCAGAGCGGGAAAGGCCCCTGGGACAGCATGGATCCCGAGGCCCCCGACACCGATGAGTACCTGGACATCGGCGCCCTGATGCTGCCCTTCCTGCAGGGCAGCGAGCTCAGGCTCAAGGCCAATTCACAGACCGGCGACGTGCTGGGAGCCACCATCACCTACAAGTCCTCCAGTCTGGAGCTGGAGCCCTTCGCGGCCCCCAAGTCCCTGGGCCTGTGGGACGAGGTCCGGGCCGACCTGCTCAAGGCCAATCCCTCCTGCAAGGAGGTGGACGGTGTATTCGGCAAGGAGCTGACCCTGCCCGTCAAGGTCAAGGGCAAGAACCTGCTGACCCGTGTGGTGGGGGTCGACGGACCCCGTTGGATGCTGCGAGGCATCTTCTCCGGCCCGGCAGCCAAGGGTGGCAAGGAGAAGGATGTGCTCGACGGATACCTGGCCGACCTGGTCGTGGTCCGTGGCGATGAGCCCCTGGCCCCCCGCGACCTAGTTCCCATGCATGCGCCCATCACCCCCAACCAGCGACGCGGAGAAGCCGAAGATTCGGAGTCCAAGGACGATGAGGCAGCGCAGATCCCCGGCAAGCCGGAGGGCCCCTTCGACTCGGACCAGCAGACCGAGGTGAAGACCACACTGTCTCGCGGACCCATGTTCTCGGAGGTCCGCTGAGGCTGTGAAGCAGAAGCATTCCGGACTGGCAGCGCTGGCCGACGACGATTTCTCCGTCATGGAAGCCATCGGCGGATGGCGGGGGATTGTCGAGTCCCTGCTGCCAGGGCTGGTTTTTCTGGTTGTTTTCCTGGTGACCGGCCGTCTGGGGCTGACCGTGGCGGTTTCGGCGGCCCTGGCCCTGGTGCAGCTTCTGATTCGCCTGGTCCAGCGGCAGTCCTTTCTGGGTGCGCTGACCGGTCTGCTTTCGGTGGGCATCTGCCTGGTGGCTGCATGGCTGACCCGGGATGCGCGTAACTACTATCTGCCAGGATTCCTGACCAACGGATTCTGGATTATCGTTTTGGGCTCCTCACTGCTGGCACGGATACCCGGCATAGGCTTGGTTGTGGAGTACCTGCGCCGACCTGTCGTCTCAGGCTGGAAGCAATGGCTGGCCTCTTGGCGCAGTGAACCGGATCTGGTACGGGCCTATACCCAGGCCACTCTGGTCTGGATCGCCGTCTTCGCGCTGCGCCTGCTGGTTCAGGTGCCGCTCTACCTGACTGGTTCCGTCGGGTTTCTTGGCGCCGCACGCCTGATATTGGGCCTGCCCTTGTTCGCCCTGGGCATCTGGATTAGCTGGCTGCTGATCGGGGGCCCCTACCATCGCCGCCAGGCTGACCAGGGTCAGGCCGATCAGGAGGTTCACGCCGATCATGACTGAGACCAGGGTTCGTCTGCGCATCGAACGCTATGCCGACCAGGGCCGTTGCGTGAGCCACTTGGAGGACGGCCGGGTGGTCTTCGTCCGCTTTGCCCTGCCCGGAGAGCTGCTGGAGGTCCTCTTGGACGAGCCTCACGGTCGGGCCGACAGATTCGCCACGGGCGAGGTCACTCAGGTGTTGGAGGCCAGCCCTGACCGACGCGAACCCGTCTGGCCCCTGGCTGGACCCTTGGCCTGGGGAGGCGGCCTGGGTGGTGCCGATCTGATTCACGTGAGTCTGCCCGGTCAGCTGACCTGGAAGGCCGATCTGATCAGTCAGCAGATGTCCCGTTTGGGCGGGGTGGACGTCCAGGTGCCGGTGGCCCGTGTTCCGGGCGATGAGGAGCTGGGCGGCCTGCACTGGAGGACCCGAATCGAGCTGGTGGCCGACGACCAGGGACGCCCCTCCATGCGTAGGCGGGGTTCGCATGACCGCCTGCCGATTCAGACCATGCCCCTGGCTACCCAAGAGCTGCTGGACCTGGCCGACGAACTGGGCATCTGGGAGGGCGGCCTGCCGGCGGGTGCCCGCATACGCCTGGCCGTGCCCCAGCCGCGCGATGGGGGACCGGTTGGCGACAACTTCGCCCTGCTGGTGGATGGCCGCCTGAGCAAGGGGAGCCGCCTGTTGACGGAGCGGCTGGAAGCCGGAGCAGGATCTGTCTACCAGGTCCGGGCTGACGGATTCTGGCAGGTCCACCGCCAGGCACCGGTCGTGCTGACCAAGGCGGTCCTGGATCAGGCCAGGCAGGCCCTGGATGGAGTCGCCGAACCGGTCATCTGGGATCTCTACTGCGGGTCAGGGCTCTTCACCCTGCCCCTGGCCGCCCTGGCTGACGGACGTGCCCGGCTCCTGGCCGTGGAGGGATCCGCCGGAGCCATTGCCAGCGCGAAACACAACGTGAAGCAGGCCGGACTGGACCGGGTGGTCCTGCGGCGAGGGGACGTGGCCAAGGTCCTGGCTGGCGGTGCGCCCAAGGGGCTGGGACATCCCGACCTGATCCTGCTGGATCCGCCCAGGGCCGGCGCCAAGGCTCAGGTCTGCCGACTGTTGGCCGCCAGCGGGGCTGGGACCATCATCTATGTGGCCTGCGACCCGACCAGCCTGGCCAGGGATACGGCCACCCTGATCTCCCTGGGGTACAGCCCCAAGCACCTCGAGGCCTTTGACATCTACCCGATGACCCATCATGTGGAGACCCTGGCGGTCTTCACCCGCACGGTGGGAAGGCAGCGCTGACATGAGCCGCGCCGGGCGGATTGTGGCAGCAGTCAGGCGGCTGGCGGGTCTGCTGCTGGCGGTCGCTCTGCTGGCAGGTCTGCCCATGCTGACCGGTTGCGTCCCCAAGGACAGGGCCGTGGGCGACTCCTGGCATGAGGGTACCGTGCCCCATGACGGCGTGGATCGCTCCGACACGCTCGTGGCTTTGATTGGATGCCCGCAGAAGGGTGACAAGGACCCGGATACCGGTCTTGACAGCCGCATCCTGGCATCCTTGAAAGCCGAACGCATGAAGGGCTATTTCTCCTCGGCGCAGTCCACCAGCGATCAGCAGGATGGGGTGCAGGATGCCATCAACCGCGGGGTCAGTCTGATTCTGATCCGTCGGCCCGGAGCCGGCGACTGGGCCCCTGCTTTGAAGGCAGCCCGGAAGGCGGGCATCCCTGTGGTAGAGTTCGCTCAAAGCGCCAAGGCTTGGACCCCTGACCCAGGTAGGCTCTACTATGCGGCTACGGTTCACCCGGTCGATCCTGCCGGGAATCCACACGCGCCCTTGCTGGCTGACGCTCTGCAGACCATTGTGGACGACGGACCGCATGCAAGGATTATGGCCGTGCGCCTGAGCGCCGACTGAGAGGGGGGCCAAGGATGAGCACAGGCAGTGAGCAAGAGCCGACTACGGGCACAGCAGCGGGCACAGGCTTTCCGGACACGGACCGGCCTGGGCTGAGCTCCCGGGAAGTGGAGCAGCTGAAGGCCCAAGGCCTGGTCAACGTCTCCCAGAACCAAACATCCCGCAGCCTGGGCCAGATCATCCGCGACAACATCTTCACCCTTTTCAACGGAATCATCCTGACCGCCATGGTGGTGGTCCTGCTGACCGGCCAGTGGAAGGATGCGGTCTTCGGCCTGGTCATCATCATCAACACCGGCATCGGCGTGGCCACCGAGCTCAAGGCCAAGCACACCCTGGACGGGCTGTCCATCCTGGTGGCCTCCGACTACACGGTGCGCAGGGATGGGCGCAACCTGACCGTGCCCCACGATGACATCGTCAAGGGGGACCTGCTCTGGATCCGCTCCGGGGACCAGGTGCCCGCCGATGCGAAGATCATCGACACCTACGGCCTGGAGCTGGACGAGTCCATGCTGACCGGCGAGTCGCGCACGGTCAAGCACAAGCCGGGCGACCAGGTCTACTCGGGCTCCACGGCCGTCTCGGGCATGGCCCTGGCCCAGGTGACCGCCGTGGGCGCCGACTCCTACGCCGCCACGCTGACGGCCAAGGCCAAGGTCTACAAGAAGGTCCGTTCCGACCTGAACGAGGGCATCAACACCATCCTCAAGGTCATGACCGTGGTGGTCATTCCCCTCTGCCTGCTGCTCATCTTCACCCAGATGCGGACCGTGGGCGGCTTCCAGACGGCCCTGGCCACCGGAGCCTGGCGGCAGGCCGTGGTGTCCGCCGTGGCCGGGGTGGTGGGCATGATCCCCGAGGGTCTGGTCCTCTTGACCTCACTGAATTTCGCCCTGGCCGCCATCCGCCTGGCCCGGCATCAGACCCTGGTCCAGCAGATGGAGTCCGTGGAGACCCTGGCCCGGGTGGATGCCCTGAACCTGGACAAAACCGGCACCATTACCGACGGGGGCATCGTCTACGACGACCTGCACCAACTGGTCGAGGACATCCCGGCACCGCAGCTGCGGCAGGCCCTGGTGGATGTCTGCGCGGAGGAGAGCCCCAACGCCACCGGCCGGGCCATCCTCAAGGGGATGGACGACCTGCGCCCCGGCAGAGCCGTCAGCCGCCTGCCCTTTTCTTCGGCCCGCAAGTGGAGCGCTGTGGCCGACCAGTCCGGCAAAATCTGGTACTTCGGCGCCCCGGAGGTGCTCCTGGCCTCCCAGGCGGGCAGCTGGCCCCAGGTGGACCAGCAGGTGGCCGACCTGGCCGACCGTGGCTACCGGGTGCTGATGCTGGCCGCCCCCGATGGGTATCCGAGCACCGACCAGCCTGACTACTTCACCAGCAACCCCGACCTGCCCGGGAACCTGAAGCCCCTGGCCCTGATTACCTGCTCGGAGCACATCCGCGACGACGCCGCCGAGACCCTGGCCTGGTTCCGCCAGCAGGGCGTGCGCTGCCGGGTCATCTCGGGCGACAACCCGGCCACGGTGGCGGCCATCGCCAACAAGGTGGGCCTGACCGGCGACCGGGCGCCCAGGGCCATGGATGCCCGTCAGCTGCCCAAGGACACGGCTGCCCTGGCCGATGTCCTGGAGGACGTGGACGTGCTGGGCCGGGTCCTGCCCGACCAGAAGAAGGCCATCGTCCAGGCCCTGCACCTGAAGGGTCATACGGTGGCCATGACCGGCGACGGGGTCAACGACTCCCTGGCCCTGAAGGAGGCGGACCTGGGCATCGCCATGGGCAATGCGGCGGCCGCCACCAAGGCCGTGGCCCAGCTGGTCCTGGTGGATTCGCGCTTCTCCCACCTGCCCGACGTGGTGGCCCGGGGCCGGCAGGTCATGGCCAACATGGAGCGTGTGGCCGGCCTCTTCCTGGTCAAGACCGTCTACTCGGCCCTGATCTCCCTAGGCGTGGTCCTGACCGGCATCCCCTTCCCCTACCTGCCCCGGCACATCACCTACATCGGCGCCCTGACCATCGGCACCCCGGCCTTCTTCCTGGCTCTGGCCCCCAACACCAGGCGCTACCGGCCCGGCTTCCTGAAGCGTGTGGTCACCTTCGCCCTGCCCTCGGGCATCGCCACGGCCTTGATTGTGCTGGCGACGGCCTGGAGCCTGCCCGGCCTGCTGGGACTGGACCTGGCCCGGTCCGGCGACCTGGGGCGTTGGCGTTCGGTCTGCGCCATCGTCCTCTTCTGCATGGGCGTGCTGGTCCTGACCCAGGTGGCCCGGCCCCTGCGCTCCTGGAGGGGGCTGCTGGTCCTCTTCTTCGCCGCAGCCGGGGTGATCGGGGCCCTGATCCCCGTTGTGGCGCGGTTCTTCGCCATCAGCCTGCCCACCGGTCCGGCCCTGGCCGCCACCGTGGCCTTCGCCCTGGCGGGTGCCCTGCTCATGGTCCTGGCCGTCCTGGGCTATCCGGCATGCGCACGTTACATAGGCCAGGTAACACATAGGCGCTAAGAATGAACCTCACAAGCACAGATAAGCGTCACTGACGGCCTGGGGTCCTCCCGCCGCCGGTCCACATGGGCGCAAGGGCAGTGCCTGAGCGTCCAAGGAAGGGGTGGTGCATGTCAGAATCCGCACAAGATGCCGGTCGTTCCAAGCTCAAGGTGGGCTCCGAGGAGTTCGAATACTACCGGATCAGCGACCTGCCGGGCATCGACCACCTGCCCTACAGCCTGCGCATCCTGGCCGAGAATCTGCTGCGGCACCAGAACGGGACCACGGTGACCCGGGACCAGCTGGACCAGCTGCTGAACTGGGACCCCAAGGCCCAGCCCGACAGGGAGATCCAGTACAGTCCCGCCCGGGTGCTCATGCAGGACTTCACCGGCGTGCCCTGCATGGTCGACCTGGCCACCATGCGCGATGCCGTCAAGGCCCTGGGCGACGACCCCTCCCTGGTCAACCCGCTCATCCCCGCGCAGATGGTCATCGACCACTCCGTCCAGGTGGACAGCTCGGGCGTGCCCGGCGCCTTGGAACACAACATGGACATGGAATACCGGCGCAACAGTGAGCGCTACCGCTTCCTGCGCTGGAGCCAGCAGGCCTTCCGGAACTTCCGCGTGGTGCCCCCGGGCACCGGCATCATCCACCAGGTCAACCTGGAGTACCTGGCCCAGGTGGTCATGCGCAGGGACAGGACCAAGGGGGAGGGGCCGGCCCTGGTCTACCCGGACTCCTGCGTGGGCACCGACTCCCACACCACCATGGTCAACGGCCTGGGCGTGCTGGGCTGGGGCGTGGGCGGCATCGAGGCCGAGGCGGCCATGCTGGGCCAGCCCATCTCCATGCTGGTGCCCCAGGTCCTGGGCTTCAAGCTGACCGGGTCCATTCCCGAGGGGGTCACCGCCACCGACGTGGTGCTGACCGTGACCCAGATGCTGCGCGAGGTGGGCGTGGTGGGCCGGTTCGTGGAGTTCCACGGCAAGGGCCTGGCCCAGGTCCCCCTGGCCAACCGGGCCACCCTGGGCAACATGAGCCCCGAGTTCGGCTCCACCTGCGCCATCTTCCCCATCGACCGAATCACCCTGGACTACCTGCGTCTGACCGGCCGCAGCGACGAGCATGTGCGCCTGGTGGAGGCCTATGCCAAGGCCAACGGCCTGTGGATGGACCCGGAGGATGCCGACTGCCCCGAGCCCGAGTATTCCCAGGTGCTGGAGCTGGATCTGTCCACGGTGCGTCCCTCTATTGCCGGCCCCCGGAGGCCCCAGGACCGCATCCTGCTGGATCAGGCCCAGCAGACCTTCCATCGGGACCTCAAGGATTACATCGACCAGGGCAGGGACAGCGACGGCGAGGCTGTGCCGGTCAAGAAGGCCGACGGCAGCGAGTTCAGCCTGCGGGACGGGGATGTGGTCATCGCGGCCATCACCTCATGCACCAACACCTCCAACCCCTCGGTCATGGTGGCCGCCGGTCTGCTGGCCCGCCAGGCCCGGGCCCGGGGCCTCAAGCCCAAGCCCTGGGTCAAGACCTCGCTGGCTCCCGGCTCCCAGGTGGTGACGGACTATCTGAACCGGACCGGCCTGAGCAAGGACCTGGACGCCCTGGGCTTCGAGCTGGTCGGCTACGGCTGCACCACCTGCATCGGCAACTCCGGCCCCCTGGACCCGGCCATCCACCAGGCCATCGCCGACCACGACCTGACGGTGACGGCCGTGCTCTCGGGCAACAGGAACTTCGAAGGGCGCATCAGCCCGGATGTGAAGATGAACTACCTGGCCTCGCCGCCCCTGGTGGTGGCCTACGCCCTGGCCGGCAGCATGGACTTCGACCCCTGGAGTGACACCCTGGGCCAGGACAGCCAGGGCAAGCCGGTCATGCTGGCGGACATCTGGCCCTCCCAGGAGGCCATCGAGTCCGTGGTGGGCACCGCCCTGGACCGGGACATGTACCTGCGCGACTATGCGGACGTCTTCGGCGGAGACGAGCGCTGGCGGAAGCTGGAGGTGCCGGAGGGCGAGCTCTTCCACTGGGATCAGGATTCCACCTACATTCGCCGCCAGACCTTCTTC
Organism: Bifidobacterium apis; assembly: GCF_036986835.1. Lineage (NCBI taxonomy): Bacteria > Bacillati > Actinomycetota > Actinomycetes > Bifidobacteriales > Bifidobacteriaceae > Bifidobacterium > Bifidobacterium apis. The sequence continues at coordinate 115,640 of NZ_BTXD01000002.1, read as the reverse complement.
GATGGCATGAAGGCCCAGCCCGACCCCCTGGAGGACATTCATGGGGCCCGGGTGCTGGCCCTGCTGGGGGATTCGGTCACCACCGACCACATCTCGCCCGCAGGGGCCATCAAGGCCGACGCGCCGGCCGGCCGCTACCTGCAGGAGCACGGCATAGCCCCCAGGGACTTCAACTCCTACGGCTCCCGGCGCGGCAACCATGAGGTCATGGTCCGGGGAACCTTCGGCAACATCCGCCTGCGCAACCAGCTGCTGGCCTCGGTGGGGCTGGATGTACGCCCGGGAGGGTTCACCTACGACTTCCTGAACGGCCAGGAGACGACCATCTTCGAGGCGGCGCAGGACTATGCCAGGCAGGGCACGCCCCTGGTGGTGCTGGCCGGCAGCGAGTACGGCACGGGCTCCTCCAGGGACTGGGCGGCCAAGGGCACAAGGATGCTGGGTGTGCGGGCCGTCATAGCCAGATCCTTTGAGCGCATCCACCGCAGCAACCTGATCGGCATGGGCGTGCTGCCGCTGGAGTTCCCTGCGGGTCAGTCGGCCCAGAGCCTGGGGCTGGACGGTCAGGAGACCTATGACCTGGTTGGCGTCGACGCCTTGAACAGCTCCCTGCCCGAGCAGGTCCAGGTGCGGGCCCAGCGGCCCGACGGCAGCACGGTTGAGTTTGCGGCCAAGGTGCGCATCGACACCCCTGGCGAGGCTGAGTACTACCGCAACGGCGGCATCCTGCAGTACGTGCTGCGTGGGCTGCTGTCCAGGGCCGATCAGGAGGCCTGAAGATACAAAAAATCCCCGCCCCCAACGTTAGGGGCGGGGATTTTCTTTTATCAGTTGCGGTCGCCGACCAGATTCAGGATGTAGAGGAAGAGGTTGACGAAGTCCAGGTAGAGGTTGAGGGCGCAGAGGATGGAGACCCGCTTGATGGCCTCCGGCCCCTGGCTGCGATAGGTGGCGAAGATGACCCTGGTCTGCTGGGCGTCATACATGGTCAGTCCGGCGAAGAGGATGATGCCGATGGCCGAGACCACGCGCAGGGCCGTGTTGGAGGGGGCCACGAAGAGCATGACCACCTCGACCAGGATCAGCATGAGCAGGCCGGCCATGAAGATGGATCCCATGCCCAGCATGTTGCGCCGTGTGGTCAGCGCCAGCATGCTGAGGACGAAGAAGAAGCCTGCGGTGATCACCAGGGTCAGCATGATGGAGGGCAGTGAGTAGGTCATGAAGATGGTGCTCAGGGTGAAGCCCATCAGGGCCGCATAGAGGTAGAACATGACCCGGGCGGTGGAGGTGCGCATGCGCATAACCCGGAAGCTCAGAATCATGGCGAAGGCCACCTGGACCACGGCCATGCCGATCCACCCCAGGGTGCCCGTGGCCTGCATGAAGGCCAGGAGCAGTCCGGTGCGGGCGGTCAGATAGGCCGTCAGGGCGGTGACCAGCAGGCCGACCGCCATCTCCGCATAGGCGCGGGACATGGAGGCCCGCTCCGCCTTTTCAAAGCTGTATGCTGCGTTGGTGTCGATGGGCGCGCCCATGCCGTAGGGCTCACCGCCCTGCATGGTCGGCATCGGCTGCTGTGTGTACTGACCGTATGGGGCCTGCGGCCGCGGATTCCCGTTGAAAGCCATCTGCTCCTCCTTGTCTTCCCGCCTGTGGCGGGATGGTCGTCTTGTTCAATTCTACATGGCCGGTTTGGCCATATAACAGGTGTTTGCTCTGGTTGGAATCAGGCGGGGGTGGCCGCCATGGTGGGGTGGTTGCATGCCCACATCCCGCCATGGCGGTTGCCCCCTCTCCTGATGTGCCGTCCAGACTTTGCAGGCTGGGCGGAGTGTGGTGGGGGTGCGGGAGGGAAGTGTCGGCTCTCTTGGGGTTTGAGCCTACAGTGACACGTTTCCTCCCTGCTCCCCCTGTGTAGGGCCGGGGGCGGGGGGATTGATACGCCGCCCGGCCGCTCTTACTCGGGTGAAGCGTGTAGCAGTTGGTGTGTTTCTTTCCGGTGGCGGCGTGAGGCCAGGACGCCGCCCATGCCGGTCATGCCTGTGGCCAGGGCGAGCAGGATGCCTTCCCCGCCTGCCTTGGGGAGCACGCCTGCGGGCAGGTACGTGTATTTGAGCGAGGTGTCGGTCAGCGTGCTTCCTGCGCCGCCCAGCGTGTAGTCCACGCTGACCGTGACCATGCCCGGCTGGTGCGCGGGCGTGAACACGCTGACACTGCTGCCGTCGCCGCGCGTCAGGCCTGATACGGCGGTCTGGTCGAACCTGACGCCGATGATCACTAGCTGCAGGTTGAACGACACCGGCACAGGAACAAGACTCCTAGCGCTACTGTTATATATTCCTGTGGGGATGCTGTCGTTGCCGAGCTGGCCGTACCAGTTGAATCCCCAGGCGTAGGCGTTCCCGTCGCTGCCCACGGCCAGCGAATCATGGAGTCCGGCGCTGACCTGTGTGGCTTGCAGTTCTTTGTTTGTGTTAGTGGGGTCGGCGGGGTCGCGCACGCGCGCAGGAACAGACGAATCGTTGGTGGTGTTGTTGCCGAGTTCGCCATAGCTGTTGGATCCCCAGGCGTAGGCGTTGCCGTCGCTGCCCAGGGCTAGGGAATGATCGCATCCGGCGCTGACCTGCAGGTAGGTGAAATCCTCTGGCAGGTCCGGGTACGTGTTGCGGTCGGGCGTCTTCACTCTGACCGGCGTATACCGGCTGGAGTTCGTCCCGTCGCCGAGCTGGCCATAGTAGTTGTTTCCCCAGGCGTAGGCGTTGCCGTCGCTGCCCAGGGCCAGCGAATGCTGCCATCCGGCGTTGACCTGCGCGTAGGTGAAATCCTCTGGCAGGTCCGGGTACGTGTTGCGGTCGGGTGTCTTCACCCTGATCGGCGTATTCCGGTCGGTGTATGTCCCGTCGCCGAACCGGCCATCGTCGTTGCTCCCCCAGGCGTAGGCGTTGCCGTCGCTGCCCAGGGCCAGCGAATAATTGCGTCCGGCGCTGACCTGCACGTAGGTGAAATCCTTGGGCAGGTCCGGGTACGTGCTGCGGTCGGGCGTCTTCACCCTGACCGGCGTAGCCTGGCTGTAGCTGGTCGTCCCGTTGCCCAGCTGGCCATACGTGTTGTACCCCCAGGCGTAGGCGTTGCCGTCGCTGCCCAGGGCCAAAGAATGCCGGTCTCCGGCGCTGACCTGCAGGTAGGTGAAATCCCCTGGCAGGTCCGGGTACGTGCTGCGGTCGGGCGTCTTCACCCTGACCGGCGTAGCCTGGCTGTAGCTGGTCGTCCCGTTGCCGAGCTGGCCATACGTGTTGTATCCCCAGGCGTAGGCGTTGCCGTCGCTGCCCAGGGCCAGCGAATGATATTCTCCGGCGCTGACCTGCGCGTAGGTGAAATCCCCTGGCAGGTCCGGGTACGTGTTGCGGTCGGGTGTCTTCACCCTGACCGGCGCATTCTGGTTGGTTCTCGTCCCGTTGCCGAGCTGGCCATAGCTGTTGTCTCCCCAGGCGTAGGTGTTCCCGTCGCTGCCCACAGTCAAAGAAAAAGCTCCTGCTTGTGATCCGCTGACCTGGCTGAACCTGATGCCCCGGCTGGCGCCGTCAGGCGGGGTGATGGTCGTGGACTCCCTGCCCAGCTGGCTGCCCTTATTAGGGCTGATGCTCCACGAGCTGTTCCGGCTCTCCGGCGACCATTTCGCGGTCAGGGTCAGATCCTTGGTGACGGGCCTGCTGAAATCGTAGGCAGCCTGCCCGATGAACCATCCGTCGAACTGGAAGCCTTCGCGCGCCGGATCGGGAGAGGGCCGTTTCACCCTGCCGTTGGTGGTGGGGAAATGCTGGTCTGCTGGTTGTGGTTTTCCCCCGCCCGTGTCGAAGTGGACCGTAAGCGTGGATCGTGGTTCGGCGCCTCGCATCAACGGCCGGTCGACAGTGTACGTAAGGCTCCTGGTGAAGGACTGGCCGTCCTGCCTGCCGGCGATGAGGATGGCGGCTTGCCCGGGCTTGCGTGCGGGTATGTCCGCCTGCCATGAGCCGTTGTTCTTGCCGAGCGTCAATGTTTGGCTGTCCATACTGGCTGACTCCAGGATGGGCGCGGTGCTGGTGTCGATCCTGTCGGGTTTGCCGGCCTTGCCCTGCTCGTCGAGGTTCCACGTGAATATGTCGCCCTGCCTGCTGATGGCGGTGATCCTGCTGCCTGTGCTCGCGGCTTGCACGTATAATTGGTTCCCGTTGTCTGCGTGCCTGGGCGCTTTTCCGGGCTTCCACGCCCAGAGGCGGCCGTCCTTGCCGGTGATCATGACCTGGTCGTTACTGCTGTTGATTCTGCCGATCTGCGCGCCGTCCGGTAGGCTGACGGGTGCGAGACTGTTGGTGCTGTCGGCCAGGTAATTGGCCTGCCCGTCCGCGTCCAGGAGGAGGATCCCCTGGTTGAGGGCCTGGGCTTGGATGATGCGCATGCCCGGGTCATGCTTGATGCTTGTAGTTTTGGCTTTTCCGGTGTTGTCCACATCCCATCTCCAGGCTTGCCCATCAGAGTCCACGATGAGGATCCGGCTGCTGGAGGCGGCGGCGAGGACGGCTTGCACCTTTCCGGGCAGGCTGATTGTTTCCTGCTCGGTGGGCTTCGGGTTCGGATTTTGACTGGCCTGATAAGTGTGGATCTGTCCCTGCTGGTCCACGGCCAGCAGCCGGTCGTCGCTTATGCTGATGCTGCTGAACTTGGTTTTCTGACTGGAGTGGAGAATCTCGGGTGCCGCTTGCTCGTTGGCCCAAGTGTAGATGTGCTGGTCGGATCCCAGTGCGGCCTGCCGTCGGCTGCCGGCTGTGGCCTGCAGGTAATGGAACCCGTCGGGAGCATGGGCGGGGAAGGGAACCTGTTTGGGTGTGCCGTCTTGCGCCCATGTGTAGATGCGGCCGTCGCCTGTCAGACCGATAAACCGGTCTCCAGTGGCATAGATGTTGACATAACATGGCTCCTGTCGACTGGGCGGACTGATGGTCAGCCGGGCTCCGGAAGCAGGCCCATGATCCGGGCTCAGCGTCCAGTCCGTGACCTTGGTCCATTTGGCTATCAGGGTCATGTCCTGGAGTATGGGGGTCTGGAAGTCGAAGGGCTGGCCGTCAAGCATCCACCCGTCGAACCGGAAGCCATCATGCACAGGGTTCATTCCCAAGGGAGCGGCGAGAGTACCGGTTTGCACGGTTGACTGTGTTGGCTTGCTGCCGTTATTCGGGTCGAAGCGCACTGTATGTGAAGCCTGAGCATCTGTCTTTTCGGCTGATTTAGCCGGAGTGGGTTCTGCGCTGTCAGGTGTTCCCGTCGTCGATGACGTGGTTTCTGGACTTGCTGTTGGGCTTAACGGTGTGGTGGTCTGTATTGGTGATGGTGAGGGCAGTGGGGTGCTGGTTGCGTTGCTGGGGAGGGTGCCGGGGGTTTGCTTAGCTACGCGAGGGGTCTGACGACCCCCCCCCCCCGGTGAATATGGGAGCGTCCGCTTGGGCGGATGCGACGCCCAGGCCTGCGAGCAGGCTGATCAGGACGGTCATCATCGCCATGATGCGGCGCAGACGGGAAACCAGATGCATGAAACCAAAACCCCTTCACCAACACCAAGCGGAATCAACACCGCCTGCCTAATAAAGTTCTGTCTGTCGGAAAGCCGTGCTGTCTGTCAATGCCAGCCCTGCATCGGATTGCAGGAGCCATGGCGCAAGCCAGCCGTCTTCTCGACGTCCCCCGCTTTTCACCCTACCACGCGGTCGGCAGACAACACACATAAGCCAGAGCCAGCCGTCCGAGGACAACGAGTTCGGCAGCTGACGTTACGGAATTATGCCAGGACGGGGAGAACAGGCAGAGGCCAGGCTTGTCCGGGTGGTAAGCCTTGTTGCCTGCCCTGCTGTGTTCATCTCCCTTCCTGGGCGGAAACAAGAGAGGTCTGCCTGTATCCCCACAGGCGGAAGTGTGGTGGGGGCGCGGGAGGGAAGTGTCGGCTCTCTTGGGGTTTGAGCCGTAAGTGGCACTTGTCCTCCCTGCTCCCCCTTGATGGGCCGGGGGCGGGGGGATTGATACGCCGCCCGGCCGCTCTTACTCGTGCGAAGCGTGAACCAGTTGGCGTGTTTCCTGCCGGTGGCGGCGGGATGCCAGGACCCCGCCCATGCCGGTCATGCCGGTGGCCAGGGCCAGCAGGATGCCTTCCCCGCCTGCCTTGGGGAGCACGCCTGCGGGCAGGTACGTGTATCGGAGAGAAGTGTCGGGCGTTTGGGGTGCGCCGCCCAGCGTGTAGTCCACGCTGACGGTGACCGTGCCCGGCTGGTGTGCGGGCGTGGTCACGCTGACGCTGCCGCCATCGCCGCGCGTCAGCCCTGACACGGGGGTCTGGTCGAACCTGACGCCGGTGATCACCAGAGCCAGGTTGAACGACACCGGCACAGGAACAGTCGAGTCTCTGGTGGTGCCGTTGCCGAGCTGGCCATTGTCGTTGTTTCCCCATGCGTAGGCGTTCCCGTCGCTGCCCAGGGCCAGCGAATGAGAGTCTCCGGCGCTGACCTGTGTGGCTTTCAGTCCTTTGCTCTTGTCAGTGGGGTTGGCGGGGTCGCGCACATGCGTAGGAACAGTCGAAGAGCCGCTGTTGTTGCCGAGCTGGCCGTAGCCGTTGGATCCCCATGCGTAGGTGTTGCCGTCGCTGCCCACGGCGAGGGAATGCTGCCATCCGGCGCTGACCTGCAGGTAGGTGAAATCCTTGGGCAGGTCCGGGTACGTGTTGCGGTTGGGTGTCTTCACCCTGACCGGCGTATACCGGTTGGTGGTTGTCCCGTCGCCGAGCTGGCCATAATCGTTGTTTCCCCAGGCGTAAACGTTGCCGTCGCTGCCTAGGGCCAGGGAATGCCGGTATCCGGCGCTGACCTGCAGGTAGGTGAAGTCCTCTGGCAGGTCCGGGTACGTGTTGCGGTCGGGCATCTTCACCCTGACCGGCGTATACCGTGTGGTGCTTGTCCCGTCGCCGAGCTGGCCATAGTAGTTGTATCCCCAGGCGTAAACGTTGCCGTCGCTGCCCACGGCGAGGGAATGCAGGTACCCGGCGCTGACCTGCAGGTAGGTGAAGTCCGCTGGCAGGTCCGGGTACGTCTTCCGGTCGGGCATCTTCACCCTGACCGGCGTAGTCTGGCTGTAGCTGGTTGTCCCGTTGCCGAGCTGGCCATTGTTGTTGTATCCCCAGGCGTAAACGTTGCCGTCGCTGCCCACGGCGAGGGAATGCTGCCATCCGGCGCTGACCTGCACGTAGGTGAAATCCTTGGGCAGGTCCGGGTACGTGTTGCGGTCAGGCGTTTTCACCCTGACCGGCGAATGCTGCTCGGTGGTCGTCCCGTCGCCGAGCCGGCCATAGTCGTTGCGTCCCCAGGCATAGGCGTTCCCGTCGCTGCCCAGGGCCAAGGAATGGAAGGCTCCGGCACTGACCTGCAGGTAGGTGAAATCCTTGGGCAGGTCCGGGTACGTGTTGCGGTCGGGCATCTTCACCCTGACCGGCGAATGCTGCTCGGTGGTCGTCCCGTTGCCTAGCTGGCCATAGTAGTTGTCTCCCCAGGCGTAGGCGTTGCCGTCGCTGCCCACAGCCAAGGAAAAACCATAGGGAGTAGTACTGTCGAATGTTGACGCGCTGACCTGGTTGAATCGTATGCCTCGGCTGGCGCTGTCTGGCGGGGTGATGGTGGTGGATTCCCTGCCCAGCTGGCTGCCCTTGTCGGGGCTGATGCTCCACTTGGTGTTCCGGCTTTCAGTCCATTTGGCGGTCAGGGTCAGATCCTTGCTGACGGGCCTGCTGAAATCGTAGGCGATGTTGCCGATGAACCATCCGTCGAACAGACAGCCTTCACGAGACGGGTCGGGGGAGGGCCGCTTCACCCTGCCGTTCGCGGCTGGGAAACTCTGGTCTGCTGGTTCGGGGTTTCCGCCTCCCGTGTCGAAGTGGACCGTGAGCGTGGATCGTGGTTCGGCGCTTCTAGTCAGTGTCTGGTCGACCGTGTAGTTCAGGCTTCTGGTGAAGGGCTGGCCGTCCTGCCTGCCGGTGATGGTGATGACGGCTGGACCCGGCTTGCGTGCAGGGATTTCCGCCTGCCAGATGCTGCTGGTCTTGCTGAGTTTGAGCGGTTGGCTGTCCAGGCTGGCTGATTCCAGGGTGGGGTCGGTGCTGGTGTCGAGTCTGGCTGGCTTGCCGGGCTGACCCTGCTCGTCCAGGCTCCATTTGTATATGTCGCCCTGCCTGCTGATAGCAATGATCCTGTTGCCTGCAGCTGTTGCCTGCACAAACTGCCGGTTCCCGTTGTCCGTGCGCATGGGCGCCTTGCCGGGCTTCCAGGCCCAGACCTGGCCGTTCGTGCCGACGATCATGGCCTGGTCATTGTTGGTGGCGGCCGAGCTGGCTTTCATACCTTCTGGCAGGTTGACGGCTGTGGAATCGGCTGCGGTGTTGGCCAGGTACCGGGCTTGCCCGTCCGCGTTCAGAAGGAGAAACCCCTGGTTGAGGGCTTGGGCTTGGACGGTGCGCATGCCGGGCTGCTGTTTGATGCGTGCGGGTTCGGCTTTTCCGGTGTTGTTCTTCTCCCAGGTCCAGGCTTGCCCGTCGGCGTCCAGGGCGAGGATCCGTCTGGCTGAGGCTGCGGCGAGGACGGCCTGCGCCTGCCCCGGCAGCCTGGTTGTGGTTTGCTCGGCGGGCTTCTGGTGCGGATTCTGGCTGCCGGTCTGGCTGTCTTGGAAGGCGTGGACCCGGCCCTGCCAGTCCACGGCCAGGAGCCGGTCATCGTACATGCTGATGCTGGTGAACCTGCTGCTCTGGCTGGTGTCGAGGATCACGGGTGTCGCTTGTTGGCTGTTCCAGGTGTAGATGTGCTGGTCTGATCCTAATGCGGCCTGCGATCGGCTGCCGACCGTGGCCTGCAGGTAGTGGAACCCGGCAGGAGCCTGGGCGGGGGAGGGAACCTGTTTGGGTGTGCCACCTTGCGTCCATGCGTAGATGCGGCCGTCGCCGGTCAGGCCGACAGTCTGGTCTCCTGCGGTTTGGACGCTGACATAGCAGGGTTCCTGCGGGCTGGGCGGGCTGATGGTCAGCCGGGCGCCGGTGGCGGGCCCGTGGTCCGGGCTCAGCGTCCAGTCCGTGGTCTTCGACCATTGGGCTTTCAGTGTCGTGTCCTGGATGATGGGGGTCTGCAAGTCGAAAGGCTGGCCGTCAAGCGTCCATCCGTCGAACAGGAAGCCCTCGCGCACTGGGTTCTGTTGCGGGGGAGCGGCGAGAGTGCCGGTTTTCACGGTTGATTGAGTAGGCGCGTTCCCGTCAGCTGGGTCGAAGCGCACTATGTGTGAAGTGTGATCATCGGTATCGGATGGCTTGGTTGAAGCGTATCCTATGTTGTCCGGACTGCTTGTTGACAATTGCGGGGTATTTGGGCTTGGTGTCGTGGAGCTCAGTGGCGAGGAAGGTGTCAGCGGTGATGGCGAGGGCAGTGGAGTGTTTTTTGCGTTGCTGGGGAGAATGCCGGGGGTTTGCTTAGCTACGCGAGGGGTCTGACGACCCCCCCCCCCCGGTGAGTACAGGAGCGTCCGCCGCGTTTGCGGACGCGACGCCCAGGCCTGCCAGCAGGCCCAGCAGGACGGTCATCATCGCCAACGCGCGACGCAGACGGGAAACCACATGCATGACTCGTAAACCCCTTCACCAACACCAAGCGGAGCCAGCGGCTCGCTTAAAAGCGTCTTGTTTGCCGGAAAGCCGTCCTGTCTTTCAACGCCAACCCTGCACCGGATTGCAGGAACTGTGGCGGAAACCAGCCGTCTTCCCGTTACCCCTGTTTTTCACCATACCACCGGTCTGACAAGCAACACACAAGCCGGATCCAAACGCCCGACGGCTGTGATTGCAGTAATTGGGCATAGTCGGCTGCTTAGGGCAATTATGAAATTGCATGAAAGGGGCTGGCTAGGATCAGGCGGGGATGGCCGCCATGGCGGGGTGGTTGCATGCCCACATCCCGCCATGACGGTTGCCCCCTCTCCTGATGTGCCGTCCAGACTTTGCAGGCTGGACGGAGTGTGGTGGGGGCGCGGGAGGAAAGTGTCGGGCTCTCTTGGGGTTGAGCCTTAGGTGATACGTTTCCTCCCTGCTCCCCCTATGTAGGGCCGGGGGCGGGGGGATTGATACGCCGCCCGGCCTGTCTTACTCGTGCGAAGCATGTAGCAGCTGGCGTTGTTCTTTCCGGTGGCGGCGTGAGGCCAGGACCCCGCCCATGCCGGTCATGCCTGTGGCCAGGGCGAGCAGGATGCCTTCCCCTCCGGCCTTGGGGAGCACGCCTGCGGGCAGGTACGTGTATCTGAGGGTAGTGTCGGGCGTTTGGGGTGCGCCGCCGAGCGTGTAGTCGACGCTGACGGTGACCGTGCCCGGCTGGTGTGCGGGCGTGGTCACGGTGACGCTGCCGCCGTCGCCGCGCGTCAGCCCTGATGCGGGGGCCTGGTCGAATCTGACGCCGGTGATCACCAGAGCCAGGTTGAACGACACCGGCACAGGAGCCGACTTGCTGTTTCTGCTGCCGTCGCCGAGCTGGCCATAGGTGTTGTATCCCCATGCCCAGGCGTTCCCGTCGCTGCCCACGGCCAGCGAAAGATGGGATCCGGCGCTGACCTGTGCGGCTTGCAGTCCTTGGCTCTTGTCGGTGGGGCTGGCGGGGTCGCGCACGCGCTTAGGAACAGGATTCTTGTCACTGTATCCGCTGGCGGTGTTGTTGCCGAGGTTGCCATACCAGTTGCATCCCCAGGCGTAGGCGTACCCGTCGCTGCCCACGGCCAGGGAATGATCGCCTCCGGCGCTGACCTGCAGGTAGGTGAAGTCCGCTGGCAGGTCCGGGTAGGTCTTGCGGTCGGGCGTCTTGACCCTGACCGGCGCATACCGTGTGGTGCTTGTCCCGTCGCCGAGCTGGCCGTTGCCGTTGTATCCCCAGGCGTAAACGTTGCCGTCGCTGCCCAGGGCCAGCGAATAATAGATTCCGGCGCTGACCTGCAGGTAGGTGAAGTCCGCTGGCAGGTCCGAGTAGGTCTTCCGGTCGGGCGTCTTCACCCTGACCGGCGCATGCCGCTCGATGGTTGTCCCGTCGCCGAGCTGGCCATAGTAGTTGTATCCCCAGGCGTAGGCGTTGCCGTCGCTGCCTATGGCCAGGGAATGATCGTATCCGGCGCTGACCTGCAGGTAGGTGAAGTCCGCTGGCAGGTCCGGGTAGGTCTTGCGGTCGGGCGTCTTCACCCTGACCGGCGTGTACCGGCTGCTGCCTGTCCCGTCGCCGAGCCGGCCATAGTAGTTGTATCCCCAGGCGTAAACGTTGCCGTCGCTGCCCAGGGCCAGGGAATGACCCCATCCGGCGCTGACCTGCAGGTAGGTGAAATCCGCTGGCAGATCCGGATACGCCTTCCGGTCAGGCTTCCTCACCCTGACCGGCGCATGCTTGTCGTCTCTCGTCCCGTCGCCGAGCTGGCCATAGTAGTTGTATCCCCAGGCGTAAACGTTGCCGTCGCTGCCCACGGCCAGGGAATGATAGGTTCCGGCGCTGACCTGCAGGTAGGTGAAGTCCGCTGGCAGGTCCGGATACGTGCTGCGGTCGGGCGTCTTCACCCTGACCGGCGCATGCTTGTCGTCTCTCGTCCCGTCGCCGAGCTGGCCATTGCCGTTGTATCCCCAGGCGTAGGCGTTGCCGTCGCTGCCCACCGCCAGGGAAAAATTATAGGTGGAGTATGTTGATCCGCTGACTTGGTTGAATCTGATGCCCCGGCTGGCGTTGTCTGGCGGGGTGATGGTCGTGGGTTCCCTGCCCAGCTGGCTGCCCTTATCAGGGCTGATGCTCCACTTGGTGTTCCGGCCTGCGGGCGTCCAGTGGGCGGTCAGGGTCAGGTCCTTGTCGACGGGCCTGCTGAAATCATAGGCGACCTGACCGGTGAACCATCCGTCGAACAGGAAGCCCTCACGCACAGGGTCGGGTGAGGGCCGCTTCACCCTCCCGTACGGGGCGGGGACATGCTGGTCTGCTGGTATGGGGCTTCCGCCTCCCGTGTCGAATCGGACCGTGAACGCGGATCCTGGCTCCGCAGCTCGTGCCAGCGGCTGGTCGACCGTGTACGCAAGGCTCCTGGCGAAAGGCTGCCCGTCCTGCCTGCCAGTGATAAGGATGGCGGTTGATCCTGGCTTGCGGGCGGGCATATCTGTTTGCCATGAGCCGTTGCTCCTGCTGAGCGTCAATGCGTGGCCGTCCAGGCTGGCTGATTCCAGGATGGACGCTGTGGCGGTGCTGACTCTTGCTGGCTTGTCTGGGTTGTTTTGAGGGTTCATGCTCCATGTGAGCATGCCGCCCTGCCTGCTGATGGCGGCGATCCCGCCGCCGGCAGCGGCGGCCCGCACGTACTGCTGGCTCCCGTCATCCGCCCGGGCGGGCCTGCTGCCGGGCTTCCAGGCCCAGACGTGGCCGTGTTTGTCGATGATCGTGGCCTGATCGTCGCTGCTGTTGATTGTGCCGGTTTGCTCGCCGTCGGGCAGGCTGACGATTGTCGGGCTGCTCTTGCCGTCTGGCAGGTACCGGGCCTGCCCGTCCGAGTCCAGGAGGAGGAACCCCTGGTTGAGGGCCTGGGCCTGGACGATACGGGTTTCCGGCTGCTGCTTGACGCGTTCGGGCTTGGCTTTCCCGAGATTGCTCATCTCCCAGGTCCAGGCTTGCCCGTCCTCGTCCACGATGAGCGCCTGGCTGGCGGAGGCCGCAGCGGTGACGGCTTGCGCTTTCTCGGGCAGGCTGATGGCGGCCTGCTCCAAGAATTTCGGGTTCTGATTCTGGCTGTCGGCCTGGCTGGTCTGATAGGTGTGGACCTGTCCCTGCCGGTCCACCGCCAGGAGCCGATCGTCGTTCATGCTGATGCTGGTGAACCCGACATCCTTGCCGGTGTCGAGGAGCGTAGGTGCTGTTTGTCCGCTGTCCCAGGTGTAGATCCGCTGGTCGGATCCTAACGCGGCCTGCCGGCGGCTGCCGGCTGCAACCTGCAGGAAGCGAAACCCGTCGGGGGCCTGGGCGGGGGAGGGCACCTGTTTGGGCGTGCTGTCCTGCGTCCAGGTGTAGATCCGGCCGTCGCCGGCCAGGCCGAGGAACTGGTCTCCGGCGGCATGAACGCTGGAAAATCCAGGCTCCTTGCTGTCGGGCGGACTGATGGTCAGCCGGGCGCCGGAGGCGGGCCCGTGGTCCGGGCTCAGCGTCCAGTCCGCGGCTTTCGACCACTGGGCTTTCAGGGCCGTGTCCTGGAGGATGGGGGTCTGCAAGTCGAAGGGCTGGCCGTCACGCGTCCACCCGTCGAACCGGAAGCCGGGTCGCTGCGGATTCTCCTGCGGGGCAGCGGCGAGGGTGCCAGTTTTCACGGTTGACTGGGTGGGCTTGTTTCCATCAACTGTGTCGAAGCGTACTACGTGCGTGGTTTGATTATCCGTCTTGCCAGATGGCTTGGTCGAAGCTGAGTCTGTGTTGTCCGGCGTTCCCGTCACCGATGATGGGGTTCCTGGGCTTGTTGTTGGGCTTAACGGTGTGGTGGCTTGTATCGGCGATGGGGAGGGCAGCGGGGTGCTGGTCGCGCTGCTGGGGGGAATGCCGGGGGTTTGCTCAGCTACGCGAGGGGTCTGACGACCCCCCCCCCCCGGTGAGGACAGGAGCGTCCGCTTGGGCGGATGCGACGCCCAGGCCTGCCAGCATTCCCAGCAGGACGGTCATCATCGCCAGGATGCGGCGCAGACGGGAAACCAGATGCATGAAACCAAAACCCCTTCACCAAACACCAAACGGAATCAACACCGCCTGTTATCAAAGTTCTTCTTGTCGGAAAGCCGTGCTGCCTTTCAACGCCAGCCCTGCATCACATCGCAGGAGCCAATGGCGAAGCCAGCCGTCTTCTCGACATCCCCCGCTTTTCACCCTACCACCCAGCCAGCAAACAACACACGAGATGCAAATGCACGGCGGTAGGCCTTAAGCAACAACTCCTCCCATCTTGCCTGGCAGATAGAATGAACAGACAATACGTCACGGCCGCTGATCGGCCGATAAGGAGCATGACTATATGACCGGAAACGTTACCGACACCGTCATCACCCTCAACAATGGGGTCAGCATCCCCCAGCTGGGTCTTGGGGTCTTCCAAACACCCGATGGAGAGGCCACCAGCCAGGCCGTCGCCTGGGCCCTGAAGGCGGGCTATCGCCACATCGACACCGCCATGATCTACGGCAACGAGCAGTCCGTGGGGGAGGGTCTGCGCCGCTCCGGGGTTGACCGGCGGGATGTCTTCCTGACCACCAAGCTCTGGAATGACGACATCCGCGCGGGGCGGGCCAAGGAGGCCTTCAAGGAGAGCCTGGACAGGCTGGGCGTGGACTACCTGGACCTCTACCTGATCCACTGGCCCGCCAAGGGCTGGCAGCAGGCCTGGGAGGACATGGAGGAGCTCTACACCCAGCGGCGGGTGCGGGCCATCGGGGTCTGCAACTTCCAGAAGCACCACCTGGACGAGCTGCATACCATCAGCGGCACCAAGCCGGCGGTCGACCAGATCGAGTCCTCGCCCCAGTTCGTCAACGACGACCTGATCGACTACTGCCACGGCACCCTGCGCCTGGACGTGGAGGCCTACAGCCCCCTGGGCGGCACCGGCGGCAGCCTGCTGGCCGACCCCAGGCTCAAGGCCATGGCCGAGCGTTACGACCGCTCACCGGCGCAGATCGTGCTGCGCTGGCACCTGCAGCGCGGGGTCATCGTCATCCCCAAGTCCACCCACAAGGAGCGGATCGAGCAGAACGCGCAGGTCTTCGACTTCGAGCTGAGCGACGAGGATATGAAGGCCATCACCGCCATGAACAGGGACGAGCGCACCGGTGCGGATCCCGACAACTTCGACTTCTGAGGGATGGTGGTACAGGAGGAGACCCGACCTTGCAGGCGGGGCCTCCTCCTGGGACCCGGCGGAAGCCCCAACCCTTCCACCTGGCCTGGTCTCTATGGTAAAGGATTTGTGACGATTCAGCTAATCGGCATTGCCGCTGATGGCTTCGTCGTCGGCCTCCTGCTCCTGGGGCGAACCTGAGATGTCGCGGTGGATGGACTGCATCTGCACCTCGATGTTCTGCAGGGAGCGGGCGCAGTCCAGCAGGGTCTGCGAATGCTCGGCCAGGCGGGCGTCGGGCAGGTCGGACTTGTAGCGCAGCTGGTGCTCCAGGGAGGCCCAGTAGTCCATGGCGATGGTGCGGAACTGCACCTCGACCGGCGTGTAGTGGGGGCCCGAGGTCAGGAAGACCGGCACGGCGTAGATGACGTGCAGGCTGCGGTAGCCGTTCATCTTGGGGTTGCGGATGTAGTCCTTGACCCTCAGCACCTGGATGTCCGACTGGTCGGAGAGGTAGCGGGAGACCGAGTAGACGTCGTCCCGGTAGTTGCAGATGACGCGCACGCCGGCCACGTCGAAGATGTGATCGCGCACCGAGGGAATGGTGACGGGCAGGTTCTTGCGGTGCAGCTTGCCGATCAGGGAGTCCACGCTCTTGAGCCGACGCTCCATGTGGTGGATGGGGTTGTGGCTGAACCGGACCTGGAATTCCGTGTCCAGCACGTCCAGCTTGGTCGAAATCTCGTACATGGCCCCCTCGTAGGTCTGCATGAGATTGACGAACTCCGTTATCTCGTCGATGTCCAGCTTGGGACGGTCCTTTTCGTCCAAGTCCGACAGTCGCTGCTTCATTTCGGATGCGCTCATGGCACTGTTACGCTCGAGTATCACATGAACCTCCCATGCCGCCGTTCGTAACCATGACTTATGGTACGCACAGGCCCCGATGGCCGCGGGACCCGACCTGCGCATACAATCATGGCTTATGGAAGCAGGCGAGGGCATGAGCGCGACCGCTCAGCGTAAGGACAGCAGGGGCGTCTACTATGTGCGGACCCTGGGCTGCCAGATGAACGAGCACGATTCCGAGCGGATCGCCGGGGTGCTCCGGGCCCAGGGCTACCGGCAGGCCACGCCCGAGCAGGTCCGCGCGCGCGAGGTGGACGTGATGGTGCTCAACACCTGCGCCGTGCGCGACAACGCCACCCAGCGCATGTACGGGACCATTGGGCGCTGGCACAGGTTCAAGCAGCACAAGCCCGACACGCGCATCGCCGTGGGCGGCTGCATGGCCCAGAAGGACCGGGAGCGGATCGTGAAGGCGGCGCCCTGGGTGGATGCGGTCTTCGGCACCAGGGACATCGGTTCGCTGCCCGGCCTGCTGGACAAGGCCCGCAAGGACGGGCGGCCCCAGGTGGGGGTTTCGCAGGAGCTGCGGGATCTGCCCGGGCGGCTGCCGGCGGTCAGGGCCTCGCGCTCGCAGGCCTGGGTGTCCATATCGGTCGGCTGCAACAACACCTGCACCTTCTGCATCGTGCCCTCGGTGCGCGGGCGGGAGCGGGACCGGTCCATGGACGACATCCTGCAGGAGGTTGAGGACTGCGTGCGCTCCGGGGCCCGCCAGGTGACCCTGCTGGGGCAGAACGTCAACTCCTACGGCTGGTCCACGGGGGACCGCTACGCCTTCGCCCGGCTCCTGCGGGCCTGCGGCCGGGTGCATGGGCTGGAACGGATCCGCTTCACCTCGCCCCACCCGGCGGCCTTCACCGACGATGTGATCGCCGCCATGGCCGAGACGCCCACGGTCATGCACCAGCTGCACATGCCCCTGCAGTCGGGCTCCGACCGGATTCTGCGGGCCATGCGGCGCTCCTACCGGTCCCAGCGCTTTTTGCAGATACTGGACAAGGTGCGGGCCGCCATGCCCGATGCCCTGATCACCACCGACATCATCGTGGGCTTCCCGGGGGAGACCGAGGAGGACTTCCAAGCCACCATGGACGTGGTGCGCCGGGCGCGCTTCTCGTCCGCCTTTATCTTCGAGTATTCGCCGCGTCCGGGCACGCCTGCCGCGCGCATGCCACAGCTGCCCAAGGCCGTGGTCCAGGACCGGTTCGAGCGGCTGCAGGCCCTGCAGGAGTCCATCACCCTGGAGCACATGCAGGCCTTCCTGGGCAAAGAGGTGGAGGTGCTGATCGGCGACGGGCACGGCCGACACGACGGCAGCACCCATCGCGTGACCGGGCACGAGCGCACCGGGGTGCTGGTCCACGTCGGCGTGCCCCAGGGGATGCCTGCGCCAAAGCCCGGGGATCTGGTCACCTGCACCGTCACCCAGGCCGGGCCCCACTATCTGATCGCTGACCCGGATCCCCGGGCGGGGCAGGTCTATGACATCCGCTGAACCCCGCATCATCTCCATCGTGGGTCCCACAGCCTCGGGCAAGACAGCTCTGGGCGTGGCCCTGGCACAGGCTCTCCAGGCCCGCGGGCAGACGGCTCATATCGTCAATGCCGACGCCTACCAGATGTACCGGGGGATGGATGTGGGCACGGCCAAGCCTTCGGTAGGGGAGCGGCAGGCGGTGGTCCACCACCTGATCGACATCATCGAGCCGGAGGAGGCCATGAGCGTGGCCCGCTTCCAGGCCATGGCCCGGTCCCTGATAGCCGACCTGCGGGCGCAGGGAATCCGGCCGATCTTGGTCGGTGGCTCAGGGCTCTATACCCGGGCTGTCATCGACGATCTGTCCTTCCCCGGCACCGACCCGGCGGTCAGGGCCAGGCTGGAGGAGCGGGCCCAGGAGGAGGGACCCGGGCTGCTCTTCCGCGAGTTGCAGGAGCGGGATCCGGAGGCTGCGGCGCGGATGGACCCTCGGAATGTGCGGCGGACCGTGCGGGCTCTGGAGGTCATGGAGATCACCGGACGGCCTTATTCGGCCAGCCTGCCCCGGTACCGCTACCTGTTGCCCGCCCTGCAGCTGGGTCTGGACCTGCCCCGGGAGGAGCTGGACCGCAGGATTGACCAGCGCACCCAGGCCATGCGGGACCAGGGGCTGGTTGACGAGGTGAGCCGACTGCGCAACCGTCTGGGGACCACGGCTTCACGCGCCCTGGGCTATCAGCAGATTCTGGACTACCTGGATGGCCGCACCGACCTTGATTCCGCCTTCGAGTTGATAGCGCAGAAGACCAAGCGCCTGGCCCGCAAGCAGATGGGCTGGTTCGGCCGGGATCCGCGCATCCACTGGCTGAACGCCCTGGCCCCGGACCTGGCACAGCAGGCCCTGAATCTGGTGGACCAGGCCGACCAAGGCTGCTTCGACCAGGCGGACGCCCAGGCCGACCAGTCGGACCAGGGGAGGGTGACCAGACACCATCTGGGCGCGCTTTGACTTCAAGTACTTGAAGTTCCTAGGCTGAACGGGTATGACCACCATCATGCAGCCCCAGGCTGAAACCCAGACCGCCCAAACCCAAGCCGACCAGGAATCCGGGCCCTGGTACACCATCCGCCAGGCCTCGCTCATGTCGGGGATGCCGGAGACCACCCTGCGCTACTACGAGACCATCGGCATCATTCCGCCCATCGCCAGGGACCCCTCGAGCGGCCACCGTTGCTACAGCCAGGAGGATCTGGACCTGCTGGAGACCATCTCCTGCCTGAGCGCCACCGGTATGTCCCTGGAGCACATGCGGGAGTATCTGGGCAACCGTGCCGGGGGAGCCGAGGCCGCCGGACGGCAGATCGAGCTCCTGGCCGAGCAGGGACGACGGCTGGACCAGCGGATGGCCGACCTGCGGGCGCGGAAGCGGTATGTGGAGCTCAAAATACAATACTGGGGGCACGTGCGCGACCACGACCAGGCCGGGGCGACAGAACTGATCAGTCAGAGTGCCCAGATCATCCAGGATGCTAAGCGCAGCGGCAACGAGCGGCTGGCCAGCTGAGACTGTCGGGCTGAGGCTGTCGGCTCAGTGGGCTGGACCTTGGTCCCATCCGGCTATCAGAAATATTCTGGTTGGGTTGACCGGGCGGACCATGCCTGCAATCAGGGCCTGCAGGTCGTCGGTCTTGCCCCGGAGCGCTTGCTGAATGGCCCGGCGGTGGGCGGTCGGATCGGCGCGTCCCCAGTCCAGGTCCCAGCCCGCATCGTGGGACAGGCGTGAGAGGAAGATGCGCAGGGTCATGCCGTCGCAGTCGGCAAAGGGATGCAGGTAGGAGAGCTCGTCGTAGTAGTGGGCCAGACGGTCAACGAAGACCGGACGGTCCAGGCTGGCCAGGTTGCGTTCGGCAGCCAGCTCCTGGCCGATGGCCGCGGCTCCCTGCTCCAGCATGGCCGCCGGATACAGGCTGGCCTCGTCCCCCGGTTGAGGTCGCCGCAGCACCCGCTCTTCCGGCAGGCTGGGCAGCAGCCGGCGGTGGATGGCTTGCAGCTCTTCAAGATCGCCCTCGGTCGCCCAAGGCCGCTGACAGATCAGGATGGTCCGCAGAAAGAGGGCATCCACATTGGCGTTCGTACTATTGCTCTGGGCTTCCAAATGCCGGGCCTGGTCGGACAGTGCTTCGGCCTGCCTTCTGCCCGCCATAAAGTCGCTTGCCGCCTGCAGGGCCGGAGGGCCGGGCTGACGGTCATCAAGAAGCAGGTTGCGCAGGGCGAAGGCTACGGCGCTCTGACGTTCGGCTGGTGTCATGCCAACGATGCTAGCCCTGGCGGCCCCCGTCTGAAAGAGTTGTGCACACTGACCCGGCAGGCCCGATGCGGACCGGGGTTTTGGGTAGGCTGAAAGGGTTATGACACGTAAGCAGCAAGCAGACGCACGCGGTCGCGGCCGGACCGCATCCAAGGACAGTCAAGACCCGGAACCCTTCTGGCACAAGGCCCTGCTGGCCCTGCCCCGGGGCCTGGGATCCCTGGTACGTGCCGTGGCCGGCAAGAACGGCGACGACTCCGCCTACCGTAAGGACGGGCTCTGCTTCGTGCTGGTCATCCTGGCCGTGCTCTTTTGTGCCAGCGAATGGTTCCGTGTGAACGGCTTCCTGGGGCGGGGACTGCACGCCATGGCTGCGGGCGTTCTGGGGCTCTGCAGCATCATCCTGCCGGTGGTTCTGCTCTTTGCGGCCTTTCGGCTGGTCTGCTACACAGGGCGCGAGGCGGGCAACCTGCCTGTGGTGGGCGGCCTCATGGTGGTGCTCTGGTCGGTCTGCTCCATTCTGGATGTGCTCATGGCCTCGGATTATCGCGGCTTCGACATGAAGGCCATCAGCGACTCAGGTGGCCTTTTGGGGTTCTTTCTGGGTTCGCCCCTGGCCTGGGGGCTGTCCAAGGTCTTCGCCGTCATCATCTTCGTCCTCGTGGCCATTTTCGGCCTCTTCATAACCTTCAGATTCCATATGAGCGACCTCATGGCCTGGTTGCGCGGGAAGAGGACCCATGCCGCCAGCTCGGCTTCGGCGCAGACCGCCCCCAACGAGGTCCGGCTGGGGGACGACACCCTGCCCTTGGCGCCCGGCGTGCCAACACACGAGGAGCAGGACCAGGAGGATGCCCAGAACCCCGGCAAGGGCGGGGTGGCCGGCTGGTTCAGTCGGCTGCTGCATGGCCGCATCGGCAAGGATACGGACACCCATCTGGAACGTTACGAGGCTGACGAGCCATTCTCCCAGGCGGCTTCTCTTGAAGGGGCTGACCAGGGTGATCGGTCGGCGCAGGATGCCGAATCTGACCAGGTGTCCACGCAGAACATGCCTGCGGTGGAGGCCCCGGCCACGGCCGCTCTCCTGGATGCCAGGGAGCAAGGACACCCCAAGGTGGATCCAGCTGCCCTGTCCGGCGTGGGGGCTTCGGACCCCTGGGCCGCTGCCGCAGCTGCGGCGGACACTGTGCAGATGGATGCCCAACCCGCTCCGGGAGCAGGTAATCACACGGCCGGAGCCCAGGGTACCGACGCCTCAAGCTCCTCAGATGATCGCGAGGTGGACGAGAGCCGACCCTATGTGCTGCCCAGCACGGATCTGCTGGTCAAGGGCAAGCCCCACGCGGTCAGGACCTCGGCCAACGACGCGGTCATCAAGGCCCTGCAATCGACCTTTCAGCAGTTTGACGTGGACGCCAAGGTGGTGGGCTTCCTGCGCGGCCCCTCGGTCACCCAGTACGAGGTGGAG
Source organism: Bifidobacterium apis (assembly GCF_036986835.1). Taxonomy (NCBI): domain Bacteria; kingdom Bacillati; phylum Actinomycetota; class Actinomycetes; order Bifidobacteriales; family Bifidobacteriaceae; genus Bifidobacterium; species Bifidobacterium apis. The sequence goes on along the minus strand of NZ_BTXD01000002.1, from coordinate 94,549 downwards.
CTGGGCCCGGGTGTCAAGGTGGAGAAGGTAACCAACCTTCAGCGCAACATCGCCTACGCGGTGGCCAGCTCGGATGTGCGCATCCTGTCTCCCATCCCCGGCAAGTCGGCCATCGGCATCGAAATTCCCAATGTGGACCGCGAGATCGTCCACCTGGGCGACGTGCTGCGCTCCGACAAGGCCCAGCAGGACGACAACCCCATGATGACCGCCGTGGGCAAGGACGTGGAAGGCCACTATGTGACCGCCGACCTGACCAAGATGCCCCACCTGCTGGTGGCCGGCGCTACGGGTTCGGGCAAGTCCAGCTTCATCAACTCCATGCTGGTTTCGCTGATTATGAGGGCCACGCCGGAGCAGGTCCGCCTGATCATGGTGGACCCCAAGCGCGTGGAGCTGAGCGCCTACGCCGGCATTCCCCACCTGCTCACGCCCATCATCACCGAGCCCAAGAAGGCCGCCCAGGCTCTGGAGTGGGTGGTCAAGGAGATGGATGCCCGCTACGACGACCTGCAGTTCTTCGGATTCCGGCACATCAAGGACTTCAACAAGGCCGTGCGCGAGGGCAAGGTCCACGCTCCGGCCGGCTCCAACCGCAAGGTGGCCCCATATCCCTACCTGGTCGTGGTGGTCGACGAGATGGCCGATCTGATGATGGTGGCCAAGAACGACGTGGAGAGCTCCATCCAGCGGATCACCCAGCTGGCGCGTGCCGCCGGCGTCCACCTGGTCCTGGCCACCCAGCGGCCCTCGGTGGACGTGGTCACCGGTCTGATCAAGGCCAATATCCCCTCCAGGCTGGCCTTCGCCACATCCTCATCAACGGATTCCAGGGTCATTCTGGATGCCACCGGCGCCGAGACCCTGATCGGCCAGGGCGACGCCCTCTTCCTCCCCATGGGCCAGGCCAAGCCCACCCGAGTTCAGGGAGCCTGGGTTTCCGAGTCCGAGATCCGCAAGGCGGTGGATTATGTGCGCACCCAGCGCAAGCCCCACTACCGTGAGGACATCGAGCAGATGGCAGACAAGGCCGACCACAAGAACGAGATCCAGGAGGAGATCGGCGACGATATGGACGAGCTGCTCCAGGCGGCCGAGCTGGTGGTGACCACCCAGTTCGGATCCACCTCCATGCTCCAGCGCAAGCTGCGTGTGGGCTTCGCCAGGGCGGGAAGGCTGATGGACCTGTTGGAGTCGAGGGGAATCGTAGGACCATCGGAGGGTTCCAAAGCCCGCGAGGTGCTCATCCAACCGCCGCAGCTGCAGCAGGCCCTGGCCTTCATCCGAGGCGACGCCACCTCCATGGATCCCGCCCCGGATGAGCAAGCGCAGGGCTGAACATCGGCCCAAAAAGCCAGGCCTGGTCTACCGTTATGATGAAACTGCCGCCCGGCATGTAGTGTTGGACGGCCCAAGCGCACGAGTATCGCGTATAAGGAGTGGCAATGCAGGAGCATGCCGAGTCAGAGACCCGTCGTGAGAGGCACACGCTTCTCGAAGGATGGAATTCACCCCCAAACCTGGTCACCTACACTCGTATCCTCCTGGTCCTGGTCTTCATCGTCTTGGATTTGATGGCCGGTCCCTGGGGCGAGCGCAGGCCTGGTATGCGGTGGACCGCCGCCGTGCTCTTCATCCTCGCCGCCTCGACCGACAAGCTGGACGGGTGGCTGGCCCGCCGGTACAACCAGGTGACCGAGCTGGGCAAGCTTATGGACCCCATTGCCGACAAGCTGTTGATCTGTTCGGCGCTGATTGTGGCTTCCGTCTTCGGTGAGCTCTGGTGGTGGGTCACCGTGCTCTTCCTGGTGCGGGAACTGGGCATCACCCTGCTGCGGGTCCTGGTCATCAACAAGCAGGGACGGGTCATCGCAGCCTCCCGGGCTGGCAAGTATAAGACCCTGTTTGAATGCATCGGCCTGGGCATGCTGATGGTGCCCCTGTCGCCGGTCTGGCCCTGGTACCTGGTGGTCACCCGTGTGGTCATTCTGGTGGCCCTGGCCCTCTGCCTTTACTCGGGTGCGGAATACGTGATAGGGATGCGGCGATGATCGGCAAGAGCGTGCAGGGCCGTTGCGACGACCTGGCTGGACGGATTATCGACACCTGCCGTGATTCGGGCCTGTTGCTGGCCGCTGCCGAATCGCTGACCGGGGGACTGCTGGCCGATGCCTTCGTCAGGATTCCCGGGGCGTCAGACGTCTTCCTCGGGTCGGCCGTCACCTACGACATCGCTGCCAAGGCTGCCATTCTCAAGGTTGATCAGGACCTGCTGGCCACCCAGGGTGCAGTCCATCCACGGGTCGCCCAGGAGATGGCCGAGGGCACGGCCAGGCTCTACACCAGGCCGGGGCACGAGGATACGGTCATCGGCATGGCCACTACAGGTGTGGCCGGCCCGGGTCCTGACGGGGATGATCCTGCCGGGCTGGTCTACATCGGTCTGGCCCTGCCTGTTCGTGTGTTGGGTCGACGTATAGAGACCGGCCTTCAGTCCCATGCCTACCGCACCTATGCCTATGAGCTGCATTTGGACGGCGATCGCGAGCAGGTGCGCCGGGGCACGGTCATGCGGATTCTGGACCAGTTGGATCGGGCCCTGCACTCGCGCGGCTGACTGCCTGGTGCGTTAGGTCGCTTCTCCTAACAGATACCGGACCTTCTGCATACGTGACCTTGGTCACAAAGCGGGCTTTTCGGGTTCCTCCCCTGGAATAATCCAGCGGCTCGTCTGTTGGTCACTGTGTAAGAAGTTGAACACGATAATGGCGAAAGGGGCTGCTATGGCCAGCACCGAGACCGTGATGACTCGAACCAACGATACCTATGATGTCAAGCCGGCCGCACCCGGAGTGGAGCGCAATGCGCGGGTTCGTGATCTGACACCCGCCCAGCGTCGTGCCGTCGTCTTCGCCCAGCAGCAGGTGATCCGTGCCAAGGCCGCCAAGAAGGCCAAGGAGGAGCGCCAGGCCAACCTGAACAAGATGTGGATGGAGGAGGACGGCATGGAAGCCAGCCGTCAGCGGGCAGCCTCCAACAACGACGGCCGGGCCGTCACCCATACCGTCTCCCTGCGCGAGGCCCTGGGCCACGTGCTGCGCGAGCTGAGGACCAACGATCACAAGACCCTGCGTGAGGTCAGCGAGAAGGCCGGCGTGTCCTTGGGCTACCTGTCCGAGGTGGAGCGCGGCCAGAAGGAGGCCAGCTCCGAACTGCTGAGCTCCATCGCCGATGCGCTGGGCCTGGGTGTGCCGCAGACGCTGCGGATGGTGGCGGACTACCTGGAGTCCACTCAGGAGTAAGCATGTCAGGTCCTGTCGGTCGACCCGGCGGACCGTTCATGAGGGCGTCCGGTTCTGAGGAACCAGGCGCCCTCTTCTGCTGACTGTCGGTTGCTACCGTAGAAGGGGTGTGACAGGGTGGGTCTTGGACGAAAGGTGATGTCGGGTGCGTGAACGGGAATTCTGGCAGCTGCTGGAGGAGGTCTTCGGCCGGGTCTACGGACGCAGTCTGGCCCGTGACCAAAGGCTGACCGCCCTGGATGCCATGACCGTAATAGAAGCCCTGGATGCGGGCGTGGAGCCGCGCGTGGTCTGGAACGTGCTCTGCGATCAAATGGAGATCCCCGACTCCCGCCGCTGGGGGAAGGACCACAATGCGCCGCCCATGCCGGCAGCCTGATCGGCGGGTTTTATCCTCCGCGAATTTATTTCCCATTCCAGGCGATTTTCGAACATTTGTTCGTATGGTCGGGTATACTGATACCCATGGTCCGGTGACCACCGGCACGTTCGACCACATCGGGCGCCGGGACCGCAGACGGGTTCCGACGGCGGATAGGCTGTCAATCGTGAGGTCGTCAATCAGGATGTCGTCATCGTGAGGTCGGTTACTAAGAAGGAGAGCCATATGGCACGTCAGAGCAACAGTGGCAAGGCGAAGAAAGAAGAGGAGGGCGGGATCGACCCCCGTCGCCAGGCAGCCTTGAACACGGCCCTCGCGCAGGTGGAGAAGAGCTTCGGCAAGGGTTCGGCCATGCGTTTGGGCGACAAGCCTGCCCAGGATGTAGAGGTCATTCCCACCGGTTCCCTGGCCTTGGACATGGCCCTGGGCATCGGCGGCCTGCCCCGCGGTCGCATCGTCGAGATCTATGGTCCGGAATCCTCGGGCAAGACCACCCTGGCCCTGCATGCGGTGGCCAATGCACAGGCCGGCGGTGGAGTGGCTGCATTCATCGATGCCGAGCACGCTCTGGATCCCGAGTATGCCAAGAAGCTGGGTGTGGATACGGACTCCCTGATCGTCTCCCAGCCGGACAACGGCGAGCAGGCGCTGGAAATTGCCGACATGCTGATCCGGTCCGGTGCCCTGGATGTCATTGTCATTGACTCGGTGGCTGCCCTGGTGCCCAAGGCCGAGATCGAGGGCGACATGGGCGACAGCCACGTGGGCCTGCAGGCCAGGTTGATGAGCCAGGCCCTGCGCAAGATGACCGGTGCCCTGTCACAGGCCAACACCACGGCCATCTTCATCAACCAGCTCAGGGAGAAGATCGGCGTCTTCTTCGGCAGCCCGGAGACCACCACCGGTGGCAAGGCCCTGAAGTTCTATGCCTCGGTTCGCCTGGACATCCGCCGTATCCAGACCCTGAAGAATGGCGACGAGGCGGTGGGCAACCGTACCAAGGTCAAGGTGGTCAAGAACAAGATGGCCCCGCCCTTCAAGGTGGCCGAATTCGACATCCTCTACGGAGAGGGCATCTCCAAGGAGGGTTCGGTTCTGGACATGGCTCTGCAGACCAACATCGTCAAGAAGTCGGGCTCCTGGTTCACCTACGAGGGCGATCAGCTGGGTCAGGGCAGGGAGAACGTCCGTCAGTTCCTCAAGGACAACCCCGGCCTGACCAAGGAGATCGAAGATAAGGTCAAGGTTGCCTTCGGCCTTATTCCGGCTCCCTCCGAGGACGACAAGGCCGATCAGGCCGATCAGGCCGATGCTGACCAGGGCAGCAAGGAAGGCGACTCGGCTCCTGTCGACGTCAACAGCACTGTGCCCACGGCCCAGGCTGCATGATCCGATGATTTCGGCCGAGGACTTCCTCAAGGAAAATCCTGTCCGACTGGCTCAGACCGAGGATTCTGCCGACTCCAGTGCAGAGTCGGTGGATTCTCGGTCGGACCAGTTGCAGCCAGACTCTGCGGGCGCGCCTGCTCCAGCAGGTCCGGCAGGGTCAGCAGGTATTGGGACAGTCCTTGATTCCACTACCGATTCGCGGTCTGACTCGGGCCCTCTGCATACCTTAAAGTCCCTGCTCACTGCGGATGTTCGCCCCGTTGCTATCCGGCAGAATGACAGTGACAAGGACAAGGAAGACAGCCGCCCAGTGCAGCCCCCTGTCCTCGGTCTGGGGCGTGGCGCCCAGTTCGGAGGCAGTCTTGAAGATATTGACAGTGCTGCCAATGTTGATATGGGTGATGAATCCCTGGCAGGTCACCATTCCCCTGGGGGCCGTTCTGCCCGGGGTTCCGACAGAAGGACTCGCCGCCGTGGCCGTCGCCCACGTGCCGGCGGCTTTGGCGGAGGCTCAGCACCTGCAGCTCCGCGAGCAGATGCTGATGATGCGGATGCTTGCCGGGAGGCTGCTCTGACCCTTTTGGATGCGGCGGCCCGTTCAAGCGGGGCTCTGGCCCGTCGTCTGGTCGACAAGGGTTTTGACACGAACGTGGCCGATCAGGTGATCGACCGATTGACCAAGTTGGGTCTGGTGGATGACCAGGCCTATGCCCAGGATCTTCTGCGTTCCTGTTTGCATCGCACCATGGGGGAGCGCGGTGTTCTCTCGGAGATGACCCGCAAGGGTTTGGATCGAGGGCTGGCTACGCAGATAGTTGCCCAAGCCTCACGCGAAGGTCTCTTCGTCGACTCCGCCTACGAGCTCGGTCGCAAGGTGGCCCGTAAGACAGCCGGACTTGATCTCAAGGTGCGCAAACGGCGATTCTGGAGTGCCGGATCCCGCAAAGGCCACTCTCCCGGCCTCCTCAACCAAGTGGCAGCAGACCTTTTCGCCTCTGACGACCCTCTTGATTGAGGTGTCTCGTGGACGTATCGGTGTTCACAATGAGAGATTGCAAGGCAATATGCGACTATGGCCGTATTCCTGAGCTCCTTTAACTGGACGCTTGCGTCATTCGGAGCACTCCAGTGGCATAGCGAATCATGAATTAAAACCGTTGGTCTTGCTTTTACATAGAGCGGCTAGTCTGGATGTAACGAGTTGCTGCGGTTGTTCGAGTCTGTTAGAAGGTGGAGGTGTCAGATGCTCAATACGAGTGAACTTCTACAGGAAAATGCAGCACTGGTAGCCCTGCTCAGAAGCATTGATAAATCTCATGACACCTGGAGCTCCATCGCTGAAAAGGTTGTACGCCAGGGTAGTGCTATCCAAGTCTTTGAACATGAGATTGATCCGCAGCATCATCGGCTGGATGACCCCGACGAGGATGACGAATATGACGACCGTACTCAGACGACCCTGTTGGGCGAGGATGACATACCCATTACCACGCAACGTCGTGTACAGCTCTTGCAGGCTCACAAAGAGGCTGAAACTCTGGTTCACGACTGGGGCAAGCAGGGTTTGGATATGGTGTCGGTCCTCGACGAACGGTATCCGTTGAGCCTGCGTGAAGTCGTCGATATGCCTCCGTTCCTGTTTTCCAAGGGGCGTTTCCTCAGCCCCAATCAGCAGGATATGGGCGTCAGTGTGGTGGGTTCGCGCAGTGCAGGACCAGAGGCTTTGCATTTCGCATCTGATGTGGCGACGATGCTGGTGAGCAAAGGCCTGACCGTCATCGCCGGCTTGGCCCTGGGCGTAGATGCTGAAGCCCATCATCGTGCTCTGCAGGAGCATGGCCGTACGGTGGCTTTCATCGGTACGGGCATAGGGAAGTATTACCCAGCAAAAAATCGTCATCTTCAGGAGCTTATCGAACGCAAAGGGCAGGTGTTTTCGCAGTTCTGGCCCTGGCAGGGGCCCACGAAGTGGACCTTTCCTGCGCGTAATGCCACCATGAGCGGTTACGGGATCGCTACGGTTATCGTTGAAGCTCATGAATATTCCGGCACCCGTGTTCAGGCTCGTCAGGCTCAGCATCATGGCCGCCCCATCATAATGCGCGACGCCGTGGTTGACCATACTGAATGGGGCAAGCGCTTGGTTGACAAGCCCAATGTCTACGTCGTATCTAATGTGGATGAGGTAGCCAACGCCATCAACTCTATACAAGAGGTCAACAGTGACCTGCAAGACGCAATAAACGGCATAGTTGCCCAAGCCAGCGCTTATGCCAATAGTGTCGGCATGGGGTAATCAACGTGGATAACCAGAAAATCAGACTTGATCAGTTGCTGCGAGGGAAAGCTGGCAGCTATTTAAAGCCTGTCATTTATCATTCAAAGCATGACAACATATGTGCAACCTGTGGGGGTTTCAAGCAAAATCAATATGATAGGTGCTGGTCCTGTAACCAGACCTTGCGTGAAGCACAAAGGCGGCAATGCCAGAATCAGTTAGCTGACCAAATTGCTTGTGGTTTTTATGCAGTTGAAGATTGGGAACAGACATACAAAGTCATCCGTGACTACAAAGAGCAATTGCCTTCTGCCAAGGAGCACCGAACAATCGTCGCTTCTATACTTGCTCTGCATATTCTTGGGCACCTGTTTTGCATAGGTGTTCAGGCGAACACACCGGTAACGGCATGGGCTGTGATTCCTTCGACGAAGAATTCAAAACGATATGGTCAGGATCATCCCCTCCATCAGTTAGTGGCGAAGCTAATTCCTTTCTTACCTGAGGTGAGGCTGCGGGCCAACAAGACCAAGACCCGTAGTCTAGATGGTGAAGCCTTCTCAATTGCAAGTCCTGTTCGAGCAAGCTGCTTACATCACGTGCTTCTGATCGATGACTCCTGGGTGACGGGAAGTACGGCACAATCAGCTAGCATCTGTCTCAAAGAGGCAAGTGCCTCCCGCGTATCCATCTACTGCGTAACTCGCATAGCAGACGAATCCTTCATCAAATCGCTTGGTGCTAGTTTGCTTAAAGACTTCATTAATGGCGATCACTATACAAAGGGATGGTGTCCGTGGAGGAGATGCGTTGAACGGTGATTTCCCAAGGATCCGTCATTAGCGACGTCGCCTGCATTTTGGTTTCAGAACGGAAGACTCGATAGCTGCCTTTTAAAGCAGCTGAGGGGAAGAAGATGAGACCTCTCATATACCCCGGGTTCTGTCATCGGCCGGATCACAATCCGGACGACGGATGGCCATCCATCTCGACCTGACGTTGCCGCCAGGCTCTAGCGGCCTACCCGAAGGCGGGACGAGCAGCCCCTGAATGCCTTCTGCTTGGCCTTGCTCCCGATGAGGCTTGCCATGCGGTCGGCGTTACCGTCGACCCGGTGGTCCCTTACACCGCCGTTTCACCCTTGCTCGCCTTAACAAGGCGAGCGGTCTGTTCTCTGTTGCGCTATCTCTCAGGTCGCCCTGGGCGGACGTTATCCGCCATCGTGCTCTGTGGAGCCCGGAAGTTCCTCAGCCCTTCCCAGGAGGAGGGGCCGCGGCCATCCGAGAGGTCTCGGGGATACAGCATAGCGGAACTGAACGACCGGACCAGCGGTCAGGATTCCGCTCAGGCCTCAAGCTCAATCAGTGAGTCAGCCCTGCTCTTCGGATACAATCGGAAGCACAGTCGATGGTGACTAAGTCCGCCATCGCACCAGCGGTTCGTCCGCTCACAAGTGCAAGGAGATTCCCATGGAGATCGTCATTACCGGTCGACATACCCAAATCAAGCAGCGGTTCCGCGATGTTGTGGATAGCAAGATGAACAGGGTGACGGCCATCGCCCCCGATGCACAGCGCATCCAGGTCGTTCTGACACATGAAGGCAATCCCCGCCAGGCTGACAGCGCCAAGAGGGTGGAGCTTACGGTCCAGGCCGGCAAGACCGTGATTCGCGCCGAGGCTTCCAGCGCCGACGAGTTCAGCGCACTGGACATGGCCTTGGACAAGCTGACCCAGCGTCTGCGCCGGGTTCGCGACCGCCGCAAGGACCACCGCCGCGGACTTGAGCATCCGCCCCTGCCCGCCGATCTGCCCGTGGACGACCAGGCAGGCGATGAGGGCGACCAGGGCCAGGAGTCCAACCCGGACAACAGCGCCCAAAGTGCCGTGGCTTCGGATCTGGCGCCGGGCCAGTCGGTCGAAGTACAGGTGGGCGACACCCCCATCGTCATCCGCCGCAAGCTGCACATCGCCGAGCCCATGAGCATCGACGAGGCCCTCTACGAGATGGAGCTGATCGGCCACGACTTCTTCCTCTTCGTCAACAAGGAGACCCAGCGGCCGTCGGTGGTCTACCGTCGGCACGGTTGGAGCTATGGCGTCTTCGAGATCGATACGCCCGAGCATGTAGGCCAGAAGAAGTAAGCGCAAAACGGATATTGAACTGTGGGGCGATTCCCCGGCGGCAGGTTGGCCCGGCCTCCGGAGGATTGCCCTTCTTCAATGACCGACCCGGCTGCCAAGGCCGCAGCTGGGTTTGCGGAACCATCGGTTTCGAGAAAATCGGTGCATTCGCGTAAGATAATCAAGGTCTGGGCCTACGTCAGCTGAGGGCGTGTGAAGGCCATAAAAGAACGGTAGGGAGCGCAACGTGGTAGCAGTCTTGGACAAGGTCCTCCGTATGGGCGAGGGTCGTCAGATTCGCAAGCTTCAGGGGGTGGCCAAGGCGACCAACGCCTTCGAGGATCAGATCTCGGCCATGAGCGACGAGGAGCTCAAGGCGCAGACGCCTAAGTTCAAGCAGCGACTGGAGAACGGCGAATCCCTTGATTCCCTGATGCCCGAAGCCTTCGCCACGGTTCGCGAGGTTTCCAAGCGCACCCTGGGACAGCGGCATTTCGACGTCCAGCTGATGGGTGGAGCGGCACTGCACTGGGGCAATATCGCCGAGATGAAGACCGGCGAGGGCAAGACCCTGGTGGCCACCCTGCCCAGCTATCTGAATGCCCTGGAGGGCAAGGGCGTGCATGTGGTCACCGTCAACGACTACCTGGCCTCATACCAGAGCGAGCTCATGGGGCGCATCTTCCGCTTCCTGGGTATGAGTGTGGGCTGCATCATCACCGACCAGCGTCCCGCCGAGCGCCGCAAGCAGTACCAGGCGGACATCACCTACGGCACCAACAACGAATTCGGCTTCGATTACCTGCGCGATAACATGGCCTGGGACAAGGACGAGCTGGTTCAGCGAGGCCACCATTTCGCCATCGTGGACGAGGTGGACTCCATTCTGATCGACGAGGCCCGAACTCCTCTGATTATCTCCGGACCGGCCGAGGGCGACGTGACCCGATGGTACCGGCAGTTCGCCAAGTTGGTCCCCAAGCTCAACAGGGATGAGGACTACGAGGTCGACGAGAAGAAGAAGGTTGTCGGCATCCTGGACCCCGGCATCACCAAGGTGGAGGACTACCTGGGCATCGACAACCTCTACGAGCCCGCCAACACCGCCCTGATCGGATACCTGAACAACGCCATCAAGGCCAAGGAGCTCTTCCTGCGCGACCGCGACTACGTGGTCCAGAACGGCGAGGTCCTGATCGTGGACGAGCACACGGGCCGTCTGCTCAAGGGCCGCCGCTACAACGAAGGCCTCCACCAGGCCATCGAGGCCAAGGAGGGCGTGGAGGTCAAGGCCGAAAACCAGACCTTCGCCACCATCACCCTGCAGAACTACTTCCGCATGTACGACAAGCTGGCGGGCATGACCGGAACGGCCGAGACCGAGGCCGCCGAGTTCATGAACACCTACAAGCTGGGCGTGCTGCCCATTCCCACCAACAAGCCCATGATCCGCAAGGATCAGCCGGACCTGATCTACCGAACCAAGAAGGAGAAGCTGACCGCCATCGTCCGCGATGTGGCCAAGCGTCATGCCAAGGGTCAGCCCATCCTGCTGGGCACCGCATCGGTGGAGTCCTCCGAAGTGGTCTCCTCCCTGCTGGATGTGGCCGGCATCGACCATCAGGTCCTCAATGCCAAGCAGCATGCGCGCGAGGCTGCGGTCGTGGCCGTGGCAGGGCGCAAGGGGGCTGTGACCGTGGCCACCAACATGGCCGGACGTGGCACCGACATCATGCTGGGCGGGAACGTGGAGTTCCTTGCCGATCAGAAACTCAAGGAGCAGGGCTACTCCTCCGACGACACTCCAGAGGAGTATGAGAAGCGCTGGCCGAAGATGCTGGACTCCGTCAAGGAGCAGGTCAAGGACGAGCATGAGGAGGTCGTCAAGCTGGGTGGCCTCTATGTGCTGGGCACAGAGCGGCACGAGTCCCGCCGCATCGACAACCAGCTGCGCGGCCGTTCGGGCCGTCAGGGCGATCCTGGCGAGTCCAGGTTCTACCTGAGCTTGGAAGACGACCTGATGCGCCTCTTCAATACCGGGATGGTGGCTCAGCTCATGTCCAAGAGCATGCCCGAGGGTCAGCCCATCGACAAAAAGAGCGTCTCCAAGGGCGTGCGCAACGCACAGAAGTCCGTCGAATCCCGCAACTATGAGATTCGCAAGAACGTGCTCAAGTACGACGACGTGATGAACAAGCAGCGTCAGGTCATCTACGGCGAGCGTCAGGCGGTGCTCAAGGGCGAGGACATTCACAAGGACATCCTCCGCTTCATCAGCGAGACCATCACCTCATACATCCGGGGCGCGCAGAAGGGCTCGGACAAGCCCGAGGACTGGGATGCCGACGGGCTCTGGAAGGCGTTGGCCTCCGTTTACCCTGTCAGCCTTGACCAGGATGAGACCATGGACTCCCTGGAGGGGCTGAAGGGTGACAAGGCCGTCAAGGCTCTGGCGGACAAGTTGGTGGAGGATGCCGATTCCATCTATCAGCAGCGTGAGGACGAGCTGGGCGAGAAGGGCTCCAGGCAGCTGGAACGCCAGGTGGTCCTCTCCGTCTTGGACAGCAAGTGGCGTGAGCACCTCTACGAGATGGATTATCTGAAGGACGGCATCGGCCTGCGCGGCATGGGCCAGCGTGACCCCCTGGTCGAGTACCAGCGCGAGGGCTACCAGATGTACAACTCCATGATCGACGCCATCAAGGAGCAGACCGTGCAGCTGCTCTTCAACGTGGATCTCAAGCAGATCGCGGCCAGCCAGGAGAACGAGCGGCGCGCCCGCGAGGAGCGTAAGGAGAACGAGGAGAGCCAGTCCGAGCCGGTCAACTACCAGGCGCCTGAAGAGCCTGATGCCGAGGACGAGACCACCGACATCGACGAGACTGCCGAGGAGCATGACGAGGGTGCTCCGGCTGGCAGCATCCAGGAGGATTCAGAGGAGGATGCCTCTGAGGATGCCGCTGACGAGGGTGCTCCGGCCCCGGTCGGGCCTGCCCCTATCAGCCATGCCGAGGGCAAGGTCCCTGCCAACAAGAGGCCCAAGGCCGTAGAGGATCACTCGCCTTGGTCTGATGGCCGCACCTTCCCGGGCACGCCCCGCAACGCCCCCTGCCCCTGTGGTTCCGGACGCAAGTACAAGATGTGCCACGGCCAGAACGAGAAGAAATGACAGGTTCGTATAATCACTAGCGGCTTCTGCAGATAAGGTTGCCGATACATTTAGGGTTGCCGATCTGACTGACGGCCATCGCTCACAAGGGCGGTGGCCGTTTCCATATATTGGATTGCCTACTTTCATATATTGGTAGCAAAGTGACCAGAATATGGGATTGTCTTGTGCAGGGGAGGGGCAGGGCAGTAAACCTAGAGCAAACAGCGGGGCATCCAGCCCCGCTTCTTCAAAGGAAAAGAGTCATCATGCGGCCACTTAGCTGGAAATCCGTCCTGAACTCCTTGGTGTCCGGTCGGCACCTGAGCGCGGATGAGGCCGAGTGGTGCATGAATGATTTGATGGACGGGCATGCCGACCCTGTCCAGGTGGGAGCCGCCCTGTCCATGCAGTCCGCTCTGGGACTGACCAGCCCGGAGGTCGAGGGGGCTGCCAAGGCCATGGTGGGCCATGCGGTGCCGCTGAAGGTCAGCGGCGACGTGACCGACATCGTCGGTACCGGCGGCGATGGGGCAGCGACGGTCAACCTGTCTACCATGGGTGCCATCGTGGCTGCGGCTGCGGGGGTCAGGATCGTCAAGCACGGCAACCGGGCCGCATCCAGCAAGAGCGGCACTGCCGACTGTCTGGAACAGCTGGGTCTTCCCCTGGATCTGCCGCCCAAGGAGGTGGCTGCCATGGAGGATCGCTACGGCATCACCTTCGTCTTCGCCAAGACCTTCCACCCCGCCATGCGGTTTGCTGGGCCTGTCCGCTCGTCGCTGGGCATTCCGACCGTCTTCAACCTGCTGGGACCTCTGACCAACCCGGTCAACCCGCGCTATGTGGCCATAGGATGCGCCCAGCGCCAACTGAGCCCCATGATGGCCCAGGTCTATGCCTCTCGCGGTCAGGAGGGCATGGTCTACACCTCGGTCGAAGGCCTTGACGAGATGGCCCCCACCGGCCCGGTCTCCATCTGGGAGATCCACCAGGGCAAGGTGGAGGAGCGAACCTTCGACCCGACTCGCGAACTGGGTCTCGACCCGGTCAATCCGGAAGACCTACGCGGTGGCGATCCCGCCTTCAACGCCAGCGTCGTCAGGGACTTCCTGGCCGGCAAGTCGGTTCCTTCGCGTTCCACGGCCCTGCTCAATGCGGCCTCGGCCATCGTGGCCGACGGCACACAGATCGATGCCGGTCCCGAGGCCGACCTGAGCGTGCGGTTTGCCCAGGCCTACCAACTGGCTACCCAGGTTGTGGACCAGGGGAGGGCGGCCGACCTGCTGGCAGCCTGGATCCACGGAGCCCAGGAAGCGCAGTCCCGCTGCCGGCAAGAGGAACGGACACGCCGTCCTGTCCTGGTCTAGGTTCGCGGCTGCAAAACCTGTTCGGACCCCGCTGGCTGATGTTTCTGCCAGCGGGGTCCGAACGTATTGGCGGCCTGGATATGGCGGACTCGGCATTATCGCCGGTAGTGCCGTTCGTCGTCATCGAAGAGCCCGCTTGAATCGTCGCGGAAGTTCTTCCGGTCGATGATCAGTCCTGCGATGCCTATCAGCAGGAGCAGTCCCGCCAGCAGGCCGGTCAAGCCGGACCAGCGGGGGATCAATATGGTCAGGAAGAAGCAGATCAGGCCCAGCACCGTCATGATCATGAAGGCCGCATGCCTTCTGCCCAGGTCGCTCAGATCGGGGTTGGGCGGCACAAAGTTCGACGACTGGTCCATGACCTCGTCGGTGTCCAGCCAGCTGCTGCCTTGGAAATCGCGCGGCCCGGAGCCGCCGACGAAGGAGTCGCGCTTCAGGTCCTCGGCCCTCAGCGCCGCCTTCTTCTCGGACTTTCGGGCCTTCTTTTCGAACTCCTTGGCCGTCCTGGACGATTCCAGGGAACCCAGCTCGTCAGCGTGAGAATTCAGGAAGTCCGCCCACTCTTCGTCCCCCTGTGAGGGCCCGGTTCCCGCCTCGCTGTTATACTGATTCCCGGCGTCGTTATGCTTGTGCTCGGTCATAGAACCATCGTAACCTCGGCCGCACGCATTCGCTACCAAGGAGTCTCTGTGCTGTACTGGTTCTTCGTCAAACTGCTCGGTCCGTTGGCGCGTACCTGGTTCAAACCGACCGTTGAAGGCACGGGGAACATTCCCAAGCAGGGGGCTGCCATCATCGCCTCCAACCATCTGGCCGTCATCGACGACGCCCTTCTGCCCATCACCTGCCCCAGGATGATCCACTTCATGGGCAAGGCCGAATACTTCAACGGCAAGGGGATAAAGGGCAAGTTCAAGAAGTGGTGGTTCAGCTCGGTCGGAGTCTTCCCCGTCGATAGGTCGGGCGGCTCCAAGTCGCTGGGAGCCATGGAAACGGCACGCTCCATCCTTGAACACGGGCATATCTTCGGCATCCATCCGGAGGGCACACGCAGCCCGGACGGCAGACTTTACCGTGGACACACCGGGGCGGCGCGGCTGGCCTTCGAGACCGGAACGACAGTGGTGCCCACCGCCATCATCGGCACCCGGCAGCTTCAGGAGCCCGGTCATGTGCTTCCGCATAAGGGCAGAACCAAGGTCATCTTCGGCAAGCCCATCACCGTGCCCTACGTGCCGGTCAACAGCCTCACCCACGAGGAGATCCGCAACCTGACCGACCGCATCATGCAGGAGATTCAGGAGATGAGCGGGCAGCGCTACGTGGATGTGTATGCCCAGGTCATCAAGGCGCATGAAAACAAGGAAGAGCTGCCTGACGACTGACCGCAGAGACAGGGTGGTCAGACCACAGTCAGGGTCACGACGGCCGGCGAACCGTCATCATTGACCACCTTGACCTGGGTGCCGGGGTTGGGGTCCTGGATTCGCACCGTGTGGGTCAGATTGCCCAGCGGCGCGGAGATGTTGACCTTGAGCCCGTATTCCTGCAGGATCTGTGTGGCCTCATCCTGGCTCTTGCCCTTCACGTCGGGCATGCTGATGAATTGCGGCCCCTTGGAGACCACCACGTTGACCGCATCGCCCCAGTGCAGCTGTTCCTGGGCCTGGTGGGAGGCGGAGATCACCTGGTTGCGGGGCACCGTGTCTGACCAGTCCTCGCTGTAGTTGACCTTGAGTCGGAGGGCTTCCAAGGCCGCCTTGGCATCATCCCTGGCCTTGCCGATGATGTCGGGCATGGCCACCGGCATCCGCCCCTTGGACAGGACCAGGCTGACCTTGGTATCATGCCGGGTCCTGGTTCCTGGGGCCGGTTCCACCGAAATCGCCGCTCCCTCGGGAATATCCATGGAGTACTGGTCCTTGGAAGAGTCATGGTCGATCTTGTCGAACCCAGCCGCCTTCAGGGCTTGCACGGGGTCCTTGCCGTTGGAGGTGTCCGGCATGAGGATGTCCTTGGGCACCGTGGCCTGGCGAATCCCCTTGGAGACGGTCAGGTTGAGACTGCCGCCCCGCTTGCTGATATGGGCTCCGACGGTATCGGGATCCGCGGCCATGATGGCCCCTTTGGGCACCTGGTCGCTGAAGTCGTAGTCGGTGTGGACATCGATGCCTGCGACCTTGAGTGTGCTGGCGTACCTGGCGTAGTCGGCGCCGATGACCCTGCACTCCTGATTCTCGGGGCAGGAGATATCGTCCGGCTTGGGAAGAGCGACATAGCTGCCCGGACCCAGGTAGTACCACCAGGCGCCACCGCCGCCTCCGGCCAGGGCCAGCACCAGCAGAACCACCAGCGCGATGATCAGGCCCCGATGCCGGTGCTTGGGTCTGGCCGTCTCGGCGCCTTGCTGCATGGTCTGGGCGGAAGTCAGAACGAGGCCTGTATCAGCGGGGGATGCTGTCGGGTCCTGAGGCTGCAGGACGGTTGTGGTTTCTGCCTGTGAGGGGGTGTCCACGTCGTTGAGCCGATAGCGCCTGGTCGCTGCGTCCGCATCGGTTTCGGGCGGGGCGGGCACATTCAGGACCGTGTCCGAATCCTCCGGGTCGCTTGCTGCAGCAATGGTCTGTGTGGCTGCGTCTTCGGAATCGTCGCTGGGTGCCGTGGCTGCCTGCCTTGGCGGTTCGGTCATCTCAGGGTCGGCGGACCCGGGCTGTCCGCTGGCTGCGGCTGCCGCGGTCGCTGTGGCTGTCGCAGGCAGCACGTAGTCCATGGCCTGCCGGTCCAGTCCCCTGACCACCTTCCTCAGGCTCTCCAGGGCCTTGCCTGCGTCGTCCGGGCGGTTTTCCGGTGAGCGGTCGGTAAGTCCGGAGACCAATGCGGCCACGGATGGGTCGATTCCCGGGCAGGCCTGGGCCAGGGAGGGGACGTCCTCGTGGACGTGCTTGAAGACGATGGTCACCGGGTTGTCGCTGGCGAAAGGGACCGTGCCGGTCAGCATCTCGTAGGCGATGATGCCCACGGCGTAGAGGTCGCTCTGGGGGGAGGCCTCATTGTTTTCGATGGTTTCGGGGGCCAAGTAGGCGGCCGTACCCATAAGCATGCCCGTCGAGGACAGGGTGGCCTGGGCTGCGGCGCGGGCCAGGCCGAAGTCGGTGATCTCCACGTGGCCGCGGTCGTTGATGAGGATGTTTTCCGGTTTGATGTCGCGGTGGATGACACCGGCTCGGTGGGCGGAGGCCAGACCGTCCAGGATTTCACCCACGATGCGCAGGGTCTCCTTCAGGGGATAGACGCCTTGCCGGGCCATGTCCCGTCGCAGGCTGATTCCGTGGACATACTCCATGACCAGGTAGTCCAGCCCCTGATCGACGCCGGTGTCGTAGACCTGGACGATGTGGGGGTTGGCGATGGCGGCCGCCGACCTGGCCTCCCGGCGGAAACGCTCCTCGAATTGGGCCCTGTGCGGTCCCTGGGCCAGCATGGTGTGCATGATCTTGACCGCCACATGCCTGGACAGCCGCAGATCCAGGGCCTCGTAGACCGTGGCCATGCCACCTTGCGCAATCTCGCGCAGAATGCGGTAGCGCCCGTCTATGATCCGGTCGCTGGTCCTCTCGTCCGCTTCACTCATGCTCGTCTTGTCCGGCCCTCTGCACCTCGGAGGCCTGACCGGCCTCGGCATCAATGGAAGATACACGTTCATGATACCCGGCGGTGGTGGCAAGCGGCAGGAAGCGTCGGCAGGCCTTCAGGAAGATGGTTCGGCCCTCTGCCGACAGATGCAGATCATCAGCCAGGGCCTGGGCTTCGGCCTGGGCTCGGGCGGACAGGTCGGCAATGCGTCGACGACTGGCATCTACTGCCCCACAGGACTGCATCAGGTCGCGGACCATATTCACCTGGGCATCCTTGCGGCGTTCGGCCGGGGAATTGTAGAGTCGGCGGACCTTCTTGGCCTGATCAGGGTCGGCCATGGCCAGGGTGTCGGCCAGGAGGACGGTCCGCTTGCCCTCGCGAATATCGCCGCCCACGGGTTTGCCGGTACGGCGGTCGTCGCCTGCCACATCCAGCAGATCGTCCGTCAGTTGGAAGGCCAACCCCAGATCCAGACCCAGGACGCGCACTGACTTTTTGTGCCCTTCCAGGTCTGCTCCAGCGGCCAGCAGACCCAGAGCCAGGGGGGCCATGGTGGTGTAGGAGGCGGTCTTCCAAGCCATGGTGTGCAGGGCCTGACTGCGTAGGCGTTCCGGATCGTCCAGGGAAGCCTCTTCCATTCCCATGTCCAGGACCTGGCCGGTGACCACAGCCGTCTGCATGGCTTGAAAGACCCTGCCGATGGCCGCCGGTCCCTGAGGCAGGTCGGCAGCCGCTTGGAAGGCTATTTCTGTGCTCAGCGAGGCCAGCAGGTCGCCAAGGAGGATGCCCAGGCCGGTGCCGCGGGCATCGGGGCCGGCGGGGGCCCGGTCGCTCGAATCGTTTCCGGCAGCCGATCGGCTCAGGGCCAGATGGGCGGCCGGACGGCCCCGACGACGAGGTGAGCCGTCGATGATGTCGTCGTGGACCAGGGCGCTGGTCTGATAGACCTCCAAGGCGCAGGCCAGGTCCACTGCCGCCTGTTCACGCTCTGGATTCCGCTCGGAGTCCAGAGCCTCCCAGACATCGCAGAGCAGCAGGGCGCGCAGTCGCTTGCCTCCCCGGCCAGCCTCGATTGCCTGGAGGATGACCTCCTGCAAGGCCCCCTGGGAGGGGTCCTGATCCAGGGGATGGTCCGATCCAGGCTCTGGAGCAGTCAGGTGGTGGCAGTGGTCCTGGAGCAGTTCCTCCATGCGTCGTTCGACCCGTGCTGCAGTCACGCTCTTCATGCCTTAGAGCCTATCCGCATATCTGCCCAGCGGGCAGGCTGCACGGCCCGTGGCTGCAGGGAGCATGGTGGATGGATGACCCCACTTGACCACATGCTCGGCTGTGGCCTTCCCGACGGTTCCTACTGGTTCAGGATGGTGCCAAGGCTCCCCGGACCGCAGACCGGGAGCGGATGGGAGGCAATGACGGCATGAACGATGCACACGAAGACGACATGACAAAACTTGTGGAGAACTACCGAGAGGGACGACGACGATGGGGTGTGGAAGATGCTGACAGGCGATGGCTCCAGCAACCCTTGACAGACTGGACAGCCGGTTTGAAAGAGCAGCAGCCGCACCCGCCTTTGGACTCCGATACGGCTGACCGTCTGGCTGTGGCCATCAAGGAGACCCTGGCCATACGTGACGGGCTCATTCTGTCCATCCTGTCGCCTGAGCCTGGTCTGGACAGGGATCGGTTGCTGGACCTGTGCGTTCGTCCCAACGATCCATCCAACGTGACGGCGCTCTGCAGCATTCTGGATGCGGTCTTCAAGGATCCTGCGACACGGCCGGACCAACCCCGTTGCCAGGCTGGACTGGCCATGCTTGTGTCCATGGCGGATAAGGTTCCACCTGGGTTCCGGTCCCAGCCCCTGGCGGTCGCGGCCTACGTCGACTGGTGGAGTGGGGGATCCCGGGCATCCGGGTTTGCCGAAGAAGCTCTGTGTGACGACCGCTCATGCAGTCTGGCCGCCATCGTCCTGGCACTGATCGGTCGCGGCATCGACCCGGCTTGGAGGCAATCGGGCTGAATCGGGAATAATCGTCCCCCTGGGGTGGTTCACTTTAATGAGTCTACGATTTGACCTTGCCATAGCTGCGCCTTAAGAGCAGTGTCGGCGGGTGGGATGATCCAGGAGGAGAATTTGGCCACGAAGGACACCAAGTCAGCCAAGACAGCCGCAGTGGATACCGGAAAGGGCCGGACCAGTTCAACCGCCGGCAAGACCAAGACCGCCACCAGGTCCAAGACCAGCAGCAGCAAGGCGTCCCGCAAGACTTCGTCCCGCAAGACCGCCACTGCCAGCACTTCGACGGCCAAGACGAACCGCCGTCCGGCTTCCAAGACCACGAAGAAGGTCGAAGAGGAGCCCATCCTGCAGCAGGAGGAGCAGGAACCCGACGAGGACCTGCTCGAGGACCAGGAGGATGACGACCAGCTGGACAAGAGCGAGGATCAGCTGGAGGATGAGCCCGACGAGGACGATCAGGAGGAGGACGAGGCCTCCCAGGTCGAGGATGAGGCCGAGGAGGACCGTAAGGCCGCCCATGCCCTCGCCGCCAAGGTCAAGGGCGCCTTTGTCGTCGACGATTCCGATGACGATGAGAATGTCACCCCCTCAGGCAATCCCAAGCGTCGTGTGGTCACCGCTGGTGCTACTGCCGATCCCGTCAAGGACTACCTCAAGCAGATCGGCCGCGTCAGCCTGCTGAACGCCGAGCAGGAGGTGGACCTCTCCGAGCGTATCGAGGCCGGCCTCTATGCCCAGCATCTGTTGGACACCGAGGGCGAAGGCATGGACTTCAAGCGCCGCCGTGAACTCAAGTGGGCCGCCAACGACGGGAAGAAGGCCAAGGACCATCTGCTGGAGGCCAACCTGCGACTGGTGGTCTCCCTGGCCAAGCGCTACACCGGCAGGGGCATGCTCTTCCTGGACCTGATCCAGGAAGGCAACCTGGGCCTGATCCGCGCGGTGGAGAAGTTCGACTACACCAAGGGCTACAAGTTCTCCACCTACGCCACCTGGTGGATTCGTCAAGCCATCACCCGCGCCATGGCCGACCAGGCCCGCACCATCCGTGTGCCTGTCCACATGGTCGAGGTCATCAACAAACTTTCCCGCGTCCAGCGTCAAATGCTGCAGGACCTGGGCCGCGAGCCCACCCCAGACGAGCTGGCCCGGGAGCTGGATATGCCCGTCGAGAAGGTCCAGGAGGTCCAGAAGTACGGGCGCGAGCCCATCTCACTGCACACCCCTCTGGGCGAGGACGGCGACTCGGAGTTCGGTGATCTGATTGAGGACACCGACGCCATAGCCCCCTCGGATGCTGTGGCCTTCTCCCTGCTGCAGGAGCAGTTCCAGCAGGTGCTTGAGACCCTGAGTCCCCGCGAGGCCGGCGTCATCAAGATGCGTTATGGTCTGGAGGATGGGCAACCCAAGACCCTGGACGACATCGGCCGCGTATACGGGGTCACCCGTGAGCGCATCCGCCAGATCGAGTCCAAGACCATGTCCAAGCTGCGGCATCCTTCGCGCTCGCAGACCCTGCGGGACTTCCTGGATCAGTGACCTCTGCGCCCGGCGGGGAGGTACTGATGCTGTCGAGGCCTCCTTGCTAAAAATGGTCATCGGTGCGTAAGCGACCGCCCATGTGAGGACCCCGGTCCTCCTGGGCGCCAAGAGGTGAACGGCGAGGTAAATGGTGACGAAAAAGCCTGATAAGGGGAAGTCCTATGGTGCCGGCAGTCTGACGGTCCTGGATGGCTTGGACGCAGTGCGCAAGCGTCCAGGCATGTACATCGGGACCACGGACAGCCAGGGTCTCATGCATTGCCTTTGGGAGATCATCGACAACGCCGTGGACGAGGCCCTGGCCGGCCAGTGCGACCACATCAAGGTCATCCTGCACAAGGATGGCTCCATCGAGGTGGACGACAACGGCCGAGGCATCCCCGTCGATATTGAGCCTCGAACAGGGCTGACCGGCGTGGAGGTGGTCCTGACCAAGCTTCACGCCGGCGCTAAGTTTGGCAACTCTTCATACACGGCTGTTGGCGGCCTGCACGGCGTTGGCTCTTCTGTGGTCAACGCCCTGAGCTCCCGGCTGGACGTGGAGGTGGACAGGGACGGTAAGACCCACCGGATGCGCTTCCACCAGGGCCATCCTGGTACCTACCAGGATCCTGACCCGGAACACCCCTCGCCTGACTCGCCCTTCAAACGCACCAGGAAGAACAGGCCTACACCCCTGGAGATAGTGGGCAGCGTGCCCAAGTCCCGGACCGGCACCAGGGTGCGCTACTGGGCCGACCCGGAAATCTTCAACCCCACGGCCCGGTTCAGCTACGCTCAGCTGATCGACCGGGTGCGTCAGACCAGTTTCCTGGTGCCCGGCCTCAAGATCACCGTGATCGACGACCGCATCCCCGCAACAGGAAGCGCCGAACAGGACCTGCGTCTGGAGGTCGATGGCGAATCCGCTGCGGAGCCGGACGATCAGGACGTTCAAGAGAACCTTCTTGAATCGTCTGTCAGCGGCGACCTCACTGGAGAAGGTGCTGAAGACGAAGGTTCCGAGGACACGCAGACGGATGATGCCGACCTTTCGGCCACCGAGCAGGCTGACCGGGCCATGCTGCAGCCGGAGGACGAGTCCGGCCATCAGCGTGTGGAGGAGTTCCTGCACACTGGCGGAGTGACGGACTTTGTTGACTTCCTGTCCAAGGGCGAGCCGGTCAGCGACATCTGGCGGATCAGCGGCCAGGACACCTATCAGGAGGAGACCCAGCGGGTGGGCTCGGACGGGGAGCTGCATGCCGAGCAGGTGGAGCGTGTCTGCGGGGTGAATATAGCCCTGCGCTGGGTCAATGACTACGATTCAATCGTCCGCAGCTTCGTCAATGTGGTGGAGACGCCCGGCGGAGGCATGCACGTGGACGGATTCATGAACGCCATGACCCGGCAGGTGCGCAAGGCCGTGGAGGCCAACGCCCGTCGCCTCAAGGTCAACCTCAAGGATTCCCACACCAAGGTGGAGCGCGACGATGTCCTGGCCGGGCTGGTGGCCGTGGTCACCGTGCGCATCGCCGAGCCGCAGTTCCAGGGCCAGACCAAGGACGTGCTGGGCACGGCCCAGGTCAAGCCCATCGTCACCCGGATGACCGACGACCAGTTCGGCCAGATGATCAGCGGCTCCAAGCGCGGCTTCAAGGAGCAGTCCGGCCAGGTCCTGGAGAAGATCGTGGGTGAGATGCACGCCCGCGTCCAGGCACGCAAGACCAAGGAGGTCACCAGACGCAAGAACGCTCTGGAATCGGCCTCCATGCCCTCCAAGCTCTCGGACTCCATGCCCGGCAACGACGACATCGCCGAGCTGTTCATCGTCGAGGGCGATTCCGCCCTGGGTACGGCCAAGGCCGCCAGAAACTCCATGTTCCAGGCCCTGCTGCCCATCCGCGGCAAGATACTCAACGTGCAGAAGGCCTCCCTGTCCCAGATGCTGACCAATAAGGAGTGCGCCTCCATCATCCAGGTGGTCGGCGCCGGTTCGGGAGCCAGCTTCGACATTGACCAGGCCCGCTACAACAAGGTCATCATGATGACCGATGCCGACGTGGACGGCGCCCACATCCGCATCCTGCTGCTGACCCTCTTCTACCGCTACATGCGTCCCCTGATTGAGAACGGGCGGGTCTACGCCGCCGTGCCCCCTCTGCATCGAATCGCCCTGGCAGGCAAGAACAAGGGGAAGTTCATCTACACCTATTCGGATGATGAGCTGGAGGGCAAGCTGGCCGACCTGCAGGCCAAGCACATCGACTACAATCCCGATGTGCAGCGCTACAAGGGTCTGGGCGAGATGGACGCCGACCAGCTGGCCGACACCACCATGGATCCCAGGACCCGCATGCTGCGCCGCATCCGCATGGAGGATGCCGCTCAGGCGGCCGGCATCTTCCCCCTGCTCATGGGTGACGACGTGCCGCCCCGCAAGCAGTTCATCGTGGACAATGCCGACGATTTCGACCGGAGCAAGATCGACACCTGATCGACCTTCAGCAGGGCCCAAAGGGGCGGGGAGAGGAGTGTGACGCATATGGGCGATCCCTTGGATAATTTCTCCCCGCAGACGGCTGGCTGGTTCCGCCAGGCCTTTCCTCAGGGGCCCACGCCGACCCAGGTACAAGCTTGGCCGGCCATCCGCACAGGCGGCGATGCACTGATCATCTCGCCCACCGGGTCGGGCAAGACCCTGGCCGCTTTT
Organism: Bifidobacterium apis; assembly: GCF_036986835.1. Lineage (NCBI taxonomy): Bacteria > Bacillati > Actinomycetota > Actinomycetes > Bifidobacteriales > Bifidobacteriaceae > Bifidobacterium > Bifidobacterium apis. The sequence continues at coordinate 70,664 of NZ_BTXD01000002.1, read as the reverse complement.
CTTTGGGCCATCGATGAGCTCATGACCAAGCCTCGGCACTTCCGGAAGCCTGGGGTCGCTGTGCTCTACATCTCGCCCATGAAGGCCTTGGGGACGGATGTGGCCCGCAACCTGCAGGCTCCCTTGGAGGGCATTGCCGAGCAATTTGCACAGCAAGGACGCGAAGCGCCCAAGGTCCGGACGGGCATCCGTACCGGAGACACCGACGCCCGTGGCCGCAGGGCCCTGGCCGCCCATCCGCCGGATATTCTGGTCACCACCCCAGAATCGCTCTATCTGATGCTGACCTCCAAAACGGCCAGCACACTGAAGAATGTGCAGACCGTTATTGTGGACGAAATCCACGTTTTGGCAGGCAACAAACGAGGGGCTCATCTGGCCCTGAGCCTGGAGCGGCTGGACGACCTGGTCGGAGGGCCCGTGCAGCGAATCGGCCTGTCGGCTACGGTCCGGCCGCCAGAACAGGTGGCACGTTTTCTGGGTGGCGGCCGTCCGGTCAGCCTGATCCAGCCCAAGTCTGCCACAGCCATGGACCTGCGACTGATCGAGCCCTTGGAAGACATGGGGGATTTGGCTGCGCCTCCCGGCGAATCCGACCAGGAGGGTCAGGATGGTGACCAAAGAAGCGGATCCATCTGGCCGGCAGTCGAGAGGGCCATTCTGGACCAGGTCCTGTCCCACCGCACCACCCTGGTCTTCGTCAACTCCCGCGGCCTTGCCGAGCGCCTGACCGCCCGGCTGAACGACCTCCACCAGTCCGATCTGCAAGCTTCCGGTCACGACCGGCCAGGTTTATCCGATGAAACAGATGAGCCCAGGGAGCCTGCCCACTACGATTCGGCCACCGGGTCCACCTCCGAGAGAACCTCCGGCCAGAGCTTCGACCAGCCCATCGCCATGGCCCATCATGGTTCGGTATCCAAGGAACGCCGCCGCCAGGTGGAGGACGACCTCAAGGCCGGCAGACTGCGGTGCGTGGTCGCCACCTCCAGCCTGGAGCTGGGCATCGATATGGGCTCGGTCGATCTGGTCATCCAGGTCAACGCCCCGCTGTCGACCGCCTCGGGACTGCAACGGGTGGGCCGGGCCGACCACCAAGTGGGACGGGTATCGCAGGCCAGGCTTTTTCCCCTGACCCGTGAGCAAATCCTGGAGTGCACGGCCAGCATGGAAAGCATGGTCCAGGGTGACATCGAACCCACCATCATGCCCAGTAGTCCCTTGGACGTTCTGGCCCAGCAGACGGTGGCCGCAGCTGCCATGGGACCACTCAAGGAGGAGGATTGGCTGGCCACGGTCAGACGGGCCGCGCCCTTTGCCCACCTGGACCAGCAGGTCTATCGGGCGGTGCTGGGCATGCTCAGCGGCGCCTATACATCCCAGGACTTCACTGCCTTCCGCCCCATCCTGGTCTGGGACCACCAGACAGGCACGCTGACGGCCCGTCCTGGCGCACAGCGACTGGCGGTTACCTCCGGAGGCACCATTCCCGACCGTGGCTCCTACAGCGTGGTCATGCCCTCCGAGGCCGCCGGTGGCAAGCCCCGCCGAGTGGGGGAGCTGGACGAGGAGATGGTCTACGAGTCCCGGAAGGGGGACGTGATCACCCTGGGTACCACCTCCTGGAGGATCCAGCAGATCACACGCGACCGTGTGGTGGTGGTACCCGCCCCGGGACGCTCCGCCAGGCTGCCCTTCTGGCACGGGGAGGGCACCGGCCGCGACCCTGCCTTCGGCCTTCGCCTGGGCAGGCTCGCCAGAGAACTGTCCCAGGGCCTGATACCGGCAGTCCAGACTGCCTCCGGCCGGCCAGGATTCACTCAAACCGTCAGTTCTCGTCTGTTGGAGGACGGCCTGGACCGTCCTGCTATCAACAATCTGGCCGCCTTTCTGGCAGAGCAGCAGGCCTCCACCGGCCGGGTGCCCGACGACCGGCACCTGGTGGTCGAGCGTTGTTCCAACGAGGAGGGCGATCTGAGGCTGATCCTCCATTCGCCATACGGCCGCAGGGTCAATGAGCCCTGGGCCCTGGCCATCGCCGCCCGGCTCTCCCGCGAGCGCGGCTACGACGGATCAGTCTGGGCTGGGGAAGACGGCATTGTCGTGCAGATTCCGGGCACTGATGCCTTCCTGGAAGATCGGCGAATATTCGGATTCACCCCCGACCAGGTGGAGCGCGAGGTCCGACGGCACCTGGTCGGCTCGGCGCTCTTCCAGGCCCGCTTCCGCCAGTGCGCAGCCCGTTCGCTCTATATGCCCAGGATGGAGCCCGGTCACAGGGTTCCGCTTTGGCAGCAGCGTCTGAGGGCCTCTCGTCTGCTGGACGCGGCCCTGAAGGAGGATGATTTTCCCCTGGTTCTGGAGACCATGCGCGAGTGCCTCCAGGACGTCTACGACATGCCTGCCCTGCGCGAACTGATGGCCGACCTGGAGCAGGGGAGCGTCCGTCTGGTCCCGGCTTCCACCAAGACTCCATCGCCCATGGCCTCAGGGCTGCTCTTCGGTTACCTGGGTACCTTCATGTACCAGTACGACGTGCCTAAGGCCGAGCGCGACGCCGCCATGCTGGCCATCGACTCCGACCTGCTGGAGCAGATGGTCGGGCAGGTGGACATGGCTGACCTTCTGGACCAGGAGACCGTCGACCAGGTGACCGCTGACCTGCAGCGTCTTTCGCCTAGGACACGGGCCAGGGGGGCCGAAGGGCTGGCCGACCTCTTGCGGACCCTGGGCCCCATGGATCAGGCCGGGATTCGTCGGCGCATGCGCGGTCAGGAGGACCAGCCGTTGACGGAGGCACAGGTTCGGGCCATGCTGGATGAGCTGCAGGCCCAGTCCAGGGTGGTCAAGGTCAGACTAGGCACTCGCGACTGTTGGGTATGGGCCGGTCAGGCAGAGCGGCTGACGGCGGTCCTGGGCCCAGGTATCATCCATCCATCCGTCCAGTCAACACAGGAATCGGAATCAGACAGCGAAGCCTTCGATCAGTTGATCAGGCAATACGCCGAAGTCCATGGGCCGTTCACCACCGAGGACCTGGCCGGCCACCTGGGCCTGGGCAGTGCACTCTTGGAGGACAGACTGCGTTCACTGGTCGCACGCGAGCTCCTCATGACCGGGGTCTTTCCCCGTCCTGACCTGCGCGCCTATGGTGAGCCTGGATTTGAGGGAGGTGAACCCCGCCGAGGATGGCTGGATCCCGAGGTCTTCCGTCGGCTGCGCTCGCGGTCCCTGGCCAAGGCCAGCAGGGCCGCCAGTCCCGTTGCCGGTCATGTCTACAGCGACTTTCTTCTTCATCGACAGGGTCTGGCGCCTCTGGGTCAGGAACCCTTGATGGGCACTGAAGGATTGCTGGAGGTGGTAGGGCAGCTGGAAGGGCTGGCTCTGCCGCCCGAACTCTGGGAGTCGGCCATCTTTCCGGCCAGGGTGCGTGATTACGGTCCCGCATTGATGGACGATCTGCTGGCTTCGGGCCAGGTGGTCTGGGTGGGGTCCGACCAGGGGGAGGGCCCGTTGGGCGCCATGACCTTTTATCTGGCCGAGGACCTGGATGAGGAGCTTTCAGTACAATCCGTCGGTTCTCCGTCGCTCACGGATGGGAGCGGCAAGTCGAGCATCCCAGGTAACGCGGGCGGTCTGGAAGAGACCCTGTTGGATGTTCTGGCCGACGGGGGAGCCTACCGCTTCGATCGCCTCCTGCGTGCCTGTGGCGACCGTGGCGGGGATGGCATCGAACCCTCCGATTCCGAAGCCCCTGACCAGGAGGCCATGGCCCGGTCGCTCTGGGACCTGGTCAGGCGTGAGCTGGTTACCAACGCTTCCTTGGCTCCGGTTCGGCGCCTGGTTCGAGGATCGGAATCTCAACGCTCGGGTAGGACCCGTCGTTTGCCCCATGTTCTGCGTGGACGTGGTAGGCCCTTGGGTCGCGCAGCCTTGACGCGTGTGGCCGGCTCATCAGCGCTGTCAGCGGCGATGGAGGGGTTCTGGACTCTGGTCGCGGATGAGCGCGGAGCGGCAAAAGTTGCAGCGGGAACTGGCATGACCGATTCGAGCGACAGATCCAGAGGCGGCCAGGACGATGACCGGCAGCGGACCGTCCGCCTGGTCCACGAGGAGCGAGCCGCCCTGGACCGCTATGGGCTTCTGGCCCCGGTCCTGCCCGAAGTGCGGACCCTGCCCGGCGGATTCTCGGCCCTCTATCAGGTCTGCAGACACATGGAGGAGGCCGGCCAGCTGACGCGTGGGGTCATCGTCGACGGTTTCGGCGGCGCCCAGTTCGCCCCCCGGGAGGTGATCGACCAGCTCAGGGGCTTCCAAGAGGATGATCGCAATGATGACGGTGAAGGTGGATCGGGGCAGCGAACTGCCGAACCCGTGGTCATGGACGTGACCGATCCAGCCAACCTCTATGGCACGGCCCTTGCCTGGCCGACCACATCAGGGGATGCCGGCGGCCGGCCCGTTCGGCGGATGGGGAACCTCCTGGTGCAGAATCGAGGCCGCGCCCTGGTCTATGCGGCACCCAAGGGTCATCATCTCCTGGTCTTCGGTCAGCCCGAGCGTGGATTGCTGGAGGCCGCCTTCGCCCAGCTGGCCTCATGGCTGAGGCGGGGCGGGCAGGGACGCATCCTCTTCAGTGATGCCAATGGCCGTCCCCTGACCATGCGCGAACCGGTGGGCATGGCCCTGGCCGCCGCCGGATTCACGGCCGGGCCGGGCGGCATGGCCCTCTACTGAGTCTGTGCTGAGCGCCCTCAGGCCACGAAGGCGATGGGCGCTGCCAGCTCCTGGCCGGAGGCATCCCGGCGCATGTCCACGTCGGGCAGTTCGACCGGAGAACCGGCGGCGGTGCTGGCGTGCAGGGGCCAAGCACCTACCCGTGCCAGCAGGAGGGTGTCCTGACCCTTGAGGAAGCGTTGGGAGCGCACGCCACCCGTGCCACGGCCCTTGACCGGATACATCTCCAACGGGGTCAGCTTGCCCGACCCGTTCTCGGTGCCTGGAAGGGCCTCGGAGTCGCCGGCCACGGTCAGAACCACGGCCCCGGCCTGGGTGCTCATGCCATCCTCGCCGGTCTCCTGGTAGGTCCAGCCGATCTCCCCGGCCGGCACGACCGCGAAGGTGGCGACCTGGCAGCCCTGGGCCAGACGGATGCCAGCCATGCCTGCCGCATTGCGGCCCTGGGGTCGGACCTTGTCCCCGGTGAAGGTCAACAGGCTGGCATCCGAGGAGATGAATACCATGCGGTCCCCGTCCTGGCAGGGGGCTGCGAAGACCACTTGGTCGCTATCCTTCAGATCGATGACCGACCAGGAGTCCATGGTGGTAGGGGATTCGCGGTTCCAGCGCTTGACCGTGCCCAGCCGGGTGCCCAGGGCCAGGGGCCGGGAGTCGGCCATGTCGATGACGGTGACGGCGTGCTCGTCGGCCTGTGGCTCGGTGCTGGTGGTCCCGCCCAGGAGTTCGTCGGCCACGACGCCGCCGCTCAGGCTGGGGTTGGCGGTGGCCGGGATCAGCGGCAGGTCGGCAACAGGGGCCGTGATCAGCCGTCCAGCCGTGGTGACCAGGCCATAGGTGGCCAGGGTGGTGGTGGCGAATATGGCGAGGATCTGGTCGTCATGCCCCCGGTCCTGGTTGCGCGGCCGGGACCGCCAGGCATCCAAGGCGCCTGGGGTGCTTCGTGCCAAGAGCCCGGTGGCGCTCATCATGACCGTACAGGGTTTGTCCTCCATGTGCAGGTCGCCCCCGTCACCGCCACGGCTGGTTCCTCCGCTGGCCAGCAGTGCAGCCTGGGAGCCAGCACCGATCTTTCCGGAGGTCTGCCGAGCGGTCTGCAGATCGCCGGCTGCCGACTGCACGGGGGCAAGGTCGCCGGAAGGCTCCTGGTCCAGGATGACCGTGCGCCTGGGCGTGCCCCACTGGGCCACTGCCTGATCCATCTCCTGGATGACCACCCGGTCCAGCTCGGCCGAAGAGCCCAGAATCCGCTCCAGCTCCTCCAGCTGCTTGTTGAGGTCGTCTCGTTCGCCCTCCAGCTCGATCCGGCTCATCTTGGTCAGCCGCCGCAGACGCAGGTCAAGAATGTACTGGGCCTGGGTCTGATCCAGGTCGAAGACCGCCATCAGCCTGGTCTTGGCCGCATCCGCATCGTCCGAGCTGCGGATGACCTGGATGACCTCGTCGATGTCGACCAGGGCCAGCAGGAGCCCTTCGACCAGGTGCAGACGTTCCAGGGCCTTCTTGCGGCGGAATTCGCTGCGTCGATGGATGACCGTGCGCCGGTGCTCCACCCAGACCTCCAGCAGCTCCTTGAGCCCCATGGTTCTGGGCCGTCCGTGGACCAGGGCCACGTTGTTGATGGTGAAGGAGTCCTCCAGAGGCGTGTACTTGAAGAGCTTGCCCAGAACCTTTGCCGGGTCGAATCCCGTCTTGATCTCGATGACCAGGCGGGTCCCGTTGTGCCGGTCGGTCAGGTCGATGGCGCTGGAAATGCCCTCCAGCTTGTGGTTGCGCACCCCCTCGGAAATGCGCTCCAGAACCCGCTCGGGGCCCACCATGAAGGGCAGCTCGGTGACCACGATGGCCTTCTTGCGGGCGGTCACGTTCTCCAGGTGGGTGACGGACCTGGTCACGAAGGCCCCGCGGCCGTGCTCGTAGGCCTTGCGGATGCCGTCCCGACCCACGATGATTCCGCCGCCGGGCAGATCAGGACCGGGCACGTAGCGCATGAGTTCGTCCAGGCTTGCGTCCGGGTGGGCCATCAGATACTTGGCGGCAGCCACCACCTCGCCCAGATTGTGGGTGATCATGTTGGTGGCCATGCCCACGGCGATGCCCGAGGCCCCGTTGACCAGCAAGTTGGGGATGGCCGAGGGCAGGACCTGGGGCTCCTTGAGCTTGTTGTCGTAGTTGGGGGAGAAGTCCACCGTGTCCTGGTCGATGTCGGCGTTCATGCCCAGCGCCGCCGGGGCCAGCCTGGCCTCGGTGTAGCGGGAGGCCGCCGGTCCGTCGTCCAGGGACCCGAAGTTGCCGTGGCCGTCGACCAGGGGAAGGCGCATGGCGAAGGGCTGGGCCAGGCGGACCATGGCCTCGTAGATGGATGAGTCGCCATGGGGGTGCAGCTTGCCCATGACCTCGCCCACGGCCCTGGCCGACTTCATGTAGGGGCGGTCGGGATTGAGGTTCATCTGGCCCATCTGGTAGATGATCCGCCGCTGGACCGGTTTGAGTCCGTCGCGGGCGTCGGGCAGGGCCCTGGCGTAGATGACCGAGTAGGCGTATTCCAGGAAGGACTTGCTCATCTCCTCGTTCAGGGGGGTTTCGACGATGTGCTCCTTGACCTGCCGGGGGTCGTACCCCGCCGCCTTGCTCCTGCGATGAGTTGCCATGCTCCAGCTCCTGCTCCTTCACGTTCCGCCTTATGATAACCGGACGGCTTGCCAAAGCATTCGCGGCGGGGATGCAGTGTCGGCCTGGGGTCTGACCGTGCTTGAATGGAAGGCATGGGTCTGGATACACCTGACATGAAGGAACTGCTGGAGCCGAGTCCGCCTATCCGATACGGGGACCGGGCGGGGGGCAATTACGTTGGCGGACCCCGGCATCTGTCTGCCGTCCTGCCCGCCCTGAGCGCCTGCCTGGGAGCGCCCGTGGCCACTGATGTCCACCCGTCCGCCAAAGCCCTCCAGGAGGCCCTGGGACTGCCTGAGGCCCGGTCGGTGGTCGTCGTCCTGGTGGACGGTCTGGGATTCTGGAACCTGGTCAGCCGCCAGGGTCATGTGCCCTACCTGCGCTCGCTGCTGTCCGAACCCATCAACCAGCGTCCCCTCTACACCAGCCTGCCTTCGACGACCGTGGCTGCCATGGGGGTCTTCGGCACCGGAACCAGCCCTGGACTGACCGGCATGACCGGTTACACCCAGCTGAATCCGGACACCGGCCAGCTGGGCCAGATGATCCAGTTCAGGGGGGCCCAGGACCCGGAGCGCCTGCAGCGCCGCCCCACGGTCTTCGAGACCCTCCAGGCGCAGGGGGTCCGGGTGACCTCGTCAGGTCTGCCTCGTTTCCGCAACTCCGCCCTGACCCGTGCAGCCCTGCGCGGCGGGGACTACCTGGCCCACAACCACTCCCGTCAGCGTCTCCTGGCCGCCTGCCAGGCTGCCCGCCAGCCGGGGCTGACCTACCTCTATATCCGCGATGTGGACAAGGTGGGCCACCACAGCGGTTGGGAGGGCGAGGAGTGGGTGGCCGCCCTCGAAGCGACCGATGCCCAGCTGGCCGAGCTTCATCGCCGCCTGCCCGCCGGGACGCTGACGGTGATCGTAGCCGATCACGGCATGGTGGAGGCTGATCCGGACCAGCGCATTGACATAGCCCAGGACCCGGAGCTGAGTCAGGATGTGCGACTGGTGGGCGGCGAGCCCAGGGCGGTCATGCTCTACCTGGACCAGGGGGCGGATCCACAGGTCGTTTCTGCACGCTGGCATGATCGTCTGGGGGAGCGGGCCTGGGTGCTGACCCGGGACCAGGCCATCCAACAGGGCGTCTTCGGCCCTGTGGACCCCCGGATTCGACCCATGATCGGCGACCTTCTGATTCTGGCCGGTGACCGGGTCACCCTGGTGAATTCTGCAGGTCAGACGGATGCCGCGACCAGACTGCCTGGCGTGCATGGTTCATGGACCCGTCTGGAGACGCAGATTCCCTGCCTGATCGATCTGGTCTGACTGCCTGGGATCGACTGTCTGGGATGACGAACTCAGCTACTTGCCGAAGAGGATCTCATCCCAGCTGGGCACGGCCGACCGCCCGGAGTGTTTTTTGGCCCGCTTGCTGCGGCGACCCTCCTTTGGCTCGTCCTCCTGCTCATCCTGACTGGCATCGTCGCCTTGTCCCGGCTGTTGGCTCTGCCCATGGTTCTGTACGGGCAGGACCATGGTGGATTCATTGTCCCGGATGGGAGGATGCTCGGCCGTGTCGGGGTCCTCGTTCAGTTCTGCGCTGGGGTGGCCGGGCTCTCGCTCGGCTGTCCGCTCCTGGCCTTCCTTGGGCTTGCCATAGAGCCAGGCCGTGAGTGCCGCCTGACGCTCGCCGTCCTCCTGGCCGTCCGAATCACGGTCCTCTTCCTCGATCTGGGCAAGGGCATCTTCCTGGTTTGGAGGCCGTCTGTCGGTCTGGTCGTCGATCTCTTCGGCGGGGCCCTGGTCCCAGGCAGGCCGCTCCTGTCCATGGTCGTCTGTGGAATCGTCCAGCAGCATCCTTGCCGCCCCGTTCAGGCAGGTCACGGTGTTGTCATGCATGTTCCAGGCCCAGCGGGCGTTGAATATCCGCTTATCCAGCGTAAACACGCCGTTGATGTTCCAGGGTTCGTACCCTCGTCTGGTGGCCTGCCAGGAAACCTGTGACAGGCTGACCCCCGCACGGGCCAGCACCTTGCCGATCAGCTCCTGGTAGTTTCGCCCGCCCGACCCCTTGGGCGCCGGCATGGTCAGGAACTGCTCGATGGCGTACTTCTTCTCGGTCTCCACCGGGGCCGCGAAACGCCGTACCAGCGCTTCGTTGACAGCGTATTGCTGAGCCACCTGCTCGGGGCGGGCGCCGGCGCGCACAGCCGCCTGGATGGCAGAGACGGGCAGTGGCTTGGACTTGCCGGTCTGGGGGTCCACATCCTCTTCCTCCTTGACCTGCTTGGCCTCAAGAATGGCGCGATCAAGCGCATCGTCGACCCTTACGGCGAAGTGCCGGTGGTCACAGACGAAGACCAGATCGCCCCTGTCGTCGACATGGTCAAAGCTGGCCACCCTGGTCCCATTCTCAGACATGCACGCCCCTATCCTCTTACGGTTCCTTTACACGGCCTTAGGTATTTCCATTGTGCCCTACGGTTGGTATTTTACGTGCTTTTGAAATCGTGTATCCTATGCGCAGTACATATCGTGTGAAATGACCGGCATACGAGGTGGCTGGTCGAACAAGGAAAGGGTACACGATGGCACAGGATTACGATACCCCGCGCGACAAGGACGAGGACGAGGAATCCCTGCAGGAGCTTGGCAAAAGCGGTCAGGATGCCGGGGCTGACCTTGACGACGACGAGAACGCCATCGCCGAAGATTACGAGCTGCCTGGCGCCGACCTGAGCAATGAGGACTCTTCAGTGACTGTCATCCCCATGCAGGGCGATGAATTCATCTGCTCCAACTGCTTCCTGGTCAAGCACCGGAGCCAGCTGGCCTACACCACACCCGACGGCAAACCCGTCTGCAAGGAGTGCGCCGCCTGATGGCCTATGACGAGTCCTACAACGAGCCTGAAACGGTCGAGGTCCTGTTCAAGTCCTTGGATGGGGCCGAGGTGCCGGAATACGCCATGCCCGGCGATGCAGGGGCCGATCTGCGGGCCAGGGTGGCTGTGGATCTGGCCCCCTTCCAGCGGGCGTTGGTGCCCACGGGAGTGGCCCTGGCCCTGCCCAATGGCTACGTCGGCCTGGTTCATCCGCGCTCGGGACTGGCGGTCAAAATGGGGGTGACCGTGCTCAACGCGCCCGGGACCATTGATGCCGGGTACCGGGGTGAAATCAAGGTGCCGCTGATCAACCTGGATCCGCATGAGTCGGTCCATTTCGAGCCGGGGGAGCGCATCGCCCAGCTGGTCATCCAGCGCTACGTGCAGGCCCGCTTCGTGCCCGCCGAACGCCTGCCTGGCTCAGTGCGTTCGGATGGCGGATTCGGCTCGACCGGCCGCTGAGGCACCCTTGGACACGGGCGGCCTGAATGGGCCAGGCGCAAGTGTAGGATTGGTGCATTATATCTGGACATTGGAGGCTTGAATGGTCACTCAGGAGGGCAGCGTCTGCAGCAATGATGTCGGCGATCAGGTCCCTTCCGGCCTGTCCTCCAGAGCCTTGGGCTGCGAGGTCAGCGACGATCCGCTCAACCCCCTGATGCCTATCTGGGAGATTTGCTCCGCCCATCATCCCGGTGAGGATCTGTCCATGCTTAAGCGCGCCTATGACCGGGCCGTGGTTCAGCATGCCGACCAGAGGCGCAAGTCCGGCGAGCCCTACATCATCCATCCACTGGCTGTGGCCCAGATTCTGGCAGACCTGGGCATGGGGCCCACGGTGGTCTCGGCCGGTCTGCTGCATGACACGGTGGAGGACACCGATTACACCCTGGAGCAGTGCAGGGACGAGTTCGGCGACACGGTGGCCGGCCTGGTGGACGGGGTCACCAAAATATCCAAGATGGACTACGGCGATTCGGCCCAGGCCGAGACCATCCGCAAGATGATCGTGGCCATGAGCCGGGATGTGCGCGTCCTGGTGGTCAAGCTTGCCGACCGGGTCCACAACGCCCGCACCTGGCGCTACGTCAAGGCTTCATCGGCCCAGCGCAAGGCCCGCGAGACCCTGGACGTCTATGCGCCCCTTGCCAACCGTCTGGGCATGAACGCCATCAAGACCGAGCTGGAGGAGCTCAGCTTCAAGACCCTCTATCCCAAGATCTACAACGAGATCGTGGTCCTGGTCTCCCGCAGGGCCGGCCAGCGGGAGGTCTACCTGAAGCAGATCCTGGACGAGATCCACGAGGATCTGGACGCCCAGGGCATCAAGGCCCAGGTGACCGGGCGGCCCAAGGACTACTTCAGCATCTACCAGAAGATGATTGTGCGTGGGCACGATTTCGCCAACATCTACGACCTGGTCGGGGTGCGCATCATCGTGGACACCATCCGTGACTGCTATGCGGCCCTGGGCGCCGTCCATGCCCGCTGGAGCCCGGTGCCCGGGCGGTTCAAGGACTACATCGCCATGCCCAAGACCAACCGCTACCAGTCCCTGCACACCACGGTGGTGGGCCCGGGCGGCAAGCCGGTCGAGATTCAGATCCGCACCTGGCAGATGCACCGTCGTGCCGAATTCGGGATCGCCGCCCACTGGAAGTACAAGGAGAACGGTTCCGCCGGCCGCGAGCTCTCCCAGCCCGACAAGTCCGATGTCAAGCGTGAGCGCCAGGAGGGGGAGCTGAGCCAGGAGGACAACCTGACCTGGATCCAGCAGCTGGCCGACTGGACCAGCGAGACCCCGGACTCCAATGAGTTCCTGGGCTCCCTGAAGGACGATCTGGGTTCGGCCGAGGTCTACGTATTCACGCCCAAGGGAAAGATCATCTCCCTGCCGGCCGATTCCACGCCGGTGGACTTCGCCTATGCCGTCCACACCGAGGTGGGCCACAGAACCATGGGCGCGCGTGTCAACGGCCGCCTGGTCCCCCTGGACACCAAGCTGCGCAACGGGGACACGGTGGAGATCCTGACCAGCAAGTCGGACACCGATGGACCCTCGCGCGACTGGCTGAGCTTCGCCAAGAGCCCCCGTGCCCGCAGCAAGATCCGCCAGTGGTTCAGCAAGGAACGCCGTTCGGAGACCATCGAGGAGGGCAAGGACGAGCTGATCCGCGCCATGCGCAAACGGAACCTGCCCGTGGCCACCCTGCTGACCCCCGAAGCCATGGTGGGAGCCGCCGACGAACTCAACTATCCCAACGAGAAGGCGGTCTACGCCGCCATCGGCGACGGACAGGTCTCCACCCAGAACGTGATCTCGCGCCTGGTCCATGACGCCGGCCGGTCAGCCCTTGAGGACGAGGTTGAGCAGGAGGCCATTCCCCTGCAGCGGGTGGCCAAGTCCCGTCGGCCGGAGACCTCCCAGGGGATCTCGGTCAAGGGCGTGGACGATGTCTGGGTCAAGCTGGCCCGTTGCTGCACCCCAGTGCCGGGAGACCCCATCACCGGGTTCATCACCCGCAACCAGGGCGTTTCGGTCCACCGGTCCGACTGCCAGAATCTTCTGGAGCTGCGCAAGAAGCAGCCTGAACGGATCATCGAGGTCTCCTGGACGGGCAAACAGGGCACCTTCATGGTCCAGATCCAGGTGGAGGCCCTGGACCGGCCCCATCTGCTCTCGGACATCACCCAGGTGCTGTCCGACCACGGCGTCAACATCCTGTCGGGCAGCCAGTCCACAGGCCGGGACCGGGTGGCGGTCAGCCAGTTCGTCTTCGAGATGGGCGACCCCCAGCATCTGAACACCCTCCTGTCGGCCGTCAGGAAGATCGACGGGGTCTTCGACGCCTACCGGCTGACAGGAGCCAAGGGCTCGGCCAGTCCCCATATGCGGGCCATCTGACCTTCCCCTGGAACCACCACTATGTGTACTTTTCCTCCAGAGTGTTGCGACGGCATCCTCCCCGCTGTTCCGTCGAAGTGATCACTTGCTTTCAGCCCTGAAAATTCGCCGGGCCAAGGTCTGAGAAGACGGTCGTCAACGGTGGTTACAGAAAGACCCCCGGTGGCCAATGACCAGCCCGGGGGTCCTAGCGGGAACGGCTGCGATCAGCGCACCGCGTTCATCCACTGCTCCTTGGTGGCCTTCTCGGCCTCCAGTTCCTTCTTCTTGGCCGGATCCTGCTCGGCGGCGATACGACGATCCAGGTCCTCAAGCTGGGCGGCCAGCTGCTGCTCGAAGCTGGAGACTCGGGCATCGGCCTCGGGGTCGGACTGGTTCCAGGCCGCATCCTCCACGGCCTTGATCTGCCGGTCCACGGCATCCATCCTGCCCTCGATCCGGCGCACGTCGTCACGGGGGACGAAGCCGATGGCGTCCCATTCCTCCTGGATCCTGGCCAGTTCCTGACGGGCCTGCTTGGCGGCCTTGGTGTCCTTGACGGGCAGCAGGGCCTCGGCCTTGGCCACCAGGGCCTCCTTCTTGGTCAGGTTCTCGCGCTCGTTGACCGAGGTCTTGTCACGGTCGGCCTGACGGGCGTTGAAGAAGACATCCGCGGCCTGACGGAACCGAGCCCAGAGGGCGTCGTCATCCTGACGTCCCGCCCGTCCGGCCTGCTTCCAGCGATCCATGAGCTCGTTGAACTGGCGGGAGGTGGGTCCCCAGTCGGTGGAGTCCTTGATCTGGTCGGCCTCGGCGATGATCTCCTCCTTGATCCGCTTGGTCTCGGACCGCTGGGCGTCACGCTGCTGGGCCCACTTGCGGTGTGCCTGGTTGAAGGTGGTGCGGGCGGAGGAGAAGCGCTTCCAGAGCGCGTCCGCGTCGGCCTTGTCGATGCGGATGGTGGTCCGCTGGTGGTGCTGCCACTGCTCGAAAAGTGAACGGAACTTGTCCGAGGTGGAACGCCAGTTAGTGGAGTCGCCCAGGGAGGCGGCCAGTTCCTCGGCCTTCTCTACGATGGCGGTCCGCTCCTTGATGGCCTTGGCCATGGCGTCCTTGCGGGCCTGCGCCAGCTCAGCCTTGCGGGCCTGGCCCTGTTCGGCCAGCTGGTCCAGCTGCGTGCGCAGGGCGGCCAGGTCGCCCACGGCCTCGGGTTGGCTGGTCTCCTCCTTGAGCGAGGCTATGGACTCGTCGATCTCGTGGGCCTTGATCTTGGGGCTGCGCAGCCGGGTTGCGAAGAGGTTCAGCTTCTCCTTGAGGTCCAGGTATCGGCGGGCGTAGAGGTTCAGGGCCTCCTTGGCATCAGCGTTGGGGAACTGGCCTACCTGGCGCTCCTGGTCGCCCTCGTGGACGAAGACGTTGCCCTGCTCGTCCACCCGGCCAAAAGCTTCCGCCTTGTCGATCTCCTCCTGGCTGTAGGTGGGAGCGGCCGGAGCGGCCTTGACGTGAGGGGCCTTGTGGGCCAGAGCCGCAGGGGAGGGAACCGCCTTGGGCTTGGGCGCGGCAGGCGCTTCGGCAGTTGCAGGCTTTGGCTCAGCCGGTACCGGTGTGCTCTGTGTCTGCGCGTCCTCGGTTGAAGCGGTCTGTCCGGGGGCAGCCTGTTCCTGTCCGGCTTCGGGTGTCGTCGCAGCGGCGACCTGGCCCTCCGCGTCCGCGGTGTGTTCCTCCTGCGGTGTCGAGGTGTTCTCGGGTGTGATGGCGGTGTTGTCGGCCATGGCCAGCTCCTTAGGCTTGTGTGTTGGAGAGATCGCAAAATATGGCAATACCATTTTCCTTGACCTCCTATAGTATAGGTTCTTATGGCAAAAGGCACATCTCTATCCGGTTTCCCTGAATGGCTTCCTTCACAAAGAGTGGTGGAGCAACGCATCATTGACACGCTTCGCAAAGTCTTTGAATTGAACGGCTACATCGGCATTGAGACCAGGGCCGTGGAAGAGGGTTCCAGCCTGCTCAAGAAGGGGGAGACCAGCAAGGAGATCTACCTACTCTCCCGACTGCAGGACCTGGGGCAGGAGAAGGATGTGCCAGTCGAGCGCCGGCTGGGCCTGCATTTTGACCTGACCGTGCCGCTGAGCCGCTATGTGATGGAGCACAGCAACGACTTGACCTTCCCCTTCAAGCGCTGGCAGATTCAGAAGGTCTGGCGGGGGGAGCGCCCCCAGGAGGGTCGGTTCAGGGAGTTCGTCCAGGCCGATATTGATGTGATCGGCAACGGGGAGCTGCCCGACCACTACGAGGTCGAGGTGCCCCTGGTCATGCTGAGCGCCCTGGAGGAGCTGCGGGCCTTCGGCCTGCCCAAGCCCACCGTGCACGCCAACAACCGCAAGCTCTCCGAGGGATTCTACCGGGGTCTGGGCTTGGAGGACGTGGAGGGTGTCCTGCGCGAGATCGACAAGCTGGACAAGATCGGCCCTGATGAGGTGGCCAACCTGCTGGTCGGTGAGTGCGGCGCCAACCAGGACCAGGCCAGGGCCTGCCTGGATCTGGCCGAGCTGACCGCCGACGATGGCAAGCAGCTGCGCCAGCGGTTCGACGCCCTGGTCGACAAGGTTGGCATCGACAAGCAGTCTCCTTCCTACGCTCTGGCCATCGAGGGGCTGGAGACGCTGGCCATGATCATCGACGAGGCCGCCCGCATCCGGCCAGGCTCGGTCATCGCCGACCTGAAGATCGCCCGCGGTCTGGATTACTACACCGGCTCGGTCTACGAGACCTTCCTGGAGGGGGCGCAGTCCCTGGGCTCCATCTGCTCCGGCGGCCGCTATGACAACCTGGCCAGCCAGGGCAACCGCACCTATCCCGGTGTGGGGCTGTCCATCGGGCTTTCACGGCTGCTCTCCTACCTGCTGGCCCAGGGGGTCCAGGCCTCCCGTGTCTCCCCGGCGGCGGTCATGGTCGCTGTCTGGGACGAGGAGGATCGCACCGCCAGCAACCACATCGCCCAGGACCTTCGGGCCAGGGGGATCGCCGCCGACGTGGCTCCCACCGCAGCCAAGATCGGCAAGCAGATCCGCTATGCCGACCACCTGGGGATCCCCTACGTCTGGTTCCCGGCCAAGGAGGGCCAGCAGGAGGGCGACCAGGTCAAGAACATCATTACCGGCGAGCAGATTCCGGCTGATCTGGTGTCGTGGACGCCGGATAGCCTGTATGCCCGGCAGAGTGTGGAATACCAGGCCTGACGCAGGGGCAGGCCGAGCATTATGGAGGTACAGGAAAGCATGGGCCAGTCGGCTTACAGAACGAGCTACGCCACGGATGTCACGCAGGATATGGTCGGTCGCCAGGTGACGGTGGCCGGATGGGTGGATCGCCGCCGGGATCACGGAGGCGTGGCCTTCATCGATCTGCGTGACCGCTCCGGTCTGGTCCAGATCGTCATCTACGATGAGGAAGAGGCCCGGCCCCTGCGCAGTGAGTACGTGATCCAGGTCACCGGCAAGGTTCGCGAACGCCCCGAGGGCAATGACAACGAGCACCTGTCCACCGGGCACATCGAGATCGTGGCCGACAAGATCGAGGTTCTGGCCAAGTCGGCCGCCCTGCCCTTCCAGGTGTCCACTGCCCTGGAGAACGAGGCCGAGAACAAGCTGCCAGGCGAGGATGTGCGGCTGCGCTATCGTTATCTGGACCTGCGTCGCCCCTCCATGCAGCACAACATCCGCCTGAGGGCCGCCATGAACAGGGCCGCCCGTGCCGCCCTGGACAAGATGGACTTCTGCGAGATCGAGACGCCGACCCTGATCAAGTCCACCCCCGAGGGCGCCCGCGACTTCCTGGTGCCTGCCCGCCTGGTGCCCGGATCCTGGTACGCCCTGCCGCAGTCCCCCCAGCTGCTCAAGCAGCTGCTGATGGTGGGCGGCTTCGAGCGTTACTACCAGATCGCCCGCTGCTACCGCGACGAGGACTTCCGTGCCGACAGGCAGCCCGAGTTCACCCAGCTGGACATCGAGATGAGCTTCGCCTCCCAGGAGGACGTCATGGCCATGGCCGAGCAGGTCATCGCCGAGGTCTGGAAGGCTGCGGGATTCGAGGTCACCCTGCCCATCCCCAGGATCAGCTGGCAGGAGGCCATGGACAAGTACGGCTCCGACAAGCCCGACCTGCGCTTCGGCAACCCCATCGTCGAGCTGACCGACTACTTTAAGGACACCCCCTTCCGGGTCTTCCAGGCCCCCTACGTGGGTGCCGTGGTCTACCAGGGCGCGGCCAACCTGCCCCGCCGGCAGTTCGATGCCTGGCAGGAGTGGGCCCGCCAGCGGGGTGCCAAGGGTCTGGCTTACGTCCAGTTCACCGGCGACGGCACCCTCAAGGGACCCGTGGCCAAGAACCTGTCCGATGCCGAACGCCAGGGCCTCAAGGAGGCTGTGGGCGCCTCGGATGGGGATGCCGTCTTCTTCGCAGCCGGACCCCGCGAGGCCTCGCAGACCCTGCTGGGTGCGGCCCGTGTGGAGATCGCCCGCCGCCAGGGGCTGCTCAAGCCCGACGAATTCGCCCTGACCTGGGTGGTGGACTTCCCGCTCTTCAAGCCCACCGACGACCCGGACGACGACGATGTGGCCGTGGGCCATTCCAAGTGGACCTCCATGCACCACCCCTTCACCATGCCCTCGGCCGACTGGATCGACCGCTTCGACAAGGATCCCGAGCACGCCATGAGCGACTCCTACGACATCGTCTGCAACGGCGAGGAGATGGGCGGCGGCTCGGTGCGAATCCACCGTGACGACATCCAGGACAGGATCTTCAAGGTGCTGGGCATCGGCCCCGAGGAGGCCCAGGAGAAGTTCGGCTTCCTGCTGGATGCCTTCAAGTACGGCGCTCCGCCCCACGCGGGCATCGCCTTCGGCTGGGACAGGACCGCACAGATCCTGACGGGGGCCGATTCCATCCGAGATGTCATCGCCTTCCCCAAGTCCGGCGGCGGCCAGGATCCCATGACCGGTGCTCCTGCTCCCATCTCCGACCAGCAACGCGCCGAGACCGGCGTGGACTGGGAGCCGGATCAGGAGGATGCCGACTGAGCGCATTCCGTCACTGATCGGCGAGAGACTACAAGGGCTGGAATCCTGCGGGGTTCCGGCCCTGATTGTTTAGGACCGTTTGTGCGTTTGGCCAGGCTCGGATTTCCAGGAGAACCGTTTCTATGGCCGTTCCGCAACAAAGGATGAGTAAACTGCCCAATATGAGCGAAACAACCAAGCATCCGTCGGAGCGGATCCTGCCGGAGAAACCGGCCTCGGATCGCCCCGTCAAGGACAAGTCCGGGCCGCTGGTCGAGCTGGCCCACGTCGAGAAGCATTTTGGCAGCCTGCACGTCCTCAAGGACATCAACCTGCAGGTCGACACCGGTGAGGTGCTGGTGGTGGTCGGACCCTCAGGCTCGGGCAAGTCCACCATGTGCCGGACCATCAATCGTCTGGAGTCCATCGACTCGGGTGTCATCAGGATCGAGGGGGAGCCCCTGCCCCAGGAGGGACGTGACCTGGCCCGGCTCAGGGCCGAGGTGGGCATGGTCTTCCAGTCCTTCAACCTGTTCGCCAACAAGACCATCCTGGAGAACATGACCCTGGCGCCCATCAAGGTGCGCCACATGCCCAAGAAGGATGCCGAGGACCTGGCCATGGACCTCCTGGCCCGGGTGGGCGTGGAATCCCAGGCCTCCAAGATGCCCTCCCAGCTCTCAGGCGGCCAGCAGCAGCGTGTGGCCATCGCCCGCGCCCTGGCCATGCAGCCCAAGGTCATGCTCTTCGACGAGCCCACTTCGGCGCTGGACCCCGAGATGGTCAACGAGGTGCTGGACGTCATGATCCAGCTGGCCCAGGAGGGCATGACCATGATCTGCGTGACCCACGAGATGGGCTTTGCCCGTCAGGCCGCCGACCATATCGTCTTCATGGCCGATGGGCGCATCCTGGAGAAGGACGACCCCGACGACTTCTTCGACCATCCCCAGACCCAGCGGGCCGCCGACTTCCTGTCCAAGATTCTGACCCACTGAAGCAGGAGGGAAGCATATCCGCATGAATGCAAGCATGCATGGCATGGGCCGGCCGCTGAAACGGCTGGTCAGGAATCTGACTGCAATCCTGTGTGCCCTGGGTTGCCTGGTCTCCCTGGCGGCCTGCGGTTCCGACAAGGAGGCAGGCAAGATCCGCGTGGGCATCAAGTTCGACCAGCCCGGCCTGGGCTTCAAAAAGGCCGGGACCTATGTGGGCTTCGACGTGGACGTGGCCACATACATCGCCGGCAAGCTGGGCTACAGCGCCGACGACATCGTCTGGAAGGAGGCCCCCTCCAAACAGCGTGAGGCCATGCTCCAGAACGGCGACGTGGACATGATCCTGGCCTCATACTCAATAACTGACGAGCGCAAGCGGGCAGTCTCCTTCGCCGGACCCTACATCGTGGCCGGCCAGGACCTGCTGGTGCGCAAGGAGGACCAGCATATCCGCGGCCCCGAGGACCTCAACGGCAAGCGGCTGTGCTCGGTGACCGGATCCACCTCGGCCGTCACCGTCAAGAAACGGTTCGCCAAGGAGGTCCAGCTGATGGAGCAGCCGGGCTATGCCGAATGCGCCACCGCCCTCTTCTCCGGCATCGTCGATGCAGTCACCACCGACGACATCATCCTGGCGGGGCTGGCCTCCGCCTCCCGTGGAAGGCTGCGGCTGGTGGGCAAGCCCTTCACCCAGGAGTATTACGGCGTGGGCATCAAGAAGGGCAATACCGAGCTGGCCCACAAGATCAACGCGGCCCTGGCCGACATGGAAGCCAACGGCTCCTGGCAGCGGGCGTTGGAGAACAACACCCGGGGCACCCACTACAAACCCGACCCGCGCTACAACCCGCCCAAGCCCAAGGAAGGGGAGTGAGATGTCAACCATCATCGAACTGTTTTCCGACTACGACATCCCGGCGGCCTTCTGGGTCAATATCCAGCTGACACTCTGGTCGGCCCTCTTCTCGCTGATCCTGGGCATCATCCTGGTGATCATGCGCATCTCGCCCATCTCCTCCCTGCGGGCCGTCGGCCGGGGGTATGTGGAGTTCTTCCAGAACATGCCTTTGACCATCATCATGGTCTTCATGGTCCTGGGGGCCTTCGCCCAGCTCAAGATCAGCTTCTCGCCGGAATTCTCCGTCAACTTCTTCTGGCTGGCGGTGACGGGCCTGTCCCTGTATACGGCGGCCTTCGTCTGCGAGTCCCTGCGCTCGGGCATCAACACGGTGCCTCTGGGCCAGGCCGAGGCGGCCCGTGCCCTGGGGTTGAGCTTCTTCCAGTCGGCCTCGCAGATCATTCTGCCCCAGGCCTTCCGCGGTTCGGTGGCGCCCCTGGGCAACACCTTCATCGCCCTGTTGAAGAACTCAACCGTTGCCGCAGCGGCCTCCGTGGCCTCCGAGAGCTCCTCCCTGATGAGTGAGATGATCGAGTTCCACGCCAACGCCATCGTGGCCATCTTCCTGATTTTCGCCTTGGGATACGTGATTCTGGTTCTGCCCATCGGGGCTTTGACCACGTACCTGTCCAACAAGCTGGCAGTGAGGAGGTGAGCGGCCATGGCACAGGACAATGAGAGCTCGCTGCTCTTCGATCAGCCCGGTCCCAAGGGCCGGCGCACCATACGAATCGCCAACTGGATAGCCGCCATCATCTTCGCCGTAGTGGTCATCCTGGTGCTGATGCGGCTGCACAACCCCCCGGACGGGGAGAACCAGCTGAGCTGGGAGCTCTGGCGCCCGGCCCTGGACTATGAAGCCTGGTCGGACTTCTACCTGCCCGGGCTCTGGCTGACCATCAAGGCCTCGGTTGTTGCAGTGATTGGTTCGGTCGTCTTCGGGTTCATCTTCGGCATCGGCCGTCTGTTGCCCAACGGACTGGTAAGGGCGGTCTCAGGCATCATAGTGGAGTTCTGCCGGGCCGTTCCGGTGTTGATGATGATGATCTTCTTCTGGCGCTGGTTCGCCTTTGCCGGAGTCAGCCAGGCCTCCTACTGGGCAGTCGTGCTGGGGCTGATCCTCTACAACGGCTCCGTGGTGGCCGAGCTGATCCGTTCGGGCGTGGGCAACCTGCCCAACGGTCAGCGCGAGGCCTCCCTGGCCCTGGGGCTGACCAGGACCCAGTCGCTGATGCAGATCGAGGTTCCGCAGGCCGTCTACGCCATGCTGCCGGCGGCCGTGACCCAGCTGGTCGTGGTCCTCAAGGATACGGCTCTGGGTTCCATCATCATGTATACGGATCTGCTGCAGGAATCCCGTCGTCTGGGTTCCATGTACTTCAACATCCTGCAGACCCTGGTGGTGGCCTCGGTGGTCTACTTCTTCGTCTGCTTCCTGCTCTCCCACTTCGCCCGCTGGCTGCCCAAGAAGATGCAGGAGCGCACCGCCGCCCCCGCCGACTTCGTGGAGCCGGCCGCGCCCGTGGCCATCATGGATCCCTCCAATGTCAACCAGATAGCCGTGGCCAAGGAGGTGGACGAGGACCGGTACGGCGGCGCGCCGTTGCAGTACCACGCCCATCACCGTGGATCCAACGCCTCCATCCAACACTGGAGGAAGACCCGTTACATCCAGGGCTATGACCGGACCCAGCCCGACACGCTGGTCGATCCGCACAAGGCGAGCCTGGAGATTCCGGACTTCCTCAAGCCCGGCCGTGGCAGCCGCTCCGCCGGCGATCAGAAGGCCGAGGGAAAGACCAGGAAGGATAAGAAAGACGGCAGCGGCAAAGACGGCAAGAACAGGAGCTGACAAAGATCACCCGGTTGCTTTGTTGCCTGGTCGCTTGCCCGTTTTATGGACTTAGGCGTCAGGTGACGAAGCCAGCCTCCGGCCGGACTTGTGTGCCTGGCCGGATAGACTGGTGGACATGGTCCAAGAACATGCTGATTCCTCAACCGCCTCAACCGACCGGCCCGTCTCCCTGGGCGACCTGGTCCCCGAGGCGGGAGGCCCCCGCAACCTGACCGAGGATCAGATCTACGACCGCTTCTTCTCCTGGGTGGCTTCCCGGGGCATCACCCCCTGGCCGCACCAGGAGGAGGCTGTCCTCTCCCTGGTTTCTGGCGACCATGTGATCCTGTCGACCCCGACCGGTTCGGGCAAGTCCATGGTGGCCCTGGCCATGCATTTCATCGCCCTGTGCACCGGACGGCGCTCCTACTACACAGCCCCGATCAAGGCCCTGGTCTCCGAGAAGTTCTTCGGCCTGGTCTCGGTTCTGGGCCGCGACCGTGTTGGCATGATTACCGGCGACACCCACATCAACACGGATGCCCCGGTCATCTGCTGCACGGCCGAGATCCTGGCCAACCAGGCCTTGAGGGAGGGCAGGAATGCCGATATCGGCTGCGTGGCCATGGATGAGTTCCACTATTACGGGGATCCGGATCGCGGCTGGGCCTGGCAGGTGCCTCTGCTGACCCTGCCCGATGTGCAGTTCCTGCTCATGTCTGCCACCCTGGGCGACGTGGATCAGATCGCCGTGGACCTGGAGCGCAAAACCGGGGTGGGTGTGGACATCGTCGCCGATGCCCCACGACCGGTCCCACTGGATTACCGTTATGTGGACACCCCCTTGCCCAACACTGTGGAGTCCTTGCTGGCCGATGGTGATTCGCCGGTCTACATTGTTCACTTCTCCCAGGATGCCGCCCTGGAGACGGCCCAGGCCCTGTCCAGTACTGGGGTCTCCGACCGGGGCCAGCGGGACCGGATCAAGGAGGCCATGGCCGGCACCCGCTTCACCACGGCCTTCGGCAGGATTCTGCAGCGGTTGCTGCGCACCGGGGTCGGGGTCCACCATGCGGGCATGCTGCCCAGGTACCGGCGTCTGGTGGAGCAGCTGGCCC
Source organism: Bifidobacterium apis (assembly GCF_036986835.1). Taxonomy (NCBI): domain Bacteria; kingdom Bacillati; phylum Actinomycetota; class Actinomycetes; order Bifidobacteriales; family Bifidobacteriaceae; genus Bifidobacterium; species Bifidobacterium apis. The sequence continues at coordinate 47,585 of NZ_BTXD01000002.1, read as the reverse complement.
AGGATGGTCTTCTGCCGGTCATCTGTGGCACGGACACCCTGGGGGTCGGCATCAATGTGCCCATCCACACGGTCCTACTGACCGGGCTGACCAAGTTCGACGGCTACAGGATGCGCCGCCTGCGGGCCCGGGAATTCCACCAGATCGCAGGCAGGGCCGGGCGCATGGGCTTCGATACCAGCGGGCTGGTCGTGGCCGAGGCCCCCGAATACGAGATAGAGAACGCCAGGGCCGTGGCCAAGGCCGGCAACGACCCCAAGAAGCTCAAGCGAATCAAACGCAAGAAGCCCCAGGAGGGGTTCGTCACCTGGGGCAAGGAAACCTTCGACAAACTGATCGAGGCCCGTCCCGAGACCCTGACGCCGCACCTGAAGATCTCCCACGCCATGGTGCTCAACGAGGTCGACCAGGGCGGGGATGCCAGGAGACGGGTCGAGGACCTGATCGAGGACTCCCGTCAGACACCGCAGCAGAAGGAGCATCTGCAGGACCGGGCCGACGAGATCTTCCAGACCCTGACCGACACCGGGGTCATCGAGACCGAACGGAACCCCGACGGCGGCCTGGACTACTTCACGACCGTGGACCTGCCCGAGGATTTCGCCCTGGACCAGCCCCTCTCGCCCTTCCTGCTGGCCGCCCTGGAGCTGCTGGATCCCGAGGACCCCGACTACGACATGAATCTGCTCTCCATGGTCGAGGCCACCCTGGAGGATCCCCGGCAGATTCTCAAGGCCCAGCAGCGGCAGGCCCGTGACGCGGCCATCCAGCAGATGAAGGAGGATGGCCTGGAGTACGAGGAACGGATGGAGCGTCTGCAGGAGGTGACCTGGCCCAAGCCCCTGGAGGAGCTGCTGGGGGAGGCCTTCGACCGCTACCGTCGGGATGTTCCCTGGGCCAACGACTATGAGATCCACCCCAAGTCCGTTCTGCGGGACATGATCGAGACGGCCTCGGACTTCAACGGCTACATCGCCCGCTACGGAATATCCCGGTCGGAGGGGACCCTGCTGCGCTATCTGTCCGATGCCTATCGGGCGCTCAGCAGGACGGTCCCCGAAGAGTTCATGGATGAGCGACTGGAGGACATCCTGGCCTGGCTGGGACTGATTGTGCGCTCGGTGGACTCCAGCCTGGTGGATGAGTGGGAGGCCGCGGGCAGGGCTGAAAATGGCGAAGTCGCAAGCGGCCTGGATGCCGCTCCGCCCAAGGTGGAGAACCAGGTGGTGGCGGACCGGCGTGGGTTGACCCTGCTGGTGCGCAACGCCATGTTCCAGCGGGTGGAGCTGGTTGCCGCCGACCGGCCGGAGGTCCTGGCCGACCTGGATGCGGACTGGGGCTACGGCCTGCGGGCCTGGAGCGACGCACTGGACGACCTTTACGAGGACCATGAGCAGATTCTGACCGATGCCCAGGCCAGGTCCTCGGACTTCTTCAGCATGGATGACCGTGACGAACGTCAGGGGCACACCTGGCGGGTCCAACAGATCTTCGACGACGTCGAGGGGGAGCGCGACTGGGGCATCGCCGGTATCGTGGACCTGGATGCCACCCAGGAGAGCGGCCAGGTGGTCTTCAAGGAGTACCGGGTGGGTCCCATCGAGGAACTGATGGACCTCTAGCCCCGAGGCGTTACAGGACCTTGGAGAGGAAGGACTGCAGACGAGGGCTCTGCGGGTGGCCGAAGATCTGCTCGGGCGTGCCCTCCTCCTCGATGATCCCGGCATCGGTGAAGATCACCCTGGAGGAGACCTCCCGGGCGAAGGCCATCTCGTGGGTGACCAGAATCATGGTCATGCCGCCCTCTGCCAGGGAGCGGATGACTTCAAGCACGTCGCCCACCATCTCCGGATCCAGGGCCGAGGTGGCCTCGTCGAAGAGCATGATGTCCGGGTGCATGGCCAGTGCGCGGGCGATGGCCACACGCTGCTGCTGCCCGCCTGACAGGTCCGTGGGCCGTGCGTCAGCCTTCTCCTGAAGCCCTACGGTCTCCAGCAGGTCCAGGGCCTGTTGCCGTGCATCCTCCTTGGGTGTCTTGTGCAACATGTGGGGGGCCAGCATGATGTTGTCGGCCACGCTCATGTTGGGGAAGAGGTTGAAGTGCTGGAAGACCATGCCCACGTGCTCGCGGAGCTTGTCGATGTTGGTCTTTGGGTCGGAGATGTCGATCCCGTAGACGCTGATGGTGCCCGAGGTCGGCATCTCCAGGGCGTTGATGCAGCGCAGCAGGGTGGACTTGCCCGCGCCGGAGGGGCCGATGATGGAGATGACCTCGCCCGGCTTGACCTCCATGTCGATCCCCTTGAGGACCTCGGTGTCGCCGTAGCGCTTGTGAAGGTCGCGGATGGATACGGCCATCTGGGACTCTCCCTGGTTGCGGCGACTTTGGTTCTGGCGGATGCGACGGGTCAGTCGTCCGGTGTCCATGTCCGGGTCCTCGAAGTTCATCGATGCAGCCTCCTATCGAGCATATTGGCCATCCAGGTCAGGGCGCTGATGGCGACGAAGTAGATGACGCCCACCATGAAGAGGGTTTCGGTCACGCGGAAGTTGGCCGCGTAGATCTGCTGTGCCTGGTAGAGCAGTTCGCCGAAGCCGATGGCCAGCAGCAGGGAGGAATCCTTGAGCATGATGACCAGCTGGTTGATGATGGAGGGCGTGGCGAACCTGACGGCCTGGGGCAGGATGACCCGGCGCAGGGCCATGTGACGTGTCAGGCCCAGACTTCGGGCCCCCTCCATCTGCCCGACGTCCACCGAGTCGATGGCCCCGCGCACGATCTCAACCAGGTAGGCTCCGGAGTTCAGGGACAGTGTCAGCGCGCCGGCCAGCCAGATGCTGATGCGGTGGCCGATCAGCTGGGGGACACCCAGGTAGAAGAAGAAGGCCCAGACCAGGACGGGTGTGCCCCTGAAGACCGCCACGTAGATGCGGGCAATCCAGGACAGGATCCGGTTGGGGCTGATTCGCCACAGTCCCAGGATGATGCCGATGGCCAAGGCGATGACGAAGGATATTGCCGTGATGGCCAGGGTGTTGCGCAGGCCCAGCATCAGGGAGGGGAAGGCCTGGCGGACCAGTTCGAAGAATCCTGGCCGGGAGGCGGGGGCACTCTTGCTGGAGTGGCCGCTGCCCACATAGGAATCGACCAGCTTCTTATAGCTGCCATCGGCCTTCATCTTGGCCAGGCCCTCGTTGAAGGCGGCCACGAACTCCTTGTTCTCGCCCTTGCGGACGGCTGCCCCGTAGGAGGCGCCAGGCTCCTTCTTGGTCACGGTCTTCAGTCCGTTGCCCTGGGCGATGCCGTAAGCCAGGACCGGGTAGTCGTCGATGACCGCCTGGGCATTGCCGGACTTGACCATCTCATACATGGTGGAGGACTGGTCCACCGCCTTGACCGTGAAACCGTACTGGGCCGCACGCTGCTTGGCGAAGGCCTCGCCCTCGCTGCCCGTCTTGACGGCCACCACGCTGCCTTGCAGATCCTTGTAGCTGTGGATCTGGTCGTTGTCCTTGGCGATGGCCATCTGCACGCCGGAGTCGAAATAGGGGTCGGTGAAGTCGTAGACCTGCTTGCGCTGGTCGGTGATGGTCATACCGGCTATGACCACATCGGCCTGCTGGGAGTTCAAGGCTTGAAGGGCGGCGTTGAAGCCCAGGGACTGGATCTGCACCGAGAACCCCTCGATGTCGGCGATCTTGCGGATCAGATCCATATCGATGCCGACCAGCTTGCCGGAGGAGTCCCTGAATTCAAAGGGGGCGAAGGTGGTATCGGTGGCGACACGGAAGGTGCGTCCATGGACCGCTTGGGCGGCGGGAGAGTCCTCGGCCGCCTGCGCCGGCGTGGCCAGGGGGGCGACGATCAGGGCTGAGAGCCCCAGGACCAGGGCGAGCAGGCCGATGGCCCACCTGCCTGGACCCGATGTCCATCCCTGGCGAACATGCTTGGCGATCACTGGCGATTCTCCTTATTGTTCCGACTGTGCCGGTCCCGGTTTTCCTCGGGCCAACCTGAAGATATATTCAGGCGGATGACCAGTAAACTGTACACACACCGTGTTTCCGGGACCCAACTACGCGCTGGGCGATACGGCCATATGGGTTCCCAGTCTAGCGCGTTCGTCCTGCTGTTTGTGGCAGGCACAGGCCTATGCTGGTGAGGGCGGGGAGCCACAGGGGCCCCGAGGAATGAGGTAGTGCATATGGTTGATGATCTCTTCCAGGCGGCGGATCCCCCCGAGGAGCACACCCTGCCTCTGGCGGTCAGGATGCGGCCCAGGAGCCTGGACGAGGTGGTCGGCCAGGACAAGGTCACGGCTCCTGGAACCCCCTTGGAGCGGCTGGCCCGCTCGGATCCGAACAACCGTCTGACCGCTCCCAGTTCGGTCATTCTTTTCGGTCCTCCCGGGGTGGGCAAGACCACCCTGGCCTATATTGTGGCCCGACAGTCCGGGCGGCATTTCGAGGAGCTTTCGGCCGTCACCTCGGGGGTCAAGGAGGTGCGGCAGGTCCTAGCCCAGGCCCGGGAGCGGCTGGTCAGCCAGGGGCGGGAGACGGTCCTCTTTATCGATGAGGTCCACCGCTTCTCCAAGTCGCAGCAAGATGCCCTGTTGCCCAGCGTGGAGAACCGGGATGTGACGTTTATCGCAGCCACCACGGAGAATCCCAGCTTTTCGGTCATCTCGCCCCTGCTTTCGCGCTCGGTGGTGGTCAAGCTGGAGGCCCTGGACGACCAGGACCTGGCCACGCTGGTCCGCAGGGCCGTCAAGGACCAGCGTGGGCTCAAGGACCAGGTGCGGCTGGCTCCAGAGGCCCTGGACCAAATTGTGCGCTTTGCCGGAGGTGACGCCCGTCGGGCCCTGACCATTCTGGAGGCTGCGGCCGGGGCGGTCACCGAGGACGGGTCTCGCGCCAAGGGTGCGCGTCGCCCGCTGATCAACGCCAAGGTGGTCTCCTCGGTCATGGACGTGGCCACCGTCCGCTATGACAAGAAGGGCGACGATCACTACGATGTGGCATCGGCCTTCATCAAATCCATGCGGGGGTCCGACGTGGATGCGGCCCTGCACTACCTGGCTCGGATGATCCGGGCCGGCGAGGATCCGCGCTTCATCGCCCGACGCATCATGATCGCCTCCGCCGAGGAGGTGGGCATGGCCTCTCCTGAAGTGCTGGAGATCACGGTCGCGGCTGCCCAGGCCGTGGCCATGGTGGGCATGCCTGAGGCCCGTCTGATTCTGGCCGAGGCGGTCATCGCCGTGGCCACAGCGCCCAAGTCCAACGCGTCTTACCTGGCCATCAACCAGGCCCTGGAGGACGTGGACGCCGGGCATATCGGCCAGGTTCCCCTGCACCTGCGCAACGCTCCCACCAAGCTGATGAAGGCCTGGGGCAACCACGAGGGCTATCAGTATGCCCACGATGCGCCGGATGCAGTGGCACCCCAGCAGTACATGCCGGACGAACTGGTCGGACGGCGCTACTATCACCCCAATGATCGGGGCTATGAGCGTCAGCTGGGCCCACGTCTGGAGGCGATCAGGGCCATCCTGGACAGGGCCGTCGGGCCGGAGGGAAACGCCGGGTCTGGGCAATGACCGTCCGGACTCCTATACTGGTCACCCAATAGACGTTGAGTAGCCACACAATGACCGAAACGCCGCAGGGTCCAGGCCTTCCATATTGACGGTCGCCATGCTCCCAGAAGGAGCCTGTCGCCGTCGGCAGGTCTGGCATGGACGCATGGGGCATGCCTGCCTCATGCACGGGCGCGAGGGTGACGATGTCGACAGCGGTCATTGACAATGCAGACATATCCGAACAATCCAAGAATCTCGGCATGGCCGAGGACGACCTGGCGGTCCGAGAGATTACCCGGCGAGTAGACAATGCTCGTGAATCGGCTACTTTTTATAAGATCGTGGCCCTGGTGGCCGCGGGAATGCTCATGGACAGCATCGATGTCTATGTGGGCAGCGCAGTAGCCAGTTCGGCATTGAGCACGGGATGGTCCACGGTCGCCCAGAATTCCCTCTTCCTGTCGGCCGGTTTCCTGGGGCTCCTGGTGGGCTCGCTGCTGGCCGGTTTCATCGGAGACCTGCGGGGGCGCAAGACCGCCTATCAGATCAACCTGCTGCTCTTCGGAGGCTTTACCCTGCTGGGCGCTCTGGCGCCGAACATGGCTGTCCTTTCGGTCTGCCGGTTGGGGGCCGGCCTGGGGCTGGGCGCCGAGATTGTCACCGGATTCTCCATGGTCAACGAATTCGCTCCCATCAGGCACCGCGGCCGCTGGAGCGCCATCGTCTCACTGGTGGCCAACACAGGAGTGCCTCTGGCCATGCTCCTGTGCGCCTGGATCATTCCGCGCTGGTCCTGGCGGCCGCTCTTTGTCGGCATTGGCCTGGCGGCGGCGCTGATCTGGTATCTGCGGCGTGACATCCCCGAGTCCCCTCGCTGGCTGGCCCTGCATGGGCGGATGGACGAGGCCATCCAGGTGGTTGAGCTTCTGGAGGCCGGCAATGGTCGAGGAGGGTCAAGCTCCGATTCTGTCAGCGGTTCCGCACTTGCCGGCAAGGATGAGGGCCTTGAGGCACCCGCCAAGGCATCGGGTAGCGTGATTCGCGGACTGATTGTGGCCACCGTGGCGGTCTCGGCCACCAACGTCTGCTCCTACGCCTTCACATCCTGGGTGCCCACCATCCTGCTCAAGCGGGGCATAGATCTGAGCGGATCCTTGTGGATCAGCACGCTGATGATGCTGGGCGCCCCCCTGGGCTGCCTGATCGGATCCCTGCTTCTGGACCGGATCGGCCGCAAGCGGATCATCGTCACGGCCTTCCTGCTGACGGCGGTCTTCGGCCTGCTCTACGCTGCGCAGACCAGCCAGGTCACGGCCATTCTGGTGGGCATCCTGCTCATGGCCAGCCTCTATGTCCTCATGTCTTCGGTGGTTGCCGTCTACGCCCCCGAGCTCTTCCCGACCACGGTCCGCTTCCGCTGCGTGGGCATCGCCAATGCCGTCGCCAAGCTCTGCAACGTGCTCATGCCAGTGTTGATTGGCGCCATGCTCAGCCAGTGGGGGAGCACTTCGATCTTCGTCACCATCAGCCTGGTGGCCCTGGCCTCCATGCTGGTCGTGGGCCTGATGGGCTGGGAGACCTCCGGTCGTTCGGTGGGCTGATAGAGGCTGGTCCAAGGTCGCCAGGAATCTGAAAATCAAGGGGCCTGGCCTGAGCCTGGAGCCGTCCAAGGGCGGCGAAAGGTTCGGCCAGGCCCCTTTCTCAGTAAGAGATATCAGAGCTGGTTGGCCAGCAGCCGGTTGTAGACGCAGCGCAGTTCGCTCTGGAAGGTCTCGGGGTCGATATCGGGATTCTGCTTGAACAGATCGATCCACCAGTTGTTGACCGACCTGATTCTCCTGCGGGCTATGTCCGCGCCCGACCTGGTCAGGGCGATGATGTTGACCCGGTGATCGGCGGGGTTCTGTTCACGGCTGACCAGACCCTGGGCCTTCAAAGCCTTGAGATCCCGGGCCAGCAGACTGGGGTCTACGCATAGGTCCCGGGCTATCTGGCGCTGGCTGAGGCCGGGGTGGTCATAGAGGTATATAATCAGATCACCCTGGGTGCCTCGTAAGGTGGTTTCGCCTGTGTACCGGCTGGCATCGTTGCGTGCATGCCGGTAGATTCCGGCTATACAGCTGCTCAGGTTGTGGTAGTGGCTCTTCTTCAACATCGCTGCTGCCCCCTAGCTGGTAAGGAAGATCAAAGAGTTCGGCGGGCATGATTGACCGCATGGACCCCTTCGGCGCCGTTCCCCTTCCAGGCCTGTTTCCGGCAACTCCCTAGCCTCGGCCCGGCACGGACGACGCATTTTTCATCATATCAATACCGTCGACACCATGGGTATCGTCCACGATCCAGACATGGGCCGGGCAAGCCATGATTTCTTTGATGCCGATTCGGCTCGAAGCCTTTCATCGTCGATTGTGCAGGGATTCTCTGCCTACTTCGGGCCTGTGCTCAGGCTTATGGGCTTAAAGGAATTGCCTTGTTGCCCTGCCAAGGTCGCGGACTATCACCGTCATTGCTCCACGGTATGCTAAGATGTTCCCTTTTCGTGACGGGACCTGGAAAGGATTGGCATGCGGGTACTGGACTTCGACGGCACCATCTACGATGGCGAGAGCCTGCTTGACTTCTACCTGTTCACTGTCCGCAAGGATCCGCGGGTGCTGCACTACCTGCCGGTTGCCCTCTTCTATGCCGTCCGCTACCGTCTGGGCCGGGTCACCCTGGAGCAGCTGGATTCGGCCATGCGTCGGGTGGGCTCGCGCTACCTGCGTCGACTGACCTCGCGTCCCGGCTTTGACATGGATCGCCTGGTCAGCCAATTCTGGGATGCCAACATGCACAAGATCATGGATTGGTACACCCCCCAGGCCGACGACGTGGTGGTGACCGCCTCCTTCGATCTGGTGGCGGGGGAGGCCTGCCGGCGACTGGGCATCACCCGCTGCATCGGCTCCACCCTGGATTTGGAGTCCCTGACTGTGGGCTACCTCAACTTCGGACCCGACAAGCCCCTGCATTTTCAGCGGATCCTGGGCCGGGAGACGGCCATCGACGCCTTCTACACCGATTCGGCCTTCGACCTGCCCATGATCGATCTTGCCCGGCGGGCCTACCTGGTCGAGCATGGCAGGGTCCGCCGCATCAAATAGGCAGGGCCGTCACCGTGGCTTTTATCTACAGCTTTTATCTGCTGGTTCTCGATTCGAAGGGAAAGACCAACCCCCACTGGCGGCGCAGGGAGTCCATGAGCTCCATGATGCGCATGGTGTCCTTGTGGGGCATCTGGGCGCACTCGGTCTTACCGTCCAGGATGGCCTGTGCGGCGCTGGCCACCTCGTACTCATAACCGGTCAGCTGGTCGGGGATGGGGTAGCTCTTCCTCAATTTATGGTCCCCGTCGTACAGGTCTATGGACTCCACGTTGTTGATATTGATGCACTGCAGGTAACCCTGGTCTCCCCAGATGCTGCCGGTCCGGTCGCTGTCCGAAACCATGGAGCTGGTCGCTTCCCCCACGGATCCATCCTTGTAGAAAATGGCTGTAAAGTTCTGGCTGTCCACGCCCTCTGGGCTGCGGACCCAATCCGTGCAGACCCGTTCAATGGGCTTGGGTCCCATGACCATGTCGATGAAGTTGAGAGGGTAGACGCCCACGTCGAGCAGGGCGCCGCCGGCCAGGGCCGGGTCGGTCATCCTGGCCTTGCCCACGGTTACATATCCCAGGTTGGCGGTCACGGTCCTGACGGTGCCGATTGCCCCCGAGGAGATGATGCCGTCGATGATGGAGCGCGAGGGCATGTACCTGGTCCAGATGGCCTCGGTGCAGAGTAGGCCGGTGTTCTCGGATGTCTCCATGACCTGCCTGGCCTGATCGGCGTTGGCGGCGAAGGACTTCTCGACCAGCACGTTCTTTCCGGCCTTCATGCAGGCGATGGCCTGCTCGGCGTGGAGGCTGTGAGGCGTGGCGATGTAGACCAGATCCACTTGCGGATCATCCAGGAGCTCCTGGTAGGAGCCATAGGAATGTGCGAACCCATATTTTTCGGCGAAGGCGGCTGCACGTTCCCCGTCCCTGGCTGCCACGGCGTAGGGGGCCACCAGGTGGCTGTACTGCGGGTCCTGGGCCATCATGACCACGGTCTTGGCCAGGGCGTTGGCTATCCGTCCGGCACCGAGAATGGCGAAGTTGACCCGCATGCCCTTCTGCTCAGCCTCTTGTCGTTTGCCGTTCAATCTGCTCATCCTTGACTCCTTCGTTCGAATCGCCATATGCTGTGATGGCCTCATACAATTTCTGCAGGGTTTCCTGGGCGTGGCGGGCATCCAGCTGACACTCCCAGACTGTGAAGACCCGCCAGCCCATGGCTTTCAGCTTTTCCCCCTGCTCCTGATCCCGCAGACGGTTCCTTGTCAGCTTTGTGGTCCAAAACTCCACATTGGATTTGGGAAGGGAGAATTTGGCACAGCCCTGATGCATGTGCCAGAAACAGCCGTTGACGAATACCATGGCCCGCCACTTGGGCAGAACCACATCAGGATGGCCCGGATACCTCTTGTCATTTTTGCGAAAACGCAGACCTCGCGAAAAGAGGTAGGACCGGACCTGGCGTTCTATTGATGTTTCCGTGCCCCTGATCCGGGACATGGTGTAGCTGCGTGTGCCGGGCTGGAATCTGCTGGATGTCTTTTTCGAAACCATCCCCGGCACGGCTCAGAGGACTTCGATGCTGTTGATGAAGACCGGCTCAAGGGGACGGTCGCCCGAGTCGGTGGCCACGGCATCCAGCTTGTCGACCACCTTCCGGGAATCCTCATCGGCAACCTGGCCGAAGATGGTGTGGTGCCCGTTCAACCAAGGGGTGGGCACGGTGGTGATGAAGAACTGCGATCCGTTGGTGCCGTGGGTCTTTCCGGTGGCGGGGTCCCGGCGCAGCCCTGCATTGGCCATGGCCAGCTTGTAGGGTTCCTCGAAGGTCAGGGAGGGGTCGATCTCATCGTCGAACTCGTAGCCGGGGCCGCCTGTGCCGGTGCCCAGCGGGCAGCCGCCCTGGATCATGAAGTCCTTGATGATCCGGTGGAAGGTCAGCCCGTCATAGAAAGGATCCTGTCGCTTCTGGCCCGTCTCGGGATCGGTCCAGTCCTTGCGGCCGGCGGCCAGGTCCAGGAAGTTGGCCACGGTTTCGGGGGCCTTGTCGTCAAAGAGGTCCAGGCGAATGTCGCCTTCTGAGGTATGCATGATGACTGTGCTCATGTCCCCAATCCTTTCATAAGACGGCGACGCGCACCGAGGATCCGAAGGGCATCAGGGCCAGGCGGGCCATCTTGAAGGCCTGCAGACCGAAGGGTATGCCCACCACGGTCAGCATGGTGACCAGTCCGGCCGCCAGATAGGCCAGAGCCAGCCACCAGCCGCCCAGGATGATCCAGAGCAGGTTGGCCAGCCAGGAACCCAGCCCGCCTCCATAGATGACCTGTCGGCCGAATGGTGTCAGGGTCAGTCTTGCCATCTTGAGGGCCTGGACGCCCAGGGGTATGCCCACCACGGTCAGGCAGAGCACGATGCCAACAAGGGTCCAGGCCAGGGCGATGACCAGTCCTCCCAGTAGCAGCCAGCAGATGTTGCCGATCAGGCGCATGTAGGTCCTTCCGTCAGGGTGGCGGTGACGGCCTTGGCGCAGGCGGTCACCTTCTCGATGATGATGGTCAGTCGTTTCTGCCGTTGTTCGAGGGTAAGTTCCTGGTCCAGGGCATCAATCAGGCGCATGCCGGATTGGACGATGCCCCGCGTCACCTCTACACCCATGGCCGGATCCGCTGGTCGCAGGGCTGTCCAAGCCTGGATCAGCGGCTGGTTGACCTGCCGGTGGAAGTCCAGAAGGGCTAGGATCTGCCGGTCTGTGGATCGATCGCTCTTCGGGGCGGGCTCATGGGGATTCGAGGGGTTGCCGTAGATCAAGGACTGGCGTAACTGCTCGTCGTGCTGCTCGGCGTAGAGGTTCATCAGCCAGCCGTGTCCATGCAGTCCGGCCTGCTCCAGATTGGTCCGGGTCCAAACCTCGACTGTTCGGCGCGGTTCGTCTGTTCTGCCCAGGGCCTGGTCCAGGGCCTGACCCCAGTCGGGCAGGTGCCGCTCCATGACCATGTCGCAGAGTTGATCGGCATCCCGGGCGTAGCGATAGAGGGAGTTCCGGGCCAGGTTGGTGCGTCGGGCCACCTCGGCCATGGTCAGCTGGCTGCGTCCGCCGGTGCGCAGGATGGCTTCGGCGGCGGTCATGATCTGGTCCAGGGTTTTGGCTCGGTGTTCCTGGAGCGTGGATTCGCGGATCCTGGGCATGGTCCTCCTTGGTCCGGCCTCCTGGGTGCAGCGGTGATGAATCGAGTTCAGCCGGTCATGGGGCATATGATATGGCCTATTTACAGCAGAACCAAGCCGAAAGGGCCTCTTTAGCGTGCGGCTTGTCCGCGCTGAGTGAACTTGCCAAGCGGGTTTTCGCGACGTATAGTCGCAAAAAATTCGCAGATCAGGGTGAGGGGAGATCTGATGACCGGATCGGCAAGCATAGACGTGAAGAAGGGCAGTCAGAAAGGCAGCCAGGAGTCTCAGGAGGCTGCACCGCCCTGGCGTGCGCTCTGGGTGTTGGCTCTGGGTCTGGCCATGATTGTGCTGGATTCGTCCATCGTCAACGTCTCCATACCCTCCATCATCGCCGCCATCCATATCAACCTGGCTCAAGCCCAGTGGGTGACCGCCCTCTACAGCATTGTCCTGGCGGCCCTGCTCCTGCCTTCCGGTCGTCTGGGGGACATGATCGGACGCAAGCGGATCCTTCAGGTGGGCACGGTCATCTTTGTGCTCGGTTCCGTTTTCGCCGCATCGGCCTCATCCGGCACAATGCTGCTTCTGGCCCGGCTTGTTCAGGGAATCGGTGGATCCTTGGTCATGCCTTCCACCTTGTCTACCGTGTCCGCCACCTTCCGGGGTCGGCACCGGGCCACTGCATTCGGCATCTGGGGGGCTGTCATGTCATCCGCGGCGGCGGTCGGCCCCTTCCTGGGCGGGGTCTTCACCAGCACCATCGGATGGCGGTGGATCTTCCTGGTCAATCTGCCCCTGGGGCTGATCGTCCTCGTGGCCAGCGCAGTCTTTGTGCCCGAGACCAAGTCCGCTCCTCGGAAGACCGATGATCGGTGGGGGATGCTTGCCGACTGGAAGGGCATACTCCTTTCGGCCCTGGGGTCGGCCTTGGTGGTCTTTGCGCTGATTGAGGGGCAGACCTACGGCTGGTGGCGTCCCCGCGCCGCACTTGAGCTGGGCCCATTGCGGTGGTCTGCCTCGGCACCCCTGTCGCCGGTTCCAGTCAGTCTGCTCTTGGGATTGGCCCTGCTTGCCGCCTTTGCGCTGACCGAGCTGGCCAGGGCGCGCAGGGGCAAGATGGTCATCCTGGACGTGTCCATGTTCGCCATCGGCACCTTCGGCTGGGGCAACCTCACGGCCGCCATCGTCAACGCCGGTCAGTTCGCGGTCATGTTCATCCTGCCCCTCTACCTGATCAACGCCAGAGGCCTGAGTCCCCTGGGGGCCGGATCCATCCTGGGTGTCATGGCCTTGGGGTCGGTCGTTTCGGGCGGCCTGGCCCGTGTGGTCTCAACCCGTCTGGGGGCCGGCGGCACGGTGCAGACGGGTCTGCTGATGGAGATCGTCGGTGTGGCCCTGTCCGTTCTGCTCATGCGTGGATCGGTGCCGGTCTGGCCCATGACCCTGACTCTGATTATCTACGGCGCCGGTCTGGGCTTTGCCTCGGCACAGCTGACCAGCCTGGTGCTCTCCGGTGTTCCGGTTTCCCAGTCCGGCCAGGCTTCGGCCACCCAGTCCACCATCCGCCAGTGGGGGACCGCCCTGGGCGCCGCAGTTTCCGGTTCCGCCCTCTCACTGGCTCTGAGCCTGGTGCTGCCAAGACATCTGACGGCCCTCAAGGGAATCTCGGCGCAGATGGCCGATGGCCTGGTCAGATCGGTTCAGTCCTCTGCAGGAAATGCCATCGTTGGTCTGCGCGCTCAAGGTACTCGGGGCCGGTTGGGAGCCTTGGGTCCTCAGGTGACCAATGCCCTGACCGATGGGTTCACCCAAGGCGCCCAGTGGGCTATGGGCTTCGCGGTTCTTTTGCTCCTCCTGGGGCTGGTCGCCTCTGTGCTGGTACGCCGGGCCGCCCGTAAGGCTGGTGCCGATAAGGTCTGAGGCATCCGTAATCCCGTCTTCTCTGTATCGGTCCACACTCGGGACTGTCTGTCTGCCCGTGGGCCGGCCCTGACACGGTTTAGAATCATGGGTATGCGCATACAAGAGGAACAGCCGCGGCGGGATGGCGATCTGCTGGTGGCTCTGGCTCAGATCGACACCTGTGTGGGCGATCTTGACGGCAACGCCGACATTATTATGGACTACTCCCGAAAGGCAGCTGAGCAGGGGGCCACGCTGGTCGTCTTCCCGGAGATGAGTCTGACCGGTTACCCGATTGAGGATCTGGCATTTCGTGCCAGCTTCCGTCGGGCCGCCTGGTCTCGGGCCGACCGTCTGGCCGGGGAGCTGGAGGAGCAGGGTCTGGGCCATCTCTATGTGATCGTGGGAACCGTCGGCACCGACACGGATCAGGACAGGCCCCGCAACCGGCTGGTGGTCCTGCACCAGGGTCGGGTCGAGGCCGGCTACGACAAGCACTTCCTGCCCAACTACGGGGTCTTCGATGAGTACAGGATTTTCACCCCGGGGGATAGGACCGTCGTCCTGGAGGTGCAGGGGCACCGGATAGGGCTGGCCATCTGCGAGGACATCTGGCAGGAAGGTGATCCCATCAGCGACCTGGCTGGCCGGGACATCGACCTCCTGGTGACTATCAATGGCTCTCCCTTCGAGGAGGGCAAGGGGCACGTCCGTTACGAGCTGGCGACTCGTCGGGCCAAGCAGGTCGGCGCGCCTCTGCTCTATCTGAACCAGGTAGGCGGTCAAGACGATCTGGTCTTTGACGGAGGCAGTTTTGTGGTGGACCAGGATGGCACGCTGCTGGAGCGCTCGCCAAGGTTTGTCCAAGATCTGTCCACTTGGACCCTGCCTGCACGGGGGGAGCGCCCACTGCCCAGCCAGTCCTGCATGGCGGAAGAGATGCCTGGGGATGAGGAGGTCTATCGGGCCTGTGTGCTGGGTCTAAAGGACTATATGGCCAAGAATCATTTCACCGGCGTCTGCCTGGGGCTCTCAGGCGGGATCGACTCGGCCCTGGTGGCGACCATGGCTGCCGATGCCTGCGGAGGGGAGCATGTGCGCGGGATCTCCATGCCCAGTCGCTACTCCTCGGAGGGCTCCCGGGACGATGCCGCCGATCTGGCCCAGCGTCTGGGCGTGCGTTATGTGGTGCAAGCCATAGGCCCCGAATTCGACGCCTTCCAAGGGCAGTTGCATCTGGAAGGGGTGGCTGAAGAGAATCTGCAGGCCCGAATCCGCGGCGTCATCGTTATGGCCTACGCCAATGCCGAGGGGCTTCTGGCCCTGGCCACAGGCAACAAGTCCGAGCTGGCCTGCGGTTATTCAACTATCTATGGCGATGCAGTCGGTGGCTATGCGCCCATCAAGGATCTGCTTAAGACCCGGGTCTGGCAACTGGCCCGCTGGCGCAATGCCCAGGCCCAGGCACGGGGTGAACGTGAGCCCATCCCGGTCAATTCCATTGTCAAGCCACCCTCGGCCGAGCTCCGTGAAGGGCAGAAGGACTCCGATTCTCTGCCAGACTACAGCCTGCTCGACAAGGTCCTTGAGGCATACATCGAGCATGCCCACGGTCGGGCCGACCTCCTGGACGACGGTTTCGATCCCGACACGGTCGACACGGTCATGCGGCTGGTGGATAGGGCCGAGTGGAAGCGGCGTCAGTATCCGTTGGGGCCCAAGGTCACCTCCCTGGCCTTCGGCCGGGATCGCCGGCTGCCAGTCACCAACGCCTTCAGGGAGTGATCGCTATGGGTTCCGAACAGGAGCGGACGGCCTGGTACTTCAACACCGTCACCGGCAGACCCGAGCAGGGCAAGCTGTCTCCCCAGGACAGGCGGATGGGCCCCTACCGTAGCAGGCAGGAGGCCCTTGATGCCTGGAAGATTGCCAAGCGCAGGAACAAGGAATGGGATGAAGAAGACCGTCGTTGGCGGCAGGCCTGGGAGGGAGATCCTGGGCAGGGACAGTCATCAGCTGACAGATGAAGCTCGCGCTGAATCGGCAATCAGCGCTGGCGACCAGTTGGCCGTTCAATCAGAACGGATCGGTATTCAGACGGTGTGCCGGGCGCGCTCTCAAGATATGGGCGTGGCGCCCATTGCGAGTCTGTTTGCAGTGTGATATAGCTCACGTCGCGATTCTGTTTCCCGTGGTAATGCGCACCGTATACTTGAAAGTGACAGTGGTGTGAGGAAGCGCCATTGACCATATCAACAAGGAGTTGACTATGACAGCAGTTGAGACCAATACCGTCTCTCCCGCAGAGCTGCAAGCCAAGGCTTGGAAGGGCTTCAAGGGCGAGGACTGGAAGAAAGACATCGACGTTCGCGACTTCATTCAAAAGAACTACACTCCGTACACTGGTGATGAATCCTTCCTGGCACCGGCTACGGAGAAGACCAAGTTCCTGTGGAACTACCTGGATGACAATTTCCTTGCCGTAGAGCGCAAGCAGCGCGTCTACGACGTGGACACCCACACCCCGGCGGGCATTGATGCCTTCCCGGCCGGATACATCGACGGCAAGCCTGCCGGCGAGACCCAAGACGACGTGATTGTCGGCATGCAGACCGACGTTCCCTGCAAGCGTGCGATGATGCCCTACGGCGGCTGGCGCATGGTTGAGCAGGCCCTCAAGGAGGCCGGCAAGGAGCCCGACCCCGAGGTCAAGAAGATCTTCACCCGGTATCGCAAGACCCACAACGATGGCGTCTTCGACGTCTACACCAAGAGGATCAAGCTGGCTCGCCACAACAAGATTCTGACTGGTCTGCCCGATGCCTACGGCCGTGGCCGTATCATTGGCGACTACCGTCGTGTGGCCCTGTACGGCATCGACGAACTGATTGCCCGCAAGAAGGCCGACAAGGATTCGATTCCTTACCGCAACGACTTCACCGAGGAAGAGATCGAGCACTGGATTCGCTTCCGCGAGGAGCACGCCGAGCAGATCAAGGCTCTGAAGCAGCTGCTAACTCTGGGCAAGGAGTACGGCCTGGATCTGAGCCGTCCTGCCATGAATGCCAAGGAAGCTGTCCAGTGGACCTATATGGCCTACCTGGCCTCGGTCAAGAGCCAGGACGGCGCCGCCATGTCCATCGGCCGCCTGTCCGCTTTCTTCGACGTCTACTTCGAGCGTGATCTGGCCGCTGGCCTGATCGACGAGACCGATGCCCAGGAAATCATCGACAACATCGTGATGAAGCTGCGCATCGTGCGCTTCCTGCGGACCAAGGACTACGACAACATCTTCTCGGGCGACCCCTACTGGGCCACCTGGTCCGACGCCGGTTTCGGCGACGACGGCAGGCCCATGGTCACCAAGACCTCCTTCCGTCTGCTGGCAACCCTGACCCTGGAGCACCTTGGACCCGGCCCAGAGCCCAACATCACCATCTTCTGGGATCCGAAGCTGCCTGAGGGCTACAAGCGCTTCTGCGCCCGTATCTCCATCGACACCTCCGCCATCCAGTACGAGTCCGACAAGGACATTCGCGCCCACTGGGGCGATGACGCCGCCATCGCATGCTGCGTGTCCCCCATGAGGGTCGGCAAGCAGATGCAGTTCTTCGGCGCCCGTGTCAACTCCGCCAAGGCCCTGCTCTACGCCATGAACGGCGGCCGTGACGAGATGACCGGCATGCAGGTCATCGACAAGGACGTAATCAAGCCTGTCACCCCCAAGGAAGACGGTTCTCTGGACTTCCAGGAGGTCAAGGACAACTACGAGAAGGCCCTGCAGTGGCTGAGCGAGACCTACGTCGAGGCTCTGAACATCATCCACTACATGCACGATAAGTACGACTACGAGTCCATTGAGATGGCCCTGCACGACAAGGAGGTCTACCGCACCCTGGGTTGCGGCATGTCCGGCCTGTCCATCGCCGCTGACTCCCTGTCGGCTATCAAGTACGCCAAGGTCTACCCGATCTACAACAAGGATGCCAAGGGCACCCCTGAGTATGTCGAGGGCGCTGACGACGACCTGATCGTCAACTACAAGACCGTTGGCGAGTTCCCGATCTACGGCAACGACGATGATCGCGCCGACGATCTGGCCAAGTGGACCGTGTCCACCGTCATGGGCCAGATCAAGCGCCTGCCTGTCTACCGCGGCGCTGTGCCGACCCAGTCCATTCTGACCATCACCTCCAACGTGGAGTATGGCAAGAACACCGGGTCCTTCCCCTCCGGCCACAAAAAGGGCACCCCGTACGCTCCCGGCGCCAACCCCGAGAACGGCATGGATTCGCACGGCATGCTGCCCTCCATGTTCTCCGTGGGTAAGATCGACTACAACGATGCCCTGGACGGCATCTCGCTGACCAACACGATCACCCCCGACGGCCTGGGCCGCGACGAGGATGAGCGCATCAACAACCTGGTGGGTATCCTGGACGCCGGCAACGGCCACGGGCTCTACCACGCCAACATCAACGTCCTGCGCAAGGAGCAGTTGGAGGATGCCGTCGAGCACCCCGAGAAGTACCCGCACCTGACCGTGCGCGTCTCGGGCTACGCCGTCAACTTCGTCAAGCTGACCCGCGAGCAGCAGCTCGACGTGATCTCCCGCACCTTCCACCAGGGCGCGGTGACCGACTGATCGCCCTCGTGCGATAGTCAACCGTTGATGAGACGGTGAATCATGGGGCGGGGCGCACCAAGGCCCTGCCCCCTTTTCGTCTTTTTCAGGAGGATCCGATGACGGAGACCACCACCTTCCATACCACACAGCCGCACATGCTCAAGGAATCCAAGGTCTACCAGAGCCAGACCCTGATGGGCGGCCTTTCGGGGTTCGAATCGCCCATTGGACTGGACCGGCACGACCGTATGAATGCCCTACGCACGGGCGACATCGGATTTGTTCACTCCTGGGACATTAACACTTCAGTGGACGGGCCGGGCACAAGGATGACCGTCTTCATGAGCGGATGCCCCCTGCGTTGCCAGTACTGCCAGAACCCCGACACCTGGAAGATGCGCGATGGCCAGCCCGTATATCTGCAGGCCATGATCGACAAGGTGGCCCGCTACCAGGACCTCTTCAAGAGCACGGGCGGAGGAATCACCTTCAGCGGCGGCGAGTCCATGATGCAGGCAGCCTTTGTCTCACGCGTCTTTCGCGCTGCCAAGGAGATGGGCGTCCACACCTGCCTGGACACCTCGGGCTTCCTCAATCGCAATTACACCGATGCCATGATTGACGATATCGACCTGTGCCTGCTGGATGTCAAGTCCGGCGACGAGGCCACCTACAAAAAGGTGACCGGCGGCACGCTGGCCCCCACAATCGAATTCGGCAAGCGTCTGGCAGCCCGTGGCAGCAAGATCTGGGTTCGCTTTGTGCTGGTGCCAGGGCTGACCGACTCCGAGGAGAACGTCGAGAATGTGGCTCGGGTGTGCGAACAGTTCAAGGATGCCATCGAGCACATTGATGTGCTTCCCTTCCATCAGCTTGGACGGCCCAAGTGGCATGAGCTGCGCATCCCCTACCCGCTGGAGGATGCCAAAGGCCCCTCTGCGGCCCTGAAGGATCGGGTCAAGAAGCAGCTGGAGGCCCACGGCTTCGTGGTCTACTGAGGCGTGGAACCCAATTTGGTTCCAGGGCGGATCCAGGAGAAACCCGAATAATTCTCTTGTGACTCCCCACGGCAGATGTCGTGGGGAGTTTTTTTGCTCGGGCGCAGGCCAGCCGGCCAATCAGCAAGTGACCGACTCACTGAATGGCAGAATCATCAGATGAATGGCACGCCGAATGACCGGCCTAATGATTGGCAGGTTCAATGATTGGCAGATTTAATGATTGGCAGATTCAATGGGTGACGGATTCAATGGATGACCGACACTGAAAAATCGATAAATTCCCGGCATGGCATTCACAGTGAGAAATCGTCGGTGGGTTGAGACCATGGACTATGCTTTCAGGCGTGTGTTTTCCGGGCCGGTAGGTCCGGTGGAGTTTTGGAAGACAAACTAAAAAAGAGGTTGAGCGCAGGTGACCACGGAACCTAAGACGCAGCTGCTTTCAGAGCCCGCCCAGGGTGTGCCGTCGGTCATCGACGATATGGCCGGATACCGCCGGGCCTGCCGGTTACTGTCCCAGGGGAGCGGTGCGCTGGCTGCTGATGCTGAACGCGCCTCTGGCTTTCGCTATGGCCACGACGACTACCTGGTCCAGTTCAAGCGCCAGGGGGCGGGGATATTCCTGCTGGACCCACCGGCTCTGAGGCAGGCGGGCTGTGACTGGTCGGAATTCAATAAGGCTGTTGATGGAGCCCAGTGGATTATCCACGACTCCCCTCAGGATCTGCCCGGCTTCCATGCATTGGGCATGAGGCCCTCATCGCTCTTCGACACCGAGCTGGCGGCCAGGATGCTCAACCTGGGTCATTACGGCCTGTCTGCAGTGACTGCGCACTACCTGGGGCTGACGCTGGCCAAGGAGCATTCTGCTGCAGACTGGTCCTACCGCCCGCTGCCCCGTGATTGGCGCAATTATGCCGCCTTGGACGTGGAGTTGCTGGATCGGGTGCGGTCGTGCGAGCTGGATGATCTGCGCCATCACGGCAAGGATGAATGGGCAAGGCAGGAATTCGCCTGGTTGCTGCAGCAGGGCAAAATCCCCAAGCAGGAGCCTGAGCAGCCCTGGCGGCATATCTCGCATATCAACGCCCTGCGCAATGACCGTCGAGGCCTGGCTGTGGCCCGTTCCCTGTGGACCACCCGTGACAAGCTGGCCAGACGCAATGACATTGCTCCGACGCTCCTCCTGCCTGACAAGGCCATCATCGAGGCCGGCAGACTCAAGCCGCACAACAACGCCCAATTCCGCTCCATCCGATCCTTGAATGAGCGGGTCAGGATCCACACCGGCGGCGAGCAGGACCGGATGTTCGAGCGCTATGCGCCCATCCAGCGCCGGGTCAGGCCCTCGGTCTGGAAACAGGCCATCCTGGAAGCGCTGAGTCTGCCCACCGAAGAACTGCCGGTGCCTCCCAAGCCGCGGTGTGAGGAGACCAACGCCCCCAAGTCCATGCAGGTCTGGCGGCACCGCCACCCGGACCGATATGCCAGGCTGGAGGCAGCGCGCAAGGCGGTGACTGAGGTGGGACGCCGGACCAACACCCCCGACGAGATTCTGATCAAGCCCCGCTACCTGCGCAACCTCTGCTGGACCGACGAACCGGAGAAGCGGGATGTGGCCGACTTCCTGCGTCAGGAGGGCGCCCGCCCCTGGCAGGTTTCGCTCCTGTCAGAGTCCCTGACTCGCGCTATTATGTAACGGTTGCCTTACTGGCAGATCAAACGGTTTGGATGAATTGGAGCGCAGCGTGAAAATCAGCGTCAGAAACCTCGAGCCCACCAAGGTCAGGCTCACCATCACCGTCGATCCCGATGAGCTGAACCCCTACCTGGATCAGGCCCGTAAGGAGATCGGCAAGCAGGTGACCATCCCCGGCTTCCGAAAGGGCCATGTGCCCGGACCCATCATCGATCAGCGCGTGGGCTTTGCCAGCGTGGCGGGCGAGGCCGTCAACGCCGGCGTGCCCGAGCTCTACTCCAAGGCCCTGGAGGAGAAGCAGCTGCACGCCATGGCACAGCCGCAGATCGATGTCAAGGACATTCCTTCCTCGGCCAAGGACGACACCAAGCTCAAGTTCACCGCAGAGGTGGAGATTCGTCCCAAGTTCGACCTGCCCGACATCGAGGGCATGGAGATTGAGGTCCCCAAGCCCGCCGTCACCGACGAGGACGTGGACAAGCGTCTGGACAACCTGCGTCAGCGCTTCGGCACCCTGGTCAGCGTGGATCGCCCCGCCACCAAGGGTGACTATGCCAACATCGACCTGGATGCCGTCATTGACGGCGAGTCCGTGGACTCCCAGCAGGGGGTCAGCTACGAGCTGGGCTCCAACACCATGCTGGACGGGCTGGACGAGGCCCTGGACGGGCTGTCCGCCGGGGAAGAGACCACTTTCGAGGGCACCCTGGAGGCCGGTGAGCATCAGGGCGAGAAGGCCCAGATCAAGGTCAAGGTCAACTCGGTCAAGGCCGAGGAGCTGCCCGACCTGGACGACGAGTTCGCCAAGGAGGCCTCGGAGTTCGAGACCCTGAAGGAGCTGCGCGAGGATGTACGCAAGCAGTGCCAGGTGGATGCCGAGGGTCGGCAGGCCACTGACGCCCGCGACGCCTTCATTGCCAAGCTCCAGGACGGCCTGGACATCCCGGTGCCCAAGGGCATCAAGCAGTCCATGGTGACCGATCAGCTCAAGAACACCGGCAAGGATCCCGACAAGGCCAGCAAAGACGAGAAGGCCGAGGCCGAGCAGACCGTGGAGAAGGAACTGCGCGACCAGATGACCCTGGACGCCCTGGCCGAGAAGCTGGGCATCACGGTCAGCCAGGCCGACGTGACCAACTTCCTGGCCTCCATCGCCCAGCAGTACGGCATGGATCCCAGCGCCTTCATCAACGGCATCGTCCGCAACGGCCAGCTGGGTTCGGCCGTGCAGGAGGTCGGCCGCTCCAAGGGTATGCTGGCCGGCATGCGGGCCGTCACCTTCAAGGATCCCGATGGCCAGGAGGTGGACCTGAGCCGCTTCCTGGGTGAGGATGAGCCCCAGGCCCAGGAGGAGCAGGACGAAAGCGTCCAGGCTGCTTCCGCCGCAGCTGAAGTGGCCGACCAGCTCTCCCAGGATCAGGAGTAGCTTCCAAAGCAGCAGACAGGGCCGCACCCAATGGCGAAACAGCCTGGGTGCGGCTCTGTCGTAGCGGTTGCGCAAAGAGCGGAAAGACCGTGGCCGCGTCGATTGTGGGGGCTACTCTCAATACAGATACGTTTATCGAAGGAGACAGGGTGAACAACTCATTGGCAACCAGTCCCGTGATGGAGGAGGGGGAGGCCCCTACGCCGACCGATCCCATCTTCAACCGACTGCTCAAGGACAGGATCATCTGGCTGGGGGACGAGGTCAAGGACGCCAACGCCAACGTCATCTGCGCACAGATGCTGATGCTGGCGGCCGAGGATCCCAAGAAGGATATCTGGCTCTACATCAATTCGCCTGGTGGCTCCATTACGGCGGGCATGGCCATCTATGACACCATGCAGCTGATCGAGCCCGACGTGGCCACGGTCGCGGTCGGGATGGCTGCCTCAATGGGCCAGTTCCTGCTCTCCAGCGGAGCCAAGGGCAAGCGCTTCGTCACCTCCCATGCACGGGTGCTCATGCATCAGCCCTCGGGTGGCGTCGGAGGCACGGCTACCGATGTCAGGATCAACGCCGAGCTGATCATGGACATGAAGCGCACGCTCTCCCAGCTGACGGCCGAGCAGACCGGCCACACCCTGGAAGAAATCTACCGGGACAACGAATACGATCACTGGTTCACGGCCCAGCAGGCCCTGGAGTACGGCTTTGTCGACCGGATCGTGACCACCCACGGCACTATGACCGCGGATCAAGGGAAGTGAGCACTCCACATGGCATCTGAAGAAGCGCAATTCGTAGCACGGGCCCGTCGATTGGCTGGCCCTCGTGGCCTGGCCGCCATGCCCACCGACCGTTATGTGCTGCCGCAGTTCGAGGAGCGCACCCCCTACGGCTACAAGCGCCAGGACCCATACACCAGGCTCTTCGACGACAGGATCATCTTCATGGGCGTCCAGGTGGATGACACGTCCTCGGACGACATCATGGCCCAGCTCCTGGTTCTGGAGAGCCAGGATCCCAACCGCGACGTGATCATCTACATCAACTCGCCGGGGGGATCCATGACGGCCATGACCGCCATCTATGACACCATGCAGTACATCAAGCCCGATGTGCAGACCGTCTGCCTGGGCCAGGCTGCCTCGGCTGCCGCCGTTCTTCTGGCCGCCGGGACCAAGGGCAAGCGTCTGATCCTGCCCAACGCCCGTGTGCTCATTCACCAGCCGGCCATGGAGCAGGACTTCGGCAAGGCCACCGAGATTGAGATCCAGGCCAAGGAGATGCTGCGCATGCGCACCTGGCTGGAGGAGACCCTGGCCAAGCACACCGGCCAGGATGTGGAGAAGATCCGCAAGGACATCGAAGTGGACACCATTCTGACCGCCCAGCAGGCCAAGGATTACGGGATGGTGGACGAGGTCCTGGATCACCGCAATTAGCTCCGGTGGCTGCGCGCATGATTGATCGTCCGGATGGCGGTGGGCCCCTGGGGCCTACGGCCTCCGGACGTTTTGGCATCATGGCCGATGCCAGTCAGAATTTGATTTCGGCGATCCTCGCGGATTCTCCAGGAAGGGAGAGCCATGGGCCGTGTGGTCAGCTACAATGACGGACTGAATCGCTGCGAGTTCTGCGGCAAGGATGAGCACCAGGTGCGTCGTCTGGTCAAGGGGCCTTCCTGCGCCATCTGCGACGAATGCATACGTCTCTGCGCCCAGATCATCCAGGAGGACATGGCCAAGGATGCCGCCGACCAGCGGGTGAGCCTGCCTGCCCCCTCGAAGATATTCGCCTATCTGAACCGGTACGTCATCGGCCAGGAGGCCGCCAAGCGCACCCTGTCGGTGGCTGTCTACAACCACTACAAGCGCGTCAATATGGACTTGGGCGACCGTGGCCATGTTGCTGACATCGCGTTTGATCGCAAGGACGCGACACCACGCGTCCAGGTGGACAAGTCCAACATCCTGCTCATGGGTCCCACCGGCGTGGGCAAGACCTACCTGGCACGGACGCTGGCCACCATCATGAACGTCCCCTTCGTCATTGTGGACGCCACCAGCCTGACCGAGGCCGGGTATGTGGGCGAGGACGTGGAGTCAGTCCTGCAGGGGCTGCTCCAGGCTGCAGGTGGCAACATGGACTTGGCACAGCGGGGGATTATCTACATCGACGAGATCGACAAGATCGCCAGAAAGTCTGGCGAGAATACCTCCATCACGCGTGACGTGTCCGGCGAGGGGGTCCAGCAGGCCCTGCTCAAGATCATCGAGGGCACCCAGGCCCGCGTGCCGGTACAGGGTTCGCGGCGGCACGGGGATGTCCGCACGGTCGTCATGGACACGGCCAACATCCTCTTCATCTGCGGCGGCGCCTTCGTCGGTCTTGAGGAAATTGTCCGTCGACGGCTGGGTCTGCGAGAGAGCGGATTCTCGGCTACCCAGGGGAGTGATAGGGTGCCCGACGATCGGGTCATGAGTCAGGTCAGGGCCGAGGATCTGGAACAGTTTGGCTTGCTTCCCGAGTTCGTGGGGCGCTTGCCGGTCATATCCACCCTGGAGCCGCTGGGCGCCGATGAGCTTCGGCGGGTGCTGACCGAACCGGACAATGCCCTGGTCGACCAGTACCGGCGCATGTTCCTGGATGACGGGGCCGATCTGGTCTTCACCGATGCCGCCTTGGATCGGGTTGCTGCCATCGCCCTGGAGCGCAAGGTGGGCGCCCGAGGATTGCGGGGAATCATTGAGCACACCCTTGAGGCAACCATGTTCGAACTGCCCGATAGGACGGACGTCTCCCGTGTTGTGGTGGATGCCGATGCCGTGGACGGGACGGG
Source organism: Bifidobacterium apis (assembly GCF_036986835.1). Lineage (NCBI taxonomy): Bacteria > Bacillati > Actinomycetota > Actinomycetes > Bifidobacteriales > Bifidobacteriaceae > Bifidobacterium > Bifidobacterium apis. The sequence goes on along the minus strand of NZ_BTXD01000002.1, from coordinate 22,196 downwards.
ATCGCCCCACTATGAGACCGGTCAGGGCGTGGCCGCAGCTGCTGGTCGTCGTTTGGCCTGACCCCGCCACGATGAGCTCTGCTGTTGGCCGGGCCCGATAGGATGTTCATTGTTGCCGGAAGGGAGGCCCCATGGGTGCTCGTAGCGCTGTCGTGGTCACGCACAGCCGGGTCCGGGCAAGCGGCCACCTGGTGGACGAGGTCGAGGAGCAGCTGCGCCGGGACGGATTTCGCGTCTCGATTGTCGACAACATTGCCGCCCCGGAATTCGGCAGCCCCAGCCAGAAGGTGGCCGATGACACCGAGATCGTCATCGTTCTGGGTGGCGACGGGACAATTCTGCGGGCTGCGGAGTTGGTCAAGGGCACCGAGGTGCCCATCCTGGGGGTCAATCTGGGTCATGTGGGGTTCCTGGCGGAATTCGAGAGCTTCCAGATAGGGGAGGCCATTCGCCGGGTGGCCGATCATGACTACTCCATCGACGAGCGCATGGTGGCCCATGTGGACCTGTGGATACCCGGGGCCGATCGACCACTGAGCGACTGGGCTCTCAACGACATGACCCTGGAACGATATGATCGGGGCAAGATGATCGAGGTATCGGTCAGAGTGGACGATGTGGAGATGAGCTCCTTTGGCTGTGACGGCATGATTGTGGCTACCCCGACCGGATCGACAGCCTATGCCTTTTCGGTGGGCGGACCCATCGTCTGGCCGGATGCGCAGTCGCTGCAGATGGTGCCCATAGCTGCTCACGCCCTCTTCGCCCGGTCCCTGATTATCGGCCCAAAGTCGCAGTTCACTCTGGATATTCTGGGTGATTCACAGTCGGCTGGCTGGATCTGTAATGACGGGCGCCGCCAACGGCCTGTGCCCAAGCGGTCCCGCATCGTGGTGCGGCAGTCCCACGACATCCTGAGGCTGGCCAGGCTGTCGGGAGTGCCCTTCACCAGACGGCTGGTCTCCAAGTTCGATCTGCCTGTGGTCGGCTGGAGGGAGCAGCATCGCCCCTCGGCGGCTGCGAATGGGCAGGACCAGGGGGAGCCGTCAGAGTCGAACAAGGAGCACTGATGTTGGAAGAGCTGGAAGTACGAGACCTGGGTCCCATCCATCACGCCCTGTTGCGGCCCGCCGCCGGCATGACGGCCATCACCGGGGAGACCGGGGCTGGCAAGTCCATGCTGCTCAACGCCATCAGGCTGATCTCGGGGTCCACTGCCCGCCCCCAACTGGTGTCGCCTGGAGCCCGTGAGTCCTGGGTGCAGGGGATTTTCGATGCTGGAGCGGCAGGAGCTGAGAATCCAGTGACCGCTGCCATCACCGAGGCTGGTCTGCCCTTGGAGGATGAGGGGCAGATCTTCCTGGCCCGAACCATGCCGGTCAAGGGGCGTTCCCGTGCCGCTCTGAACGGCAGGACGGCACCTCGTGGCTTGCTGGAGGAGGTGGCTGGAATGCTGGTCACCGTCCATGGGCAGGCGGATCAGATGCGTATGGCCAGTCCGGCCCGGCAGCGCGAATTTCTGGATGCCTATGCCGGTGATAGCCCGCAGCTGGAGGCTTTTTCCAAGGCCTTCAGGCAGTACCGACAGGCCCAGGACCATCTGGAGGAGCTGCGTAACCAGCAGTCCGGCGCTATGGCCCAAGCTGATTATCTTCGCGAATCCATCGCCCGGATCGACCGGGTCGACCCCCATTCCGGCGAGGATCGTGAACTCAAAGCACAGCGGGACAGGATCGAGTACGCTGCCCAAATCAGTCAGGGGGTCATGTCCGCACTGTCCGCCCTGGACTCCGGTCAGATCGACCCCGATGCTGACGCACCATCGGCTACGGCTCTGGTCGAAAGAGCCATTGCTGCCCTGGAGGGCATCGGTGTGGAGGGGGTCTTTCAGGAGTCGGCCCAGCGGCTGCGCGCGCTGAATGCCGACCTGTCTGACCTGGTCTTCACCCTGAGCAGCCAGCTGGACGACGAAGGCCAGGAGGGCGATCTGGACAAGATCAATGCTCGCATTCACGATCTCGATGAGCTGACCCGACGCTGGGGACCGGACATCGACGACGTTCTGGCTTGGCGCAAAAAGGCTGCATTCGAACTTGAGGACATGGATGCCTCACCTGAGAAGTTGGAGGAGCTTCAAGGTCAGGTTGAGCAGCTTCGCGGAAGCGCCTTGAAGGCCGCACGGAATCTGTCTGCGTCACGAGCCAAAGCTGCAAGACGACTGAGCGATCTTGTCGATGGCGAATTGCGCTCCCTGGCCATGGCGGGCGCTGGGCTTGAGATTCGCGTCAGGCCGCGCCAGAACCAGGCTATGGATGCGCATGGTCTGGACCAGATCGACTTTCTCTTCAGGCCGTATCCAGGTTCGGACCTGCTGCCCATGGGCAAGAGCGCCTCGGGCGGAGAACTCAGCCGTCTCATGCTGGCTCTGGAGCTGGTGGCCGCCGAAGGCCGGACCTCATCAGGACCTGACGGGACTGGCCATGGGCATACTGGCTTAGATTCTCAGGTTGGCGGTCCGACCATGACCTTCATCTTCGACGAGGTGGATGCTGGTGTCGGCGGACGGGCTGCTGTGGAGCTTGGTCGTCGTCTGGCCCGGCTGGCTGTCACCGCCCAGGTGATTGTGGTCACCCATCTGCCACAGGTAGCTTCCTGGGCCGATCGACAATTCGTCGTGGCCAAGGGCCGGGAGGGCGGCGATGCCGTAGAAACCCTGGTCCACCAGGTGGAAGGCAAAGACAGAGAGCGGGAGATCGCCCGGATGCTGGCCGGCAGCGAGTCCGCAACCTCCCTAAAGCACGCCCGAGAGCTTCTGTCCTCCAGCAGACTCCAGACCCGATAGGTCTGGTTGTCCTCTGAACTTCGTGGTGCCGAAGTCCGTCGATTCAACGACTTTGGCAAGTTTTGGCGACTTTGCTGCCTTTTGTGGTCGTGCTGATGCATGCTCGACATCCGTGCTTCTGCTGCTCTTCATTCTTACGATTCAACAGCAGGCAATCGGTGTAGATGGCCGTGCGGCAACGACCATGCCGGATTTTCGTTGATGACACTGTATCCGCCTTTTACATGAACAATGCGGCGATGACCTCGTCCAAATGGATTTTGTCCGAAATTCTGGTCGGCCGGAATTTCAGCACTATAGGGCCGTATCTATCAGTTCTCGAATCATGTTCGTAGATCCTTGGAAAATCAGCGGTTGGGTTGTCTTCATAACCGAACTGTTATAGTGTATATATGAACACCGGCACAGCTCAGCCAGGGTTGTACCGACAATCAATGAAAGGGGCTTGGATGAAGCTGATCATCTCATCCCTGTCCGGACAGCCGATTTACCGGCAGCTCGAGGACCAGATACGTTCGGCCATCCTGATCGGAGACCTGAAAGCGGGGGAGGGACTGCCTTCCCTGCGTCATCTCTCGCAGGAACTCAGGGTGTCCGTGCTGACTGTGACCCGCGCCTATACCGAACTCGCCCAAGAGGGCTTGGTGGAGAACATTCAGGGCAAGGGGACCTTCGTGGCCGACAGCGGCGACCAGGTCATGCGGCAGCATCTGGAGGACCGCGTGCAGTCCCTGCTGGGCGAGGCGGTCGATACGGCTCGTCGGGCCGACATGGAGCCGGACCGGATTCGCGGCATGCTCGACGGCCTGCTGGGCGGCAAGGGTCCTGCACCAATGACCGAAGAAGGAAAGGAATAGCAGCATGTGTGCATCACCGCCGATGACTACTTCTGTTGAAGGGGTCGACTATGCCCTGCGCGTCAGTGACCTGGGGAAAAGCTACGTCAAGGCTGACGGCACGGGTTTCCGCCTGCAGCAGGTCACCATGGACCTGCCCATGGGCTACATCATGGGATTGATAGGCCCCAACGGCGCAGGCAAATCCACCCTGATCCGGCTCTTGCTGAACATGACCCATCGAGACAGCGGAGAAATCAGCATTTTGGGCCGTGATCCCTTGAACCAGGAGGAAGAGGTCAAAGCAGACTTGGGCGTGGTATTCGATTCCATTTATTTCCTGGAGACATGGAAGGTCAAGGCCGTCGAGCCAGTGATGGCACCCATGTATCCCTCTTGGAACAGTGATCGCTATCAGGACTATCTGCGTCGGTTCGGTCTGCAGGAAAACCGCAAAATCGGCAAGCTCTCCCGTGGCATGCAGATGAAACTGATGCTGGCCGTCGCCCTCAGCCACGATGCAAGGCTCTTGATTCTGGATGAGCCCACCAGTGGTCTGGATGTCCTGGCCAGGGACGAGCTCATGGATATTCTGCTGGACTACATCGGCGACGGTCGTCACTCGGTGCTTTTCTCCACGCACATCACCGCGGATCTTGAACGGGTGGCTGATTTCGTTACCTACATCAATCGAGGGTCTGTCTTCTACACCGGTCCTAAGGACGAGCTGATGGAGGCTTTTCAGATAGTGAGAGGAGGGCCGGACGATCTGGCTAGAGAACAAATGCCGCATCTGATGGGCTTGCAGCGTTCCGCCACTGGTTTCGAGGCTTTGGTGCCCACTGAACACTTGAAGGATTTTCTGGCATCGGCTTTCCCTGCCGCCGTGGAGCCTTCGGATGGCCGCTACCTTGTGGAGCGGGCCGACTTTGACAACATCATCAGACTGACCGCAGGCTCACCTGTAGCAGCCGACAGGAATAAGGAGGTGGAGTCATGAAGGCGATAGCCAAGCAGATCAGGTTGGACATGCAACGTTTCTCAGGAGCAGGGAGAACTTGGGTCGGTGTGCTGATTTTCATGTCCGTGCCCCTCATCGGAATCCTGTTGAACTTAGTCATGGTCTTGACAGGCAATGACGGGGAAGATGCACGGACTGCGTTGACGGGGGCAGTAACCAGCATGGGGATCGGGCTGCTTGTAGGCCTGGTATTCGGTATGTTCGTCGATTTCAACAGTACGGCAATTCGTTTGAATGGTCTGCTGCCCATAACACGTGATCACCAGGTATTTGGACGTTATGCTACTGTAATTCTGCTGATCCTAGTTCAATCTTGCGGCTATGCAATATTCTTCTTCTACGCTACTGATTCATTTTTGCATGGTCAGGACCATTGGCGCGACACTGTCTTGTTTGCTTTGGGGTTGTTCCTGTTGGAATCGTTGCTTTTTGCAGTAGCTACACCCTTGTTTTATTGGCTGGAACCAGTTAAGGCAATGATAGTCTTCCTGGCGCTTCTTGGTTTGGTACCAATCATGGCCCTCATCGGCAGTTTGCTGCCCTTGGACTGGGGGACCTTCTGGAATTCAATCATGCGATCTTTGACTTCCGACCTGTGGCGGCCGATGGTCCTCGGGCTGGCTTTGATTCTGGCGGTTGATATGGTTTCGATAGTCATATCTCGCAAGGTCTATGCCAGGAAGGAGATCTGAGCCAATTTGTCCAAGTTTCAGGACTGCATGACCGCGTGGCGGACGTAGTCGGACATCTCCCTGGGATCGATGCAGTCCTGAAAGCGCACAGGTGCGCTTTCCAGGGCGCGCAGAGCCTTGGGAGGCCTGGTGTTGGTGGCCTCGGCCAGGATGTCCATGCAGCCGAAATCGCTGTCCGGGGTCTCCAGACCCAGGGATTGGCAGACCACCCGGGGGAACTTGTAGGGGCTGGCCGTGGACAGCAGCACCCGGGGTACGGCAGGATCCCTGTCGGTCTGCCCGGTCATGACCTGGTAGCCGCAGGCCGTGTGCGGATCGATCAGGTATCCACGGTCCTCCCAGCAGCCGCTGATGGCTGAGGCCACCTGGTCCTCGTCGGCCCAGCCGCAGGAGAAGAGCCCGCGGATTCTGGTCAGCAGGGCTTCGGGCACCTGGTAGCGTCCTGTGGACTCCAGGTCGGCCATAAGCGAGGCAATCAGTTCGGTGTCGCCGTCGGCCATGTAGTAGAGCATCCGCTCCAGGTTGGAGGAGATCAGGATGTCCATGCTGGGGGAGGTGGTGGTGTAGAAGGGGCGGTTGCGGTCATAGATGCCTGTGGTCAGGAAGTCGTTGAGGACCCGGTTGCGGTCCGAGGCCACGGTCAGGCGGGCCACCGGAAGGCCCATCATCTTGGCGTAGTATCCGGCCAGCACATCGCCGAAGTTGCCGGTGGGCACGCAGAACTCGACCGGATCCCCAGGTCTGATCACCCCCCGTTCCATCAGGGACCCGTAGGCCCGGAAGTAGTAGACGACCTGCGGGGCCAGGCGGCCCACATTGATGGAGTTGGCCGACGAGAGAACGGTTGAGGCCTTCTCGTCCAGCTCACAAGCCAGGTCCGCGTCGGCGAAGATGGACTTGACTGCGGACTGGGCATCGTCGAAATTGCCCCGAACCGCGCAGACCTGCAGGTTGCCGCCCTCCTGGGTGACCATCTGCAGGCGCTGGATCTGACTGACCTTGCCTTGAGGGTAGAAGACGGTGATGCCCGTGCCCGGCGCGTCTGCGAAACCGGCCAGCGCCGCCTTGCCCGTGTCTCCGGAGGTGGCCGTAAGCACCATGATCCGTTCGCCATCCTCCCCGGCCAGGGCCATCAGTCTCGGCAGAAGCTGCAAGGCCACATCCTTGAAGGCCGAGGTGGGCCCGCGGAAGAGCTCCAGTGCGAAGTCGTTGCCGCCCAGGTCCACCAGAGGGGTGATTGCCGGATCGGACCACTGCTCTCCGTAGGCTGCGTCCAGGCAGGAGTCCAGCTGAGCGGAAGAGTAATCGCTCAGCAGTCCCGAAAGGACCAGTTTGGCCGTGCCCTTGTAGTCCAGGCCGGCAACCGTGGCAGGGTCGATGGTCAGTGCGTCCAGTCCATCGCTGACGTAGAGTCCGCCGTCAGAGGCCAGGCCTCGTCTGATGGCCTGCTTGGACTGCAGCTGCTCCTTGCCGCCTCGGGTGCTGTGGTATGTGCTCATGGTTGCCTGCCCCTCCGCCATGTCGCCGAACTGATCATTACCAGGGCATTCTACCCCGCGCAGGGGTCCGAACCATTGCACTGCTCGGCTCGCGGATGAAACCGTCCATGGACGTCAGGGCTTGCCAGGGGCCGGCATGGCGTACAGTATTGCCCACCAGCCCTGTATCCGAGGCTGTATGTCAAAGACAAAGGAGCGACCCATGGTCGAAGAGAACCCGGTACAGCAATCCTACGATGTCCTGAACTCTTCGATCTCGCAGGTGGATCCGGAGATCGCCGCACTGCTGGATGGGGAGTTGGAGCGTCAGCGCGGCGGTCTGGAGATGATCGCCTCTGAGAACTTCGTGCCCAAGGCCGTCCTGCAGGCCCAGGGATCCGTGCTGACCAACAAGTACGCCGAGGGCTATCCCGGCAGACGCTACTACGGCGGATGCGAGTGGGTGGACCAGGTCGAGAACCTGGCCCGGGACCGCGCCAAGGCCCTGTTCGGCGCCGAATATGCCAACGTCCAACCGCATTCGGGCGCCCAGGCCAACGCCGCCGTCTACCAGGCGCTGATCAAGCCCGGCGACACCGTGCTGGGCCTGGCCCTGGACCATGGCGGCCACCTGACCCACGGTATGAAGATCAACTTCTCCGGACGCTTTTACCATGCTGAATCCTACGGGGTCGATCCGGACACCTTCCGCATCGAGCCCGAGATCATCCGCCAGCGGGCGCTGGAGACCCATCCGGCCCTGATCATCGGCGGGTGGAGCGCCTATCCGCGCATTGAGGACTTTGCAGCCATGAAGGAGATCGCCGATGAGGTGGGGGCCAAGTTCTGGGTGGATATGGCCCACTTCGCCGGCATGGTTGCGGCCGGTCTGCACCCCAGCCCGGTGCCCTATGCCGATGTGGTCTCCTCCACGGCCCACAAGACCCTGGGCGGACCCCGGTCAGGGTTCATCCTGGCCCGTCAGGAGTATGCCAAGAAGCTCAACTCCTCGGTCTTCCCCGGCAACCAGGGCGGCCCGCTCATGCATGTGATCGCCGCCAAGGCTGTGGCCTTCAAGCTGGCCGGCACGCCTGAATTCAAGGAACGGATGGAGCGCACCCTGGAGGGCGCCAAGATTCTGGCCGAGCGTCTGATGGCCAAGGATGTGGCCGACAACGGCATCACCGTGCTCACTGGAGGTACGGATGTCCACCTGGTCATGGTGGATCTGCGCAACAGCGAGATGGACGGCCGTCAGGGGGAGGACCTGCTGGCCAGGATCGGCATCACCGTCAACCGCAATACTGTGCCCTTCGATCCGCGCCCGGCCTCCGTGGCCTCCGGTCTGCGGATCGGGACCTCCGCCCTGGCCACTCGCGGATTCGGCCCGGCCCAGTACGAGGAGGTGGCGGACGTGATCGGCACTGCGCTGGCCCAGGGCCCCCAGGCGGATCTGGATGCCCTCAAGGCCCGGGTGGACCGGCTGGTCGAGACCTTCCCGCTTTATCCTGAGCTGGACCAGACCCACTGATCGGCCCTTGGAGGTGGGAGGCGCGGCAATGCCCTCCCCCTCCTGTCGTCATTGCCCTCGCTGAGGGTTACAATCGGTACAGAATATGGGTCTGGCGGACCCTTGAGGGCGAAAGGATCTGACGAACATGAGCGAAAACGAGAACTCCGATCGTCAGGATGTGTTCAACCAGGTCTGCGCCATGGCCGATGCGGCGGCTGCTGCACAGGCAGGTCTGGCAGGCATGACCGGCCAGGCCAGGAATGCCCTCTTGCTGGCCCTGGCCGATGCCCTGATCGATCAGGCCGATCAGATTGCCGCGGTCAATGAGCAGGACTGCACCCAGGCTTTTGAAGAAGGAATGAGCGCCGGACTGATTGACCGTCTGCGCTTGGATAAGGTTCGCATCGCGGATGCCGCCCGGGGCGTGCGTATGGTGGCCGGGCTGACTGATCCCCTGGGCGAGGTGGTTCGCGGCCATGACATGCCCAACGGCATGCGGCTCAATCAGGTGCGGGTCCCCTTGGGCGTGGTGGCCATGATCTACGAGGCCCGGCCCAATGTCACCATCGATGTGGTGGCCCTCTGCCTCAAGTCCGGCAATGCGGCCCTCCTGCGAGGGGGTCATGCGGCCGAACGCACCAATCGCGCCCTGGTGGAGCTGATAGGCGGGGTGCTTCGTGAGCAGGGGCTGGATCCGGCTCTGGTGGCTTCCGTGGACCGATACGGTCGCGAGGGGGCCCAGGCTCTGATGAAGGCGCGCGGTCATATCGATCTGCTGGTGCCCAGGGGTGGCCGGGGGCTGATTCGCAGCGTAATTGAGCAGGCCACCGTGCCCACCATCGAGACCGGTGCCGGCAATGTCCATATATACGTGGACCGCTCGGTGGACATGGATCAGGCCATCCCCATCATCGTCAACGCCAAGACCCAGCGGGTGGGTGTCTGCAACGCCGCCGAAAAACTGATCGTCCACCGGGATGTGGCCGCTGAATTCCTGCCACGTGTGGCGCAAGCGCTGACCCGGGCCCAGGTCGAGCTGCACCTGGACGCGGTCTCCATGGACATCCTTGCCGGACATGGTCTGCCCGAAGAACTGCTGGTCCGCGCAGAAGAGGATGACTGGGATCGTGAGTATCTGGACTTGAAGATGGGGGTACGTGTGGTGGACTCCCTTGACCGGGCCATCGAGCACATCAACCGTCACTCCACCGGCCATACCGAGGCCATCCTGGCCCGGGACTACGAGGCTGTGGAGGAGTTCTCCCGCCGGGTGGATTCGGCTGTGATCATGGTCAATGCCTCAACCAGATTCACCGATGGTGGCATGTTCGGCATGGGCGCGGAGCTGGGCATCTCCACCCAGAAGCTGCATGCCCGAGGACCCATGGGCCTGCAGGAGCTTACCACCACCAAATGGATCGGCTACGGCAGGGGGCAGGTGCGGCCGTGAACGAGAAGATCGAAGAGCTCTTCCAACGCGAGCACGACAATCCGCGTATCTGGCTGAGGGTGGCTTCAGAGCGGCTGAGCCTGCTGCGGTACGTCTTTCTGGTCCAAATCGAGGACGGCATCCCGGATGCGGACCAGCGTTCCTGCCTGGAGTACGCCGATGCGGTCCTGATTGGCTGGCCTGATGAACATGCCGATGATGTGCATGACTTGGATCAGGACCAGCTCAACCAGGTCAGGCACGACATCACCGTCATGGAGGAGCGTGTGCCGGTCTTCCGCAAACAGGAGCAGGAGGGTCGCATCGCCGACCTGTCCGATTCATTGGTAGCCATCACCGGATGCGTGGCCCAGGTCCGTCGGGCCTACCAGCCGGGCTTCCCCCTGCCCACCTACTCCGAAATCCGTCGCGTGGTCCAGGAGGAGTGGAATGCCGACATGGAGCGGATCGATCCTGACCGGGTCAACCCCAGCGCCGAGCAGATGCGCCAGGAGGCCGAGTCCGAGAACGAGGAGAACGCCTCGGAAGCCAGACGGGAGGGCGAGCAGGCGTGAACCGGATGATGTCTGAACTGTCCAAGGAGGGAGAAACCGGGCAGGAGCCATCGGAAATTGACGGGTCCTGTAGGCCTGCCCACCATAACCGCCGACCCCGGGTGGGGATCATGGGCGGCACTTTCGACCCCATTCACAATGGCCACTTGGTGGCTGCCTCGGAGGTGGCCTGGGTCTACGACCTGGATGAGGTCATCTTTGTGCCCACCGGCCGCCCGGCCTTCAAACTGAACAAGACGGTGACCAATGCCGAGGACCGCTATCTGATGACCGTGATCGCCACGGCCTCCAACCCCAAGTTCACGGTCTCCCGGGTGGACATCGAGCGTCCTGGCATCACCTATACCGTGGACACCCTGCGCGACATCAAGCGCATGCGCCCCGACAGCGACCTCTTCTTCATCACCGGGGCGGACGCTGTGGCCGAGATCATGCGCTGGAAGGATGCCAACCGGATGTGGGATCTGGCCAAGTTCGTGGCCGTCTCCCGACCCGGCTACTCCTCCAGCCTGGACGACCTTCAGGTGCCTGCCCAGCGGGTGGATACCCTGGAGATTCCGGCCCTGTCCATCTCGTCCACGGACGTGCGGCGTCGTTCGGCCCGGGGCATGCCGGTCTGGTACCTGGTCCCGGACGGGGTGGTGCAGTACATCAACAAGCACGGGCTCTATCGCTCTGCTTCCTGAGCTTCGCATACCGTCGGACTCGCCAACACGGACTGTCCGGCTGTGTCAGCGCGCGCCATTATTATGGGGGCTGTCCGCTTCAGCGAAAACAACGTTTGGAGATATGGTGAGCGCGATACTCAAAGGCAGACCAGGAAAAAATCTCATACTTGTCACAGGCCGGGCCCATCCCAGACTCGCGGCGGACGTGGCCGATCAACTCGGCATTGACGTCCTCGAGACGACAGCCTACGACTTTGCCAACGGCGAGATGTATGTGCGTTATACGGAGTCGGTGCGTGGAGCCGATGTCTTCGTCCTGCAGACCCACTCCGACCCGGTCAACAAGTCCATCATGGAACAGCTGATCATGATCGACGCCCTCAAGAGGGCCTCGGCGCGGTCCATCACCGCAGTCTGCCCGCTCCTGGGCTACTCCCGTCAGGACAAGAAGCATCTGGGCCGCGAGCCCATCTCCTGCCGGCTCATGTTCGACCTGCTCAAGACGGCTGGCGCGGACCGGATCATGTCGGTCGACCTGCACGCCGCCCAGTCCCAGGGCTTCTTCGACGGGCCTGTGGACCACCTGATCGCCATGCCTGTGCTGGTGGACTATGTACGTGACAGGATGGACCTGTCCAAGGTGGCTGTGGTCTCGCCGGATGCCGGCCGCATCCGGGTGGCCGAGCAGTGGGCCCAGCGCCTGGGAGGCGTGCCCCTGGCCTTCATCCACAAGACCCGTGACATCACCCAGCCCAACAAGGCCGTGGCCCACCGTGTGGTGGGCGACGTGCGCGGCCTGGACTGCGTGCTGGTGGACGACCTGATTGACACCGGCGGCACCATTGCCGAGGCCTGCAACGTGCTGGATGAGGCTGGCGCCAACTCCATCACCATCGTGGCCACCCATGGCGTCATGTCCGGACCTGCCGTGGAACGGCTCAAGTCCTGCAAGGCCAAGGAGGTCATCCTGACCGACACGGTCCCCATTCCCCAGGAGAAGCGCTGGGACGGCCTGACCGTGCTGTCCATCGCGCCCCTGCTGGCCTCGGCCATCAAGGCGGTCTTCGAGGACGGCTCGGTGGCACGGCTCTTCGACACCTATCCGGCCCATCACGGCCAGGGCTTCCTCTTCGCTTGAAGCCCCGCCTGCCCGGCATGGCGTGGCGTAATCGTCCGGCTGTGGCATAATGAACCTGGCGGGGCCCCAGGGTCCCGCCTTTCCCCCATGGTGTAAAGGCAGCACACGGGTCTTTGGAACCCTTAGTCTTGGTTCGAATCCAGGTGGGGGAGCTTACGCTCGCCGATTCCGGTCGGAGACGGCCTCCTTGGGGTCGGTGACCAACCGAAAGGAACTGTCTTGGCAGTCAAGAAGATCGAAACCTGGCTCACCGACATGGACGGCGTGCTGGTGCACGAGAACACGGCCCTGCCCGGAGCTGCCGAATTCATCGACACCCTCAAGCGCAACAACCGCCAATATCTGGTGCTGACCAACAATCCCATCTACACCCCTCGTGACCTTTCAGCCCGCCTTGGTCGTTCGGGCATCGACGTGCCCGAGGATCGGATCTGGACCTCGGCCCTGGCCACTGCCGACTTCGTATCCCGGACCATGCCACGGGGATCGGCTTATGTGATCGGCGAGGCCGGACTGACCACGGCCCTGCACGAGGCAGGCTTCATTCTTTCCGACATCAAACCGGACTATGTGATCCTGGGCGAGACCCGGACCTACTCCTTTGAGTCCATCACCACAGCCATCCGCCTGATTCTGGGCGGCGCCCGCTTCATCTGCACCAACCCGGACGCCACAGGCCCCAGCGAGAACGGCGTCCTGCCGGCAGCCGGCGCTGTGGCGGCCCTGGTGACCAAGGCCACCAACCGGGAGCCCTACTTTGTGGGCAAGCCCAATCCAATCATGTTCCGCACGGCCCTGAACAGGGTGGGCGGCCACTCCGAGACCACGGCCATGATCGGCGACCGGATGGACACCGACGTGGTGGCCGGAGTCGAGGCCGGCCTGAACACTTTCCTGGTGCTGACCGGCATCACCACACGATCCGAGGTGGAGACCTTCCCCTACCGCCCGGACCAGGTGGTGAACTCCATTCAGGATCTGATCGACATCGCCGAGAGCGGGGTGGTGGAGTTTTGAGCGGCGGGCAGACACTGACCGCTGGCATCATTCTGGCCGCAGGCGAGGGTACCCGCATGCACTCGGCCCATCCCAAGGTTCTGCACACCCTGGCCGGCAAGACCTTCCTGCAGAGGGTCATGACTTCGGTGACCGCCCTCAATCCCGAGCTGACGGCTGTGGTGGTTCATCATCAGGCCGACCTGGTGGCGCAGGCTGCACGTTCTTATGATTCCCAGGTGCGCATCGTGCGTCAGGACAGCCGACCGGGAACGGGGCGTGCGGTCCAGTGCGCGGTAGACCAGCTGGATGGGGAGCTTCGGCACGACGGCCAGGTGCTGATCGTTGCCTCGGACATGCCCCTGCTGGATGCGGACACGTTGCGTAGTCTGCTTGACTACCATGTCAGCTCCGGCGACGGGGCCACGGTGCTGACGGTCAATCTGGACGACCCCACCGGATACGGCCGCATCATACGTGACCAGGATGGACGGGTCCTGCGCATCGTCGAACAGCGTGACGCCACCGGCACCGAGCTGGCCGTCAAGGAGGTCAACACCTCCGTTTATGTTTTCGAGGCTGACCTGTTGCGACAGGCGGTCCGCGGTCTGGACGACAGCAATGCCCAGGGGGAGTTTTATCTGACAGATGCCTTGGAGACAGCCCGCCGCCTGGGCAGGGTCGGGGCCTTCGCTGCCCCTGATCCACTCAAGGTCGAAGGCGTCAACGATAGGATCCAGCTGGCCGATCTGGCCAAGGCCCATAACCTGCGGGTCTGTCGAGAGTTCATGCGCCAGGGGGTGACCATCCTGGACCCGTCCACCACCTGGATCGAGGACGATGTGGTTATCCAGCAGGATGCCGTCATTCTGCCCGGTTGCTTCCTGCAGGGTCATACCGAGATTGCCTCGGACGCGGTCATCGGCCCCTATACCACCCTGATCGATGCCATCGTCGAGCCGCAGGCCAAGGTGGAACGTTCCCGCGTGCAGGAGACCCGGATCGGAGCCCGGGCCAACATCGGTCCCTGGACCTACCTGCGGGCCGGCAACGTCCTTGCCGAGGACACCAAGGCCGGGGCCTTCGTGGAGATGAAGAAGGCCACCATCGACCACGGGACCAAGGTGCCCCACCTTTCCTATGTGGGGGATGCCCACATAGGCCACGACAGCAACGTGGGAGGCGGGTCCATCACGGCGAACTACGACGGCGTGCACAAGAACCGCACCGAGATCGGATCGGAAGTGCACGTGGGCGCAGGGAATCTCTTCGTAGCTCCTGTCCAGGTGGGCGACGGGGTCACCACCGGGGCCGGATCGGTCATCCGCCATCCGGTCGAGGATGGAGCCATGGTCTATTCCACCAACGATCAGCACCAGGTTCCGGACTGGAAGCCCGCCTGGGAGCGGAAATCATGACAGCATCTGCTTCACAACAAGGAAAGGCGTGACAAGTGCCAGCATTGCAGGAATCCATCGACGCGGTCCGGGTGGCCGCTCGGGCCGCCAACAATGTCAAGGCCATGGACATCGTGGCCTTCGACGTCTCCCAGCCCATCGCCATCACCGACATCTTCATGGTGGCCACCGGCAGCAACGAACGTCAGGTCCTGGCCATCGCCGAGGAAGTGGAGAAGCAGCTCCACCTGCAGAAGAACCTGGATCCGCGTTCGCGGGAGGGCGTCCAGGAGGCCCAGTGGGTTCTGCTGGATTACGGGGACTTCGTCATCCACATCATGCACAAGCAGGCCCGGGCCTACTACGACCTGGAACGGCTATGGAAGGACTGCCCCCAGGTGGACCTGCAGCTGGAGCACCCCTTCACCCTTGCCGCTGATGACCCGGACGGCCAGGTGGCCTCCAAGGCGGACGATCTGAATGGGGATGATCTGCGCAGCCGTTTCGCTGACCCTCAGGAAAGCCATGACTGATTCGGATACCACCGCCGAGGATGGACGGCATGTGCGCTCCATGACCGTGGTCCGCCATGGGCAGACTTCATACAATGCGGGCCATCGGATGCAGGGCCAGATTGACATCCCCCTCAACAGCGTAGGCCGCTGGCAGGTGGAGAGGACAGCCGAGGAGCTGCGGGCTGAGTATGTGGATGACGCCCCTCAAGACCGTCACCTGCTGGTGGTCTCCTCTGACCTGGGTCGGGCTGCCGCCACCGCGCATGCCTTCGCCGACCCCTTGGGCCAGACGGTCCATCTCGATCCCGGACTGCGTGAACGGGGCTTCGGTGAGTGGGAGGGAGCCAGCGCCGAGGAGGTCCGTCAACGTTGGCCCGAGGATTACGAATCCTGGTCCCGGGGTGCCGGGGGAGAGCTGCTCCACGGTGCTGAAACCAAGGCCCAGGTGGGCAAACGAGGTCTGGAAACCCTGAACCGGTGGATTCACCGGGCTGGTCCGGACACTGATCTCATGGTCTTCTCCCATGGTTCCTTTATCGCTGAGGCCCTTCAGGCTCTACTGGGCATGGCCAACGCATATCCCGAGTACCTGGGCCTGGTCACCATGCGTAACGCCCACTGGGCCCGATTGATGCCACGCGATCTGCCGGATGGCGGTCTACGCTGGTCCATGATCGATTACAATCGTGGTCCGGCCATCGCCATGCGGGGTGACTGGGACAATCCCCGGGGGCTGGTCCAGACCGACTGAGGCTCATGGGCGGTCGGCATACCATCACAGTATCGCCATGACGACCAGCTACCATAAGAGCGCAGCCACCAGCCATAGGATCAAAAGGGGTCGGAGTGAAGCAGTTCTTTCATGACATTTCCTGGGCGCAGATCATCGCCGGCGCTCTTGCAGCCATGACCTCCTTCTGGCTGGCCGCCAAGATCGGCGTGGCTGGATCCATCATCGGCGTGGCCATCGGTTCCATTGTCTCTGCCGTGGCCTCGCAGATTTACAAGAATGTTCTGGAAGCCTCTGGCCAGAAGCTGCAGGAGTCCGTGGTCGGCAGCGCCGACCAGGACGATGACGACTCCAAAACTGATTCGGACGCCGATGGGCAGACCACTACCTTGCCGGCTCAGGGCAAGGGTCGTTCTGACGATTCCGGCGATGCCCCCGACGGATCAACCAAGGTCATGGCCCCGGTAGATGGTTCCACGCAGGTCATGCCTCCCGTCGGTGACGAAAAGTCGGCATCCAAGACCGGCAGGACCGTTTCGTCCAGCAATGGTCCACGAACCCATACGGCTTCCATTACGGCAACCAGCAAGAAGAAGCTGGATCAGCGCCGCCGCAATGTCATCATCGTCTCCGTGGTCAGCGCCCTGGTGGCCGTGCTGCTGTCCGCCCTGGCCATCAATGCCCTGACCAAGGGCGAAGGCACCGACAAGGTGGTTCGTAACGTGGTCAGCCCACCGACCAGCCAGGTGGTAACCCCCAGCCAGGAGGAGGAGACCCCCTCCAAGCCCGCGCGGCGCACCGAGGAGCCTGAATATCAGGCGACTCCCGGTGCCCCTCAGAACCAGCCCTCCGGGTCGAATCAGAACCAAGGCAGCGAACAGGGATCCGGATCCGGGCAGGGTCAGCAGCAGGGAGGGAACCCCTCGAGCTCGCCTTCACCGTCTGCCGACGCGACCGGCTCCACGCCCAGTCCCTCCAGCACGACTCCTACGCCACAATCGTCCCCGACGAGCACAACCAGCCCATCTCCCCATAACTGACCTGCCGTTCGGCGCGGCACACCCATCCCACCATGTAATGTGACTAGGGTCACTTTCGGGCGGTCCAAGAGGCCCGTCCCTAAGGATTTGGTCCCGAAGGCGGGATCAGCAATGAGAAAGGTGTGTATATGCGCAAGGTTCTGTGCTCTCCAGGCTCCTATGTTCAGCAGGAGGGCGCCATGGGAAAGCTGGCTGGAGAATACGCGGCTCTGGGTACCAAGGGCGCCCATCTGATCGTCGATCCGGTCATCGACGGGCTCTACCACGACGACATCATCGCCTCCTTTGAGCACGATGGGATCCCCTACGAACTGATGGAATTCGGCGGCGAGTGCTCCATGGAGGAGATCGACCGCCATCGTGCCCGTTTGGGCAGCAGCGACGCAGTGATTGGCATCGGCGGCGGCAAGACCCTGGATACTGCCAAGGCCGTGGCCCACTTCGCCCATCTGCCGGTCATGATTGTGCCCACGGCAGCCTCATCGGATGCGCCTTGCTCAAGGCTGTCCGTGCTCTACACGCCTGGGGGTGTCTTCGACCGTTATCTGCCACTGCCTGCCAACCCCAACGTGGTCCTTATGGATACCGACGTCATCGCCAAGGCTCCGGTGCGCTTCCTGGTATCAGGGCTGGGCGATGCCTTCGCCACATACTATGAGGCGGCCGCCTGCGTGCAGTCGAACGCCGTGACCATGACCGGAGGACACGCCACCATGGCCGCCTTCGCCCTGGCCCGTCTCTGCCGCGACACCCTGCTGGAGGATGGCGTCAAGGCCGTGGCCGCCGTCAAGGCCGGTGTGCGCACAGCCGCCCTGGAGAAGATCATTGAGGCCAATACCTTGCTGAGCGGTCTAGGCTTCGAGAGCTCCGGCCTGGCTGCAGCCCACGCCATTCATGATGGGATGACCGCCCTGGAGGGCACCCACTCCATGCTGCATGGCGAGAAGGTGGCCTTCGGCACCCTGGCCCAGCTTGTCCTTGAGGATCGTCCCCTGGAGGAGACCCGCCAGGTCTACGACTTCTTCCGTAGCGTGGGTCTGCCCACATCCCTGGAGCAGATCGGCATCGGCCAGGCCAGCGAGGAGGATCTGCTCCAGGTCGGCGAGCATGCCTGCGGTCCTGACGAGACCATGGGCAACATGCCCTTCGACGTGACCCCTGCCGATGTGGCTCACGCTCTGCGCGCAGCCGATCAGCTGGGCAAGCAGCTCTGAGCTCTCCTGTCCTGATCCCTCTGTGGGTTGCCAAGTGGCCGTCGGCATGCAGTCGGCGGTCGCCTGTATTTAGCTTGGTTTACATTGGCCCCTCCTGCAGGGAGGCAGCAGCCTTTCGTATGGCTTGTTCATCTGGGCATGTGGCTGGACCTGGCTGCGTGGTGGAAAGGGCCCCTGCGCAGTTGGCCAGTGTCAGCGCCTCTTCGATGGGCAGGCCCTGGAAGATGCCCGCACAGAGGACGCCCGAGTGTGCATCGCCGGCACCGTTGGTGTCTATGGCATGGACCTGCGGGGTCGGAATGTATCGGCTCTGCCTTGCATCCTTGGGTTGGCAGTACCAGGCACCACGGGCGCCGGCCCTGAGAACCACCGGACTGTCCAGTTTCAGCGAGAGCGAACGGCAGACGGATTCCGGCTCGGTTGCATTGCCGGTTTCGGGTCGGCACTCCAGACGCTGAGCCAGGATTGGTCCCTCGCGTTCATTCAGTGACCAGATCGGATGCAGTCCGTTGACAGCATCAAGCACATCCAGTGCAATATCGGCCACCATGGGTCCCAGGTCGAAGAGCACAGGGAATCCTTCGCCCTGGTGTAGGTGTGCGAATCCGACCAGGCTCCGGGTGTTGTCCTTGTGGCAGAAGGAATACCCGCTCAGGTAGACGACGTCGCCGGGAACCAGGTCCATGCTTTCGTAGGTGCCCTCCGGTACGCGGGTCTCTGCGCCCCTTGCCGACACAAAGGTGCGTTCGCCCGAGGGCTCGATCATGGCTACCGAGTATCCGGTATCACAGTCATCCAGCACAGGCCCCTGGGCGGGGACCCGCAGGGCTGCAAGGGCCCCACGGGCCATGTCCGCCATCGGACCTGTGCCGATCGCCCCCATATAGGCTATCGGCGCCCCCATCTGCCTGGCTGCGCGAATCACGTTGTACCCGCCGCCGACGTTTATGGCGCTTCGCCTGGCGAAAATATCCCCTCCGCGCTCCGGTAGATGGTCGATGTCCATGCTCAGGTCAACCACCACCTGACCGAGATGGAGGATCCTTGGCTCAGTCATCACCACTGCTCCTCACCGCCATGGAATCCTCGGAGAGGACGTGCAGAATGGCGTAGAGAATTCCTCCCAGCAGGAGGGAAACCAGCCATGCCAGGCCGTTCCTGCCCAGGAAGCTGTCGGCCAGCGGTCCCGAGAACCAGACCTCGTCCTTGGAGACCTGGGCCGTCACGAACAGGAAGCCGACGACTATTCCGAGCAGCCAGCTGATGATGGCTGGGAGGTTGACGCCGTGCCAGTACCAGTAGGGGGAGTCGGCTCGAAGGTTCAGAAGGCCGTCGGAATCGTAGCGCTTGCGGAAGATCATGTCTGACAGGAAGATGCCTGCCCAGGTGCTCAGAGGCACTGCCAGCAGGGAGATGAAAGTGACGAAGGGGCCGTAGAACCCGTCGGAACCCAGCGTGAAGTACAGGGCTCCGCAGGTGGTCACCACCACGTCGACCACGACCGCATAGACGCGGGGGATTCTGATGCCCAGGGTGATGGTGGTCAGGCCGGCAGAATATACGGAAAGGTTGTTGGACATGAGCAGCCCGGCGAATGCGGCAATCAGATAGGGGATGGAGACCCAGGCGGGTAGGGCGCTTCGAACCGCGGCGACCGGATCGGCGGCGGAGGCAATGGTGGAGTTGCCAGCTGTAAGGACCGACCCCAGGCCGATGACGACCACCAGTGGAATGCCGGCGCCGGCCGCTGCAGTCAGGACCAGAGAGCCGGATTTCACCGAGGTCTTCTGGTAGCGGGCCATGTCTGCGCCGGAGTTGACCCAGCCGATGCCCGTCCCCGCGGCTATGGTGCCGACACCGATAAGGAAGGCGCTGGCTGATCCGGGGGCATTGCCGATGAAGGAGGACCAGTCGACGGTCGTGGCCAGATAGATGGCCACCAGGAGGGTGAGGGCGCCGAATATCCAGGTGGCCCACTTCTGCACGGTGAGAATGAAGGCGTGACCGGCGGCCGAGACCACCACGGTCAGGGCCACGAAGACGGCAATGCAGACGAAGGTCAGGAAGGGGGAGCGCCTGGCATCGGCCGAGGTGCCGAAGATGATGGCGATCAGGGAGAGCAGCGCAAAGGCGCCGGTCATGGTGTTCACCGTCTCCCAGCCCAGTCTGGACAGCAGGGCCACCAGGGTGGGGCCCGCATTGCCTCTGACGCCGAAAATGGCCCGGGACAGGGTCAGCGTGGGGGCGCCGCCCCTTCTGCCGGCTATGGATATGATGCCGACCAGGGCGAAGGATCCGAAGGCCCCGATGGTCGTGGCGAGCACGGCCTGCCAGAGGTTGAGGCCCTGGGCGATCAGGGTAGCTCCCAGAGGGATCCCCAGGATTGAGATGTTGGCGGCGAACCAGACCCAGAAGAGCTGGCCGGGCGACCCGTTCCTCTGGTCCTCGGGCACAGGCTCGATGCCCCTTTGCTCAACCCTGGAGAGGATGGTGCCTTCTTTTGGTGCAGTTGACATGGATTGTCTCCTTTGACTCACGTTGTACTGAATGTAGCGATGGATCAGCTGTTCTGGCAGTTGGCCTGGTCTGTGTGGTCCCCGCAATCTTGGGGGGGGGGCTGGATTCTACATTGTTGTGTTCCTGACGGAATCAGTCTTGTCGGTTTGCGCTTTACTGCCTTAGGGCAATCAGGCCACGGGCGGTTTTCTGCAGGTCGAGGTGAGATACCGAAGCCACCCGGGAACAGAGTGTGGGGTCAAAGGCCTCGGGACCTGCACTCGCGCCGGTCATTGCGCCGGTCATTGCAGCGATGGTGTCCGTATCGCCACCAAGGTTGACTGCGGCGAACAGAGCCGATTGGGGATCGTCGGAGAACCTCCAGGCCAGGGCGAAGGCGGCTGCCACAGACTCATTGGATTCGACCGAGGTGCCGCAGTCTTCAATCAGGTGGCGTTCGAAGTCGCCCTCATCACTGAATTCCTCAGACAGCCGTATTGCCTGGCGGGCCCGTGCGGGAACCGATGCCTTGGGGGTCCAAGCCCCTGAGGTCTCCATGGCGGGCACCAGGCGCAGGGACTCCTGCAACGCCCGGCGAACGGTCATTCCCTCAAGTCCCAGACTGACTGTCGTAGCGATCAACGCTGCGCTTTGGAAGCCTGCGACCGTGTCGTGGGTGACCTGGCAGGACTCGTAGATGCGATTGGCGAGCCTCCTGGTGTCCTTGGGCCTGTTGGCTATCCCTACCGGGGTGACTCGCATGGCGGCCCCGTTGGTGGTGCCGGTCCTTCCCGTGGTCATGATGTCTGCGCCCTGGCGAACCTGTTCCAGAGCCAGCTTGGTGGAGGGCCCGAGCAAGTCCAGCGATCCGCGCGACTTCATATCGTCCTCCCAGGCCAGAAGGCGCTTGGCGAACTCTTTCGGATCGATGTGTCCCTTGCCATCGATGATCAGTTCCGCCACGATCAGCGCCTGCTCGGTGTCATCGGTCACAGCCCCCGCAGGCATACCGGGAGCTATCGGCTGATCCGCAATGGCATCACGAAGGGTGTCGACTCTGCCGTAGGCCTCATGGATGGCTGCTGGACTCATGCTCTGCGTGGGCATGCCCAGCGCGTCCCCCAAGGACAGCCCGGTAAGCGCGCCAAGTGCGCCCTTTTCAGTTCTGGTCATTGTTGTGTAGGCCTCCGGAGTCGTTGCGATGGGTCCACCAATCTGTCGGCCGATAGATTTGCAGAATTTTAATCAGAATCATTGTAGGTCCTTGGAAGAGTGCCGGCGCAACCATTGCAGCAGGCTTGATTCGCAATGGAGTCAGGAATCCGAACGTGTCCGCCTCTGTGGAGCGGTAGATAAAAACAATGCAAACATGCCAGGGTCAAAGCCTTGATCGCGATGTGGGCTCCATCGAGTGTGGACGGCCATCGGATGGGATTGCCCGTTGATGGCCCATCTGGGTTTGCCGGTTGGAACCGTAACTGCGTTTGCGGGGCTATAGGAACTAAACGCGTTGTTTATGTTGGGGGTTTGGCCTTGTGGCTGTAAGCGTGTTGGGTGGTTGTTAATAGGTCGGGTTGTTAATAGGGGTCTTGCAGGGGTGCCCGTTCCTGTTCGAT